>JBMYRF010000026.1:0-106293 GCA_049602075.1 Rubripirellula sp.
ATCATGCCTCGCTGGGGCATGATGCCCCAGTCGGCCCGAGGAAAACGACGTAAAAAGACCGCAAAAAGCTCTTTTTTGAGTCTGGCACGCTAACTGCGTAGCAGGGAATGCACAGTCCTCCCGGTGGTATCGGGCGGACCTTGGAATGCACGTTATCAGAACAAAGGAAGCAAATATGACCGTTAATTGGAAGTCTCGCTGGCTCGTTCCCGGCGGCTTGATTGCGGCCGGCCTGATGGTGGCAGGTGGCGCATGGGTGCGGGCTGATGTCTCGGGCTCGAAGGCCGCCATGCAGGACATGACGCCTGAGCAACAAGCAGCGATTAACTCAGCAGTTGTTTTATCAACTGCGTTTCGAACCGTGAGCAGTGCGCTGCTGCCGACCGTTGTCGCGATTGAAAAC
This sequence comes from Rubripirellula sp., assembly GCA_049602075.1. GTDB lineage: Bacteria > Planctomycetota > Planctomycetia > Pirellulales > Pirellulaceae > Rubripirellula. The sequence goes on from JBMYRF010000026.1 coordinate 404, forward strand.
CGTCCGCAGTTAACCCACCAAATCAGTGGTGGTCCCGCAGCGAACGATGCGGTCCCAGAGGACGAGGGCCTCGATCGCCGTCATCCATTCGCAGGGACGCCGTTCGAAGACATGTTCCGAGATTTTCAATATCGCAGTCCTCGACCGGGCGTTCCCAACATGCCATTCGGCAACCCAATGCCCAATCGGGGGATCGGGTCGGGCGTGATCATTGACGCTTCGGGAATCGTCTTGACCAACAATCATGTTGTCGAAGGAGGGGGTGAGGTGATCGTTCGTACCCACGACGGGCGAGAATTTGCGGCTGTCGATGTTTGGACCGACCCCAAAACAGACTTGGCGGTGGTTCGGATCGAGAACGCGGAAGATTTAATCGCAGCCCCGTTGGGCAACAGTGATGAGTCGTCAATTGGCGACTGGGTGTTGGCTTTGGGGCAACCCTTCGGGCTTGAGAGTACTGTGACCGCCGGCATCATCAGTGCGAAGCACCGCGATTTGGGAATTACCGATCGTGAGAACTTCCTGCAAACTGACGCTGCGATCAATCCCGGCAATAGTGGCGGCCCTTTGGTCAACATGCGAGGTGAGGTGATCGGGATCAATACTGCGATTCATTCCCGTAGCGGCGGCAATGAAGGGATTGGCTTTGCCGTTCCTTCGAACCTTGCTCGGTGGGTCAGTCGGCAGTTGGTCGAAGAGGGAAAGGTCCGCCGGGCTTACCTCGGTGTTGGCATCCAACCGGTCACTGGTCAATTGGCTGGTGAGTTGGCTGTCAAACCCCGATCGGGTGTCGCGGTGACCAAGGTGATGGAAGGGACTCCGGCAGCTGAAGCTGGCCTGCAGGAGGGGGACGTAATCGTCCGTATCGCCGGCCAAGTAGTGAAGACACCGCAGGCGCTCCAGTTGGCGGTTGAGCGATCACCGATTGGCGATCGAGTCGAACTGCAGGTGGTTCGGGGCGGTGAGACGATCGACCTGACCTATCAAGCGGCCGAAATGGAAACGCCAAATTCGTGATGCTTGGCTTTGAGCCACCGGCAACCAGCGTTTGCCGGTGGCCATCGCAATCATCCAACCGCGCGAGGAAAGTGAACGCCGCAAAGTCTGGTTTTGCGGCGTAGTGGCGGTGTGCAAGGATTGCCGCGCAGTGATAGAACCTGCGTACAATACGCTTTTGCGCTTTCAACGATCGGGAACAATGCGACTCGCTGCCAAGTTAATCCTACTGTTCCTGATCGGGTTGCTGGCGATTGTCGGTCTGTTCTCCTACCTGACGATTCAAACAAATCGGCGGCTGGCAATTGATGAGCACGAACGCTATGCCAAAGATTTAGCAGCGACGATTCAATCGACGATGCGAGATCGGGGGATCCCGTCGCAAGATATTTCACAATATTTAAGCCGTTCTCGCGGTGTTGTGCAGCACGTTCAGGTGCGATGGGTAGAGCTGAACGATGGCGGCCAAAGCCGTCCCACCGTGCCGACCGACTTGATCCTTGCCCGGCGTGAGGTGACCACCTTCGGTATGCCAGATCGATCTGGCCAGCCCTTTCTTTACACGTATGTTCCGGTCTTTGGAGAAAATGAATTGCCGGCCGGACGAATCGAGGTTGCAGCCCCCGATACAGCTTCGGCGAGACGAATGCGTCAGTCGCTGATCACCTCGTTGGTGGCTCTCATTGGGGTGGCGACGCTATCAGGGATTGTGATTTGGGTGGGTGGCGTCAATATGGTGGGTAAACCGCTCAATCAACTAATCGAGAAGGTGCACCGGGTTGGAAACGGTGACTTTGACGAGCCGATCGTAGTGGGTGGTGGTGACGAATTGGGCCGTTTGGCAACGGCACTCAACGAAATGTGTCAACAATTGTCGGCACAGCGCGAACGGCTGCAGGCAGAAACGGCCTCTCGCGTGGAGGCGATTGAGCAACTCCGACATTCAGACCGATTGAACAGCGTGGGACGCATGGCGGCTGGGATTGCTCACGAGATTGGTACGCCGTTGAATGTTGTCATCGGCCGAGCCCAATTGATTCAACGTAGCGAACTTGCGACCGATCAAGTCCGCAGTGATGCTGAGGTGATTCATTCGGAAGCGGATCGGATTGCCGGGATTGTTCGCGGTCTACTGGGTTTCACTCATGCGCGAAAATCTGAACTCACCGTCCAGCCCATCAATGAACTCTTGGCATCGACCGTCGAATGGTTGCAACCGATGGCCAAGAAACATGGTGCGCGGTTACGCCTCGAGAATTCCAGCGAACCGCTTCTCGTAAATGTCGATTCTGCGCAAATGCAACAGGTTTGGACCAACTTGATCCTCAACGCGATCCAAGCCACCGAAGACGAAGGCTGCGTTGAAGTTGTCGCGAGGGTTTTGGGTGAGACAGTACAAATTTCAATTTCGGACAATGGCAGCGGTATGGGAGTCGAAGACCAAGAGCATATTTTTGAGCCTTTCTTCACAACCAAGGACGTTGGTGAAGGAACAGGTTTGGGGTTATCGATTTCACATGGCATCGTCAAAGAGCACCACGGTGAAATACGGTTCGAAAGTACTCTTGGCGAGGGAAGTCGTTTTGACATCGTGTTGCCGCTCGCTGAGCTTCGCGAGAGACGTTTGCAAACTGCCCCGGAAGAGTCGTCATGAATCAGCAAAGCACGCAAGATGGATTGGTGTTGATTGTCGACGATGACCGCGCAATGTGTGAGCTTGTCGAAACAACTCTGCAAATTAGCGGCTACACGGCTGAGTGGTGCCAATCAGCTGATGCGGCCTTGGCACGCTTGAGTGAGCGAGAGTTTGATGTCGTGCTGACCGATGTGCGGATGCCCGGTGTGACGGGACTTGAGTTATGTCAGCAGATCAACCAATCCCGCCCGGACGTGCCTGTGGTGGTGATGACAGCGTTTGGAAGTCTGCAAACGGCCGTTTCCGCCATTCGCAGCGGCGCGTACGATTTCATCACGAAACCGGTCGATATGGACTTGTTGACGTTGACCATCGAACGGGCAATTGAACGCCGCCAGCTGACGCGACAAATCCGATTGCTCGAGGAACGGTTCGGGCAATCACAGCAAGTCGGATCGCTATTAGGCGAGAGTGCTCCGATGCAGCAACTTTACGATCAACTCGCACGAATCGGTCCCTCGGAAGCATCGGTGCTGATTACGGGTGAAAGTGGGACTGGCAAAGAGCTCGTTGCTCGGTCGATTCATCAATTAAGTGACCGCGCGGAACAACCTTTCGTCGGCGTCAACTGTGGGGCACTTTCCGAGGCGATCCTTGAAAGCGAGCTTTTCGGGCATGTGCAGGGTGCGTTTACAGATGCTCGGGGTGACCGCAAAGGGCTCTTTCAAGAAGCTCAGGGCGGTACCTTGCTGTTAGACGAAATTGGTGACATGCCGTTGACGATGCAGGTCAAACTGTTGCGAGCTTTGGAAGAATCAAAGGTGCGTCCGGTTGGTGGCGATCGTGATTTGGACTTTGATGTCCGCGTGCTCGCGGCGACTCACTGTGATTTGGAAACGGCGGTAGAAGAGGGGCGGTTTCGTCAGGATTTGTTCTACAGAATCAATGTGATTCAGTTGTCGCTCCCGCCATTGCGGTCCCGAGGCGCTGATATCTTACAGCTGGCTCAACATTTTCTCGAACAGTTTTCAAAACGTTCAAATAAGCAACTGACGCACATTGCAGCACCGGCCGCCAAGAGATTGCTGAGCTATTCTTGGCCCGGCAACGTGCGGGAATTGCGAAACGTGATCGAGCGGGCGGTGGCACTGACACGATTCGACACCGTGACACTCGAAGATTTGCCGGATAAGATTCGTGAGCATCGGGGGGAGACCGTTTTCATTGGTGGTGACGATCCAACCGAGTTGGTTTCACTCGAAGAAATCGAGCATCGCTACATTCAGCACGTGCTGCGGGCGGTGCATCAAAACCGGACGCAGGCTGCAAAAATCTTGCGGCTCGATCGCAAGACCCTGTACCGCAAATTAAAGAATCACGATCAATGACGTTTCGCGACAATGCGAACCGTTCAGGATGGAGACGAGCTCATGAAGTACGCAATCTGCAACGAAACCTTCGGTGACTGGCCACTCGCCAAAGCACTCGCGTTCGCTCACCAAGCCGGTTATCGGGGTTGGGAAATTGCTCCGTTCATGCTGACCGACAACATTTATGAATACTCGCAACATGATCGAGCTGCCTACCGATACGAAGTCGAGAAAGCTGGCTTTGAAGTCACCGGGTTGCACTGGTTGTTGGCTAAAACAACCGATTGCTATCTTACCTCCCCTGATCCGGCCGTCCGGCGTACCACCACCGATTACCTGAAGGCATTAGCAAAACTGTGTCACGATCTTGGCGGCAAGATCATGGTGCTGGGATCGCCACAGCAACGAAATGTTCCGGACGGACAGTCGATGGAATCGGCGATGGAATGCGCTGCCGAGGTGATTGGTGGTGTTGTGCAGACGCTCGAACAATGCTCGGTCCAGATCGCGATCGAACCGCTTGGCCGCGAGGAAGGTAATTTTCTAAATCATGCCGCCGATGCAAGACAACTACAGGCGATGATCAACAGTCCCCAGGTTCAACTGCATTTAGACGTCAAAGCGATGAGTGATGAACCTACCCCCATTACGCAAATCATTCATGACAATGCGGACGCGATGATTCACTTCCACGCCAATGACCCCAACCGGCGGGGGCCGGGGATGGGGGAGATTGATTTCGTACCGATCTTTCAAGCTCTTAAAGACATTGGATACGACGATTGGGTTAGCGTCGAAGTGTTCGATTACTCACCGGGTATTGAAGCACTAGTGACTGAAAGTATGCGCAACATGTTAGAAGCGGCATGTTAGAAGCGGCGCAGGCAGTCAGCGGCTGACTCTTTGGTTTTTACTCGTGCTTGGTTTCTGCCACGAAAGTCCACAGCTCGGTGCGTTGTTGAGCATCATTAAAACGCAGGGTTTAGGCTGAAGGCCAGCATGCAATATGCTGACCACCATCCGCAGGTTGAGCGGTGCACCGGCAGCACCTAGCAGCGGGGCGATATGAGGATGCGATCAGATGTTGTTCCGAAAAGGTAGGCACGCAGCGGTTGGAGCGCAGGATACGTCATCGTTTGCGCCGCAAGGTCGCAGGGGAACCGATTGTTAACTTTTCATTTAGAAAAGAATCTGTTTGTGACGCCTAAAACGATTTTCATAGCCTCCTGCCAGTAAACCCTACTTCTTTTAACAAACTGCCCGCGATCATTCCCGCGTGAGTTCCGATGACGAGAAGCAAGCCGGTAAACGTGAATTGGTGGTCAATTGGGTTTGCAGGGCAGTTCCCGGTCCGTCGCGGCCGGTGTTTGGCATTTTGGCCGCGATTAGACAGTGAGGATTTTTGAACGATGACACGCATTAATACAAACGTACCGTCTTTAGTTGCTCAGAATCGCTTGCAGCGAAGCAACCAAGATCTGCAGACTGCATTGACTCGATTGAGTACTGGTCTACGGATCAACAGTGGTGCGGATGACCCAGCCGGCTTGATCGCCAGCGAGGCCTTGCGAAATGAAATCACCAGTCTTGGTAAAGCGATTAGCAACACCCGCCGCGCGAGCCAGATCATCAGCACCGCAGATAGTGCGCTTGGGCAGGTCAGTAGTTTGCTGAATGATATTCGCGGCTTGGTCGTGGAAGCGGCGAACAAGGGTGCACTGAGCGAAGACGAGATTGGGGCGAACCAGCTGCAAATCGATAGTTCGCTAGAAGCGATTAACCGTATCGCCCGGACGACGACGTTTCAGGGCCAAAAGCTGTTGGACGGTTCGCTCGACTTCATTAGCACCGTCGGCTCGGTTGACTCCGTTCGCGATGCAAATATTGACCAAGCCAATCTTGGGGCGACTGGCCAGATCGATGCGGAAATCGTGATCAATACCGCCGCGACGCAGGCAACGCTTGCCGCGAGTGCAAGTGCATTCAGTGCTTCTAACGCTGCTAACGTAACTTTCGGCAACGGCACCCAGGAAATCACGCTAACCGCGGCCACTGCCGGTGCCGATTTCAATGATGTTCAAGTCCAGTTCGTCGACGATTCGACACTGGGGAATGCAGCGCCGCAGGCCGCATACGATGCGGCTCAAAAAATTGTCACACTGACTTACAACTCCGCTGCCACGCCGTCGACTTTCAATGACTTTGATGCTGTCGCGACTGCCTTGAACGGGCTAACCGAATTCGGTGCCACTGTGGCTACCGGTCCCGGCACGACGGTCTTTACGGAACCTGCCGCTCCTGTCACCACCGGGAAAACCGGCGGTGAAGTACTCACGGATACACTCGTGTTCCAATTAAACGGCGTAAGCGGGGCCGAAACCTTCAATTTTGGAGCGGGAACCTCGTCGACCCAGATTGCTAAGGCATTGAACTTGGTTTCGGATAGTACGGGGATTAGCGCAACCGCCTCCTCGGCAGCTGGACTCACGTTGACTTCGACGGCCTATGGGAGTGACTCCCTCGTCAGCATCGATGTGATCAGCGAAGGTAGTTCTGGGGTCTTCACAGCGAACCTGAGTGGAACGCGTGACACTGGTAATGACATTGTTGCAACGGTCAACGGCGTTGAAGCGAAGGGTGAAGCCAACACGCTATCGATCAACACTAGCAGCCTCGACTTGGCCCTGACCGTAAATGCTGGCAGCAGCACCAACTTCTCTTTTTCGATCACAGGCGGTGGAGCCCAGTTTCAACTTGGGCCTGATGTGACCAGTAATCAGCAGGCAAGACTCGGCATCGGCAGCGTCAGCACGGGACAACTTGGTGGTGCTACCGGACGGCTTTATGAATTGGGAAGCGGGCAGAGCAAGGCTTTGACAGAGGACATCACGGGCGCCTCACAGGTGATTGACGAAGTCATCAACAAAGTGACCAGTCTGCGTGGGCGACTTGGAGCGTTCCAAGCGACGACACTTGAAAGCAACCTCGTCAGCTTGAATGACACCCGCGCCAACTTGATGGAGGCGGAAACGACGATTCGGGACGCCGACTTCGCACAAGAATCTGCCAATCTGACACGAGCTCAGATCTTGGTTCAATCGGGCACCAACGTGCTCGCTTTGGCGAACCAGAGCCCTCAAAATGTCCTATCGTTGCTGCGATAAAGTCAACGCTTTGACGAAAACGTTTTTTAATAGCAACTCGGCTGGTGAGAATTCTCGCCGGCCGTTTTGCATGATTGGTGGATGTGGCTGAAAAATTGGCCGGACCGAGCATCGGCTGGCGGACCGAGCATCGGCTGGCAGCAAAAACGCGCTGTTGGAATTCTCCGTTTCCCCCGCCTCTTGCGATAGATCGCGCCATTTAGCTGCCGAAATTATCAATTGCTGCTAAACAGCCGGGATTATTGCGGCTCGATAGCCCAGATTAACGACGGCTGCCAAAGATTATGAGCTACCGTTTTTCTGGATTGGGGCTCCCCTCGAAGACGATTAAAGGGGGTCGGTCTGCCCGACCAAAGGCGATGACCAAGTTTTGATGGCGAGAGAAGAGGCCGAGCCTCTTCAAAAACACCCAAGCGGTTCATTCATGGGGCGAATTCAGTCTTCTATCGGGTTGATCACGGGGACCGATATTGCCGGGACCGTTGACCAATTGATTGCGATCAGTGGCCAGCCACGTGATCGCCTGCTGAGTCGTACCGATACACTACAACGAGAGCAAACGGCACTGGCCGAGTTGACTGCATCGGTCATTGGTGTCCAGCTTGCTGGCAAACAGTTGGCTAATACCGCCACCTTTCGCTCTCGGAGCGTGGAATCGAGTGACTCGGCGATTTTGTCGGGTACCGCGGGTAGCAAGGCGACACCAGCAATTTACGCAGTTCGAACCCTTTCGACGGCGGCAACCCACTCCATCGGATCGCTAAAGAGTTTCACGGCAACCGACCAGGCCTTGGGCTACTCCGGAACGCTCCGTGTGAACCCAGATGGAGGTACGATCGACAAAAGTGCCGCGTTGAGTGGACTTAACGGAGGTCGCGGCGTTGAAGGGGGCGTCATCCGAGTCACTGATCGGTTGGGTGCCTCGACAGACATCGATCTGTCGTCCGCTCAAACCATCAATGACGTTATCACTTCGATCAATGATGCTGCTATCGGAGTTCGGGCAAGTACCTCGGGTAACTCACTCGTCTTGACCGATCAAACAGGTAGCACTGCAAGCAATCTAATCGTTGAGCAGCTTGGGTCTGAGGAGACTGCCGCCGACCTTGGGATCTGGGGTGTCGATGCTGCATCGAGCACCGCGGTTGGTAACGCGCTCGAGCTAGCGTCAGGAGTTAGCACTTTACGCGGCGCAGCGCTGACCGAGTTGAATGGAGGTTCTGGTGTGGGTCCGCTGGGCAGCCTCGATGTAACGCTTTCCGACGGAAGCGCCGCCGCGATCGATTTGTCGGCAGCCACGACCACCAGTGAAGTGATTGATGCGATCGATGCCTCCGGGCTGTCGCTGATTGTGAAGGTAAATGACGCGGGTAATGGTTTTCAGCTCCGCGATGTCTCAGGTGGTGCTGGGACCTTTAGCGCTACATCGGTGGACAGCACCGCAGCAGACCTGGGGATCAATACTTTAACAACAGGCGATTTCATCGTCGGCTCCAATTTGAACTTGCAAACTGTCGCCGCCGATACTTTGCTGGCTGATTTGAATCAGGGGCAAGGAGTCACGAGCGGCAGCTTTACGGTCACCGATAGCAACGGCAATGTTGGTGCGGTCAACTTGACTGTTCAAAACATCACGACAGCCGGGGAGCTGATTGATGCCATCAATGATCTCGGAATTGGCGTGTCAGCGTCGCTGAATGACGCCGGCGATGGGATCGCCGTCGTTGACACCGGCGGTGGAGCCCAAACGCTTCAGATTGAGGATTCCGGAAGCGGTACAGCAGCGGCTGACCTCGGGATCGCTGGTACAGCGACCAATACAACCGTTGCTGGACAGAGTGTTTCAGCATTGGTGGGAACGCAAGCGGGGGTGATCACCATTGAAGCCACCGACACCCTCGAAACTCTGGTCACCAAATTCAATGATTCCGCTCGATATGGTGAAGCGTCGATTCAAACCAACGAAGATGGCACCTACTCGTTCAGCGTCCGCAGCAGCAAGGGTGGCAGCGACGGACGAATTGCGATCAATACGATCGGATTTGATCTCGATTTGCGAACCAATTCTCAGGGGCTCGATGCGACGATCGCTTTGTCAATCGACGGGGGTGTCGAACGATTCCTGTCTTCGTCAGATGGCGTCTTTGATATCGACGGCAATCTTGCTGGTAGTATCGCGATCACGGCGTTGACCCCGCTGAGCGAAGTGGCAAGCGGATTGGATCAAGGCAGCTTCACTATTACTGATAGCGGCGGTGCAAAAAGTGCAATCAATGTTGCCGTGGAAGGCATCTCCACTGTGGGGGAGTTGATTGACGCGATCGATAAGTTGGGCATCGGAGTCGATGCCAAGATCAATGACGATGGTTCAGGAGTCGCAATCGTTGATACAGCCGGCGGATCAAACACGTTAACAATCGAGGACGTGGGAAACGGCACGTTCGCTGCAAACCTGGGAATTGCAGGGCAAGCATCGACTCAAACGGTAGCTGGTTTGTCTGTCCCTGCACTCGTGGGCACGGGGCAGTCAGCCGACACATCCGAGGAATCGAGTGGTTTGGTGCTAACGCTCAAAGACATTTCGGATTCACCCATTACGATTACGGTAGAAGAAGACCCCGACAATTCGGTTTCAGCCGTCAAATCGTTCGCTGACCAATTTAATTTGCTAATCGAAAAACTGGATTCGCTGACCTTCTACGATGAAGCCACCGAAGAAGTCGGCCTGTTATTTGGTTCGAGTGAGGCTTTGCGAATTCGTTCGAGTTACAACCGTCTGTTGACCGGAAGCATTTCATCGGCCGGCAGTCTTAAGTCGATCGGGCAAGTTGGATTGCAGTTCAACGAAGACGGAAAGCTCGATTTCAATGCCGACGAACTGACCGAGGCATTGAAGGATGGGCAGTTGGATGTCGAGGCATTTTTCGCCTCCGACTCAAGTGGCTTGTCCGACCGACTCGATCGTCTTGCTGAAACAATCGCCGGCGAATCTTCCAGCATGCTAATCAATCGGTCCAACACGCTTTCGGGACAAGTGGAGTTCAATACCTCGCGTATCGAAGGAATGAATATACGTTTGGATGCAGAACGCGAACGACTACTATTGCAGTTTTACCGGATGGAAGAGGCGATCGCGAAGATCCAAACGAATCAAGCCGCAATTAACCAAATCCAGCCGATCACGCTTTAGTCTCGCCAGAGTCTAAGCTGGGCGGATTAACGAATCGCTTCATGAACACATCAAGGACGAACATGACCAACTACGCAGCTTCTGCACGCTTTACGAACCAGGGTCGCTCTTCAAGGTCAAGCGAAAGCTACCTAGAGTCGATGGTGAATACTGCCTCACCTGCTCGCTTGCGATTACTGCTGATTGAGCGTGCCATCGATGTTGCTGGGAATTTGGCCTCAACTTGGAAGGATGGAAAGGAGTTGGGATCTAATCAGCATTCCCTGAAGCTGCTGGAGTTATTAAATGAATTGTTGAGTGGTGTCGTCGGTGGCCCAAGCCAGGAACTACAAGAGGTTTGCCTCAAAGTTTCTGATCTGTACGTGTTTCTGACGCAGCATTTAATGAGGGCAGAGGAAACCAGCGACTCTGATGCAATCAATCAGATTTCGACAATCTTGCAGACCGAAGCCGAGACCTGGCGTTCCGTCTGCGGACAGCAGAGTGGCCAGCAAGCCGCGTTGACGGGGGTAATCCCGAGCGTCGATGGTGGCGTGCTCCCGAGCGAGGGGCTCAACTTGCAAGCTTAGCCAGGTTCCTGCAGGGACCTGTTGGTTCGATCAGCTAGTCTTTTCGCTCACGAGGCTCCTCCTACTCCGAAAACAGCCCAGCGGGTAAATTCAGGCACAATCCAGTCTTGAGAGCTCGGTCGAGTCTTGAGAGCTTTGTTTTGGTGGGAGGCTTCGGTCGCACAAGGCCCCCCCGGCGGAGGTTTGCCTGAGCTGTGATTTGCGATCAAGGGGATGCATTGCCGCTAACCACGGCAAATATCAGGCCTTTGGGATGCATCTTTCGGTAGGATGCCGGTATTCACCGGGACACGAGCGCCGTGAAGCTCTGTGACTTGCCGTGTTTTTGCCCCGGCGCTATCCTAATAATGTTCGGATATTCATTCCAAAGTTGTTGTGAGAGGATCGCGCGATGCGATTTCGATACTTAATGGTGCTGATTTCCTTCGCTTTCTCCCTCGCGATCGCGTGGGCCCAAGCTCCCGTGGCTGAGGCACCCGCGGTTGACGCGGCTTCCGCCAAGGCCGTCGCCGACGACCAAGCGAAGGCTGGAGAGAATGAGGCGAACGCCAAGCCGGCAAAGAAGGATGGCAAGTACATCCGCGTTCAGCGGAGCAAACAAAATCAACCCCTTGCGTTGCAAACGGCAATCGTTCGCTATCGTGGAAAGCCTAACACTCCCTACGCTGGCAGAATCGTTGACTTGGTTGGAGTCGTCCACATCGGCCAACGTGAATACTACAGCGAACTCAATAAACGATTAGCGAAGTATGACTCGGTTCTCTACGAATTAGTCGCCCCTGATGGTACGCGGATCAAGCCTGAAGATCTTGAAAAAAGCCGCTCTTTGCTTTCATCGATGCAGAGCGGAATGAAGGATATGCTTAATCTGGAGTATCAGCTCGAACTCGTCGACTACATGGCAGAAAACTTCAAGCATGCGGACATGAGCCCTGAGGAATTCGTTAGGGATTTCGAACGGCGCGGCGACAGCGTTGTGAAAATGGTCGCGCGAATGATGGGGGCTGGCTTGGCATCTTCGGCTTCGACGGGAGGGGACGCCGGTATGTTGTTGGCACTGCTGAGCAACAACCGATCGATGAAGATGAAACAGGCGATGGCGCAGCAATTGGTAGATATCGAAACGGTCACGGCCGGGATGAGTGACAAAAATGGAGAGGACACACTGATCAAAGGACGTAATGGAAAAGCGTTCGAGGTTTTGACCGAGGTTCTGAAGGATGGCAAGAAAAAGATTGCCGTTTTCTATGGTGCTGGCCACCTGCCCGATATGGCGGAACGCTTGGAGCGAGATTTCTCGATGGAAGAGAAAAAGACCAGTTGGCTTGATGGGTGGGATTTAACCCGGAACTAGATCAGTTTCCGTAGTCGCTTCGAAGTGATTTTCACCAAATCAGCAGCACTGGTGGATTGCTGAGTGTATGTGGGAACACCTAGAATCGTACCATGAGTGTGTCCAAAACTCTCTTATGCGGCACCGCGAGAGAACCCAAGCCAGTTCAGGCAAGTAAAGATCGGCGTGTTGATTGGGTTGGCACGGTGTATTAGGTTGGCGAACACCAAAGCAACACCGTGAACTTGGCCCAAAGCACATCGCTTCAGCGTGGCGAAATGATCAGTCGGAACTCCTGATTGCCCTGCTTCTCATTTAGCGGGAAGAAGCTAATTGCGTTCCGTCCAACAGCGCTGCTGCTGCCTCGCTCTTATTCAAAACATAGTAATGGATTCCAGGCACGCCTTGTTCCATCAGATCAAGAGTTTGCTTTCTGGCGTGTTCGACTCCGATTTCGAACTGACCAGCCGGGTCGTCGGTCTCGGTCATTGCCTGCTGCAAGCTCGCAGGAATGTTTGCCTTGCACATCGACGCGATGCGTTGGGCTTGTTTGAAGTTGGTGACCGGCAAGATCCCGGGGATGATCGGAACATTGATCCCGGCTTGTTCACAGCGATCACGAAAGCGAAAGAAATCGACGTTATCGTAGAACAATTGGGTGATGACTAAATCCGCCCCGGCATCGACTTTTCGCTTCAGGTTCTCAATATCGGTCTGAGCATCGACTGCTTCTTGATGAGTTTCTGGATAACCGGCAACCGCGATTCCGTAACTGGAATACTTTGCGCGGATCAATTCGACCAGTTCGTTGGCGTATTTCAGTCCGCCTTCGACTGCGACGAATTGATCGGTGCCTTGAGGCGGATCACCCCGCAAGGCAACGATGTAATCGGTTTGCTGTTCCTGAGCCTCCGCGAGGTAGTCTTCTAGTTGCTCCACGGTTGCGCCGACACAGGTCAGGTGGGAGGCGACAGGAGCATCCGTAATTTGACGCACTTTCTGGAGTACTTGCAGCGTCTTTTCTCGCGTTGATCCACCCGCACCGTAAGTGCAGGTAAAAAAGCTCGGCTGAAACTCCGTTAGTCGTCGAACGTTATCGCAAAGCGAATCCATCCCCGCTTCAGTCTTTGGAGGAAAGAGTTCAAAGGAGATTGCACACTGGGTGCCCGTGTAATGGGATGCTAAGGTCATCGGCGACGGCTATCGAGGAAATGGATTACGAGGAAGGATTCGGGAGCAAGTCACATCTTACTCCTAGTCTACTTGAGGAAATGAAGCTCCCGGCCAAATTTTTGGGTCAGCGGCCCCCCGAACAACGACCCCTTTTTGGCTCCAGCCCAAATAAGCGGTCACATCGGCCGGAGAGTATCGCAGCGTCAGTCCGCATCTTCGGCGGTTGCTCAGGTTGGGAGCCGAACCGTGAATGAGCAGATCGCTGTGGATTGATGCCTGGCCAGCCAGAAGCGGGGTCAACTGGTGTTGCCCGTACTGTTCAGGATCCTTGATTGATTGATCTAAAACATTTCCATCAGAATGCCCGCTGGTTTCAAAATCGACGAGTCCAAATCGGTGAGATCCCCGGTAGACCTCCATGCAGCCATTTTCCTGGTCAGCATCATCAATTGCCAGCCAGATCGTGATCGCCTTGGTTGGAGTCAAAGGCCAATAGCTACAGTCCTGGTGCCAGTCGACTTGTTTGCCATCTCCGGGCATTTTGCAAAAGAAATGTGCGCCCCAGCCGACAACATTTTCCCCCAGTAGGTCACTCACGTAATCAACCAGTTTCGGGTTCTTGAGCAACTCCAAGACCCGCCGGTGCTTTAGGTGGGCACTGCTAATTGAATAGCTGTCCTGACCGGCGGCGAACGTTTGTTCCAACAGCCGATCGAAGTATTGACGAACCTCGACGATCTCCGTCGGCGAGCAAACGTCGATTGGCCCAAGGTACCCGTCTCGATTCCAAGTCTCGATCTGATTCTCGGAAAGTTCCTTTAGATTTTTGCAATTGGCATCAAAAAAGCGGATTTCCCGATCGATTTGGGAAATCGAATTCTGGTCGGGAATGATCGCGAAATCGGTGGGGCGTTGCATGACGGGAGTTGGTTGGGGGAGGAAATCGCTATTGCGTGAAACACCAGGCTTTTCTTATGTCCTTATTCGCTCCAATTGTAGCGGAGGTGTGTCAAAGTTGTCAGCGACCACGCGTCTAGATCGGTGTTGTCAGGGTGCAGGGAAGGAGATCGAATGTCGGATCACGAAGACGAGCGGCAAGCACAGTGGCTCAAACAACTTCAAGGCGATTCGGTTGACGAATGCATCGCTGCACTCCACCAAATCATCCAGCAAGACTCGGTGACCGGGTTAGCGTTATGGGTTATTCCTTTGGCGGGCAGTCTTGACGATGACGTCCGCTTCTACGCGGCTGAAGCTCTGGAGTCGACGATTCGGCCTGCTCTATCGGAGCAACTGATTTTGATTCAGCTGCTCGAATCAACCCAAGACAGCGAAATCTGCTACTGGGCTGCGACGATGCTGGGGAGATTAGGCAGTGATGCGGGAGCAGCCGCCGTCGCTCTGGAGACTTGCGTCCGTGAATCGATGTACCTGCCTGCTCGTGAGCGGGCTGCTTGGGCGTTGTCCCAGCTTGGGCCTGCTGCCTCTGTCGCGTTGCCGACTTTGCGCGAGGCGGCTGAAACTGCCCCGCCAAGATTAAAGCATTTGGTGAAGGTTGCAATCGAACGGATTGAGGACAAGGCCCAAGCAAGCGGCGGTTCGGACGCGTCAGAGGAAGCTGCATAAACAAGGGAGCGGTCCGATGTCTCCCACTTTCCAAGCGGCAGGAGGCCGTCATGGTCTTTTCGATTGGACGTAAGCAACGATCAGGCAGTTCGGTGACGAGCAAGCTGCCGTTCGCGAAATTCCTGGGGCCAATTACCTGCCTCGGCGTCGTCACCGCGGGCGGCATTTTGGCCATTAGCGGTCGTCTTGAGTTATCGTCTTTGGCGATGTTCCGTGGGTCGAGTGAGCTTTCCTCGTCAGCGGATTCAACAACGAACATTACACCGGTCAAATTAAACCTCGGCCAAAAATCTCAGACGAACATACGCATCGCCACTTTTAGCATTCAAGGTTTTGGTAAACAGAAAGCGGCTGACATCAACGTGATGCGGGTTCTGACGCATGTCATTTCGCAATTCGACGTGGTCGCAGTTCAGCAGATTCGGGGTGGTGATCCGAGGCCGATCGAAGCCCTTGTCAATTCACTTCGAAACTCAGGTGCGTCTTACACCGCAACGGTCAGTCAGCCGATCGGGCAAGGCTCACAGTCCGAATCCTACGCTTTCTTGTGGGACGATACTCGCATTCAGCTCGTGCCCGATAGCGCTTATGTCGTTCAAGACACCGCCGACCGGATGTATCGTGAACCGATGGTAGCGTCCTTTGAGACTCGGGTTGGCACGGCGGATGGAAGGCGTCCCTTTCGGTTTACACTGATCAATGCTCACGCCTTGCCGGCCAAGGCCGCAGCAGTGGGAAACGAAATCGATGTGCTGGATGATGTTTACGTTCGAGTTCGCCAGTATGACTATCAAACGAATGGTGAAGAAGATTGCATTTTGCTTGGCAACTTAAATGTTGATGCAGCCGGGTTAAAAGAGCTCGGTCAGATTCCCGGTGTGCAATCGATAGCGGGTGAAACAAAAACCAACACGCTTAGCAATGCAACGCAGGATCACATCATCATTGATGCGAGAATGACCCGAGAATATTCCGGTCGCTTTGGTGTCTTGAGTTTGGTGGATCAGCTCGGCTTGACTCAAGAGCAGGCGTTGCAAGTCAGCGACCATCAACCGTTGTGGGGAGAGTTTAGCATCTACGAGGTGCCAAATTTTGACTCGCTCGGCAGCCAGAGTCAGGCAGCCGCTGCACAGTAAGATCCGGCCAAGACGCAACGTCGCTGTACTACTGTTGCGTTAAGCTGCCAAGCGTTTTGCCAAACGCTTGGCGATACGTGGCGGTGGCGTTCGCCATCGACGATGCAGCCACCAGTACTGTTCGACTCCCTCTTCGATCACCTCGGCGAGCCGCTGGTTGTACCAAGCGGTGAGCGTGTTCACGCTACGGCAAATACCTTCGGGATCGTCCTGGGGATCGGCCACACCAGTGCAAAAGAACTCGAATTGCATTGGCTTGTCGGTGCGGCGAGTGCCCGCGACTAGCATTGGGGCCGATGAGGTCAAGGTGAATAGCGATAATGCCTTGTGGCACGATGCCGGGACCCCAAGGAAATCAACCCAACAGCCTTTCGAGCCGGCATGTTGATCGGCGAGTAGTGACAGCATGCCTCCCTCTTGGAGTCGGCGTTCAACGGTTGGAGCGCATCCCTGCTTGTCGACCATTTCCGCACCTTTTGCACCGCGGAACGCTTCTACCCAGCGATGCAAGTAGGCGTTATCGAGCTTGCGAGCGATCGTCAGCGTCGAAAATCCCATCAGACCCGAGGTGTAACCACCGATTTCGAAATTCCCGAAGTGACCGGTGACCACTACCACCGGACGATCGCTGAGCATGTGCTTGAGCATCGTGCGATTCCCCCGAAATGTGACATGCTGGCTCCAATTCGAGCGGTGCAATCGACGCTGGGCCCACGCGATTTCGCAAACCATTAAGAATAGATGGTGCCACATTCGGTAGGCAAGTTCATGACGAGATGCATCGTCTGATCCTGGGAAAATTCGCTCCAGATTCTCCTCGATTACCCGTTTTCGCACTTTTAGAGGACCGGCGGCAAGCCGCGCTAAACCACGGCATAGCCAGTCCCCCATCTCAACCGGGAGGGTCTGCAATACGGCCACTACCAGCCGCACGGCGCAATAGGCAATCAGGTCTAACAAAGCTCTGTTCCCTCCATGCTGCAATCCGGGGACCGGACCATTTTTCCCAATGTGCCTAATTGTCAGCGATTTGCCTTACTAAAATCCAGATGAATTCGCACCGGTTGTCGGTTCGGCCCGAAGAGGGGAACATCTTGTACTTGTCGCTGTGGCGTGTGGAAAGAGACAAAAGCCGCAATCGACGGTCGGATTGGTCTCGGTCGTTGAGATTCACCGCCAATCTTGCATCCACACAGCGACGGCCTGACAGTACATTCCGCCCCCAATTTCCGTGATTTGTACCATGACTGAACCCTGTGCTGTGATTTTGGCGGCCGGCAAAGGCACGCGAATGAAAAGCGACTTGCCAAAAGTGCTGTGTCGCGTCGTCGATCGCCCGATGATCCACTTCGTCCTCGATGCTTTGGAAGAGGCGGGCATCCGACGACATGTAATCGTGGTCGGCCATCAAGCCGATGCCGTCAAGGAAGAACTTGCCAGCCGCAACGGGCAAATCGAGTTTGTCTTACAGGAACCGCAGCTCGGGACCGGGCATGCCGTGCAAATGTGTCGCTCCCAACTCGAATCTGTGGAGGGGCCGACCTTGGTTTTGGCAGGCGATTCACCATTGGTTCAGTCGGCCAGCTTGAAGAAACTGCTCGCGGAATTCGGGCAGACGCAACCCGGCCTGCTACTGGGTACCCTCAAGAAAAATGATCCGACTGGGCTGGGACGAATCATTCGCAATGCAGAGGGTGAATTTACCGGCATCGTCGAGCACAAAGATGCGACGCCTGAGCAGTTAGAAATCAAGGAGGTCAATATGAGCACCTACTTGTTCCGCACGCCCGATCTGCTGTGGGCGTTGGATCATCTGAGCAACGATAACGCCCAGAGTGAGTATTATCTGACGGATTGTGCCCAGTTGTTGCGAAAAGACAATCGTCCCGTTGAGGCATTGCCTGTCCTGCAGCAATGCGAGTCGCTTTCGATCAACAATGTCGAAGAACTTCAGAGCGTCGACGAAACAATGAGAGCGATGGGTTATGCGTGAACTAAAGATTTTCAGCGGTCGAGCGAACTATGAACTCACTTCTAAGATTTGTCGGCATCTGCACCTCGAGCCAGCAGCAATCACGTTAGGGAAGTTTCCCGATGGTGAGAACTTTTGCAAACTGGACGAGGATGTGCGGGGCCGTGACGTCTTCTTGGTGCAGCCGACCTGCCCATCAGTCAACGATAATCTGATCGAATTGTTGATCATGATTGATTGCTGCAAGCGTGCCAGTGCCGAGCGGATCACGGCGGTGATTCCTTACTACGGTTACGCTCGGCAAGATCGCAAGGATGAAGGTCGTGTGCCGATTACGGCCAAAATGGTCGCGAACATCATTACTCGGTCGGGAGCCGACCGGGTTCTCACGATGGATTTGCATGCTGCTCAAATCCAAGGTTTTTTTGATGTTCCTGTCGACCACCTTTACGCTGCTCCCGTTCTCAACGAGCATTTCGCCGAACGTGGCATGGTCGGGGACGACATCGTTGTGGTTAGCCCAGATGAAGGTAGCATCAAGCGAGCCCTAGGACACAGCAAACGTCTCGGCGGTAAGTTGGCGATCGTCGATAAACGCCGTACCAATGCGCTGGAAGTTCAGCAAAGCACCATCATTGGAGGGCCTGTCAAAGGGAAAATCGCCCTACTGTTTGACGACATGATCAGTACGGCCGGCTCAATCTGTGGTGCAGCCCGTTTGGTTCACGACGAAGGTGCGAGGGAAATCCACATTGCCGCGTCTCATGGTGTGTTATGTGGTCCAGCAATCGAAAAGTTACGCAAAGCGCCGATTGATTCCCTCGTAATTACCGATTCGATTCCGGTACCGGCTGAAAAACAATTGCCAAATCTAGTTCAATTGACCGTTGCGCCTTTGCTGGCTGAGGCGATTAAACGAATTCACCACGATCAATCGATCAGTGAGTTGTTCCGTGAAAGATAGTTGCTGGTAGCCGCACCGCGATGTCGAATAGTGAAACACAACGGTATGCCATCATTGGTTCCGGTGCATTGGGTGGGCTGTACGGCGGTATGCTGGCTCGCAGTGGTGCCGAAGTGCATTTTCTGCTGAATTCTGACTACCAGCACGTATCCCAGCATGGATTGAGAGTGGAAAGTCCACTTGGCAACTTTCATTTGCCTCGGGTTCATACTCATGCTTCGCCCAAGACGATGCCTGCATGTGATGTGAGTATCGTGGCGTTAAAAACGACGTCCAATGATCTTCTTCCCAAAATTCTGCCGCCGACGACCCGTGATGGCGGGATTGTGTTGGTGTTACAGAACGGCCTCAACATTGAAGCGGATTCTGCGGCGATTGTTGGTACGGAACGGGTGCTAGGCGGTTGCTGCTTTTTGTGCAGCAACAAAACTGGCCCTGGATTTATCAAGCATCTCGATTACGGGCACATCGTGTTCGGCGAATATGATCAGCGGTCCGCGCAAATCAGCCCCCGTGTTCAGCGAATCGCCGATGAAATGAAGGCCGCTGGAATCGACGCCCAGCCGACCGCCGACCTCGCCGCCGCGAGATGGCGCAAATTAATGTGGAACATCCCCTTCAATGGGCTATCCGTCGTCCTTGACGCATCGACTAAACAACTAATTGACGATCCAGATGCAGTTCAACTTGTGGAGAAAATGATCGACGAAGTTCATCACGCCGCAACGGGGAGTGGCATTCATGTCGACCCCTCTCTCAAATCGCTCACTGTCGAGGTAACGCGAAAGATGGTTCCGTACGATAGCAGCATGCGATTGGACTACTTGAATCGGCGACCAATGGAAGTTGAAGCGATTTTCGGCAATCCACTCAAAGCAGCGAGGCGATTTAATCTAAAGATGCCAACGGTAAAGATGCTTTATCAGCAATTGAAGTTTATCGATCGTCTTAACGCAGATTTATCGCCAGCGCTGTGACGGTAAGCATTTGGCGAGTTGCTTAGATCGAGCGGGTGCCGTGCTGGCGATCATCCGGATCACCAATCGATGGCAAACCAATTGGTTTCAAAGAATCCTGCCGGAAAGTGACTAGGCGACAGCATGAGTCAGGCGGAACTTGTGGCGATTGCGGGGCAGGCTTGGTTGATCGGATGGTGGACCGATGCCATTGGGAAGGCTATCTTGATTTGTGTAATAACGCATCGAAATTCAATTCGAGTTGCGTATCCTTATCGTCTCCGCCTAGTTCGCGAAACATGAGGCTCGGCTGGATATCGCGACTGTTCTGATACTTGTCGCTGTTGTATTCGTTGCAGGCTCCGTCGAGGTGCAGGTAGTAGATCTGGGCGATTTCCATGTTGGGGTAGATTCGCACTGGTTGCACGCAATGCATTTCCAACGTCCACGTTCCACAGAAACCGGCATCGCCGACTCCCCCGCCGGGATTGATGAACAGCCCCAATCTGCTGACGGAACTGCGTCCCTGCAGCATCGGGACAACGCCTCGGGTTTCGGTGTATTCGACTGTCCGACCCAAATAAAGCATGTTGGGCTGCAACGTGATTCCGTCCGGCGGGATTTCGACTCGACGGTATCGATTTGGGGTCGCTGCGTCCAACACGACTTCTTCGTAAAGCAGCAGTTCGTCGTGCAACGCCAGGTTATAGCTGTTGGGGTTCAGGCGGTCTTCTTGGAACGGCTCAATCGAGATCTCCTGATTTGCTAATCGTCGCCGAATTTCTTGACCCGAGAGCAGCATGATTTTGACCTGGGCGGTTTTCGGTAAGTGGAGTCGTCGAAAAGAGAATGGCGGTATACTTTCGTTTCCGGCCATTGCGGCTTAATTGTCAGGCACCGCCGCCCACTCGTCAATGATTTTCATCTCACACAGTATGCCAGTTCACGCTTATATTGACTTTTCTAAACAATGCTGGGGGAGATTTCCTCTCTAAGCAGGATATTCGCTGCCAGTTTTCGTTCCTCCAATATAACTTTTCGGCTCATGCATAACTTGGAAGATGTCACAAGACTGCCGGATGATTTCGACGGTCGAGTAAGGCTTTTTCCGCTGCCGGAACTCGTCGCGTTTCCCCACGCGATGCAACCTTTGCATATTTTCGAGCCTCGTTATTGCGAGATGCTTGCAGACTCACTCGCTGGTGACCGGTTGATCGCGATGTCGACGCTTACCGGTGGAATTGCGGCATTGCCCCAAGCTGCACCTCCGATCGCGAGTACCATTTGCCTCGGCAAAATCATCTCTCATTCCGAAGTCGAGGATGATCGACACAATCTTTTGCTGGTGGGCATGCGTCGAGGTAAAATCATACGTGAATTCGATGCCAGCCGACCTTTTCGGATGGCTGAAATCGACGTCATTGACGATGTCTACCCACCTAGCGGCGCCGAATCCCGAACTCGGCTTAAAAAAAATCTGCTGGATGCATTTGGGGAGATCATTCCCGTCAGCGGTAACGTGCAACAAAACCTCCACGAGTTGATGGCTGGCCAAATGGCACTCGGCCCAATCACCGACATCATTTCGTACACACTTCCGTTCGAGGTGGAGGAAAAATTGTGTCTGCTGGCCGAACCCAACGTCGACAAAAGAGCGAATGAGTTGGTTCGATTGCTGAAAACAGGCAAGATTCAACTACACAGCGTGACGGTCGAGGAGCAACTGAACGAGCCCAACTCGCCACCGCCTCGGTTTCCACCGCCGTTCAGCGAAAACTGAGCAGGATCGTCCGCCCGACCGGATTGCCTTTTGGGCGAAGCTGAAAACGTCTTCAAGAAACCGATACTGCAGGAGTTCAAGATGGAAATCATCGACATCGTTTCGCGAATTGTCCACGTCGCGACAGCGATCACCTTGGTTGGCGGCAGTGTTTTTATGCTGTTGGTTTTAATGCCATCTGCCAAGATTCTGTCCGAGGAGTCGCACGACCGCTTAGCAGAGGCTGTGATCGGCCGATGGAAAAAATTCGTTCACGTTGGAGTGCTGCTTTTTTTAGTCAGCGGCCTCTACAACTACGTGCGAATCATGCCAAAGCGGCAAGGTGATGGGCTTTACCACGCACTGGTAGGGATCAAGATTTTGTTGGCGTTGGGCGTGTTTTTCCTTGCCGCAGCTTTGGTTGGCAGAAGTCCAGCATTAGAAGGTTTCCGCCGCAAGCGAGCGAAGTGGCTGACGGTGCTGGTCGCAGTCGCTGCGGTGATCGTCATCATGTCGGGCTACTTGAAGGTGAGTCGCTGAAATCTTTACCATCCGACGCATCGCTGGATAGCACGACCTTCAGTCTCGCAAACTCGCCATCACAATTGTGCCGCGGCTTTCGCGGCACCATTCCATCGCAGCGATCTTGATTCGGCTGGTTCGCCTCGATCGCTGCCCGTTTCGCGCCAACGGTTCAACAGACAACTAATTGGCACACAGGCGATTACGGGACTGTCCCGGGTGCGAACAATGAGCTGACCTTTTCCTTCGCAATCTTACGCTTTTCTGGAGTATCGAAGCCAACATTTTGCAGATCGAACCCGATATTGGGGTGTACCGCTATGTCTTGGAAGCCAATGGACTCTAGATTGCCCTTCAGAATAATCGCAGCAGTGACCATGGCGACATCACCGACTTGACTGCTGAAACCGGGCCTTTGGGGCAGCCCTTGGCGAGAGATGGGTCGCGCATCTTCGATCAGTCGGCGAATGGTGCTAGCGTTTTCTGCTTCGCCGAACCTCGCGATCGCCTGGAGTGCGGTGGTCAGAATTGCTTCATCATTCGACTCGCCCAAAGTTCGTAAGGCTAAGTCAAGGGTCGATTCGGCGTCCATTCGCATTCCGATTTCGATAATCTCCTGCCGGTTGCCAATAGCACTCTTTGCCATCCAGATTCCTAATAAGGATTCGAATGGTCGCTTGAGCTGCGAGTTTCGACGGATCTCAGCGACGGCGGATTGGTTCATCACCATCATCACTTGCGCTTCTAAAGCGGGGTTAGGCGGAAGGTTGGGATCGACACCCGCGAGCAGCAATGCAAACACATCTGCTCGATTGGGAAAGCGGCGTTCGATCGTGGTTGCATTTCGAACCCCTGATAACACCGATTCCACGGCGACGGCCCGGTCTCGTGTTCCACCCTCCAATGATTTTGTCAGCAGGGGATGTTGCTTCATCAACTCGATAAACAAGTCTCGCGATGCGGGCGTATCCCCAAAAAATCCCCGGATCATTCGCCAACCTTCAAATTCAATCTCCTCGCCAGCCAGAAATCCGTCGATTTGTGCCTGCAAATCTCCATCCGTCAATTGCCGCACGATCTCAGACGCTCGCAATCGGACCTCTGGATCGTCAGTCGATTCGATCACGCTGCGAAGCTGTGGGATAACGATGGTTCCCATCTGAGTCAGCTGATCGGCAGATCTTTCGCGAGCGGCAAACTCTCGTGATCCTAATTCCGCAACCAATTCAACGACCCGCTGTGGTGATTCCTCCGAAGCTACCTTCACGACAGTGGGATCATCCGACTGCTGGGCGTTAACCGCAGGCAACCCGGCAAGTGCCAAGACCAGAAACACGACGCTAGGGCTAGAGACGAAGCTCCTCAGGAAAGCGAATCTGGGCATGTTGACCGTGCTCCTCTGCATGAGATGTTCCCCATAGTCTACACCTCTGGCGAGCATTCAATGCAGGCGGGAGGTTCACCGGAGATCGGAGTTAGCCGAATTTGGAGGCAGATCTTCATGTTGCGTCGGTTTCGGGGACCGAAATGGTTTTACCGTTTTGCCGAGGTGGATCAGCGACCGAAAGCATGACAACGTGAATTGTATTCCGGAAAGGAGAACGGATTTTCCCGCAAAAGGGGAGTCCAAGTACCAATTTGGTGCGGACAAGGCTCTTCCGAATGCGGGCTAATGCGCAATCAGGAAAGGTATCTGGGCTGGCGACTCTCTGCTGATGCGGGCGATTGCATTTCGGTAAATCGATAGACCTTGCGACGGGCGAACTTAAAACGGTTGTCGCCTGAGCACTTGGGAGGTAACCTTGAGGGAGACGCTGGCGAGCCGTTTCGCCACCACGCGTCCCTTTTAGGGATTTGCGGCCGATTGCAGCCTTTACCTGCTAAAGAGCCATGCCTACGCATATGTCAATTGATTCTCAGGCGACCGACAAAGGCCGCAAGTCCAGCGAAGAGTCTCACCGAGGTGATTCAATGCCTTCGGATCCGTCAGAGCCTTCGCCCTCCTCTCCGGACACCACGTTTGCGACTCAGGGACTGTCCACCAAGAGTGTGCATGCGGGAGAGCGACGCCAGAAATCGGAAGGAGCGATCGCGACGCCGATTTTCACGGCAAGCACCTTCACCTTTGATTCCACTGATTCGTTGCTGCGTTTCGTCGATGGTCACGAACAGCGAGAAGAGTATGGTCGTTATGGAACACCCAACGAACGGAGTGTTGAAGCCAAGCTAGCCGCCTTGGAAGGCTACGAAGAGGCTATCGTTTACAGTTCCGGGATGGCCGCGATCGTTGGCGTCCTGATGAGTCGCTTGAACGCTGGCGATGAAATCGTCTTTTTTGATCAGTGCTACCACCGCAGTCGCGAGTTTTGTGCAAAACACCTCGCGAGGTTTGGTGTCGTCACCCGCCAGGTCCCAACGGGTGATTATGACGCGATGGAGGCAGCGATCACTCCAAAAACCAAGATGTTGGTGAGTGAGTCACCGACCAACCCGCATCTAAGTGTCATCGACTTGGAAAAGTTTGTCGCGATCGGGAAAGCATGCGAGGTTGAAACGTTGATCGATGCGACACTTGCGACCCCGCTCAATCTGCGACCAATCGACTACGGCGTCGACCTTGTTCTACACTCGGCAACAAAGTACCTGGGCGGACATAACGATTTGCTGGCCGGAGTGATATGCGGCAGTCGTGAAGCACTGGAACCAATTCGCGCGCTGCGCGGAATTCTCGGCAGCATTAACTCGTCGCACAACATGTATTTGCTCGAGCGTGGTTTGAAGACATTCGAACTGCGGATGCAGAGGCACAACGAAAATGGGATGCGGATCGCCGAATTTTTAGAAGCTCATCCGCGCGTCGAACGCGTTTACTATCCCGGTCTACCGTCTCATCCGACACATGAGATTGCTAGAACGCAGATGAATGGCTACGGCGGGTTGATCACCTTCACGATCAAGGACGCTGATTGGAAAGAAACGTCGCAGGTCGTTGATGCGGCCAAAATTTTCCGGATCGCACCGAGCCTGGGTGGGGTTGAATCGTTAATCGAGCAACCGCTAGTCATGAGCTATTACCAGTGCACGCCTCGGGAAAGAGAGCAGTTTGGGATCGGTGACAACATGATTCGAATGTCGTGTGGGATCGAGAATAGCGACGATCTGATTGCCGACCTTGCGCAGGCCTTAGAAGCGTAAGCCCCGCATCGAGCACTTCGTGGGAAGCACGGTGCGTTAGCGACTTCCGATGGTGGAAATCGACCTGGGATTTCTCGACCAAACAGTGACGCTTGGACCTTCTGTTCAGTGTCTCGGCCGATGAAAATGGCAGCCGCGGCCCAAGTCAATGCGAGTACGAATGAATTCGCGTCCCAACAGTGGAAGAGAGGAAAATAATGGACGATTCAAGCGACAGTTTTCGGACGCGTGCTATTCACGTGGGCAATCAGGTCGATCCGTCCACCGGTGCCGTTGTGCCGCCAATTCACTTAGCGAGTACTTTCCGCCAACCGGGGGCAGGCGTTTGGGGCGAATTTGACTACTCGCGTAGCGGAAACCCGACGCGGGCCAATTTGCAAACGACACTCGCCTCGTTGGAAGGAGAGCAATGCACAGGTGCCCTCGCGTTTTCTTCTGGCATGGCCGCCATTCATTGCGTCACGATGTTGTTAAAAGCAGGTGATCATGTGATCGCTGGTTGTGATCTGTATGGTGGTGCCTATCGATTGCTGCACAAGATTTGCAACCGTTCGGGCATTGAGGTCACCCTGGTGGAAATGACCGATCCTGCGGCGGTGCAAGCTGCGATGACCCCGAAGACAAAATTGGTTTGGGGGGAAACGATTGGGAATCCGCGGTTGAGCATTCCCAATCTGGCTGATCTCGCTAACATCGCTCATCAACATGGGGCGATCATCGGGGTCGACAACACGTTCGGGACACCGGCTCTTTTGCGACCGCTAGAACACGGTATCGACATCGTGATGCACTCCGCCACCAAGTATCTTGGCGGTCATAGCGATTGCCTGGGAGGGACCTTGGCAGTGGCCGGGCAATCGCTGTTGGACGAGCTTTATTACATTCAAAACGCGACCGGTGCGGTGCTTGATCCGCTGAGCTGTTTTCTAGTCGCAAGAGGACTGAAGACTATTGATTTGCGTGTGCGAGAGCAATCCTGTACGGCACAGAAGTTAGCCCGCTGGCTGGAATCCCATTCCAACGTCAAATCAGTGCTGTATCCGGGGCTTGAAAGCCATCCGCAGCATGCGACCGCTGCCCACCAGTTCGACGGTGGTTTCGGGGCAATGGTCACCTTTGAATTGGCGGGGACCATGGACCAGACCGCAAAGGCTTGTGAATCGACCAGGCTTTTCCATTTGGCAGTCAGTCTGGGGGCCGTTGAATCGCTAATCGAGCAACCTGCGACCATGTCACACGCCAGTTACGACCCTGCGGATCGGGCAAAATTTGGTATCAGTGATGGGCTGATTCGTTTGTCTGTTGGGCTGGAGTCCTTCGATGATTTGAAACGTGACTTGGATCAAGCCATTTCCAAGGCATTGGAAGGGTAGCTCGAAATGATGTAGTGAAATTTGAAACGACAATCATTCTAAACGCACCAACACATTCGACACTCGCGCAGATAGACTGGGGGTATGAAAGCCGGAAACGAAGGGGATGCCAAAATTGTCGAGCCACGAAGAAGCTAATTCGACTGCACTTCGGGGGGATCCCGCCGAGCAATTAGCTGAAACACGGCGAGAGTCGGCGTGGGTTGGATCGTTCCCGTCTGCCACGACGCCGCCCGGTCAGCGAATGAAGGTTCTGATGGCCGATGATAATGAGGTCACTCGCCTACTACTCAATGCGCAATTGACCGGCTGGGGATTGGATGTCATCGCAGCTAAGGACGGGGAACAAGCTTGGGATTTATTCCTAGAACATACTCCTCCTCTGGTGTTAACCGACTGGGTGATGCCCGGGATCGACGGTTTAGAGTTGGTTCGCCGCATCCGCGCACACCCGTCTGAACGTTACGTCTACGTCGTGCTGCTGACGTCAAAGAGCGAGAAACAAGATCTTGTCGCCGCGATGGACGCCGGGGCCGACGATTTTTTAGTCAAATCATGTGATAACCAAGAACTGCGTGTCCGACTTCGAGAAGGTGCTCGAATTCTACGGCTTGAGCAAAAGTTGGCGGAGAAAAATCGTGAGATCCGCGCTGCTCAAGCCGCCTTGATTCAGAGTGAAAAGCTCGTGAGCCTCGGGCAACTTGCGGCAGGCATGGCTCACGAGATCAACAATCCCGTCGCCTATGTGGCAAATAACTTGGCGGTGCTCAAGCGGGACGTCTCGTCGGTGATGGAGATTTTGGATGCGTATCGAGGTCAGATTGACCAGCTGCGGATGGTCGACCGAGAGGCGGCCGACAAATTGATCGAATTAGAAAAAAGTCATGATCTTGCGTGGATACAGGAAAATGTGACTCCGACGTTTGTGTCGTCACTAAATGGGTTGAAACGTGTCCGTGATATCGTTCACGACTTGCGTGAATTTGCGCGTCTAGACGAGGCAGACTCTGATACAGTTCCGTTCGGGGATATGGTTCGTTCAACGGTCGCAGTACTGCAGCATTTGATTTCCGAAAAAGAGATTGCAGTTACGGTTGTGGATAAAAAGAACCCGGCGATTGAATGTCGCCCTGCCGCATTGAACCAAGTTCTCCATAACATTTTGATCAATGCGATCCAAGCTTGTGGGATGCGAGACCGAGTTGAAATTCGCGTCGACGAAAACGAGGGTACGGTGTCCGTTGATATTCGGGATAGCGGCAGCGGTATCTGTGACAACGATATGCCCCGCATCTTCGAGCCCTTCTTTACCACTCGTGAAGTTGGTCGAGGAAAGGGGTTAGGGCTTTCACATTGTTACGGCGTCATCCAAGACCACGGAGGAACCATCGTTGTGAAAAGTAAACTTGGAATCGGCACGACGGTGCGGATTGAATTGCCAAAGCAGCGTCGCTCCCAAGCTACCGAGGACTGCAAATGAATGTACCCACAAGCGAGCCACCTTCCATTTTACTGGTCGATGATGAACCTGAGATCCTGCACTCTTTGAAAGGGCTGCTTCGCCGTGAATTCACCCTGCATACGGCGGAGACAGGCCAGCAGGCGCTTCAGATTTTACGGCAAGTCTCGATTCAGGTGATCATGACCGATCAGCGTATGCCTCAGATGACGGGGGCGCAATTGCTCGGCCAAGCAAGAGCTATTTCACCGGATACCGTTCGGATACTCTTTACTGGGTACGCCGATATCAAGGCAGTGGTTGACGCGGTAAATGAGGGCCATGTTTACCGCTATCTCACTAAGCCCTGGGACCCTGACGAACTTGTTGAAATCCTCAAATCGGCGACCCAGGAACACCAACGAAGAAAGCAACTCCAAGCAATCCTTCATACCGCGCGCGGTCTTTGTGAAAGCATGTTGCAAAGCGATCTTGTCGGTGGTTTGCAGGACGAAGTCACAAAGCTCAACGATCAGATTCAACAGATCAGCGAGGTTTGATGGTCGCGGTGACGATGCGCTTCGCGAATCGATTTTGTTAGAAAGCCAGGTTTGGGGCACCCGATTCGTTGACGGTTTTACTGAACGCAGAACATTCAATTGATGCGGTTAATCAGCCATGCCATCAAACAAAACTCCCGCGCTGCTTGTGGTTGTTGTGCTGTCGGAAAAACAACAGTGGTTTGTGGCGGGTATTTCCCTGGATGATGGCATTCTCGACTGTTTGGTCCGATCTGAACCAGCGAATCTTGACGCCTATGTCGGAGCAGACCCAGACGAGCAACTCTCGTTTCTTCGACATCGGCTCTCCGGCGCGATGCAGCGAGGGGTCGATCGGTTGTGGGGTAAAGACGCCAAGGCGAGCCGAATCATTTTGATTGCTGATCAAGAGTTGCCGAATTCCACGCCCGAGCTGCTTCCCAGGTTGGCACAGCATCTTGAGGTATGGTTGACACGCCCACCCATTTCGTTCTTCTGTGGAAGGGGGAAGGAGCGAGTTGAATGCTTCAGTGAGTTGCGATGCCTCGTGGGGCAGCTCACCCCCATCGAGCAGGCGTGTCTAGAAAAACAGCTGCCAGCACTGAAGCAAAAACTGACGGTTCCAACGGATTGGGAAGTGATCGCGAAACCAAGCGATTCTGCGTGAGCAGTCCAGTCTGCGTTCGCCCTATCATCCAAGGTTGAACGCTCATTTGTCTGCCTGAAAGATACCGAACAATGCCTTTGACGCACGGCGTGCATTCGCTTCCGATTGTTGATTAGAATTTGCAGATTCGAATTCTCTTCTTAGGTACCCTCATGATGCGGCCCTCGATCCTTTTTGTCTTGCTTTCAACTATTTCCGTCTCAAGTTTCGCTCAGGTCCCGGTCAGGCGGGATCCAATTCGGTTGACGCACGGCCCGATGCTGGGGATGTCGACAGATCAGAGTGTTCGTGTCTGGGCGCGAACGTCGGAACCGGGAGAGTTTCGCGTTCGTTACGGTTTATCACCTGATGCAATGAGTGAAACCAGTGAGTCGGCGGCCACTACGATTGATCGGGACAACACCGGAGTCATGACCCTGACTGGCTTAGCACCGGATACCCGCTACCACTATCAAGTCGTCGTCAACCAACGACCGCATGGTTTGCCGGGTAGCTTTCGAACATTGCCTAGCGTCCAGCAATCACGCAATCCCGAGCATAATCCCGAAGGCTTATTCAATTTTCGCTTTCAGATTGGCTCCTGCGCTAACCAAAACCCGTTGCACGGTGGTGGCCATCGTGCAACGACTTACGAAAACCTCAATCGTGATTGGGCAGAGAAAGTCCATTTTCACATCATGAATGGCGATTGGCTGTATGAAGAATTGCGCACGTACTCACCGGAGGCTTGGCGATTGGTTCAAGGGCTACAGCATTTCCCCATGGTGGTGGAGGTCATGCCAACAATCGTCGGCGTGTGGGAGAACTACAAGTTGTATCTCAGTCGCGGGGGTGAGCTTTCGAAGTGGCATCGGAATGTCCCTAGTTTTTTTACATTCGACGATCATGAACTAGTCAATGACATTTGGGGATCAGCTGAGACTGGAAAACGCCATCGACGGACTGTGTTTCGGGATATTGGGACCTATGCCTGGCACAATTATCTCGGATGGGCCAATCCGATGGAGTTTGATCATCCGATCCATTTTGGAAAAGCATCGATGAAAGCGGGCAGCGATTTGCTGATTGACCCGAATGCGGATTTCACCAAACTTCCCTTGAAGGAAATGCTAAACCTGCATGTCCACTGGGGAACCCCGGAGGCGGGTGTCAATGACATGGCATTCGATAACGATGCTGGAAACAAGAACTCTTATGTCTACGACATTGTCGAGGTGATCGATGCTCACACCTTGCGATTACACATGTCCGCCAAGGTGGACGACAATCAATTAAGCTATTCGATTGGACGTCGTAGTTATGGGAGTTTCCGTGTCTCTAATTGCGAGTTCTTTTTGGTCGATACTCGCGGTGATCGAGACATGCATGATGTTCGTCAACGTGATAAGCCGGGGGTATCGATGATTGGGAAGCCACAGCGTGAGTGGTTACTTCGATCAATGAAGCGAAGCGATGCTGATTTCTTTTTTGTCATCTCAACTGTACCGTTTATGATCCCACACAGTGGTGCCGGGGGCTTTGAGGCTGATGCGGCAAACAAGGAAGAAGCATGGACGGGGTTCTTTGATGAACGGGAAACCTTGATCGAGGAGTGGGATAAGCTGGGTAAGAAAGTGTTTGTGATGACGGGAGACCTTCACAATAGTTTTGCGATCAAAGTGACGGACAATGTATGGGAGTTCTGCTGTGGCCCGCATAACAGCGTCAATCACGTGCCTAAGAATGACGAAAGCGATCGGCCTGCCACTGGCAAGTGGACCTTCGGGCCACGGGAATGCGACATTCGATGGAGCAGTTACATTCTTCCAGACCTGCCACGCTTGGAGCGTCTTTATCCACATTTCTGTGTGGTCCAGGTCAACAATGTCTTTAACATGCCCCAGAAGTTAGGAGATAAACGTTTGGTGGCTTACCCCCATCCCCAGGTCATCTTTCAGTACTACGATGGCCGTACTGGTGAATTGGCATATGCTGAATCGATCACCGTCGATCATTAGCACCTGGACAATCTCGGTTTGAGATCGCTACTCCGAATCTGAATCGATTTGCAGAGTGGTGTCGAAATGCGGGGTTGATTGGGCGAAACGTGTTCGACAGGTTTGCCTTAATTGGGGGGCGGGTGCATCCTCTTGCCAACCAGTCTAGCTGTTGCATAGATAGCGATCGCGGCCCACAACCCAATTGAATCGGCGACGAAATCGTTAAAATCTGCGTAGCGGCCCGGGATAAAGCTCTGTGTCAGTTCGTCAATCGCTGCATAGGCCATCCCGGCGATGCCTATGATCAAAAATCGGGGTAAGTATCGCGGAGAGGTTGTGACATAGCAGAGCATCGCACCCAGTAAAAAGTATGCCGTAAAATGTTGAGTCTTGTCGTTCCCCGGCGGAGCAAGTTGCGATCCTCCTGGCAAGTGGGTTCCGGTGAAAATTATCAACCAATAAGCGGCCAGAGCAACGACTCCCAGGCGAACGCCGAAGATGGTAATTTTCGTAACAGGTCGCATCGAGTCGCCTCTGATCGAGTAGGCTGGGAGAAGAGCAGACACGGTTGTCTGTTGACACACATCTCTTGACGCACGTCTGTCATAGTGGGGTGGACTCGAATGTCTGTGCTTCACACGAATTGAGGTTTATTCGAATCCACAATCGTCTGTTTTAATTTCTATCCCGCCAGTATCCTCTCCATTCGTAGGTATCCATCGTGAATCGTATCCCGCTGGGCCAGTATTTCTTGGTCGTTGTCTGCTCACTTTCCTTCAGCCTGTTGTTGCTGATGCCAGCCAACGGATCGGCACAAACACCCCAATCTGATAAACCAGCATCCGATCTGGCCACCTCTGAGCCGCAAGAGATCAAGACCTCAGATGCAAATGAAGCGGGTCCTGCCGCAGATGCCTCCGAAAAAGACGACAAGGCCAAGGATAAAGCGGGTGATAGAAAGGGGGGCTGGCAGCCTTTGGCCGGAAAATGGAAAGCGTGTCAGTTCGGTGGTGACGGTCCGGTTGAGATCAAGGATGATCTCATCAAAATGGGGTTTGGCGACCCGTTGACAGGGATTCAATGGAAAGGCGATGTCGTTCGCGAAAACTACGAGGTCGAATTAGAAGCCCGACGCACCGATGGTTTTGATTTCTTCTGCGGGTTAACGTTTCCGGTTGGAAAGGACCACGTCAGCTTCATCCTCGGCGGCTGGGGCGGGGGCGTCGTGGGTATCAGTAGCATTGATGGCCGTGATGCAAGTGAAAACGACACCACCTCTTTCCAAAATTTTGATAACGATAAATGGTACAAGGTTCGGGTTCGGGTAGAGCCAAATCTGATCACCTGTTGGATCGATGACAAAGTCGCCTGCGATCACGAGCGCAAAGATTTCGAGTTTGACATTCGTTATGAAATGGATGTTTGTACTCCGCTGGGGATCGCTGCCTTTCAATGCAAGAGCGAGATCCGCAAGATCCGCGTGAGAAAACTCAGTAAAACTGATAGCGATAAAAAATGAGTGACGACCTGGAGATTGAACTTCGCGGTGACGAGCACTGGATGGGATATGCTTTGCAACAAGCGATTGAGGCGGTTTCTGCCGATGAGGTGCCGGTGGGCGCGGTCATCGTGCGAGATCGGGAGTTGATCGCAGCCGCCGCGAACGGTCGCGAATCCTTATGCGATCCCACCGCACATGCTGAGATGATTGCGATCACCCAGGCGGCAGCCTCAATCGGTGATTGGCGATTGGAACGGTGTACGCTCTATGTCACGCTCGAACCCTGCGTCATGTGTTCGGGAGCCATCCTGCAGTCGCGAATCCCCCGGGTTGTTTATGGGGCAACGGACCCAAAAGGTGGTGCCGTGAGTAGCCTTTTTCGGCTTCTGGAAGACCAGAGATTGAATCACCAGTGTTTGGTGCAGGGGGGCGTGATGGCTGAGCCATGCGGAAGAATCCTGACCGAATTTTTCGAGTCAAAACGAGCACTCGGTAAAAAGTGAGTGGCGAATCTTGCCAAAATTGCGGGGGCATGAGCCGGAAACAAGCCGGTTTGGTGGCAATGGCGGGGCCCCAGCTGCCCCTGAAACCGTGTGAATCGACCGAATAAACTGGCAATTTGTGACGGTTTTACAGATTCTCCCATTTTTGATGTGCAACCAAGCAAACAAACTAAGCCTGATTGCATCTTGCGGCCGATACTATCCGCACAACCCAATTTTGTCGGCGGAACGGGCCTTTCAGGCACAAACGTATCGAATGGGCTGGGTTGTAAGCGTCACTAAATCAAATCTTTGATTCTGTGATTCTGAAATTGCGGAATTCGGCTGGGGGCCGGATTCAAAAGCCAACTAACTGCAAGACGGTGGAACAAGCGATGTCGGTACGGAAGCTGACTGCAAGTCTGCTCACAGCCTTAGCCATGCTAAGCGGAGCTACGATGGCACATTCTCAGGAGTATGTGCCAGTCGCCGATCCCTTCGCGTTCGATCCCGATTTTCGCTGGTTCGAGCCCGTATATAACATGGATCTGGCGGAGATGAAGCCCAAGAAGCGAGCGGCAACCGGCTGGTTTGCCACCTATGATCGCTTGTCCCTCTACGGATCCAGGCCCGAGGTTGATGAACCCGGTTCCTCGGAATATCTGTTAGATGAGGGGTGGGGGCATCGCTACGAAATCGGATTCATGTTGCCCGGCGAAGACAACGGCTGGATGTTCAACTGGACCGAGAACGGCGTCAGCGACGTTTTTGCACTTCGCCAGGAGCGGTTGAATCGCTTCATCGACCCGGAGGAAGGGTTTGATCCGGTGGCTCCACCCTTCGGTGTCGCTGTCCGGCAGATTGAGGACAATAACCCCGGGTACGACTTTCGTTTTTACGACGTTGGTGATTCAAATAACATCGTCAATTACGATAGCTACGAGCTAAATAAGACATGGCGTTTAGAGCCTTACCACTACGGCGGGATCTTAGAGCCCATGATTGGTATCCGTTGGATGCGAATCAACGACTATAACTATTTCGATACGTACCTGAACACTGAAATGAACCCGCCATTGGCTGGGCCGAACTTTGACGACGCGGAACAGTTTGATCGGGCTTACGCAAAGACCGATAACGAGATGTTCGGTGGTCAGTTGGGATTCCGGTACTTTAAGTTCCGGGACCGATTCATCTTCAGCAGCGACTTCCGGGCATTCTTCGGGGGTTCCTGGCAGAACTCAGTCTCTGGGACTTCAAGAGAGTTGACGATCTACGACGGGAGCGAAGTTGGCGCGACGGTGGAGCGGATCTTGGTGTCAGCGACTGAACCCATCAACACTCGCAACGAAGAGTTCTTTATCGGGTTCGACGTTCGCGGCGAGATTGGTTACCAGCTGACAAAGATGGTCTCCATCCGGGGCGGCTTTCAGGTCATCGACGTCGCTCGCGGCGTTTGGCGTGGCGGCGAAGGCATTGTTGTCGCCGGCGGAGATAACGACCAGGATCTGTTGCTCGTCGGAGCAACCTTCGGAATTAACCTAAACCACTAATCAGCATCTCCAGCAGCAAGTTGGATCGCAAGCCGATAACGGATGGTCGGTGATTAAATGGGTTAACTGAAAACGGCCCCGTGGAGAAGGATCTCCACGGGGCCGTTTTATATTTATATCGGTGATTTGTTTGCTAGTCTTTCGCCAGCAGTGTTCGCAACTCTTCCAGCTCAACCGTCAATCGATGCCTGAGAGGACTCTCTGGCCGAAGTTCATCATCGAGTAACTCTTCAGCCTTGTCGAAGGTTTCTTCATCCCGTTTTGGATCATTCATCAGGGCGCGAAACATCGATTCAACGGTGGACTCAGTAAGCAAAGCAATCTCCTCCATCAGGTGTCGCTCGGGTCAAATCCGGGGGGGTCGCGGGAGAGGCACCGGATCCCCTTTCAATAGATAAATTCCTCGTTCCGATTTTAGAGCAGACGGTTTAAGGCACAAGTAGTAAAAAGCCTAACTGTTCAAGCTGAATCTTCAGGGATGCCGAATCCGCTCACGTAGGTCCGCCCTTTGGTCCTTCTGCGGTCGCCTTGAGCTGCTGAGGGGCAAAACCTAATTCAAGCATGTGAGCGGCTACCCGTGCCGCAGTAAAGCGAATTTGCGATTCGCTGTGCTCGCTGGTTATGAAAAAACGTAGTCTCGCAGACGATTCATCGACCGCCGGATATAGAATTGGTTGAACGTTAATCCCGTCTGATCTCAGGCGATTGGACAATCGGAGCGCCACCATTGAGTTTCCTGTAATGACTGGAACGACTGGTGTCTCATGGCTGTCACCGGTGTCTAAGCCTGATTCACGGCAGAGAGTTAAGAATAGCTCGCTCCGTTCACGAAGTCGCTGAACCCGCTCGGGTTCATGATCGAGGGCTTTCAGGGCCGCCAACGCGGCGGCGACTTGAGCGGGAGGCATTCCAACGGAAAAGACGAATCCTGGTGCCGTATACCGCAGCAGTTCAATCAAAGCATCGCTCCCGGCGATATAGCCCCCGCAGGACGCGGCCGACTTGCTGAGTGTGCCCATCCAAATGTCGACACCTCGTGGATCCATTCCAAAATATTCCGCCATTCCGTGGCCGGTAGCTCCCATCGTTCCCAAGCTATGGGCTTCGTCAACCATCAACAATGCCTGGTGGCGTCTTTTGACCTCGACGAATTCTGGCACATTCGAGAAGTCGCCATCCATGCTGTAGACGCCCTCAATGGCAATCAACACACGGCGGTAGTTGGACCGAACCTCCGAGAGCATCCGATCCAAAGCTTCATAATCATTGTGTGGGAATGGACGCCGCCGTGCCCCAGAAAGAAGGGCACCTTGAACGATGCTGTTGTGCGCTAACGAATCGTGGACAATCAAATCACCGGCACCCACCAAGTGGCCGATTGTGGTTTCGTTGGTGGCGTGTCCACCGACCATGAGGATCGCATTATCGACACCGATCCAATCGGCGATTGCCCGCTCGAGTTGCCCGTGGATCGGTTTCTCACCTGAAACCAATCGACTTGCAGAGACGCTTGTTCCGTATTTTGTGACAGCCTCCGTCGCTGCTTGATTCACCGCCGGATGCCCGCTTAAGCCCAGGTAATTGTAGCTGGCAAAGCTAATCAATTCTTTTCCATCGACGAGCGTCGTATCGCGGACCGTATTCTCATGGACAGTGAAGTATGGGTTAGGTACGCCCGTCATCATCATCTGTCGCATGGTTGCCTTGAGCCGTCTGTATTCGGCGAATTGTTCGACAGAATCCTCGGGCTCAACGGTTTCAGTGGCGGCTTCGGTACCGCTTCGGTCAGCAGCGTTGGGTTCTCCGGTCGACGTGATTCCCGACTTTATAAATTCTTCGGCTCGCGCCTCCCCGCCAGGCGGTAGATAGCGTTCGATGGCTAATGCGGTTTGGCCAATCGTTTCGATTTCGTCGAGCACTTGTTCTGGAAAACGTCCGCCGAAAGTTCTCTCCAAACTGCGAGCTATCTCTAATCGCTCTAATGAATCGAGTCCCAAATCGAGGACAATATTTGTATCAAGTGTTAATTGGTTTACACGTTCACCCGCAATATGCTCAACGTGCAATTTGATGGCTTGGACGACCGCTGGATTGACGTCTTCGTCTGAGATTAACCCGGTTTTTCCCCCGGCGGCAGCTGCCTGCATCATCGCCTGGCCGTCCGGTTTCCAAGTGCTGGTATCCAATTCTTCCCAACGGACCCACTTAGCAATCGTCTTAAGGTCGCCATCTCGAACAGCATGTAGGCAAGCATTTCGCTGAATTTTTCCGCTGCTGGTCTTTGGGACGCTGCTATTGCGAACCAAATAAATGGCGTCGGGTGGTAGTTCATGCTCGGCGGTGACAGCGCGGCGGATCGCTTGGAGGTGGGAATCCCAATCGACGTTGCGTGTGCGGACTGTTTCGGCCACAACAACTAACTGTTCGCGGCCGTCATCGTCCATGGCGAAGGCTCCCACGGATCCCGCTTGTACGATATCGCTTGCTCGCTCCACCGTTTCTTCGATGTCCTGTGGATAGCGATTGACCCCACGAACAATGATCATGTCCTTCAAGCGGCCTGAAACAAACAGCTGCCCCTCAAAGAGGAAGCCAAGGTCACCGGTTCGCAAAAATGGGCCTTCGCCGCTCACTGTGAACGCTTGAAAACTCTGCTCGGTCGCCTCGGTTCGCTTGTAGTACCCCAAGCCGACCGACGGGCTTTGCACCCAGATCTCGCCGATTGAATCGTTCGGCAATTGTTCTCGCGTTTCCGGATCAACAATGATCACGGTTTCCTCGGGCAAGACCGCGCCGGTTCCAACCAATTGGCGGCTCGATTCATGATCTGCGGGGACTGGCCGAACGATTTTCTCATCCAGGCTGGTGCGGTCAAACGATGTGACGACTGGACGAGTTTCAGCAGGACCACCGGTCACGATTAAAGTTGTTTCGGCCATCCCGTAACAAGGCAGATTTGCAGAGCGTTTAAATCCATAAGGGGCAAACCGTTCTTCAAAGGCATCCAAGGTGCTCACTCGAATCGGCTCGGCCCCATTGAAAGCGATCTCCCAGCCCGAGAGGTCAACCCCCTCCATCTCCTGATCTGAAATCTTGTCGACGCACAATTGATAGGCGAAGTTTGGGCCCCCGGATATGGTGACACCGTATCGCGAGATGCCCTGGAGCCAGCGAGCGGGACGTTGCAGAAACGTCATTGGGCTTGTTAGCACATCTAGCCTGCCAATGAACATCGGCATTAGCACACCACCCACTAAGCCCATGTCGTGGTAGGTGGGCAGCCAACTCATTCCGCAAACGTTCTGCTGCGGCTCGAAAGCGTGCAAAATTAGCTTGCTGTTCGCTATTAAGTTGGCATGACTTAGCATCACGCCTTTAGGAGAGCCGGTCGATCCCGACGTGTACTGTAGTAAAGCGAGGGAATCTGCTCGCTGTTTCGGGCGACGCCACTTCGACGCGTCACGGCAACTTGGTGAATCCGTTCCCAGTAACTGAACTCCGATCAGGTCATCATGCCGCTGATCACCGGTCAACTGGTCTACCACGCTGCGGGTCGACAGCGCCCAGCGGGCGTCTGCGTCGACAACAATTGAACGGATGCGAGAGGCTTTTCGGTTCCTTCGCGGCGGATAAGCGGGGACAGCTATGGCCCCTGCGGCGTGACAGGCGAAAAAACCGATCACAAATTCTAGCCCGGGTGGGTACAACAGTAAAACTCGATCACCAGTTCGCAACCGGCAGCGTTTCTGCAGATAACCAGCGAGCGCACGTACCTCGGACCATAATTCGGCGTAGGTAATTCGATCCTCCACCGTTTCTACATCGGTGAATATGTAAGCGGTTTCATCGCCCCGATGCTCCGCCCAATATTCCAAGACCGAAATAAAATGGTCATCAGGGGGTATCTGGTCGTCGAAATACTGCTGCAAGTTCACGGAGGCCGTCACTGCCCTACGAGAAAATAAAAACGCTCGGGAACGGAGTCCCCGACGCAAAATTCCAATAACTGTCCATCATGGATTTGATGGACTTTCCAGATCCGTCTATTTGACCGCGACCGGACCCTTTAAGCTGTTATCGGGAGACGACATCGCCAACCCGGTCAAATCCCGCTTCAAGTTCCCAGGATATCGAACCGTTCGACGAATCACTGTGAGAGGCTAGAAAATCCTCCTTCTCAAGGTATTCGTCATTTTCTCTACCAACCTCATTGTTCCCATAACCGATCATGACAAACGCCCCCTCCGATGGAGTGATGCCGAATCGACAGCCCAAAGCTTTTGAGGGACGGGCTGAAGCCCTTGTCGATCGCGTCGTCAATCGACTCGATCCCAATGGCAACATTCTACTCGGCACGACGTGGGATGATGCCTCAAGTGCTGTCCAAAGGGGGGATCTTGAAGCCGTCCGCAAGATTTGTGGGCAGTTTGCGATCTGTGAGCAGGCCGGCCGTACCATTCGGATGGCCCGTTCGATCGGTCGGCCGATGCGATATTTTCTTGCCAAGAGAGCGGCCGGTCCCGCTCTCATCGTGGCCGAGCGGATGGACGAAATCGTGGCTGCGCTTGAGGAAGAAGGCTTAGCGGATCAATTCCATCCGTCTTACACCCGGATGGTCCCTGCTCATCATTTGCTGGAACTGCAATTGGTTGGTTGCCCCGATCCGAATCCAACGTTAACCCGCTATTTTGCCCCACCACGGAACCGACTTCCCGCCGAGATCGAAACCATCGGGACTCAATACATCGGCCGTCTCGCGGAGGCGTGCGACCGCTGGCTAGAGACGATTCCTGCCGAGGAACCGGTTGGTGTACTCTTTAGCGGCGGGATCGATAGTGGCAGCGTCCTGATCGTGCTCGATTTTCTTATCCGGCGACGTGGGCTCTCCCCTTCGCGTCTGAAAGCTTTCACCCTTGCCGCTGGTGACCAATCGACCGACAGCTTGCAAGCGACCCAATTCCTGCGACAAATTGACCGAGAAATTTATCTGGAAATTGTCCAGGTTGCACCGCAATCCATCTCCTGGCGCGATGCAATTCGGGTCATCGAAGATTACAAACCGCTGGACGTTCAATCCGCCACCATGGGACTTGCACTCCTGAGCGAGGTTCGAAAGAGGTACCCCGAATGGAAATTCCTAATCGACGGAGATGGCGGGGATGAGAACTTGAAAGACTACCCCATCGAGGAGAATCCTGAGCTGACCATCCGAAGTGTGCTCGGAAACCGAATGTTGTACCAAGAAGGTTGGGGTGTAGACGCGGTCAAGCATTCACTGGTTTACAGCGGTGGGCAAAGTCGAGGTCATGTCCGAACAAGTGCACCGGCGACTAATCTTGGATTCCTTGGGTTCAGTCCGTATGCACTTCCAGATGTGATCGAAATTGCCGAAGCGATTCCGTTTGTTGATTTGACTGATTGGGACCACCAACGGCTTTATCAATTAAAAGGTGACATCGTAGCGGCTGGAGTCAAGGCGATTACGGGCGTCGAGATGCCCGTATTTCCCAAGCAGCGTTTTCAACGAGGGGCTGCCAACGAATCAACTTTCGAGCAACTCTTCCCTCAGAACGACCAAGAGTATCGTCACGCATTTGACGAGATTTTCGAGCGTCAGTCTTGAAGGCCTGGTTACCAACGCTTGCAGGTTTTCGCGATGAGAGTATTTTCCTCGCAGGCCGGCAGGACTCTGGCACATCATGGATGTACAAAGAAACTTTTGGACCTTGCTTACGGAAAAGCGAGGCAGTTGCAAAAAACGTGAATGGAGTTCTAGTCTAAGAAACCGATGTTCTGAATTTGATCTGTAAGCGGCTAAGAATCACGCGTATGAATTCGTAATCACTCCTTCGCTTACTGCCTCGATGGCTGATGCAATTATGCACGAAAACGAAAACATAGACGAAACAGGCGACGATAACGATACTGTCGATGAGTTGCCACAGTACGTTGCGCTTGTTTGTGATGAGCCGGAAAGAGTGAGTGACTCCGAAATTGAAATTGCAGCCCTCACCCACCCAGGATTGGTTCGGGAAAAAAACGAAGATCATTACGCTGTGCTGCGACGCTATCGATCCTCTGCAGTCGTCGCGAGTAGCCTGCAGGGCGAGCAGTTGCCAGGGAATGAAGAAGTTGCCACTTGGCTACTAATCGTTGCTGATGGGTTGGGCGGACACACGTCGGGTGAAGTCGCCAGTGCGACAGCCATTAACGCCATTATCAGGTTGTCAAACAATATCAGCAGCTGGATCATGCGTCCGTCCGAGGATGGATTTTCTGAACGCGTCAAGTTGTATGCAGATGCGATTCAAGCGGCCCTTCGTGATCTGGCTGAGCAAAATCCGTCTTTGGCCGGCATGGCAACGACGATCACTTCTGTGTATTTGTGCGGTGATCAAGCATTGGTTGTCAACGTTGGTGATTCACGTGCCTATCTCGTGCGTGATCAAACGATCCAGCAAATCACGGATGATCATACGATCGCACGACAACTGCAACGTGAGGGCGTAAGTCAATCCGTGACGAAGCGTTTTCGAAACTTGGTGACGCGATCTTTCAACACGGAGCCATCCAAAGTTGAATTTGATATTTTTCATCTACACTTGCAACCGCAAGACCAGTTGCTGCTTTGCAGTGATGGATTGACTGACATGGTCGAAGACGATTTGATTTTGCAGGAAGTAACTCGCGCAGCAACCCCGCAAGAAGCTTCCAAATCCCTCGTGCTTGCTGCGTTGCAAGCTGGTGGTCGTGACAATGTCACGACCGTGCTCGCTCGAATCAGTTGATGGAATACTTGGAACCATATCACCGGAAACGTCCATGTCTGCTGGTAGCCTTGAACACGCTGCTTGTTGATCGCTTGGTTTCAGCATTCACACACGATCTACGACCACCCCGAGGGGGTGTTTGAAAACATCTCGCAGTCTTGTTTTCCACTGCGATTGGCTGGCCTGCACTGATGCGAAACGTTGCGTTTGCTGGCGTTGTGAATGAGCAAAAGATTCCTTGGCGCTCATCCTGGGTTGCTCAAGCGAAGTGATTTTCGTCCGTCGTGTGAATTCAGCGTCGATCAGATGAAATCGAAACCTGTCGAATCACGGAAGTGGCTGGATTGGCCGGCTTGAAATGCCGTGCGAGCGTTTTAAGGTGACCGGAGGCCATAAAAAGCCGTTCTTTTTGATCGATGTTCGGGCACTTTTCACGCACGCGCACGATA
The DNA here is from genome assembly GCA_049602075.1 of Rubripirellula sp. Taxonomy (GTDB): domain Bacteria; phylum Planctomycetota; class Planctomycetia; order Pirellulales; family Pirellulaceae; genus Rubripirellula. Next base: position 42,716 of record JBMYRF010000026.1, read on the forward strand.
TAGAAACTACGTAATCATTAAGGATCCGCCTTCGCCCAGGAAACTCTTCGGCGCAACGCCAGCTTTTCTTTGCGGGTTTGATAACTAGGTTACGCTTCGGTTTTAGTACGGCCGGCCCATCGATCTGGTACGGAGACAAATCATGACAACCCAACGGTGTGAATGCCGCGACCAACGACTGGTCCAACGTATCCGTTCAGTATTGGACCGACACAAGGACTTGGGGCCCCATGCCGCTACGCTACTCGTCACGATCGAGAACGCCGCGATCATTCTGCGGGGCCATTTACCATCAGATCAATTGAGGTCCGCGTTGGAACCGACGGTGCGTCAAGCCGGAGTGCTTGACAAAATTAATAACGAAGTTCGAGTCGTCGGGTTAGATCCCACCGCAACGGTGTAAATCGGATTGCCAGACAACGAAGATTCGAACTTGACCTAGCCAGTTGGTGCGACTGCCTGCATGAGTAATGCACACAGGTATGCCGCATAGGTTCCCAATGCATAGCCCACCACTGCCAACAAGACACCAACGGGTGCTAACGCGGGATGAAATGCCGCCGCTACCGCCGGTGCGCTAGCTGCCCCACCTATGTTGGCCTTACTTCCAACGGCCAAAAAGAAGTACGGCGCTCGGATCAGCCTACCTACGATCAGGAGTAGCGAGATATGAAAGGCCATCCAGATTCCTCCGACTAGAAAGAGTCCGGGATGGTCCCTTACGGCAAGGATATTCATCTTCAGCCCGATCGTCGCTACCAGAATGAAGATGCAGACGGTTCCGACTTTTGAAGCGCCAACCCCTTCAAGATTTCGGATTGGCGTAAAGGAGAGAAGCAGGCCGCCAGTGGTTGCTAGAACGATGAGCCAGAAAAACTGTGAGTTCAAACTGAACTTGTTCAATTGGGGCGCATTGGTGGCCATCCACGGGGCCAACCAATCGGCGATGCCATGGCAAATTCCTGTGATTCCAAACCCAACTCCTAACAGAACAAACAAGTCTGCGGACGTCGGCATCTTTGCCACGCGACGCGAGAATCGTTCCATCTTCTCTTGGAGTTCCTGAACGCTACTAGAATCAGCCTTGAAAATTCGGTCGATTGCGGCGGCCTTACCGATTCCCAGCAGCAGGAATACCATCCAAATTTCACCGACGACAATGTCAACCGCGATCATGACAGTGAAAAGTTCGTTACTCGGCTGAAACACCTCTTTCATCGCGATTTGGTTGGCCCCACCGCCAATCCAACTCCCCGCAACGGTTGAGAGACCTCGCCACACGGCATCTGGACCTACGCCGCCAACCAGATCTGGCTGGAAATTTGAAACCACCAAAATCGCGATCGGACCACCCAAAATGACGCCGATCGTGCCTGTCAAAAACATGATCAGTGCTTTAGGACCCAGCTTGAATACCTCTCGCAGATCAATGCTGAGGGTCAGGAACACTAAACTGGTTGGCAATAGGTAGCGTGTCGCCACGAAGTAGAGGCTTGAAACGTCTGGATTGACGATCCGGAACAACGTTAGCAAGGAGGGCAGGAAATAGCAGAGCAGCAGTACCGGAACAATCTTATAGAATCGTTGCCAGAATCGACTCTCCAAGCTGTTTGTCCAAAAGATCAAGCCGAGAATACCAATCAGGATTCCGAACACCACCGCGTCATTGCTGATTAACGGGACGAACGTTTCTGCTTGGTCACCAGTCGCTAGGATCCAAGCATCACCAATCGGATTCTTTGCAGACGGGATCATGCTAATGTACTCGCATTGTGTAAGTTTGCGGTGGGAGGCGAGTCGAATCGACCTTCAAAACGTTCGCTCACGAATTCTCCAGTAAACCTTTGTTGCCGGGACCACAAATGAGCTTTCGCATAGCACCCATTCGTGTCTTATCTGTTCGCAGTCTGCCTACTTCGCTGTGGTCACAAGCGGTTTGAAAGGGTCAAAAGGTTGACGGACTGTCCAAGCCATCGCCCGCAACAAGATGATCCGAAAAAAGGGATCGTCAAAGGTAAATCGATTGTGACCAGGAATCGATCCGAACACACGTCCCTTGCTCACCTCTTTTACCCAAAAAAGAGGCCATGCCTTACCGTCGAGCGTTTTCTTGGCAGGCGGTCCAGTGCTTGGACCAGCGACACCAGCGGGCGCCGTTGCCAGCACGGTGATGTCGTCGACTGATCCGAGCAAATTCCAGTAATGTTCATCAACCAAATTTATCTCGGAGGGGAAGCCCTTCATAATGCCGGTTGGCGTTGCCGGATCAATCGTGGCGGGATTTGGCAAGGCTCCCCACTGAGTTTTGCCAGGATCCCACGCCAGTCCGAATCTAGCCGCTAACTCTTGGCCTGGCTGGATCATCGCCGCATGGATTGCGACGATTCCACCGCCGCGTCGAAGATAGGAATCAATTTGATCAAAATCCTGTTCCAGCAGCGTGTTCAGTTGTAGATAGAAAACGACAAGGTCAGCCGATTTCCACTGTTTCTCAGTGGGAAAGTTCTCAACTGCCTCGACGGTTACGCGGGGAATTTGTTGCAATAATCCCGCAAAGAGGTCTTTAATTTCAGCGTATTCGTGAAAACCAGGATCATGATTTTTATCAGTTCCCCATACCCAAACGATTTTCAAATCCCGAGTCGGTGTTGCGTCCTGAATCGGCCCGATGATTTCGGCGATCTGCTTTGGATCGCGGGTGGGGGGGGTCTGCCAAGGATGCTGTCCAAAACAGCAAACAGACATTCCAGCCAGCAGGCACACGCACGTTAATAATCGAGTCAACAGAGCCGGCCCCCTGAGTTATCCAACATGAACACAAGCGAGAATTTTAGCACCCGAGTCCCGTCTCTCGTAGTAGCGGGAGTCAAATCACCCGGCAGGACATAGTTTCCGCAATTCGGTCTACGTCGAACCAAGGTAGAAAGGGAGTTCATCGTCCCAAACCGTCAAGCAATAGCCTGTTAAAACCCCGTAACGACATTTTTTTGATTGGGTTTCTTGCTGCGATGCGATCCGACCAGCGTCTCTGCGTGGTCATTTACTTGCCGCAAAGGCTTCCCGAGCGAAAGCGGTATCCCCGTAGATGTTTAGCAACTTATCAATCTTGACCACTTTAATCACGTCCGCAACTAAACCCTGCAGGGCGGCAAGCTTGACCTCCCCCCCTTTTTTTCTTAGCCGTGTTTGAAGCGTAACGAGTGAACCGATTCCCATGCTGTTGATGTAGCCAAGATGGCCGCAGTCAAGAATGAATTTTCGAGAACCTGCGTCGTAATGTTTTTGGACGACTTCCTCAAATTTAGGGAGGCTTTTCACATCCAAATTACCGTACAGCTTTATCACCAAGACATTGTCATCAACAACGTCCAGTTTCAAGCTAATTGCTTCGTCCATTGTGCCAGTCACCTATCAATCGCGTATGTGTCACCATCTTGCGCTGGTGTTGCAGCAACGTTTATTAAACAACCATTAAGAATGCTTTTCTTCGATGCCAAAACCTTTTTCGAATTGTCGCAATCACTTCACCAAGTCACTAATTGCCCGCTCGAGACGCTCCAGGGATTCCGCCCCATCACCAGCATGCATCGCGGCGATTTTTCCCTCTCGATCGACGACGAACCACTGAGGCAGCGATTTGACATTGAACTTCGTTGCTGCGGCTGAATCGACGTCCATGACGACGGTCGACGTTAATTGGTGTCGTTCCATGACGCCTAAGATCTGCTCTGCAGATTCCTCCAGATTCACTGAAACAAGCAGAACCTTTTCGGGGTCTTGGTCGCCGACCAAAGCCTGTATTTTGGGCATCATTGCCATGCACGGTGCGCACCAGCTTGCCCAGAAATCGAGCACCACCACGCGGTCACGGTGACCAGACAAGCGAAACTCTTTTCCGTCTAACTGTCGAAGGTAGACATCAGGTGCTGTCTCTCCGACAAAGTTGGCTCCAGTCGCGGATTCCATTCCCTGCATGACCAATGGCTCGACAGCTGGATTCAGCTTCCATTGGTTATACGGCAATTCGGACGCTTCAATTCTGATTTGGTTACCGAAGATAACCTGGTCAACCTCGTTGATCATAATCTGACAAGGTCCTAGGATCTCACTGAAACCTGCGATCGAATTTGCGGTAATTTCCGCCGCGGTAAACGTCATCCTTTTCTGGTCGCGTTTCAGGACCTGCACACGTCCGCTTAAAGGTGCATCCTGTCCAGAGTCGAAGTTGCGATCATCGGTCGCTTCGTCATCGTGAAACCAAATCACTTGCGAAATTCGTTCTCTGGGCAGTGTAACTTGCCTGGATTGAACCTCTACCAATGCACGGTTCGCATCCAGTTCCAATAGTCGGCAGCGCAGATAGTCGCCATTGTAGGAACAGAGCAAATGTGATGGAGGAAAACCTTTTTGTAGCCTTGGGATCGTCAGCAGGCGATCTCGTTTGGCTTGGTCCAGATCGGGTGGTGGCGAATGGGTACCCAATTCAATTGCTTTGATTTGTAGGTGCGAAATCAATTGATCGTCACTATTGATCGTCGATAGCCGCACGCCTGATTGATCGATCGATTCGACCCGACAAGAAATCGCGTCCCCCGTTCTTAGGTGAATAATATGGGCGTCTCGTTCAGGCTCATCTGTTCCATTCTTGTCGACACGTCGCAAAAATAGTTCGCCGAAATTTAACCCTCGTCGCGCCTGTTGTAATCGTTGGCGTTGCATTTCCATGGCTTGTGCCGCCAGGGTGGTGGTATCAAGGTTGGGTGGGTCGCGATAAACGATCCGGCCTGATGCGGAAGCTTTAAGGTGGCTGCTGTTTAATGCTCCGAAGGGATGCCATTTGACAACGGTTTTCGTGTTTGCTTTCTCGGCATTGAAAGCCACGCTCTCGCTCACCCCGAGTTGAGCAGGAACAAGACGCCCAGTCATTGAGTGACCCTCAATCTCGAGTCGGCCTGGTCGTCCTGGCGGAACTTCGCCGTTGATTTCCACTGCATCATTATTGAATACCACCATCGACCGAACTAGCGTTTTCGAAACGCTGACGTGGCCGTTCCATTGTCGGCCGGAAAGATTCCAGGATGCTTTGTCAATCGACTGCAAATCCCCACTCAAACGTTGGCCACCCGGTAGATAGAGCGCGCATTGAGGCTGGGCGGCGATCTCGGAGGAAAGGCGAGCTTGAATACGTACAACATCGTCCAAGATCAAATCACCGGCCTCACTTTTGGCCAGCCTTAGCTGCTGGGTTTCGGTGTCTAGGTGCGTTAGCTCGCCACAAACAATCGAGCCATCAGTCTTCGCGATCGCAACGCTACCTGCCAAGCTCTTAGGCAAAGGCCCACGCCACTCGGCGAATCGAAAACGCTCGACACGCAAGGACTCCCCATCATTGATGATGCGAAGGGCTTGATCGTTCGTGTCACCTTTCGGGCGGGGAAGCGATTTCAGCAGTTCATCATTTTCTCCGTAAATGTGTAGCGGGCCATTGTTCGCCTCGATTGCAAGTGCCAATCGAACGCTTTGTACCTGACGCAATTCAAGCAGGGGCACGTTCTGTTGCAAGTTGCCGCCAGTTGCTGCAAGTTGTTGGTCGCGCGCCAAAAGTTGCCAGCCACCCGTTTTCGAATCATTTTCAACGAGCTCGATCTTGAAATTTGGTCGACCGCTCCAAGAGAGAACCAAATCGATGACTCCGCTGCCGGGTACATTTAACGTTCTTGTGACCGCGGCACCTGTCCGCTGAGTCCAAAGATGATCTTCGTCAAACTGCCAGCCGGAATGATTCCAGTGTGGGGACGTCCAGTTCTGTCTACCTTCTAGCTTCGCTAGTACGGTCTGTTGATTTTGCCCAGCGCGATAAATACTACGAATCTCAGCTTGATTCAGCTTGATTTCACCCAGCTCGAACGCATCGACGGTGACTCGGGATTGGTTCCAATCACGGATGTCTCCCGAAACCAGATCACGATTCAATAACTCAACCGCAAAGGGAGCCGGAATCGATATTGGCGGGTCAGTTTGGGCAGTATTGCGTGATGGAAACTTGATCGATTTAACGGAGGAGAACCGGAACTCAAACGGGCTGGCAAAAGCATCCGCCTGCCACTGGATGACTCGCCCATCCTGACTCCCCTCGATTCGCCCTTGGATTGAGTTGCCATTGATAAGAGTTAGCACGCCATTCGCATCTTCCCGGGCTTGATCCTCAGCGGCCACCACGGGCATATTCAACACGACCATGAAGATAACGAGCTTCATGGTTCGATGGAGCGAGCGTACAAAACAGCAAATCACGGGACACTCGTTTCAACGGGGCGAACGGGCGAATAAGAGATCAATTTTCTCGATCAGCGTATCAACGCTCATAAATCGGAAGGAACCGATAATTGACGGCTAGCGCAAGCAGATTCAAGGTAGTGGCAACGTATTTGCCCTGGGTACCCTCGAAACCGCCATCCTGTTTTTGCTCCCCTTTCAGGCGGCGAACAAGTGCTTTGTTCCATTGCTTGTAAGCATCGAAATCACCTTGGAACAGCGCCTGCGCCTGGTAGTAACTCTGATATTCAACGCCTCCATACCCGGCCGTCCCGGCACTGTTTTTATCTTTGAGGTAGCCGAGTGTCTGTTTGAATTGCGGTAGATCTTTTCGACGGGCAACCGCATACACCAGTGTTCCAATCGAAATCCGGGCGAGTGACTCGTTGAAGCCACCAACACCGCCAGAGTAAGCAACTTGTCCCGAGGACGCAGTCATCCCCACGAAGTAAGCAATGGCCTGGTCAATCGCGTCATCGGGAACTTCAACCCCGGCATTTCTTGCCGCCAACAATCCCATCAACACTGAACCGGTGACGGAGGTGTCGGCTTCGTTTCCGCTCGGGCTGTATCGCCAAGCTTTAAATGAGTTGTCTTTCTGGGCTGTGATCGCACTACGAACCGATAATTCCAACGATTGTCCAATTGTGAGCTGTTTCCCATCCGCCTCAGTCCACAAATCTCGATCATCGATCATGCCGTAGGCTTCGGCCAATGCCAGCATGGCAAATCCATGCTGGTACATGCTGATCCCGAAATAACCAGTGCTCTTGTCCTGAGCCAAGATGATGTACCGCACCGCGCGTCGGATATTCGCACTGTACAGGCCATAATTTGGGTCTTCCCCGGAAGCCATAAAACACATCAACGCCATTCCGGCCAATCCCGCGCCGCGATGTTGTGATTGCCAGCCACCGTCTCGATCTTGACGACTAGCGAGATATCTCAAGCCACGGTCGTACATTTCTCGTACATCACGCGGGACTGGATCACCACTGCGGATCTCAAGCGATTGTGCGGCAGCGTCTTGTCCAGAAAACATCCAAACAGCCAGGAAGGCCAGTGTCAAACGAACAATTGTGTGCTCAATCATGGTTGCACCCATTCGTCCAATTGATTGAAGTACTGATCCAAGCCATGTCGAAACTCTTCCGGCAACTCTGGACCGGATGTTCCGGTCGCTTGGGAAGCCGACATCTCTTCCCGAACCTCGTCTGAATTTAAGCCAGTGCCTACGAGTGCCAACGCAGGAGTTTCCGTATCTCCATTTCCGCCGCCACCTGGTTTACTGCCGCCTCCACCACCAGCCTGTGGATTGAACCGCTTTGATTTCAGCAGCATTTCGATGATTTCAGTTTCCGCTGCGATCGCAGGAACACCCGTTTCGGGTTTGGCCAGAATTTCGGTCGTCTCCTTCATCACCTCCGACGCCTGGTCGAGCAAATTCATCTCCTTTGTGAAATTGGCATCCGCTTCCGGAAGATCCGAGATTCGTTTTAGCACTTTTGCCATTCTAGCCTGATATTCGTTTTGCGCTAGTGAAAGACGATTCGCCGTTTCAGTGTGCTCGGTGTCACTGACAGCAGGTCGTGCCTGTTCGGCCACGCGGGTTTGTTCACGGAGGTTGACTTCGCCCTCGAGTAATTGCAAAACTTCCAGCACGATGGATGGTGGCAAGCTATCTTTGCTTTTGCCTCCCGGGCATGCGCCACTTTGCGATACCTCCACCAGGTCCTCAGCCCAACGATCGAAGGTGTCACTCCAGTATTCGGCCTGCGAAATCGCCAAGCCATTTTCTTTACGTAACTCTTCCGCCAAAATTCGCAATTCCGCAGTGACATCCTCCTTCCGCATATCCTCTAAAACTTGCTTGAACAACATGTAACGGCTTCGATCAAAGTAGGCCGACATGTCGTCCATGATGTTTGACGCTTCCTGACTGCTGCGGACTTCCCTATCACCTAGTTCGGCGAAGAGTTTGGCGTCAGCTTCTTTCTCGCGATCGGAGACTCCAAAAGAATTTGAAACCAAAGAAGCTAATCTGGCGGCGACCTGTTGTTGGTGCCTTGATGATGCCTTTAAACGCTTGACTAAGGTGCTCCCCTCTAGATTGGCTAGAACGTCGTTCAAATCCCCGGCAACTTTCTCGAACTCTGATAACAGATCTTCTTGCTCATTGACGGCATCATCGAGTGGTCCCGATTCGGGTGGAGCTTCATTGCTGGCTTCTTGCTTTCCATTGCCCGCTAACTGAGTTTGCGTCAACGAGAGGCGTGGTTTACCTGACTGCTGTTTTCCCGAGTCTTGGTCTTTTGGATCTTGCGTCTGATTTTGGTCAAACTGGTGCTGCGTTGATTCAATATCACTAACCGAGGGAGCCGGCTTGCTGGCATCATTGTTTTTTTCGGCTGGGCTTGCGGGCTTCCCGTTGAGTGATTGAGTGAGGCGATTTTGCCCTGCCGATGGAGATTCGGGACGGTCGCTAGCATTGGCTGCGGCCGCCTGCTTTGCCGCTTGCTTTAGCAGGTCTGCGACCGACGGCATCCGATTCTCTGCAATCTCATCGAGCACTTGCACCATTTCAGCCCAGCGTTGCAGGTGGCCAACGCCGATCTCGTTGTTCCGCATCGCTTCAGCCAGCAACGACTTTCCGTTTCGTACTAAGCCAGCCAATTGTCGGCCATTTGCTCGCTCCTGATCGGCTTGGTTGGCAAGCCGTTTTAAATTACCCGCCTGACCTTGCTCCTCAGCGGAAAGCTGCCGTAATTGCTTGTTGGTCTCATGCAGTCGCATCTCTCGGTCACGTACATCGAGCGACATTTTGTGCCAGCGTCGCAATTGCTCAGTGACCCAGATTGCATGCTGGGCCGGATCAAGAATCTCAAACAGGCATTCCGAACCGTAGGATCGCTCTCGGCCGGGAAGATAGTCTTCCACAAAGACACGGAAGCTAATGAGCTGCGGTTCGATTTTTTCATCGCTGGCACAGAACGTTGCGGCGAGTTCCATTGATTCCGCAGTTGAATGTCCCGCTGCAATAATTCTTTCACCTGTCGTGGTGTCGGATGAAACCGCCCCGGCAGCTTTCCACTCGATCCCAACACGTTTGACCCCAAAGTCATCGCGGGCACGCACTCGAAATGAAATGACTTCGCTGTCTAATAAGATCTTCCGTCTTGGAAGATTCTCACAGACTAGCGTTGGCGATTCATCGTCAACAACATCGATCAATAATTCAAGCGGCGCTTGGCCCTGCAGGCCGTATTCGTCCTCCCAGTTAAGAACGAATTGGCGGTCATCATTTAGCGTAGCAGGTTCAGTTGAAAACTCATCTGCCGTTGGATCGATCGGACTACCATTCACAGTCGCCGACACCAAATTACGAGTCGCCTTGACGTGGAGTCGCGTTCCGCTGCCGCGAACAACCGACATCTTTGAGCCGCGGATGGGTTTGCGGATCGGTTTGGAACGACCCAGATACTTCGGCAGTTGTACCTCTACGTCGATTTCGGTCAACTCAGGCCGCAGCATTGGGATGACTGGAAGCCAGCCGCGATAATCGCCAACGCGAACAAAGAGTTCCCTGCGATTGATCTGGCCGGGTAATTCAAATTTGTATTCCTGTTCAGTGCGTGCCGCTTCCTTTGGAGATTGTCCGGAGAACGCGACTCGCGCGGCCGCCGGTTTCCACTGCGAATCAGTGTCCAGCTTGACTGAAATGTCGAACGGCTCGCCGTGAGCAACCACTAACTGCTCCGGCAATGCTTCAATTGCAGCAAAGGTGTATCGGGGCGTATCAGACCATGGTTGCATGTATCGCGACCAGGCATTGCGAGTCGCGGCTGTTGTAGCGAGCCAAAGGGTGCCAACTAGCGCTGTCAAACCGACAGCTACCACCATCCGCTGCCGATGCCTCGGGTGAGGAACTGCGGTGCTAAGATCTTGATCGCCGATGTTCATCGCGACTTGACGAATGGCCGCTTCGACAAGTTCGGGTGAGCGATTCTGCTCAGACGCGTCTTCGGACAGTTCGATGACCCCCAGCAATTGGTCCCCAACTTCAGGTCGAGTTTCGGCTAACAGCCGCGCGAGCTGCTCGAACCGCCGTCGCCGCATGACCCAGCGGTCGATGGCAAGCGGGATCATGGTGCAGGTTAAAATGGCAACGCCGAAAATCGCTGTTCGTACCACCGCTGGCGTGTCAAAAAAACGGTCAAGAACGTAGGTCAGCAGGAAACCGACGAGGATTCCGCTGGCCGCACCCGCGAACGCCTCGAGCAACTTCACCCACCATACGCGGCGGCGGTAGGTGTGCAGTTGAAGCTGCAATGATTCCGGAAGTTTTAATTGCGATTCCATTTGCACCAATTTACCTCCCGTATTCAAGTGTCGCCAGCTTTGCTTCGCAGAACCAAACGGTCAGAGAGAAGTCGAAGCGAGTGATTCCATGGTAGAGCGACATTCGAAGGTGTGATTCTTGAAAAGAACGCAGGCGTTTAATTGGCCGGAAATCAGAAACTTACCATCCAATCAACTCCTCACTACCATTTCCTGGCCGCGGCGATCGTGTTGGAATTCGCTAACCAAGCTCATCCAATCGTCCACTGCTGTCACCAATCGAATCTACTGGTGTTCCCATGATATCTAGCATGGAAAGAAATAGATTCCCCATTGGCCGTTCATGCTCGGGTTGGATGTACCTTCCGGTCGTCACTTGACCACCACCCCCGCCGGCCAGAACGATCGGCAAATCACCATGGTTATGACGGTTGCCGTCACTAATTCCGCTCCCGTATAGCACAATCGACTGATCCAGTAAGGTTCCATCACCATCCGGAATCGAATCAAGTTTCCCAAGGAAGTAGGCGAACTGCTCGACCAAGTAGTGATCGATTTTCTGTAATTTTGCGACCGGTTCGGGCCGGTTGCGGTGGTGACTCATGCCGTGATGAGCATCGTTGACCCCGATTTCGGTATAGCGTCGATTGCCCCCCGCGTTATCCAACATAAAAGTAGCGACCCGAGTGGTATCGGTTTGAAACCCAATCGCCATCATGTCGTACATCAGGCGGGCGTGTTCTCGGAACGCTTCGATCCGGCCAAAGGGCACTTCAATGCTGGGGAGAGCTTTCTGATCTTCTTCCTCGGCCCGCTGGATCCGCAGTTCAATTTCGCGAATGCTGGTGAAGTACTCGTCTAGTTTACGTTTGTCCGTTTGTCCCACACGCTGCATCAGTTTTTGTGCATCGTGTTGAACTACATCCAAAATACTTTGGCGAACGAAATCACGCTGCCGTCGCTCCGCTGAATCTTGGCGGGTAAACATTCTCTCAAATGCCATTCGCGGCGTGATCTCTTTTGGAATCGGTTGCTTGTCGTTACGCCAGGAGATGTTTGATGAATAGGCGCAGCTATATCCGGAATCACAGCTGCCGGCGTTGCGACTTGGTTCCAGCCCCAGTTCGATCGAAGGTAGAGGCGTCTGACCCGCCAACTGAGAGGCAGCAACCTGATCGATTGAAACGCCAAGTTGAATGTTGCCGCTGGTTTTTACCGGCCTGGCAGCGGTGAGGAACGTGGCGGCGCAACGTGCGTGATCCCCAGCGCCATCGGCATGGGCCCGCCCGTTGTCGTGCGCAAGATTTCGAATCACATTGAGCTTCGACTTAAAAGGTTGCAACGGCGCAAGCGTTTTCGAAAGCTGCCACTGATCACCTTCCACCGTGGGGTTCCAATCGGGCATGATTGCGCCGTTGGGAAAGAAAATGCACGCCATCCGAACCGGCGAGCTTGAAGCCTCCATCGCTGAAATTTGCCGAGCGGTTGGCCGCATCATTTCCAGCAGAGGTAAGCCCATGGCAACCGCGGTTCCACGCAGCATCGTACGTCGACGAATTCTACCATCCTCACTCATCGTCAGTTCCTTGCATTTTATCTTCGCTTGGATTCAATGAATCAGCGTTGTTCCAATCGTAGTATTGAAATGGCCGACTGCGAATGACTTCTAAAATCACATCTGCCATGGCGTGCTCACTAGCTGCCGTTTTCGTCATGATTTCATCGACGACGCAGCGATCTTGCGGGGTAAGTTCTCTTCCCAAAGCGAATGTCATCAATTTTTGCGTGAAGGTTTTTGCAAAGGCAGACGATTCTGTTTGCCCCAGCATCTCATTGAGCTGTTTGGCTCCATTGAATTTTCGACCACCGGGTAGTTCGCCACTTGCATCAATCGGTCGGTCACCTTCGAGCATCCGAAACCTTCCAATCGCATCAAATTGTTCCAGGCCAAATCCCAATTGGTCCATAACGCGATGGCATGCGGCACAACTAGGGTTCTCCCGGTGCAATTCAAGTTGCTCACGAAAGGTTGCGTTCTCACCCGCTGTTTTGGTTTCTGCTAACTCAGGAACACCGGGGGGTGGGTCCGGCGGTGGTGTCCCCAAGACATTTTCCAAAATCCATTTGCCACGTTTCACCGGTGAGGTGCGAGTTGGTCCACTGGTCAAAGTTAAGACGCTCGCGTGTGACAGCAAGCCTCGACGTGGTGTGCCGCCCAAATTGACCTGGCGAAATTGATCACCCGTTACCCCATCAATCTCGTAATGGTTGGCCAATTCTTCGTTAAGAAAGGAGTACTCGGTTGTCAATAAATCGGCAACTGGGAGATTTGCCTGTAAGGCTGAATCGAACAGCAGCATTGTTTCTTGTGCCATTGCTTGGCGAAGCGATGGAGTGAAATGTTTGTGCCGCTCCACATCTGCTTCGTGAACCTGCAAATTACGTAAACCGAGCCATTGAGCGGCGAACTGATCACTGAGGGCTTCTGCTTTTGGATCCGCAATCATCCGGCGTACGATCGCTTCCAAGCGGCCATCATCTTGTAGCGTGTTTTGATCGGCTGCTTCTAATAAATAATCGTCTGGTAAACTGCTCCACAAAAAGTAGGAAAGCCGAGTTGCAAGCTGATGCGGAGTCAGGCGTACCGTTCGATCTTTTTCAACTTGATTACCTGCCCAATCGGCTGGTGGCGTTTCGATCCGAAACAAAAAGCGTGGCGAGACTAAAATCGCAGTCACTGCAATCTGCATGCCTCGCACATAACTTTCGTCTCGATTGGTCGCATCGACGACCAGTTGAGCGTAACGCGTCACTTCGTCGTCATCGACGTGGCCGCGAAAGGCACGTCTCATTAGGGGGGCTAAACTTTCCTTCGCTGCTTCTGCCACTTTCGACCATTTGCCGCTTCGTCGCTCGGCATAACGACGAACGATTTTTGCCTGGCTTGGTGGTAACAGGTGTCGAGGCGTTTTGGTCGGCCCGCGGACTTCGATTTCACGCACCATGTAGGGGAACGCTGATACATCAAAATTGCGTTCAGGTCGTATAGGTTTTTTCCGACGCTCCAATGCGGCGGCGATGATGCCAGGGTCAATGTTGGCGAAAAATTCGGATTTGGTTTCGCCGATCAACAATTCTTGTTCTTTTTCAAGCGGTTCCACGTAAAAGCGTTGCTTTCCCTTCGGTAACGCCACTCTAAATTCGACACGCTGAGAGCTGCCACCTCCGCCGTAGTAGCCAAGTTCGGCAACGCCTATCAGTAGCCCATCCCTATTCCAGACCGCCGCCTTGATTTTGGGAGCCTCCGGCTCAGAATTCCCACCGCGGACGCCGATGCGATATTCTCCCTCCACCGGCACATCAAAATCAGCCCACGCGAATGAGTCGGTCGCCAAAAAACGTCCGGTGAAGCTTCCTGTTTTCGTCTCGCCGTGAACGAGAATTTGATCGCTGGCCTGTTCCTGATCCAAGCTGGGCAAATCATCGGGATCCATCAAGACCTGACTCGCGACCACCTCTGCAGCGTCAAAATATTTCTCCATCAATAAAGGAGAAAGCGAAAGAACATCGCCATTGTTATCGAAACCCGCTCCTACTTCGTCTGACGGAAAGCTTTTGGCTGGCTGCAGGTCCATGCCGAATAGGTCACGAATTGATCGGTTGTATTCGGCCCGGTTCAAACGCCGGGCTGTTACCTTTCCCGGGCGAGGGCGAAGATCACAGGAAACAGTGAACAACGTCTGATCCAGCAATTCGACCAATAACTTGCGCTCGCCGCTAGAAGGTTGGTCAGAATCCTCAGGGGGCATCGCACCAAACCGAACGATCTCCAAGACTCGCTTCATTTGACCACCCGAAGTTGCCACATCCTCAGCTTCGAGCGATTGGAAAAAAGTCAGATCGAGCTCGCCCTCTTGGAAATCTTGATTGTGGCAATCCAAACAGAGTCGCTGCATCAGCGGCCAGCCCTTCTTGTTCCATTCACGCACGATGTTTTTTGAAGATGCACGGTCTTTTGAAGACGCAAGCTTGGTGGTTGTTCGCTTCTCTGCGGGCATGTCGTCAGATTTGCGCTCGTCCCCATGCGTTGCCGCAAGGCAACTCGACCAGAGGTAAAAGACAATTGTCAGTGCAGCGCTTCTTAGGGTGGGCACAAGGCTGTACCTGGTAGGACTGGGTGAGATCGGCGAAAAAACCGACGGCAGTCAGTGGGGAGGGCCTACTGAGTATAAGAAAAACGTCGTTTCTTGCCAGCTTTGAAGGCAAGCAAACCACTTTCAAGTCCTGAGAAATGATCCGGACGGCCGCTGCGAGCAGAACGAATCCAGGCTCAGACACGGGAGATACGGCGTGGCTCCTCTGGAAATGGGACGCTAATTGCCGGGAAATGGCGTAAATTGCGGCTCTAAGCGATTAAATGGACACGTTGTTTCCGGCTCTAGCGGACGGGCTGACGGCCTTATCCCGGTCGATCTGGCTAGGTTCTGAGCTCGCGAATGACTCAGAAAGGTAAAAACAAAACGAACGGCATTGCGCCGTTCGAATTCAAATCTCAGCTCGCCGATTGCCGAAAAAACTGGTGGTAAGAGTGACCGGTTGTTCGCAAGATTGGACGAGATTCGATCGGCCGCTGTTCCCACCAATCAAGGTTAGAACTTGCAACTGATGATTTGCCGCTGCTAGACCATCTTTCTCAGTTCATCGGGAAGCCGCACTGGTTTACCGAGCTTGTCGACGCTTGCGACCAACGAATCAGCTTCGACGATTAGTTCACCATCACGTTCAATCCGATAGTGATGCCGAATTCGCACCCGCCGCACTTCTACGACTTCGGTGGTCAGCATCAGTAAATCGTCAAATTCGGCCGCGGCGTGGTAAATCACGTTCATTTCTCGAACAACCAGCATGCAGCCGCTATCTTCGATCTCACGGTAGGGCATGCCGCGATCCCGCAGCATTTCAACGCGGCCACGTTCAAAATAGTTAAGGTAGTTGGCATGGTGCACTCGCCGCTGACCGTCGGTTTCTTGATAGGTGACGCGAATCGGCAACTGGTGGGCAGGCATGATGGAATGAGGGGTCTCAGTTATTTTTGGATGATATTTGCGATCGGCCGGGGCTTGGTCGGTACCTTCCAGCCCGCAACCGATGAACCCGATCACTGTTGGGAGGGCAGTTGCAGGGCCGACAGGACAGAATTGACCCCAACCGACAGCGAAGTCTACACTCTGAACGTCCCGGACCAACCGGGAACAGGCGAAAGCCGTTTTTGAACGGAGTCCAGACTTGCGAAAGCTTACGATATGAGCATCGGCGACGATTCAAGCACAACGTATGAAACGTTGCGAGGGCGGAATTTCCCGGCAATTCGGCAATTCACGATCTTCCTCGAAAATCGGGTTGGCCAGCTGCTCGAAGTGGTCAAGCGATTCGAGGGCACCGGTATCCGTATTTGTGCCTTGTCCATTAATGACGCAGCGGAATGTGCGTTTGTGCGTTTTTTGGTCAGCGACGCAGACCGGGGGCGTGAGATCCTTGAGCGCAGCGGATTGGCGATCATCGAAACCGATTTGGTCGGAGTCGAATTGCCCGAGGGGCCTCAACCGCTTTTACGAGTTTGCACGGCCTTGCTTCAGGCAGAATTGAACATCATCCAGGCTTACCCATTGATCGTGCGTCCACATGGCAAGCCAGCGGTCGCCATTATGGTGGAAAGCATTGAAATGGCGATGCAAACACTCTGTGAGAAGGGCTTTACGATCATCACCGAGGGTGACCTGCAAAGTGATCCTCGCACTGACTGATCAGTCCGTGATCGGGTTCAATCACCAGCCGCCGTCCATTGCCTTGCGGTAGCCCGAGGGGAGTCCGGCCATTCGTTTGTCGTTGAGCGCTGGTGCTCTCGCTTAAGCGACTCGCTTGACGTACAGCCACCATTCGGCCGCCAACACACCGAGCATCGCAACCAGCGCCCACCGCCAATAGTCTTTTCTTTCTTCGGCATTGCCGACCGCTGCCTCGACCGCGACGTAGCCGACTTCGATGCTAGGTGCTGCTGCGATTGTGCTTTCCCGTTGATCGAACAGGTTGATGGCGAACAGGCCAGCAAGCCCATCCTTTGCCTCGATGCGATAGTTACCCGGTTGTTCAGTATCAAGAATCTCCGCGACGCCACTGGTTCCCAATCGGATCTCCGTTACCTCGCCACCGACTCGTCTGAGCTTCGCTTCCCCGATTGCGTTTTCCAATCGCACTTGAACTGTTTCGCCGGGACGGTGTGATGGAGCGCCTGTTGCTTCGGCGGCACCAGCGAGGTATCGCAACACGTTCAACATGAATACCGGCCAAGATCGCTCGGCGTACCAGTTCGTATTGATTTCAGTTGAACCGGTCTCTGTGGTAGAAACAATTTCGAAGCCAAGGACAAGATCTTGGTAGCCAGACCGTGGTGCCAGCACGAGTACGGCTCCAATGTCGGCGACCATCAAATCAGTGGAGCCAGATGGTCCCTGCAAGCCCCTGCCGTTGAAGATCAACAAGGAGTAAAGCTCAAGGTACCGCATCATCGGATGGGCTCGATCGACATCAACCAGCGCGACGGAGGACAATGGTGATTGCCAAGACCAGTTCGTTGAACCGGTTTCGGTTGTCTGGGTCTGGTCTACCCCAGCTTCGCCTGGTTCTGACGCGTCATTTGTTCCATTCGCATCAGCATTTTGCGCGTCATCTGCGTTCCCCGATTCAGTCGCAGTCGTTTCAGATAGTGTATTGCCAGTTGATGCTTCCCCGAGCGAAGAAGCGGGCGGCAGTGCGCCAATAAAAAAGGTATTGGTTAACGGCATTTGGGGCGGCGTACAACGATCAAAGATGATCAAAT
The DNA here is from genome assembly GCA_049602075.1 of Rubripirellula sp. Classification (GTDB taxonomy): domain Bacteria; phylum Planctomycetota; class Planctomycetia; order Pirellulales; family Pirellulaceae; genus Rubripirellula. Next base: position 60,246 of record JBMYRF010000026.1, read on the forward strand.
CATCGGTGCCGGCAAGAGCTCTCGCAACATAGGCTTCACTGCTTAGATAGGACGGCAGGACAAACTCCGAGTTACAGATTTTTGCGGCTTTTTCCGTGCTCAGCCCCAATCGGATTGGTGTATTGCCCTCGGTGACGACCAGAACTGACACGTTCCGCAATGGCGTTAAACCGGCATACGCAATGTTGTCGATTTCGAGATCATCATCCAAATCCAATTTCAGTTCTAATGTCGCAGCAGCCTCGCTTTCGAGCGAAAACGATAGGCCCGTTTGATCCCCCGGTTCGAGCGACACGGGGGTGGCATCGAAAAACTCACCATCAAGTGTCAATGTGGCGGTAGTTTCGATGGTTTGGGTACCGAGATTCATCACGGTTCCAAAGGCTTGGACTTCAGTCGGTTGCTCCAGATTACGCTCGGCACTGAATGCAGTGATCGCCAAGTTGTTTACCGAATCCGTCCCAATCGACACGAACTCTGGCTTTAAGTTTCCTAAATTGAATTCGGTTACGGCTGCGAAACCGCCGTCGCTGTAGATCAGCAGATCGGCAGGTTTTTCTTGCGCTACCTGCACATCATTGACATCCCCCATCTCACTCGATCGACGCGGGTTGGCCAGGCCGTCAGCTGCTTTTAATGCACCTAAAATATCGGTCGGTTGATTTGTCGCTTGCACACTGGCCAAAGCATCCCGCAAGCGGCGACGATCGGAAGTAAATGATTGCACGGTCACGGGGCGATCACTAAAAGTGACCAGCATCGCCACATCTGTGTCATCCATCTCTTCGATCTTTTGCTCGATCATTCGCTTCGCTTTGGACAGTCGGGTTTCTCCTTCTCCAATGTCGGTCGCCTGCATGCTGGCTGAGTTGTCAAGCAGAAATACGGAGCGACTTTGTTCACTGACATCGCCTCGCAATCCCGAAATGAACAAGGCCAATGCTGCGACGGCGATCGCGAGTAGCTGCAAGAACAGTAGCAAACTGCGGCGCAGTCGCTGTAGCAAACTGTTAACGTGCAGATCCTCGATGGTTTGCGACCATAGATAGGTGCTCGGTACCTCGACCGGTTCTCGTCGAAGTTTCAGGAAGTACAGGATGATAATTCCGACCGAGACGGCAACCAAAGTCGCCCAGCCGAGCGTGCTCGTAAAAGCAGGGGTCCAACTCATCGTACGACCCCCCGCTGACGTAAGTATTTGGTGACGATCGTTTCTACCGACGTTTCGGTCCGTACGGGAATGTACGAGATCGAACGGCGACTACAGAATGATTTGATCCCGCCGATGAACGACTTAACTGTCTCTTTGTACTTTTCGATCGCATAAGCGTTGATCGTGATCTCTGCTGCATCACCATCTTCGACGTCTATCAAGCGTCGGTCACCACGCAATGGCGGGTCGATCTCCTCGGGTGACAGAACATGCATGACGAAAACATCCATCCGACGTCCCACCAGCATTCGCAAAGCTGATTCGTAGCCATGCTTGTCCATCAAATCAGACAACAGAATGACGACTCCTGTACCAGAATTCCGAATCGAAAAGTCTTTGATGCCTTCGGAGAGGGTGACGTTATGGCCACTCTCAAATGACCCCAAGTAATTCAGCATTTTCCACAAGCTGGCTCGTCCTCGCAGAACGGGCGCACTTCTCCCCGGAGGCCCTAAGGCTTGTACGCTGACACGGTCGGCCCGACAAAGTCCAACATATCCCAGTGCCGCGGCGAGTTGCTTGGCAACTGTTAACTTATTTGGGTCACCAAAGTTCATTGACTCACTGGCGTCAATCAAAACATAGACGTGTAAGTCTTCTTCTTCTTGAAACAGTTTGAGAAACAGCTGATCCAAACGAGCATAGAGATTCCAATCAATCAGCCTTAGGTCATCTCCCGCAACGTAATTGCGAAAGTCGTGAAATTCGACGCTTTGTCCCTTTCTTTTACTTTTGCGTTCGCCTTTCATGCGGCCGCGGAATACTTTTCTTGATACCAATTCCATCCGTTCTAATCGTGCCAACAGTTCTGGCGACAGCAGTTGGTTGGCAGACGCAGCATTGCTCATTCGCAGGTCCTGGCTCGTGCTGAGCGGTAAGAAAAGTTAGGCAAGCAGTGATGGAAGTTAAAATCGCTCTGGGGAGAACAGGTATCTCTGATCCCGCATATCTCTGATCCCGCACCTAATTTTTGGTGATTGCCTAGGAGCTGCACGCTGCAAAACGTTGGCAGGGGGGCCTGCGGCGACGACCGCGCTATTTCCATATTAGCGGCAAACGCTCATCATTTACACCAAGCCGGCCCGCTTGGCGAATCCCACTTCCCTTCCGATTGGTCAGTTTATCACCTAGGTCTTCTCGGCCTTGTTCAGCTGCGGCCTGCAGTCGTTGCACGACGTCCGGGTGCTCTTCGATGATATTCTTCGTTTCCGAAATGTCCGCGTCCAAATCAAACAGACTTAGTCCGATATCGGCTTGTTGATAGGGAATTGGAAGGCCCCCGGTTCCCCCAGGGTGCCCATTGATGGTTCGATAGCGATGGGGAAAGACCAGCTTGAAACGATCATTTCGCACGGCTTGGAGTTGGCCGCCCCCGTAGTAGCAGTAAAAGGCTTCGTGAGGTGATTTGGCACCCTCTTCGCCAAACATCAAAGGGCGAATATCTTTGCCGTCGATTTTGTGGTTGGGGAGTTCTGCGTTGATTAACTTCGCAATCGTTGGCAGCAGGTCGATGGTGCTGCAGAGTTGGTCGCACTCAGTGCCTGCAGGTATCTTTCCCTTCCACCACATGATGGTTGGCTCTCGATAACCGCCCTCAAACATGGTGCCTTTGCCTTCGCGAAGCGGAGTTGCTTGCCCTGCATGCGTGCCGTAGGAAAGCCAAGGCCCGTTGTCGCTTGTAAAGACCACCAGCGTATTGCGTTCAGCACCAATGTCTTCAACCGCCCCCAATACCTGCCCAACTGACCAATCAATTTCCATCATCACGTCAGCGAAAATGCCACGGCCGCTTTTTCCGCGAAAAGCTTCGGATGCATACAGTGGTACGTGCACCATTGGGTGGGGAAGATACAAAAAGAAAGGACGATCAGTGTTACCTTTGATAAACTTCACCGCTCGCTCGGTGAATTCCTTGGTCATCTGCTCCTGATCTTCTGGCTGAATATCCTCATTCGCGATTGACCATCCGTTGGTCGTGGATGCTTCGATCATCGGTAGGGCAGCCCAGTTGATCTTCGCATTTGGGTCTTTGGCTCGCTTGGCAACCGAGTTCGGATGCAAGGGCCACATGTCGTTGCTGTACGGAATGCCGTAGTACTGATCAAATCCGTGGGCGGTCGGCAAGAATTTTGGGTGGTGGCCGAGGTGCCACTTGCCAAAGATCGCGGTCGCGTAGCCTTGCGACCGGCACAATTCAGCGAGCGTCGTTTCAGCTGAGTTCAATCCGATATCCGATTTTGGGCCGAGTGCGCCGCGAATCCCGATGCGTGTGTGGTAGCAACCGGTTAGCAGTGCGGATCGAGATGCGGAACAAACCGCCGATGAGACGACGAAATCAGTGAATCTTCTTCCCTCGGCTGCCATTCGATTGAGGTTGGGCGTTTGGTAGCCAGTCGCGCCGAATGGATTGATGTCTGCATAACCCATATCGTCCATGAAAATGACGACGACATTGGGCGGGGCTTGTTGTGCGACGGGCGGGGCTTGTTGTGCGAGCGCCGATTTCAATGGTCCCGATAACGAGCCCACGAGAAACAGCATCAGCGAGGCAATCAAGTGCGGCTTCATCAACAACTCTCCAATTCCTCTGCGGCTGACTCAATGTCCAAGCGGCAAATTCAACATGAACGAAAAATTTCCTGACCGAATTGTACCTTGCCTTGTTCGAGACGGGGGACGCCGTCTTGTTCGAGACGGGGGACGCCCCGATTGCCCCGGGATTATTCGTCTCTTTGTTCTGCGAGGTCTGCAGTGGTTCCCGCAAACTGGGCGGCGGGTAACACGGCACAGCTTTCCACCCCACTGATCAGTCTGTTCAATTCAGCTGAGTTGCCGATCGCCGCTAGGCCAACCGATTCGATTACTTCATCTTCCAGCTTACTGCGAATCAGCAGGCGATGATTCGCAGCGACCCTTTGGATGACTCTTGCTATGCCATTGGATGCATCCCAAGCTGGAAACTCATCTTCCGCGACGATCGGGTCATCGGCCCTAGCATCAAAGTCAATGGGGTCCTCTCCGCCAAGTTCCAAAAGGCAACCGCTTGGCAAATCCTCCATCTCTGTCCACAGGACAATGGTTCCCCCGGGCGCGGCATACCGCGCGGCGGCGCTGAACCCACGTGCCGCGTTGGCCCAGGTTTGCTGTTGAATTCCACCGTCTAAGGAAGCAATTAATAGCGGTGCGGCTGTTGGATATTCAGCATCATCGGGTTGGGCCGAAGCGAGTCGTTTGCGAATCGCATCGGGAGTTCCAGCAAAGACTTCTCCAACTCGCCCGAGTTGATTTGGAATCGCACATAGCATGAACTGAGCGCCGAGCCACTGACATGCTTGTGTCGCATGGGCCAGCGTTTCATCCTTCGAGTGGTTACTGGCAAAACTGTTTCGACGCTGCCTCGCTCGAGATGCTGAGTCTGCAAAGAATGGAAAGGCCCCGGTGATATCATGGGGGATGTCAGCATCCAGAGGACGGCCTGTCGCGATTGGCAGCACCAGATCGGCATCCACCAAGCGACGATTCAGGTAGACCGGATCGGCATCTTGGTCCGCTCCCAAATAACGGAGCGAAGATCGGTCGGACGACTCGTGTCGGATGACGCGTGTTCGTTCGCCAATTTCGTGCTGAATTGCGGCAAGCGTTTGGTCATTCGCTTCGTCCGATACTACAACCTCGACCGCACTTGCCTCGGTTTCATCTAACGCACGCAGCACTCCTCGAATGATTTCACTAACCCCTGGGGTGTTGGGATCAACCGCCAACGCAACGCGATCGCCAGGCACAATCGCTGCCGCCAAAGGTGGGAAATCGAGCGGCTTCTGCAGCGCGAGGAAGGTCGCGTGAGCGAGATCAGGTACTGCGGTTGCCGATCCATGCTCATAAACGCAAATTTGATCTCCACGAAGTGAATCGAGTGTGTCGGAAAAGTTGAGATCAGGTCGGTTTGGCACGGACACGTTCAAGTTCCATTTGTTCGATGGCAGGGCGAAGGACGACAGATGCTGCAGCTTGTTTCCAATTGTGGCCGCTCGCTTTGTTTTAGTACGCTCGCGGCGAAAACAGAAGGCACAGCAACCGATCATGTGCCACCTCGCATTGCAGGTGCCAGAATGAACTCAGTTCGCCAGATCGCTTCGAACTCGCTCGCGTTGGGGTTCCTGGTCGCTTTTTTCCCGTTGCTGGGCTGTCGTCAATCGGCTCCCCAGGACGAAGAGGTAACCGAAGCTCAGTCAACCTCGTTTCGGCAGCAAACCCCCGAGAAATTGCTGAAAGCTGCCCTAGACCGCTATCAAAACGCAGCTGCCTATCACGATCGGGGAAGCGTCCGCTTGGAATATCGCGATGGCGATCAAATCGTCACGAAAACGGCACCGATCCAAGTTTGGCTAGATCACGATCGGCTCTACATTGCCGCCTACGATGTTCGGATCTGGCGAGACGATCAAGCACTGAATTGCTGGATCCTGGATCCAGCTAGCCAAAATTTTGATGCGCAGGTCGTCCGCCGGCCAGTCGAACCGGGCCGACCAACCCTCCGGCAATTACTGGCCGACCCGATTCTTGCCGAACGTTTGGCGGCGGGGTTGGCTGGCCCGCCCCCCCAGCTCGAATGGCTGTTCTCAGGCGAACCGTTGCAGCCGCTCTTTGATGGCAGCCACCAATTTCGCTTCGGCTCCCCCAAAACGCTGGGGGGAGTCAGTTGCCAGCGCGTGACGGTCGACGATGAATATGTTTTTTGGATCGACCAGCGAAACAGCATCATCCGTCGGATTCAATTGCCATCCTTGCAGGCGCCGATTAACCCAGGCGAGGCATCCCAGGCGATGTCGCTGAGTATGGAATTTTTGGACGCCAGCTTTCGAGCTGATCAACAATCTCTCGAATTCAGTCCAATGCCGACAGAGCCGAAGTACGTGACGCAATTTGTTCCGCTGCCACCACCGGCTCCCCCGGCAATTGTTGGTTCCAGCGTCCCTGCGTTTAAATTGCAAACCCAATCAAACGACTGGGCATTGAGTCACCAGGGAAGCGATCGTGAATTGACAATTTTGATTGCATTCAACGGCGACCCGTCATCGCAATTTGTGGCAAGTACGATTGACCAATGGCAAGCACGCATGCCGGCCGATCTGCGTCAGCGTGTAAGAATCGGTTTGCTAGTCGCCCCTGGCAGTTTCGAGCGGATTCCACGCAACAATTCGATCGACCTGCTGTTAGACAGCGACCGTACAGTCGGCCAGTCGCTCACAGTCGAATCGGGAGGTTTAGCAATTTTGAACGAATCGGGAGTCGTGTCCTGGGTGCAACCCGGCTGGACCTTCGCAGGGAGCGAACCACTCATCACGCTCGGAGCAGTCCTTGGCGATTTGCTTGAAGGAATTGACGTTCCCACGCGGATGCGGCAGCAATGGCAAGATCAGGCATCGGCCTATCAAGCCACTGTGCGAAATTCGAACGGCAATTCCAACACCGGGCGTTAGAGATTATCGAATGCATTCGCTGTACGTATTGAATTCGCTATCAATATTGTGGGCATTCACCTCGCTCTGCTCCCGCGTCGCAATCTTGAGCCGTCGTTTCGTTTCAGCGTGCGAAAAACCGATGACCCGAACCTGCACTCGTGTTGGGGGAGATCAGTCCGTTGAACCAAAATGCCCTTGCTTTGGTAGGGCAATGATCGCGACAATCCGCCATCTCCGCTGCCCAGGAATGGACCAAAATGGAATTTGGCGACCAGTCTGATAACCCGTTCTCCATCGACCTTTCACAAAAAGGTCGTGGTAAGGCAAATAGTGTCAAATCTGCACTAAAACTGCTGGCGTTGGTAGCGGTTGGCTTGACAGTCACCTTGGCGGTCACGCGATTTACTCCGCGCTGGTTGGTGCAACGCTACACAAACGGATTTGAATCCCTGCCCAGCGAGGAGAAACGCCAGCGTTTGGTTCAGCTTGCCAGCCTCGGTGAGGTGGCAATCGATCCACTGGTGTCGGCCCTCGCAGATCAGGACCCTGAAGTTGCCAGAACTGCGTTTGACTTGTTGGCAGAAAACCAAAATGCATGGACGATTTTGCCGCAACGGAAATTGCAGCGAAGCCATGCGACCCTCGTGCGGTCGATCCAAACGATCGCCGTCTATCTACCGGATGACCGCACCGGATGGGCCAATTCCTTGCTGCAGGAAACAATTCAGTACTCCGTCAATCGTCAAGACAAATCATCGAAGCTGCTTTACGATGACGCGAACCACGCGATCGACATGCTGGCCATTTCCGATCGTGCCGGACCCAGTATTTTGAGTGATGAACCACTTGATTCATCTGAGCCGCAACGGTTGTACGTGCGAAGTGAACCGCTTCCAGTCAAGGAAGTGCAAGCAGGCCTTTGGACCGACTGGCCACCACCCGAAGCGATAGTCGAGGCACGTGAAAATGGTGACCAAAGCAATTTGCCTGTCGAGGTCCCACCGCTAGGACGGGAAATGGAATTGGCGGAAGAGGCTTCGGTCTACCGCTCATCGCTGTCGAGATTGAAGCCCGTTGATCCGAACCAGACAATTGTTTTGCACGACGTCAGTGGACCGCAACCCGCTGCCGAACTCGCCCCCACCGCTGATGTCACAACGGCGGCGCACTTGATCGAATCCCCAATGGGAACTTTCGATGATCGCAGCGTGATGCATTGGCTTGGCAGTGAAAACCGCGAACTACGCGGTAAAGCAAGTGATGAGCTAACCTCCCGTGGTTTCAACGAAAATGAGATCATGATTGCAACGCAAATCGTGTCGGCTGATTTACCGACTCGACTTGCCCTGATTGACGGGATCGCCCACGCTCCTCAAGTTGATCCTCGCCCATGGTTGCTGATGATGCTTGATGACGAGAGTCGGGATGTCAAGCTGCAGGCCATTTCGGTGCTTGCGACGATGAACGACCCAGCCGTCAACAACCAGCTTCGCCTGCGCGTGACCGAAGAACGCGACCCAACAGTGGCCGCTCGAATTCGCCGCGTCCTCAATTTGCGATAGTCTACGATTTGGGCTCGATCATTTTCGAGCTAGGTCGACCGATACATCGCGCTCTATATCGCGAGCGACCGTGGTGCAGCATCGGATGGATCGGAAGGGTCAGTTCGATCGGAAGGGTCAGTTCGATCGGAAGGGTCAGTTCGATCGGAAGGGTCAGTGTTATGATCGTCGGCTTTCTCGCGGACGCGCGACGCCGATCCCCCAACAGTACTTAGCAGGGGGCAAGCGTCAGTGCGGGGCTCATCCGATCCACATTTTTTGACGAGCCGAGGTTGGTTGAATTTCAAGCTACTGCCGTTTCTGTCTACGCTTAACCACACTTGGTCGAATGATCCCCTCATGAGGCCACCGTGGATTACGCAGAGTCAATCGCGAGCTCGATTCGAGGGATAGAGGGACTGTAACGGTCATCGTTTGGACATTAGCGGTTGGGCGATATTTTTTCGGGGGAGAAGGTTTAGCGAACTGGGTGAGTTTGCCGAACTGGTATTCCATGCGGATCGCCGCCGGAATGCTGATAAAGCGTTTTGCAGCAAACCGTTGATGGAACGCCTCCTGAAAAACGTGTTATCGGCAAACGGAACGTGCCGACGACCGCCCCATTGATCGGACACCGCCTGCCGTGTTTTTTACCGACACAATGACGCCAACGGCTGTCACGGATTCACAGACCAACCCGACGCTCTCGGACTACCTATTGGTATGCCAGGCGAGAGCGATCGAGATGACCGAGGGATACTGGCAATTCGACTTGGAATCTGCCGACGGCACTCCGGTCTTTTCGGCCAACGATCACGATTCGGGAGATCTGAACCGGTTGACCCTATTAGCCGCCGTTCGGGGGTTGGAGTCAATTGATGGCCCAGCGTCTGTCACTTTGGTTAGCAGCAACCGCTATTTAATTCGCTCGCTATCGGACTCCTTGCCCCGCTGGCGTTCGAACGGATTCATGTGGGAGCACTTTGGGCGTCGGATCGATGTCCAACATGCGGATTTGTGGCGACGGATTGATCGTGCGATTGCAATCCATTGTGTTCAAGCCTGCTTGGTTAGTTCCCGGAATATCAGCTCGGGTCAAAATATTCGATCAGTCCAAGACAAAAATCTCCGCATCGACTCACCTCACACAAGTCCGTCACGGCCCACCGATCCGCTTCGCCGCTGGTTGATGAATGAGGTGGCTGGATCGGTGCCGCAGGCCCCTGTTGAGCGTCGTTCCAGCTCCTCCAGAACAACCGATTCGACACCACGAATCGTGATCAGAAATCGCAAGTCACCAGAACCATGGCAGGCCGCCGCAACATCAGATGTCGTTTTACAAACTGCATAGCGGCCGCGTTCTCCCCGCAATGATCCCTTAACAGCACAACAGCAGACCCTCAATGCAAACTGAAGTTACTCTGTCGACCATCAGCCAACTTCTCGAAGGCACCCTCGATAATCCCTCGAGCGTGCTTGGCCCTCATCCGATTCGCTACCGTGGTCAGTCAGCCACCGCGGTTCGTAGCTTCTTGCCAGAGGCGGAGGCCGCATGGATCATTGATGTTCCATCGGGAGTAAAACGGCCTATGCGTCGGCTGCACCCGGGCGGTTTTTTCGAGGCGATCTGTGGCGGGGCGGTCGACGAGCGTGCCTGTGGCGGCGAAGATGCAAGGGTCGAACTAAACGCGCAACCTAAGTATCGCATTCAGATGACGAAGAAATCCGGCGAAGTCGTAGAAATGCAAGATCCCTATGCAGTTCCCTCCTTGCTGACAGATCTTGATCGTTACCTTCTTGGTGAAGGCCGACATCACCAGCTTTACGATCGGCTTGGGGCCCAGATCCGAACCGTCGATCGCATCGAGGGAGTCAATTTTGCCGTCTGGGCTCCTAACGCGAGAAGCGTGCAAGTTGTCGGCGATTTCAATGGCTGGGATGGTCGTGGTCATGCGGCACGCCAATTGGAGCATCTCGGGATTTGGGAGCTTTTTGTTCCAGGTGCAAAAGCGGGCGAGAAATATAAGTTTCGCATTCTGAGTCAGGACGGTGAGTGGGTCGACAAATGTGATCCGCTCGGGTTCGCAGCAGAACTTCCACCACTCACTGCGTCTGTCATCGCCGATTTGAACACCCATCAGTGGAGTGATGGCGATTGGATGGCACGTCGACGCGACTGGAATCCCATGCACGCGCCGATGAACGTTTATGAGGTTCACCTTGGCAGTTGGCAAAAGGCTCCTGGGCGAACGCATGGCTGGCTTGACTATCAAGACCTTGCGAAGCGGCTCACCGATTATTGCCATCGTATGAACTTCACTCACGTGGAATTGATGCCTGTGAGCGAGCACCCCTTCACCGGTTCCTGGGGTTATCAAACGGTCGGTTATTTCGCGCCAACCAGTCGGCACGGATCGCCTGAAGATTTCATGTACTTCGTTGACTACATGCACCAGCACGGCATCGGTGTGATCATCGATTGGGTTCCCGCACACTTCCCCAAAGATACGCACGGCTTGGCACGCTTTGATGGGTCAGCTTTATACGAGCACGAAGACCGACGTCAGGGTGAACATCCGGACTGGGGCACGCTGATCTTTAATTATGGCCGGAACGAGGTCAAGAATTTCTTGATCGCCAATGCGTTGTTCTGGCTCGACAAATACCACATCGATGGTCTCCGGGTCGATGCCGTCGCATCAATGCTGTATCTCGATTACAGCCGTGAAGGCGATGACTGGATTCCGAATCAATATGGTGGGCGTGAGAATTTGGAAGCGATCGATTTCCTACGCGAATTCAACGTTGCGGTCCACGAACAATTTCCCGGTGCAGTAACGGCGGCAGAGGAATCAACGGCATGGCCCGGCGTCTCGCGCCCCACTTACGATGGTGGTCTCGGTTTCACCTACAAGTGGAACATGGGTTGGATGAACGACACACTCGAATACATGCACAAAGAACCGGTTTACCGCAGTCACCATCAGAACGACTTAACGTTCAGCATGATTTATGCCTTTACCGAGAATTTCATGCTGCCACTTTCGCATGATGAAGTGGTGCACGGCAAAGGTTCTCTGTTGAGCCAAATGCCCGGTGACATGTGGCAGAAATTCGCCAACCTTCGCTTGCTGTACTCCTACATGTGGACACACCCTGGCAAGAAATTGTTATTCATGGGTGGAGAATTAGCACAGTGGACTGAATGGAATCATGATGACGGTCCCGCTTGGGAATTGCTGGACTTCGATACCCATCGTGGGGTGCAGCAACTCATTTCCGATTTGAACAAGATCGTCGTTGAAAACCCGGCATTGCATCAGCTTGACTTCGCCGACGAGGGGTTCGAGTGGATCGATTGTTTGAATGGAAAAGACAGCACGCTTGGCTATCTGAGAAAGGGAATTGACGGATCTTCGCCAATCCTGGTTTGCTGTAACTTCACTCCCGTGGTGCGTCACGACTATCGCATGGGAGTTCCGCAAAGCGGATACTGGAAAGAGATTTTCAACAGCGATAGCGAAGCTTACGGCGGCAGCAATGTGGGGAATTACCCTGGTCGCAACTCAATCGGGGAGGGCCATCATGGTCGCCCAGATAGCATCTCGTTGAACCTGCCGCCTCTTTCGACCGTCATTCTGCGACTGGAAAACTAACCTGCGAGTTGTCGTCGCAATCGGGTCATTCACCCATCTGTCCCGTTTGGAGTGGTGGCGTGGGCGGCGGTTTCAAGCAGTTTTGCCGCGAGACGCTGCCCTGCATTCATCGTCTACGGTATAATCACCGGGAAACAGCCAGGGCATGCTGGGCCCTACTTGCCAACTGACGTGATGAGTAATTTCCGAGAGCTGCTTTGCTGGTCAAAGGGACTTCCGTCGCCATTCGTTTCGCTCCTTTCTCCTACCGCCGAACGCGTCGTCGATTATGACTGTCAAGATGCAGCTCGCTCGGATCATCATTTCCGAGCTCACGGAAAACCAAGTGATCTATCTTCAAGAAGAAGATGGTGAACGTGAGTTCCCGATCCTGATTGGGATTTTTGAAGCCACCAATATCGACCGTCGTGTTAAAGAGGAGTACCAGCCACCACGCCCGCTTACGCATGATTTAATCGTGAGCGTCGCGAAGACGCTCGGTGCGACCGTTGAGAGTGTCACAATTAGTGATCTGAACCAAAGCACTTACTTTGCCAAACTACAGCTGCGGAAAGCAGATGGCGAACTAGTGGAAATCGATTCACGACCAAGTGATGCAATCGCCGTCGCCGTGACTTTCTCGCCACCCTTGCCGATCTACGTCAGTGAAAGTGTTCTTGACGAAGCGACCTCGGCGCTCTGAATTGGCTGATGGAAATTCTTTCAACCCCTAATGAAGCTCGGCAATTTATAAGATCCTTGCGTGTGAAGGGAATCCGAATCGGACTGGTGCCGACGATGGGTGCCTTGCATGCCGGCCATCTATCGCTGGTAAATCAGAGTCAGCAAGCATGCGACGCCACGATCGCGACTATTTTCGTGAATCCAACCCAGTTTGCGCCGTCGGAAGACCTCAGCCGTTACCCGCGAACGCTCGAGCAAGATTACGAGATGCTCGAGGCGGCAGGCGTCGCTGCGGTCTTTGTGCCGCGAGTCGAATCGATGTATCCACCCGGTTTCAGTACCTATGTTGATCCGCCTGAGATCGCTCGAACTCTCGAGGGGAACTGCCGCCCCGAGCACTTTCGAGGTGTTACGACGGTCGTGATGAAGCTCTTTCAAGCTGTGCCAGCTGACAGCGCTTTCTTTGGAAAAAAAGATTACCAGCAGTGGAAGGTGATCGAAGCAATGTCACGTGATTTGGATGTTGGGGTCGAGGTTGTTGCCTGTGAGATTGTTCGTGAGTCGGATGGCTTAGCAATGAGCAGTCGAAACCGGTACCTTGATCCGAGCGAACGCCGTCGCGCACTCCGTTTGTCAATGGCATTAAAAGAGGTGGAGCAGGCAATTTCGGCCGGCGAGCGAGACGTCGAAACCTTGCAAAACGGGATGAGGCAAGTATTGGTCAGTGGGGATGGCGTTAGTCAAATTGATTATGCCGTTATTGTGAACGCCGACACGCTCGTCCCCCTTTCGACTCTCGATCGTCCTGCCGTTGCACTGATCGCGGCACGCGTGGGCCAGACACGTCTGATTGACAACCGAGAGTTTTGTTTCGGCTCAGAATCGCTCAGCGGTCGATGAGTCTGAGTTGACACCAACACCTGCTATGTTGCAATACTCCAAATAAAAGTTGTTAAAAATCTGAATTAGCGTTGGTGATCCACGCCTTGTCGTGCTTGCTGCCTCGCCGTTTTGTCTGACCTCAAAGATCCGCCTTTAAAGACTTTTGCTATGCTTCAACGAATCTTAGTCACCGGTGGCGCTGGCTTCCTTGGGTCTCATCTGTGCGAGCGCTTGGTCGCGGAAGGCCATGATGTGATCTGTCTTGACAACTTTTTTACCAGCCAGAAATCAAATATCGCTCACCTGATCGAAAAAAGCAATTTCGAGTTGCTGCGACATGATATCACGCTGCCGATCTTCTTAGAGGTGGACCAAATTTACAACCTCGCCTGCCCTGCAGCACCGGGGCACTACCAATACAACCCGATTAAAACGATTAAGACCAGTGTGCTCGGATCGATTAATATGCTGGGCGCCGCTAAACGCTGCGGTGCAAGGATTTTGCAGGCGAGCACAAGCGAAGTGTACGGTGATCCAGAGGTTCATCCGCAAGTCGAAGAGTACCGCGGTTGCGTGAACCCAATCGGTATCCGGGCCTGTTATGACGAGGGAAAGCGGGTCGCTGAAACTTTGTTCATGGACTATCACCGCAGCAATCGTGTTGACGTTCGTATCGTACGTATTTTCAACACCTACGGTCCAAGAATGCACCCCTATGACGGACGCGTCGTATCGAACTTTATCCGCCAAGCACTTGCCAACGAGAATATCACCTTGTTTGGAGACGGGAGCCAAACCCGATCCTTCTGTTACCGTGACGATTTAGTCGACGCGATCATTCGGATGATGGAGAACGAGGAGGGCTTCATTGGGCCAGTTAACATCGGCAACCCTGTTGAATTTACGATCCGTGAACTCGCGGAAAAAGTGATTGAGTTGTCCGGCAGTAAAAGCCAGATTGTGCACCAGGCCCTTCCGGATGACGACCCGACGCGACGGCGGCCCGATATCTCGTTGGCGAAAAATAAACTGAACTGGAAGCCGAGTATCGAACTCGAAGAAGGCCTTCAACAAACTATTGATTGGTTCAAGGGCATTGATCTTGGTGATTACCGCCCTCCGACGCCCAATCACAATTAAATGGTGCGAACGGCTTCAGGATCTGCTGTCGATCTTTTTGAAAATCAGAGCAAAACCACAGAAGTCGGCGACCCCAGAAAATAGCAGGCTAGCACCCATGAACAACGTGACCACGATAAATCTGGGATCGAACGCGATCGCCAGCACAGTACTCGTGAAAACGAGCAAGCCGTTTGCGAAATTCGCTTTTTGAGCGACGGTCATCTTGCTCATTTCGTGGTGCCCCCATCGGTTTCTGTATTTGACCAACGATGGGCCCGGCCGATTAAGGTTTCCAGATCCGAGAAATACTCAGGGTAGGTCTTGGCGGTGCATGCCGGATTGAGAATGCGAACGTCGTTGATTCTGAGTCCGGCCAAGGACAGGCTCATCGCCATGCGGTGATCGTGGTAAGTTTCAATTTCGGCGCCATGCAAGCCGCTCACTGAGTCGGGAGGCACGATTGTCATTCCGTCCTCATGCTCTTTGACGACCGCTCCAAGTTTGCGCAATTCCCTAGCAAGGTCCGCAATCCTATCTGTTTCTTTGAAGCGGTTGTGGGCCACACCGCGAACACGGGTTGGCCCGCTTGCAAACAACGCAACAACCGCGAGCGTTTGTACGGTGTCACTAATCGCATTCATATTGACATCGACGCCAGTTAGCGGCCCACCTGTTAACGTCATTCCGTAATCACCAGATTCGACCTGACAGCCCATTTGACTTAGGACTTCGCAAAAGCCAACATCGCCCTGCATTGCCGATGGCTGCAGGCCTTCCACTGTCACCCGTCCGCCCGTGATCGCTGCCGCCGCCCAGAAGTAGCTCGCTGCCGATGCATCGGGTTCAATACTGTAATCTTGGCCTCGATAACCCGCGCGTTTCACTTGGACAGCCAAGGAGATATCGGCTTTTGGGGCATCCATCAGTTCAACTTCGGCACCGAACGACTTCATGACCTGGGCGGTCATCTCGACATAAGGACGCGAGACCAGTTCGCCGCGAACATTGATTCGCATCGATTCACAATCAGGCTTTCGCAATCCGGTGCTTGATTCCAAGGCGATCGGAGCTGCCATCATCAGACCGCTTAGATATTGGCTACTGACCGAACCTGCAACGGTCACATCGCCTCCATTCCAGCCCTTGGAATGGACCCTCACGGGGGGACATCCGCCGGGTGAATCAGCCGTGATGCTTCCTTGGAGCACCGGTGAAATTGCATGGATCAAATCACCGATCGGGCGTTGATGCATTCTTTCTACGCCCAGTAGACGGTAGTCGCCTCCCGCTGCAGATAACGCGGCGGTTAGAAAGCGAACGCTTGTTCCGCTGTTAGCAATGAACAGATCGACTGCTGCTGGACCGGGGGCAGCCTGATTTGAACCCGAAACACTGAGTGTCTGACCGCCGTCTGCCTGATCAACTGAGATCCCAATCTTTTGCAAAGAATCGATCATCACCGCTGTATCTTCGCTTTGCAGCGATCCACGCAGACGCGAAGCACCTTGTGCGAAAGCTGCACAAATGAGGGCTCGATTTGTCAAGCTCTTGCTGCCTGGTGGGCGAATCTTTCCCTCGACCTTGCCACCGGGGATGGGTTCAACACTACTAATGTTCATAACGCCGAACTTTCAGGTAAGGCATGGTTCCAATTGCTTCGAATAAGGGTGTCTAGCACAGACTTGTTGACGTGCCGGGTCACCAACAGACTTTGATTACCCGGCGCGAATGTGGCACCCATAATCTGAGTGAAGTTGCGAACCCGCCATCATCTCGAATTCAGGCTAGGCAACCAGTTCAGGAGTCTCGGGTGTTTGCTGACCGGGGATCATCAACGAAGCAATGATTAGCGTGCCGAGCGCCATCGTGTGGACCAACCATGCGTCATGACATTGGATTACGGTGCGGAGCGTGACCAAGGTCATCACTACCAACACACCCATAAATTGTCGCTCGGCCCGGCGAGCTGCTTCGCCATGGCGAAACTTGGCGAAGAACAAGACAACGCAACCGAGCAGCGGCAGGATGATAGCATCTATAAATTCGGTGGTTTGGGCAAGATCAAGCACGGCAAATCCTTCTTAAACATTCCTGTTGGCCTGGAACAGGCAGATCCATCTGCCGACTCTGGTTGCTTTGTGCCATCTTTGCCCCGGCCGACAAAAGATCGACTTGAGTCAAACTTGAAAAAAACTTCGAAAAGCTGATGCCCTTTCCCATAGACCCTTCGAGGTTAAATCGTCCATAATAGGATCGTCTGCCCGGGAGGAGCCCAATCTGGATGGTTGAGCAGCGGGTATCCATCGCATTGAAGGAGATCGCAATGCCGTCGAGAACTCACGCTATCGCCGTCATTGATCTTGGTGAGTTTCTTGATGCCGAGAAGCAACCGTCGCCAGCCCGTTTTGCTAGACGAAAGCTCGGGCGACAACCGTTGGTCATTCGTATGGGGCGACGGTTAAGCGAGTGCACGTTAGTAGACCAAGTTTTTATCACTGGATCGAACATTCCGGCATCGCTTTTGACATGTGGTTTGCCGGGATTAAGACTGCTGAATTTCCCGTCTTGCCATGTCTCTCAACGGCTGGCGGCTGCTGCAGACGAAAGTAGTGCCGAATGGGTCGTCTATGTTCCCGCGAATCGGCCCTTTGTCGATTCAGTATTAGTCGATCAGTTGCTTGCCAAAGCGGCTCGGGCGGGTGAATGTGACTACATTGGCTACGGTTCGGCTGAGGGAGACTGGCGTCGAATGAGTGACCTCGGCCTCGCAGGGGAAGTTTGCCATAGCGACACCTTGCGACGACTCCGCCGTAATGCAGATCGATTGCCAGCGAATTCGGATCTGAGTATCGCGTCGTGGCTGGAGCATGCGCCTGGCGCTTACCATCTTAAATACATTCCCATTCCCAGGGAGCTGAACCGAAGTGATTTGCGTTTTGCCGTTTCGAATGAGTCGGATTGGGATGATGCCGAGTTACTGTGTGAAACTGTCGCCGGCGAGGATTCACCCTGGCAGGAGCTGACTCAGCTGGTGATTGGTAACGCTTGCTTGCGAGAAGCGATGGCGACTCGCAACGGATAATCGCTAAAGCTTCGCTCAAGCATCCAGCCCACCTAACCGATACAAACCGATGGCCTCACAGGTCATCGGTTTTTTGTTGCGCCGTGACGATGTTCCGGACCCAACGCCCAAACACTCCAAAACACGCTCGCGCTCCGATGCAAATTAAGCATTCCAATGAAAAGTCTGCGGTGATGACCGTGATCTTACTGGTCGGCGGTTTCTTTCCACTGGGCGGCTGCCGAATCTGCGCCGACTGCGAAGACCTGGCTTACCCAGCTTACGGTGGCAGTTGGCAGCGGACCCTGCGTAACGAGGGGCGTGTTGGGAGTGTTTTTGCACCGGCCGGCGGGAAGACCAGCGAATTAACCGATCGCGATGTGCCACCAGATCCGGTCGAATTGGAGCGTCAGCGACAGGAAGAAAAAGACAACCAAAAAGAGAATCTCTTGGACAAGGAGTCCTCTGAGGCTAAATCCGAATCGGATCGAACGGGACGCGACTACGATTTACCGCTTGAACCGCTCCGTAATGCAGATCCGGAAAACGGCAAGAGCGATGAAGAGAATGAGCTTCGACAGAACGTGCCAGAAGACATCAACGTCAATCGCGGACCCAATGCCAACAGCCCGATCACAGCAGCGATCAATAAAATCCTGCCATTCTAAATCGCCAAGCTTCGGATGATTCACGTTGCACTGTTGAACGCAGGATGCTTGGGGAGCTGATCCAGCTGAGCGGATCTTGGAGCCGAGATTTTGCCATTGAGCAAGTTGATCAACCTTGGCTGGGCAATCCAATGATGAAACGGACGCGTCGTCGCCGCTAGCGCGACCGTCACGGGGTTGGAGTGGTCAGGTGACCCCAGCGATCACCATGTGGTGGTTTTGCGTCGACTGGATCTCCGGGCTCAGGAGGCGTTAACATTGTTTTCATTTTTGCCCGCCGGTCTTGCTTCGGGGTTTGCTTTTGTCGGCTCGCAAGTAAATCGCGGTAGGAATCAAACCCGTTTCGCTGCAAGTAACCCGATAGTCCCTCGACCAGATGGGCGATCACGTCCGGTCCGCTTCGGTAAACCTCTGAAGTCAACATCGTGACATCGGCACCACCGATCACCGCCTGAACGATATCCAGAGTGGTCGCAATGCCCCCGCTTGCAGCAATCGACAAGCTTGGATCGTTGCCACGAACCCGTATCAATCCAGAAAGGGTTGTTTGCAATAAACCCGGACTGCTGAGCTGCCAATGCAGAGCGGGTACCAAATCACCATCGGATATTTCCCAAATCGGTTCCCGTCCAAACAGTACGATCCCCTTCGCGCCAGCTTCGCTTAGCCGGGAGACCAAATTTGGCAGGGTCGAATAGAACGGTAACAGCTTCACGGCCACCGGAACTGACACCATCTGGGTAACCCGTCGGACCGAATCCAGTAACGGACGCTCGGCTTGTTCGGCGGTGCAAGTTGGATCAGATGTATTGGCGTTGATGATCAATTCAATTGCATCGACACCTGCCAGTTCCAAGTCGCCGGCGACTGAAAGCCAGTCACCGTCTTGCCCACCGTTCAGACTTGCAATGATTGGTATCCCACACTGCCGCTTAAGCCGCGGAATCGTCTTTAGACACGATTCAACACCGCCGTTGTAGGCATTTTCAATTTTACACAGTTCGGCCCCAGGAAAATGATCCTGCGTGCCGCTTCGTCGTCTAGCGAGCCAGCGTATTACCTGCTCCTCCATCAATGACGGCATCACCGCAGCCCCAGCACCGGCAATCGCCACCTCGCGAACCATTTCCGGTTTCAGCATTAATGGGCAAGCACCGACCAGAATCGGTGAACGTAGCGGCAAGCCCATGTAGCGTATCGTGATATCCTGATGCATTTCAGCTTCTCATTTCGACCACAGCAAGACGATCAAGTCCCCGCATTTGTTACTTGAGTACCCCGGGCATGCACTGGTGTGGAGCAATTGGGATGCCGAAACGTTCAAGCCGATAGGAATCGAGATCCGCGTCTGCTCGAATGTGCTTCCATGGCACAGTGTGCCGCAACTGCACGGAAATGTGGATTGATTTACCTCGTCAATCTTGCGGCAACTCGTACACCGCGTACGTCGTGTTGACCTCTCCATTGGTGGGGTAGAGGCGTACCAGCGGTAGGTTTTGACCGGTCACGCGGCGATCGACAATCATCATTCGGGCCCCGTATTCTCGACGATATTCACGAAGTTTGTCGTATTGAATTGTCACCCGCACAAAGCCAAGGCGTTGCGGATAAATCTCTAAAAAACGCCGATTCCACTCCCCTAAACTCGCCGCATCCTGCGGAACGTCTTTCCAATTAACGACTTCAGCGCGGTGGGCATACCACTTGAATGTCTGTTGATGACGCGGCGTTAAGAAAACGGCATCCTGTGGCGACGAAAGTCTCGCCCAACGACAAACGGCCAACCAATCTCTCATGACCTGAAGCTGGGTCTGTCGCGAAGCCCCTGTATCGCGTCCCAGCAGTACGTTGCTGACTGATGGGGGAACACCACGGCGGATCCGTTCGAATGTGGAAACACTCACCAACACCAGTGCCAGCGCACAACAAGCCAAGCCAATCCGCGACCAATTTCGAGCGTTGTCGATGAGCAACGCGGCGATCAGCATCGCAAACATCAAGGGAACAATCGCGTCCGTCAGGCGAAACCAATAAAACCGCAAGAGTTTTGCAGCTAGGTCGGGGGCAAAGGCTGGCAGTAAGCCGACAATCATTCCGATTCCAGCAATTCCGACTGCCCCTAATGTGAACCCTGCCAGCGGTTGCAAGCGGGTTTCGATCGGAACACATCGTCTGCCAAAAATACATGTCGCCAAGATCAGTATGCCGTGTCTCAGATACCAATGCGGTAAAAAATCAGCCGGCAACAAATGATGCCTGATGCGATAGTAGCTGTAGATTCGTGCTGCGGCAGTCGATGCTTCGGGGGAGGTTCCCAGCGTCAATGCCACGGCGGGAACCAATCCGAATAAAGCAATCGCACCACCGGCAAACAACCATCCGGAGATAAGTGGCACTCGATTTTCCCGCTTCCGCTCGGTCACGGTCCAAGACACGATGGCTGCGATCACCGACCAACCACCACTGAGCACGTGTAATGCAGAGGCGGCGCCGAGCCACAGCCAGACGCGATTCCAGCGGCGAATGCTCATGTCGGCCATCGCGAACAGGATCAAACCATAGGCGGGCACTTTCGCTTCGATCCCACCGACCACCCATTCGCCCGCTAAGTTCCCGTATTCAACTCCGGCAATCCACATCAGGGCGACAATCAAACTTAGCCAACCGCGGCCAAACACCGTCCAGCACAAACGCTGCAAGCCGAGCGCCAGTAGCGACCACGCCACCAATCTTCCAATCCATGCGGTTGCGGAGAGTGAAACGAATCGCGTCGGCCATCCGAAAATACCGTAGAAGCTCGTATGAGCTTTGGTGGACGCAACAAACAGGTCGTTAGCACACCAAGCCGGATCCCAAAAGCTCTTCGCTTTCACCAGGTAATGTGCTTCGTTTACCATTGGTGCCGCATCGCCGGCGTAGGCAAAGATCAGCAACATCAACAGCACGAACTCAGCAATCGTGTGCCACCGAGCGCGTCTGTGCGGTTCGCCTCCGGATCTTGAATCAGTCGGCTCACTGTTTACCTCATTCATCGGCTAATTCGACCGCCATTTCAATCGCTGCCAACATACTGGCTGGGTTGGCTTTCCCTTGCCAAGCCAAATCCATCGCAGTGCCGTGGTCGACGCTGGTTCGCACAATCGGCAAGCCAAGAGTTACGTTGACGGCGTCGTCAAAGGCCAGTGCCTTGAGCGGAATCAATCCTTGATCATGATACATGCAGACGAACACGTCGGTTGCTTTACGGCCAGCGGGCGTGAACGCGGTGTCGGGCGAGAGGGGGCCAACCACCTCGATTCCTTCTCGACGAGAAATTTCAATCGCCGGTTCGATAAGATTTGCCTCTTCACCCAGGCTAAGCAAGCCATTTTCACCAGCATGTGGGTTCAATCCGCAAACGGTCACCCTCGGTCGCCTATTAGCTCGTTTCTTAACCGCGTCGGCCCCGAGCCGGATCGCCCTCAGCACCTTTTCCACCGTCAATTCGCTCGCTACCCGAGCTAGCGGAATGTGGACGGTCGCCAACACGCAAGAAATCTGCGGGCTGGTGAGCATCATGCAAAAATCAGCCACGCCCAGCCGGTCAGCCAACAATTCGGTGTGCCCCGGAAAGGAGATTCCGGCCAGGTGCCAGGCCTCTTTTTGAATCGGGCCGGTCACAATTGCCGCGACCGCACCAGATTTCGCATCCTCAATGGCATGCTCTACGGCCTCAAATGAAGCTCGCCCCGTCACATCATCAAAACGTCCCCGATTGATTTCCGCGGGCGGGCAAGACCCGATATCACGAAATTCTATCTGGCCAAAATCGAATCCGCGAATCTCGGCGATTCGAGCCAACACCCCGCTGGGACCATATAATATTGGCGTACAGCGTCGCAGAACCGGTGGTTGGAGTGCGCAGTGGATTGCCAGTTCCGGACCAATCCCGGCTACATCACCGACTGTGATCGCGATTTGCGGCTTGCTGTGATGATTTTTCAATGCGATCGTCTATTTCCGAGAACTGGTCAGAAATGGCGGGCCGAGCGAATTGGGGTGGATACGAACCACTCAATTCGTTGATAACTGGTCGGCGGCTCGTGAAACACCGATGCTGGTCGGGGTTTGATTTGCGTTTTGAACCCTGCTCGATTCTAGCGGAAACATGAATGGATTTTGAATGACACGTTGGTCAATTCTGATCGTCCTGGCTTGCTCGGTATTCCATACCGATGTCGCTCCCACAAAAGCGGCTGATGTCATTGTGGTTTGTCCAAGTCGTTTCCGTGTTGCGTTGGAGCCCTGGATTAAACGACGCCAATCCGAGGGGTTGCAGGTTGGTGTCGTCGCGTCGAATTCCGATGCTGAAACACTCCGCAGCTCGATTCGACAGGATGCGACTGACAATACTCGCTACGTCATGTTGGTTGGTGATGCACCGGTGATTGGTACGCGATGCGACGAGTTTTGCCAAACACCCATTTTGTATTCTCCTACAACTGTCACTGGAAAGCAGGGCTCAACGGCCGTTCTTTCCAGCGACATGTTATTTGGTGACTTTGATCTAGATAATATTCCTGACGCTGTCGTGGGCCGATTGCCAGTTGATCACCCGGATCAATTAAAAACCTTGATCCGTCGCATCGCGGCTCGTGAATCGAGCCGTGATTTCGGTCCTTGGCGAGGTCAAATCCAATTGATTGGCGGGGTTGGCGGTTTCGGCATGGTCGCCGACCGAGCGATTGAGTCTGTGACGCGGTCGATCGTTACCGGCGTACTCCCCCCAGAGACGCGAACCTCTGTTGTCTACGCCAGCCCCGGTCATCCGTTTTTTCCACAGGAGGCGAACTTTACCGACGCAGTGCTCAATCGCTATCAACGAGGAGCTCGATTCTGGGTTTATGCGGGGCATGGACGGGTGACTGCCCTGGATCGTGTTCCCAATACGATCTCCGGTCAACCAGTTTTAGACCAGCAAACCGTACAACAACTCAACCGTCCTGCTGGCGAAT
Organism: Rubripirellula sp.; assembly: GCA_049602075.1. Taxonomy (GTDB): domain Bacteria; phylum Planctomycetota; class Planctomycetia; order Pirellulales; family Pirellulaceae; genus Rubripirellula. Next base: position 83,508 of record JBMYRF010000026.1, read on the forward strand.
CTCCCATCGCCGTGATGCTCGCTTGTTACACCGGCGCCATGGACGCGCGGGAAGATTCGCTGGCAGAAGAAATGATCCTCTGTGATGGTGGTCCGATCGCTGTTTTAGCGGGCAGTCGCGTTACGATGCCGTACGGTAACAGCACGGCAGCCGTCGGGTTGATTAAGGGGGTTTTCCAACAGCAGCTGCCACGTCTTGGTGACGCTTGGCTGAGCGCGTTGAACCAGATGCAAAGCGACCTGCCCTCTGATAACTCAACCACTCGCATGATGATTGACGCGTTGGCCACGATCATTAATCCCAGTGGCTCTTCCCTTAAAACCGAGCGTCGGGAGCACATGCTGCTGTACAACTTGTTGGGCGATCCAACGCTGCGGCTGAACCATCCACAACCATTAGAGATTACAGTCCCAACCGGCTCTCCCGCCGGCGAGCCGGTTCGTTTTTCACTGCAAAGCCCGATTGCGGGCGAGTTAAGAGTGACCTTGGATTATCCTCTCGGTGCTACGATCGAAGGAGATCCGAATGACACCACGGTTGCTACTGTCAATCAATCCGTTGCAGCCGGTAAGCAATTCGAATTCGATGTCGCAGTGCCTGAAAAATTTAGGGGACCACTCGTCATTCGCGCCCACGTCGCGGGTGAATCTTCGTGGAGTGCTGGGGCGGCGAAGACATTCGTCCGTTCCCAATAGCCTGGCCGAATTCGGCGTCTGCACCCGTCGTAAGCCTGTTAGGCTCCTTGCACGTTTCCACCGTTTGCTAGGACAGCGGATAAACGGTGAACGTCACCGAGAGTCGAGCGAGCAGGGTATTGCACGGCCAATTTTCGCCGACCGCGGTTCGCTTACATTACTTTCGCTTTTCCAACCTCCTGTTCTTGGATCAGCTTGGAGATAATGTCTTCAACGGTGATGCCATCCGCCTCCGCTGCAAAGGTCGGTACGATTCGGTGCCGTAAAACGGGATAGGCCAGCGTCTGCACATCATCAATCGTGACATGGGACCGACCGTAAAGTAGAGCGCGAGCTTTTGATGCCAGGACCAACTGCTGGCTCGCACGCGGCCCCGGTCCCCATTCAATCAGGTCCTTCGCCCACGGCTTGGCGTTCTCGTCACGTGGCCGGATTGATCGAACCGCATCGAGCACCCAGTCTTTGACATGCGGTGGCAGCGGCACTCGTCGAACGGTTCGTTGAAACTGAATGATTTCGGAGCCTTTGACAACTGGCTCAATGGCAGAATTGAATGTTGATGTAGTGCGGTCAACAATCTCACCTTCCTGATCACGTGTTGGGTAGTCCACGACGACGTGAAAAAGGAATCGGTCACGCTGCGCCTCCGGAAGCGGATAAGTCCCTTCCTGTTCGATTGGGTTCTGAGTCGCGAGGACGAAAAAGGGTTCATCCAAGCGATAGGTTTTCCCGGCCGCCGTTACCGCATGCTCCTGCATGGCCTCAAGAAGGGCGGCTTGGGTTTTTGGTGGTGTTCGATTGATTTCATCAGCCAACAGCATTTGCGTGAAGACGGGCCCGCGTTCAAAAATGAAATTCCGACGCCCGGTTTCAGGGTCTTCCTGAATAATCTCGGTTCCTGTGATATCTCCCGGCATTAAATCGGGCGTGAATTGTATTCGCCGGAAATTCAGATCCATCGAATCCGCCAACGAATGGACCATCAGCGTTTTCGCAAGTCCAGGGACTCCCTCAAGCAAACAATGGCCGCGGGCCAGGATCGCGATTAACAACTGCTCGATTACCGAGTCTTGACCAACAACAATTCGGCCTACCTGCTCGCGGATGCGGCGGCAAGACTCGACCAATTGCTCTGCGGCGGCAGTATCGTCTTCGGATTCGCGGGGAGGTGGTTCGACCAATGTGAGGATTCCAGGCAAGAGTCAATCTGACAGAAACGCTTCTCTATTATGATCAGCCAGCCACGCGCCGCCACCTGTCTGCCAGCTTCGTGGTATTCTATGCTGAGGGTGGTCGATCGTTGAGACGGGGTAGTCGCACGTTGGTAAATGAGTCGGGCTCTGCAGTTCATCGTCCCCGGCCAAACCCGCCAGGCCTCCGTCGAAGGCTTCCCCAGTTTGCTTCCCCAGTTTGCTTCCTCAGCGTGGTTCAGTCATGCCCTCGTTGTTTGTTGTTCGCGGTCATGATCAAGGAAAGCACTTCCAGCTCTTCCCCCCCAGTCGAAGAATCGGTCGTGAAACCGGAAGCGATATTCAACTGATCGACTCGGAAGCCTCACGCGCCCATGCAGAAATCCAAGTTGCCGACGACGGCAAATGCGAATTGTTGGATTTGGGCAGCAGTAATGGAACGTTGGTCAATGGTGAGTCGGTTGCCCGCAAGGAATTGCAGAGTGGAGATCGTATTGAGATCGGTTCCACGATGATGATCTTTACCGGTACAGGACAGCCTAGTGCGATGGACGCGGCTCACAGTATCGATATCGTTCGAAAAAGCCAGAGGCTCGACGGTAGCCGAATCGTATCGTCAATCTCCCACTCTGGATCCGATTCGAAACTACTCAAAGGAAAACGTGAACGGACCGAGAGTGACCGTTCGCTGGAAGTCATGTACTTGACGGCCATTGCCGTTGGTCGCACTGATGATCTTGACGAAGTGCTCGACCGCGTCCTGCAACTGGTTTTTGATTGGGTTGAAGCGGACCGAGGCTGCATCATGCTCCGCGATCCTGAATCCGGTAATCTGCAACCCGCTGCACGCTGTGACCGCGCCGGAGCTGATTCGAAAAGTGATCGCCGCATCAGCATTAGTCATACCATCCTTGACTATGTGATGGACCAGAAAGAGGGTGTCAGAACGAGTGATGCCAAAGACGACTCTCGATTTGATGCGACAGCATCGATTGTCCAAGGCGGCGTTCGTGAAGCGTTGTGCGTCCCATTGCAGGGAAGGTATGACATCGTTGGAGCCTTATATGTCGACACCTACACACCGCCGGGGGAATTGGTCGCCAGCGGCAACCAGCAGCGTTTCACTGACGACCATTTACGATTGATTACTGCGATTGGCCATCAAGCTGCTCTCGCGATCGAAGATACCACCTATTATTCGGCCTTAGTGCAAAGTGAACGCCTGGCGGCGATGGGACAAACCATTGCAACCCTTTCCCATCACGTCAAGAATATCCTGCAGGGAATCCGTGGTGGCAGCTATTTGATCGAGGCCGGTCTCGACCGACAAGATACGGACGCCGTTCGACGGGGATGGGGCATCGTTGACCGTAATCAAGAACGCATCTCCAACCTTGTTATGGATATGCTGACCTTCTCGAAAGAGCGGACGCCCGACAAAGTTGAAGCTGATCTCAATGACACCGTCCGGGACGTACTCGAGCTCATGCAAACACGAGCTGATGAATCAGAAGTTTTGCTTTCCGGCGATCTTGATCGGGCGATACCACTTGCCGTTTTCGATCCCGATGCGATCCATCGTGCGATTCTGAATCTTGTGACCAACGCCATCGACGCCTGCGTTCAACACGTTCGAGAACACGATTTTGAATCGGAGCAAGCCGTTTCTGATACTGCCATTTCTGAATCTGCGAACAAGGAGCCATCGCAGGTTATCGTGCGTACCACTTTCGGTCCGTCCATAGGATGGGTGATCGATGTAATTGACAATGGCCCTGGCGTGGCGAAGGAGGATCGGGAAAAAATATTTTCCCTGTTTGAATCTCGCAAAGGTATGCGGGGAACCGGACTTGGCTTGCCCGTGAGCGCGAAAATCATGCGGGAACATGGCGGCGATCTGCAAGTGCTCGATCCCGAAGAAAGCTCCGGGACTTGTTTTCGTTTGCATTTTCCAGCTCAGGGAACGAGCATCGGAGATGCGTCCCATCGAGATACAACGCACTAAGCTCATCTGGCGGTTCAATCGGCAAATGGCGAACCAAGCATCCCCATCGAGATCGATTTTGTCGTTAGGCCATCGGCTCAGGTGCTTTTCCCTGATATCTCGCGTTTGCATATTCTCGGTACCAGTTTGCGGCCTCTTCCATCCGCTTTTTCGCATCCTCACGCAATGGCGTTGCTGTGTCAGCGATCATTAGATCGATCCGATCCGCAAATTGAAATATGGTCTCACTTGGATGTCGCACTAACGCCTTGCGACGCATCCGTCGATCGACTTTCCTCAGCATTTTGCGACTCTGGTAATCGAGTGCCGCTTCGCCCTTTCGCGTGTTCCGATAGCGACGAGACCAGAGGTAGAATACAAGCGCAAAAAATAACGGCCACTGTGCAATTCTGAAGATCACGAACAACGGATCTGTAACGCGAAACGAGAATAACCAACCAAACGCCCGGTCGAACAGCGTTCCATCACTTGCGTCGTCGTCACTACCGAAGACATCAAACAAGCTCGCTTCGTCCTCGGCCTCTGGCCGCACGTCAATCGTTTGATATGACCGGCCAGGGGTTGATTCGACGGGAAACCAAGTCTCAGTAATGTCGTCATAAGCTTCTGCCCAGGCATGTGCGTCCCGATTGCGTGCGACCCACGCTTGAGAGTCATCGGTGACCTCATCGGCGACGTACCCTGTGACGTATCGAGCAGGCACACCAGCCTGTCGGAGTAACAGAACAGTCGCCGTCGCAAAGTATTCGCAGTGAGCCGAGTGACGTGTTCGCAAGAACCGGTCGATGGGGTCGATATTACGACCACCACCTCGGGCATTCAGACTGTACAAAAAGTTTTTCTGAAAGAAGGTGCTGATCGCCTCCGCCTTACTACGCGGCGTGCTCGCGGTGCCGCAAACTTGGTCAGACACGGTCTTGGTAATTTGATCAACCCGATCTGGAACCTCCAGCAATAGATCCCGTTTATACGAGGCCAAGGTTTGTGGTACCGGAGTCAGGCCAACCCCTCCGATGTAAGGATAATTTATGTCGATGTTCCCCACTTGGACGACGTCGTGAGAAGAAATCGACAGTTCCTCGCTAGCCGCCTCAATCCAGCGGGTGTGCAGCGGTAGAAAAATGGTCGGACCCTTCAGAGGATCGTTTTGGATTTCGACCGATACGATCCGCGGCGAACCGTACTCGAGGACCGAAAATCGATTGCGCCCACTCGATGCACCCTCCACCGGTGTCAATCTAGCAGCTCCAGTCGGACGCACCGGTCGGTCTGTAAAGGCGGGGTGATCGATGCGTCGTGAATGCGTGCCGTGAGCGGCCGAGTACCAACGGCGATTCCCGTAAAGATCGAAAACGGTTCCGCGTAAATAACCCGGCGAGACTTCGCAATTAACTCGCAGGGCGATGTCCTGAGGGGATCCGATCATGTGCTCGCGGATGGAACCTAAGCGTGAACCGGAGACGTAGCGTGTGCCGCCGATCAGTGCGTCGTCACTGGAAGGATCGAAAGTTGCCTCGAGTTGTTTCTGCAGTTTGTCTTGAATCGTTGGCAGAATGCGGTTCGTTGCGTTCGCTATCGTCGTCGTTGCCATTGTCAAAACAGAAAGCATCAACAGCGGGAAGGTCAGGCCCACCCATGCGCGAGATTCTCCCGATTTGTTTGTCGTTTGGTTGTCTTCGAGGCGAGCAAAGACTTCACCCTGTGTGCCATTCTTAATTCCCAGAATAATCTGGGACGCAATCGTAAAACCGATGGTGGCAGCGAGAGCAACACTCGTTTGTGCCGCCAGAGACGAACTGCCGCCACCCGCCGCTACGCACAGCAGCACAGCGATTAATCCGCAGGGCAACATCGTGACATGGCCTCGATTCGGCCACATGATCCACGTCATCAGAATCATGAAAAGACAGAAGTGCGTTAGGATTTCAATGCCGCCAAACACCACATTGAAGTTCTCGTTCCATTGATTGCCAATCCGCCATGCGACGGTTAAAGCAGCTATTGCGAGAACCGTTATCGTCGTGATTAAGCGGGATCCCAAGCGAATCCACCAAGGTCGAACCCTTGGTTCGACCTTTCGATTTCGTTGGGCGTAGACCAAAAGATAAGTCAGCACGACGGTCAATAAGACAACGGCCGACGATTCAAAGGTCGATCCCACAAAAAGTGCTAGGACAAAGATCAGCAAGGCGATGAACTGTTTGGATCGTGCGGTCATGCGGCACCTTCGCGGACGGATGCGACGTCGTGATTCGTGGCGGATTGCAGAGATTTGGTGGTGCGCTGAGTACGAGTGCTTATCTGACGTGACGATTCTTTTTCAGCCGGGTCAATTCGAAGGACTGACAGTTGCGAAGCTTTAGCGTCGATCGCAATTTCTTTCCGCGTCGTGAGGATCAACAGGGGGGTGTGTCGCATTTGTCCAACGACTCGTTCGATCTGTCGATTTGATTCCGCGGGTTCGACCTGTTGTGCATCTGCCATGCGAATTAACAGAGATTCACAATCACCCGTTGAAAAACCCGCTTCGGAAAACTGATGGTCCGATGATTCTGCGTGTGGGATGAATAGCCCGACTCGCACCGATTTGCGTGTCAGATCGGTGACTGCCGTCGCTGCAAGTGACAACACTCGTTCAATCTGGGAGGGATCCTGACCTGCGTCGCAAGCTGTATCGACAACGAGTGTGACCATTTGAATCGTCGGAGATTGAAATTCGCGCACAATGGGGCGGCCCAAGCGTGCCCAGGATGAGAAATCCCATCGCCGGACCGCCATTCCAACTTCATATTCACGACTGCCCGTGTAATCCAGCGCGTCGCCTGCTAATAAACGGTGAGACCAGTTCCCCAATGCGTTCAAAAGCGTTCGCGTCAAATCATCCTCATCCCCATCCATCAACTTCGGAGTTACTGCAATCGAAGTGACTGTTTGAAATTGCTGCGATGATCGAAACAGGTGGAAGGGGAAGGTGCTGGTGACAATCAAATCGGGCAGCACTTGGACACCACGCCGATCAAATTGAACAGATCCACTTCGATGAATACGTTGGCCTGGCTGGATCAGAGAAATCGCATGGGGCTCCCGTAATGAAAAACCTGCTTCTGCGTTCGCACGCCGCTTTCTCGGTGCCTTAAACCCGATCCGCAAGGTCATCGCCGGTAAGTGACCAATGTTTTTTGCATGCGTTACTACGGTGAAACGCTGTCCGGCGGGTGTTGAGCGAGGCAACGAAAACCCGATTTCTAAACGGGGTCGAGTCAGCCAGTTCGTTATTCGACCAACAAGTAGCAACGACAAACAGGCTGCGAACATGCCACTCCAGGGATAACCCCACACAATGTTCAGCGACACGATGCAAATTAATAGCACGGTCACTGAGGCGGCGGTCATGCTCTGCCGAATACGAACATAAAACCGGAATGGACTGGCTAACACACGGAAAGGGAACAACGCGATCGCACTTAACCATGCGATCAGGCCCCGTTGCCGCTTCCCTCGCTTTGTTTCGCGTTGTGGAACAGCTTCATGAAATACCCGGCGATTCAAACGGGCACCTCGGTCTGCTGGATCAACTCTGAGATGATATGGGTCGCTTCTTCTGAGCCGCTAGAAACGCTCCGCAACGCAATCCTGTGACCGACGACGGCAACCGCTAATTCTTGAACATCATCAGGCACCACAAACTCACGCCCCAGCAAAACTGCTCGAGCTTGGGCCGCGCGGAGGAGCATCTTGGACCCACGCGGACTGCAGCCAACTCTTAGGCGGGAATCCCGGCGTGTCGCATTCGCTAGTTCGACTACATAATTTGCCACCTTTCGATCCACCTTGGTCTCTCGCACAATCCGTTGCAAGCTAGTCAGCTCATCACGATGCATGGCCGGGTCGAGATGGAAATTCGGATCATCGGTCGGTTGGTCCAGAAGCAATTCAACTTCGTTTTCGTGATCTGGGTAATTCATCGACAATCGCAACAGAAATCGGTCCAATTGGGATTCGGGTAGAGGAAAGGTCCCCTCGTACCCACTTGGGTTTTGCGTCGCGATCACGATGAATGGCTGTTCCAAATCGTACCGCTGCCCGTCGATTGTGACCTGACCCTCCGCCATCGCCTCCAGCAACGCGCTCTGTGTGCGTGGTGACGCTCGGTTGATTTCATCTGCAATCAATAGGTCGCAGAAAATCGGACCCGGGCGGAATTCAAAGGTGCCCGCACCGGGTTGAAAAATTGAACTTCCCAAAATATCGGCGGGTAGTAGGTCGGGAGTACATTGCACGCGTTGGAAACTTAAATCGATCAAGGCCGCTACAGACTTTGCTAGAGTCGTCTTGCCAACTCCGGGGACGTCTTCCAATAAAACGGATCCCTCTGCGAGCATGGCGATTAATACCGAATCGATCACATCACTCTTGCCACGGATGACAAGGTTCAATTGCTTTCGAACATGCCCGATTTTATTCAGAAGCTGTTGGCGGGTCTTTGGATCTTGCGCGTCACCCTGCGGCGCCCCTTCGGATTCGGTATTGCCATCATGGTTGTCGGTGGGAACGATCAAGAGAGGATCCAGGTGCGAGGGTGGAAGTTTTCGGAAACCTGAGCCTAATGATAAGTCGCCCCGCTAAAGTTGCCATCCTTACGTGGCGGCGGTCCTCCTATTTGGACACTATTGTGTCATTATCGTATGATTGCGGCGAATCAAGACGCAAGTCACCCCATTTGCCGACCGCCGAAATGCAATTTTCATGAACTTAATATTAATAATCAGGCCATGAGACGACGCCGGCCGACCACGCCAATCGAAGGAACCGGCTGGTCCATCCAAGTGACGGATGATCAAAGCCGTACTTTAATCGATCCTGTCAGCGGGGTGGCCTTTCATAGCGCCTCGGGGGGTTTGGCGGAAACCAAGCACGTTTACCTCGAAAATAGTGGCGTTAGTGAGCGTTTGAGACGCCGGCAGACCACCGCAGTTCTGGAGGTCGGACTCGGCTTGGGAATGGGGTTATTGGCCACGCTGGACGCGGCGATTGTTCATTGCTGCGAGCTACGCTACGTGGCGATCGAAAACAATTGGCTTCCTGCTGAGATCCTGCAGGAACTGAAGCTTGATGAGTTGTTGACCAAGCCTTCGCTCGCTTCTGATTTTTGTGCATGGCGATCTTCTTTAGGGCCAGATATGCCCGCAGGCCGCTATCAACGTGCGTTCGGTCCGCTGCAGGACGTGACGATTGAGCATTGCAATGCGATTGACTGGTATCCACAAGATGAAACAAGATTTGATGCGATTTATTTCGATCCTTTCGCGCCGGACATAAACCCAGAACTTTGGTCAACTCCTTTCATCCAGCGAATGCATAGCATGCTGGTTCCCGGTGGCAAGTTAGTGACTTATTGTGTAAATCGAAAAGTTCGGCAAGCACTCGCTGATGCCGGTTTCACTCCGCAACGTGTCCCTGGGCCAATCGGCGGGAAACGAGAAGTGATGATCGCGGAGTTTTGAAATTCGCTAAATCATCGATGTGGTTGACCCAGATCCATCAGCAAGCTTCAAGCCGCAAATTTTCGCCTGATGCTTGGCCGCAAGAAGTAAAACAAGATGGCAAAGGGGTAGATCATTCCGATGCACGCGACAGACGCAGCCAAGACGATTCCCAACGCTGATGCTCCCTCCTTTCCGATCGCGTCACCAGCAATTTTTTCAATCATTGGAAGGTAGATAAGCGAGTATTGCACGACACTAGAAATCGCAGCGGCGATCATCGTATATACGGCATACACGAGTGATACTTGCCGTGCCCACCCACGCATTTTGAGCAAGCCCAAACCGGCGCCTATCAGGGCCGTGCAAAGAAACAAATCCAATGTTCCGATCACACCGGTGACCAATCGGTAGGCTGGTTGATCCGCTGTTTCCCCGAGCGGGATCGGTCCAAAATCTACCGCACCTCCAATTGCTGAGAAAACTAAGGTCGAGATTGCGATGACCAATCCACTTGCGCCAAACAGCAAGTGGAGAATGGAAAAGATGGTGACGCCAACAGGCCGATTCGAGATCTCAGCTTGCGAAGAGTGATCCGATGCGGGCATTTTTGCCTTTCAGGTGCGGCAGAATTGAAAACCATCGACAACGAACATAGCGAATGTTTTAGGTTGCCGCCCACCGTGACTGATCCGATCAGACGTGTTTTGTAGCTCGTTTTGGAAACCTTCCGCGGTGCCGCGGGGCGATCGCTGGCTGACCGATGCTCGCCTCAGATTTGGGCGAGTTCGATTTTTCCTTCGGGATCAAATTTTCGCAGCGGTGGCGCGTATCGCGGCGGGGCAGTTTAAGCGGTGTGAATCGCTCGTCCTTCGACTCCCATCGCGGCTTCATGAACCGCCTCGGCAAGGGTCGGATGAGCGTGACAGGTTCGCGCGATGTCTTCGCTACTGGCACCAAATTCCATTGCGGTCGCCGCTTCTGCGATTAAGTCACCCGCTCGTGAACCAATAATATGAACGCCCAGCACTCGGTCCGTCTCGGCATCAGCCAAAATTTTGACGCGTCCATCGATGTCACCCAAGGTCCTCGCTCGCCCATTGGCACCGAATGGACAAACTCCTTTTTTATACTCAACGCCGGCTGCCTTAATCTGCTCTTCTGTCAGGCCTACGGATGCGATTTCTGGGTGGGTATAAACGATCGCTGGAATCACATCGTAATTCATGTGACTTTTGATTCCTGCCATTTGTTCAACACAAACGATTGCTTCTTCCATTGCCTTGTGAGCCAGCATTGCCCCGCCGATGCAATCACCAATCGCAAAGACGTTTTCAACGGAGGTTTCGTAGTGTGCATTGACAGGGATGAAGCCTTTGCCATCCGTTTCTAGCCCAATTGATTCCAATCCCAAATCGTCGGTTGCTGGCCATCGTCCCGTCGCTAACAACACTCGGTCGCAATGAATGTCATCGCCATCTTTTACCTTGATGACACATCGGTCTCCGTCACGGGTTGCCGATTCAACGAAGGTCGAGGTTCGAATTTCGATCCCTTGCTTCTTAAATGAGCGGTGTGCCAATGCAGCAAGTTCGGCATCGATTCCCGGCAGGATGTGGTCCGATGCTTCTAAGACAATGACGTCGCTGCCCAAGCGATTCCAAACGCTCCCTAATTCCATGCCGATATAGCCGCCACCAATTACCACCAAACGTTTTGGAACGTCAGGAAATGACAGCGCAGTAGTGCTATTGCCGATGCGATCATTATCCTCTGCTACATTGCGTAGCTTGGCAGGGATGCTACCCGCACAAATCAAAATACGTTCCGCTTCGATTTGGCTCGGTTCGTCGCCATCGACCTGCACCGTGTGTATATCTCGAAACCGTCCACGGCCTCGATAGGCGGTCACCCCCTGCTTTTTGAACAACATGTCGATGCCACCGGTCAACGTGTCGACGATCTTTTTCTTTCGCGCCATCATCGCGTCGAGATCGAGAGTCACCTCGCCGACTTGCACACCATGGGTTTTTAAACCATGCGTCGCTTCCTCGTATAGGTGACTCGATTCCAACAATGCCTTGCTGGGGATACAGCCAACTCGCAAACAGGTGCCTCCGAACTGCGGATTCTCATCAATGCAAGCGGTGTCGATACCGAGCTGGGCGGCTCGGATCGCAGCGACGTAACCTGCGGGGCCGCCACCGAGGATGACAAGATCATGTCGAACGGTTTTCATTTCATTCCATCAGGTAAAAGTGAATGCGAGCTTGAATCAAGGGGGGCCAACAAGGGTCCGGTTCCAGATCAGTCGGGGTGTGATTATTCAGTTCCCGCGAACCTAAGGTCAGGTTAACGCAGGGGATGAAAACGAGCCAGAGCATGAGTTGGGCCGATTTGTTGCTGCCGGGCAATCGATTTGCCCCGGTGGCATGTAGCCTTGATGGCCCAAGCCCATATATCTTGCCGGCGAGGCTCTTAAAGCCGCTTTTTGCATCATGGCTACCGGTCCTGTGAAGGTGGTCTGGAGGGATCGGTCTGGTCTTCGCAGCTTTTGCCCGATGATCCAATGTTGGGCCAGCGGTGCCAGCGGAACTGAGTGCCACTGAAGTCGTGGTTGTGCTGACTGGCAGCGGCAGTCATGATTCTGGCCGCTGTGCTATGGTTTGGTGTCTCCATGCCCGCAAATTCCCATCCCCTTCGTAAGTGATCTATGCAGAAACTTCGTGCAGTGGCCGGTCCGGCGCTCGCCAGTGTGTTGTTTCTGCTGGCTATTCGCCTGCTGGTCAACGAAGCGCAGAGCATTACGTGGGAAGAATTTATGGCGGGATTGACTGGCGTGCCGCGGATCTATCTCGCTTTCGCTGCCTTGTTGATTGCGTTGAACTACGGCTTACTGGTTAGTTATGACCTGCTGGCACTGCGGTATCTTTGTCGCTCGCTACCGCTCAGACGGGTCGCAATGGTCTCGTTTCTTGGTTACTCGCTGGGGAACAATTTGGGCACGCTGTTGGCGGCGACGCCGATTCGATTTCGTTTTTACACCCGGTGGGGACTGTCTCCCAGTCAGATCGTGGTAATGATTTCGATTCTCGGATTGACGTTTTGGAGTGGGCTTTGGTTTTTGGGAGGAACGGTGCTCGTCTTGGTACCAGTTGATCTGCCAGAGCAGGTTTCCTTGCCCTTTGGTACACGAACCCTCGGCATCATCCTGCTTTCGCTGGCCATCGGCTATTTGATAGTCTGCTTTTTGTGGCGTAAGCCGTGGCCAATTGGACAGCTTCACCTCCGTCCGCCGGAGCCCGGCTTGATGGCTGTGCAAGCTTCTGTCGCAGCGGTTGACTTGTTGATCTCCGCGACAGCGCTTTACCTCGTCCTGCCGGGTGATTCGGTGGTCCCGTTTGCCATTGTGCTGGCGGCTTACCTGGTTGGTATCGCAGTGTCGATGTTGACTCAGGTTCCCGGTGGTCTGGGAGTTCTGGAACTTATCTTGCTGACGCTACTGAAAGATTCTGTTGGGGAGTCGGTTCTTGCCTCGGTGCTGATTTTTCGGCTGCTCTATTACATTTTTCCGTTGCTATTCGGCATGTTGACTTTAGTGGCGCACGAGATTTATGGCGGCGCGGTGCAGGCGCGTGAAGCCCGATAGCGTCTTGAAGCGAGTGGCAGTTCGCCGCAGCAAAAAGATACCTGCTGTAGTCCCCGCAGTGGGTGGTTAAACTGAGCAGATGATCAAAACGCTCATTTTCTTAGCCGTTGTCTGTCTCGCTCTGCCTGTTCAGTTGGTCCGCGCCGGAAGTCCTGCTTCCGGCAAGGTAACCAACAGTACCGGCAGTGATATACCCGGTGGGGAGGGAGCGGTTCCCGATTTTGGCAACGAGGTTCGACCGATTCTGGCGAAGCACTGCTTCAAATGTCATGGTCCTGACGCGAATGCACGGGAGGCTGATTTGCGTTTGGATTCGCAGGAAGATGCCACCCTTGATCGTGGTGGGTACGCTGCTCTTCTGGCCGGTAATCCCGAACAGAGTGAATTATTCATTCGTGTGAGCAGTGAGGATGAAGACTTACGCATGCCTCCCACTAAACCATTGAGCGAGGAGGAAATCTCGATTTTACGCCGATGGATCACGGCGGGCGGTGAATACAAAAAGCATTGGGCGTTCGTCCCACCAACCAAGCCGAAGCCCCCAGCCGTGACGGATGCTGCTTGGTGCCAAAACGAAATCGATCGATTCTTGCTGCAGCAGATGGAACGCAACGACTTGCGTCCCAGCCCGCGAGCGAATCGAGCGACACTGATCCGGCGTCTTTACCTTGACCTCTGCGGGACGACTCCGACTCCCGAACAGGTTGATCAATTTCTTTTCGATGACGATCCACTCGCCTATCGCAAGCTGGTAGACCAACTTCTCGCCTCGGCGGATTACGCAGAAAGATTCGCCCGACCTTGGCTCGACTTGGCACGCTACAGCGACACCAACGGATACGAGAAAGATCGACCACGTTCGATTTGGCCATTTCGCGACTGGGTAATTCATGCCATTGCCAACGATATGCCGTTCGATCAATTCACAGTCGAACAACTTGCGGGCGACATGCTTCCCAATTCAACCAATGAGCAACGGATTGCAACTGGCTTTCATCGCAACACGATGTTGAACGAAGAAGGGGGCATCGATCCTCAAGAGTATCGCTACTACGCGTTGGTTGATCGGGTGGCGACTACTGGGACCGTTTGGATGGGCCTGACGGTGGGATGTGCGCAATGCCATACCCACAAATACGACCCGATCACGCATGCCGATTATTACTCCCTGCTAGCACTTCTCAATCAAGCTGATGAACCCGAGGTCATCGTGCAAGATGATCGGCGTGATCAGAAAGAAGTTGAACTTCGGCGTCAAATCAGTCGTATGGAACAAGAGTTAATTGCGGAGCACCTCCCATCGTTTGCGGAGTTGCAAAAGGACCAAACGTACGACGAAAATTCATTGGCGGGAAAATTCATTGCTTGGCTGCGAGATCGGGCGAATTCAGCCCGGGTCTGGTCGAGTCTCCGGCCGACATCGCTAGAATCGACGATGCCGAAATTAACCGTGCTTTCGGACGATTCGATCCTCGCCAGCGGCGACGTCACCAAGCGTGAAGTTTATCGGTTCGAGTTCCAACTCTCTGAGGAACAGGTCGGCGCGAACGGACTTCGTTTGGAAGTATTGCCCGACCCTTCGCTCCCGGCGGGTGGACCTGGACTGGCGTTTTATGAGGGTCGCCGTGGCGATTTCTTTCTTAGTGAAATCGACGTAACGCTCGACGGCGAGCCCATCAAACTCGAGAATGCATCCCACAGTTACGGCAAAATTGCGATCGGATCTGGCAATGCCAATGCTGCCAATGTTCTGGACGATGAAGGATCAACCGGATGGTCGACAGCTCAAGCGGAGGGCAAAGCGAATCAGTGGGTCGCTAACTTGAGCAAGCCGATTATGAAACCTGGCCTTCTGACCATCGAAATGCTTTTCGAGCGTCATTTTGCGGCGGGGCTGGGGCATTTTCGTTTTTCACTCTCCAGCGGTTCGGTCGCGGCCAAGGCGTCTCAGCTTTCTCCCGCCCTTTATAATTGGTCGTCCGACGCTCAACTGACAAAACTGGTTCCTGAAGATTACGCACTGCTGCAACGTGATTTCTTACGAAGTGCTGCGGAATTAGCAGAGCAACGCAAGGCGATTCAACAGTTGGAAAGAGCGATACCTTCTCAGGTCCGCACCCTGGGAATGCGGCAACGCGAACCACAGGATCATCGTTCTACCAGTCGGCACCAACGCGGCGAGTACTTGCAACCGCAGGAAATGGTTCAGCCGGGCGTCCCGGTTGCTTTCCGCTCGCAAAGCCAGGCTTCTGATCGGCTGGAATTGGCTCGTTGGCTGGTTAGTCCCGAGAACCCGTTGGCGGCGCGAGTCACGGTAAATCGTTCGTGGCGAGAATTTTTCGGTGTTGGGATTGTGGATACAGCAGGCGATTTTGGAACCCAAAGTAAACCACCTTCCCACCCGGAGCTACTCGATTGGATGGCGACCGATCTGCGTGACAGTGGCTGGTCGCTCAAGCGACTGCACCGACAGATTGTATTGTCTGCTGCTTATCAACAAGTCGTGGGCCAAACACCGAGTAGCGACCCGAGTAATCGTTTGCTGTCGACGTTTCCGCATCGCCGGTTGAATGCCGAACAAATTCGTGATTCGTTTTTGTCCGCCTCTCGCTTATTAACGCGGCAAGTTGGTGGCCCGAGTGTTTACCCACCGCAACCTAAAAGCGTCACCGCGCTGGCCTATGGCAGCCCTGCATGGCCGGTCTCACCGGGGGGCGATCGTTACCGCCGCTCGCTTTACACGTTCAGCCGTCGTACCGCACCGTTCGCTGCCTACACGACGTTTGATGCCCCGACTGGCGAAATATGTGCTGCACGACGCGAGCGAAGTACAACACCTTTGCAGGCACTTACTTTGTTGAACGATCAGATGTATGTCGAAATCGCCCGAGGAATGGCCGAATCGACCCTGCGTGCCCTGCCCATAAACGCTGATCCAAGTGTGATTGCCGAACGTTTGTTTCGCGCCATTCTGATTCGCCAGCCCGACAAGACCGAACTCGGAGCAATCGTTGCTTTTTATGAAAAGCAGGCCGAACACCAAGAGCCCTGGACCCTGGTCGCGAGAGCCTTGATGAACACCGACGAGGCAGTTACCGCCCCCTAGCTCACATCGGCTTGAGGATTTGACGTTCCACGCGAGCGGTGTGCCGAGAGTCCAGCGGATGCGAGTAAGAACGAGCCTAAATTCAACGGTTGTAAATCACTTAGCGGTCGTCACCATTCGTTCTCAAGCGGTCACATAACTGCTAGATCGCGTGCTCCTGCAGTTCCTCCAAGCTTGCGAATTCAAGCGTCGAGATATGGCATGCTTCAAGCAGGACAGGCGGGGCCATGCCGGCGTCATAAGCCTCTTTCCAGCGGGCCGCGCACAAGCACCACCGATCTCCAGGAACCAATCCTGGGAATTGATACATCGGGTTGGCGGTCACTAGGTCGTTTCCGCGAGCTTTGCTGAATTTCAAAAATTCAGCGGTGACCTCGACACAAACGACATGCAGTCCTGCGTCTTGTGCGCCGGTATTGCAACATCCATCCCGGTAAAATCCGGTCATCGGATCCGTGCCGCACACGATTAAATCGCCACCGAGGACGTTTTTGCCTGCCATGAAGATGAATTCCTTTTGTCGAGTCGTCTGCCCCGAAAGATAACAGATCCAGAGGGTCGAGGTTTACTAAGCATCGTCAGAACAAATGTGCCGCTAGCATACCGCTTGGGTTGCAAACTCCGCTTCGCACGATATCTGCCGCTTTTAGCCTACACGTTTTCTTCCTGGTCCGGCATCCGCCCCTGTGGTAAACGGTTTGAGCCATCGTATGGATGATCGCGACAAGTGCAAAGCAAACAAAGACGCTGAAAAGGCAATCTTAATCAGCAATCTCTCACCGGTTTACCGATTCGGAATAGGTGCTGCCGTTGATTCCAAGCCATTGATCTGAATTGGAGGAGTTGTGAGAGGAAATAGAAGACGGGAAGGGCGACTGCTCGGTTCTGGCGTAATGTGAATGCTGCCCGCTATATTAGTGGTCGGCTTACGTTTTTTTCCGACCGAGCACGGACGAAATAGCTAGCAGCGATGGATGCCATTTTCGAAGGTCTTACCGATGCCCAGACCAAGGCGGTTCGTCACCTAGACGGCCCGATGCTTATTTTGGCGGGTCCCGGATCAGGAAAAACTCGCGTCGTGACGCACCGGATCGCCAATATGCTGGCGCACGGGATCCCCGCTTGGCAAATCGCAGCGTTGACGTTCACGAATAAAGCAGCCGACGAGATGAGAACGCGGGTCGACACGTTGGCGCCCAACCAACCGGTCTGGATGGGAACCTTCCATCGTTTTTGTGCTCAGCATTTGCGGCGTCTGGCACCCATGGTCGGGTTGTCCGAAAACTACTCGATCTATGACACTTCCGATTCCAAGCAGGCGATGAAGCGGGCGATCGAGGCAGCGGGCGTTTCGACAACGCACGCTTCCCCAGACCAGATCGCCGCCACCATCAGTCACGCCAAAAACCGATTGACCTCTCCCGAGATGATGGAAGGTCAGGCTTTGCGTCCACGGGAGGCGATCGCGGCTCGTGTCTATCCGGTCTATCAGCAGCATTTGCTGACCGCGAACGCGGTCGACTTCGATGATTTGCTGTTGCACATCGCTCGCTTGCTGCGTGAGAACCCCGAAGTGCGAGCGGAGCTTGATGCACGCCACAAATACATCTTGGTCGATGAATACCAAGACACAAACCTTGCTCAATATGCAATCGTTCGCGCGTTGTCGATCGACTGTCCGAATCTGGCGGTCACCGGTGATCCTGACCAATCCATTTATGGATGGCGCGGTGCGGATCTGAATAACATTCTTGATTTTGAAAAAGATTATCCGTCCGTGACGACGGTTAGATTGGAAAAGAACTACCGCAGCACTCCGAATATTTTGCGGGTGGCTGATCAGTTGATTCGGCACAATACGCAGCGCAAGCAGAAAGACCTCTTCACCGATAATCCCGAGGGCGACGCGGTCGTGCTGCGGTTTTACGAGGACGGCTATCAGGAGGCCGACGCGATCGCGAGTGAAATCGCATCGGCAATCATGGGGCAAAGTATGCGGCCGAGCGATTTTGCCGTGTTCTATCGAATGAACGCGATGACACGTTCGCTGGAACATGCACTCCGCAGTCACAGCCTGCCCTACCAGATCGTCAATGGATTGGAATTTTATCAGCGACGTGAAATCAAGGACTTACTTGCTTATTTGCATTTGATCAACAACCCATCTCATGATGTCGCATTGACCCGTGTCATCAATGTTCCCACGCGTGGAATCGGCGCAAAAACAATTAGCCGGCTTCGTGCCTTCGCGGACTCGGAGGGTATCCCCATGCTCTCAGCGGCTCGAAGGGCAAATGAAATCGAGGGGTTAGCCAAACGCTCCGCCTCGATGGTCGCAAAATTCGTGCGTCTCTACGATCATTTGCAGATCAAGGCGACCGCTCCGCTGGAGGATTTGTTGCGATATTTGGTCGAGGAAACAGCCTATGAAGCATATCTCGAGAAAACGGCAGTTGAGCAGCAAGACACCTCTCCGATGGCGAATGTCGATGAATTGATCACGGCCGCTGTCGAATTTGATCGTCAGCACCCCGAAGATGGTTCTCTGGATGCTTTTTTGGAACAGGTCGCTCTGGTGGCGGATACCGATGCTTTTGAAAACGAGAACGACCGCATCACGTTGATGACGTTGCACGCGGCAAAGGGACTCGAGTTTCCTCGCGTCTTCATTATCGGTGTCGAAGACGACATGCTGCCCCACAGTCGCTCGAAGAGCACTCAATCGGAAGTGGAGGAAGAACGCCGTCTGTTGTTTGTCGGGATCACGCGGGCAAAAGAGCAATTGCAGCTCAGTTGCTGTAAGCGAAGAGCCATGCGGGGGGATGTGCGTCCGGTGATTCCGAGCCCATTCCTCAACGAATTGCCGCTGACCGAGATGAGCCGAGTCGAATCGTCGCCCAAACAAGATTGGTTTGACGATGAGATGGACCAGAGTTATCCCGATTCGTGGGACCTTCCGGATGAAAACGATTCACAGGTTCGCGAAACGATTGGCCAAAGCTCAGCTGTCGAAGATGACTCGGAATACAACCAGGAGGTTGAACGTGACCAGACGCGAGGTGCCAAATCGGCGGCGGCTACCAAGGTAGGGAGCGGAAGCAGTCTTCAGAGTGGATTGCAAACTGCCGCCGAACTGATGGCCCGGAAATCGACACCGTTGTCCGTTTATCGCGAGGGTACCCAAGTCCGGCACGTCGAGTATGGGGAAGGCACTATCGTCGACGTCAGTGGGCGCGGTCCGAAACGGATCGCCCGTGTGAAATTTGACGAGGAAGAACATAGCTTTCGTCTGGCGTTCGCCGCCGAGGATCTGGAAGTGGTGGACTGAAGGCTTGAAATGAGAGTCTGCGGGGAGCGACGAATCGAAACGCACTCCCTACCCTCCGACTGACGTCTGTCGTACAAACTGTGCTTAAACACATTTCGTTTTTGCCCTGGGGGGAAATGATGAGTGGAACCAACTTTGGCGATACCGATGCGAAGGTCGGCGTCATCATGGGAAGCCGTAATGATTGGGAAACCATGCAACCGGCTGCCGCGGTCCTCGATGGGCTCGGGATAGTTCACGAGGATTTGGTCGTCTCCGCGCACCGTACCCCTGCCAGAATGGTCGCCTATGCGGGCGGTGCGGCGGCCCGTGGATTGCAGGTGATCATCGCCGGAGCTGGCGGCGCGGCTCACTTGCCTGGCATGGTCGCCTCCGAAACGATTTTGCCGGTAATTGGTGTACCAGTCCAAAGCCGTGCCCTCCAGGGACTCGATTCGCTGCTGTCGATCGTCCAGATGCCTGGCGGGATTCCCGTCGCCACGATGGCGATTGGTTCCTCGGGGGCGAAGAACGCCGCGATCTTGGCAGCAAGGATTCTCGCGTTGCAGGACGGTGAACTCAAAGTACGCCTGGAAGCATTCGTAAATAAGCAAACCGAAGCAGTTCTAGAATCAAGTGAGTTATAGGTGATGAAGTCTCGGGGGGACATGACAACGGATCGTTCTCAACAGGTCTTTTTGCCTGGCTCCACGCTGGGCATGGTTGGGGGCGGACAACTTGGCCGCATGTTTGCCATGGCGGCTTCCACGATGGGCTACGACGTCGTTGTTTTGTGCGATACGGCTGATGATCCCGCCGCTCAAGTTGCCCATCGCCACGTCATCGGACCGCTTGACGATCACGACACGATCGATCGGTTCGCTGAACAGTGCGACGTGATATCGCTGGAATTCGAAAACATTCCCGCTGAGACGATTGCCCGCTGCAGTCGATTTGCGCCGACCTACCCAGCTGCATCCGTGCTGGCCACGGCTCAAGATCGGATAAGAGAAAAATCGACATTCCTATCGGCTGGTTTGCCGGTTACGCCCTTTGCAGACGTTTCCGATCGTCAATCTCTGATGGATGCCGCTGAAAAAATCGGCTGGCCACTCGTGCTGAAAACGGCCCGCAGCGGCTATGACGGAAAGGGGCAATACAAACTTGATTCCGCCGAACAAGCACAAGAGGTGCCTTGGGATGAATGCGACCATTGGGTCGCTGAAAAATTCATCTCGTTCGAAAAAGAAGTTTCCGTTGTGGTGGTGCGACGCCCCAGTGGTGAAATCCAGTGCTTTCCTGTCTTTGAAAATGAACACGCCAATCACATTTTGGACGTTACAACGCTTCCCGCCAAAATTTCCGCGTCGGTTTCCGAAACGGCGATTCGGGTTGCGACTGCGGCCGCAGAAGTACTCGATGTCATCGGCTTGCTCTGTGTTGAATTCTTCGTCATCGGCGATGATGTCATGATCAATGAAGTAGCCCCGCGACCACACAATTCAGGGCACCTGACGATCGAAGCCTGCGAAACTAGTCAATTTGAACAGCATGTGCGAGCGATCTGCAATTTGCCGCTGGGCAGTACTGCGATGAAATGCCCCGCGGCAGCGATGGCCAATTTGCTCGGTGATTGCTGGGGAGGCGATGGCCAAGCACCCAGCTGGGATCGAATGCTGGAAAAAAAAGGCGTTCGGCTCCACCTGTACGGCAAACGGACGCCAAAACCGGCTCGTAAAATGGGGCATTTGACCGTGACCGGCTCCGACCGCGACCAAGTACGGCAAACAGCCCTCTCTGCCCGCGAATTGTTGTAAAATCAACCTCCCGCGGCTGCCCAGAAAACGCGGTGCAGAGATTGAACAATGAAATCGCTGAAGCTAAAGCCGACGTTTCAATTGGAGCTCGATATTCCACCAGAGGAATTAATGAGTCGGGTTCGGACGGTTCTGCGAAATCAGTCGGCACTGGATGACGTCTCGGAAATCGCCTCAGCAGGACACTGCATCGACGTCAAAGTGCCGCGACAACGACAGCGTTTCTGGTCGCCACATCTCAATGCACACGTGGCCGAACATGGTTCGGGCTCGGAAGTCTATTGCCGATTCTCGCCGCGTCCCGAAGTGTGGACCATGGTGATGGCTGTCTATCTGGTTGCCACATTTTTCATCTGCAGCTGTTTCATTTACGGCTATGTGCAGTGGGTCATGGAAATACAGCCCTGGGCGTTTGCTTTGGTTCCCATCGGCTTCGTAATGATTGCTGGATTGCACGTAGCCAGCCTGTTCGGTCAAAAATTGAGCGAAGATCAAATGGACCACCTGCGAACACGCTTGGAACAGGTCGTGAAACTAGCCGTCTCCTGATGCAAAACAGTTTGCTCTTTCCATCTGCACCCTCGATTTGCTAACGGAAAGGCTGGTTAAGAAGTCTCGCAAAGGAATGCGATCCATGAAATCGTTTGGGAAGTCGTTCGGCGTCCGTGCCGCGATCGGTGGTGCCACCATATTGTCCGGAGTTTACGCTGCAGCCTTGGCCCAAAAGGATCGCCAAGACCACTCCGTCAACTGGTCGGCGAATCCGCCATCGCTCGGACAGCCTGTCGCCCCCATCGAGGGGCAGTTGGCCGCCGGCCAATTATCCGACGAAATTCCCGCTCCTGAGTCGCGTTCACTGGCGACAATGGCGAGCGGATTGATCCCAGATCAGCCGTCTCCCGGCCAACAGCGGTCCGTCCAGTTGGTGCAGCACACAGAACCTGCCGGAATCGGTATGGAGTTGCCCGCTTCCTTGAGCGCCGATTCGGCGGAGGAAGCTGGTTCGGAATTGTCAAGTTCTGCACCGGTCGGCTGGAGTATGCCGCCTGCCGACAATCCAACGCCCTCCCAAAACACAACTGCAAGCGAGGCGCCGGCCATGGCTCTGCCCGTCGCAGATGCTCCTCCTCAAGCTGATCTTGGAAGTCCACTGGCAGCTGAGTCGCCTTCAGGGCTGGCACCTCAAGCTGCATTGGGTGCAGCTATGTCAGGTCCGCCGGCTGCCATGGGAATCCCAGCCGAACTTGGTCCGGCAGCCGACTTATCTGTTGGTGCGAGCGAGCATGCTGCCCCATCGGTGTTTGCAACACCAACAGCGGCTGATCCGCCATCCGTTCTAAGTCAGGGTCTGAGTGTCGGACCAGCAGCAACCCAGGACGTTGCCAACCTATCAAACGTTCAACCGCAGATTGCCGAAGAAGCGGCAGCGGCCGCCGCTGTCGCAACTGGCGTCGCCATCGTAGCAAGCGATTCGGCCGGGGGCCCCGCCAATCTGCTTCGCTCAGATGCAACCGACATGAATGCCTTGCGCGGT
>JBMYRF010000026.1:106390-114459 GCA_049602075.1 Rubripirellula sp.
CCTGCTGCCCAGATTGCTCAGCCTTCGTTTCCGACTGCGGTGGATTCGCTCGGCAACCCACCGGTTGCGAATAACGGCTCGAGTCAAATGATCACTGGTTCACCTTCGATCACTGGTTCACCTTCGATCACTGGTTCACCTTCGATCAATACGGTAACGCCGGCCACGACAGTTGCTGGGCAGCCCGATTTGAATCAGCAGCCAATCGCACGGACAGCCAGTTTGCCTGGTCAGTCGAGTCCACTTAACGGCTCAAACGCACCCGGCTATCCGCCCGCGATCGAGCAACCGCTCGGTGCTTTGCCGATCACTCCGAGTGCAACCGTAGACGCCCCCGGAGAGCGTCGTCTGGAGGGCGCGCAAACGCCAAGTGTTGTCATTCAAAAACGGGCTCCGGCCGAAGTGAAGGTTGGTAAGCCTGCCGCTTTTGTCATTCAAGTTCAAAACGTAGGGACCGTTGAAGCACTGGATGTAAGAGTGCAGGATCGTATTCCCGCTGGCATGCGGCTGGTCGACGCTTCACCTTCCCCAGTCCAGCAGGGTAGCCTGCTGGTATGGCAACTTGGGTCGATGCCCGCCGGCGACGAACGCACTCTGACGATGCAATTGGTCCCAGAACAAGAAGGCGAGTTAGGAAGTGTCGCGCGTGTGAGCTTTGAAGCGGCTGCGTCTGTGCGAACGATTGCCACACGCCCGGAGCTGAAAGTTACGCAAAATGCTCCAGAAAAGGTGCTGATCGGCCAGCAATTAGAAATCGAATTGGAGGTTTCCAATCCTGGCAGTGGCGATGCGAATGGCGTGATTTTGCAAGAGGATGTTCCGGAAGGACTCGATCATCCCAAGGGCCGCCAGCTTGATAATGCCCTGGGCACGCTAGCGGCTGGTGAGGTACGCAAACAGCTACTGCGACTTCGCGCTGTCGCTCCGGGAGTGATTCAGAACACGATTCGCTTGACAGGTGAAGATGGTTTAACTGCCGAGAATACCGTTACGGTGCAAGTTATTGCACCTGACTTGCGAGTCGCTATTAAGGGCCCGGCCAAGCGTTACCTCGAACGTTCGACCACCTACCAAATTGATGTAGCGAACGCGGGGACCGCTGACGCCACCAACGTTGAAGTCGGCGTTCAACTCGCCCGCGGGCTGAAATTCGTCAGCACCGATTTCGAGGGCCAATACGATCCGACGCGTCACTCGGTATTCTGGTCGCTTGCTCAGCTACCCGCTGGCCAATCGGGAACGGTACCGCTCACGCTGCTGCCAGTCGAGGAGGGCGAGCAAGCGATTTTGATCGATGCCCGAGCTGATCTGGGTGTCACCGCGAAGGGCGAACAAAAAACGATGGTTGAAGGTTTTGCGGCACTAAGCTTCGAGATTTCCAATGCGGGAGGGCCGATCGAATTAGGCGCCGAAACAAATTATCAAGTTCGCGTCACCAATAGTGGCTCCAAAGCCGACAGTAACATTCGCGTGCAGTTGCAAGTGCCGCAAGGTTTGGAACTGATCAGTGCCGACAGTGAAGCGGGAACCGACGGTCGCGGTCTGATCGCCTTTCAGCCACGTCCAAACCTGGCACCAGGAGAGGAGCTGAAATTTAGTGTTCGTCTTCGCGGAACCGCCGCAGGAACCCATTTGGTGAAGGCGGTAATCGTGAGTGACCAAAGCAAAGTTCCCGTCACGAAGGAAGCCAGCACATTGGTCTACAGCGACCAATAGCGGCGGCCTTGGGGCGACAGAAAGATCCTTTCAGGTCGACCTGAGTCGAAAGCGCTTGGCTGCGTCCGGTGGGATGTTTCCAATCGCGGTGAGCGAGTTCACTTCGATCCGTCCAACTGCAGAGGACGCGAGCGGTCGACGATGCTAGGACCGGGTTGGCGAGTGGAATGGCCAAACTGGTTTGTGTGGAATGCTGTTTTCAGTTGAGCACGATTCACTACCGAACTCGGGCCGCTACCGAACTCGGGCCGCTACCGAACTCGCCGAAGAAATGTGACGAAGTCTTTGTCCAGTTCGGCAAGCGTAGTATCGAAGGCTTGTTCGAACAGCTCGATCCGTTCCTTTTGGCTTTTCTCGGCCAGCGGTCGACCCTTGCTGAGGGTTCGAAGGTATTCCACGTATTCTTTTCTGCGGGTTTTGATAAGAAAATAGGTCAACGCCCAGCACTCCGCGTAAGCGGAAGCAGCCGAAGCTGGACTTCGGAACCTTTGGTCATCGGCGAGCAGCGTTGCCAAAGATTCGGCAGGGCGGTTGGGAGCATAACGTCGCCAACGAAGTAGGTTGACTTGATTGACCCGCCCGATATTTCGCCAGCGTGTTGGGTTCCGTCGATCGGGGGCTTCAAAAAAAGTTGCAAGCCCTTCGCTGACCCACAGCGGATTGTCAGCGAACCGAGCCTGAAGTCCACAATTGTAAGCGAGTTGGTGGGTCGCCTCGTGGATGATGGTTGAAACGTTACGTTCAAAGTCAGGCACATTGAAAGTGATCATGCGATTACTGGCTAAGTGGTAGTAACCGATCACGGTATTAGCCGTCTCGCCAATATCTTTGGTTGCATACTTCAGAAATGCATCATGATTTCGAAGCACGACCGAGACCAGTGGGTATTCAGGTTCGGGCAATTTCCAGTATTGGTTTTTCCAGTACGTGAAAAAGCCGCGATATAACTGCTCATACATCGCAGCGACCTGACGGGCGTAAGCCTCGCTGCTGTTGTAGGCAACGACATAATGTTGTGTGCGATAGATTGAAAATCCATCGCCGAGTTCGGCAAGCAATCGTCTTTCCATCTCATCATCAGTGATCGGCACAAGCGGCTGATCATTCGACTCACGTGACAAGATCTGCTCCGGCTGCAACGTCCAGATGTGACCATCCTCTGCACAGAGCATCAATCCACCGTCTTGGGCCTCCACCATGATCTTGGCAACCACAGTTTGCTCTTCCTCTCCGTCGCGGAAGGTGACCGTTTCGTACCCGTAGGCCAAATCGGTCCCCGGGACGAGGGACCATACAGCAAGAGAAGTCAAGAAGAGGATCACCAACCTTGGCATGGATTCCCTACGCAGCAAGAGGAAAGAAAAGTTCGCTGACGTCTCAACTCGATTTTACCTTGGACGCCAGAGTCAGGCGAACAAAAAGGAACGAGATTAAGACAACAGCCAACACGTACCATATCGACAATGCGGCTTCTTGGTAACGGGCACCGCTGTGAAGCAGGCCGAACAGACGGGTCCCCACCGTGGTTACCCCAGGTGGGATTACGGGCAGCGTCGCGGGAAGGTCCCCAGATGCGACCAAAGCCCCTGCCAAGGATGCGGCAAACCACCCGCGTGCCAGCAAGGGGCGATAGATGGCAAAAGAGCGGTGTACTGGCGAGGCATCCAAGCGAGCCGTGTCCATGATGGAATCGGAAATACCTCGAAACGAGGAACGCAACACCCAGTAAGAAACGGGGACTGCTCGCACCAATACCGCGATCAAGGTTGGCAGCAAGGTTTGCTGGTACAGGTAACTAAGCCCCGGTATAGAGCGTTGAAAAACCCAAACCACGGCCATCCCGACGATTGGCCCGGGAATCACGAAGGCGATGATCGTTGCCCCATCCAGCCAAGGTTCCCAGTGGGCATTTGTCCGACCCAGCAATGCCAATGGCAACGCGATCAACAGCGAGCAACCGCCGGCGAGTAGGGCGATGATTGCCGTCCACTGATATTCCGATCGAAAATCACGTGGGGCTGAGAGCAGACGAGTGGCCGACTCTCCCCATGACCAGCTTGCCTCGACGGTTCCATCTACCACGACCACTTCATGACCAAGTTTGATCAGTAAACCAATCAACGGCACCCCGACAATCAGCGAAACAAGGGCGAGCCCAACCAGGCCGGCCAAGCCAGTCACAAGTGGCGGATAAGCTTCGGCAGCGGTTTGACCTTGGTCGCTCTGGGTTGCAAGGTACGGGCGTCGACCTGCAAGCATCCACCCCACCAGCGATGCCGAAATCACCAATGGCAGAGCACAGGCCATGCATACCGACAATAAAGATGGTGTGGTCGCGTAAAACAGGTAGAATTCATCGGCGACCGTGCGAAAACCATACAGGTCGGCCACCGTCATTTCACTGGCAGCCAACAAGGCCGTTAGTAGCAA
This sequence comes from Rubripirellula sp., assembly GCA_049602075.1. GTDB lineage: Bacteria > Planctomycetota > Planctomycetia > Pirellulales > Pirellulaceae > Rubripirellula. Next base: position 110,537 of record JBMYRF010000026.1, read on the forward strand.
GCCAAGCAAAAACCATGGTGCCGCTATCGGGAGTCGAACACGCCACCAAGCCGCCATTGGCGACAAATCCATTCGACTCTGCTGGATCATCGCCGGGGGCGTTTTGCGAACCCCATGCCAAGTTGTTAGCGTAACGATGGCGGCGCCGTATAGCCCGTGGATCCATCCTGCCGCGATCAGGCCTGAAAAAATTCCATATTGGCCGGTCCCCGAGGCGCGAGCTCCAGTTTGAGTCAGCATCAACCAGCCGAATTTGCCGGCGGTCGATTCCCAAGCACCGGCATGTAACACCAGCGGTAGCCCCACGGCGAATAGCAAACCGCCGACCAGCATCACCGCAATCGAGCGAGATAGCCTTCCACCAGATTGTAGTACCGAGCCCGCCCAAGCCCCAATGATGCCTAGAATCGCTGCAATCGATACGCTAACGCCCACCAATTCGAGGGTGAGCGTTAGGGGGGCTACCCAATTTAACAATCGACTAAGACTAAAGAGGAGAAAAGATTAATCGCTTCACACCGAATGCATCTTAGCAATCAAAATAGCGAGCAGCTTTGCCGAGCCAATCGTTTTTTGTTCGGCGAGTCATTTTGGTAACCCGCCAGTCGGCAGCTGACGGCAAATCGGGAACTCGCCAAAATCGCGGGACAGGCGATTTGCTGCCGACGAATCCTTACGCCCCAGTTTCTTTCGGACTGCTCGCTTTCAAACCAATCCATGAAAATCACGGCGATTCCACAACTGTACCGCAATCTGAGGCGGTGGCGTGAGATCCTGGCCGTGCTGCGCCGGTACGGATTGGCCGATTGGTTAACTCATTTTCACCTACCATTCCGCGATGCATTGAAGGATCGCGGGGGTGTGCCCCTGTCAAATTACTCACGTGAACAACGCGTCCGAATGGCGCTGACCGATTTGGGGCCAACCTTCATTAAATTGGGGCAAGTACTGGCCGGGCGGCCTGATTTGGTCGGGCCGGCACTCGGTGAGGAGTTGAAGCGTTTGCGAATCAACGTCCCACCCGATCCAATTGAAAAGGTTCGGGCAACGCTTCGCGAGGAACTCGGGGATGACTACCAGCGCCATTTTCGTTCCATTGATCCAATTCCCCTGGCGACTGCATCGATCGGACAAGTCCATCGGGCGGAATTGAATAACCGGACCAAAGTGGTCATCAAAGTTCAGCGTCATGATATCGATCGCACCATGCGGCAAGACGTTGAAGTGCTCGTTGGATTAGCGCAACTTGCCGAACGCGTCGATGCTCTCGCCGCCTGGGGCCCCTCTGACATGGTTCGGCAATTGGCTCCGATGATCATGCGGGAGCTCGATTTCACTCGCGAGCGGCAGAACCTCGAGCATTTCGCCGAGATCTTTCGGAATCGCCAAGCTGACGTGGTCATCCCTCGCCCGTTCACGGAGCTTTGCACCCAGCGGGTCTTGGTGATGGATGAATTGCTCGGCCAACCGCTGGAAGCCTTTTTGAGGAACGACGCAGGGTCGCCCAAGACACACCGCAGCGGGGAAGACAAATCGGCTGAATTGTCTCCCGAGGCTGAATTGTCTCCCGAGGTATCGTCCCCCGACCTTACGAGCGTTCTACCTGCGGCGACCGCGGAGTCACTCTCCGGCGATTCCAACGAGAGTGACCGTCGTACGGAATCGGGATCGCCACTGAGTGCTGAAATCGAAAATTCTGGGAATCACAAATCTCAGGAAGCTAGCCCATCGATCGCTCCTAACCGGACTTCCAAGCCAATTACCCGACCGCCGGCAGGCAGTCGACAGCGGCGATCGGAGCGGGAAAATCGGAAACGAAAGCTCTCTGAGACCATCGCCGGCGTTTATCTGACCATGCTGTTCGACGAGGCAATGTTTCATGCCGATCCTCACAGTGGCAATCTGGTCGTGATGGACGACGGGCAGCTGGGAATTCTTGATTTTGGGATGGTCGGTCGGATCGATGAGGCACTAAGAGAGACGATTGAGGAGATGTTGGTGGCGATTTCATCCGGTGATCAGCACCGATTAATGCGTCTGATTCGGCGGATTGGAGACCCGCCACCGACGTTGGATGAATCAGCATTGGCGATCGAGGTGGCTGAATTCATCGGTACTTACGGTCGCCAAAGTCTCGGCAGCTTCGATATGACCGGAGCGCTGAACGATCTGAGTGAGATGTTGCACCGACATTCGATCCGGTTGCCCAATCAATCGGCCTTGCTGCTGAAAATGCTGATCTCCTTGGAAGGAACCCTGCGGGAGTTGGGAGCAAGTTTTGACTCGCTCGAGGTCGTTCGCAAATTTGTGCGGCAGACGATGGTTCGTCGCCTGAGCCCCAAACGGCGGATTCGGCAAGCTCGACGAATTTACCTGGAAGCCGAAAATTTCCTCGAGGCGGCACCCGATGAGGTCATCTCATTGCTCCGGCAAGCACGGCGCGGCGAGGTCCGAATGACGCTCGAACACCAGCGTCTTGGGCCCACTGTTAACCGCATGGTGCTCGGGTTGATGGCCAGTGCCGTTTTCTTAGGCTCCGCCTTGATGCTTGCCATGAAAGTCCCGCCACTACTGTTTCCCACACCCAGCGTGCTGCAAATGCAGGATATTAGCCTGCTGGGCCTGATCGGGGTTGTCGGTAGCATGACTGTCATGATGTGGCTGCTTTTGGCGATCAATCGCAGCGGTCACCTGACGCGTGACAATGACGATTGACCCGGTACCAAGGCCCCTGTGCCAGGCGATGGTCCCTGTGGCACGCGATCCTCTCTGTGCCACGGAACCACGAAATGTCGCCTGCACCACCGAACCAATGTCACTGAACCAGTGAAAATCTGGCTCTATTGACGCTAAACTCCGCCGATTCCTATACTTCTGGACCGCAGCGAAAGGCGGCAATGAGTGCATTTTCCGATTTGTTATCCCCTTCTGGCTAAACACCAGCAGCAGGATCGAGCCCCAACTCCAATCGACCCAAAATCCAATGAAGACTGAACGTCGTCACGAGCTGCAACAGAATGACCTGGCGGTCTACCTCAACAAAATCAACAAATCGATTGAGCCTCACTCGCGTCTAATTGCGGTTGCAGTTGGCGTTCTGTTCGTCGCGTTCATTGGGTATGCCTTTTACTCGAGCCAGCAAACGGGAAATCGAAGTGAAGCGACGCTGGAATTGATTGAAGGGGCAGGAAAACAAGACGCTGAAGTTTTGGCGAGGATAAATGATAGTTTCCCTAGCACCATCGCTGGGCAATGGGCACGGCTCTACCAGGGTCAAGGCTATTTGGTTGACGGAATGCGGGCGCTATATACCGATCGTAAGGAAGCTGAAGGCCTGTTCCAAGATGCTCAATCAGCTTTTGAGAAGGTTTTGGAAACTGGCAAAGACCGGTTGCTGGTTTCCCGCGCGAATCTTGGAATCGCACAGAGTAAGGAGGCGTTTGGCGATCTTGAGGGGGCAAAAGAAGCCTACGAGGCGGTCAAAGCGGCCAATGAATCCGAGGCGATGGTTGAGCTTGCAAATAGCCGAATCGAAGCTTTGAGCAAACCCGAAACAGAGGCGTTCATGACTTGGTTTGCTGATCAAGATTTCTCGCCAGCCGTCCCTTCGCCCGCCGATCCTTCGTTACCACCCTCCACCACGATTCCCGGCCTCCCCGGTTTTGACCTTCCCATTCTCCAGGGTGCGATGGAAGGAGCGTCAGAGGAACGCGATCTAGAGGGCGGAATTAGTCTGCCAGAAGTTGGTGGCGAAACCGTCTCTGGTGAGGACTCCAGCCAAGAGGGTGCCAAAGAAGAGAGTCTACAATTGCCGACCGGCGGGACAACCGAGGAGCCAGCACCGGCGACTGAGGAGCCAGCACCGGCGACCGAGGAGCCAGCACCGGCGACTGAGGAGCCAGCACCGGCGACCGAGGAGCCAG
>JBMYRF010000027.1:0-7345 GCA_049602075.1 Rubripirellula sp.
CTGCCCTCAGATGCTGGGCATGCTAACGCCCTACAAAGATCTGTCAAGCATTCAATGCCTGTCCCCGTTCTGCTTCCCCCTGTCGAATATCGTCAACTTCCATCGCACTTTTTCGCTCTCATGCGTTTCAAGCTTTTTCAGTAACGATTTCGCTTTTTCAGTGAATTGCTAGTTCTCTCTCGGTGGTGCGGCATTCATCCAGCCGCCATTTGAATCGGCGTACAAGTTCGGGCGATCGAGAACAAGATCACGGTCGAAGAAAGATCTGGTAAAATTTTCTGCACTGCACCGTTCGCTTGAACTTCCAACTTACTCCAATTCAGATGAATCGATGAAAGAGACAGGTTGCCTTTGGGGCGAGTTTTACTTTCTGCTGGCCGTTTTGCTGCTTGGTTTGCTGTGCGATAGCGATTCGATGGCGCATGTCCAGGATCGACCTAACTTCGTCATCATCATGGTGGATGACATGGGTTACGAAGGTGTTAGTTGCTTTGGGAATCCGTACTTCGAAACGCCTGAGATCGACAGGCTCGCTGCAGAAGGCATGCGTCTAACCGACTTTCATTCATCAGGTACTGTATGCTCGCCTACTCGTGCCGGTTTGCTGACCGGCCGATATCAGCAGCGTGCAGGGATTGAAGCAGTCATTCACCCTCGCGGTGACCATCCCGAACATCGCAAAGGGATGCAGACATCCGAAATGACGTTTGCCGAGGTATTGCAGAAGGTAGGTTATTCCACCGGCATCATTGGGAAGTGGCATCAGGGCTATCCGCAGAATTCTCCCGACTACCACCCTCAGAGTCACGGCTTTGATGATTTCATTGGCTACCACAGCGGCAACATTGACTTTGTTAGTCACGTCGGGGATCACTACCGACATGACTGGTGGCATGGTCGCCAGGAAACTGTTGAAGACGGCTATACCACTCATTTGGTGAATCGATATGCCGACAAATTCATTCGCCGCCACGCAAAAAATGACGCGCCGTTTTGCCTTTACGTGGCTCACGAAGCGATACACAATCCCGTTCAGGTGCCCGGCGATCCGGTACGCCGCACGGTTGATAAATGGGAACGTTGGAAGTGGCAGGAGCACACCGCGGAACAGCGAATTGCAAAATTCAGAGGGATGACCACGCCGCTGGATGAGGGTGTCGGTCAGATACGGAAGACACTTGTTGAATTGGGAATCGATCATAACACGTTCGTGCTGTTTTTCTCCGACAACGGACCGGCGGGCGACTGGCCGGATTCAGATGATTACCGCGGGCGGAAGGGATCGATCTATGAAGGTGGGCACAAAGTTCCGGCGATCGCTTGGTGGCCAGGAAAAATTGAAGCTGGCTCATCCTCCAATCAGCCGCTGATCAGCATTGATGTCATGCCCACATTACTCGACTTGGCGGAAGCCGAGTGCGACGTTGATCTCGACGGAGTTAGCTTTCGTGAGATCGTGTTCAACAATAAAAGTTTGGCAACACGTCCACTGTATTGGGCCTCTCTTTCGAACGGAGGCGGACGTAGTGAAGCCATCAGACAAGACAAATGGAAGTTGGTGGTGCTACACCCCAAGGCCAGGCCAGGATCGTTCGAGAACCCCCGAGCGGAACTCTACAACCTCGAAGTCGATCCTGGAGAAACAACGAACATTGCTGAGCAGTACCCCATGCGTGTTACCAGCATGCAGAAGCAACTTAGAGCTTGGTATGCTGACACACAGGCGACCGCGACCAAACAGCCGGGAGGATGGATCCCAAGCAATGAAAACTGAATTATCTAGATTAAGTCGGCAGCGTCCATCTTTCTCATTTGCATAATCTGCCCTCTTGCGTTGAAGATTGACGAACGGGCAGATGTTTCGAGAGTCGAATTGTTGGACCGCGAGTACCTCAATTCGATTGTTTGAGATGGTGGCAATCCTGCCCGAGCGATGAGCCGCCTAAAAAAAGGCTCTCGCGATAACGCCTCTGGTAGCCACTCAATGATGGGAGACGGAACATGTGCGGCGACGTTGTAATAATCAACGCCTGTTTCCTGTCGTTTACTGCGCCTTCTCGGTGTGTTGATATCTGCCTGCTCTGGCTTTCGCGAATAGCTTGTGCTCGGTGATTTATTACCACTGTCGGTAAAGGACAAATTGTGCTTTCTGTGTTTGGCTCTGCGTTTCATAAACACTTTCGACAGACATTCCAGGTTGTCGTCGCGCATGACGAAGAAGCGTTCGTGCGAAATTCAGTCACGTCGTTCGCTATTGGCTGCATGCTTGCGAAGTGCGTCTTCAAAGATTTGTCGCGTGATCCCCTCCTTAACCAGGATACTCGTCACACCCAGATTGCTTACTTCGCGTATGTTTCTCATCTCGTCGTCAAAGAACAGCATCTCAGCGAAATCGATTCCGCTCGCTTTCTGCATGTCAGCAAAGTGCTTAAGCTTCGACGATGGATAAATTTCCGCATGAACGAAGCGGTGCGAAAGTCCAAGCAGATCAATTAGTTCACGCGCCCAAGGTGGCTGCTCCGTTCTCGATGCCAATGCCATTGGCACGCCGTCTGTGTCGCATTGATCGAGGATCGCGCTCACATCCTCGTAGAGCCTGATTTGCCGATCTCCGCGATCCCAGATGCGATTGTTCTTCACCGTGAATGGAGGTGACAAACAGTCACACCAAGTACCCCCACAATCCCAGAGGGTAAAGTCCAAATCGAAGACGATAAGCTTCGGAAGAACCATCTGGCCCACCGAATCAAGAATCTAAAATGGATTCGATGTTTGCTGTTGGCCGTCCAATCGCGGCCTTCCCCTCGTGAACAACGATGGGGCGTTCGATCAGCTTCGGATTTTCTGCAAGGATCGCAATCCACTCTTTATCAGCCAACTCCTTCTTGCCAAGGCTCAGTTCTTTGAAGAGGCTCTCACCCTTGCGCACCAGTTCTTTCGGCTTGATTCCCAACATTTTGACGATCTGCCGAAGTCCCTTTTCGCTTGGTGGATCCTCAAGGTATTTAATCACCTCGAATTCGATACCGTGCGATTCGAGCAGCGCGAGGGCGGCTCGTGATTTGGTACACCTGGGATTGTGATAGATTTTCGTCATCAGGTCGGGATTATCAATAACAGGGGGTTAGCAGTAACTGGGAATTAACAGCGTCTTGTTTGAATGTTCCGCGCGAAACGAATGGCATGAGCGCATATTCTACGATCATCGCACCAGTGGCCAAGTGGATCAGTTTCCGCTCGGTCTGGGGCAGTCTTATCTGCTCAGATCCATACTCTACTTTCGCCGTGTTCGAAGTGGCTCGCACCATGCGGTGCTGAGTTTTAGTATTCCGAACGCGGCCTTGTCGCGTTACCGTGAGTGGGGCAATTCTTCGAAGACTTGAACGCCCGAAATTAGATGGCAAGACAATCGAATGACTGGAGTTGCTCAACGCGCAGGGGGGTGGGTTGAGCCGAGAGCAAGTTCAGCCACCGGTTGCAGTGGTCCCTACAACACTATGAATTTCAAAGGTACCGCACTGCCTTTTTGCTTGATGTTTTACCCGAGCAGGGTCGGTATAGCTCTTGTTGCCCCTTAGTTTTCATCTTCATCTGCGGAGACCGCCTGGAAAGGTCCATAGCCAATATCGGGTGGCGAAGAAAAATCAAACCCTTGCTTTGTAAAGTCGCCTTGGTCGTCTTGCAGATTTTTTCCAACGCTATAGATCTTCCATCCTTGATCCGACGTTTTTGTAACCAAAGGTTGGTTTGTGTATGGATCTTTGGGCAGGTCATCGAGAGCGGTTTCGCCCTCGGCTTGGAAACGCAGGATGACTTGCAGGCAGTCGGCCTTCGCACTGCAATGGTCAACCGCTTCGGCCAATGGAATCCACGGAAAGGCGAGCAATTTGGTGATTGAAAATCGGAAGTCACTACGTTCCAGCCTTCTCGTCAACTGTTTGCCGAACTCAACTCGCTCGGCATGCGTTTTCTCTGGATTTTCGATCAAATAATTCATCCAGAGAATGTACTCTGTTTCATCATCGTTTAGGTACGCTTGCTTTAAACCGAAACCGGGGATTTGCTTTAAGGCGTTTGTACCGTCAAAGCTTGTGTTATTACTTTCCCGAAGATCCTTGAAGGTTTGCATGCCACATGCGCGTTCCATCTTAAGTGAATTGAGCAGGCTACTACGTCGATTCGAGTTTGCGAGCTCTCGAGCCAATTCAGCTCGTGTTTCTTCAGAAGTTGGGGTGGTGGCGACAACATAATAAGCGCTGTCGACCATTGTGTACTCTATTCCTAACGCTTCACTAAAAACCATCACGTTTGTTTGGTCCATCAGCATGCGAGCAATTCTCAGGCCTTGAATGCAGTTTTCAAGGGCCACGTCGCCTTTCTGCTGCGATACATCAAGAATGGTCTTTGCCTCTAACGCGAGTCCAATGGGCTTGCACATTGGGTGGTGGGGAATGAACATCCCAATCCCTTGACTGAAGTCGAGCTCGGCTCGAAACTGCTGGAACTCCGCCAGACGCTCAAGCTGGATGAACAACTGCCGGTGATCATCAATGCCTTTTGCCAATGTCTCGGTGTCGGATTTCGAGAGAATTTTGGGATCCTCAAAATTTGCGATCGAGCCAGCATTAAAGTTGTCGATTAAAAACTTCTCAAAGGAAAGAATGTCTTCTTTTGTATTCATCAAGTGGACATAACCGTTGATCTCGTCTTCGATTGGTTCCGTTTGAAAGTCGACCAAAAAGAGCGGATCCCCCGTCTGTTCGATTTCTTGTCGTAGTGCGATAACTTTCGACCGCGTTGACGTCGTAACGAATATCCCACCGCCCAGCAGGAACACGAAGGTGACAACGAACAAAACGAACAGCGGTTTGATAAGTTTTTTCATCTGTGAACCTTTCTGTTATCTCGGGAACGCAACTGTGGCGGGGCAACCAAAATTGGCGGTAAACCGCGATCGCGCTGTTCACGTCAGGCAGCCTGCGATGCATGAAAGTCACACGACCGATTAAGTCGGGGGCATCGATCCTTTTTTTTAGACACCAAGGTAGTGATGGCTCGACGCCTTAAACAGTCGGGCGCGAAACGTTGGCAGAAATCGGGAAAACGGCGAAATCACTGCTGGGGTTGTAAAACTGGGGTGAGCATACCGGAGTCCCATCCCTCGCTTGGTGGCTTGTGCAGAGGCCTTTCGGTACTTTCCTAGAGGTCTGTTTGGAATCAATACAGCTGGAATGCTGACGACCGAAAGTGGTTTGCAAGGTTTTTTTTGTGTTCTCGTTTTGTCGTGATCAGATGAGAGTTGCGACGCGGCCACGACATCACTTGCTCAGCGAGGGGGCCGGTTGCCGGAATGACCACAGATGACTCTTTCGACTGGTTTGAGGACGATCTTCAAATGCTGATTTACGGCAGCGTTTGAAGTTCGGCATCCTCGAGAAGTAGAAGTGGGCGCCGTCATTGCTGCTGGGTTTTGCGTTGCTAACCGAAGTTTTTCGGTATGGTTGTCATTGGCAGGCGGTTGGGCGGGCCGAAAGAACCTCGCCACTCTTCCCACGTTGGGTTGGCTGTGTTGGTCGGGTGATGGCAATCACGCTCTTTAGGGCAACATGTTTTCTAAGCCGGATTGAATGCCCCCAATCGCCAGCCCAGCTCCGATGGTCGTAGCGATCAATGCCACGATGGGCCACCCCAGCATTACAGCAAAGACCGTCCGGGATTTGAATTTCGTTGGCTGGTAACCAACCTGGAATTCAGCTTGACACTCGCGGCACCTGACTCTGTCGGCGCGTCGGTTTTCTTTGAATTCTCGGGCGGTTCCGCATACCGTGCAAATAGCCTCAATCATGGCAGGAGCCCCATTGTTTTGAGCGTGTTACCGACACCAGATTCGCGACGAATCCCGACACGGTCCGCAGCAAAATTTCGCTTTTTTCGCGATTCTTATTTGCCGTGGCTCACCATTAACGCAGAGCCAGAGATGAGAAATCAAAGGGTTCAGTCACCAGGCACGTCGTAGCTGTCGTGTGGGTCAAGCCGGCTCACAGCAAGAAGGTCGCCGGCGCAAACAGGCCAACCAAACAGAAAGAAATCGAGAGATGAGCGGGTAGTAGACAAAACGATTGGTTGAGATCCAAAACGGTAACAGCATACGATCCAGAAACGGAGCGCAGGTCAAGATGGCCATTGCATCGAAGGAGAGGCATGGAGCGAGCGGGGGACAAGGTCGAGCGTCCAGTTGTGGTCAAAGGTTTTGTTCTGGCCACCCGCCATGAGTCGATGCTCCCCCTCTTTCATTTGATTGGACAATCACCCTACTCCGACTGAAGTAAAAACACCGACCTAAGCGCCGAGAATGGTACCGGACACCTTTCCTTTGCCCTGACAGTAAGGGTGTGTGGTCCTTCCCAAATAGCGTCATACTGGGAGAGTAAGATTTTACCCTCTCGCACTTCAGCAACGACTACACCAGGTTCACCACCAATTAGACGAACGCCATCTTCGTATTCATCTCGTCGCACTGGACGGGGCAGCAATTTCCCAGTCTACTCGAGTAAATCATTTTCCTTGTCCACGTGCTTACACCCTGTTGCCGCTGACAAGCTGGTCCAATGCAGGCAGATCCATTGCGACCGGTCAACCCCGACGTCGTTCCAGAAGGACCGCCATCAGGATCGCCAACAAGGATCTGAGTTCGTCGTCCTCGGGCATTTCGCTGAGTTTTTCGAGCTCAAAACATCCCTCGAAAAAAGCAGGCTTCTTGATCAGACGCAGCAGTGGTGTGCCGTCGGGGCGAGTAATCAGATAGGTCGGATTAATCAGATAGGTCGCCAAAACTCCTAACAAGGGAATCTGACCCAATAGGGACTCCAGCACTTTCTTGATAGCACTCTCCTCACACATGGTCATGTCGATCGCCCCATCCTGCATGACGTCATAATGGGCTGACCAAAGAGATTTCATCCCTTTGCGACGAACCGCTCCCCAATCGTTGCCATTTGCATCCACAAAGCTGTAATTGGCAGAAAAGTCAATCACTCGATCAGCTCTGATCGTGAACACCAGTTGATTCTGATTCGTGTCACTGAAAACCTCGACATGCTCCTTCAAACGAAACATCTTCTGCTTGATAAACATGACCACTTGGCCATTGGCGTCAGTCGCCGTAATACGTTGCCCCAACGCAAGCAGTTTGAATCTGAGTTCCAACGGATATTGCATACAATAGTCCCTCTGGATGTTGAAGACAGATGGTAAGTATTACGACAGGTGAGAGCATCAAGGCTCTCGGGCGGGCAGTTTACCAACGCATCGGGTCTACCACCACTGACCACCACCACTGACCACC
>JBMYRF010000027.1:7443-25135 GCA_049602075.1 Rubripirellula sp.
CCACCACCACTGACCACCACCACTGACCACCGATCGCAACTGGGTTCTCGGACCGCCGACAACCTTTCTTTTCTGCCTTTTCTGGAGCGTCTCTTCATCAATTGGGAGGCATGACTCGCGATCGGGTCTTCAATCCGATTGAGATGGAGGAAGACGGCCTCTGAAGCCTTCATCCAACGGATCACGACATGGTTGACTCAATCAGCATTTCGCCGCATGCCACAACAACAGCATCTCCGATTAACAGAACTCGATCCTGGCGCACGGTGAGGTCCACAACGCCACCGCGACGGGATGCCTGAAACGCAACAAAAGGATCTTTTTTCATGCGTTTGCCCCAGAATCGGCGAGACAGCAATACAGAAAAAGCAGACAGGCATAGCAGAAAAAGGGGACAGGCAGAAACAGCTTCGCCTGAATTGCAGTCAAATCATTTTGCGCCTAGTCCCCAATTCGTCTCGTCCACAATTCGCCTCAGAACGAGGTAGAGGTTGTTCGTAAGCAAGGTCAGGCTGCAATCAAACGCTTGGAAGGTGTGTTTGAGAAAGAGGTCGAGAAGTTGCCAGACAAGACGCTGAAGGACCTACAGGGAGAACTCGATACGGGCAGATTCAGTGACAGGAACTTTTCGATTTGCAATCAATCATTTTCGGGACAAAATTTGGCCTGTCCCCAATTCCCTCTTCCCGTTTCCCCGTTCTGCCTTCGAAGATCCGTCAAGCATTCAATGCCTGTCCCCGTTCTGCCTTCGGGCTTTGCGGAAGGCAGATCTTCGGAACTCAATGGCTCACAATTTTTAGGCTGCTCAAAACAACCTGTTTGGGGCCACCGAGAAGTTAACGCCGCCGGCGCCGATTTCCTCCGAGGAGTGTCAGCAAGCCCAGGGCCGCCATGGTTGCCGTTGAGGGTTCCGGCACTGCCTGGGTTGTTGCTGCCGCTAAGGTATAATCGAAGTCCCCGACCCAATCCCCGGCTGGAATGCGCGTATCGGCCGGGTTCGCCGTTCCTGGCCCTCTATTCTGCGTGTAGCCATTGAAGTAGTAAGCGGACAGGTTTTCCAAGCTTATGCCGGCTAAAGTCGTGTCTGCGAGGTCCCACTCTGTAGTAACCGCAGTGGCGCCACTGTTTCCACCGATCCATTGTAAAAGTTGATAATTGGTAGCCCTCCCTATTCCATCTGCCGCATTCCACGTGGCTGGGGCGGTAGCGTCTAAACTAACTCCGTCGATTGTTCTAAGGGAGTTATCGCCACTGGCTGTGGCGCCTGTGACGCTCGCGAGACCCACTTGTGCGACCGCCAAGGACGTTCCCACATTACTGTCGAAAAACACGACACTAAAATCATTTGCAAACGCGGTCGATCCGGTCGGCCCAGTCTGTTGAAACGCCAGTGTGATTTTTAGAGTTGCGAGGTTGCCTGACAATTCGTTGAAACCGAATAATTTGACGTATCCGTCTCGCCAACTGAATTGCTCATTTCTCGTATTGGGAGCGGTCAACCCGTCTGTATCGGTATCTATCGCTATGATCCCGCCGACCGCGGTGGCCTGAAATACCAACAGGGTTGCGGCTGCGAGACAGGTTAGGACGTGGATGCGTGGTCGGAACATAGTTGGCACGTTTTAAAAAGCGGATGTGATGATGTAATGCTGATCCGAAGAGGAACAATGAAGTGATACGGGAGGCTCGACGGACGATGCCTTAATTGCAAGGAACCATTTGAATCCGTGGATCAAATCGTTCGACTACGTTGAGACACATCGCGCGATCACATCGTTTTCCCGCTTGGTAACGATTAGGCGGTTTATGCCGCTGAATCTGCTACCCGGAATCGGAGTCTATTCACCGAGATTTACTTTTAAAGCGAATATGCGCCTCATCAGCAAGCGTTTTCGGGAATCCACAAACCGATGCAAATGCCCACAGAAAGGCGAATTGTGGGAAACGAATTGGGGACAGGCAAGAAATGATTTGGGCACAAAACGATTTGACAAAAACCGGCGGCTAGCGCCGCTCCGCTCAGGAGATGTGGGCCCCGCGTATGAGCCTAAAGATGGCGACAGGAACAAAGGATAAAAATAAAGATGGGGACAGGCACAAAATGATTCGGGCACAAAATGATTTGACAGAAACCGGCGGCTAGCGCCGGTCCGCTCAGGAGATGTGGGCCCCACGCATCAAGAGTGCCAATTGGTGACAGGTCTAAAATGATTTGACTGCAAATCAGCCGAAAGCATTCGTGCCTGGCAAACATCCGTTCGCGGAACTCGGTGCTCACTTGATTGACCATGTCTGGAATATCCGCTTGATGCGTTTCGGCGCCGACTGGCGCCTCATGCCGCTTGCGTTTTAGTCGTTGAGCAGAGCGTCGGATCGCGCCCAAAATTCGGGCGAATCGTGTTCACCAAGTTAGAAAGCTTTCTCGCCCAATCTCACGTTAGCTTACCCGCTGTTATGAAATCGATATATCGGGGCAGCTGAACGTGGTCGTGTCGTAGTGCGAACCCTTTGGTAGTTACGTGGTAACGCTTACCACGGCACTTCAAAATGAAGTCGCACGCCACTTGGCGGCAATGTGCTGGAACCCAATGCCAGACAACAACTTACGAAAGTGGGCGATACAGAATTCGAATCTGTGACCTCCGCGGTGTGAACACGGCGCTCTAACCAACTGAGCTAATCGCCCGAAAGGGTTGGGTGCGCAGCAGCACCGCAACAACTCGATCGCAAAATCAGTTGTAGCCTCATCGACGAATCGGTGCAACTTGGGGCGAAAATCATTGCATTCAGAACTGAACCTCAAGAGGGCCCCGCAAGCCGACACTAGCCACCCTGACGATTTGCGAGTTGGCGTTAGACTGTTATTCATGGCAATACCCTCTCAGCTGAATCGCATTCGGCGTCAATTGCCGGTCAAGCCAACTTGCTAAACTGCACCAATCTCACCTCACGCCTACGCAATGCCGGAATCAGAAACGCATCAGAACGAACGTTTGCCGCTCGACCCCGATGCCGACACCATGCGCAGCTTGGGATACGAACTAATCGACCGGATCGTTGATCATCTTACGACGTTGTCGGATCAGCGAGTGGGGCGGCGCGGTACCGGTGCTGAGTTCGCCCAGTTGGTTGATGAACCGTTACCGGAACAACCGGGTAGCATCCAAGACTCGTTCGCGTTTTTCTTCGATCGAGTTGTGACCGACATGACTCGAGTGAACCACCCACGCTTCCACGCCCACATTCCCTGTCCTTCCAGCTTTGCTGGTGCGATGGGGGAGATGTTAGCGGCGGGAACGAATCCATTTGTTGGCAGCTGGCTGGGTGGTGGAACACTCTGTTCGCTCGAAATCACCGTGCTGCGATGGATTTGCGAAATGCTGGGCTATCCGAATGACGCTGCCGGCGTGCTGACCAGCGGCGGTTCGATGGCCAATCTGATCGGCCTGGCATCGGCACGAGCCGAATATGATTCGGACCTACTATCCAACGGACGGATTTACGTCTCGGTAGAGGGACATGCTTCGGTTCGCAAAGCGGCTCGGCTGCTCGGCTTCTCCGACCAAACCATTCAAACGATTGGCGTCGATGACCATTACCGAATGAAAACCGCAGAATTAGTCGATGCGATCACCAGTGATTTGGCTGCTGGCAAAGAGCCGTTCGTGGTTGTGGCCAATGCAGGCACCACTAACACTGGCAGCATTGATCCACTCCCTGAGATTGCGGACGTTTGCCAACGAAAGAAACTTTGGCTCCATGTTGACGCAGCTTACGGTGGATTCGCTGCGATTGATTCGGAGACGGAACAAGCTGGCTCCCCCGAAGGAACTCGTCGATTGCTCGCCGGTATGGAGCGAGCCGATTCGCTGACACTCGACCCACATAAGTGGCTCTATTGCCCTCTCGGAATTGGCTGCGTCCTTGTGCAACGACAAGACAGCTTGAAGCGTGCGTTTGCTACCGAGGGACATTACCTCAAAGATATTCCGGCAGATGAAGTCAATTTCTATGAGCGGGGTCCCGAGTTATCTCGCCCAGCTCGCGTACTGGCGGTGTGGATGGTGATCCGGTCCAGCGGGCGTGCCGCGTTGGCTCACCAAATCGCAGAGGATATTCGCCTGGCACAATTGGCTGCCGCTCTGTTGCGAGAAGATGATCGATTCGAAGTGATCGAACCCGACTTGTCTGTGGTTGCCTTTCGCCATCGCTCCCGCGAGGGTGAGTCGGAAGCGAGTCGCGCCTACCGCGATGCAGCACTCATGGAAGCGACACTTGCCGATGGCGAGCTGATGCTGTCTTCGACACTCTTGAATGGAATCAATACGCTACGCCTGGTCGTGATGAATCATCGTACAACCGAACGCGACATACATCGCTCCGTACGTCGAATCCGAGAGTTATCAACCTAATCCGCCGCCTTCTCAAAGGAGCGGTTGAATCCAATGACGGGCCTTCGACAGAAATTGCCAGCCGGCCTGATCAAGTTTGGTCGGCGGGTGAATCGTCCAGCAGATCCGAACTTGGCTTGGGGGGCCAGCAGTCGTTTTGAATCACAAGACGATATCCATCGGGGTCTTCGTAGGTACGCCCCTGTCGATCCCAGTAAGGATTGAGCGATTCAACCGCAGCCAAACCAAAGGATTCAATGTGATCAATCGTTCGTTGCCATTCAGCCCGACTTGGTAAATAAAAAACCAGTAAATGCTCCTGGGATGGGACGCGCCCAGCCGGATGATCAAGGTTTGCCGTGAACTCCAGATGATATTGCAGGTCGGCATGCCCAAGCATTGCTCCATCGAATCCATCGTGATCCTGAAAACGACCAAGCAGAACAAACCCGAGCACCTGGGAATAAAAATCAATCACGCGATCCAGCTGATCGGTTGGTCTCGCAATGCGAAGGTGCGTCTGCGTTAGGCGAATACCGGAGGAGTGATCTGCTGTCATGAATTCCTCTACCGGTTGCCTAAGCGCCGCTCTACTACCGCAGGCACCATTCGTAACACCATTCGCAGGCACCATTCGCAGGCACCAATTTGATCGGGGACTTCTTCATCATTTTCTGGCCAGCAAGCAACGGGTCCTAACCAAAGGCGTCGAACTCAATGGATGGACCAGCCATCTTGCAAATGACCGGCCGCCACACGATGGGTCGGCCGGGCGAAAAGAGGCTCGTTGAAAGAACAGGAGTTCGATCAACTAGGTGGCGTAAACTTGGGAGCCGAGGGTTCATTCGATTCCTCGTCGTCGTCGTCCATCGTTGAGGACGACACCGTTTTGTCATCCATTTCCAGCGTCTTCTTGGCCTCATATTCAGCCACTCGAAACTGCTGTTGAACGTCGTTCAGACCTCGACGAAATTCGCGGTAACTTCCACCCAGCTTGCGGGCCACCTCTGGAAGGTTGCCGCCGAAGAGCATGACCGCGATCACGCCAATGACCACCATTTCAAACGGACCGAGTCCGAACATGCTTAGTTGTTCTCGTCGTTTTTGGGGTTCGGCTCGTCTTCGTCCAACGACTCGCTCATGCCACGCTTGAATTCATTGGTGCTGCGTCCCAGATTTCGCATCAAGCTGGGCAACTTGGACCCGCCAAATAACAGTAAAACAATGCCGGCAATGATCGCCAGCTCCAACGGGCCAGGCGAAATGAAGCCGAGCAGGCCCATCGAGCCTAAATTCAGACAATTAGAAAGGATCATGGTTCACTCTCGCAAAGAGGTTCTCGAAATCGAACCCCAACGCTGACCGGCGAAAGCGGGTAGGTCGATCGGCTGCTCTTCTAGCCGAACACCTCCAGAACCGATGTGTCGGGGGAAACGCGTCAGGCTCTCCCTGACGGCTACTACTACCATTCTATTGGGGCTCCGCATCGCGTCAACGTACCGCCGGCATTGAAGCCAAAAACTGACAGATTGGAGAAGCCCCATTCAGGCGGATTCACTCGGCAGTCCCCCAAGGGCTTTTCACACAACGATTTTGGACGCTCGAGCATCCACGATGCGGGGGACTCGACGATGCGGCAGATAAACGGAATTTGCGGATTGAAGGGGTTCGGGCAAAAGGGAAGGCGAGGAGAGCATCCGGCGGTCGATCGAAAAAAACGGTGTGCCACCGTTTTCCTCTGCCAAAGCCGGGGGAAGCTCTTGCGAGGATTTCGCTTGGTGGAGGTGGAAATGGCCGACAGACTCTTGACATTCGGGGCCCTGGCGGCGAGAATCGAACGAGCTTACTGAGACTGATTCTCAATAAAGACTTGTCTTTAAAAACCCCAGAGTTGGTTATGACCACATTGGATCAACTGCAGCCCGGCGACAAAGCACAGATTGTGCGGATCGATGGGGCTGATGGGATTGCCGCACGGTTGCGAGAGATGGGCTTCGTGGCTGGCGAGTTAGTTCAGTACGTTCGCCGTGCTCCGCTAGGTGACCCAGTAAAGTGCGCGATCCATGGTTGTCGAGTGGCCGTGCGAAGCGGGGAAGCCCGGCGTGTGTTTGTCGAACCACAGCACTAACGAACCGAGCTTCGATACCGACTGGATTGGCCGCAAGATCTGAATCGCCAATCTTCAACTCGTTTCCTCCTTTCACCCGGCTGGACCGGTGCGATTGTCCTCCCCACCTCCGCCGACTGTCCCCCGCTGATTGCCCATGGCGACCGCCCCGACGAATGCTTCTTCGTCTCAATCCGCTGCTCGCATCGTCTTGGTCGGCAATCCCAACACAGGCAAAAGCACGCTTTTCAATGCGTTAGCTGGGATGAGCGTTCGGACCGGCAACTACCCCGGCGTGACAATTGAAAAGAAACTTGGCCGATGCATGCTGGTCGAGCAACACGTTGACTTACTCGATCTGCCGGGGACTTACTCACTCGCGCCTCGCTCTCCCGATGAATTGGTCGCGGTCGAAGTCTTGACCGGCGAGGTGGTCGGCGAGCCGCCAGTGGACGTGATTGTTTGTGTCGTCAACGCGACCCAGTTGCGGCGGAATTTGTTTTTGGTGAGCCAACTGTTGGAACTTGGCAAGCCGGTGGTTATCGCGCTGAACATGATCGATTCGTCATCCTCGCGAGGTGTGACAATTAATACCGAGCGGCTTTCCGAACAGCTCGGTGTTCCCGTGGTAGCGACGTCGGCGACCAAGCGACGTGGGATCGATGAGCTCAGGCATGCGATTGAGAGTCAGCTGAACATCGACGGCTGCGCGGAGGAAATGTCGCGGCGAGTACTGCCTGATTTGTTTTACAAGCTGCGTGACGAGTTTCGTCAAACGCTTTCCGGAACTGAGCCTGCGTCATCCCCTGATCAAACAGGTCTGCCGAGCGATTATTTAATTGAGCGGATGTTACTTGATCGAGGGGGCGAGGCCGAGCGGCGATTTGTTTCCGGTCAGGGGAGTGGTGCCAGAAGCGGCGAAGTGACCGCAGCTTTAGCGGCTTGCCGCCAGCGATTGACGGATCAGCTGGGCGATCCGATCGATCTGGAGTGCAATGCTCGATACGCTTGGGCCGCAGAGAAATTGACGGGCGTGGTAAGTGATGTTGGCGCACTTTCGGGCAAGATGACCGATCGATTAGATGCTGTGCTGACGCATCGCTTGGGTGGGTTGGTTTTCTTTTTCCTGGTCATGTTTCTGATTTTTCAGTCGATCTATTCGCTGGCTGGATGGCCGATGGATTTGATTGACGGCACTACCTCCTGGGTTGCCGATTTAGTGACTTCGGTGCTCGGGCCGGGAGTGCTGCGAAGCCTGATCACCGATGGAGTGATCGCGGGCGTGGGAGGCGTCCTGATCTTCTTGCCACAAATTGCCTTGTTGTTTTTCTTTCTGGCAATCCTGGAAGATTGCGGCTACATGTCGCGAGCTGCTTTTTTAGTTGACCGTGTGATGATGGCTTTTGGGCTGAGTGGAAAGTCTTTCCTGCCGATGATGAGCTCGTTTGCTTGTGCGGTACCCGGCGTGATGGCAACCCGCGTGATTGAGAATCGTCGTGATCGCTTGGCCACGATCATGGTCGCACCGCTGATGAGTTGTAGTGCGCGGCTGCCGGTCTACTTGCTGCTGATTGCAGCCTTCATCCCTTCGGTGACTTATTGGGGAGGGTGGCTCTCCTTGCCAGCGATGGTGTTGATGGCGATGTATTTGATCGGTGTCGTGACAGCGATCCCCGTTGCTTGGATTTTGAAGAAAACGCTTTTGCGAGGTGAGGTGGCGCCCTTTGTTCTCGAGTTGCCCGAGTACCGGGTGCCGTCACTCCGCGTCGTGCTCGCGCGAGTCTGGGATGCCAGCTTGGCATTTGTTGTACGAGCGGGGACCTTGATCTTTGCCGCATCGATTCTGATCTGGTTTGCAGGTTTCTGGCCAGGCGATCATTCAAGGCAGTATGAACTGCAGCAGCAACTTGCGACGGCAGCGGCCGATGCTGACCAAATCGCGACACTCCAAGCAGAACTCCGTAGTGAAAGCGCGGGACTGCTAGAGCAGAGCCTGCTTGGCAGGGTCGGTCATCGCATCGAGCCAATTGTTGCTCCACTTGGCTGGGACTGGAAAATTGGCGTCGGTGCGCTCGCCAGCTTTCCCGCTCGGGAAGTCATCATCGCGACCCTGGGGACGATCTATTCACTCGGCGGAGACGCGGAAGAAGAAGGATTGGTCGGTGCCCTGCAGCAGTCAACCTACCCCAATGGTGATCCGGTTTACTCCATTCCAGTGGCCCTATCCGTGATGGTCTTTTTTGCCCTGTGTGCCCAATGTGTCAGCACGCTTTTGGTCATTCGACGTGAAACGAACTCCTGGTTTTGGCCTGTATTAAGTTTCTCGTACATGACAATTTTGGCTTATGTCGGCGCGCTGCTAACCTATCAAGTGGGCTCTCGTCTCTTTTAGCGGATGCCTCCCTACAACCATCATGTCCGCGTTTGGGTACGAAAAGGAGCGTGATCTGTGTTTCCCTGGCAGCCGATTTTCGCGTTCCTGATCGTCCTTGCAGCGGCACTTTGGATGTCGTTGCGGGTATTAAAAACCGTGCGGAGCGCTTCTCGCGGCGGCCAAGGGCACGCTTCGAATTGCGGCAGTTGCCAGCACAATCCGGAAGTCACGAAGGTGGCCCCGTTGGTTCAGCTGGGTAAGAAATCGGACAAATGAGGGGTCCATTGGCTTGATATCACGCTTGATCCAACATGTGGCCGACATCCTGCGCAGCCCCCGTGAGAGTTTGACGCGGGGCCAGCATTTTGTTCGGCATAGTATCGAGCTGACCGTCCACTGCGGACGACAATTGCAACTTCACCGTGCCGACGGAATGGCGGCAGAGCTGACCTACCGAACGATTTTTTCGCTCATTCCGGTGGTGGTGCTGGGGTTGGTGATGTTCCGCATCTTTGGTGGCTTGGATGAGGTCCAGTCCCAAGTCGAAAATCAACTGTACTCATTCTTTGGTGTTCCAGACATTCCTGAGGAATACGATTCACCGCCCATCGAATCAAGTTTGACCGATGAAAGTTTGACCGATAGATCGGCGACCGGAGATAGAACTGCGACCGGAGATGGAGCTGGGGGCTCTAACAAATTCAATGGGGACAACTCGAGTACGGAAGCAAACTCAAACAAAGTTTCCAACGCTCCGATCCCCCCAAACCTTGCCGCGGAATCTGGTCCGACTTCGCCCTCGAACGCTCCCGACGCGTCAGCGGGGACCACAAGTGGAGTTGATCCAGCCATTACCAATGATGAATTGGTTGATAGAAAGCAAGCGATCGAGGCTTCTTCACCAGGCGTTCCGATTGGAGGCAGCCTGAACGAAATGGTCATTGGTGCTGACGAAGAAATCGAGGCGGCTTCGGCTGCCGTCGAAGCCGCCGTTGAAGCGGAAGTCGATGCCAAGACGGTGCAGCGAACACGCGCAACAATTCGCAGCACCTTGCATGATGTGACGATGAAGGTGTCACAGCTTGATTTCAAGTCGATGGGCGTCTTTGGGTTATTGCTGTTCGTTTACGCGGCCGTCGCTCTCGCGAATTCAGCGGAGAGTATTTTTAATCGTATTTACGATGCACCATCCCATCGCCCGCTTCATCTGCGGCTTGCGATCCACTGGTCGATCATCACTCTGGGCAGCGGCTTGCTAACACTCAGTCTTTACACGTCCAGCCAAGTGGTCGATTGGGTTGCCGAATTCAGCGATGTCTCAAGTTCGAAACAGATCCTAAATCATCTGCTTTCGGTGCTTGCGAGCTGGGTCTTGCTATTTTTGCTGTACGCATTGATGCCCAACACGCACGTCTCAGTACGAGCAGCCGCGATTGGTTCGCTCGTTGGATCTCTGTTTTGGGAAGGGGCGAAATTTGGTTTTCAGATCTACGTTGTAAAAGCGGTGCCCTATTCCGCACTCTACGGTTCAATCGGATTGATTCCGTTATTTCTCTTTTGGATCTATTTAACTTGGTTGATCATTCTGTTTGGTCTAATCCTGACCTACACCCTGCAGATGCTACAGGGACGTCCGATCCGCAGGATCGAAGTGGAGGATGGAATTTCCACCGCGGGTGATCCTGATTGGATGTTACCGATTGCATGGGAGGTGAGTTTTGCGTTTGAGTCAGGTGACATGATCGATGACCAGACGCTCGCCGAACGCCTTGGCTTGCCAACTCATCTGGTTCGGCAAATGACCAGCAAGCTCAGTGAGGCGGGTCTCTTGCGACGTGTGCAAGCCGCCAGTGGTGAACATGAATCGATAACACTCGGGCGGCCGGCTGACAAGATTCAAGTTGGTGAGATTCTGAGCCTGGCACATCAGGTACGTCCGACCGGTGAGCACCCCGCTTGGAAGACACTGGAGAGGCTGCAGCAAGCCGAACGCGAAGCGGTGGATGGACAAACCCTAAAAGATGTAATGACAGGCGAGGCTTGATTGAGCCTATCGTTCGTTTTCGGCTTCGAGCTTCTGCAACAACTCAGCAATGGCAACGGATAAGGCTCCCAGTCCCGACGCCACCTCCTGCAGATCGTTGTCTCGAGCCGCATACTCCATTTGTCTCGCGATCTTCATCGTCTTGGTCGCTCCAACGACCTGTGCCGTTGATTTCATGGTGTGAGCGATCCGCTGCGATGCGACCGCCTCGCCCCGGTCGATGGATTGACACAATTTGATCAGCAACGCTTGAATCTCCTGCGCCGCCGACTCACGCAGGCTCTCGAACATTTCCTCATCTCCCGCCAGATTCTCTAACGCTAATTCACGATCAAAGATTGAATCACGGGTATCCCCTTCGATCGCCCCTGCAGTTCCGTGTTTGATCATGAAGCGATCTCCTGTGGGAGCGTCATGCCGCCCAGTGAGTGCTCCGGATTCCGATGGGGGTTCTGTTTTCGATGGTGGTTCTGTTTTCGATGGTGGTTCTGTTTCTGTGGGAGACTGAATGTCGAGGGCAGCAGCCGCTGCATCCGAAATCGCCGTTGTGGTGATCCGACTGAAGATCCGCCTTTGTTCAATCGCACCGGCAAACGGTTTCAAAGCTCGGTGCAAATCGGGCTTCCGAACTGGTTTCGCAATGTGGTCGTCCATCCCTGATTCCAGGCATCGGATCCGATCCTGCTTCATCGCGTGTGCCGTCATGGCAACGATTGGAATGTGCTGGCTTGTTTTGCTCTCAAGTTGGCGAATTCGCCGGGTCGCTTTCAGGCCATTCATTTCAGGCATCTGAACATCCATCAGGATCAGATCGAAATCTCCTCGCTGCCAAAGTTCGACAGCTTCTTTTCCATTATTGGCAACCCAAACTTCGTGCCCCCAATGCCCGAGCATTCCCAAGGCGACCTTTTGATTTACCACCCCATCTTCAGCCAGCAAAATCTTCATCTTTGGCAGTGGAAACTCATCCACCGCCGACAGCATCTTCGGCTCTTTCGATGGTGGCTCACCGTGAATGGTGGTCAAAATCGCTGAGAGCAATTCGGACTGTTTTGCTGGCTTGATCAGATAGCAGGCAACTTGAAGTTGCCGACTGCGAGCGACATCTCCGTGTCGTCCACCCGACGTCAACAAAATGATTCGGCACTGGGCCAGCTGCGGCTCATCCCGAATCGAGGCAGCGAATTGAAAACCATCCATGCCAGGCATGTGGACGTCACTGATCACTAGGGGTAGGGCTTCTTGCTCAGACGTCATCGCGTGCAGCTTTTCAATCGCTTCAATTGCACTGCGAGTTGAAATAACAGACATTCCCCATCCTTTGAGAGTTTCCTCAAGGATTCGCAGATTGGTTTCGTTGTCGTCCACCAACAGGACAGAGGTCCCCTCGAGGTCAGGTCGCTGCTGTAGTTGTGAGGCTTGCTGTTGACCGTACTGAACTGGAATGGTGAAGTGAAATGTCGCTCCTTTTCCGAGTTCGCTTTTTACCCAAATGCGGCCCTTCATTGCTTCGACGAGTTTCTTCGCGATTGCCAGCCCGAGCCCTGTGCCACCAAAATCTCGCGTGGTTGAGGAATCCGCTTGTTGGAATGCCGAAAAAATTGGGCCGTGTTTTTCAACGGGGATACCGATGCCAGTGTCCCGGACAAGAAACCGTAATCGCAGATGAAGTTCATCCTGTGTCTCGATTTGTACATCGAGATCAACTTCTCCTTGCTCAGTAAACTTGATCGCGTTACCAACGAGATTGATCAGTATTTGCCTGATGCGGCTCGAATCACCTCGAACCCAGATCGGAATTTCTGGCTGAACATGCCAAGTGAGTTCGAGATCTTTCGTGTGGGCGCGAACGCCGAGTGATTTCATCGTGGTGCCGATTTCTTCACGAAGGTCGAAATCGACGGGGTCAATTTCAACTTTGCCCGCTTCGATTTTTGAGAAATCAAGGATCTCATTGATGATCCCCAGCAGCACATCGGCGGAATCTCGCAAAACCGTCAGATATTCCCGTTGGGTTGGTTGATCATCCGTGTCGAGGGCCAGATCTGTCATCCCGATGATGGCATTCATCGGGGTCCGAATTTCATGGCTCATGTTGGCCAGAAAATCACTCTTCGCGATATTCGCCGACTCGGCCGCTTCCTTAGCTCGCTTCGATTCAGTGATGTCTCGCGAGATTCCAAAAACACCAAGGATTTTCCCTTCGGCTGTATACAATGGTGCTTTGGTGGTCGAAAGCCACACTTTTTTTCCGTCAGCCGAGATCTGAAACTCCTCCTTGGAAATCATCGGCTTTCCAGTCGCCATGATGCGTTGTTCGTCTGACAGGTATTCGCCCGACTCCGTCGCGCTAAACAAATCAGAATCTGTTTTATGGATCAGGTCATCAACGGTTTGAAATCCGAGATGTTTTACCAACGCATCACTCGCTCTTAAGAACCGACTGTGAGAATCTTTAAAATAGATCAGGTCCGGCGAGTTTTGCAGCAAGGTTTGAATCAAAAAATGCTCGGTCGCGTACTTTTTATTCGCTTCCTTCAGTTCCGCTGTTCTTTGCTCGACCAAGCGTTCAAACTGTTTTTTCCGAGCCAGCAACGTGCGGGTGTAAACACCAACAATACAGGAAAGCGCCAGTCCCAGCAGCAGCACAATGACCGGCAATCGCGTCGAGTGCGAATCGATGAATCCAGGTGTGGCGACGCATTGAATCATCCACGGATCCTGCGGCGACAAACTTAGCCTACGCTCAATCGCCGGTGATTCGACCTCCTTCAGGCGTGCAACCTTTTCCTGTAAATCGTCATAGTTAATCCTCTTCGTTTCCGAATCATATCGAGCAACGGGCAACCACACGCCGCCGCTATCTCGGTGAAAGATGACAACGTCGATCTGATCGTCCAGATTGATTAACCCATCTTGAAGAAACAGATCTGCATCGATGATCCCAATTAAGATTCCCTTCACGTCTTGAATCGACAAGCCGTTTGACTCAGCTTCTCGAGGTGCAGCGACTGGCTGAATGCTGGCAAACACATGCCTACCATCTTCCAGTTGAATCGGCTTGGAAATGACTTGGTGATCAAGCCGCACCGAATCAAGAATGGCCGAGCGACCAGGATTGGTTTCACCTAAATCCAAATCGATCCAATCGTATCGATTATCATCGACTGGTGTCGAAACGACTTTGATGGGAAACCTGAACCCGCTTAACGCGTCGTCCACCTTGCCGGTATCTGACGTCGCCGAATCGCTCTGCTTCAACGCATAGGCGGTGGCCAACAAACGGGGCCTTTCCCGCCGCTCAGCGATATCGTCAATCAACCCTTGTAGGCGTTCCCCTTCCAACCGGTACAGATGGGGAGCCATAATCCGTGTCGAGCGAAAATTACGCTGGAAGTTGTGAAAGCGATGCTGGCTCGCGATCTCTAATTGAGTTTTTGACTTTGCCAGTTCCGCGCGTTTAAAAGCAGAATAGGCCAACAGCGACAGACCGCCACCAATCATCACGACCAATAAAGCAGCGATGTTAGGAATCTGTCGGTTGCAGGAGGTTACTACCATACTACCGATTCAGTTGAGTGATTCGCAAAGAAAAGACGGTGACCGCCGCTAACACGGCAGCGGTCCTGCAAATCGAGTCTTTAAGAGTACCAAGCTTAGACGCTGCAACCAAGTCTCTCGGCGAAGATTGTTTAGAAAGCTGTACGTGATTCTTTCGGCAGTCCCCGGCAAGCTGTTCTTTGCATGAGCCCCATCCGGGTACTTTTTCGGGGTATTTTTATCGCAAGGGGCTCAGTGGGCTTCGAGCCAGTTGTTGCCGAATCCCATTTCGACCTCGATCGGAACTTTCATTGGCAATGTTGATTTCATCGCTTTCTCGATCAGCGGCATGACCGCGTCCTGTTCAGTTTTTAGCATATCAAAGACGATCTCATCATGGACGGTGAGTACCATCTTGGTTTTGAAACCACCGTCGGTCAGCGCTCGATGGACTTGAATCATCGCAAGTTTGAGCATGTCGGCGGCGGTCCCTTGGATGGGACTGTTCATCGCCAATCGCTCGGCCGCACTGGCCACCGTTCGACTGCGTGAATTGATGTCTCGGATGTAACGCCGCCGCCCCGTTTGCGTAGAGACGAAACCTTGTTCTCGGGCCAACGCAATGGTGCTGTCAATGTAGTCACGAACGCCTGGATATTTTTCGAAATAGTTGCTAATCAATTCGGCGGCCTCGGTGCGCGGAATATTCAATCGCTGCTGCAATCCGAACGCTGAGATCCCGTAAATGATCCCGAAGTTTACTGTTTTTGCCTTGTCACGCATTTCGCGGGTCACGTCATCCACATCCACCTTGAATACTTTCGAGGCAGTGACGGTATGAATATCTTCCCCTGCGACAAACGCATCGATCATACTGGGATCATTGCTTAGTTCAGCCATCACCCGCAACTCGATTTGCGAATAGTCCGCGCTGAGTAGCAAATGATCTTCATCGCGCGGCACGAATGCAGCTCGAATGTCACGACCACGTTCTTTGCGAATCGGAATCGTCTGCAAATTGGGGTCGTTTGACTGCATACGCCCGGTTGCCGTCCATGACTGGCTGTAATGCGTATGTACCCGCCCCGTGTCTGGGTTGACGGCCAGCGGCAATTGGTCGACGTAGACCGACTTTAGTTTTCTTGCGTTTCGGTAATCGAGAACGTCAGCGATAATCTGGTGTTTGCTACGCAGTCTCTCCAGTTCGGTTTCACGGGTTGAGTACTGCCCGGTCGAAGTTCGCTTCGGATTCTTTTCAAGTTCCATCTCTTCATAAAGCACGACCCCGAGTTGCTTCGGTGAATCGATATTGAACTCATGCTCCGCGGCATCAAAGATTTGCTGTCGCAGGGTTTCGATCTCGCCTTCCAGTTTTTTACTGAATACGCCCAGTGCATCAGTGTCCAGGCGAATCCCTTCGTGTTCCATATCGACCAGGATTTGAATCAAGGGGCATTCGACTTCATAGCAAACCTGGGCCACGCCACGCGATTCGATCTCTGGTCGCAGCACCGCAGCGACCTGGAGCGTTACATCCGCGTCTTCACAGGCATACTCAGCGATTTTTTCAATTTCGACATCCTGCATATTTTTTTGCTCGTCACCCTTGGGGCCAAGCAGTGCTTCTGTCGGGATTGGCGTGTAACCGAGATAGAGCTTGGCCAAGTAATCGAGGCCGTGCCGCATTTCCGGTTCCTTCATCGAATGGGCCAGCATCGTATCGAACAATTCGCCACCAACATTGATTCCATGCCATCGCAACAGCGTGACATCATATTTCAAGTTGTGCCCAAGCTTGGCGATCGCTGGATCCTCCAGCACTTCGCGAAACTCCTCGATCACCGCCAACGCTTTCTTAGGGTCGTTGGGGCAAACGACATAGAAAGCCTCATGAGGACGGAAGCTGAAGGCGATGCCGAGCGGGAACGCGGAACGCGGATCGAGCCCCGTCGTTTCCGTATCAAAACAAAAGCTTGACTGCGATTTGAGCTGATCAATCAGGGCGGCACGCTGCGCAGCGGTCGTCACCGTCTGGTAGTCGTGTTGAACATCCCGAATCGTTTTATCTTCGACCGGTTCATCAAATAAGGTTGCCTGGATTTCCGTCTCGCGTTTCTCACGGATGACGTTTGCACGCGAGGATGCTGAAGAGAATGACTTGCCAAAGAGCTTCTTGCCAAGGGTGTCAAATTCTAATTCTTGAAATAGCGATGTCAGCTTTTGCTTGTCGTGGGGAACCCGCAACAAATCGTCGATTTTGACCTCGTGCGGTACATCCAATTGGATGGTGACCAGGCGTTTCGACAGCCGAGCCATATCAGCCTGTCCCTCAATTCGCTCTTTCTGTTTTCCTTTTAGTTCTCCGGCATGCTCAAGCAAGGATTCGACGGTGCCGTATTGTGCAATCAATTTCTGTGCGGTCTTGGGACCAATACCTTGCACCCCGGGAATGTTATCACTGGAATCCCCCATCAATCCCAAGATATCAATCACTTGATCAACCCGCTCAATGCTCCATTTGTCCAGTACCTCACGAACCCCCACGAGCTCTGGCTCCGCGCCCCGCCGCCCCGGTTTGTAGATTTTGATCGCCTCGGTCACCAGTTGTTCGTAATCTTTGTCAGGGGTAACCATCAAAGTTTCGTATTCAACCTTCGCCGCTTCATGCGCGAGCGTGCCGATGATATCGTCGGCCTCGTATCCAGGAATGCGAATCACACGAACGTTCATCGCTTCGAACAACCGGTCAATTAACGGCAGTTGTAACGCGATGTCTTCCGGCATCTGATCGCGTTGCGCCTTATAGTCCGGGTACTCCAGGTGCCGTTGGGTTGGCTCAGACGTATCGAACACGACCGCGATGTGCGTGGGTTCCTCGCGCTGCACGATGTCCATCACGGTATTGGCCATGCCAAATACCGCCGAGGTACAAAGCCCTGCCGAGGTGAAACGTGGACTTCGCACCAGTGCAAAATGCGCTCGATAAGTCAGGGCCATCCCGTCTAGCAGAAACAGTTTGTTGCTCGCGGGAAACAGATCGTTCGATTTGTCAGGCATGGGAGAGAAGATGACCAGTGTTGGATTGCGAGCAAAAAGGGCCGTGGGCATCACGGTACGTCGCCAGCGTCGTCGCTCGGTGGCCCTGAAACGACGGGGTGGCCCTGAACCGACTGGGTGGCCCTGAACCGACTGGGTGGTCTTGAACCGACTGGGTGGTCTTGAACCGACTGGGACGT
>JBMYRF010000027.1:25235-27018 GCA_049602075.1 Rubripirellula sp.
TGAACCGACTGGGTGGTCTTGAACCGACTGGGTGGTCTTGAACCGACTGGGACGTAAACGACTTTGCGCCGCGGGTTTGGTTACGATGTTGAAAAATAGCGACCGCGAATGATACCGCAAAGGGTTTCGGCCTCATGGACGTTTGGACCACCGGCCTTTGGAGCACCGAATTTCGGGCCACCGACCTTGGGTGTCCTACCCGCTGGATTCCCGAACCTCCGAGATGCCAATTCGCTGTTTCGCAATCGCAATGCTAGCGGTTTCGACGCCGGTGGGCGGTTGCCCTTGGGCGTCTTGGTTGATGATTCCACCGATGTTCCGTTGAAGTGGACCCGAATATTCCGGTTTCGGGATTGAGCCGGTTACTGGTCGCCGATGTATTTCAGCTGGATCTCAGTGTTCGTCAGCGTCTTTTTCAGTTCTTCGACCGCTTCAGCCGTGATAGCTGTCCGCGTGACGATCAGCTCCTCGAGGCTGGTCAGTGGCATCAACGCGGGCAGACCCGCGTCTGTGATTTGGGTCGACCCAAGATGCAAGAAAGTCAATTTCGTCATTCCGCTGAGAGTCGCCATCCCGGCATCGGTGAGCCGGGAATTATCGAGATTCAAGGATTCAAGGTTGATCAAAGTTTTCAGTGGCTCGATTCCCTGATCTGTGATATTTAATCGCCACAGGTTCAGTTTCTTCAAACCGGTCAACTCCCCGATCGGCGGCATCGCGTCATCTAGGATCTGCGCGCACTCACTCAAATCGAGTTCTTCAAGCCCCTGCAACTTGGCAAGCTCAGCGGTCCCGGTTCCATCAATTTGATTTTGAGCCAAACGCAATTTCTTCAGTTTGGGAAAAGCGGCCATCAGTGTGATCGCTTCATTACCGATCGTCGTTTGCTTCATGTATAGCTCTTGCAGATTGACGAGTGGTTCGAGCTTTGCCAGCCCTTCCTCGCTAACCCACAGCATGTCGAGAGCAAGCACCTTCAGGTTTGTCAACTTGGCGACGTGCTGCATCCCATCATCGGTGACACCACAGTCACCTGTTTCACCAGAAAGCCGAAGTGCTTTGAGCTTGGAGAGTGGTGTCAGGGAGGCCAACCCATCGTCGGTAACGGGACAGTTTCGTAAATCCAAATCCTCCAGCGATGCCAGCTGACCAATCGTCTTTAGCCCTTCGTCGCCGATGGGTGTATTTGCCAACCGAAGCGCCCGCAGACGGGGTAAGCCGCCGAGTGGTTCAAGCGCTGATTGGTCGATTTGCAAATCACGGTAGTCGACATCGATAATATTGTCGCCGTTTCGTCGAATCTTCTCGGTAATCGCTTCGACGGCTGCAACTGCGTCAGGATCATCGGCCGGCGCCGCCGCGTCGGGCGCGGCGGGAGCTACCTCGTTGCTCGCGGGATCGCCTGAATCATTCGAGCTGCGATCGCAGCCTGCCATCAACAGGATGGTCATGCCCAGCAGGCAACTTTTTTGAAACGCCTTCATCTAATTCCCTGAGTGAATTCGTTGGAATACAAAAAAATTGCGCGGAAAGTAACTGAGACGCCTACGATTTGCGTCTGCGGATCTTTACGCGCAACTCAAAGTTCGATTCGTTTTGGTTGAAGTTAAACCTGTTGTTCGACTTCCCAACCTTTGCGATAGGTTTTGCGGATCAGATCGTTGGCTTTGTCCGAGTTTGTGACCCGCAGGTTTTCGGCATCCCAGTCGATCTTTTGTCCGCTTCGATAGGCTACGTTCCCCAGCAGCACGGTTTCAGTTAACGCGCCGGAGTAATTGAAGTT
>JBMYRF010000027.1:27117-65761 GCA_049602075.1 Rubripirellula sp.
TAGGCTACGTTCCCCAGCAGCACGGTTTCAGTTAACGCGCCGGAGTAATTGAAGTTGCAAGTTGTTTCCGATCCATCCTTGCAAGCCTTGATCCATTCAGCGTGATGGCCGATTGAATCAGGGATTGATTTGGCGGGCGGTTCGTACTTCGCATACTTGTCACGTGGGAACAGGCGATATTTGTTGTAATCAGCAAACATATGCCCTTCGGTACCGACGAACATCACACCGCTTCCTGGCACGGTTTCACCAGCGACTTTGCGGGGTGTCATGTTGCCATCGTACCAGGTCAAATCGAGCGCTGGCATCTTGCCCCGAGCGGGGAATTTGTAGTGAACCTTCAATCCCAACGGGCAGGTTTCAGGGTGAACTTCAGGGCCTTCAGCCTCGCATGAGATCGGATGCCGCAGGTCGAGCGCCCAGAACGGCAAGTCCATGTAATGGCATCCCATATCGCCGAGGGTTCCTTGGCCAAAGTCCCACCACCGACGCCATTGCGCCGGGTGGTAACGACCAGCAGCATAGGGGCGGTAAGGCGCGGGTCCGAGCCAGAGATCCCAATTCAGATTGGCTGGCGGCTCTTGCGTTTCCGTGGGACGCTCGCCACCGCCCCAGCCTTTGCCGACCCAAACATGCGCTTCTTGCACGTCGCCAATCGCTCCGGAGCGAATGATTTCGACCACGCGTCGATAGTTGTTCCCTGCGTGAATCTGCGTTCCCATCTGCGTGGCAATGCCCTTTGCCTTGGCTGCTTCGGCGACGATCCGAGCTTCCTGCACCGTATGGGTCAATGGTTTTTCGCAGTAGCAATGCAAGCCAGCGCGAATTCCACGAATGGCAGCTGGTGCGTGATTGTGATCGGACACCGCAACTACGATGGCATCGGCATCATCTTCGGTGGCGATCATTTCGCGGTAATCGGCATATGTCCGCGCCGACTTGTGAGTGGCAGCCGCACGCGACAAGTAATTGCTGTCGACATCGCACAGGCCAATAATGTTTTCTCCGTTGACACCAGCAACATTGGCCGCTGCGCGGTTGGCTGTTCCAACACAGAGAATACGGAGTTTCTCGTTGGGAGAGTTAGATTCTTGAGCAGCTACCTCACTCCAGACGCCGGCGGTGACAGCCAGCGCACCCGAGGTTTTCAGGAAATCGCGACGTGTTTTGGAAGTCATGAGAATAAATTTGCAAGGAGGGGGAAATTTTCTCGCACCATCATAACATGTCCGCTTGATCAAGGTGCAATGAATCGGGGGGCCAGCGGTTGTAATTCAGCCGGTTCCTTTTCACGCGATCAGAGCAATGGCGACGCTGAGAATCTATCCAACCTCTCTTATTCTGCCCCCTGATTTCCGCGATTTCCGATTTTACGGGCCGGGCACCGAATCCCCTCAAGCGAACAGCTGGCACGCGTCTGCTGCCAATTTTGGCCTGCTGCCAATGTCCGCCTGTCGGGCGAGTGTCGCCTGACGGGGCGGGAATCGCTCGCAGCCTACAATCCAATCACCCATTTCGGCCTTACGCCAGCCGGTTCTCGCAACGTCCCCTCGACCGCATCGGTCCTCTTTGCAGTGATCGCTTTTGCAGTGGTGTGGCCAGCAAAAGTTGACGACTTGCGGAAAGTTGACGATTTGCTGCGACGCACCAGCACGCAACTACTCGTAGCGTAGCGCGTCAATCGGATCGAGGCGACTTGCTTTGCGGGCAGGATAGAAACCGAAGAAGATTCCGACCGCAGCGGAAAAACCAATTGCGGTTGCCGCAGCTGGAAACGATACAACGACTGGCCAGTCGGTCCCTGGTGACCAAGCATTGATCAATTTAATCACTCCGACCGATCCGCCGATGCCCAGCAGCAATCCGATCGTCCCTCCCATCACGGAAAGCACAACTGCCTCGATAAGAAATTGCCGCAGAATATCACGACCGCGCGCGCCGACCGCCATCCTCACGCCAATTTCTCGTGTCCGTTCGGTGACTGAAACTAGCATAATGTTCATAATCCCCACGCCACCGACACCCAAACTGATGGCGGCAATCGATGCCAGCATCGCCGTCATCGATCCTGTGATAACGCCCAAAACATTCGCGATCTCAGTCGTACTTTGAACTTCGAAGTCGGCTGGTCGTCCCGGAGCAATGTCGTGACGCTCACGCAGCAGTTGGCGGATCTCGGTCGTTGCCATGGGAGTCAATTCAGGAGTGCGAGCTGATGCCATGATCGCGTTCACACTCTTAAACTGGTTGCCAAAAATTCGTTTCTGGACGGCGGTGTAAGGAACCAACAGCACATCGTCCTGGTCCTCCCCAACCATGTTCGCCCCTTTTGCTTCGAGCACGCCGATCACCCGAAACGGTGTATTGCCAATTCGAATTTTCTCACCGATCGGGTCGATGGTTTGAAACAGCTTGGCGACAAGGGTTTGCCCGATCACGCAAACTTTCTCGGCCGATCGAATTTCGCGTTCCCCGAAGAAACCACCTCGGCGCAGTTCCCAACTGCGAACGGTGAGATAACTTGGCGCGACACCAAGCGATTCTTTGGGTTGCCAGTTGACACCACCATAAACCACTTGCGAGCCGAACCCGACCAACCCACTGCTAGCCGCCACAGCAGGACATTCGCGATGCAACGCATCGGCATCTTCCGCAGTCAGCGTGACCGAGCGATTGCTCTGCACACCACCGCGTTCGCGCATTTTCGGAAAGACAATGATTACATTTGTGCCCAGTCCCTGAAGTTCACCGCGAACCAAGCCGGTAGCGCTCTGTCCGATCGAAACCATGGCCATCACAGCCGCGATGCCGATCACCACACCGAGTGTGGTCAACGCCGCACGCATCCGATTCTTCGCAAGCGAACGCAGGGCAATTCGAATCGTATTCCAGAGATTCATAAACTTGGGTCAGTACAAACTTGGTTCTGTTCAAACTTGGTTCGGTTCAAACTTGGTTCGGTTCAGCGGGGGGGATTCCGCTTCTTGTTGCGTTGCTTCGTTTATCATCGTGATGGAAAAGCGAGATGGACCACTCATCCACCAGCCTCGCCTACTGTTCTTACTTCTTGGCAGTTACCAAACGATCACCAACTTTCACATCACCCGAGACCAACTCAGTCCACTTGCTATCACGAATCCCAATGGTGACGGGAATCGCGCGTAGCGTCGGTTCTTCCCACACCCAGACGAAACGTTGAGTTCGTTTTTCTGCTGCCGATGTTTTCTCGGCAGCAGATTCTTGGTCGGGTTGATCCAGCTCGTCCTCCGTGATGCCGGTTATCAAATACTTGTCTTGCTCACGAACCAATTCGACTTCGGGGAAGTACCGCAACGCGGCATTGGGCAACCGCTGACAATCTTTTCGTTCCTCAATCTGAAACGACAAGTCAGCGGTCATGCCGGGCATCAGTTTTTGATCCGGATTGGCAGCGGAAACAACAACGGGATAGGTGACGACATTTTGCAAAACAACCGGGCTCAAGCGAATCTGCTTAATGGATCCTTCGAACAGCAGGTCCGGATGAGCATCAACAGTGAATTCAACACGCTTCTCAGCATCGGCGGCATCTCGGATCATCCCGATGTCCGCTTCGTCCACCGAGGCGAAGATGTGCATTTCTCGCCGGATGTCGGGAGCGACGGTAAACAACTCTGGTGTTTGAAATTGAGCGGCCAGTGTTTGCCCGGGTTCAATTTTGCGATCGATCACGATGCCATCGACTGGCGAAACAATGCGTGTGTAGTCGAGATTCGCCTGGCTATTTTCTAGCGACGCTTCGGCTTGAGCCACTCCTGCCTCGGCCACGAGCAGTTGGGCCTCAAGAGCTTGTCGAGCGTACTTGACTTGATCAATTTCAACTTGCGAAATGAACCCAGCACCCCTCTCACGAAGTGAGTTCGCACGCTTCTCGTCGGCCTCTGCTCGCTTGAGTTCCGCGCCGACACGCTGCACTTCTCCCTTGCGGATTGCCAGCGTCGCCCGGTCGCTTTTGACCGACGCCTCAAATAAGCGAGGATCAATCTCAGCCATCAATTGCCCAACTTTCACGGTGTCGTTGAAGTCAACGTGCAATTCTTGGATTGGGCCGGAAACAAAAGAGCCTACCGAGATCGACAAGACTGGTTTGACTTCACCGGTCGAGTTCACCACGGATTGGATGTCTCCAGTGGTGATCTCGGCAAAACGAAATTCAGGGCGATTACGTTTTTCCCATGCTTTCCGCCCCTGATAGCCGGCGGCGGTGAGACCGGACAAGATGATCAAGACGATAACGAGGCGAATCAGCAGACGCATTGCAATAATCAGTTTTTCGTTGTCAATTTGAGCTGGTCATCGAAGGTAGGACAATCGAACACACCTAAACCAATCTCAAGCATCATTGGCTCCGTGCTCGGCCCGAATCCTTACGAACGCGAGGGGCCACGCGATTTGCTCACTGACAATCTACCGCAAAGTCAGAAATCACGGAACGACGGCGAATTGAACACCGTCAAGGCCAAAGATTAGCGGAACTCAATCCTAAATCGCGACAGGGGGGAACCGACACCTTTGGGGACGGCGCGAGTGGTCAATCGACCTGCCCCCCCCTCAACTGCCGATCGCCCACTCTGGCGCTGGTCTACTGTCCCAAGCAGATCAGTTGCCCCGCTTGCGTGGTGAGAAACAACTTTCCGTCGGCGATTGCCAATCCATCCCAGGCTGGCGGGGGCACGGTTCGTTCCTCGATCACGTAGCCAGTTTCGGTCGATAAAACTTTCAAACGGCCATCACGGTGTACCACATATAGCTTTTCGTCACCGTCCAGCGCCATCGCGTGAATCTCGTTATGCAGCTGTGTGCCATATTTCGGCTCGACTTTGACCTCGTCTTCGGGGGTGAAGGGATCCTTGATCCATTGAGCACTGGTGGAAATCCGTTGATTTCGATAAGGCTTGCCTCCCTCTCTTGCGGTTCGGGCAGCCTCCCAGCCGGTAATCCACTTGCTATTGAATTTTTCTCCATCCTGCAAATGAAACTCACGACGAAATACTTCGGTACTGCCATCTAGAAAACTAAATACGTTCTTGTCGCGAAAGACGGTCAACGGCCGTCGCTCCGCTTCCCCACGAAAGCGATCTTGATGGCGAGCTCCGTAAGTCCAGGTACCACGGGGAATCCAGACTTCGCCGGCGCCCGTGTTCAACTTGGCGAAAGCATTCCATTTATCGACGTCGACATTCTGCCCATCGCGTGAGACGATCCAGCGTGACATCGCAATGCTATCTCCTTCGGCGTGCAAAATATCGAACGGATCAAATTCCAAACCGGAGTTCTCGTAGAACCCTTTTTGCGGGACAGAATCGAGACGTTGCGTCCAGTGATGCTCACCAGTCATCGGATCGACCGCAAAAACAAGAATGCCACCATCAGCCAAAGGTTGTCGGCCAGCCGCAAAATAAGCGACGTCGTCCATAACCAAAATGGCACCAGGGACAGGCCATGGCGATTCGACCTGCCCGTAGGCGACAATCCGCTCGTCGGTTGGGGCAGCCCTCATCCGCCAAACGAGTTGGCCGTCATCAGCGCGTAACGCATAGACCCAACCGGCCGCCGAACCGAACAAGCAAAGCCCACGATGAATCGCCGGCGGGGTGTCGAGACGGCCATTGGCAGTGAATCGCCAGCGGATTTCACCGGAGGCCGTGTCGATCGCGATTAGCTCGTGAGCATTGGGACGAGTGACGTACGCGATACCAGCCGCGACGGTGGGAGCACTCAACGGCCCCTTCACGACAGGATTCTCTTTCCAATCACTGATGATCGGTCCCTTTACCTGGGCGTCCGCTTCGATTTCTTCGTTCAAACGGGATGTCCAAAGTGTCGACAACTCGGTGGGACCGGCCGTGACCGTACTGCCACTACGCCAACGGTCATGTCGATAAAGTGGCCAATCAGTCTCATTCGTGGGCGCCGATTCCGTCGGGACGGTTGCCGCCCCTCGCTCGAGCAAGAATTTGATCTCATTGATATCTTGCTTAACGGTCGACTCGGCTGCTGGTGCCATCGCGACATAGCCGCGGAGCATCGGCCAACAAGTGCAGTGTTTCGGAGTCGTATAGACCAAGCCGTTCGCTGGAATCCAGCCACTTTCACGTGAGCAATTCGCTTTGGTGATTCGGTTCGCGATCACTTCCCCTGAATTCAAGTTGGTCATGTCCAGTTCACCCGCGAACATAAAGTTCGGTGTGCAAACCGGGGGAAAACAATGCGCCATCCCGGCGGGAAATGTTTTGCGGACAGCACCAGTCAGCGGATCGAGTGCCGAGACTTCGGTGGGACTTCGCTTTCGATTCTCTTTGTCGTTGGTATTGATTTTGCCACCGTGCAAGATCCAAATGTCATCCTCCAAGAACATTGCGCGGGCCTGGCGAGCGTGGTTCATGCCAGGTGGAAAATCCTTTGACCAGCGAGGTTCGCCAGTTGCGGCAGAGACAACATGAATGGCGTTACCGGCGTCATGGTCATTCATGGTTGATACCTCAAACACCAATTGTCCTTTTGCCAGGACGGTTCGTGTTGTGGCAACCAACCAGGGATAGTCATCTCGCGTCCACACGATTTCGCCAGTGGCTGCATCAAGCACGACCGCGACTGCCTTTTCACCACGCTTGACGCGTCCTTGAATCAAGGCGACAAGCTTGCCATCCCCAATCACATTGTTTGGCTCTGTGGCAGGAACATTCCAAATCTCCTTGCCGGTCTGCACATCGAATGCCCGCACAGTTTGACTGTCGGCGGCGATCACACGAAATCCATCGAACAGCAAAGCCTTGGGTGAGCGCAAGTCACCAAAACCTACCGCAAGTTCTCCGGTCGCTGCGTTTAACGCGACCGGCCGATCCCCGAGTGAAGCAAACACAAATTGGTCTGATGCGATTGGTCGCGATCCACTGCCCGCTAAACGCGGTAGAGCAAATTCTTGAGGGTTGTTTTCACCTGGCTTGGCGAGATGCCGGTGCCAGAGCCGTAGACCGTTGAAGCTATCTCGTGCCAGAATGCCACCATAGAAGTTTCGGCCGCCGGCGGTAACCATCCCTTCCACTTCCGAGGTCGCAGCCGCGATCCAACGAACGCGTTCCGGTGGTCCCACCATGCTGTCTAGCGAAACAGCGTTACCATCGGCAGCGTGTCGCGGGTGGGACCAAGCGTCCATTTCATTTGGCCAAGCCTTCGTCGCGATCACGTATGCACCACTCGTTCGGACCGAGGTAAATGCGTTCGACCCGAAAAATGATTCGTCCGCCACTGCCTTCTTTGCAATCGCAGAACCACCCGGAGTGAGCACTCGCAACATTTCCTGAACCGGCACAGTGAAATCTTTTACGACGATCAGGTTGACCAAGTTTTCAGCGTAGGGCAGCCGGTCCTTCGCCACTGGCTGCTCCGCCCAAGCGAGCCCGTATCGCCCCTTTTGCTGCAAATTATGTTGCGCTGCTTGAACCGCTTTGGCATTGGTGTCTAGCACGTGTATCAAGTAGCGACCGGTACGACTGAGCTCCGCTGCGGCTTGCGTTTCGCTCGCGCCCAATTGAACGATCAGACCTCCTTGCAGCCCAGCAATGTCGGCAGGGTTGTCGTCGTTCCCAAGACAAGCTTGGCAAGCAGTGACCAGTAAGACCGCAGCTAGAAATAGCGGTCTGATTTGAGACACAGAGGGCGTGTGGGATCGCTTCATGGTCGGCTCGATCTGCTGAAGTAAGACTCTTTCCAGGCCCCTCATTGTAAGCGAACGAATTACTTCCGCGGCCTCGATCGCTTGGTTTGATCCGTCGGCTTGTCCGCTTTTCCAGTAATTTCGTACAGGAATCGGCTGGGCGTGGTCGGTCGCGGCTTGCCCCATTTTCGTCGAGTCAACGACAGCGACATGGTTAAATTCTCTTGGGCTCGGGTGATCCCGACGTAGCAGAGACGCCTTTCTTCGGCGATGTCTTCATCACGACCACTTTTGACACTTCGACTGTGGGGAAGAATTCCATCTTCCATGCCGACCATGTAGACGATTGGGAACTCAAGTCCTTTCGCGGCATGGAGCGTCAACAGCCAGACCGCGTTTTGAGCGGCGAGCTTATCTTTTTCATTCCCCATTTCTCGACCGGCCAGCGCGATGTCAGCAAGGAACCCCGTGAGTCCCTCTTTTCCGCGACGTTTGTTTTCCTGAAAGGCGGCTAACGCATTGGTCAGGTCATCGAGTGACGCCATTCGCGCGTCGCGTTCTTCTTGTTGGTCGTATAAGCGGCGGATTTCGTCGGAGTAGGCGGTGCGGGTAAGAAGCGTTCTAAGCGAGTCGGTTAACCGGCCTTCCGAGGCATCTTGCCGAACTTCATTGGCGACTTGGGTAAGCATTTCGATGCCACGGCGAGCTGCCGGCTTGAGATCACTGATGGCCTCGGGGTCTGACATCACTTTCCAAACAGATTCACCCCGTTGCACCGCTCGCTCAATCAACAATTTCATCGTCTTGGTGCCAAGCCCTCGAGGCGGAGTATTGACGACCCGAAGCAGCGAGACTTCATCATCAGGTTGTTCAATCCAACGCAAATATGCCAGGATGTCGCGCACCTCACGACGATCAAAAAACGATTGACTGCCCAGCATCACGTAGGGAATCTTGGCTTTCCGCAGTTCGGTTTCGAACAAGCGTGGTTGCTCGTTGGTCCGAAACAAAATTGCGATATCGCGGGGTTGGATATGACGGTTTTCAATCCAATCCTTGATTTCGTGGACAACCGTTTTTGATTCCGCAATCTCATCCTTGAATTGTTCGATTCTTGGACGTGGTCCTGCTGGCCGGTTTGCGATCAGTATTTTGTCGTGCCGCTTGGTGTTGTAGTCAATCAAGCGGTTGGCAAGTTCCAGGATCTGCGCGGTGCTGCGGTAATTCTCCTCAAGATAAACAACCTTTGCGTTTGGCCAATCATTGGTGAAGTTCAGGATGTGCGAAACATCGGCTCCCCGCCACGCGTAAATTGATTGGTCATCGTCGCCGACCACGCACAAGTTTTGATGCTTCAGAGTCAGGTGTCGGGTGATCCGATACTGACTGCCGTTGGTGTCTTGATATTCATCGACCAGGACATGATCGAATTTCGAGGCCTCCTCATCGCGGATATCCGAGTGCTCATCAAACAGGATCTCGGTTAACAACAGCAGATCGTCGAAATCGACAGCACCTCGGGCGCGTAAGCCATCTTGGTACCGGCGGTAGGCTGCCGCCGCGAAATGCTCTCGATCAGTCGCAGCGACCGAGGCTGCTTCGGACGGTTGAATTGAGGCGTTCTTCCATCCACCGATGATCGACAGCATGTCGCTAGGCTTCAGTGCTGTGCCCGGCAATCTCAGTTCCCGAAGCACGCCGCGAGCGAGTGACTCCTGATCACTGCGGTCGTAAATCGAAAATTTGGCGGGATACCCGAGGGCCGTCGCGTGGCTCCGCAAAATCCGTACGCAATGAGAGTGAAAGGTGCTGATCGTCGGCTTCGGCGCGTCGTCTTCCTGGTTTCTTCGCCGACGTGATCTCGGGCCGCCGCGGGAGGGCTGGCCAATCAGCTCGCCAACCCGGTCGTGCATCTCGCCGGCCGCTTTATTGGTAAACGTCACCGCCAAGATGCGGTCCGGACGAATCCCGTGACGGATTAAATTTGCAATCCGAAAGGTAACCACGCGGGTCTTGCCGGTCCCCGCCCCTGCCAGAACTAGCATCGGCCCCGACAGGGTTGCCACTGCCGATGCCTGCGCCTCGTTCATTCCGTGAGTCGCTGTAGCCGATCCTTGCGTCATTGAATCCTGTGGGTGTCGGGAGAGCTAGCGGCGAGATTGTTGCGATGTTAAGGGTGCCGCGCCAAGGGACCGCTGTTGGCCAGACGCCTGCAAATGGTCAGACGCCTGTAAATCCCCATAGCTCGCGATCCGCTCGAACATTGCGACAAGCCCACCGAACCAGCGAAAACGCACGATCCTAAGGAAAGTTTGGGCACCGTGGAGCCGCCCTAACTGGATGGAACATCTCTGGTTCGGCAAAAATATCCAACGCCCGAAAACAACAGCTTCACCAAAATCCGGGTCCAGACAGTTGGTCGTTCCGCTGATCGCCCAACACGGAAAACGCTGATCTTGAGGGCAACGTCTCGGGGCGAGAATCGCTTCGCTCCCGAACTCACACGCCCCTCCTTGCCAAAATCTGTCGCATTGCTGGTCTGAATTGCGTTCAAGCCGAGATGGCTTGAGCGACTTCCCATTTCGGATCAGATGCCCGGGCATCCTGAATGCAAACGTCCGGCATCAAAGTTGATCGAATTCAGACGTTTAGGTTGGCTACTTGCTCAGGCGTTTAGGTAGGCTCATTGGGCAGACCTAGCGGAGGTTATCGCGGTCAACGATGGGGTTCGCTGATCCGCTGGCGATCAGCACCAACAATCCTTGTTGAGGTCGGTTTCCGTTCATCGCGGACCGGTCAAAGGGAACACCGTAACCCGCATAGTTGCCACTCGCAGTATCCATCACGTAAACGACCGTTTCAGCCGCCGGGCGATTGCTGGCACGTGGAAATCTGGCGACACCGGTGACCATAATGTACTGCCCACCTTTTGCACCCGTTCCCAATGCATCCGCAATGTTGATCGAAAATCTTCCCGCGAAGCCCATGGCCGGGCTGCGTGGATACAGAACATTGCATTGCAGCAAGCCAGAATTGTGATCGAGGACAAATAACCCCTCGACATCTTCGCTGACAAATCCGGTCGACATGGAATATTTTTCGCTCGTGACCGAGGCGGTCGCATGGAGCGGAGGTAACCCAAGCGATTCCAAATTCGAATTCAGTGCTTGGCTCAATTGGTCGGTTTGAGACGTGAGCGCATTCTGGCTCGCTCCCGTAATTTGGCTCACTTGGGTGGAACGACCGGCAAAATAGGCGGCCGTTGCCAACGAAAGAGCGGTTACCAATACCAGGGCAGGCGTGGCGAATCGGGCAAGCGAACAGCAAGCGGGGCGGTTAGGGAGAGATGGAAGGTTTTCTTGATTAGGAAGATGAGACATTTGAGGAAGGCTCCTTAGTCGTGGCGGTGTTCTGCGATTGTAATGGTTTCGTGGGCTGGCAGAGACAGCATTTTGCAGGGCATCCTGCTGGGACGCCTGCGATTACTTCTCGAAAACGCGAACACTTTCTCTGCGGGCGGGAATTGTACGCTCCTGGCCGGAGCTTTACGATTGCGATCTGAAAAAAGAGTGCAGACCATCTTCCCGAAATACAACAACTCCAAGGGTACGAAATCATGGGCGTCAACGCACCGCTGAATCGCAAACTTCGCATGGCTCTCGTTGGCGGAGGGGCCGGATCTTTCATTGGCCGTGTCCATTCGATCGGTGCTTGCTTGGATAACCGGGCCGTGGTGACTGCCGGTGCCCTATCCAGTAACCCCGAGCGAGCCAAAGCTTCCGCACCAGATTACGACATCGCCGAATCGCGGGCTTACGGATCTTACGAGGCGATGGTGGATGCAGAGTCAAAGTTGCCTGATGACGAGCGAATCGACTTCGTCAGCGTTGCCACCCCCAACCACACCCACTTTGAAGTCGCACGGGCCGCCGTGGAAGCCGGCTTCAACGTGGTCTGCGATAAGCCGATGACCTTCGACCTCGCACAGGCCGAAGCTTTGCTGGAAACCGTCGAGAACAGTGATGCTGTGTTCGCCGTCACCCACAACTACACCGGGTATCCACTGGTTCGTCAGGCCCGCGAGATGATCTTGTCGGGCGAACTGGGTGAGATCAATGCCATTCGATCTCAGTACATTCAAGGTTGGTTGCGAACACCGCTCGAAGAAGAAGAGCAAAAACAAGCAGCGTGGAGAACGGACCCGTCCAAGAGTGGCGCCGCCGGTGCCTTCGGCGACATCGCTACCCATGCCTATAACCTCGGTCGCTA
Organism: Rubripirellula sp.; assembly: GCA_049602075.1. Lineage (GTDB taxonomy): Bacteria > Planctomycetota > Planctomycetia > Pirellulales > Pirellulaceae > Rubripirellula. The sequence goes on from JBMYRF010000027.1 coordinate 39,083, forward strand.
TATGACTGGCTGTCTCCCCGAATCGGTTAGCTGCTCTTTGAAAACCTTTGTCGAGGGACGGCGACTGGACGATTATGGCACGGCAGTCATCCGTTACGAAAACGGTGGGCTGGGAACAGTCACCGCTTCGCAGATCAGCCATGGTCGCGAAAACGATCTTGAAATCGAAATCGATGGCACCAAAGGATCGCTGCGGTGGCGACAGGAAAACCCGAACGAATTAATCGTTCGCCAAAACGGTCAAGCGCATCGAATTTATACGCGTGACCCCAACGCACCATTCATGAACGCGTCGGGTGCTGCAGCCTGTCGGTTGCCTTCCGGCCATCCGGAAGCCTTCTTTGAAGCATTTGCAAATGTTTATGCCTCGGCGTTTGATGACATGGTCAAACGGGCTGCGGGTGAATCCTTCGAACGACGTGATACCGTCTACCCCAATATTTATGACGGCGTCGAGGGGATGTATTTCATTCAGCAGTGCGTCGCGAGCAGCCAAGATGGCGCGGCTTGGCTTCCGCTCAAGCACAAGGTTGCTCGGAAATAAAAACGGCATCGGCCCGCAATCTCACGCACGGGTCCGTCGCGCACGGGCCCGTCGATGAAGACTGAATGCGGAGGATGTGGATTCCGCGATCTCGCGAAATGCCACGCGGGTGGGCTGCTGCGAGATACGCTCCTGACCCGTTCTTGGCTCTGATTCCTGCTGGCCCCCTGACTCATTCTGGCCCCCTGACTCATTCTGGCCCCCTGACGCATTCTGGGCCCCTGACGCATTTTGGGCCGGCCTGCGGGCTCTCGGATCGTCGGCTCCCGCGATCTAACCTGCTTAGATGGCGGTTGCCAGGCCAAGCAAATGGACGAGCGGCAGCCTCGATTCGTCGATTTTTCGCTCCATTTCGCGTCCTATTGTGACGGCAGAAGTACTTGTGTCGCCAAAAGCACAAGGTTGCTTGGCCGAAGACTTTATTTCTCGTTTGATCAGCCTGTTTTGCTCATGACCGTTTATTATTGGGGGAAGCGGTTTCTTTCCCAAGGCAAACATGGAACACGATGGCGAATGCGGAAGTCGGAGGCGACGCGGAGTGGTCTGATCAATCGACACCGACTCCTCTCCTCGATCTGATTTCAGAGATTCCCTGGCGTGCTAGCGTTGATGGGAAACAGCTATGGATTCACCCAGCCGCAAAAAATCTGTACGGCTATTCGGCTGACCAGATGATCGAGCGGCCAGACTTGCGGATCAATTCGATCCATCGTGATGATCGCGATCGCGTGCTGGCACTTCTTGCAGGATTGCCGACCACTCGTTCTCAAGAATACGACTACCGCGTGGTTGATTCTGAACATCGCGATCATCGTGTCCATGAAACGGTCTACTACCAGCAAGAAAACGATCGTCCGCCTGTCGTCTTTGGCTTGACGCAAATCATCACGGACCAACGCAATTTGGAGTTTGCGCTTCGAGAATCAGAGGCTGTTTATCACTCGCTAGTCGAAAGCTTGCCTCTGAGCGTGCTACGGAAAGATAGTCGCGGTCGCATCCAGTACGCCAATTCACGGGCATGCGAACAGATTGGCAGGCCCATTGATGAACTGATTGGAAAAACTGATTTCGATTTATTCCCAGCCGATCTTGCCAAAAAATACCAAGCTGATGATCGCGACGTGATGCAATCAGCGAGATTGCATCACGATGTCGAGCGACATCAGGTGGGCGACAGGCAAATTCATGTAGAGGTCTGGAAATCACCGGTACACAATGCCCGCGGCGAAGTGGTTGGCATCCAAGCGATGTTCTGGGATGTCAGTCACCAAAAGGATGCCGAGCACCAAGTCGAGTTCGAAAAATTCTTGTTGGCGACACTTCTTGAGGCGGTACCGGACTCCGTTTACTTCAAAGACGCTGACAGTCGATTTCTTCGCTTGAGTCGGAGCTGCGCCGAAAAATTTGGGGTTTCGGATCCGCGGGAGGTGTTGGGCAAGTCTGATGCCGATTTCTTCTCGAGCGAACATGCTCGCAAGGCGTTGGAGGATGAACGGCGAATCATGGAAACTGGCGAGCCGATCTTAGCCGAGATCGAATATGAAACTTACCACGACGGAAAAGAAACGTGGTGCAGCACGACAAAGGTGCCGCTCAAAGATCAAACGGGACGTGTCATCGGCACGATTGGTATCTCGCGCGATGTGAGCTCACAAAAGGCTGCGGAGCAGAATTTGGCCCGCGAACGCGACTTGCTGAAAACGATTATCGACAACGTGCCTGACCTGATTTACGTCAAAGATCGAGCAGGCCGTTTTCGAACCGCGAACGCCGCACTGCTGAAACTGCTGAAGATCGAGGATGTGGGAGGTCTGATCGGCAAAACCGACTACGATTTCTCACCTCCAGACATGGCCTGCAATTACGTCGCCGACGACCAGATCGTCATGCGGAGTGGCGAAGCATTACTGGATCGCGAAGAAACACACCATAACGAAGCGGGCGAACCGCTGTGGTTGCTGACGACAAAGGTGCCAATCTTCGACAACGAAGGCAAGGTCAATGGGGTCGTGGGGATTGGGCACGATATCACCGCTCGTAAGCGCGCGGACGAGGAGATCCTAAAAGCGAAGGTCATTGCCGACAAAGCCAATCGTGCAAAGAGTGATTTCCTGGCGAACATGAGTCACGAAATCCGGACTCCGATGAATGCGATTATTGGTATGACAGGTTTGGTGCTCGATACCAAACTTGATCCCACCCAACGCAACTTCCTGTCAATGGTTCAGGAGTCGGGTGACGCACTGCTAGGAGTGATTAACGACATTCTTGATTTCTCGAAAATCGAAGCTGGTAAGCTCGAAATTGAGCAGCGTGCGTTTGACTTGCACGAGAGCTTGGGCGACACAATGAAAATGCTCAGCCTAAGAGCTCACGGAAAAGAGATTGAGATCGCGTTTCGTGTTGATCCTGACGTGCCGAGATACGTCGTGGGGGACGCCGGGCGATTCCGACAAGTGATTGTCAACCTCGTTGGAAACTCCATCAAATTCACCGATGAGGGCGAAGTCGTGGTGGAGGTCACGCGTCTGCCAAGCCACGCCGATGAAGTCATCTTGGAAGTGAAGGTGCGAGACACTGGGATCGGCATCCCGCCTGAAAAATGCAAGACCATCTTTCACGAGTTCGAACAGGCCGACACCTCCACGACGCGAAAATATGGTGGTACCGGGTTGGGTTTGGCCATCACCAGTCGCTTGGTCAGGCTAATGGGTGGCGACATCAGCGTGAAGAGTTTTGAAGGTCAAGGCAGCTCATTCACTTTCCAAGTTTGCTTCTCCGCAGCGCCCACCAATATTCAGGAACACGACGCCCGTGGTGTCGTCGTGGTGGGCGGAACGCGCGTGCTGATCGTTGACGATAACGAAACCAATCGCACCATCCTCAATGAAATGCTGACCAACTGGGGCATGATCCCAACCCTGGCCGAGTCGGGGGAATTGGCGCTCAGCGAATTGAAGCACGCGCAGCAGTCTGGGCAACCGATCGGACTGATCATTAGTGATGTGAATATGCCCGAAATGAGTGGGTATGAATTCGTCGAAAAAGTTCGGCAGGATCCGGACCTCGATGAGGTGCAGGTGGTCATTCTGACCAGTGGTGGAAGAGAAGGTGATTCAGGAATCGTTGACGAATTGCAGGTATCCGGACGATTAATGAAACCGGTCAAACAATCCGAGTTGTTCAACGCAATCATTCGTGCTTTGGGAGCTGGAGCCCTCGAGGGCAGCGACAACGCAATCGAAGAGCAACTTCGAATTGACCTCGGCTCGCTCAGTATTCTACTGGTCGAAGACAACATCATCAATCAACGCCTGGCGTTAGGCCTGTTTGCAAAATATAACCACCAAGTCGCCGTGGCCAATAATGGCCAAGAAGCGGTCAACATTCTGGCAACACAAGCTTTCGATGTGGTACTGATGGACGTGCAGATGCCAATCATGGATGGGTTTGAAGCGACCAAACTCATTCGTCAACGCGAAGCGAAGTCGGGCATTCATCAGCCAATCGTTGCGATGACCGCCCGCGTGATGAAAGGAGATCGCGAAAAATGCCTGAGCGCCGGTATGGACGAATACGTCGCAAAGCCCATCCGAGTCGCAAAGCTGTATGAAAAGCTGGCAGTTGTGCTGGGCATCGAGCCGATCATTAAAGATGAGCTCAGCGAAAATGCGCAGAGTGCTGGCGATCGAAAAGGTCGACTTGGACACGACACTGCGAAATCGCTGCCTGCGTTTGATGATCCGACTCGCACAGTGGGTGGGGCGTTACACAAAGAGGGCGACCCAATCGACAGCGAATCAATCGACAGCGGCCAGCCTAACCGCAACAGATCAACCGATACGAACCGTGAGATCGGCCGATCCCTTTCATCCCAATCCAGCGCGACCACTTCGGACAAAAACGCATCGGCTCATAGCACAGAACCTTCTCCCTTAAAGCAGAAGCGGCAAAAATCGCCGACCGTTACAGATCCCCCATTCTCGGCAGAACTCGGCGATGCCTCTAAGTCGAGCAAGCAACGATCTGAAAAACAAAAAAAGCGAAAAGGTAAACCGGGCAAGAAAGAAAAGCAGAATCGAAAAGCATCTGCGATTAACTGGGAACATGCCTCCAAGACGGTCGGTGGCAATGACCAGTTATTGGTCGAATTGCTGACGGTCTATCTCGGGGAGACTCATTCGCTGACTAACGCGATCCGCAGAGCCGTTGAACTGGACGACCGCGCCCTTTTGCGACGCGCGGCACACACATTGAAGGGTGCATCTTTGTCAGTCGGTGCCGTAAGTTTGTCGAAAATCGCAGCACGGCTGGAACAGGATGCAGAGGACGCAAAGCCAGAACGCATCAAAACGATCTTTGCCGAAATCACCGAGGCGATGAAAGCGGTGGTGAAGTCCGCCGAAGGCCACTTGAATCAGTAAGCCGCGGATGCTGCCCAGTAAAAAAACAGCAACAAACTGTCTGCCCACGCCATTATTCAATCAGCCTGCCCCTGCCAACACACCTGCCCCTGCCAACACACCTGCCGTGAAGCGGTTACCATGAGACAACCGCGACTTGGGATGCAATGCATCGAACAGTTTGCTAAAGGTCGGGTGCAGCGTCGGCGACTTCACCCAAAATATCGAGCGTCGATAGAATTCCCATCAATCGGGCGTTTTCATCCACAACGGGCAGATGGTGGATTCGATTTCGGAGCATCACGCGCGTTGCTGTTCCAATCGAAGTTTCCAACCCGACGGTCGCGACCATCTCACTCATGAACGATTGAACCGACTCGTTCCCCAGACTGTGCGTCAGTCGATCGAGCAGGAATCGCTTACTGGAAGGATCCACGAGATCGAGATGCATGATGTCATCATCGATATCTCGCGTCATATCGACCAAATCAGAAGTCGATAAAATGCCGACGCAGTGATCCTGGTTATTAACCACCGGCAGTACGGAAACGCGATTTTCTCCCATCAGCGTGAGTGCTTCGTGAATGGTGTCGCCGGCGCGAACGGTAACCACGTCCCGGCTCATGATGTCCCTAACTCTTTGCGAGTGGATATCGACTGTGCTCATGGCGTCCTTCTCCTTAGGTACATGTGTGACATATTAGCGCGTTTCCGCCATTGAAAACGAACAGTGAGTGGTAATGCAACAATCGGGCCAAAGCTGTTACTGAGAGCGTTTGCCGGTTATCATTCAGTGTTCCTTTCCGTTTTTACTCTTGCCAGCGAGTTTTCCGTGAAGTCCTTTCTTACCGCTCTGACGATTGTGTTGCTCAGTTCATCCCTGGCGAATTCCCAAGATCCGTGGGAGCAGAAAAAAGCGGGGCGATTCAAGGCGGTTACGCAGCAGCAGCGTGAAGCGATTGCTGCTGCTGTGCCCGATAAATCCACGGCAAAGCCGCTGAAAGACCGACGGATTTTGGTCTTTTATCGTTGTGAAGGCTTCATTCACACCTCGATCCCACACGGCAATGTCGCGGTCGAAGAAATGGGCCGGAAAACCGGTGCCTTCCAGATTGACTTGGCCGACACCTATGACGTGTTCACGAAGGAAAACTTGGCGAAATACGATCTCGTGCTGCTAAACAACACAACGCACATGAAGTTTCCGGAAGCTTCACAGCTGAACGCGTTCCTGGACTTTGTTGCGGGTGGTAAAGGCTTGGCAGGCTTTCACGCAGCCAGTGATAATTTTGGTCGACACCCTGAAGCATTATCGATGGTAGGCGGAATTTTTAACGGACATCCTTGGGGCGCCGGAGGAACTTGGGCATTCAAATTGGACGATCCCGAACACGTGTTGAATGCAGCGTTTGACGGAAGTGGTTTCTGGCACCAAGACGAAATCTATCAGTACAAGCCTGACTCGTATGCCGGAACGGAGAACCTTCGCGTCTTAGTCAGCTTGGACATGAGCAAGGAACCAGTTTCCGGTCGCATTAACGATGGACCGCGAGAGGTACCAGTTTCTTGGGTTCGGACCGCTGGCGAGGGACGAGTCTTTTATACGAACTTTGGTCATCGCGAAGAGACCTTCCAGAACCCAAGCATCGTTCGCCACATGCTGGATGGAATCCAATATGCATTAGGCGATCTGGAAGCAGACGCGACACCGACGGCAAAGATCAGCACGTTGAAACCTGCTGCCGCGCCGGCTCGCTAGGAAGCAATGAAACGCTCGAACATCTTTTTGTTACCTTCCTAACCTGCTCGGTCAACAAATGGATTGCCAGAACGTTCCAGCATCACTCGCCAGTCAAATTGGGTCTTGATTCATTTCACTGCCTCACCCTGATTGGCGTCGCTGGTAACCGCCTGGCGAGATTGCAATACTGCACACCAAGCGACGACCAATCCTTCCGCCGTGTTCGGCCCTTAATCTGGTGGCATCCAGGAAGAGGAGAATCTTGGACGATGCGTTCGATCGCTCGGATGGCTGGCGTGATTGCCGCGGGTGTATTGTTTGTGCTGTTTGTGCTATTGGTGCCTCTGCCCTTTGCGGGGCGGGCCTGGGCCGCGGCTGGTGATCTTGTTCACGCTCCGTTGTTCGGCTGTTTATCATTCGCTGCGATGCGGGGGCTCGAGCGATTACTTCCGGCAGGAGACAACTTCGCAAGACTTACCATCCGCAGCATCGTCGTGATGATGATGATATCGTTGCTTGGGGCGATGATCGAAATCCTTCAGCAATACATAGGTCGCAGTTCTTCTTTGCACGATGCGGTCTCCAATGCCTTAGGTTCCGCCGCCGCCATCCTCGTCTACATCGGTTGGCGATGGCAGCGTACTCGACCGGACAAGAAGCTCCGCTCGCAGTTGATTTTTCTGGCTTCCGGATGCTTGCTGGCTTTGTCATGGTACGCGCCAGTCATGGTGTTACGCGATGTGATGAATGTTGAACGCGAATTCCCCCTTCTCGCATCCTTCGAGACAGATGCAGAAATGGGACGTTTTTGGTTTGACGATAGCCAGGGCATTCGCAGACCGTCCGACGCGACTGAGGGCATGTACTCGCTGGAATTGATCTGCGAACCAACCAGTTTCCCCAGAATTTCGTTGTTTGAATTACACTCCGATTGGTCGCAAGCAGAAGCATTGGAAATCGATGTAAGACTTGACTCACCCAACCGGAGTCGTGTCACGCTCGTGATCAAAGTCGTCGATCAAGCAGATCGCGATGCAGTGAATGCGTATCGAGCAACTTGGATGCTTGAAACAGGACCTTATAAGCGGATTCGAATCACTCGCGACGCACTGTTGGCTGGGTCGAAAGATCAATCGCTTGATCTTTCCCGGATCGATTACATCGGCATCGGCCTGGTCGAGCCCGAGACGACGACACGACTGAGAATCGACCGATTGCGGATTGTGCGATGAGCGAGCATTTTGATTGCCCGAAAATCCCGTAGAAGTCGTGTTTTGGGGTACAGAATGGCCATCTCGCGTGTGCATTTGAAGAGGGGCTGCTAAACTAGTCGCACGGGTTCGTTGGCCTTCCCATCGCGACCTTGCTTGCCCCTCCCCTCCCGCCTGTTGGTTCGACTGTGCGATTCCTTACCATTGTTTTCTTACTGGCAGCTTGCCACTCGCTAAACGCGTTCGCGGATGACGCGGTCTCCTTTGACCGGGACATCCGACCGATCCTTTCCGATAAGTGTTTTTTTTGTCACGGGCCGGATGCCGAACATCGGGAAGCCGATCTGCGACTGGACCTGGAAGCCGAAGCGGCAGCGGTGATCGTTGCCGGTGATGCTGAAAAGAGTGACCTCATCGCACGCATCCTCACTGAAGATGCGGACACCGTGATGCCGCCGCCAGACTCACTGAAATCGCTCACAAGTGCGGAACGTGATCTGCTCGTTCGATGGGTCAACGCGGGAGCGAACTGGACCGAACATTGGTCGTTTCGTTCGCCAGTCAAACCAGAGGTACCACAAGCAGATGAATCAACGGAGGACGACGACTCAGAGTCGGGGCCGCAACATCAGCAGAACGTTAGCCTACCAATCGACTCCTTCATTGCTCGTCGGTTGACTGCGGACGGAAAGCAGCTCTCTGATCCATCGAATCGTGAAAAATTGATTCGACGCGTGACATACGATTTGACCGGTGCTCCGCCTACCTTGGAAGAAGTAGATGACTTTGTTAGTGATGCTTCTGCAGATGCCTTTGAGAAAGTAGTCGATCGACTGCTGGATTCTCCCCGCTACGGGCAGCGAATGGCATTAGCGTGGTTGGACGCAGCTCGTTATGGGGACACCAGTGTTTACCACGCCGATGGACCACGTGAGATGTGGGCTTGGCGCGATGCTGTTGTCGATGCTTACAACGCCAACATGCCCTTCGATGAATTTTCGATCTGCCAGTTGGCCGGTGATTTGATTCCAGATGCAACTCTACAGCAGCGTGTGCTAGCTGGTTTCAATCGAAACAATGGAACGACCGACGAGGGCGGTGCCTTTGCCGAAGAGTACCGGGTCGAGTACACCGTTGATCGCGTGAAAACGACTTCCACTGTTTGGTTGGGTTTGACGATGGAGTGCGCTCAGTGCCACGACCACAAATATGATCCCGTATCACAAGAGGACTACTATCGCTTTTACGCGTTTTTTAATGTCAGCAGCGATGCTGGGATGCAAACTCGCAAAGGCAATGCTACGCCGGTGCTAGAAATTCCCAACCCGGCAAAAGAGAGTGAGCTGCCGATCGTCCAAAGACAATTGGACGAAGTGAAGAGCCAATTAAATCGCATCGAATCAGATTGTGGTCCAGAGCTTCAGGCGTGGCTGAAGAAGTTGAAATCTGAATCCGAGTCGAATCCCGCCAAAGTCGAACCTGGTGCGATTTCATTTCCGATGATCGAAGGGCAAGGTGACCAAATTGTCGATGCCGGGATTTCTGCAGTGTCCGCGAAAATCCAAGGCAAGCCGGCTTGGGTTGCCACACGATTCGATACGGGCTTGAAATTCGATGGCAGTCATTTCATCGACGTCGGCGATGCGGCAAACTTCGAACGAACCGACTCCTTTTCCTATGGCGGTTGGGTCAAACCACAGAAGAAAGCGGGACCTGGAGCTTTGATCGCCCGCATGGATGATGGAAATGCTTATCGTGGATTTGACCTCTTTGTCGGTGATGGTCCCATCTCTGTCCACATCATTCACCAGTGGCCCGGCAACGCCATCAAGGTCACCACCAAAAAGAAGCTGAAACCAGATCAATGGCAACATGTGATTGCAACCTACGATGGCTCCTCCAAAGCAGACGGCGTGAAGATTTATGTTGATGGGGAGATTTGGAATTGGAATATCGAACAAAACGGATTGACCGATACCATACGAACAGACAAGACATTGTTGATCGGTAGCCGTCATCCCGGCTCGCGACTTCGAGGCGTCGTCGATTCAATCGACATTTTCCCAAGGCGACTGGAAGCGAACGAAATCCAACAGTTAGCAAAGGGATTGCCAATTAATGGGTTGTTGTCGATTCCGGAAGGAGAGCGAACCGAAGCACAGCGTGATTCGCTGCGTCGATATTTTTTGACGACACAGCACGACGAGTACCAGTCACTGCAGCAACAGGTGAGTGATCTTCAAGCCAAAATTCAGCAATTGAATAAACCGATAACGACGGTGATGGTGATGGGTGACCAAGCGAAGCCACGCGAGACATTTGTACTCAATCGAGGCGCCTATGATTCACCCACCGATATTAAAGTCGATCCGGCGACCTTACCGGTGTTGCCACCGATGTCTCCCGACGCACCACGCAATCGACTAGGACTCGCGAAGTGGCTGTTTCAAGATGATCATCCGCTGACAGCGCGGGTCGCGGTCAATCGCTATTGGCAAATGCTCTTCGGAGTCGGCTTGGTCTCGACGCCTGGAGATTTTGGCGCGCAAGGCGAGTTCCCCACGCACCCAGAATTGCTGGATTGGCTGGCCGTCGATTTTCGTGACAACGGCTGGAATGTTAAACGATTGCTCAAGCAAATCGTGATGTCGCAAACGTATCAACAAACTTCGCATGCCGGTGCGGATGAATATCTGGCCGATCCAAAGAACCGGTGGCTTGCCCGCGGCCCCCGATTCCGCTTGCAGGGAGAATTTATCCGCGACATGGCGCTTGACGTTAGCGGTTTGCTGGTCGATCGGTTCGGTGGACCCGGCGTGAAGCCGTACCAACCACCCGGACTGTGGGCCGAAGTTGGATTGGGGGGAAATCCAAAGTTCGTACAGGATCACGGCGACAAATTGTATCGTCGCAGCCTTTACACCTATTGGAAACGGTCTGCACCACCGCCAGCCATGCAGATCTTTGATGCTCCCACGCGAGAAAAGTGCGCAATCCAACGAGACCGAACAAATACGCCGCTGCAGGCGTTGGTCACCCTGAACGACACCCAATTTGTCGAAGCAGCAAGACACTTTGCAGCTCGCATGCTGACCGAGGGCGGAACCGATCGAGATCAGCAAATTGCCTACGGGTTCAGATTGGTAACCTCGCGGCGGCCTGAACCACGCGAGATCAAAGTTTTCACTCGCATCTTGGATAGTGCCTTAACTGAATACGCTGCCGATGACGAATCGGCCAAAGCCTTGTTGGCAGTCGGGGAATCATCACGAAATGAATCGATACCAGCCGATCGCCACGCGGCTTGGACGATGGTTGCCGAGGCGATGCTGAATCTGGACGAAACCTTGACCCGCGAGTGAGACGTACATCTCACACCGATGCACTGCACACGCTACCAATGCCAAAAGAGCTCACGATGAATCCAATCGAAGACTTCGAACGCCAAATGACGCGTCGCCAATTATTGGCGCGGGGTCGTGGTTGCCTCGGCGCGGCCGCCTTGGCGACCTTGCTCAACGCAGATCAACAGGCTGGTGCCTCCGCCAGTTCGATTTCCCGTGGTGGTTTGCCCGGATTACCACATTTTCCGGCAACTGCCAAACGTGTGATCTACTTGTTTATGGCTGGCGGACCGAGTCATATCGACATGTTTGATTACAAACCAGGACTGAGAAAGTTGCATGGGACAGAATTGCCAGATTCGGTTCGCAACGGTCAACGGCTGACCGGGATGTCGAGTGGTCAGTCGACATTTCCCTGTGTTGCACCGATGTTTGAATTCAAACAATTCGGTGAGCGTGGCACCTGGGTCAACGCAGACTTGTTGCCGCACACCGCGTCGATCGTTGACGAGATGACCATCGTCCGCACGATGAACACCGAGGCCGTGAATCACGATCCGGCAATGACTTACATCAATACCGGAACCCAGCAATTGGGACGGCCCAGCATGGGCGCCTGGCTGAGCTATGGACTGGGCAGCCCGAATGAGAACTTACCCGCCTATGTCACGATGATCTCGGTCGGTGCGAAACCGGGGCAAGCGTTATTTTCCAGGCTTTGGGGAAGCGGTTTTTTGCCCTCGAAACATCAAGGTGTTCAATTCCGCAGTGGTGACGAGCCCGTTCTTTATTTGAAAAACCCGAATGGGGTTTCTCCTGGCTTACGTCGCAAAGTGCTGGATGGTATCGCGGAACTCAACGCGACGCGATTTGCAGATGTCGGTGATCCGGAGATTCAAACCAGGATTGCTCAGTACGAAATGGCGTACCGAATGCAAACGTCTGTTCCGAGCCTGATGGATATGGGTGATGAGTCCGAGGCGACACTCAACATGTATGGCCCGAATTCCAAGAAGCCGGGCAGTTTTGCTGCAAACTGCATTCTGGCCCGTCGCTTAGCCGAGCGGGGCGTTCCGTTTGTGCAACTTTTCCATCGCGGCTGGGATCAGCATGGCAATCTTCCCAAAGAGCTGAAACGGAATTGCGACAGCGTGGATCAACCAGCAGTTGCGTTGGTCAAAGATCTCAAGCAACGTGGAATGCTAGACGACACCGTGGTAATTTTTGGAGGCGAATTCGGACGTACCATTTACAGCCAAGGCAAATTAACCAAGGAAAGCCATGGGCGAGACCACCATGGACGTTGTTTCAGCACATGGATTGCCGGCGGTGGGTTCAAGCAGGGATTCGATTACGGCGAAACCGACGAGCACTGCTACAACATCGTGAAAGATCCGGTTCACATCAACGATCTTAATGCGACGGTGCTGCACACCTTAGGAATCGATCACGAACGCTTCACCGTCAAACATCAAGGCTTGGATGCTCGCTTGACCGGTGTAGAAAACGCTCGCGTCGTAAAAGAGATCCTGGCATGAGTACCGTAAACGAAAAAGAAACGACCGCGCGGATTGGCATCGTGACGGTCTCGGACCGTGCTAGTCGTGGCGAATATGAAGATTTGGGTGGACCGGCAATCGCAGATTACCTGAATGAAGTTCTGACGAGTCCGTGGCAACCAGTGACGCGTGTGATCTCAGATGATCAACCACTCATTGAGCAGACGCTGGCCCAACTATGCGACGAAGAACACTGTTGCTTGGTGGTCACCACCGGCGGAACCGGTCCGGCCCGACGGGATGTCACGCCCGAGGCCACTGAATCGGTGTGCGAGAAAATGATGCCCGGCTTTGGCGAATTGATGCGACAGATTTCACTGCAATATGTCCCGACTGCGATTCTGTCTCGACAGACTGCCGGCATTCGAGGTGACGCTTTGATCTTGAATCTACCGGGTAAACCCAAAGCGATCGCTCAATGCCTAGACGCCGTCTTTCCGGCGATTCCTTACTGTATCGACCTGATCGACGGTCCTTACTTAGCGACCGATGAACAACGACTCGTTGCCTTTCGCCCCAAGCAAAAGTGAAACCCACACGGATCACGCTGCCGATGCGAAGGGATCCGTGTGACCCCCGATTCCTCATCTAAGCTGCTACCTTGTAGCCGAGCTGCCCCGAAATCGATGAGGGCGATTTTAGCTGCCAACTTAACTTGGCAATCTGGCTGCGTGTATTTGGTTTGGGGATTTTTTTTCCATTGTGTCAATCTGGTTGATCATGCAATATCAACGCCGTCAATTCATCACCAGTTTGACTGCCGCTGCCGGAAGCGTGATGTTGCCCACAACAACACGTTCACAAGATCCGACGGAATCGAACCGTGTCGCTGGGACGAACCGTATCGCTGGGATGTTGATGGGCTCACTGATCGGTGATGCACTAGGCGGCCCAGTGGAATTTCGCGATCTCGATCAAAGTGAAAGCCAGAATGGCTTGGCAGATGCTCGAAAATGGGATGCGGAGCGCGTTCTCGATGACAGCGTGCTGAAGCAACTCAGTGAATCTTTGGTTATGCCTTCGTATGAAATCCTGCGGCCTGATGCGGCTGCCTACGGTCCTTGGAGGGCGAATGCAAAAGCGGGGACTATCACAGATGATTCTCGTCACAAAATCGTTGTGATGCGGGCGCTGCGAAAAATGTTGGCGGGTGACGAGGACCGAATCACGTCGCGTGATTTAGCGCGTGAACTGATTGAGTTCACGCCCCGTTTGGATCGCCCCCCGTCGGCAGCCACGGCTGAGTTGGTTGAGGAAGGCTTGAGAGAGTACCGCTACGCATCACGTTGGCTGCTGGGTGAACGTGAAAACGCATATCCGGTCGAACGCTTGTGGGCGGGTGTTTCGAATTGCAGTGGCCAGATGGCCTTGCTCCCATTAGCCGGACTGTTCCTTGGCGATCCACAGCTTGCGTACCGGGAAACATTCGAAATCGACTTTCTTGATGCGCCGATTGCACGGGACATTTGCTCGGCATTGAACGCCGCGCTGGCATCCGCCTTGGACCCCAAACTCAATATGGCATCGCCCCAGCAACGATGGCAGGCGATGCTGGATGGTTTAAAAACAGATCCATTCCGGTTTCGAGATGTGCCTTTTGCGGGGAGACAACTTGATCGCTGGCTCGACTTATCAGATTCGATCGTCCAACGTGCAAAAGGTTGCCCGGCAACGATTTATCGGTTGCTCGAGCAGGAGGGCAAGCCTGTCTATTACTGGGATGCCCACTTTACGCTCTTGGTGCCGTTGACAATGCTTAAGGCTTGCCGGTTCAACCCGCTTGCAGCGATGCATTTGACGCTCGACTTTGGACATGATTCGGATTCCTATGCCCAGGTACTTGGGGCGATGGCTGGCGCGGTTCACGGGACCGAATTATTCCCCAGCAGGATGGTTGTCGCCGTTGCCAACAGATTGCTCGCAGACTTTGGTGAGTCGGTCGATCATTGGCAGGTGACGGTTGCTGCTGCGGCCAAACGCTGGAAGCGGCGAATGATGCGTTAGAGGCGATCCGCTTGTTAGCGGATTCGATTAGTGGACAGTTTTTCCATCTCATGACGCTGTTTACAAAACCGCTGGTTTTACGAACCCTCGCTGTTAACAAAACCGTCAGGTCGTTCCTTTTTTCCTTAATTCGGAAAGTCCCCAATGCAAGCCGTTAACTACCCGCTGATCAGCTTTGATCAGGCAGAATCTGTTCGCGATGCGATGCAAGTGCTCGGACTGTGGGAATTCGGCGAAGTCGTGATGAGCACTGAGTGCGCCGGAGAGGGCAACATGAACATGGTCGTTCGTGTTGCCACCACGCGACAGCAAATCATCTTAAAGCAATCACGACCATGGGTCGAAAAATACCCGCAAATCCAAGCGCCGGCAGAACGCATTAAGGCAGAAACGGATTTCTATCGCTTGATCAGCGAATACCCAGCCGTGGCGGCCAAGATGCCCCAGATCTTGGCCGCTGATCAAGGTCGCTACTTAATTGCGATGGAAGATCTTGGCCCCGCGAGTGATTACAGCGACCTGTACGCGACAAGACAAATTCCGGCGATGCCGATTGAGCAGGCCACAGCCTGGTTGGCCGAACTGCACGCGATTCCGTTGCCGGCGGCAGAACGAAAACAGGTTGGTTGCCTGGAACTGCGAAAACTAAATCATCAGCACATGTTTGTCATTCCACTTACAACACCATCGGTCGTCGCGCTGAATTCGATTTGTGATGGGCTGGAAAACCTGGCAGATCAGATTCGTGGCTGGCCTGATCTGGTTGCGAAATCCGAACACTTAGGAGAGCAATACCTGCAAGCCGGTGAGCATCTGCTGCATGGCGACTTCTATCCGGGGTCGTGGTTGCGGACCCCGACAGGTTTTCGAGTCATCGATCCGGAATTTACTTTCGCTGGTCCGGGCGAATTTGATCTCGGTATTCTGGCCGCCCATTGCGTGCTGTGTGGTGGCGATGAGAAATCAGCCGATGAAGTGATCGCAGCCTATCGTTCGGCCGGTGAATCTAGCATTGACCCCGGTTTGGTGCGGTCATTCGCAGCCATTGAGATTGTTCGTCGGTTGCTCGGTGTCGCCCAATTGCCACTGACCGCCGGTATTGAACCACGAAAAGCAATGGCGGCGATCGCTAAGTTGTGGCTTTGAGGCTTAATTCCTAAAACGCGGCCGTGATTTAGCATTTTAGCGGTTCGCTCTGTTGTGGTGACCGTGCGGCAGTAGAAATCTATCAGCGGATATGGAGTCAACCACTGAGTTTGGAATAGAGCCAGTGATTTGGGAACAACAGCCAGGCCCCATTCGTTTGATGGTTAGATGATCGCCCACCGAAAATCGGCTCCCAAGAAAGGAAGACGATGTTGTCGTTTCAACAGCAAGAAAGGTTGGCGACTAGCTAACGAGTCCGCAGTTGCTCGGGCTGGGCGAAAGATGCTGACGGCATGAGCGGGGAGGGAGGCGTCCCACAAGATTACTTTCACATTTCCCGAGCCTTGAACCCAAGAAATAGAGTACCGTGACGAATCGAGTCATGTATCGCTAATTCTCATCGGAGCAATTTGCATGGCAGTTGATTGGAATGCATTGATTTCTAACCCGGGATTACCATGGGCGTTGATCGCCATCGTTGCTATTTTGGTGGGGGGCATTCAAGCACTCGCAAAGATGTACTTTAGGCATCAGGAGAGAATTGCGATGATTGAGCAGGGACTGGATCCCGATCAAGCGTCTCTCCCAAGACGAAGAGAGGCCTGAACGCAAGCCGGAGAGAAACACCATTCAGTCTGCAACGGGCAGAGGCTGCATTTTTAGGCTCTTCGTAAGGATTTATAGGTTCTTCCTAAGGCAAGACAGGGCAGGGAAGCCGCTGGCGGTGCTCGTTTTGTCTAGTGCGCCTTGCAAACTTACTGAAACGCGTAATGCACGATCGCGTTGCCGCCGACTCCGCTAACAAAACCGGGTCACCGGACTAGACAATAACCTTCGTGCCGAGTCCACTCGAGTCATTGACGAACATACGTACCTCTTTCGCCAAGACGAATTCAACATGCGAGCATGCACTTCGCTCGGAAGAGTTCATGAGCGAGACTGAGCGGGTCGTCTAAAACTCAATCCACCTGCAGTCGACCGGGATACGGATCACGAGGCATCGCGTCTGAGAACGATCCGGTAGCGTTTTAGCACCGGCAAGCGAAGCCCGATTGAAGATCACTTCAATTCACTTGGCAGCATTTTTCATCTTGATCGAATTAGTGATGATCGATCGATTTGCTCGCGCTCGATTGTTGCAGTTATTTCGTTTAGAAACCGATCGGCATCGACAGGGTAGCCGGCGGTTGGTTTTAACGAATCCCCGATGCGGCTGACAAAATATCGGTTCAAGGATTCCATCATGCGCTCGCGAAGGTACTTGGCATGCATCGACGCCAGCGCGACTGGCGTGAACGAGTCTCCTTTGACCGTGAAATGAAATCTCAGCTTGTGGCTGTCCAACGTTAAACAGTAAACACTTTCTCGAGCCGTTTCTGATTCGACGTTGACCCAAGCATCAGGAATCACATGTTGCAGGACGCCAGCATAGTAACGGCGTCCTCCATGGCGATCGCAATAAACCTCGGTTTTTGCTTGCCCTGCTGAATGTCGTTGCCAAGTGTCACGCACCAGATTGAGCGTCGTTTGGGATAACAAGTCAGCCTTGTTCAATCCATTTGAGCAAAACTGATTGAATTCTTGGGCTGTGATAATCCGGGCTTGGACATCGATTAGCTCTGCTTCGCTGGACCGCCAATGGCCGAGCAAAGGCAGTACCTCATCGGCACTCAACATGGCCACATTTTTTTCCATCTCAAGCCAGGGAGCTTGTCGTATCGCCTGCAGGTCGTCGGGGCATAAGCCCCCCAGAGTGGCTTCGAGGTCACCGGCATCCATTCCGCACCAGGCAAGGGACGCACTCACCGCCGCGTGCAAGCCGCCCAATCCAGAGGAGGGCTGATAGACCGCTTTGGAATCGTTGACCGTCACCACGGTGTCACCAACCTTGATTGGCTGTCCGAGCGGGGCGAACGCAGCCCGCAGCGAATCATGATTTAGGTGGTCGGGGACCTGCCAAACCGTGGCAGCAATCACCAGTGGTCCTAGCTTGGGGCCATAGCCCGCCTCGTCAGTCGCGATCAATAACATCCGCGCAGTGTAGCATTTCGGGCTTGAAAATGATCTATCCTGGTAGAGAGAAACAGTTCAGCGGCGACCGAAAACGCGAAACTTACATCATGATTCCGCTACTCCTCGAGAATCAAGTAACCGATGACAGGAATCTCTCCCGGTAATACCTTTCCACTCGGTGCAACCTTAACACCCGATGGTGTGAATTTCTGTGTGCATTCCAAAAGCTGCACGTCGATGGAATTGCTGCTTTTCGACGATGTAAATGACCAACAGCCTTCGCGTAGGATTCTTTTGGATCCGGCCAAGCATAAAACGTTTCATTATTGGCACGTTCTGGTTGACGGATTGAAGCCAGGGCAAATTTATGCCTACCGGGCACACGGCCCAATGTTGCCAGAGCACGGTTTACGTTTCGACAGCAGCAAGATTTTGCTGGATCCCTACGGCCGAGCCGTGGCGACACCCGAGCTATTTGATCGCGCGGCTGGCGCAGAGCCGGGTGACAATACTGTTCACGCGATGAAAAGCGTTGTTGCCGATCTGACGCAATACGACTGGGAAGGTGATACACCACTTCGCCAGCCCTTCAGCAAAACGATCATCTATGAGATGCACGTTCGCGGATTCACCCGCTGCGAAAGTTCTGGCGTTTCACCTGAGAAGCGCGGAACGTATTTAGGATTGATCGAGAAGATCCCCTACCTTCAGGAACTTGGAGTGACCGCCGTTGAACTGCTGCCCGTCTTTCAGTTTGATCCGCAGGAAGCATCTCCGGGATTAACCAATTACTGGGGCTACAACCCGGTTTCGTTTTTCGCGCCACATGCCGGATATGCGTCAGTCAACGATCCCCTGCGTGTCTTGGACGAGTTTCGCGATATGGTGAAAGCACTACATCGTGCCGGAATCGAAGTGTTGCTGGATGTCGTCTACAACCATACCGCCGAAGGAAACGAGCGTGGCCCGATCTCTTGTTTCAAAGGCCTCGAGACCGCTGCCTATTACATACTGGAGCCAAGTCACGAGGCGGCCGTTCACGATCGCAGTGGTTTCGCAAACTTCAGTGGTTGTGGAAACACGTTAAACGGAAACCACGCCATTGTGCGGCGGATGATCCTGAGCAGCCTACGTTACTGGGTCGAGGAAATGCACGTCGACGGATTCCGTTTTGACCTCGCCTCAGTCTTGTCGCGTGATATCGAAGGCAATCCGCAAGCCAATCCGCCGATTTTGTGGGATATCGAAACCGATCCTGTCCTCAGCGGCACGAAACTGATTGCTGAAGCTTGGGATGCCGCGGGGCTATATCAGGTTGGTAATTTCTTTGGCGATCACTGGAAAGAGTGGAATGGGCGATTCCGGGACGATGTGCGAGCATTCGTAAAAGGTGATCCGGGGCAAGCCGGAACACTCGCGTCACGATTCCTGGCCAGTCCAGATATCTATGGCCATCGCAATCGAGAGCCAGAGCAGAGCATCAACTTCGTGACATCGCATGATGGATTCACGATGAATGACCTAGTCTCCTACGATGAAAAACACAACGAGGCCAACGGCGAAGGTAACCGAGACGGGCATAATGAAAACATCAGTTGGAACTGCGGCGTGGAAGGCCCAACAGACGACGCCGAAATCGAACGACTTCGCATTAAACAGATCAAGAATTTATTCACCATTAACGTGCTGGCCTTCGGTGTACCAATGCTCGTGATGGGAGATGAAATTCGTAGAACCCAGCAAGGAAATAATAATGCCTATTGCCAAGACAACGAGATCAGCTGGTTCGATTGGGACCTTGTAGAAACGCACAGTGATATCAAGCGATTTGTCACCAAGCTGATTGAGTACCGAAAGGCGTTACCTGAGCGTGGAGACTTGAAACTGAGCTTGAGCGAGGTCCTCTCAAGAAGCAGGGTTCGTTGGCATGGTGTCAAACTCGATCGTCCGGATTGGAGCGACCATTCTCGGAGTGTAGCGTTCACAATTGAAAATTTTGATCGCTGGAGCCATTTGATTTTCAATGCCTTCTGGGAGCCGATCGAATTCGAACTGCCCACACCACCCGGGCGATTTCAACCTTGGCTACGGATGATCGATACTGATCGTCCATCGCCCGATGACATTGGCCATGGTGTCTCCTTGGGTGGCGAAAGCCGAATCCAGGTTCAACCACGATCTGCTGTGGTGCTGGTCAGCAATCGAAATTGATCAATCAAATGATTGACATGACCAGTCCATAACAAATCGTGCCACTGGGCGCACACCTGCTGGCTTCTACCGTTGGAAACCCCACCAAGCATTGCGAGACGCAACCTCGGCTATTGCTGCTCCATGCCACCGAAAGACCAAGTGATGGTCGCTGGTGGATCGATGGTGGTGCTACCGACACCTTGCGTGGCGAACTCACCATCAACTCGGAAAACCCAGCCTTCACTACCGCTGGTTTTCGTTTCGCCGATCTGGTCCACGAAGGCGGTGACCCCTGTCCCACGAATGCTGATTACCGGATCGGTGATCGATCGCATGATCTGCTCGAGCGAGGTGCCGGCTTCGATGTCCGGCAACTCGAGTCTCTTCTCATTGCCTCCATCGACAATTTCTACGGTGACCGTGCCCGCGGCGTTGGCAGGCTCTGCCGATGCCGTTCCTTCGACCGGTGGCGCGTCCGTCGCCGATCCGCTACAGCCGGTGGCCAAGCAGATGAGCAGACAAAAAGGAAGCCAGGACAGAGCCTGGCGGTTTGGAGAGACTATGGGGCGCAATCGACTAGCGGCGAGTCTTTTTGACTTTTGCTCCACCTTGGCGCACCTTAAATTTCGGATTTGATTTGCAAATCACGTAGATGCGGCCACGTCGCTTGACGACTTGGCAATCAGGGTGGCGATATTTTAACGCGCCGATGCTGCTAACGACTTTCATCGGATCGATCTAACTCTGCGTATCGTATATGGTTATTTCTTGGAGTGACGTCGCCTCCGGTTGCCCGGGGACGCCGTCCGGCGGAAGTATAGCGAGTTCTGGGAATCCTTCAACGCCAAACGCGTCCCGAGGCGAAGACTCGTGGCAGAAAGCCATTGGACGACTGGACCTGAAAGCAAAATTGGCCGCTAAATCACTGGTAAACATGGCGTTTCGCGTCTTCGGAGCCATCGCAGGGGCGGCCGAGAGCCCCATGAATCGTTAGCTTCCTATGGTTCAATGGTTCCAAAGGCTCCAAAGGCTCGAAGTCGCCGACGAAAGCACCAACGCCAGCCGCCCTGTCGGTCCTCATGGGGGGCCGAAACCGAGCCGGTGGGGCTTCGGTAACCTGGCTGCTCTAATAAGCTTTCTGCGGCATAAGCCAGAGGCTTATGCCAGCCGATAAGCGTTTTACTTACCCGAAACATCTAGCACCGATCAAATCAAAAAGGTTTTGCAACCATGGGCCAACTTGCCTACTTCGACTGCCGCAGTGGGATCAGCGGTGACATGACACTTGGCGCATTAACCGATCTCGGCGCGGACCTGGCCGGGATCGAACATGCGATTCGTTCGATGGGGCTACCCAAGCTCTCGATTTGCTCCCAAGAGGTAAAAAAGTGTGGCTTCCGAGCTCTTTCGATCCAAATCGATCATCCTCCTGAGCACGCTCATCGCCATCTGCATCACATCACCGAGATGATCGACGGCGCCAGCGATATCGAGGACGCGGCAAAACAGACAGCCCACCGCATTTTCGCGCAGGTGGCCGAGGCGGAAGCAAAGGTCCACGGCACGACGCTTGAGAAGGTCCATTTTCACGAGGTTGGCGCCATCGACTCGATTGCCGACATCGTCGGCGTTGCGGTCGCCATGCACCAATTGGATATCGAGACGCTGGTCGCATCCCCGATTCCCACTGGGACAGGCGAGATCACAATCGCTCATGGACGGGTCAGTGTGCCAGCACCGGCGACGGCTGAGTTGCTGCGTGGTATCCCCATCGCGACCTGCGATATCGAGGCCGAACTGACGACACCAACGGGTGCAGCAATCTTAAAAGCATGCGCGGAATCATTTGGCTCACTACCGTCGATGATCATTGATCGAGTCGGCTACGGTGCCGGCAGCAAAGACCTTGAAGGGCAGGCGAATGTGTTGCGAGTCCTGTTAGGAAAACCGGCCGAGCCCTCCGGTGCCTGGGGTGACAGCGTCGAATCAGATCGGGCGGTCGTTCTGGAGACAACGCTTGATGATTCCACCGGCGAACAATTGGCTGACTGTTGCGATCGACTCCGCGATGCGGGCGCACTTGATGTGGTACAAATGCCTTGCCTGATGAAAAAAGGGCGTGCCGGCATCACGCTGCAAGTGATTTCACCGTCGACGCGAATTGCTTTGCTGGAAACGATTATCTTCGAGCATTCACACTCGATTGGCATTCGACGATATCCCGTCGACCGCCACAAATTGGTCCGCCGAAGCGTGACGGTCGAAACCTCGCTCGGCCCCATTCGAGGCAAAGTCGTCAGGTTACCCAATGGCACCGAAAGATTCAGTGTCGAAGATGACGATGCCCGCTCCTTTGCCTCGTCCAACCGGACTACGACCGACGAGATTCGGAAGCTTGCTGAAGCAGCCTGGAACTCTCAGTCGTGAATGTGTCAGTGTCAATGGCGAGCTGAGAATTTAACTTCTTGTTGGCTGGTCACGCTAGCTTCGAACTGCCGCAACTCAAAGCGAACGCCATCAACGCAAAGAAATCGCTTGCTGGAGCGGACGTAAGATTTGTGTCACCAGATAACCGTCCACTAATTCGCGGCATAGCCCCGCCAAGCGATCGAATTCACCTGCATACGTTTCATCCGGCCCGAGCGAATCGTATCGCGTCACACGCAGATAGACACTGATCTGTTCATCACCATACTCGCCGGTCCGCACTTGGTAAGCCGTTGTTCGCGATTCAAAGCTGATGCGGCACTGCGTCCGACAGTCTTCATCAAGCGCGAATTGCATGACCGGTTCATACGAGAGCAGTTTCTCGTGGGGCACCGATAAAAATTGATCGAGTGACGGCGCGACGCCGATCGCTTCGGCCAACACTTCGTTGTGATTTCCACGGTACGCAAAATCAAACCCGACCATCACGCTTAGCGATTCGCAATCAAGCGGACTGATCGACAATTCGTATGGGATCAGTTCCAAAATGGAGCGATGTTGGTCGATCGCTGATTCATAGCTGTCAGGATTCACGACACCGCTATTGACGCGTTTCGATTCGACCGAAACCCAACGATGTCCTCCGGCATCTTTTTCTTCTTCGAGGAAGTATTCCGCTTTTTCGCGAGCGTAGAAATTTTGCATCTTTGGGTATCGGCGACGAACCTGTTCAAAGTAATGCAGCACTGACTCGCGGTTCTGCGGTAATTCCATCTCGGTGCACAAATTCATATTCAAATAAAAGTCGTCACTGAATCCGCCGTATCCGCTCATGCAGTTTTCCTCTGGAACGAAGCAAAGTCACCGAGCCTTCCAGAATAAGAGGGTGACTGAGTCGATGTTTGGAGAAGCCGATTTGTACGCCCGCTGGGGCAGATAAGTCCGAGATCTATTATAGACCAACGACTCCGAGCGATGAACGGGATCGACGGTCAGTGCCCATTTGATTTGGGGCGGCGATGGCGGTGATTTCAGAAGCCGAAAACCGCTATTTTGGCGATTCCGCCCAGGCTGGCGTCCCAAACCAATCGTGCATTTCTTGCAAGAACGGGGCAACGACTTCCGGTGCTTCCGGGATGTGGCCCCGGTCACCGGTCTCGGTCATCCAAGTGTTCAACGCAGCTCTCATTTCAAGCAGGACATCCCGATGCTCATTGGATTCAGCTAAGTTGTTGATTTCGAAGCGGTCATTGAGCGTGTCGAAAAGCTGTTCCCGTGGAAAGGGTTTCATCAGATCAGCGGGAGGACCATTGAGCTTTCCGGCGGCCAACATTTCACGCATCAGCGGCTTTACCAGAAAGCATTTTTCTTTGTACCGGTTGAGCGTTGGGAAACCGGCGCCCTCTGTATAGTTGCGCACGTAATGGTATCGTGCCCCTCGTACCGAACGCTGCCGCACCTGCGTTTCGTCGATGCGATCTCGGGCGGAGAAAGCGTACCGCCGAGGTGGCCCAATATCATCACCAAACAGTCGCTTACCCTGCATCGTCGGGGGAACTTCGAGTCCTGCGATGGCTAACGTGGTTGCAGTCAGATCGATCAAGCTGACCACACGCCCATCAACAGCTCCAGCTTGAAAATGCTTGGGCGATGGGTGGTTCTTCGCCCAACGAATGACCAAGGGAACATGCAATCCACTATCAAAACACCAATGAATACCGCGTGCTTCCAGACGACCATTATCGCCGAAGAAAATAATCACGGTGTCATCCGCTACACCATCTTTTTGCAGTTGCTCTAAGATCCATCCGATTCGTATATCCATACCGCTGGCAGAGTTCAGATAGCGTGCCCATTCCTGACGAACGATCGGATGGTCAGGGTAATAAGGTGGTGGACTGACATTTTGTGGTGTAGCAATTGCCGGATGCCATTCCTCCCCCACCCACTTCACTCGTGGCTTTTCCGCCGACTTGCGGTCATAGATGTCGTACTCTGCCTCCGGCATATTGAATTGCGCGAAGAATGGTTTCGAAATGTCGATGTCAGACCATAGCTTCGTGTCATAGAGCGGTCCCTCATTCACAAAGTTCAAATCCAGTTTGCCAGTTCCCACCACAGCATCGCCGATGTGAGTCACATTGGCGGTTTGGTAGCCAATCTCAGCTAATTGTTGAGTAATCGGACGCACCCCCGCGGGCAGGCGAAAATTATCATCCCGATGGGAACGCATATGGTGAGTATCGGTTGTGGTCGCATACATGCCGGTCATGAAGGCACTGCGACTCGGCGCGCATACAGGAGAGGTAGAAAACGCGTGCGTGAAACGCATCCCTTCCGCCGCCAACCGATCGACATTCGGCGTCAGAACATTTTTTGCCCCGTAGCAACCAAAATCCAAATCGAAGTTCTCACCAACGATCCAAACGATATTGGGCAGCCGATCTGCCGCCCGCAACGGTGCCAAGAAGCTCAGAAGCAGAATCGCCGCCATTGTGTTGATCAGCCGAAAAATCATAGATGCATTTCGTCTCAGTAAGAGCTGCCGGAAGGAAGTCACAGGAACAGCAAATGGCATAAACCCATGGTGGAAATGGACGACACAGAGCCATCCCCCCAATCTGTCATACACATTCCCCAGGTTTTACACGATTTCGGGCAACTGGATTGGGCCGAACGACCGCATGGATGGCCCGCCCAATGACCTCCGAGCGGGCAGATCCAGAAAAAACCGTCAAAATCTGACAATTCCATTTAATTTACCTAACCCGCAAAGTCGATAACCCTGGTGGAACATGCTACCCCGCATTTTCCAAGCAAATGTCCCCCTGCATTCAATCACCTTCCAACGATACGGCCCGAGATGAGCAAACCTTCCCTTCGAGTTTTTCAGCCTGTCATTTCGAATGATCGTAAAGAACGTGAGCTGGAGCGAATTTCGGGAACCGCCGAGCCGCGGACTGTTTCGATCGCTCTGGGACAGATCGTCCCGCTATTGATCGATGCGGCAAATAACGATCGAGCCTGGCTGAGTGATTTCGCTGACGACACCGTGCGGATCGACGCTGATCTGTACGAGGTGCTGTTGGCGTATCAGCGACTGCAATCTCGACGGGTCGCCTAACGGCATTCCTCGGGTCCCGAAAACCAAGCGACCAATCAAAAGGATCCCATCATGCGTAGCATCGCCGTGATCAATCAGAAGGGCGGAGTCGGTAAGACCACCAGTTCGGTGAATCTAGCTGCAGCGCTGTCGGAAACTGGCCGCCGTGTGTGCTTGATGGATTTGGATCCCCAGGCGCACGCCTCCCTTCATCTGGGCATCACGGCACTGGACGATGAGCCAAGCATGTACGAAGTACTGTGTGGCGACGCATCCCTCGAACAGGCCCGTCGTCATCTGAACGACAACTTGTCGGTCGTCCCCTCCAACCTCGATCTCGCCGCTGCCGAGCTGGAATTGGCTGGTGAAGTTGGGCGGGAAATGATTTTGCGAGACCGAATGCACGATGACTCCGAAGAATTCGATTACTTGGTGCTTGATTGTCCTCCCAGCTTGGGTGTGTTGACGGTCAACGCATTGGTTGCCGTGAACGAAGTTTTCTTGCCGCTTCAGCCCCATTTCCTGGCGCTGCATGGGTTGAGCAAGTTGCTGAGAACGATTGAGGTGGTCTCTCGCCGTCTCAATAGCGACCTGCGGTTATCCGGAGTGATGCTATGCATGTATGACTCCAATACCCGACTCGCTGCCGAAGTCAGCACCGACATCGATGAGTTTTTTCAAGCGACAAAAGGTGCTCGTGACTTCTTTCGATTGGCAAAATTCTTTGAGACTCGGATTCGGCGAAACATTCGCTTGGCAGAAGCCCCTAGTTTTGGGCAGTCGATTTTTCAGTATGCCCCCGAAAGCAACGGATCGACCGATTACCGAGCGTTGGCCGAAGAGGTAATCGCTCAGGAAGAGTCCCTCTTGGCTCCAGTCGCCAACGCCGCCTAAATAACTGGCAATTGCCTTTTCTTACCCCGTGGGTGAAGCGGGTGGCAGTCGAATGTCCCCGTGATCGCCGGGCAGATCGGCTACTCTGCAGATCGGC
>JBMYRF010000027.1:65861-113116 GCA_049602075.1 Rubripirellula sp.
GCAGATCGGCTACTCTGCAGATCGGCAGATCCGCAGATCTACGAGGCATTGGTCCGAGGCAGCATCTCTATCGGTTTTCCTGGGCAGCACCTGCGGCAATTGGGCACTCGGGTAGAGAACTGCAGCCCCATCCGTGATTTTCCGCCGTGGAGATTCTCCATTGGTCCCGATTTTCCATTGACTGGGGCGATTGCCCGCTTTGTCAATTAGCCGCGGGTTATAGAACGGTCGCCTCGCCGGTAAGCTATCTCGACGTCGTAGGGGACGTGGGCAAAGGCCAGGACCAACCATTGACGGCGGTGAGGAAGACTCCCCCGATGTTGGCCCTGTTTTGAAAACCATCTCGCCGACGCTTTAGAGCTCAGGACTAGGTCGCAGGACGGCTGGCGGATGTCGATAACGGAAATCAAGGTCAAGGGTGCTCGCGAGCACAATCTTTGCGACGTCGATCTGACGCTGCCAAGAGGTCAGCTGATCTGCTTCTCAGGCGTTTCCGGGAGTGGAAAATCGTCACTCGCGTTTGATACGTTGTTTGCCGAGGGGCAAAGACGATACGTCGAGAGTTTGAGTAACCACGCTCGGCAATTCATGGGGCAGTTGCCCAAGCCGGACGTCGATCTTGTCAGCGGTCTCAGTCCCTCAGTATCGATCAGCCAGAAGTCGACTGGCAAGAATCCACGAAGTACCGTCGGGACCATCACCGAGATCTACGACTTCCTGCGGGTTTTGTTTGCTCGCGTCGGGACAGGACGGTGCCCCGCCTGCGACACGGTGATCACCGCGCAAAGCAGCGACGCAATCGCATCGCGAATTTTGAGTTTGCCAGGAGAGCAAACACTTTGGATCTTGGCACCCCTGATTCGGGGCAAGAAAGGGGAGTACCGAGATCTCTTCGAAGATTTACGCAAACAGGGATTCGTCCGCGCTCGGGTCGACGGAGAGACCATTCGGCTCTCCGAGCCACCTAGCTTGGACCGCGGGCATCGGCATGACATTGAGGTCGTCATCGACCGAATCGACCCTGACGAGCGTGACCGAGGCCGTGTTCGCGAAGCAATCGAAGTGGCTTTGAAGTACGGCGAAAGCACGCTTTTTGTTTCCGCGACCGAGCGGAATAGCGATCACGCAGATGTCCCGAAGACCGATGCACTCTATTCGTCCCAATACGCGTGTGGAGGCTGCGGTGAAAGTTTCCGCCCCCCTACACCACAGTTGTTTAGTTTCAACAGTCCGCAGGGGATGTGTGAAGCGTGTGATGGGCTGGGCCACCTGTACACCTTTGTTCCCGAACTGTTAGTGCCTGACGACAAACTTTCAGTCCGCAAGGGCGCAATCGCCTTGCTCGGTAAGTGGGGTGACCTCGGGCGGTACCGAAGACATGTTTATCGCGGTGTCGCCGAAGTGATGGATCAAGCCTTGGAGTTATCCAATGGTGCCATGCTGGAAACGAACTGGTGTGATCTTCCAGAGGAAGCACGCCACATCTGGCTTTGGGGAACCGAGCAGTCGCTCCCGTTCAGCTGGCGTGGGGGCAGTCGAACGAAACGCTATCAGGGATCCTTCGAAGGATTCATTCCGGAATTGCTTGACCGCTATCGGACCACACGCAACAAGATGCAGTTGCGACAGTTCGAAAAGTACATGGACTCGATGGACTGTCCTGACTGCGCCGGTCGCAGGCTCAATCCGCAAGCATCCGCGGTAACCATTCGCAGTGGTGCCAAGGCGTTTAGCAAAGCAGGCGGTAACGCTGACTTAACCCTGCCCGATTTGTGCGAATTGTCGATCGATCAACTCGCGATCTTCTTCAGTGATATTGTCCTGGGTGAAACCGAGGCGACGATTGCAGCCGAAGCGATCAAAGAGATCCGACAGCGAATTGGATTCTTGCTAGGTGTTGGACTCGACTATCTGACCCTCGCCCGTACCGCTCCTACCCTTTCCGGTGGTGAGTCCCAGCGAATTCGACTGGCGGGCCAGATTGGCAGTGGATTGGTCGGTGTGCTGTACATCCTTGATGAGCCATCTATCGGCTTGCATTCACGCGACAACGATCGGCTAATCGAAACGCTGTTGCGGTTACGGGATTCCGGGAACACGCTGATCGTCGTCGAACATGACGAAGATACGATGCGAGCAGCAGATCAGATTGTTGATTTTGGGCCGGGCCCCGGCGTCAAAGGGGGCCAAGTGGTTGCGGCCGGCAGCATCGATAAAATCTGCCAATCCGAGCGGAGCGTGACCGGGCAGTTTTTATCCGGCACACGCGCGATCGAACCACCGGAGCAACCACGCGAGATCGATGATCAACAACAACTAACAGTCAAAGGAGCGCGATTCCATAACTTGAAGGATATCGACGTTTCAATTCCCCTGCGAACCGTCACCTGCGTCACAGGAGTCTCCGGCAGTGGAAAGAGTTCGCTGATCGGTGGAATTGTCGAACCGCTCCTCCGTAATGAACTCAACGGCGCCGAATGCGAAATCGGCGATCACGATTCGGTCAGCGGCTTAGAGCATCTCGACAAAACCATTGCGATCGACCAGTCACCAATCGGACGTACACCGCGAAGTAACCCAGCGACCTATGTCAAGGTTTTCGATGAGATTCGCAATCTGTTCGCCCGAATGTCAGATGCAAAAACCCGTGGCTACACAGCGAGCAGATTTAGCTTCAATGTCGATGGTGGACGCTGCGCCTCGTGCGATGGAAACGGCGCGACAAAACTTGAAATGGATTTCCTGGCTGATATCTGGGTTACCTGCCCTGTCTGTCAGGGACAACGCTACAACCGCGAAACACTGTCAGTCAAATTCAAGGGACACTCGATTGCCGATGTGCTGAACCTCGATATCTCCCAAGCACTCAAGCTGTTCGAAAATATCCCGAAAGTCGCGGAGAAACTGCAGACGTTGGTCGATGTGGGTTTGGAGTATTTGAAGCTTGGTCAACCGTCGCCGACACTCTCAGGAGGAGAGGCACAACGAATCAAACTGTCTCGGGAATTGAGCAAGCGCGAAACAGGAAAGACGCTGTATGTTCTGGACGAACCGACGACCGGATTACACTTTGCCGACATTGAGTTGTTATTGAAGGTCGTCCATGGCTTAGCTGATCGCGGCAACACAATCGTCATCGTCGAACACAACGTCGATGTAATCAAAACGGCCGACTGGGTGATCGACTTGGGCCCCGAAGGTGGAATCGGGGGCGGCACAGTGGTTGCCGCAGGACGCCCTTCGGATGTTGCTAAGTGCCCGGCCAGTTACACAGGGGAAGCACTGGCGCGTGCGCTCGGGATTCGGCGACGAAAACGGACCAAGAAGCGTGACAAGCACGAAATCGCGGCGATAACAGATCGGGCAAAAACGCATGTCGTCGTCGAAGCAGCTAGCGAACACAATTTGAAAGCGGTCGATGTTGAAATCCCCCGTGACGCGATGTCGGTCTTCTGTGGACCTAGCGGAAGCGGCAAGAGTTCCCTCGCTATGGATACGATTTATGCGGAAGGCCAACGGAGGTACGTCGAATCGCTTTCGTCCTATGCTCGGCAATTCATCGGCCAAGTTCAGAAACCGCACGTAGATAAGATCGAAGGCTTGTCACCGGCCGTCGCACTCGAACAAAAAAACGTGGGACACAGCCCTCGCAGCACCGTCGGCACCGTTACGGAAATCTATGACTACCTGCGCATCCTGATGGCAAGGCTGGGGACGATGCATTGTCCCGAATGCCAACAGCCTGTTGGGACACAGACGCCCGATCAAATCGTCGACAAAGTGCTGGAAATACCAGCCAAGACTCGGGCGTTGTTGTTAGCTCCCATTGAAGTCATGGCTGGGGAGCAATCCAAGGACACTTGGAAATCTCTTCAATCGACCGGATTTCAACGGGTTCGAATTGACGGTCACACCTTGTCGCTCGAACAAGCTCCCCCTTTGGATCCGCGCAAGCGTCAAACGGTTCAAGTCGTGATTGATCGGATCACCATTGATCCCGCTGAACGCTCGCGAATCGCCGACAGCGTCGAACAAGCCTTGTCCTTAGGCGTAGGCGTCATGGAGGTGGCAATCGCGGATCCTGATCGTGACGAATCCGACTGGCAGGTTTTCCGACACAGCCAACACTTGGTGTGCGGTTGCTGTGGGCGTTCATTCGATCATCTGACCCCGCACCACTTTTCGTTTAACACCAGTCTTGGCTGGTGCCCACAGTGCGAAGGACTCGGCACGCAAACCGGAACCAATCCCGCCGCCTTAGTAACGTCACCAAGCAAGTCGCTTTCTGAAGGTGCAGCCCTGCTGTGGCCGTCGGTCGATCAATCAGTATCGCAATGGATGCTGCGAGCCCTTTCACGGCACACTGGAATCCCCGTTGATGTGCCGATGGAAGCATTAACGGTCTCCCAAAAACGGATTCTCTATCGGGGTACCGGCAGTGATTGGATTGAGGTCCGCCGAGCAGACAGTGATTCCGAGTCGAATCCCCTGCAGTTGATGTTCCGCTATCAGTTCAAGGGTTTCTATCCAGCCTTGGAAGAAGCATCGCGATTGACCCCGGGACTGCGAGGCAAGTTGGAACAATTTACGGCCGAAATCGATTGTGCTTTGTGTGATGGCTCACGATTGCGGGATGATGCGGGGGCCGTTCGCTTTCGCGGGTATACGATCGCCGACCTCGTGCACATGCCATTAGATCGTTTGGCGGAAGAAGTTCGCTCTTGGAAGCTCGATCGCCGCGAACGAAAAATCGCGGGAGAATTGGTGCGTGAGGTCCAGTCGCGGGTTGGGTTCCTGCTCGATGTTGGACTCGACTATCTAACCCTGCACCGCGGGGCTCGGACACTATCGGGAGGGGAGTCCCAACGTATACGGTTGGCTGCACAACTGGGCAGCGGACTGTGTGGCGTGCTGTATGTATTGGATGAACCAACGATTGGCCTCCATCCCCGTGACAATCTGCGGCTGATCAAAGCATTGCACCGACTACGGGATTTGGGCAACACGTTGCTGGTGGTCGAACATGATCGTGATGTCATTGCGAGCAGCGATTATCTGTGCGACTTTGGCCCCCGTGCCGGACGTCACGGAGGACGCATTGTCGCCGAGGGAACGCCGAAGCAAATCGAACCGGTCGATCAATCGGTGACTGCCGGATATATCCAGGGGACCAAGACAATCGCGGTTCCAACCGGACGCCGACCGGTGCTGCGAAAGAATGGCGAGCCGAATGTGAACTTTCTGAAAATCCTGGGAGCGCGCGAAAACAACCTGAACGCCGTCGACTTGGAACTGCCACTCGGGGTTTTCACGGCGGTCACTGGTCCCAGCGGGAGTGGCAAAAGCTCTTTGATCGATGCGATTCTGTATCCCGCGCTGGCTCGACGTCTGCACCGAGCTCGTACGCGGCCTGGTCGTCACGACAAAATCGAGGGCGTGCGATTCATTGACAAAGTCATTCAAGTTGACCAGTCGCCGCTCGGAAACTCACCAAGTAGTAATCCCGCGACCTACACCGGCGCTTTTGACTTGATCCGAAAAGTGTTCTCGGAAATTCCCGAAGCGGCTGAGCGACGGTTCACTGCGCGAACGTTTAGTTTCAATGTCGCTGGAGGTCGCTGCGAAACCTGCGAGGGAAGCGGACAGCTATGTGTCGAGATGCATTTCTTGCCCGACGTTTACGTGCCCTGTGATGAATGCAACTCGCGTCGCTACAACCAAGACGTCCTGGAAGTCAAACTGCACGGAAAGTCGATTGCCGACGTGCTGGAGATGCAGTGCGGTGATGCTGTCGAGCTATTTGCGAACTACCCAAAGATCGCGGGCATCCTGCAAACCCTTTGCGATGTTGGCTTGGATTATGTGACGCTAGGGCAAGCAGCCCCAACGTTGTCCGGTGGGGAAGCACAACGGGTTAAGCTGGCAAGCGAACTCAGCAGACCGATGACTGGCAACACCCTTTATCTGCTCGACGAGCCGACGACCGGATTGCATTTTGATGATATCGACAAGTTGCTAAGCGTCTTGCAAAGATTGGTCGACTTGGGAAATACCGTCGTCGTGATCGAGCACAATTTGGATGTGATCAAATGCGCTGACTGGATTATCGACATGGGACCGGGCGCTGGAGTCCATGGTGGCGAGTTGGTGTTTGCCGGAACACCCGAAGCACTCGCCTTGGAAGCCAAGTCAAAGCGTGGAAAAAAATCAGGTGCGGCACGCTCGGCTACCGCACCCTTTGTGAAGCAGGCTTTACAGGAGAAAGGTCTGGCAACGGCCAAGAAAAAGCAGGCTCGGGCAGCAGCAACGAAAGCCGCCACGGATCCAACCAAGAAATCGGTTGCAAACAACGCGAAAGCCGCAACCAAACAAGCATCAACAGCTACCAAGCGGTCATTGGAAAGTAAAACATCACCGCCGAAAAAATCAGCGCGAATGACAGTTGCCAAAGCGAAGTCAGCACCGAAGGGTCCTCCGACAACGAAAGAGCGGTCAACATCCAAAGCGAAGTCGCTCACGCTCGATCCATGGCGTGCGCTAGGGCGACGTTGGCACTCATTACAAAAGGGCTTTCCGCAGGGGACTGAACCCGAATGGCCGCTGGAAATCGTCGATCGGATTTTCGAACTGCTGGAGCAAGTTGCCGGAGATGATTCATTGGAATTTGATCAGCCCGACAAGGTGCA
Source organism: Rubripirellula sp. (assembly GCA_049602075.1). Lineage (GTDB taxonomy): Bacteria > Planctomycetota > Planctomycetia > Pirellulales > Pirellulaceae > Rubripirellula. Next base: position 72,548 of record JBMYRF010000027.1, read on the forward strand.
AGTCAAACCAAACGGGCGTAATCAAGCATGGGCAGAGATCGAAACCAAAACTCCCGACAGTTTAAAAGTCACCTTGGCCGGTCCACCCGAGGCAGTCGACATGGACCAGTTCTCCGCGTTGGGCATCAATGGCCCGATCGACGCCAGCGATCAACGCCACACACGCGTGACTTTGAATCTCACCAAACTTCAACATGTTCGCAGTCGAAAGCTAAAGTCGTTTTTAAAGCGGCATCTGGAAAAGAGCTTCCAATAGCCAGCCCTATTGGCGACACGACCGCAACTGTTGAAACGAGTATTCGTCGATGCATTCTCAAGTCTGTGAAACAGCGTCCCGGCGGCGGCCCTCGAAAGTTCCCCAAGTTCAATTCACGGTGACTTCTGTTCGCAGCCACTTACACCGGTCGTCACGAACGGTCGAGGTATACAAGCTGCCAGGTGATTCGTTTCGGCAAATCCTCTCGCCGCCCTGGATCCCAGCTTGTTGAATTTATGAAGACTAGGGGCTTTGCGCAGCCCCACCCCCCCCTCTAATGGAGATTGTCTTTGCGAGGCCGTGTCACCTCCGCTATGCTCGCATCCTTACTGCTGCTTCGTGCGGCGGAAATCTCATCCTTCAGACTCCGACATCACACGACCGGAGTCTGCTTATCGACTTTTCAAAAAGGGTGGTGGCCACGATGAATGCCGGCTCTCTGTTTGGTCTCAAGGGGCAATTGCGAGTCATCGCGATGTTCGGACTCTTGACCACATTTGCTTTTTCCTCGGCTGATGCGGGAACGTTCGAAGCTGATAATGGACGCGAAGTTCGCGCGATACGTCACAAAATTCGTGCTTCGCAATTTCTGTCGAAAGCAACCTTCGGTGCGACCCAAGAACAGATCGATGATCTGGCGGAACGCATCGGTCAGGTGGGATACCGGCGTGCTTGTGGTCAATGGATTGATCAGCAGTTCCGTCTGCCAATCAGTTCTCATGAAGAACTCGCCCGCGAAATGGTTGCTGCAAATGGTCGCCAGCCAGATCAAGCAGGCATTGGTATCAGCCTCTATCGACACCAGGCGTGGTGGCACATCGCGTTGGCCCGCGAAGATCAGTTGCGTCAGAAAGTAGCCTGGGCTCTTTCCCAAATCTTTGTCATCAGCCACACCGGGCAGTCCTTCAACAGTGAAGTTGCGCCGGGGATCGGCAATAACGAAAACGCCATACCCTATTGGTTGGGAATGAGCGACTACTACGACATGCTCGCCAGGCACGCGGATGGAAATTATCGCGACTTACTCGGTGACGTAACCATGCATCCATGTATGGGTGTCTATTTGAGCTCATGGCGAAACCGTAAAGCCAATATCTCTGCAGGACGTTGGCCGGACGAAAACTACGCGCGAGAGATCATGCAGTTGTTTTCGGTGGGACTATACGAATTGCATCAAGACGGCAGATTGAAACTGGACGAAAATGGAGAATTGATTCCGACGTACGACAACAACGGCATCACTGAATTGGCTCGAGTGTTCACCGGTTTCAAGCAGTTCCACAATACCGACCAAAGATTCCACGGCCGTCGCAATTACGGCCATCCAATGGTGATGCATCACCAGGAGCACGACAACAATTACAACTATCAAGAAGATCCAAATAACCCCGGTGAGCCTGACCCGAACGCTCCAAGAAGCAAAACGATTTTTGGTGTCACACTGCAACCACTACCTACCAATTTGACGAATGCTGCAGCGATGAGCGAGGTCAATGAGGCGCTCGACGTGATTGCAAATCATCCGAACGTTGGGCCTTTCATCAGTCGCTTGCTGATTCAACGGATGGTCAAGTCGAATCCCTCCCGAGCCTACATGCGCCGTGTGACGCGAGTCTTTCGAGACAATGGATCGGGGCAGCGAGGCGATATGCAGGCCGTGATCAAGGCGATCTTGCTGGATCCTGAAGCAGTGCGGGGACAGCGTTTGGTACGAAAACGCGATCCACTGCGAGTCGAAGTAATCACTCGCGGAACCGAACACAGCCGACTCAAAGAACCAATTCAACGAGTTACCTCTTGGATTCGCGCGATGCGACCAACGGCCGAAATCCGAGGCGGAACAACTCACCTCGATTCAGTGACTGGGCAGCCGTACATGATGTTGACGCAACAAATCGAAGGTGACATAGGCCAAATGCCATTTAGATCGCCCAGCGTCTTCAACTATTACCTCCCAGATTATCAGCCGCCTGGCGACATCATTGGCTACGTCCCTTCAAGACGTATCCCACGGGAAGCACTTTTTGCTCCTGAGTTTCAAGTCATGACGGCGCTAACAGCGAATCGCCTGATCAATCGATTCGCGATCTTTGGTCGCAATCTCTATGTAGATTACCGAACACGCGATGAAGGTAATGGAGAGAGAAGATGGTGTCGAATCAGTTTCAATCTCGATGAGGAGCTTAATTTGGCAAACGACGTCGAAAATCTCCCTGAGATTCTGCAGCGCTTCGACTTGTTGCTTTGTAATGGCAGCCTGAGTGAGCAGACAAAGGCAAATATCCTTGAGGCAGTCACCTCCGAAAACGGTTCTGCGAGACAGCGACTAAACGCCTTACTCACCGCGGTTGTGCTTTCGCCAGATTGCGCAATTGAACAATGACACCCTGCGTGTCGATCCTCCTTACCCCTCTTCTCCGCAACCTTATCTCTCGGAGACCTTGACATGACATACGAAAGTGACGCACGAGCCTCCCGCCGGTCGATTTTAAAAGCCGCGGCTGCTAGCTGTGGAATGATGACCCACACATCGGTTATGTCGACCATTTTGAACTTGCAGGCTACCAAGGCGGCCGCGGCGACTGCAGATACGAGCGGATACAAGGCTTTGGTCTGCTTGTTTTTGTTCGGTGGCAATGATGCTTATAACATGTTGGTTCCACGGAACAGCGCATCGAGCTCGAATGCGAATGAGTACGATGACTATGCATCGGCTCGTGGCGGCTATGACGACGGCAACAACAATGAGGGTGGGCTGGCGTTACGAGAGTCTGATTTATTGGCGATCAATAATCCACTCAATGCAATGGATCGCTCATTCGGTTTGCATCCAGGCTTTGGCCATAATGCACGAACGTACGATGACAACGGCAACCTGGTGGACGATGGCAACAAAAAATTAGAAGGCGGAATTGCAAAGCTTTATCAGGATGGCAAAGTATCGTTCCTCGCCAATGTTGGTTCACTCATCGAGCCGACCACCCGAGCCGATTACAACAATCAGGCCAATCTCCCACTAGGTCTTTTTTCCCACGCTGACTTGCAGCGTCACTGGATGACCGGGGCGCCCCATACCCGCTCTCAGATTACTGGATGGGGTGGTCGCATGTCGGATCTCCTCCAGTCCAGCAACCTTAATCCCTCGGTATCGATGAACATTTCACTCGGCGGTGTGAACATGTTCCAAACCGGTGGAAGTGTGATTCCCTATGCAATCGGGCAAAACGGTGCGACTCAGGTTTCGTATTACAACAACAGCAACATACAAAACCGAATGTTTAAAAAGTATGTCGACAGCATGCTGGATCAAACGTACAGCGATTTGCTGGCCAAATCGTTCGCTGAATCCCACCGTGGCTCGATTGATGCCGCGATTGACTTCAACACACAGGTCAACAAGGTAACACTTGATACCAATTTCGATCCCGACTCATTGAGTCAACGGATGAAGAGAATCGCACAGGTGATTGGTGCAAGTTCTGACCTGAATCAAAGCCGACAAGTCTTCTTCGTTTCAATCGGTGGATTCGATAACCATTCGAATTTGCTCGGCGCTCAAGAGAACTTGCTGCCGCAAGTAAGTCGTGCATTAAAGTCTTTCTATGACGCGACCGTCGAGCTGAATTGTCAAGACGATGTGTTGACGTTCACCGCGTCGGATTTCGGACGAACCCTCGGAACAAATGGCCAGGGATCGGATCATGCGTGGGGAGCCGTTCAATGCTTGATGGGTGGCGCCTTGAAGGGTGGACGAATGTTTGGTGACTTTCCGCTTTCCTTGACGACTCCAATCCATCCTGATGTTGGGAATCTGAACCTCGGCCGTGGACGCCTGATTCCGACCACGTCGGTTGACGAGATGGCCGCTGAAATGGCAATGTGGTTCGGGGTTAATAATGCTGCCGATCTAAAGACGGTGCTCCCGAACATTGAGTCATTTTACCAGTACAACCCAAACACGCCGCCACTTGGCTTTATTCTGTAGAGCCGATTGGCATCCCGTTCGGGATTGAGGCGTGAATGCATCCCGCCCCTTGGAGACGCACTCCAAGTCCGCGGATTCGCTAGCGGTTCGCGCTTGTGCGCTGGGAGGCGTTCTTTGCCTGCCGATTTCTGCGGGTGCACGTTACTTTACGTGAATTCCCGTTTTTTTTACGTTGCCTCGGCGAGGGGAGCTTCTAATTCTTCCCTCTTGCGACCCAGCGTCCTTCGCTAAAAAGCACCCTGCCACAAATACAATCCTAACAGCAAGCAGTGCCGAAGAAGAAAATCAATGAATCTTCAGCAGGTATTCTCGCCTGCGTGAAAAACATCATTGGGCCTCACGGTATTCGCAATCCCTACAAACTTGACATCACATCAGTTGGTTGCGAGTCACGCTTGACTCCCGCTAGGCGTGTCGCATGTTTGACGTGGACGCGTTCCAAAACGTGTCCAGCGCGGGCATTCGGTCCAGCACTCTTTTCTTGCCAATGATCTAGCGTTCCGATTTTTCGGACAGTTTGGTCAGCAACAGGAGAGGGTTCGCCGAGAATGGCAAACCGATCGTGAGATTGGGACGCAAAGCCACGGGTCTCGTCCAGCATGATGCCTTCGAGACAGCCGGGTTACCGAAGTTGAATCCCTGGTTAGTCCACCTGCCCAACGTGCGATCCTGCACTTGTTGGCGGTGTATGGAGAGTGTTGATGCAACAGCCCAAAATCTTAGTCGCCGACGATAGCCGCTCAGTCCGAGCGATTCTCCGCCGAACGCTGACAGCCGCCGGCTACGACGTCATTCTGGCCAGCGACGGCTTAGAAGCCGTGCGTTCTGCTCAACGCGATCAGCCTGACCTGGTGATCCTGGACATTCAAATGCCGGAAATGGACGGCTACACAGCCTGTCAGGAAATTCTCGCTTTAGAACAGATGTCATCTGGGATTCCGATTGTTTTTTTGACTCGTGATACAGCACGACACTTGAATTTACTCGGGACCCAGCTGGGTGCTTATCTTCCAAAGCCAGTCTCCGATGAAAGACTGCTGTCAACAGTCGGGCAATTGCTACGAATGGACACACCCGAAGGACAAGCGAACGGCGCGGTCGTCTGCCGAACAGACACTGCGACACTTGCAGAGTCTCCCTCCCACCAGGAGACCACCGATGTTGACTGAGACGAACGAAATTGAGTTGCAATCAGAGGATGAACCAGTCACCGGGATTCACTGCATCGAACAGCTGCAAGAGGAACTAGATCAGTTCATTTTATCAACGATGAGACGGCTTGATGAAGTCGCGTTTGCCCTTCGTGAACATGAGCGAGGACAGTCTGCAGAGCAGGAAAGGACTGGAATGGCACATGATTCCCAAGACTGTAATCCGATTCTGCCGCTTGAAAGCGGAGAACCGTCCAGCCCACCTGAAAATGACAATTCTCGCGTGGCAGACCGTTTGGACGACGACCCAACAGAGCGGATCCAGGAAGAACATTTGAACCAAGATGAATCATTGAACCGACTCAATGCGATCAAGCTGCGACTTGCAAATCAACTTAAGAAAAGTTAGCCATCGAACTTGTCGCGTCACGCACACAAAGATCATCAACAACATGCACGCACTAAAGTCCGCTCCGAGATCTCCCGATCGAACACCGACGATAGATTCGGGGAAGCAGTTCGTTTTTAGAACGGGAGCCCGATGGTTTTCCGTTTCGGCGATTGCCGTTCGTGAAGTTACGATTGCTCCTGATTTGGTATCCGTTCCCGGTTGCCATACCGCATTGGCTGGACTTTGCCATTACCGCAGTGAATTCATTCCTGTCCTGGCACTCGATCAACTGCTCGACATGGATGGCAACCACGCTTCGGAACCACAAGACAGGCTGATCATCCTGGGTGACCGGGTGAGTTGGGCGATGCCCGTAGCAGAGGCTGCCGCGGTGGAATCGCTGGAAACTCTGATGACGCCCGAATTAAGGCACGAAGATGGCAATCCCAACCTGATCATGGGGACCTCAATTTTTCGTGGTCAAATCGTTCGCGTCCTTGATGAAAAAGCAGTGTTGAAACTCGCCCAGAAATTATTAGAGGAATCGTGGCACCACCCCGCCGCAACCCTGAAGCACGAAGGAAATACGCAGTGAAGCTTTCTTCCCAATTTCTGTTGTCCCATGGAACCGTTGCCTTGGTGAGCCTAGCCGCTGGGTTACTACTGAGCGACAACCCCCTCGGAACAGGAGCAGCGATTGTTTGCTCATTCGGACTAGCATCAATTTGCTCGTTGTATTTGAGTCGGCGTTTCAATCAGGGGCTCGCCCAATTGTCAAAGGTAGTTGCGGATCACGAGCAGGCCTCCGAGACGCAAACCGGCACGACTGAAATCGACCAAGCTGCAAAACATATCGGCGCGATATCGGAGCAATGGGAAAAGGTTGCTTCGGCAACAAGGTCGCAGTCAAGGGATTTCCAATCCTTGGTAAAACTGCTTGACCGACGCGAAGGAAATCGAGCGATCTCCAGCAATGAGCTACGACGAATGCTGGTGGAACTTGGTGGTCTCGTGGAAAGTGAATTTCAACGCTTCAGTGGTGAGGCAACTGATATTCAGCAACACGTCAAGACGATCTCCAAGGGCGTCGACACACAAAGCCAAGCCGTCTTGAAGACCACCACGTACGTCGAACAACTTTCCGCGACAATTGAGACCGCTTCTGACCACGCTGATGCAGCTGGTCGCGCCGTGAAGAAAAATGGGGCCTCAGCCGCAGCTGCATTGGCGATGGTGACCGAACAGCTCCAAAGTTTGAAAGAAATTCGTGGTGATGCAAAAACTCGCGAAAAGAAATTGCGGGGATTGTGTGATCCAACGCAACAGATCGGCTCCCTGGTTTCAACCATCGGAGACATCGCAGCGCGAACGGACCTGCTGGCTTTAAATGCCTCCATTGAATCCCTACGCGCCGGTGAACATGGACGTGGCTTCGCGATCGTCGCCGACGAAGTCCGTAAATTGGCCGCACAGGCGGCCGACGCGACACGGGAAATCCAAGCTTTGATCGATTCGATCCACCTCGCTACGCAGGAATCGATCCACGGAGTTGAAAGCCAGTGCGAGCGTATGCAAGTCGAAATGGACCGAGCCGATGCAATTCGCCAAGGACTAAAACAAGCCTGTGACCGCATCGATCAAGACGCCACCCATGTCCAGCAAATCACCGACACATCCGCAAAACAATTGCACCTTGCTCAGGATGTGATTTTGGCGGTGGAGCAGATTTCCAAAATCGCTTCTGAAAATCGAAGCACCGCCGAAAGTGTCCATTGGTCCAGCAAAGCTTTGACCCAGATTAGCCCACCGCTGCAAGAAACGATTCACCGGCTCTGTGGAGGCGCAAGTGGAGTGGCGACTAGTAACGAATCTGCTGGTGCTCCTGCTCCATTCGTGTCAGCGGTCTCTGCTGCAACATTCACGCACGGCATAGCACCGGTGGCTTAGGGGTACCCATGAATAACATTCATCCTTCAGATTTCCAACAGGATCGCGAGCTGATCGTCGAGTTGCTTGCCTCCTTAGATAACGGCTCCGACGATTATCGCTTTGCGCGATTGGTGCAAGCCGGTATTGATTCGTTCAGCTGTGAGCAACGGAGCGAGGCTGATCTTGAGAACCTGAGAAGCACAATCGGTGACTTACGGCAGTGGATCGAAAGTGATCGGTCCAATCCACCCGATTCTCTTCAACGGATTGAACAATGGTGGGGACACCTGATCGAGGAGGATGAGAATATTCTGGAAGTGGATTGTAGGTGGGGAATTCAAGAGGAAATGCTTGACGAACTTGCTCACGGCCCGATGAGCGATGATGTAGTAGCACCATCGGTGGAACAGATTCAGTCGCTGATGCAAAATTTGAGGGCCGCGGAACCACAACTGGTCAACGAAGAACCAGCGGTTGATCCGCCGGTTCTTCAAACGTCGCATCGGGTTCCAGGACCGGCAAGCGTTTCAGATGCAGTAGCGAGAGCGAGCAAATCATCGCCCACAAAAACGGGCAACCATCCGCTCGATCTAGGGGAGCTTCATACAGCCCTCGCAGCTTTGGACAATGAGTTACGAGACGCCTTGGTGGAAGACACCGTTGAGTGTGTTGGGGCGATGGAAGCGGCTTTACTGAAACTAGAAGCCGAACCCCAGGACCAAGAATCGATCCAAAAAATATTACGTGAACTCCATACACTCAAAGGTGCCTCGGCGAGTGTTGGATTGACCGTGCTGGCGGATCAGATGCATTCGCTTGAGGATCAACTCCGCGAGGATCAAACAGCAAATCGGCGGACTGATGTAAATAAGTTGCTGCAGAATGTTGATGTCCTTAGCCGAGCGATGGTGGGTGAAGCAAATTGCAATGCCTTGCCGATTGAACAAACCTCCGATTCACCTGCAATCCCGGCAAAGTCGCTTCCCAGTTTCACCGAGGGCCCCACCGACGATGAAACTGTGCGTGTCAAAGCCTCAAAGCTAAACCGGTTAATGGACATGCTGGCCGAGTTGGTGATGTTGCGAAATCGCCGTGACACGGAATTGGAGGCGTTACAGGAGGTCTACCACGAACTGATCGGCAGCGTATCGAAGATGCGATTGCTAAGCAATGAAGAACGCTCTGCGCCTCACCAGAATAGTTCAATTCAAATTTCAGAGGTTGCCAATGATGTCATGGAAGTCGCTCAGGATGTAAAGAATTGTGCTCGTCCAGTCGCAGAGGGCAATGCCGCGGTATCACAATTCATTCGGCAATTCCGTCAAGAACTTGTCGAATTGCGGCGAACCCCCATTTCGGGTTTGTTTCAACGACTGCAGCGATCCGTGCGTGATGCAGCGAAAGCCGAATCAAAGCGTGTCGAACTGCGTCTGGCAGGAGAGCAATCGGGCATCGAAAGAACACTCCAGCAGCGTCTCTATGAACCGTTGTTGCATATCGTTCGAAACTCAGTTTGCCATGGAATCGAGACAGCCGAGCAACGTCGACAAGCCGGTAAATCTGAAACCGGTGTAATCATGATTGAAGCGCAGTCGGGTCCGGACGTACTCGTGATTGAAGTAAGAGATGATGGCCGAGGCCTGGATTACGACGCAATCCGTCGACGTGGAATCGAACGTGGACTGCTGTCGCCTAATCGTGCAGCCAGCAAAGATGAGTTAGCCCAATTGATTTTCCAACCTGGATTCTCAACGCGCGAATCGACAAACCAGGTCGCCGGACGCGGGGTTGGCATGGACGTTGTCGCCGCAACACTGCAGCGAATGCGTGGCTGGCTGGAAGTCGATTCAGTGCCGGGACAAGGAACCAGAATTCGACTCAGCTTTCCACTTCCCTCGCTTGTACAGCACGCGATGGTCTTTCGTTCTGGAGGCCAATTATTTGCTCTGCCCATGCAATCGGTCTTCAGTGCCGGCAAACTGGATCCGGATTCATTGCGATTGCGGATGCGAGATTTTACTGGCAGGCCCGATGCTGAGTCGACGGGAGTTTCTGAGGATCAAACAGGGATCGTGTTGGCCTATCAAACCGCCGCCGTCGATGGACCAAAGCGAGTCACCCTGGTCGTGGATGAAATCGTTGGTCCCGAAGAGGTGGTTGTGCGTCCACTCCCAGCTTTACTGAAGCAACATCCGTTTTGTTCCGGCGCCACGCTTTCAGGTTTAGCACAGACAGTCCTCTTGCTTGACGCACGCAGAATGATCGATTCAAACCAGCACTTACTCAGTGCTTGGGAACAGATTGCGGAACCACTTGAGACGGAGGAACCGGGAACGCGATTGTCCGTCTTAGTCGCTGACGATTCAGTCAGTGCCCGACGACGCGTCGTCCGCTCACTCTCTCGCTACGGTGTCGACATTGTGGAAGTTGCTGATGGCAAGCAAGCCCTCCAGCAAATCAAAACCCAAAACTTCGCCGCCGTCTTTAGTGACCTGGAAATGCCTCACCTGAGCGGACTCGAACTGCTTGCCGCACTCAATCATCAGACTGAAAAGCCAGTACCGCCCGTCGTGATAATCAGCAGCCGAACAGAGCCAGAATTTACTGATTCGGCGAGTGAACTGGGAGCGGCCGAATATTTAGCAAAACCACTGACCGACGAAGCGTTGGATCAGACAATACTGCGACTGGGGATCTTCGAGACACTCCAAACGCGACACCAACCCTTACTTCAAACTAGCGGAGTGACCGGATGAGCGACCATACGATTTTGGTGATCGACGACAGCGCGACGATTCGAAAACTCGTCGACACGCATCTCAGCCCCGTTGGATACCGTGTTGTGTTGGCACCCAACGCAGAAGAAGGGATCAAGTTGGCCGGGGAAATCGAGCCTGACTTGATTTTATTGGACCATCAACTGCCTGGCACAACGGGCTACGACGTCTGTTGCAAGTTGGTCGAGTCACCTTCCCTGAGCGGGATTCCCGTTGTCATCAGCTCAACGCTTCGCAAAAAAGCATATGCCGAATACATCGACCTCGACAACGTGGTCGACATGCTGCCGAAGCCGTACACAGAAGAATTACTAAGAACAACGGTTGCCAATGCACTAGAAACCGCAGCGATGATCGTCGCCTCACAATCACAAGGCACTGCCATCCCCGAGGTGATTCAACAATTAGATGAAGCTGCCTTGAGCGGGTCCCTCGCTTGCTTTGGATTGCGTGAACTGCTCGACTTTTTGAATAACGGTCGCAAGTCGGGAGTGCTTGAAGTTGAGGCGGAACAAACCCGAGTTCGCTTCCACCTCGATCGGGGACGGATTCAGGCGGTCTACGGGGCTGGCGTTGCCGAAATCGAAATCGAGCAAATGATCGATCGATTGCCAAAATCACTGGCAAATCTGGCCCCCGTATTGAAGATGACCATTGGTGGCCGCAGTTGCGCTGAGGTCGATGGATTTGTTCAGTTGCTCGATCAGAAAGTGCTCGATCCGCGATTGATGACAAAACTAATTCGCTTCCAAGCGGCAATGCTGGTTCGCTTGGCGTTCTCGTCAAAACTGAAGCAATTTCGATTTGAAGCAGGCCACGTTGAGAATGCATTGCATAAGAACCTGCCCCTCGATATCAGTCTGTTAGCGCTGCTGGTTGAAGGGGCCATTCACGCAGAAGATCAATCCACGGATCAGCTGCACCAAGTCTTCGTCCGACGTGCGATCCGGGGACAGAATTTGGATCGTGCCGGCCTCAGTGCTCGTCATATGAAAATCTTGAATGTGCTATCTGAGCCAAAAGATCAGGATCAAGTCGCGACCGCGCTAAAATGGGAAAGTGAAGAGGTGCGGCAAGTTTTGGAAGGATTTGTGCTAGCCGAGTTGGTAGAAAAGCGGGATCAGGCTGTCGCAGGTCAATTCATTATTTTTGAACCTGATGCACACGCAGCCCAATCACTTCGTCGGTCGATGGAAGAATCAGACCAGCGTTACAACGGTAAAGTCGTCCGAGACAAACTTGCTCTGCAGCTTGTACTGAAGCGTTCGATTCCACACACCCTCATCTTTGCTGGTGATGACGACGCGACCTGCGAACTCATTCAAAACCTGTTCGCCACACCGAATCCTAAAGCAGCGCACGTAAAGCGAATCGCGATTCACCACGATCCGAGCAATCAAGCGATTGATTGGAGACAAAAGATTGGCTTTCAGCCGCATGATGTTGTGTCCCGACCGTGCACCGCAGAGTTGCTGTACCGCGCAATGGATCGATTATTCGAAGCAATTGCCGTTGATGATTCATCATCGAACGAAACCATTGCAACTGTCTCGCATGCAGCACCATTTGAATCACTTCAGAACATGGTCGTTGGAGCAAATTCATGATTGCCACTTCAGATAATGCGTTCTTGATCAAATTAACAGCCCAAGATGAAATGGGCTCCACCCGGTCATTCGAACTTCATTCCGATCAGGGTGTTTTTGTGGGGCAGTCCTCCAACTGCGGCCTGCAGATTCGAGGAGAGGGAATTGGCGACATTCATTGCCGAATCGGGTTCGATGAAGGCAAATTAATGGTTCAAGACTGGATGTCCAGCGGCACACGGGTGAACGGAAAGGCAATCGAATCATCGGTCGACCTGGACCATGGAGACGTGGTTCAAATTGGCTCCCACAGGATCAGCATCGGCCCAACAACCGAACAGACTTCAGATGCGAAAGCATCCGTCAGGTGTGAGGAAATTCAAATGGGAACCCTTCGCGAATCCACTAGTGACGCATCCCTGCCGAAACATGAGCAGGAACTTCACGACGGCCAATCAGAACCCGAATCAATCGAAATCTTCGGCCGTGACGCTGATCCGTTACCCACCGAAACAGAAAACGGCCAGGCGGCGATTGATTTAGAGGAAACGGCGAGCCCCACCGTCGGCGATAGCGGGGGTTGGCTCAATGCCCAAACGCTCGATTTTGCATCTGATTTTACTGAACTGGAAGACGAGCAGACATTCGATCGTGAGACCGTTGATCTGCTGCGTGCGGAGATCGAAGAATTGCAGGCGGCACTCGCTCAACAAGATGCATGCGGGTTCGAGGATGTCAATTTACAGTTCATGACTCCGCAAACAGATGCTGGTGATGCTGGAATGATGGAGCAGCGAATCAAGGAACTGATCGAAGAAGCAAATCGCAGCGATGAGCGGGTTTGTCTTCTAGAAGAAATGCTGCACGCCGCCGAGGACGCGAACCGCAATGAACGCGAAGAACGGAATCAGCTAGAGGCATGGGTCAGCGACATCGAATCCCGGATCACTCAGCGGGAGGAAGAATCTGCAGCCGAAATCGAGATGCTGCATTCGCGACTAGAAGAGGCAAACCAAGAACAAGATCGACTCCGACGCAAGCTCGGACAAGCCGCCGTTGGTGGGAACGCTCCAAGCCACTACGAGGAGACTCTCGAAGATTTGCAGCGGTTAAATCGAGAACTGCAGATCAAGTTCGATCAATCCCAAAAACAGCAGCACATACTTGAGCAGCGGTTGGAAGAGAGTGCTCACCAGCAGGAAAATTTGGTTCGCGAAGAACGCGCGCAAATCGCAAAAGAGCAAGCACGTTTGTCTCGGTTGAGGTTTGAGCTATCCAGCAAGGTTGCTGATGTCGAATCCCTACCGAAGGAAGCGAATGAAGTTGAGATCGAAAACTCTGGAAAAATAAGGGCATTGCGGGAACACCTGCGTGAAATTCATGAACAAGAGAAAAAGAAAGAAGCTGAGGCTTCACTCACATCGCGTTTGGCAAAAATGTGGAAACGTGTCGAGTATTAACATGGCTCAGTCAGCAAAATGAAGATGAATTCAGAACCGGAGCAGCAAGTTGAGCACCGTGCAACCTCTTACAACTCAGAAGAGGTAGTGGGTGTGTTACACAGTGTGGTCTGCGATGTCGAAACTTTCATGAGCGATTGGCTGAGAAGGGCACAATGTGAATTGGCGGTCACGGATCCTATCGCCGGCAACGAAACGTTACGGAGGAGGTTCCAAGGTTTTCAAGCCGAAAAACGGCAATGGGAAGCGAAGCGACAATGCGAACTTGAAGCCATTGAACACAAAGCAAATCAACTCACCGAAGCTTGGCTGAAGCTCGAAGCTGAGCAGCGGGAATCATTGAAGCCCCAGGACAGAAAACATCGATCCCGTCGGTCGGAAACAGTAGAGCCAACTCAGGTGATTGTTCATGACCTGAGTCCGCAGTCCGCCGAACCACCAAGCCAGCCAACACGTCGCACCACCAATTCTATTGAAGCAGCGAAACAAAAACACAGCGGTTCGATCGATTCAATGAACGATTCTGTTCGGCAATTCCAACAACTTCGCCGTGAAATCGAAATGACTCGAGCCGCGACGTAGTTCCTGATGGTTTGCATTTCACATACCGGCGATTCAGCAAACGCCGACTACAGATTTTTAACTTCGATTGTTATTGCTTGGAGAAGACCCTTGTCACTTGCTCGTTTGCTCTCCGAAACGGTTGGTTTGTGGCGAAACCAACCCGCGACCGCTGTTTTGGCACCAAAGTCTGATTTTCCTGATGTATCCGACGCTCCACCGGATACTCGTCGGATGATTCGCGATCGCCGATATTGCTGTGTCTTGACGGACACGGACGAAATGAATTTCGATGATGCCTCACGCGATTTTGCTTGGAAGGCCCTTGAGTTTGAAATGGCGCTCGTTCCAGGCGGGGAGGTTACACTTATCAGCGATACCGCCGTGACAACGCGAGAAGGTTTTGAATTACTGGCTGATTACGAAGAATTAGTTAGCGTCGAATCATTCTATTTGGACCGGCATTGCATCACGAATGCCGGATTCTCGCGGTTTGTTCAAGCCGGTGGCTACACCGATCCACAATATTGGCCAGAGCACGTGCTGCCAAACTTGTTGCAGTTCGTCGACCGAACAGGCAATGCGGGGCCAAAGCTGTGGTGCGATGGTCAGCCGCCAGAGGGAAAAGAGGATCATCCTGTGGTCGGCATTTGTTGGTACGAGGCAAACGCATACGCGACCTGGGCAGGTAAACGCTTGCCGTCGACCGAGCAATGGCAACGGAGCGCAACATGGCCAAAGGGACATGGTGGAAACGGCGCGGAGATTCGATATCCCTGGGGAAATGCTTTTGACCCTAGCAAAACAAATGTATGGGCCTCCGCCGTCGGGGATACCGTACCCTGCGGCCAATACGCTTGTGGCGGGACTCCAAATGGCGTGAAGCAATTGATTGGGAATGTCTGGGAATGGGTGGATACACAATTCCTACCAACAGCTGAAGAAGGAATTTCAATTCTGCTGGAGCAAACGATGGGTGAGATTCGCGGGGCAGCGTTTGACACCTATTTTCCATCTCAAGCCAATTGCCAGTTTCGTTCAGGACAACCTTTGTTGCATCGAGCCGCCAACATCGGTTTCCGCTGTTGTATCTCAACCGATGCAATGCCAGCAAACATCGAAGCCGCTTGCCAATCACCGGATGATCCGCAAGCGACCGACGATTATTGATCCAGAAATTGAAGAATCGTGATGAACGAATCTGTAAGCATCATCTACTCTCCCACTTTTTCTTCTCGAAAGATTTCGGATAAGCCATGATCCAACCCACCGCGCCCATGATGCAAGGGCTTCCCCCGCTCGCTGTCGATTGCGCTTGCTGTGGCGGACGCTTGAATGAACGCATCGAACATTGCCCCAATTGCGAAGCACCAGTCTCCCTGTCGCATGCTGTTGCGACTCGCAATGGTGCGCAGAATTTCATTTCTGTCTTGGGAGCGAGCAACGCGGGAAAAACAGTGTTCTTGGGACTCCTGTTGGACATTCTCAGCAAAGGGCCAGAAGAATTTCGCGGCATGGCGACCAGCGCATTCTCGGTTGATTTACAAGAACAGGTCGTGACCGCCCTCGAAAATCGGTCGTTCCCTGAAAAGACCCCCAACGAAGCCGATTTGTGGAAATGGTTGCATTGTCAAATTTCGATGGTGCAGAAAAAGGGAAACCGCGATGTCGATCTAATTTCGCCAGACTTTGCCGGTGAAGCGATTGCCATGGAGGTTAATCAGGCTGGAATGTACCCAGCCATCCAAAGCATTGTCAGCAAGTCGACGGGGTTATTGCTACTGTGCGATTCAATGCGAGTCCGTGATGAAGGGTCTGCAGAAGACTTGTTTGGCATGAAGCTGGCTTCCTACATCGCGCAGCAGCACGAACTTTCCAACGAGCACGCCGCCCAGCAACGTAAACGCAGCAATGGTCCGGCCTTGGCGATCGTTTTTACCAAGTGTGACGGATGTTCAGAAGCAAGAGATGACCCGGCAGGGTTCGCCGCCAACAATACACCGCGGTTATTTGAGTTTTGCCGGCGAACGTTTCGGGACCATGCTTTCTTTGCTGCAAGTGTCGCCGGGAGTTCAGGAATTTTGAGCGATGAAACTGGATGCCAACAAAGAGTCCCTTTTCATGTGCAACCGCAGGGCATCTTGGAACCGTTACGCTGGATCGTATCGCGAATCTAACAGTACCCGAAAATGAAACCAATCAATGTTGAACAAGCGATCTTTTCATCCGCTGACCGAGGAGCGATGAAAGGATATCAGCTGATTGCAAGATCAGCGGGAATCGATCGAGAGGCAAGCAACGAGCTTTGCCGATGGTCGCCGACCAGAATGATTGACGATCGACCCGATCATTGGTGCATCAATGCATTCCCCATATCTGGCGAGCGTGTCGCGGTCACCCGAACGGTTGTTGGAGGCCCAGAGTACAGCAGTCGAGGCGTTTCACAAATTGTGACTCTGATTTTGGTACTGCGTGATTTGCAGCTCAGTCGGTATTCGTACAACCCCATTCTTGTGGCGAAAACCGCGATGGCGATTGGTGGTCTCCGCCTGCCATTGGATATCAACGACACCAAGTTACCGACCATTGAATTGCCCGGAGAACCGTTGTACCAAGCTCCTGATCCACTGCTGCTGCGATCAACTGACGATGAAGACGCAGGCGTTTACGAACAACTCAACTCAGAGCTATCCAAGGATCGAAGAGTCGCCGTGATCGGGCAGATCGACCCATTCAAAATGCTCGGTGACTTGATCCCGAGGCTGAACGCGGATCAACGGACAACACTTAGCTTTACAACGGGTTTGGCACCGGCGATTCGTCGACCGTTTCGAATTCACTTCTTGCGCGAGGCAGATGCCCCGATGCGCCACACGCTCAATTCCCAGAGCATCACGTCGATCGAGGTAGGCCAAACCGTCGCTTGAACCAACCACCGGAGATTTATAAATCCGGTTGAAGGAATGCGAGATTCCAACGCTTCAAACTTGATCCCATGCTTCATCCACGCCTGAACTTCACGCGTGGTTGGAAGAGCCCCCAATGGGCGTCTGCTCGGGCGGCGGCGAAACCACTTTGGATCAATGCCGGCCAGCTTCCCTGGGCTACTGCCAGCGATAGACCTTCAGCGCCCTTAAATCACGAACAATGACATAAGGACCTTGAACCGCAAGGTGAGCCCATGAATCGTTGGCAACCTTCATGCGATCGGTGATCGTTAACTCATCATTCGATGCTTGAATGAGCATCAACTCACCGCCGTTATCGAGTGCCAGCAGTTGGGTTCCATTGCTAACCATGCTCCAGTACTTGCCGAAAGGTGAGCTGGTCCAGTTAGCTGATCCGTCATTACTGCTAATCGAGGTGACGCGCTGATTCTTCAGGTGGAGGTAGATGTCATCACCGACCAACACGGGCGAAGACATGTAGGCTTGATTTTTCTGAACCCACAATTCTTCGATGCTCCATTCCTCACCTTCTTTGGATACCTTGAACAACTGTGCCTTGCCGCTGTGAGCGGAGGTGAAAATCTGGTCGCCTTTTACCAATGGCGTCAGGATATTCATCCCGCGGAATGCCTGGATAGGCTCTTTCCACAAAACGCCGCCGGTTTCGAGACTGACACCGCAAAGTTCGGTACGCGTTTGAACAACCAATTGCTTGACGCCGGAAAGTTCGGCGACGACGGGGCTTGAGAAGGCTCCGCTGCTCATCATCCCAGCCCCATTCGCTAGCGACTTCCAGATAACGCTTCCATCTTCAAGGGAAAGTTTGACGAGGGCTCCGCCGGTCTGGACATAAACCGCACCTTCGTCCACCAACGGCGAGCAAACCGCCCCGAAGGATGGCAATGCCGAACCCATGTCAGCAGGGAAATCAACCCGCCAATTCTCTTTTCCAGTTTTCGGATCCAAGCTGACCAGCACGTCACGCATACCCAGAATCAATAAGTGCCCCTCGGCACAAACGGGGGTCGACCGGATCCAGTCTCCATTCGAGGCGGCAAAAAACGGAACAGCCATCGCACCAGCCCAGTCAACTTGCCACTTCTGCTCGCCAGAGGCCAAGTCATACGCCGTGACTCGCTCAGTCTTTTTATTGATCGTTTCGGTCGTGTAGACCATCCCTTCAGAAACAATCGGCCCGCTGTAGCTTGGCGAGTGCTCCTTCTCCCAAACGAGCTCGAGGCGACCTTCCAAGCGATCTGGCCATTCGGCGCCTGGTAACGTCGCGTCCCGATTTGGGCCCCGCCACTGGTTCCAGTCGGGTGATTCACCAAGGGCTGGAGAAATCGTGAGTGCCAGTAGAAACAGAGCGAGAGTGGTGCGCATGAGGGAATCCTTGTCCTTGAAAATTTGTCGTAGTATAAAGCCCCGGCAACCCCTCTTGAGAATGGGGGTGCACGGTTTCACCCAAAGTGCTTGCTGCGGGAACTTGAATCGATAGAAAGCGACAAACCGGCGTTCAACGAATTCAACCGGTTCTCACTCTCACTTTTCGCTGTTTTATGTTACCACGCAGCCGGCCTCCAAAGCGATCGCTCTCGAGGGACGCACCCTGCGACGCAGAAGGTTAACTTTCCCGTTACATAAGACTTATCGACGCAACCACAACAACGAAAGCAGTGCCATCAGGCTGCCACTGCATCGCTCGCCTGGGCGGTTGAAAACGTACAGTCGAGCTGATCACGATTCTTTCGAAACCAGGAAGCAACCAGCCCGAGTGTGTGAGGATAAATCCCATGCCCGCGACTCAGCTGGCTGGACGTCACTGCTGACCAGTGATCCAACTTCTCACGTAGTTGTTGAAATTCTTTTGAATTCCTAGGGGCAGCAACAACGTCTGCAATCTCACCACTGTGAATCAGATACCAAGTACCGCAGCCATCAAAACCTGGCACGGCATAGATGAAGGTGTACTTTCGACGAGCACTGGCCAACATGCGCAATTTGCGATCAACGTATTCGAGTGACTTCAAAGTATGGTGAGCGCGGCCAGCTAATTCATACTGCCGATTCTTGATCGCCGACTGCATTCGCTCGCGAGTGAGCACGAGTGGTTCATGGTTGAATCCATCCAAAAAACTTTCGGCTGCCCTCACCTTTTGATCGTACTGCTCACGCGTGCACCCTGCCGCACAAGGCCCCAGGCAAGTGCCAACTTCCATCCGCAAACACCCTGGACGATGTTCCATATCGAACAAGGAAAGCTGCTCCGCGAATTGAAAGACTTGCTTTTGGTTGCAGTCGCGAAGTTGAAAAACTTTGTTGAGCGCGTCGACTGCCTGACTCATGCGGCCAGCGCCGTAAAAAGGTCCTTCCACGCCAATGCAATCTGGCGGAGGCGTCGCTGAGAGGAAAAAATTCGCCGGCGTGCGTCCCAGGCAAAGGTACATCGGTCGTTGACGTTGGGGGACACCCTGCACATTCCAACGTGGAACAAAGGTTCGAATTAGGTTTTGTTCGCGAACCAATGCAGCGAATTCATGGGGTTGGGTTTCCCATTGGATTGCGCGAGCGTTTTCAATGATTCGCCCGCCCTTTTCTGTCGAGTTGGATTCGGCAAAGTAGCTCAAGACCCGTGATCGCAGCGATTTACTTTTTCCGACGTAAATCAACTGACCAGAGCGGTCCAACATCCCATAAACACCAGGCAGGCGAGGGCAAGCTTGTAGAACGCGTTGTCGCAATTGTTCGGTGCTCGTCGCCCCGACGGCATCCAATGGTCGCGGTGGGTGAGGATTCAAAGGATCCGGGCCAAACCCGATCGGTGTTGAGGGATTCCAATTCGCGTCCATGCTTTCGCAACTCACTCCAGCGACTCCATTTCCTTTCTCACATTATGGCCGCACACCGAGACGAGCGGCAAGTCAAACCAGCCGATAACTGCGACGACTTTGCCGGTCGAAGAATGAAACCCCGAGTCTGGAAAGGAATTTTTGGGGTCGGAAGCGTCTCGGCGAATCTCCTCCCGATTGCTGCTTTCTACGGGCGAAAAAGGGTGAAAGCCACGCTGCTAGGCAACGCGGACGGATTTGCCTCGCAGACTCACACACTCCCAGAAGGCTGACAATCGCCGCTCATTTTCACGCAGCGTATCTGGCTAGGGCACAACCTGATCGACCTTGGCGGCCAGAATGAAGTCGTTTTCACTCAAGCCTCCGATAGCATGGGTGGTCAGGTCGATGCGAACGTTTCGGTATCCGGTTAGATGCAGATCGGGATGATGTTGCTCAGATTCGGCAATTTCCGCCACCCGGTTGAGTAGCTCCATTGCATCCACGAAGTGCTTGCAATGGATTTTTCGATAAATTGCTTTGCCTTCGTCATCGAGATTCCAAAGCGGTGTCGCCTTCAGGTAATCGGCTGCGTGCTCGGGCGGAATGACTGGAACTCCGCCTTCGCACGGAAGACATTTTTTTGATGTCAAATCGTTGACGCTGGGGATCGCCATAATGAAATCTCGTCAGGAATTAAATTACCGACCAATTTGTCGCGCCAAATCTCTCGCGCCATAAATCGATTTCAGCGTTTCAAGGATGCCGACGCCAGAAACACTGACGGCACGCGACTGCTGCTCGCTATACAGGTAATCAGCGGTCAGGCTTTGAATATTCCCATCGAAGATTAATCCAACCAATTCGCCATCCCGGTTCACAACGGGTGAACCGCTGTTGCCGCCAATGATGTCAGCCGTGCAAACAAAATTGAGTTGGGTATCGAGGTCAACGCTTTTCTTGCCATCCATCCAGGATGCTGGCAAGTCAAAGTCCTGCTGTCCCTTGTGTTCCTCTGCGTGTTGATAAGCACCGCCAATGTTGGTGGTGGGCGGAATTTGCTTACCGTCTTCGGTGTAACCTTTGACAGTTCCAAACGCTAACCGCAGCGTGAAGGTCGCGTCGGGATACCCGCCGGTCCCTTGGATCGCTGTCACCGCTTCCGCGATCTTTGCGTACGCCTGTCGCTCTCGTTCCTGCAGTTGCTCGCTCTCGGCTCGGATTTGACGATACTCTTCCTCGACGGTTCGAGCCAATTGGATCATCGGATCACTGCTTTGCTCAACCGCTTCCAGTCCACCGTCAATGAGCTTTTTTCGCTCATCAACATCAATCAACTTGCTATTGAGAACCAGCTCAGCGGCCCGATCGCGGGGACTCTTGCCGTTCAGAACTTTTTCTACCAGCGGGTCTTCCGCCCCGCGATGCTCGATCAGGCGGGCAATTTCGTCCGCCAATTTAACCTGTTCGAGGTCTTGGTAGATCGGTGCCGGACTGAGGAGTTCTTGAAGCAACGATTCTCGTGAAGACTCGGTGTAGCCGCGTAATCGCTGCTCATTTGGTTTTTGATCCTCCGCTGTTAACAAAACGATCTGCATCGCGAGGTCGAACAGGGAACTACGGAAGCTAACCGACTTTCCGAGGCGGTCACGATTTTCAGATTGAATGGTGGCAATATCATCCCACGCGGTAGCCAAATCACGCAGCTTTGGATCTGCTTTGACCTGCTCTAACAGTGCTGTCTCGGCGGCCTGCTTATCGACGAACGTTTGTGGATTCTGAAGTCCCGCCAGCATTCCCGTGTAGGCTTTGCGAGCGTTTTGGATGCCGAACAGCTCATCCCGTGCGCGGCGTGTTGCTTCCTTTCCATTCAGGCT
This sequence comes from Rubripirellula sp., assembly GCA_049602075.1. Taxonomy (GTDB): domain Bacteria; phylum Planctomycetota; class Planctomycetia; order Pirellulales; family Pirellulaceae; genus Rubripirellula. The sequence goes on from JBMYRF010000027.1 coordinate 94,297, forward strand.
GTACTGCTGCATCAGCACTTCCTTTCGCCTCAGGTAATCCAGCAGATAGGGCAAACGATCGTCTCGCAAATACTTGAGCGCATCGACGGTGAAGACACGCTGTGTCCGACCGGGATTGCCACTGACGAAAACGAGCTCACCTTCAGTCAGCGGATCACGATTCCAACGCAGGAAATGTTCCAATTCAGCTGGCTTCCCGTCCTCGTAAACCCGCATGATCGTCGCGTCCAAGTTGTAACGCGGATACTCAAAGTTGTCGGCATCACCGCCGAAAAAAGCGGCCGCGGTTTCCGGAGCCCAAACCAATCGAACATCGGTGTATTTTTTGTAACGGTACAGGTGATAAAGCGCGCCGCCAAACAAGGTGACCACATCACTTCGCAGACCCGTTTTCTCGAGAGACTCCTGCTCAATCGTTGAGATAACGGCGCGACGCTGCTTAGCGGCTTCTTCTGGATTGGTGCTATCCGCGACAGCGGCATTCACCCGTTCGGTCACGTCTTCAATCGCGACCAGTTGGTTCAGTTCTAAATCGGGGGCCTTGATTTCCTGATCCAAAGTCTTGGCCAAGTAACCTGCCTCTATCAAGTTTCGTTCGGGACTGCTCAGTTTCTGCAGCGTGTCGCTGGCAACGTGGTGGTTGGTCAGGACCAAGCCATCACTGGAAATGAATGAGCCCGAACCGCCGCTATTGAAACGGACCGAACTAAGACGCAAATCATCCGCCCATTTTTCCGATGGCTCAAACTCATGACGCTCCTTGAGCAATTCGAGGGGCAAGTCGTTGAACAGGTACATTCCCTCGTCACCCGATACTTTGGGCAGCGAGCAGGTGAGCGCAGAATAAGCAAACACAATAGCGACCAGTGAGTATCTCATGAGCCAGAAATCGAATCTCGTGTTGATAGCAAAGAAAAGCCGCCGCAAGGAATCGAGGCAGCTAATGAACGCCGGGCGTGCATATTTGGATGCACCCAGGGAAACGGGGGGGACATGGGGACAGGCATTGTCTTCAACGGCAACAAACAAATTGGGGACAGGCATTGTGTTCAAAGCAAATTGGGGAAAGCAAATTGGGGACAGGCATTGTCTTCAACAAATTGGTTGGGCAAATTGGTTGGGGACAGGCATTGTCTCCCAAATGTGTTCAAAGCAAATTGGGGACAGGCATTGTCTTCAAATTGGTTGGGGACAGGCATTGTTTTGGTTGGGGACAGGCATTGTCTCCCAAAAAGGAAACCTGCTGGGACCAAACGCGCTCCTGACGATGGCGATCCCGAGGGCAACGCTATTATGGGAGGCTCACGGGAACTTAAAAAGCCATGGATCAACAGAAAGCGAGCTGGGCGGGTGCTGATCCTGCTGAATCGGCTTGCCCCCGGAGACCGGCTCGCCTTCATCCAGAAGCCCTCCTACCAGAGGCCCTGAGCCCAAAACTCCGCAGTCGCGAAAACCGCACGGGGTCTCTCTCAGCCCGTTCCCGTCTCCGTCTCCACGCCCCCCGGCGAGCTTTATCCGGCATTCTAAGGGGAATGAAAGGCTTGAACCGAACTGATTCCGCAGTGGTCAGGATAGATTCAGCGGGGCGGCAGGGCTCCGGCATCGATCCCCCCCAACAAGCGAGACTGTCGAATGTCGGCGAGCAGGAAAAGGGGGCTGCGGCCGGCAGGAGTGATCTGGATTTCTTCCGCCTGCTGCTAGTAGACTTCCATTTCACTCCGATGCGAAGGATCGCAGAAATGAACGAGCAGTTTGCCCCCCGCATCCTGATTTCACGCATGAGCGCGATCGGGGATGCGATTCTGACTTTGCCGCTGGCCTGTGCCATCCGTGAACACTTTCCCCAAGCGTATATTGGCTGGGTGGTCGAGCGAAAAGCGGCCCCGATGGTGCGAGACCATGTCGCATTGAACAGCGTCATCGAGCTGGAACGCGGCTGGTTCACTTCGCCCCGCGGCATTCGCGCTGCCCGCAACAAGCTGCGTTCCCATCAATTCGATATCTCGATCGATTGCCAAGGTCTGACCAAAAGCTCCTTGGCCGGCTGGCTGTCCGGTGCCAAGCGGCGAATCGGGTTTGCAGGTCGCCACGGTGGCGAACTCAGTCGAGTTTTAAACAACGAATTGATCACCCCGGTATTTCAGCATCTGACCGATCGCACGCTAGAACTGCTGATCCCGCTCGAGATTCATTCTCCGAAGGTTCGCTGGAAGTTACCGATTGAAGAATCAGCGCGTCACTGGGCATCGCAGTGGCGAAATGAAGTGGAGGCCAACTCGTTAGCAATCCTCAATCCGGGTGCAACGTGGAATAGCAAACTTTGGGATACCAGTCGGTTTGCATTAACGGCTCGATATCTGCGAGACACTTACCAATACAAGAGCATCATCGTCTGGGGGTCGCCCAGCGAGCAAGCGATGGCGGATGAGATCGTTGAATTGTCCGGCGGAGCAGCGTCGATAGCACCTCCAACGTCACTGCACCAATTGGCGGCGATGATCGAAGCGTCTGACTTGTTCATCAGTGGTGATACCGGTCCACTTCATTTGGCCGTAGCGGTCGGAACAAGCACGATTGGTTTGTATGGTGCAACGCGTCCGGGAGATTCTGGTCCCTACGGCCAAATTGCGTTACAGCAAGCTTACGAGGCAGGCTCAAGACGTCACCGGCGGCGCGCCGACAACTCTGCGATGCGAAAAATCACAGTCGACCACGTTGCCCGAGCAATCGACCAACTAGAGCAAGAGCGAACGCTACTTAAATCAGCTTGATTTGATCGACAACTGAACCCTCAATCAGATCAAGCCTTCAGGTGAACAGCTTCCACCAGGCCTTTCTCGCAACAGCGATCAGATGTCGCCAGCAAAGAGCACACCAGACATTGTACGTGCGCTGGTGACGCCCGCGGAACGCGATTCCGAACGTTGCGGTGACACTTAGCGCAATGATCGCCCGAAGCCGATCTACGATTCGCGGAACGCGTCCGAATCGGCATCGCTTGGCATTCGCCAGTCACCACGCGGCGATAGGCTGACCGATCCCACTTTCGGTCCGTCTGGAACACAATTACGTTTGAATTGATTCGCAAAGAAGCGTTTCAGAAATGTATCGAGTGTGCTTGCAATCGTGCTGGCGTCATAGCTCTGTTTGAACTTCGCAAAACTCGCGAGGTGTAAAATCTTGTCTCGACTAAAACCGTTTCGAACAAAGTGATACAAGAAAAAGTCGTGTAACTCGTAGGCCCCAATGGCAGCTTCGGTGCTTTGCGCGATGGAGCCATCGCTAGCGGGGGGCATTAATTCTGGTGAGATGGGTGTGTCAGCGATGCGATGGAGCAGCGTCGAGAGTTCACCGCCGAAAAAATGGTCGGCCGCATAACGCACGAGAAACCGCACCAAAGTCTTTGGAATCGATGTGTTAACGTTGTACATCGACATATGGTCAGCGTTATAAGTTGACCATCCGAGCGCCTGCTCGCTCATGTCACCGGTGCCGATCACGAACCCACGGTTCATCAACAGCATGGTGCGAATTCGGGCCTGAACATTTTCGAACGTTAAATCGCTGACCCCTTGGTCGATTCCCTGCAGTTGTTCTTGTAGTTGCGTTACCGTCGTCTGTTCGTTGATGTCGATTCCTAAGGGCTGGTGACCCAGCGCACGAAAGGAATCGAGGCACAGCGGTCGAATATCGATGCATTCGCCCGTCACACCGGTCGCTTCGATCAAACGATCAGCACTGGTTCGCGTGTGTTTCGTCGTTCCGAATCCAGGCATCGTTACACCATGAATGCAGGCGTGCGACCGCCCCATTGCATCCAATGCGCGTACTGCGACCAACAACGCCAAGGTGCTGTCGAGGCCACCCGAGACTCCGATGGATAGCTTGGTCGTTTCTCCCAACCGAGAGAGGCGTTTTACCAACCCCGCAGTTTGGAGCGCGAAGATCTCCGCACACCGGGCATCCCGCTCCTCGGATTCATCTGGCACAAACGGATGTGCATCAAGTGACCGAAACAAGGTCTTGCGAAGTGGTCGCGGTTTCGTATCCGCATCCAATTCGATGGTGCGAAACTGATGGTCGCTTGTGGAACGCCCATCATCGAAAGAACCAATCACTCGCCGATCGTGGGCAAGCCGCTCCAAGTCGACATCGCAAGTCACTGATGTTTCGCTAATCTGCTCGGGTTCGTTGCCGTCGCCGATGCGGCGTGACTGCCCCAAAATTCCACCATTCTCCGCGATCAGACAGTGCCCCCCGAACACCAAATCCGAAGTGCTTTCGCCGGGCCCAGCGGATGCGTAAGCATAGGCAGCGATGCAGCGACCCGACTGGCTCTTCACCAAATCCTTCCGCCATGCTGCCTTGCCAATGGTTTCGTTACTGGCCGATAAATTTAACAAGACGTTCGCGCCCGCGAGGGCCGCGTGGCTGCTTGGCTGAATTGGCATCCAAAGGTCTTCACAGATTTCAATGCCGATCAAGGCTTCGCCGAACTGGAACAGCAAATCGTTCCCAAATGGAACAGCACTGCCGAAAATTTGAACCGTATCTGGATCACTTTCTGACGCGGCACGAAAATGTCGACCTTCATAAAACTCTCGATAGGTCGGCAGGAACGTTTTCGGAACGATTCCCCAGAGGCGTCCTCGTGCGACGACGGCTGCAACATTCATCAACGAAACATCAACACCGAGCGGCAAACCGACCACGACCATTGCGTCATGTTGCTGACTATGATCAACCACTTGCCCCAAGGCATCGAGGGAAGCACTTAGCAAGGCATCGCTTGCGAATAAATCACCACACGTGTATCCACTCAAACCGAGTTCCGGCAGCAAAATCAAATCCGCATCGGTCTTTTCGATCAGTCGGATCGATTCCCGAGCGTTCTTGGCAGGGTTCGCAATCGCGATGGGCGGCGCTGCGGCGGTGATTCGAATGAGGCCGTGAGGAAACACTTTTCTGACTTGATCCCAAGTTTGAGATTGAATTGGCTTCTGTTTTCACATCTTTCAAATTGGATCCGTCTCGGCACGATGCAGGGACATCGATCTCGCGGAGCGGTTCGTCACAACATGCGAGCCGACCAGCTCCGATTCTTTATCGCTCCGAGAAGCATCTCTGTTTATAAGCTATCGTCCGTCAGCAGGCATTAGCACTCGATTTCATGGTCGAGCAGAAGCGTTGCTTCATTGTCGAGGAAAAAGCTCGAGAATGACAGGGCGAGCCGGTCTGCAGATCAATTGACAAAGAGATTATCTGAAGAATGGACTACACGTCTGAACCGCCACATCTTAATCGGGCACTCGCTCGAAGGTTTGTTCTGGTGCGCTGGAAATCGGGGCGAGATTGCTCATGGAAGCCTGACTAGCTCGAAAGCGATTGAAAGATGATGGCGTTGATTGACTCGAACGCCGCAGTCGACAGCACCGGTGCCAGCGAAATCAGGCCGATAGACCTACCTTTACCAGCTTCACCATCGGAAGTTGCTAACTTGGGCGTTTCCGGCCAGCCCACGAGTTCACTAGCCCACGAGTTCACGAGCCCACGAGTTCACTAGGCCGCTAGCCCACTAGCCTATTAGCCCATGAGTTCACACAACGGGCACTCAGCGAATGGGAAGCCAGCAAAACGGGGAATCGGTACTCGAATCAGGCTTCTGCTCCAACCCGACCCAATCCCCACTGATCGCGTTTGCTCCCTCATTGGGATGCTGGGGTACCACGGCCTGATCGATCCCTCTGGCGTCTGCCGATCAAACGATCGCCCGACTGTTACCATACCGGCGTCGGAATGATCGCGTTTTGATTCGATTGTTCAGCAGAGGACTGTCAGCGAGCTTGTAGCCCCGCTACCTTTTGATATCACCATGACAAAATCCCCCATTCAACCTGCTTTGTTCGAGTTTCTGGAAGAATTAAAGTGCAATAATCGCCGTGACTGGTTTGCCGAGAACAAGGAACGGTATCAACGCGATGTGCGAGATGCGTCGGTTGAGCTTGTGCGAGCGTTGCAGCGGCCATTGGCGAAGGCGGCGCCTATGCTGGAAGGAATCGCGAAAGGGCATGGAGGATCGGTGCTGCGAATCTATAAAGACACTCGATTCTCAAAAGACAAAACTCCCTACAAAACCAATGTCGGTATTTCACTTCGGCATCAAGCGAATCGCAATATCCACGCGCCCGGAGTTTATATTCACCTCGCTGTGGACGAATGTTTAGTTGGGTGTGGTAGCTGGCGTCCGGAACGCAACGTTTTGTTGGCAATTCGCGCTGCGATTGATCAAGAGCCAAAACGCTGGGTGAAGGTGCGTGATCAAAAAACATTCCGCCAACACTTTCACTTCACAGGCGAAAGTTTAAAAACAGCGCCCCGAGACTATCCGAAATCCCATCCGTTGATTGAAGATCTGCGACGCATCGATTGCATGGCCGTCGCACCGCTCACGCGATCGGAGATCACCGGTGACAACGTGGTTGAGATCCTGATAGATCGAATCAAGCGAGCCACGCCACTGATGCGTTTTCTGTGCGATGCCATTGAATTGCCGTATTAAAGCAAGCCAGCGCATTGAAGCAAGCCAGCGGATTGAAGGAGGCCAGCGGATTGAAGCAAGCCAGAACGGCAGCCGATCTTATGTATTGGCTTGCAAGATTTTGAGTGCCGCTGGCAGGGGCATGGAGGCGTCGCGGAACTGTTGCCACCATTGTTGCAACGTTCGCGCGGTTGACTCATCGCAAAAGCGCCACAGGTTTGCAGCCTGACAAATCGGCAACTCGGGTTCCCGAAGAATCTCCAACTCACGACCGGCCTCGAGCACAAGCGGCAAGGAAACCAGCGACCAACTGCCAGCCAACGTATCATCAGCTTCGTCACGGATGTACGCGTCGATGGTGAGTCGCGTGATTAGCCAAGCGACTCGAATTATTTCTGGAATGCGGGGGTCGGCATCGGTCAGCATCGCTTCGACCCAAATCCGCTTCCGCTCGGTGTCGTATCCACCATCTCCTCCACGGATCGGCTGGACCACCAAAGCATCAATGCGTGTTGGCGACCAGCGTTTTGGTGGCTGCTCGCCCCAAATTTGCCGCCCCACTTCACGAAGCAATCCGGTCCCGAACGTGTCCCATTGATCACGGATTGGCCGAGATCGCAATTGCAGTTGATCGACAAGCTTTGGGAATTTTTTCAGAAACAAGCTTCGAGCATCCACCAATCGACCTCGGACCGCTCGTGAAATTTGCTCAAGTTGCAATTCACTGCAACCAGCCGCCAGCAAGGCTTCTGCACAAGCCACCGATTGTTCGGTGTCTATCATGACTTCACGAAGGTAACGCTGCCAAAATTCAGCAACATCGAGCGAAGACGCGACCATGCGATTGTTGATTTCCGTGACAGGCTCAACCAGCAATTGCTCGGTACTAGGATCAGCAAACGCTGCCCCAATTGCCGCGATGTGAGCCGCGTGTGCAGCGCTCATCTCCGCATGATCAATCCAACGGACATTGACTCGTGATGCCAAATCAATCCTCGCACAGATGCGCGTTAATCCACTCTTCCAGTTCGTCGTAGTCGACTGGTGGCAATGAACATAAATCGGGCCGCAATCTTCTTGCCTCACGCAGGTAGACGTGCTGGATGTCCGATTGCGGCGTCTTGGTATTCCAGTGAATCAGAACCCGGATACAGAGCGGCAAGCCATCGGGAACCGACAACTCATAGCCGCACAGCAACGGCACTTCGATCCAGCCCAATTGGCGTGCCGCCAGCGCAGGAAACTCGGCGCTCAGATCATTGGTGACGGTGAATAAGACGCTTCCCACGTCGGTCGATTCAATGTTGTTACGTCGGATCATCAGCGCCAACATTTGTCGGGTCGCCAATAGGATTTGATCGCGATCGTCGGCTTCGACGGTGGTCGCACCGCGAACGCCACGGCAAACAGTCATTGGACATCACTCCTGCTAGGTCCATCAATTTGCGCTCGCCCTGGACTGACAAAGCGAAACGCTCTCGCACTACTATAGAATATGGGTCGCACAGCCGATAATCGGGGTGTCGATGAATTCGCACCTTTCCGGTCATCCGCCGTTTCTATCCGCCGAATCAGTGATCGCCAATGCCAGCCGAACGCAGCCGTTTCCAAGAAAAGATCATCAAGAATTACTACCAAAATCGCGATGCGATTGGGCTGCAAAAAGCCCAAGAGTGCGTGACCGAGCTCTATCTGAGCGAAGGAAAAAAACGGGCAACCGTCTGGAAGCGATTGGTCAGCCATTTGGAAAAGGTCGGTTTGAAACCAGATCAAATCAAGCATTTACAAGAAAAAGACGACCCCGCGCTGGTCGCCGAGATGCTCAGTAAGTTCGTCTAACGGGGCGAATGAAGCTGTTAGCGTTTAAATCCCACCGAAAGTGGGACCGAGACTTCGCCTCGCCGGTAACCGAAATCTCGCTTCTTCGCCGCCGAAATCACGTGGGACGCTGGTTTCCGAGAGCTGGACGCAGCCTCGGGGACACCGCGAAAGTGAATTCGGCGATCAGGGTTGGCTCACGGCATTAGTAGTAGCCGCAATCAGTAGCTGACAGGTTGTGAAACTGGTGGGAAGCATTTGGCAGCAGACCGAATCCATCAACTCCCTCAACCAAAATAACCTTCCTTAAAATATGACGGTTTTAGGTCTTTCATCAGACACTTGACATTTTTCTGCCGAAGATTCCGATCACTCTTGATGAAGCGCATGACCAAGGAAGGTCAACCGAGACATATTGTCTAGCAGAGTGAAAGGGAATTCGATGACATCTCGGCTCCGACTCGCTACGTTGGGAGTCTGCCTTCTCGCATCGATGCTCCTCGGAAGGGACCTGCTCGGAAGCGAAATGGTTGCGGGTGAGCTGACTGGCGGTGAATTGCTTGGCAGCGGCCTGGACGCTGCTGATTCGGTTGGCATGGATACGTTCGAATTGATCGCCCCTGGCATCGCGTCACCCCAACATGGCATGCCGGTCGCCCCAATACGAGGCAGAGTTGGCTCCCCGCCGCGGAAAGGTGGACTATTCTCGCTTCGAGCGCCTCGCATCATTCGGCCGCAGGGATTCAGTATCCATCAAGGCGTGCTACAAGCCTCGAGTGATCCCTCAGGCAACGAACGCCACGGTATCGCCGCACTGTTACCCGAATCACCAATTGCGACGTGGAAGAAAGCCCATCACTGGCACCAGAACTCCGGCTTCATTGATTTCAATAGTTACTGGGACACTCGCGAGATGGCTGTCACGACGGTCAACCTGCTCGCCAATTTACCGGGTGGCTTTCAATATTATCAATTCATGAATTACGAATCCTCGCCCGGTCGAGGGAGTCATGACTGGACTGGGTTTTACTCCGAGGTGAATCTTTGGCACTCCATTTGGCGTTCAAATCGATTCCTCGCTCCCTTCGATTGGGCACTGCAATACGCAGATGGCACCGGGCCGGAAGATTTACCGCACGGAGTACTGCGCGGCGGCATCCGCTGGCGACTTGATGAGACTCCAGGCAGGCTGGGCAGTTGGCTGTCGCAGCACTGGAAACTGCGATACGCCTTGACGTTCTTCTGCATCGAAACCAACGGCACCGGTTGGCAAATCGAACACATGTACCGGCGTGATTTTTTCGGCGATCTCATCTATATCAGCGGCTTCTGTGACCAGAATATCGGTGATCAGTCTGGGCATTCAACCTGGATGCACGAGCACCAATTGGGAATCCGCTTGGTGCCATCGCTCTATGCCGTCGCTGAATACCGGTACAACGGTTTCTACCCCGAGGGCCAACGCAGCGGCATGGGCGTAGGGCTCGAATACGTCATCGGTTTTTAGTCAGTCGCCGCGTTTAATCTCAGTGGTCGGGTTTTTGATCGCAGCTCGGGCGTTTGATTTCAGCTGGCGTACCAATGTGTGTCGGCCTTGTGAAGAGTTGATTCCCCGAACACATCAATCACCCTCGCCCCCCACACGCGCCACCCTCCCGCGTCCGAGAGGGTGGTTATCCCTGTGGAACATGCTGTTCAACTCATTTGTCAGAAAGTTGCACGAGCATCGTCGCTCCATCGGGCAGCACATCGACTCGCGCATCGGATGCGAGCAGGTTGTCTACCTCCATGACTTCCAAGACCGTGTTGAGGACTTGCGGATCATTTTTGGCGATGGCGTTCAACTCTTTACCGACAACATCGGGTCGTGCTGCGGCGGCCTCTGCCATCTTTTGCGAAACTTTAAAGGCGGTTTCGCTGCGAATCAAACCGACTCGGTTTTCACCATCCTGCTTCATCGCACTCGTCACTTGAACCAATCGCTTGACAACCTTTTCGGTGATATTTTCGACCATCAACCGATCGGTAAACTCGACTTTCCGAATGTAGACCGATCCCAACCGGTAGCCCCACTGTTCAGACAGTGGTGAAACGGTGTGTCGCACAGTACGACTCAGGCTGTGCCGATCCTCCAACATCTTTTCCATTTCGAGGTTACTGAGTGTTGAAATGGTGGAACTTGTCACATTTGCCTGTAGCGAACCATCAGGGTTTGCATTGGTGAACAGGAAGGCGACAGGATCCTGCACTTGCATTTCGTACCAGATGCCGACGCCCATCGGTGTACCCTCTTCAGAGTTCACCATTTGGCTGCGCAAGTAATGCTGCCGCATTGCGGTGCTGACTGTATAGCTCTTACCAAAGAACGGGATCAACAAAGCGCGTGGACCAAAGATCGATAGGGGAAAATTCAGTCCCGGTTTGTCGATCGTTCCAATCACTTTCCCAAACAGGGTAAAGACATGGGCCTCGCACTCCTTGACGCAAGCGTACAAGCCGAACATTCTGCTAATGCCCAGGCAGATGGGAATGAACATCAATCCAAGAACAAAAGTAAATAGGGGCATCAGGCTGTTCCTCCACGAACGGTTTGTTTGCTGTCAGAGTGCACAATTCGGGCGGCGCGACGGAACAGTGGCACTTTCAAGTTTCTTAAGTAGGCATCGAGACACTCCGGTCCTCCCTCACCTTTGATTGACACCAGCGTATTGGCAAGCTCCCGAAGGGGGGCCACCTCAGCTTGCGCATTGTTGGTGGCGATTTCGACAGCACGAGCGCTCATGGTGATCTGCTGCTCGGAATCAGCGCGAGCCGTGCTGATATCAGCGGCCACTTGATTTCGAGTGCTGTTGATTGCCGACAACGCGCGATCAACCTCAGAGGGTGGATCGATTTCCGTGATCAATGCCGCATCGAGTTCAATTCCGTATCGCCCCGTCGTTGAACGGCACTGTTCTTCCATGTATTGGTTCAGCAGTGGCAGATTTTTACGCAGATCATTGATCGACACACCCTCGGACAATTCGACGGCCGTACTTGTTTCACCTCCCTCTTCTCCATCGAGGTCTTGGCCGGACAACAAGCTTTGTCCTTTGGGATCAACGAAGTTTGCCATTCGTTCACGGAGCACCGAAACAAAATACCCCATCACATGTTCGAGCGGACTCTCCACACCGAACAGATAGGGATACAAATTATTTTCGCTGATACGGTACCGGATCTGGCCGTTGACGCCGGTGGTCAAGTTGTCCTTCGTAACCGCCTCAATCGTGGTTTGTTTCTTAGTGGGGTCCCAGGTCAGATCAACGGCCTGTGTCGCAACACTGACTTTGTGAACTTGTTGCCAGGGCATTTTAAAATAAGGACCACCAGGACCGATGACTTCCAACTGAGGGTAGTCGTAGCGATCCTGTTCGTCGCTTGATAAGTTCGTGTCGGGCTCACTGCTTGGCAGGCAATGTGCCGCACCAAAACTGGTGACCACCGCCCGCTGATCCGGTCGCACCGTGTAAAGGCAACCCGCCATTACACGAAAGACCGAAAAGGCGATCAGGCCGCCGATGAAGGTTAACAGACTTGTCATCTTGCTCTCTTTCTCCCTATTGTTTTGGACCAACTGCGTCAGCCAATCTTAGCATGGCTCATTAAACAACGTTCAAAGGCGCGCCGAGTCCGCGTCGGTTGATGCTTTGCCCTCGATTGATGCTCTGGCATAACATAATTCGCTGAATTCGTTTGATTCGCGAGTTTTGGTGGGCAGCCCCCCCGCAAGGAAAAGTCTGCTCTGTCATGTAGCTGGATGCTGGTAATCGTGCACTGCTGAGACGAAAACCACTAACGGCAACCCTGCAGAATTCAGCCACAAGCCAATGCCAACCGGCTTGGCGTGGAGAGGGGGCGTGGAGAGGGCAGGCAAAGAAGCCAGAGCGAGCGGGAACGGGAGAAACAGAGTTGGAGAAGCCGGCTCAAAGCAAAGTCCGCCGCAAACACCTGGACGGAGAAATTCACGTTGCACCAGATCGCCGACAACTGTGGTTCAGCTGAGCCGACTGAGGGGAAAAATGCTCAATCGTGGTGGAAAAACCCGCCATGGCAAAGCCAATCGCGGGAGGATCACAGTCACGGGAGGATCACGATTGGATCTTTAGCTTCAGTTGCTCCAATGTCGCGATCCGTTGCCTCAACTGTTCAATTTCATCATCGATAGCCGCCGCATTGCGAGCCTCGATTGCCGTCGAAATGCTCTCGCCCCTTTGATCCGTTTTGCTGATTCGGTGCAGCAAGGGGATGATCAGGTTCAATGCCGCATCAATCATGGCAAGGGTCGCGATGAACCGAATCATTGGTTCATCGTCGATCTCAAACAAGATGGCAACAGATATCAATAAAGCGAGCCCAAAAATCAATTGCTTGGTCAACCAACTGATCCATCGAAATCGTCTTGCCAATTGAGCAATCGAAATCAGCGATGCGTGCACCGTCGCGATGGCGAACACCGACAAGATAAACGTCGATTTCCAATAGACCATCGACCAACTCGTCTCCCAAATCCCCATCACAATCAGCATTGCGCTGATTGATGTCAGCACCATCCCTGTCCGCGGCAACCAATTACGCCCGCGTGGCGTTCGCGATAGATCGCACGCGAGTCCAAGCAAGCTAGCGGTGGCAATCGTTATCGTGGTCGCGATGACTCGGAACTCAAACCAGCCCCAGTGACCGCGAAGCACAATGACGATCCCAAACAAGGCCGCCAGGCCAACCGATGCGACCGAGGAATACAGCAGAGCACGCTTCATCTGCCTTTTTTCTTTCATCACACGCTTTTCTCAAGAGGTGGAGAAAAAGGGACCGGGACGCGGAGTGTGAGTCACCGAACGTCGATTCTGGCTAAAAAATCGACTCTGGTTGAATCATCGCATTTCCAGGGGGCGTTGCCAAGACAAATCAAAGCAGTGATTTGTCGCTGATGAATCGTTCAGCCGTTTCGCGGTCAATCCTGGCTTCTCGGTAAAGATTTTTGATCGAGTCATCGAGCGGACGCATTCCGTCTTTGCGACCAGTCAAGATTGCATTGTCCAAACTATCAATACGCCCCAACCGAATCGCCGCAGCGATTGGATTCGTATTCAACATGACTTCCAGTGCCAACTCTCGCTTTTCACCTGGCGTTGCGCTGGGCAGCAGATGCTGGCAGACAACCAACCGCAAACCAATCGCTAACATCGAACAGGTTTCGCTGTGATTGTGCGTCGGAAACAAATCCACCAAGCGTGTGATCGCTCCTTTGGCGTCACGCGTGTGCAAAGTGGTCAGAACGAGATGCCCCGTTTCAGCAGCACTGAGTGCCATGCGGGCCGTCGCTTGATCCCGGATTTCGCCGACCAAGATGATATCAGGATCTTGCCTCATGGCATGCTTCAACCCATCGGCAAACGTGTCGACATCTCTTCCGAGTTCACGCTGAGTGATGACAGATTTCTTGCTGTTGGGAAATCGGTATTCGATAGGATCTTCAATCGTGACGATGCGGCGTCCGGCTCCTCGCGCCAACTGTTGTATCATCATCGCCATCGAAGTTGTTTTGCCTGATCCCGTCATCCCGGAGAAGACAACCAGCCCGTTGCGGAGTTCCGTGATGCGATCAGCCAAGGTGCGCGGAAAACCCGACCACTCCAGGTCTGGGATCGTGGCCGGGATCACACGAATACAGGCACCAGGGCTCTCCCCGCTGTAAAACAGGTTGACGCGATATCGCTGCTTCGGATCGTCCGGGTGCTGACCAGGCTCTTCCAGTGCGAAGTCCAAGTTTCGATGCTGCTCAAACTGCTGAAATGCAGATTCAACGCAAATTTCTCGCAACGCCGCGTGCACTTGGGCGGCCGACAGACATTCATCATTGACGGGAACCAGTTCGCCATGCTCGCGCCGAATCGGTGGGTAGTCGGCCACCAAATGCAAGTCCGAGGCGCCATCCAAGGCTGCCTCCATCAGCCATTTTTTGATCGGCGGACTCGCTGTTGTGTCGTTCAACCCATTACTCCGGGGAAAGTTGTTGCAATGCTTGATGGGCTCGCTCGATCGCCGGTTCAGCCCAGGCTTTTCCAGCGAAGGTTTCAATGATTCCTTGCAAGCGAGTTTTGATTTCCTCGGGCGATTTTTCACGGACGATGCGATCAATGTCAACAATCAATTCACTGGCCCGGGGATCAATCTCGCTCGATTCCGCCGCCTCGCCAAGTTGCTGCCGTGCAAATTTTGCCAATTCGACCAATTCAAGCAAGCGTTCGTCGCCAGCCGTTGCACCCTCGTAAACATTCAGCCACTGCTCAATCTTTTTCGCTGCCTGCTCCGGATCATTGACTCGTTGGTTGATTGCGGCGACGAATCCCTCTTCCGCTGCGGTGAGTGTTTTCGTGCCGATCGCTATTTGGGTATTCAATCGTTTGAGCGTTGCCGCAACACGTGATTCCAGTTGTTGACTTTCTATTTCCGCATACCGCGGATCATCAGGAAATCGTCGCATGAACGAATTCATCGCTGACAAATCCCCGATCCGCGCTTGCCGGTAAAGTGTATTTGCCGAGGGAGGCTGCATGGCATACCAAAACAATCCTGCGCCGCCCCCAAGAATCATCACCATTACGAGGATTGTGAGCCAATGTTGCCAGCCACCAGCATCGGTGACCACCATTCCATCGTTGCGAGCTTCCTGCTCTGAAGCTTCGTTGAGGTGAAAGTCGGTGACCGCACTGTGTCGTCGGATGACATCGTCGGCAGTTGACTCGCCGGGCACAAGTGTTTTGTCTTCGCCACGTGAAATTTCTGTAACGGAGGTGGGCCGACTGATGTCAACGTTCGACGCATGCGTGCGCTCCTGCTTTTGCTTGTCACCCAACTGGTCGGTTTGATTCGCTGGCTCTTGTGGTGACGCCTTAGAACTGGTGTCGCCGCACGGATCACGCTGTGGAATCTGAGTGGGTATCTCGTCTGGTTCCAGCTCATCGCGTTGCCGCAATCCGACCTGCATTGACTGCAATCGCTTCATCACGACCAACGCTGTTGGCGGTCGTTTTTTGGGGTCCTTTTCGAGCAAGTGATGAACTAATTCGACCAACTCCGCAGGTAGATGCGGATCGATCAGATCCAATGGGGGAATACTGTCATTCTTTAACGCATCGATCACCGCCGTCGCTTGCTTACCCACAAACGGTGGTCGTCCAACCAGCATCGCATACATGACGTTGCCCAATGCATAGAGGTCGGTGCGTGGCTTGATGTTGGTGTTGGTTGCCTGTTCCGGTGCCATGTAGTCAGCAGTGCCCAGCAGAGAACCAATATTCGTCTGTTGCGAATCGCCAAAGAGCTTCGCGATCCCAAAATCCACTAACTTGACGGTCCCGTCATCGGTCAGCATCAGATTGGCTGGTTTTAAATCGCGATGGATCACACCAGCATCGTGCGCGTGCTTGAGTGCGGAACTAATCTGTATTGCAAACTCAATCGTTCGGTCCCAACCCAACTTTGTTTCGCGTCGAATCAGGGCCTGCAATGATTCACCCTCAACCAGCTCCATGGAATAGAAAATCTGCCCTTCTTCATCGATAAAGGAGTGCATGAATCGGACGATGCCAGGGTGCCGCAAGCGTGCCAGCGATTTAATTTCGGAGGTGAAGCGATCTCGAAAGCGCGTATCGTCCGACATTTGATGCGCAATCAGCTTGACGGCTACCCGCTCCCCCGATTGCTCATCGATGGCAGCGTAAACCGTCCCCATGCCGCCACGGCCAATGGTACTGAGGATGCGATAAGGACCTAGTGATTCAGGAGTGGGCATGATTTTCGAAATGGAGGAGCTTGACGTCTCCCGCCTAGTTTATCGCACCGGGGGAGGTTCGGGCTGCCTCAAACCGCGGCATGGACTCGGATCCTGAGTGCCTGCGGAAATCGGCTGATCTTTGCCGTCGGATTGACTGTTGCTGCTTGATCGCTTGCAGCTGCTTGATTGGCCGCAGCTGGGCGTCTTTAAAAAAATTCCACTTCGTCGTGGGAGCAAATCTTCCTATCATGCCGCTGATGAGTGAACAAAACCAAAACGAAAACCGCGATTCGATCAAACGGGTTGCCTGCCTGTGCAGTCTTTCGGCGCTTGCGCTCTGGGTGGCTCAGCCACCACTTGGGCTCTGGCCAGCTGCCTGCATTGCTCTATTGCCTTGGTTGCACCTCGCCCGCACCAAGTCGAATTGGACAAAACGCACATGGTTGGTGGTGTGGTTCATTTCAGCCCTTTACTACTTCCTTTCACTGCAGGGACTTCGCCATGCTCATCCGCTGATGATCTTTCCAGCTTTGGCGTTGGCGATTTATTTGGCGGTCTATCAATTACTGTTCGTGCTCTTTTTGCGGAACGCGCTGCGATCTAGCAGGTCGCTGATTTTTGCGGCTCCGATAATTTGGGTCGGTTTGGAATGCGTCCGGAATTATTTCCTTACAGGTATTTCCGCATTGATGCTCGCCCACTCGGTCGCTGATTTCACAATCGCGATTCAAATAGCGGATCTATTTGGGAGCTATGGGATCAGTTTTGTGCTCGTTGCCGTCAATGTCGCGATCGATGCCGGCATCCAGATTTGCCGCGGGAATTCTCAGCGGCGGATCAACGCAACTGCGATCACATTCGGTTTGGTTTTGGTGGCGGCAACACTTCTCTATGGCAGGTATCGATTGGGACAGCCGCTGGAACCATCCAAAGCAAACTTCGCTTTGATTCAGCGGAGCGAACCGGTTGAATATGTTCAATCCGATGAGCGAGCTGTTGAGATTTTCCAAGCTTACCTGCGTCAGACAGAGCAGGCGATCGAAGCATCTGATCTTCAATTGGATGCCGTGGTCTGGCCGGAGTCGATGTTTTCGGCAGGGTTACCTTGGATGACCCTTGCCGACGATGCGATTGTGCCGCCCGAGGCAAATATATCGCGAGCAGAGCTCACGGAGTTTGTAAACCAAGGTCAGTCCCGGTTTGGTGATCGCGTTGCCTACGTTCGGTCGATTTTGGACCAAGCACAAACCGATCCACCCGTTGAATTGCTGGTCGGTTGCGGAGTGGTTCGATACAGCCAGCAAGCCGAGGTTTACAGCGGAGTCCTCCAGATTGACAAACTGGGGGAAGTTGCCGATTGGTATGGCAAGACTCACTTGGTCATGTTTGGTGAATACATCCCTATTGCGTCTTGGATACCTGGGATCCGTGCCTTGATTCCAGCGGGGATGGGGCTCACCGTGGGGCCTGGACCGCAAGTCATGAAAGTTGGACAGACAACCGTGTTGCCGGTGATTTGCATCGAAACGGCGGTGGAGCGAATCGTGGTAAACCAGCTTGCCGAGCTGTCAAAAAAATCGGCGACCACCGATGTCCTGGTGACCGTGACGAATGATGGCTGGTTCGATAATTCCAGCGTGATCGAACATCACCTGCGTTGCGGGCAACTGGTTGCAGTCGCGACACGACGCCCCCTTTTGTCCGCTGCCAACAACGGTCCAACCGTGTGGATCGATAGTTGCGGTCGGATCGTCGAACGATTGGAAACAGGAAGCGAAGGCGCATTAATTGCGTCTCCACAGCTCGATGCCCGGAAGAGTTTGTATGTACGCATTGGGGCCATTCCAGCTTGGGTCTGCGCGTTCGGAACCCTTGTGATTGGGTTGGTGTCACGCCAACGAGTTTCTCCCGCGGCGCCGAGTGCTGCCAGCGAACAAAGTCGGACCTGAGACCACCGACACGAAGGTGAGTCGCGCAGCAAGGCCTCGCGATTGACGAGGCTAAAGAGACCCCCTCCCCGGCTCGGTGAGATCGCCCGGCTCGTTGAGATCGCCCGGCTCTTACACTCATGCCGCGACCACTGGCCAAAATCACGGCGTTGCAGCTCAGCGCCACGCGATGTCCTTAGCCAACTCGCGTCAGTGCTGGGTTAATTCGTTTCGCTATTTCCTTCTGCCTGATACAGCGGCATGTGCCGGTAGTAGACTTCCAAGCAAAACAACGACAAGCAAGTCGTATAGAGTCGACCATGATTGCGTCCCCAGCGATCCATCTGCGGTGGCCAACTACCACTTTCACGACCGCCAACAACTTGGGCTTTGGGCAATTCCACCTTCATGGAATCGTTCCATTTTCGCCAGGCTGGCCCACCAAAGTGATGCAGTACTTGCGTGGCATAATACCAGTAGTAGACATCTCGATCGGCCAGCGTGAAGGGAGCATCCAAAAGCAAAGCATCGATCCCACGTCGCAGCGGCGGGTGCTCGCGTTTCCAGCTGATGTATTGCCGGCACAGCAATCCCTCCGCCGTCATGGCCGGGCTCGCACCACTGTTGATCTGGTAGCCGTAGGCCGCGCCATCATAAGACTGAGCGTTGTCAAGGTATTCGTCGACTTTGGTCAAAACAGAAACGTTGACTTCGAGA
>JBMYRF010000028.1:0-49787 GCA_049602075.1 Rubripirellula sp.
CAGGAGCTTCAACCGCTGGCTCTTCCACTGCAGGAGCTTCAACCGCTGGCTCTTCCACTGCAGGAGCTTCAACCGCTGGCTCTTCTACTGCAGGAGCTTCAACCACTGGCTCTTCCACTGCAGGAGCTTCAACCGCTGGCTCTTCTGCTACAGGAGCTTCGGAAGGCATTTCGGCCGGCGTTGACTTCACTGCGTCGAGCATTTTCCCGCAGCCGCAAGGACAGCAGCAAGCTGGCTTGGGCGGTGGACAAATGACGACTTCGACTGGTGGGCAGGCAGGCACGCAGGCTGGCGGGCAAGACTGCTTCAGGTTGCATTTCATGCGGTTGAACAACCAACCGGCGGAAACAGGGCTACCGCCCAAAACGAAGGTCAGAGCAATGACAAGCGTCCATTGACAGGTTCGGTGGACCTTACGATTCATAATTTTAGGGACTCCCCCACGGCAGAACCGTGGATCGGTAGAGAAATCGGTGAACAGAGAAGTCAGCAAAGATGATCGCTGCGGGACGAACATTCTGCGATCCTCATGCTAGTTATCCAGAATTGTGCCGGCAAGCAGCGATAGATGGCTAAAATACGCATGCTGACGGAGTGGACACAATCAATACCTAGCCGAAAGCCTGCCGGAAAACTCGCCGCCCGGCGGGGGCGAGGCCAAAAAAGCTCGGTTGCCGTCAATCAGCGAAATCCGTCAAACTCCAGTTCGCCCATTTGCCGCCCGTCGCGCACGGACACCGTTTTTCCCGGTAAAAGATCCATGATTCGGCTTCTAAAAGGCATGTTCGCATCGATGAGCCTGGAGCGGAAATGCCTGCTCTTTTTTGGCTCCGCGTTGATGATCTTAATGTTCGGAGCCTTCTTGGTTGTCGAAAAACTCGGTCGCGAATTGGTCAAAAACACAACCCGGACGCGGGCCCGTGATTTCAGCGCCGCCGAAGTTCTCAGGGTTCACGAAGATGCGATTTGGTCCCAGGGGTTGGAAAATGAAGATGCTGAATTCAAGCGGGCAAAAATGCTGGGACTTCGCGACACCTTGCTGATGGAAAATCTCGACAAGGACATCGAATACGAAATTCTGGCATTGGAGGAACCAGAAAACAGCTTCGACAACCTACCCGCCATCCCACCTCCCAGTGATCAGCAAGAAATATCACGTCTCGAAGAACTCCGCGACGATTTTCGGATTCGGCTGGAAGCGAGAATCGCAGAAGATCGCCCCGATGTAGCGCGACCGATGAATCTCGCGGAAAATGAGCCAATGAGCCAACTGGGGCCGAGCCTGGCAACCCCAGTCTATTCAGAAGAGGGACCCGTTGAGGATCGCTACATTTACTACACCCCGGTCTTTTTCAAAGTCGAATGCATGACCTGCCATTCGCCACAGGGGTCCGGAAAATTCGTGATTGATCCCGATTTGGATGCTCGGCTACAGGCTGAACAGTATCCGTTTCGAGTCGTCAAAGTCACGATGCCTTACAAGCAAACACACGACCAAACCACTGCCATTCGCGCCATTGTCGTTGCCCTGGGCATGCTGATCGTCGCGGTGACACTTTTCGTTTTGCACGCCATCGTTCGCTACTTGGTGCTGTACCCGATGTATCACTTGCGCGACGTCAGCGATGCGATTACTCACGGTGATACCAACCAAAGAGCGACCATCGAAACGGAGGATGAGTTTCGTGAACTCGCCGACGCTTTCAACCGAATGCTTCGTCACCTGACCGAAACTCAAGATCAGATCCAAGAGGTCAACAAGGAACTTGATGCCCGCGTTGACCAGCTCGCTCAACTCAACCTGCAACTGTACGAAGCCAACCGCTTGAAAAGTGATTTCCTGGCCAACATGAGCCACGAACTACGAACTCCTCTGAATAGCATCATTGGATTCTCAGAAGTTCTGCAAGGGATCGATTCGCTGAATGACAAACAACGACGCTACGCATCGAACATTCAAAAAAGTGGTCGGTTGCTACTAGAAATGATCAATGACATTCTTGACCTGGCAAAAGTCGAAGCCGGTAAAATGGATGTCCACTGCATCGAAATTGATCTCGGACTCATCGTTGCAGCCCAGGCCGACATGATTCAATCCCTGTCAGAGGACAAGAACATTTCGTTGTCAGTGGAGGTCCCCGAAAATCTGCCGAAGGCCTATCAAGATCCAAATAAGCTTGGACAAATACTCAACAACTTGCTTAGCAATGCGATCAAATTCACCCCTGAAGGGGGAATGATCACGGTGCAGGTTTCTGACATGGAAAATGGCCGATTCAGGTTATTGGTTCATGACACAGGAGTGGGAATCGCCGAAGAAGATCAGCCGATCATCTTTCAAAAATTCCGGCAGAGCCGAAAGGTACTCGATGGCGAAGGCTTGACACGAGAATTTGCGGGAACCGGACTGGGACTTTCGATCGTCAAAGAACTAGCGAAACTCCTCGGCGGTGAAGTCGACTTCGAAAGCGAGTTGGGCCGCGGCAGCTCGTTCTGGGTGGTGTTGCCCTGGAGGCTCCAAGAACAAAAGCCGATACAGTTGGGTATCCCTGCCAGCACAGAAAGCGAACCCCAACCAACGACCACTTGATCTTGGTATTCGTTGACACTGGCGATCACCGCTTTTGATCGCTATGCAAGCTCCAGAATTTGCGATCGCGTTCGTGTCATTTGCGGACATTTGCTGAAGTCAACCTCTGCTGAATCCGGTTACGTCAGCCACCAAATAGAGCAGGTCGATCTCCTCATGAGGTAAGATTGCCGACCAAGCCCCATTGCTTGGAGAGTCGCATCACGGTGGCGGGTTACCTCCGCCGACTGTGTCACCCTCGCATCTGGACGGTGTCACGTAAAATCGATGACCAGATTCTCGAAGCGTACATCGATTCTGGCAGCTATAATCCGCGGGCGTGATGTTCCCATCCCTGATAGTCGGATTCCACTTATGATTCTGCGTTCTTTGATTCCGCTGTTTTCTTTATTCCTGCCGTTTGTTTGGGTCGTCGCAGCTGACACTCAACCCAACGTGGTCGTCATCATGGCCGATGATTTGGGTTACGGTGATGTTTCCTGTTACGGCGCGACCGAGCTCAGCACGCCCCACATCGACCGTCTAGCGGCCGAAGGAATGCGTTTCACCAGTGGATACTGCAGTGCATCAACCTGCACACCGACTCGCTACTCTTTTTTGACCGGTACGTACGCCTTCCGCCAGGATGGGACAGGCATCGCACCGCCCAACAGCCCCGCACTCATTCCCGCTGGCACGACCACCATTGCTTCCTTGCTGAAACAAGCTGGGTATCGCACCGCAGTCATTGGAAAGTGGCATCTAGGATTGGGCGTTGACGAACCGGACTGGAACGGTTTGTTGAAACCAGGCCCGTTGGAAATTGGGTTCGACCACTGCTTCCTGCTGCCAACAACCAACGATCGCGTCCCGCAAGTTTACGTCCAAGATCACCGGGTCTTGGATCTCGACCCCGCCGATCCGCTTTGGGTTGGAAAAAAGAAGCCTAGCGAGAATCACCCAACGGGCCTCACTCATCGAGAGACGCTGAAGATGGATTGGTCGCACGGCCACAACTCAACGATCCATAACGGAATCAGCCGGATTGGGTTTTACACCGGCGGAAATGCCGCCCGGTTTCGTGACGAAGACTTGTCGGACAAATGGGTTGAAAAATCGATCAAATGGATTGAAGAAGACGGCGACCAGCCGTTCTTTTTATTCTTCTCCTCCCACGACCTTCATGTTCCGCGGATGGTCCACGAACGTTTTCAGGGGGCGACCAAACTGGGACCGCGCGGCGATGCTATCGTTGAACTTGACTGGTGTGTTGGACAGTTGCTTGATGCATTGGATCGCCTGAAGTTAGCCGAAAACACACTTGTGGTATTTTGCAGCGATAACGGCCCTGTGCTCGATGATGGTTACAAAGACGACGCCATCGAAAAGATCGGGAAGCACCAAGCGGCCGGACCTTACCAGGGCGGCAAGTACAACGTCTTCGAAGGCGGGACGCGAACCCCGTTCATCACCCGATGGACCGGCCATATCAGCCCCGGTGTCTCCGACGAAATCGTCTGCACAATCGACTTGGCCGCGAGCTGTGCAGCTCTGGCCGGCGTCGATCTTCCCAGCGATAGCTGTTTGGATAGCATGAACGTCTCCGCCGCACTGCTAGGGAAAGACAATGCAAAAGGGCGGGATCACCTAATCCAACAAGACAACGGCCGCGGTGGAAACTATGGTTTTCGAGTAGGAGATTGGAAATTAGTGCGACATGATTCCAAGAAGACCCGGAACACGGGACTTCGATTGCAAGGCCGCCCAGTGAATCGGTTCGAGCTCTACAACCTCGCCGAAGATCCGAGCGAGAGCCGCAACGTGATGAAAGAGCATCCGGCGATTGCCGAAAAAATGAAGCAACGTTTAGCGGAGTTGATCGAAAATGGAAAAAGTCGAAATTGATCCGCTAAATATGCTCGCGAATTGCGCACGCGTCAGCTGAATTTGGTTCCAACGCTTATTCCGCAGCGCTGTCATCCAGGACGCGTTGAGGTACGGCAATCCGCCGGTAATCAAATTCGCGAAACAAGAAAGCAAGATTGAGCAATGCGGTAACGCTGCCCACCAGCAGGATCAGCACCGCCAGATTAGGTGAAAAACGCCGGTCGATTGCCTCGGTAATCGTCCAAGCCCAATTGAACGTATCGATTGTGGCGTAAGAACCGCCGGTGGATCCCGTGGTCGCAACGGAAATGACGCTTGGCAGCAGCAGAGAGAGCAGCAAGACGCTCGCAAGAATACTAACAGGCAGCGTGAAAGCCCGTCCCAAGCGACGGGACAGCGGGATCATGAGCAATCGAACAATCCCCAAGTAGCCTGTCAGGTACCCAACCATGACCATCGCAAACAACATCGACTGACCTGAACTGCTTCGACCTCCAGCTGTCATCCCAAGCAACGCCATCACAGTGATTCCCGCTGTGCCCGTCGCCACCGCGTAGACAAATCCTGTTCCCGGCCCCGGATTGAACCAAGTTAAAATGGCCCGTCCAGCGAAGGTGCTAGGCAATCCTCGCTGCACACGGGGACTTAACTCAGGTGATTCTGCCAACATAAAGGTACCCATCAACAGCCAATAAGTACCGATGACCAAATTGCCGAAATTCACCACGTCCTCGTCGCCATCATAAAAAAGAAAGATTGCGCCAATCGAACCCGCCCAAATCAATTGCTGAAGAAACATGAGGTAGCGGAGGCCCGTTGACCGATTCTCTGTCACCGGTGCGATTCGAGAGGCCGCAACTTTCACGAATAAGGCGACACAGGACAGGCCAACGATGACGAATAACCCCGTCACCACTAATCCTTCGCTGTCGACACCCAGCCGCAAGATCGCGTCCAAGCAAAAGGCAGCGCACCAAATCTCGGCAAAGAAAACCAAGAAGATCGTCGCAAGCAGGGCCAACGTTTGCCCTGCACGTTTTTCGGTCAAAGTCGCCATCATTAAAGCTGCAGCCGTCACCACCAAAGCGGTGAAAAAAATGACGACGATCAAGGTGGTGATGGTTAGCAGATCGATCCCACGGAGCAGATACGTAAAAGCCAGGCAAGGCACGATGGCGGCAAAATAGATCAACATCTGCAGCATCGCGCTGTTGAGTTTACCCATCACGATTCGCATCGAACTCAGTTTTGTGATGACCAACATTTCAAAAGTTTGCTCATCAATTTCAGCTGCTAAAGAACGTTGTGCCGCCAGGGGCACCATACCGATGAGGGGAATCGCCAAGACAAAATAATATCCATAGATCATGGCATCACCGGTCGGCACGTAATACACATTCGGTGCATTCACGATGACACCAAACACCGTCCAAAAACAGGAGGCGATGAGCAACAGGAAAAATGTAATGATGAACTGACGACTCTTCAGTGACTGGCGAGCCTCCTTCACCAAAATGGGATTGAACCACTCCCCAACCCGTCGACTCGCGTGATCGACCTTCCCCCAAAATCCGTTCCGCTCAACATCAAGCGCCAGCCAATGATAGGGAAAATCAGCCTCCGCATCCCCGCAGACATCGCCGTTCTGGTCCGACTGACTCACACCATTTTTGTCTGCCGCCAACGCTTTCTCGGGGTGATCACTCACTGCACGCGTCCCTCGGTAATCTGCAGGAAAACGTCTTCCAGAGAGTCATCTCTCGATGAGTACTCAAGCAATTCGATACCCGCCCCGATCAAGCTCCTCAACAAATCCATCTGACGCTGGTCCCCACCATGGATTGTGAAATGAATTTTGTGTCCCTCCGAGGATAAAACTTCAACATCCTCGAATGATTGCAAACTTCGCATTGCATCATCGGTCTCGCCTGCCACCCGGATCACAATCTCACGATTTTGCTTGAGCGTCCCACGAATCTCCTCGAACGTTCCCGTGGCCAGCAATTTGCCTTGTTCAATGATCCCGACGCGGTCACACATCTCAGACAATTCCGTCAGGATGTGACTGCTAATCAGAATCGTCTTGTTTTCCGCTGCCAAGGACCGAATGATGCGCCGCAAATCGATGCGGGCGCGAGGGTCCAAACCAGCAGCTGGTTCGTCCAAGATCAAGACAGCGGGATCGTGCACCAGGGCACGGCCTAAGCAAAGTCGCTGCCGCATCCCCTTACTCAATCCACGAATCGGCTTGTTCGCTAATCCCCTCAGCCCGGTAAAGTCCATCACCCAACGCAATCGACGCGTCCGCTCACGTCCAATCAGCCCCTGAGCGCGGGCGAAGAAATCTAAGTATTCCGCACAGTTGGTATCAGCATAGGTCCCAAAACTGTCCGGCATAAAACCGAGGCGACTCCGTACACGTTCCGGATCGTTGATGGATGATAGACCCTCCACCAAAGCCTCACCGGACGTCGGTAAACCGAGAGTCGCCAGAATCCGCATACTCGTTGTTTTGCCCGCGCCATTGGGACCGATATACCCAAACACACTCCCGCGTGGGACGGTGAAAGAAACATGATCGACGGCACGCGTCTCACCAAAATTGCGACACAAGTTCTGCAATTCAATGACGGGACCATCCCAAGATAAGGCAGGGCTCTTAGGAATCATGGTAGTCGCCCCATGATTACATGACTGCTTTCGAGGATTCGCACATCTTCCACCCCCAACCTTCCTTGCTCCAGCTCAGCGATCCCCAAAAAAGAACTGGTGGGCATTCTCGCTGCCCACCGCTCTAGTCGCGATTCCAACAAGCTCAACTCATCGCCCGGCACTTGCCCTGCCATGCCAATTCCAAAATAACTCCTTCGTTGAAGCTTAGGCACCTCAACCTCTGGTGGGAGCACCGTTGGCCCCAGAAGCTCAGCCAACGCTGTCTGATCGGCAGCCCGCATGACCTGGCTCTCGCCGGCCGCCAAATTGCTGACGATCCAATACTTCCCACTGGAATCTCGAACCAACAACTTCTCGAAATTCAGCCCAAGTTCGTTCGTCGCAACCGAATCCTGCTCAGAAAAACGAACGCACCCCATCGCTTCATTCACAGCTAGCGTGAGGTATTGAACCTGTCGGCGAGAAGGAAAAAAATCGCCACGATGTACTCGATCGTCACCCACCTCAACGACTTCAGCTTCAACCTCACGCATTCCTCGATTGTAGTAACCGTCGCGATAAATCGATGAATACTGGACAGGATAGAGAGCAACGTCATCCGGTAAGCGAATCCCTTCTTCGCGGCCGGACGCCGCAAAATAGGTTTGCCGGTTTTGCTGCAAGTGGTATCCACTCGCAGAATCGACCCAAGTTATTTGCCTTGTACGGACCTGAGTTTGCACACCATCGGAAATCAAGGCATACCCAAAGATCCCGAGAGTAATCAGTAATGCCAGCAGCGGCGCCATGAAGTACAAAAGATACAACCGCCCACGCCGACGAAAATAAAAGTAGCACACTGGACCGACCATCAGCGCAAAAACCGTATTCAAGAAAACGAACGCGTTGACTGGTGGCTGGCCCACTGACGGAATCAACCACATCCAGTATTTGTCAGCCCCCGTCGGAACATCAATCCCAACACGATCTGTCCACGCCAACTGTTTCGGCCCGTGCATTCCAATCAAGGTTCGCCAAAACTGAAACGAGCCGGGAAAAGGATCTTCGTCAGAAATCGTAATCACGGTACCCAATCCGTAAGTCGCGCTTCGCAGTTGCCCCGTGATTTCCGCTGGTTTCTTAATCTCCGCGAAGGGATGCTTCGCTTTTTTCAAATCATCAAATACCGCACCACGTTGTTGGAATTTCTCCTCTTTTTTTGGATAGCTGTAGACTTGGGATTCCTTCATTACCATCAGCCCATTCAAAGCCAACGGTGAGGTGTCATTCGGCGATTTCAAATCCAACTGGGCCCGCAATCCCGTTTCTCCAGGAACAAGCGTTCTTGCAGGGATCTGAAACGCGTCTGCCTCTAGCCAATCAAACGGCGCCAGGGAATTCGCATAGACCCAAAGATTCCCACCAGCGGCAACCCACTGTTGAATCGCCTTTGCCGCAGCAGGCTGTTGCTCTTGAATTCGCTCAAGAATGGGTGCTGCGACTACAAGGATGTCTAACTGTGAATGGGCGAGCCAACGATGGTCTAACTTGTTTTCTTCCAACACACGAAATTGCACCTTGGCAGGTTGCAACTGCTTCGCGAAATCCTGGGATGCCTGATGCGAGAGTCGGCCAGGAAGTTTGGCCTCGCCCTTCAAAATCGGTCCATCTCCTAAGAGGGTCATCAAAACTCGGGCGTCAGGAAATCGCTTCCAAGCCGCATCCTGCACATTCGCGTCGGCAGCCAGCACAATTCCCACGGACTCGACTTGACTAGCCCCTCGAATGCGCAAGTCGTTGAACCGAAAAACACGTTCCCCTGATTTAACCTGGACACCATCTTCCGACAATCGAACACTGAGCCTGTCCCACGCACAATATTGCGGTACTAATACCGTCGTCTGGTAATTCGTCGCTCCCTGCGGAACGACAATCTCTGTTCGAAAACTAAAATCCAGATCTGTTGAGTAGTCATTTCGCGGCATGATCGTGACACCCAAGCGACGATCACGAACAAACTGGCTTCCCTGTGGGCTCACCGTTAAGTGAATCGGGTGATAGCCATTCCCACCAACCGTCTCAATTGCCACGTCGACGACATACCCAGCGATTCCAGGCCGCGGAGGCAAAATCCCGAGAGAAATAGACTCAGCAAACAACGTCGCAACAAATAACAATGACCCTATCGGCCCGAAATAGCGAATACTGCTGACCCAAGAAACCACTTAGCTTTCGCCCCCCGCACCAAATTGCGTATCACTAGGATTTTGCGATTCTGAATTTTGTGCGAGTGCTGAACGCACGGGTTTGGTCGAAGCTGAAAAGAGCCCCGCGAAGAAAAACAAAATTACATAAAACGCAAAACTTGTCGTCGCCATCACGAACAACAGGGCGACGATTTTCGCCCACAACACTTCGGTAACCAGGGCCAAGCGAAAAACCACCATGATCGCCGCGCTGATCCCGATCAATCCCAGGAAGAATCGCAATGATGTTTGCGGGAGAACCTTCTCCCGCAATGGCAGCGACTCGGAATCAGGATCTTTCGTCATCAAAACCAACCCCAGCAATCTTGGTGTTTACCTGAATTGAACTTATGGCTCATCAATCCAGGCTGCGAACTCGAACATTCTTGAACTCGGCCCACATTGGCTTACCAGCATGCAGTTGTAGAGCCAGTACACCCTCGGTCAAAGCGTTATCAGGATGATCCGTAAAATCCAAAATGAGCTTGCCGTTTAGGTAATGTCGAATCTGGCGGCCCTTGGCAATGATCACGACATCGTTCCATTCGTCGACCTTCATCAATTCTTGAAAACCTTTTTGATCAATTAAATCGTTGCGAAGAATTTTCTTCGCGCCGTTTTCCCAGATGGCCTCTTCGCCGACCATGCAAATCCGACCACGCTTTCCGGTATAACCGCCTTCGTCATAGATGAATCCAGGAACATTTGGAAAGTTCTCTTCGTTTCGAATTTCGTGTTGATAGCCACGAACGATCCACTTGTTGCGTGGATTCCCCTCCGTGATGTGCTTCGACCGATACTGAATCCCCGAGTTGTTACTTGCGGTGCAACGAAACGATAATCGAAGTTCAAAATCTTTAAGGGTTCCTCCCTGCCAGATTAAAAAGGTGTTGCCATTCGCTTTTTCGGCGGGGGTAGTTTCCCCGTGGATGACTCCGTCCCGAACCGACCACAACCGAGAATCCCCGCTCCAACCATCCAGATTTTTGCCATTGAAAATCACCTCCATGTCATCCGACTCTGGTGGTGCTTTGTGGTGGTCGGCAAAACAAACCGTGGAAGTCAACAATAGCGCAAAGCAAGTGATCAGACGAACCATCAATCCAAACTCCAAAATTTCCAGTCAATCAGCGGGTCGAACATAGAGCATCTGAGTATGACTCACCCGCCCCCGCAAAACAACGCGTACCGAACCCTAAACCGGTGGGCAGAACGGCCAGACCGACCACCGGTCGCGACCGTTTGATTGCCAGGTGAACTCCCAATAATGCTGACTCTTATAACCCAAGCACTTCGGTCCCTTGCTCGAAGACAACATCCACAGGGATGCCGAGATCACTGAGGCGATCTAGTTCAGCTTGCAATTGCGGCCCGATCACTCCCTGTGTTCGCACCAATTCAGTTGCACCTTCGTAGTCACCCTCTCCCTGCAGTGTCAATAATCTCGCAGAAAGCTTCGCAGTTGCTTCGCGAAACCGCTCCACATTAACGCGATATTTACCCTCGTCTGTTCGCTCAAAAGCTCCCGCTTGGCGAAAGAAATTGAAACGAATCATGTTTGCCTTGCCATGAGCACTCGAGGCACCGAACCGGACGCTCCGAAAAATCCCAGCCATGAAGGTCACGTAAAAATCCTCCAAATCAGCGTCAATATCGCCTCGGGCCTGCAGTTGATTGATCATGTGCAGTCCCAAGATATCGGCCTTACCTTCCTCGATCGCGCCCGCATGTTCTTTCAGTGAAGTTCTCACCGGGCCGCGTCCATTGATCGTGTTCTTGATCCCCAAACCGTGGGCAACCTCATGAAACATCGTGTTACTGAAAAACGCATCGAAGGTAACTCGATCACGCTGGTCGTTGACGATCAATTCATCTGCAATCGGCATCAGAATTTTATCGAACTTCGCCCGCATGGCATTCTTCAATTGCAACCGACGAGTTCCCTTTTGCAATTGGACCTGCTCATCATTGGGTAGATTGATCGCGATTGTTTTGGAGCCTGCGTTGCAGTCACCCGCATAGTAGATGACATCGTATGCGTTCAGCTCCGTATCGGTTCCCGGCTTTTCTTGTTTGTAACGCTCCGGCACAGGCAATGAAGCTTGCAATTGCGGCAAGAACTGCGAGTAGCGAGCCAGTCGCTCGCTCCACTCCTTATCCTTCACGAGGATGTAACATTCGTGCGCCGTCTTGTAACCGAACAATTGATCTTCATAGTTTTCAATCGGACCGATCACTACATCGATCGTATTGGTTCGCATATCCAGCCAAGCGAGGTCACTCGGCTGGTAATCATCGGTCAACAAAGCATCTGCACGAAGCAGCAAGTATCGCCGGAGCCCGGCATTGTCGGCCAAATCTGCCGCTTGCCGAAGTAATTCCGCAGCCCGCTCGACTTCGGTGGAAAATTGCGTGTGATAGGGCACAACCTTCAAATTGCCGTTCTCGTCACGTCTTAGAAAACTATACAAACCGTCTTTGCCGGGCAGCGACGCAGCCTCAAACTCTTCCTTGGTCATATCAGCCGGATAGAAATTTGCACCCAGCGGCTTCGAACCAACGCCTGGCACAAATGGCTCATTCCCATTCAGACGATCCCATGGCCCATAGTTCGTCAAAACAAAGCTTCGCTGCGCTGGATCGGATACTTGCTGCATCAACTTTCCACGATCACCGTAAGCTTCAAACCAGAAGCAATCATTCATGATCTTGGCGGCCTCGATCAGGATCGGGAGCATCTTCTTTTGCCGCTCCGACAACACGCTCAAATCCGTTGTCAATCGAACGGGAACATATTGCTTTAAACGTTGTTGAACATCAACGGTTTCTGACCGCACAGAGCAAGCCGTCAAACAAAGCAAGGCAATCAATAACAAACGATATCGCATCATCTTGGTCGTCAATTTGTTGGGTCGTTGTTGAATCAAATAGAGTTACCAAACAGTAAAACGCGGGCTGGGTTGCTGCACCGAACTCACGAGCGCATGCAGGTGAACTATGTTTCATTCCACACGGAACTCAGTTGAACCCACGAGAACCCAGGCGAACATAATCACCGGTTTCCCGGGCATCCACTCGCCCAACGCGAACGCGGCATTGTTCTTCGTCACGAACTCGCCCGCAGCACCGCCCCGGATGATTGTAGCAATCCAAAACCATTTCTTCGGGCTTGACCGGCCCGAACAACGCCAACAGCGAAGGCCAATCTACGAATCCAACCGCCTGCCTCCTAGCTTTCAGCACTGCAAAACCATCATCCCTCAGGGTTTCACCCCATTAGCCGAAAGATCACGAAACGATCGACTTGAATGAACGAGAAGTGCGAATATAGAGTGCGTGACTGCAGCAAAACATCGCTTGACACCACAAATCAGCGAAACGCTTAGACAACGAAAAAGCATGGAGCAATTGTGTTCTCGGATGATTAGCGAACATTAAGTGGTTACTATGGTCGCTGCTAAAAATTGACTCTCCCCACTCCCCACCAATGACTACGATGCGAACATTTCTTGCGGTACTGGCATGTCTAACGCTCATGACTTCGCTTCGAGCGAGCGAAAAACCGAACATTCTCTGGTTATTCGCGGAAGACACCTCACCGTGGATGGGATGCTATGGCCACAAGGCCAATATCGGTCAAACACCCAACATTGACGGCTTGGCGAATCGGGGAGTTCGGTTCTCTCGCGCGTTCGTCCCTGCTCCAGTTTGCTCGCCGTGCAGATCGGCAATGATGGGCGGCCAAAACCAGATTCGCTTCAACGCACATGAGCACAGATCCTCCCGCGGCCCAGCCAAGATTTACCTACCGAAAGGCATGAAACTACTTCCACAGTTGATGAAGGAAAGCGGCTACTTCACCTTCAATCTCGGCAAGACCGACTACAACTTCATCTGGGACGAAAAAGCGACCTACTCGCTGCAAAAGAAATCACGCTTCCCGATTCCTTGGGACGAACTGAAGGCCAGCCAACCGTTCTTCGGTCAGATCCAGACAGCGGGCGGAAAAAATAATACATCCAAGTTCCCCGCTGCCCGAAAGACCGATCCCGCCACCGTCACGATTCCCGCCGATTACCCGCAGAACGATCTCTACCGCGAAGTGGTGGCCCAACACTGCGATGCCATTCGCAAAGACGATGACTTTATCGGTAGTGTTCTGAAGGGATTGCAGGAAGCTGGCTTGGCCGACAACACCATCGTCGTCTATTTCGGTGATCACGGTGCCAATAATTTAGTCCGCCATAAACAGATGCCGACTGAAGGTGGATTGCACGTCCCCTTCATCATCGCTGGTCCAGATCCCTATGTTCCGGCACCATCGGTGCGCGACGACTTGGTGAACTTGCTTGACTTATCTGCAACCACCTTGGCATGGGCTGGTGTTGAGATTCCTGACTACTTCGAGGGACAAGACCTATTCGGCCAAAAAATCGTGCCCCGCAGCTTTGTCGCCGCGGCGAAGGATCGACTGGACCACACGATCGATCGAGCTCGAACCGTTCGCACCGATCGATTCCGTTACACGCGCAACTACAAGACCGATCGGATCTTGCTGCAACCTCAATACCGAGACAACCGCGACTTCGTCGTCAATCTGCGCCAACTCTACGCCAGTGGAAAATTGTCACCCAAGCTCACTGACATCTACTTTGGCGAACGCCCTGCGGAAGAACTGTACGACGTTCGTGTTGATCCCAGTCAAGTCAACAACTTGATTAACGATCCCAGATTTGCCGCAGAGCTGGCCAGACATCGTCAACTGCTCGATCAGTGGCTCGCAAAAGGCGACAAGGGTGCCGGCGAAGAATCGCTGGAAGAATTGGCCTACCAAGCGCAAGATCACAAATGGGGCAACGGGGTCAACCCGGAATACGAACTCGTCCGTGAGGATTCGGACGGTGACGGACTATCCGACCGCTGGGAAGCCATCAATGATCGCGATCCAGCGGATGGCAAACTCCTTTTCAAATTCGATTGTGGCGGATGGCAAACCGAAGGCTGGGTCGGCAGTGAAGGGATCGGCAATATTGCCGGCTACCAAGGCTTCCTTGACTTCAATTTGCACGAAGGCGAAGCAAGCCTGTTGCGACACGGACTCAAACTCGATGCGCGGCGAAATCAAGGCAACTTCACCCTCACCGCCCGATGTCCCTCTGCCTGCAAAGTTGACTTGCTGGCAAAGAAGGCCGGCAATGATTCCTTCGATCAAGTCATCACGCTCCGCATTCCAGCCGGGGACTCGGAAATGATGACGGTCAGCCAGCCAATGCCGAAAGGTGAATCATGGACCGGAACGATTGAATCACTGCAGCTCCGGCTTTCCTGCCAGTCTGACGCAACCGTCGTCATCGATTCAATTTCCATTGAATGAGGTCGATTTTCCTGCGGCGACCGCGAGATCTGGTTTCCACCCGCGAGATCTGGCGATTCGAGGATAAAACGAGAAAATTTCTGGTTCCCGATAGAACCGGGCTGGGGGGTGCTCAAATGGAAAATCGTTCGTCGCATCCGCCTCCAAAAGCCACCCACGCCCCCCCGGCAAGAGTGCAATCGACCTCCCCGTGAATTAGAGATAGGCAGTTTATCAGCCCTGATGGGTTTTCAGATCCATGCGACCCTGAATAATCTGGGTCGAGGGATTCGATTAGGTTGTCGAATCGTCCAGCTCATATTTAAAGGTTTCTCCGGAATGCTTCGTGCCTTCGCCTGCTGCCTTGTCTTTGCCGCCGCCGCATGCCCAGCCAAGTCGGGCCGCGCGGATGAAGATCGATTGCAGACAGGCGACCCCGTCGGAGTCTTTTACGTCACCAAGGCGGGTGGGGCGATTGATGACGGCGTCGAACCCGGACAGGACCTCTGCTACCGCTGTCGCTACGGTTCGAGCCCGATGGTCATGGTTTTCCTGCGTGAGACAGACGGCAAAGTGCAACAATTGGTTCAGCGATTGGATGCTACCGTGCGGCGAAATGAGCGTTCGCGTCTGAAAGGACTCGTGACTGTACTCGGCAAAGGCTTCAAAGGTTTACGAGAAACCGCTTCACGAGTCGCGAATCGAGGCAAGGTTACCAAGGTTCCTGTCGTGGTAGCCAAGGAAGCAGAAACCGGGCCGCTGAATTACAAACTCCCCGCAGATGTACCGGTCACCATTGTTGTCGCAAAAGATAGCCAAGTTGTCCGCGTCTACACTTCGACGACTGCTGACATCCCAGTCGATTCGGTGATCAAAGAGGCTGAGTCGATCTTAGAGTGATCGCTCGGAGCGGGTTGGCAAATACCGCTGCGAAAATGAGCTCGAGCAAGCCATCTACCAATCGCAAGCACCGACGCGTTGATCAGCCCGAGTGGCAACCGCCAAAGCATCTTTTCTTTGGTTCAGTCAATCAAAGCATCAAGACTCGCCGACCAGAAGCGAAACAGATCGCAAAAAAGTTACAGCTGACGTCAATCAAGAATGAAAACCGTTGTGTCGCTTGCCACTACACACAACAGCATGCAGCAGCCGAAGACTTGCGTGTGATCGCAGGCGTGTCGTGTGAGTCTTGCCATGGTGCCGGTAAGGACTGGAACAATCTGCATCATGATTACGGTGGAGAAGGACTTACATGGAAAGATGAATCACCGGAACACCGCACTCATCGAATCACCGCCAGCATCTCAGCCGGCATGCGAAATCCAGTCAATGTTTATCTCGTCGCCCAAAGCTGCTTCAGGTGCCATACAACCGCTGATGAGGAACTAGTCAATATTGGCAGTCACTCTGCCGGCAGTCTGGACTTTGAGT
Source organism: Rubripirellula sp. (assembly GCA_049602075.1). Lineage (GTDB taxonomy): Bacteria > Planctomycetota > Planctomycetia > Pirellulales > Pirellulaceae > Rubripirellula. The sequence goes on from JBMYRF010000028.1 coordinate 16,139, forward strand.
TTGCCTCATGGAGTCAGGGCACCATCCGCCATAACTTTGCACTCAGCGGCGGTAAAACGAATCAAGTTCGGTCGCAAGAAAAGCCAAGACTCATGCTCGTCGCGGGCATGATTGCCGAACTGGAGGCTGCCCTACATGGCACAGCGATCGCCACCGAAAAAGCCACCTACGGAGTCACGGGTGCCCAACGGGCAGCACGGGCTGCGGCCCGCTTGAAAACCATGTCTCAAAAAGTGCAATCTCCAACCATCGAACAAATCCTACTTGTGTTCGGCGGGGTTTCTCTAAAACTCAACAACGAGCAACAACTCGTCGCAGCGGCAAACGAAATTGCCGCTCTGGGTTATCAATTCGCTAAGCACCCATCTAGCGAAGACCTATCGCACTGGACACATTCATTCCAAAACCAGATCGCTATAAGTAGCCGCCATTTACCGCAGAGCTGTTCCGATAAAGCGAGCGGTGTAACGGCAAATCGAAGCTGAACAGCTGGATGATGATGATGCAAAACCCTGTGGGAGAGAGTCGGCAATAGGCTGAGTTTCCGTTAAATGGAGAGAATAGAGGGGCGGCGAGTTTGTATCCGGACGCGGTACGGCGCATACTAGCTAGCCTTCTCTTCGAGGCTTTCCACGTCGGTTCTCGCTTTGCATACTCTGGTTCGCTGCACTCTCGGTCCTTGCCTCGCCTGCTTGGCACTTGCCACGTTTGGCTGCTCACTTTGTGCGCAAGAGACAAGGTCTACATCTGTCGAAATCAGCAAAGAAAGCGTGGTCCAACAGGGCGAAAGTGCTGAGCAACCCAATGCCAACGCTCCCCAAGCAGGCCAACCCCTTGCAGACAAGAATAATAAAAAGCCAAATTCAAAAACGAACGAGGCAGAGAATTCGACCGAGCCAAAAGTCATTCGGCGAGGCCAAGAATCTGCAATCGAAAGGAACCCCGATGAGTTGACCGAAACGGTTGGCGAAGACGGGCGAGTTGCCTTCCAGTTCCGCAACCAAGGCTGGGTTGAATTGGTGCAATGGCTCGCTGACATTTCCGATCAACCATTGGATTGGCTTGAATTACCCGCTGACCGCGTCAATATGCGTTCTCCCGGACGATACACAGTTGAGCAAACACGGGACCTCTTCAATCGTCACTTGCTGGCCCGCGGTTACACACTGTTGGAAATCGACGGTGGACTGACAGTCGCAAAAACCGAAACGATCAATCCAGCCATGGTTCCGCGTGTCGAAGGGGATCAACTCGCAGGCCTTCAGCCCCACACCTTCGTGCGCACGTCACTGGATGTCGGCTGGTTATCCGCTGAAAAACTGGCTGCTGAATTGGCACCCATGATCAGTGCCAATGGAAAATTAACAGCACTGACAACCACAAACCGCATCGAAGCGATGGATGCTGCGATAAATCTTCGGCAGGTTGCCAATTTACTGAAACAAGAACTCGATGTAGATAGCATGGAAGCGTTAGCACCGGAATTCAAATTGCGTTTCATGCCGGCGGAAGAAGCGAAGAAGCTTTTGGAGCAATTCCTTGGGGTTGAGAAAAAATCCAACACGCCCCTAACGCCGCAGCAAATGCAAATGATGCAGCAGATGCGAAACCAGAACCCCAACGCGATGGCAGCTGCCAAGCCAAGAATTGAAATCGCAATCGTGGCGAACACGCGGCAGAACTCTGTCATTATCCGCGCCCCGACCGACCGCGTTGCAGCAGCGATGCAGTTTCTAAAACGTATCGACATGCCGAGTGACGCGATCGTGTCCTTGGCCGACATACAAACACGCGTTCAAGTCTTCCGCCTGACCTCGCTCGATCCAGAAAAATTGATTGAGATCGTGAGCGACATGAATATCCTGGAACCCACCACAAGGGTCAGCATCGACGTCGAGAACAACGCATTGATTGTTTCCGGGTCGGCCGCCGATCGGTTCGTCATTGATTCCCTGATCAAACGACTCGATGGAAGTGGGCGTCGATTCGAAGTGCTCCAACTGCGGCGATTGAATCCGGTCGAGGTCGCCGAATCTATCGCCTTCCTGATGGGTCAAAAAGAGGATGACGACAAGGACGAGCAACGTCGAAATTTCATGTACGGCTACTACGGAAATCGACAAGAAAAAAAACGCGAGAAGGACAAATTTCGTGTTGCCGCGAACTCACGCTATCGACAAATCTTACTGTGGGCAAATAATTGGGAATTGGAAGAAGTCCAGTCGTTATTGGTCAAGCTTGGTGAGTTTCCGCCATCCGGTGGCGATCGACGTACCATGCGGGTCATCGATGCCTCGGCAACTCCCGAAACTTATGATTATTTGCAGCGATTAAAAGAACAATGGAGTCGGCTCTCGCCGAACCAACTTGAATTGCCCGCCCAAGAGAATTTTAAGGATCCAAACGAGAGGCCGTCCCAAGCCAATCAACCAGATGCTGATGCGGCACGCACCGAGAACGAAGAAACGGATCAGCGAGACGATAAAACAGACGATAGCGATAAGAAAGAGCAGGATGCACCCGATGACGCAACCCTGGCTCGAGTCGCAACCGATCCCGCTGTTCATTTTACCGTGACCCAACAGGATGACACTCCAACGATAGAAGATCGAATCCTTGGGTCGGATCCCCAACGTGCACGCCCCAACCCATTGCCACCCATTCGCTCCTCACGCGATTTTGAGCGCGCGTTTCGCCCGACCAAGCCCGAAGGGAACCAGCAACGCAATGATGGGAACGCTGCGCCCGCCGCGATTCGGATCGAGATCGACAGCGACGGCAACTTGGTACTCGTCAGTCCCGATGTGGCCGCGCTGGACCGCTTGGAAAATCTGATGCTGCAGATCACTCCTCCCAAACGACCATACCAGGTCTTTCATATCGAACATACTACAGCCGCTTGGATGCGTTTAAACCTTAAAGATTACTTCAAAGATGATGACGACTCAGAAGGAGTTGATCCATTCGAAATGATGTTTTGGGGCTTCGACATTCCGACCAAGGAAGCACCCACCCCCGCTGGTCTAGGCAAAAATACAAAGCTGCGTTTCATTGACGACCCCGATACCAATACCTTAGTCGTCAGTGGCGCAACGAATGAACAGCTTCGTACCATTTCGGAATTGATCAAATTGTGGGACGTGCCAGAACCAGTCAACAAGCGAAAGACGCGGTTTACCAAACTGGTGAGGATCGCGTACGGCAAAGCAGATCAAATTGCAGAAACAATCAAAGATGCCTACCGGGATCTGTTGAGCAGCAATGACAGAGCTTTTGCAAAAGGTGGCCAAAACCCGGGCGGTCGTGGTGGTGGCGATAACGACCAAGCGAACAAGAGTCGTGATGGTAACGGCAGTGGCTTGCAATCCGAGAGTGGGCAGGATGGAGGCGGGGCTGATTTTTCTTTCAAGGGCAAGCTTTCAATCGGTGTTGATCATGTCGGCAACACTCTCTTAGTTAGCGCAGAAGGAGAACCATTACTCAATCTGGTTGTAGACATCGTCACGCAACTTGATGAAGCAGCACGCCCTCAAGGAGAAGTCCAGGTCATGGAACTGCCTGGTGGGATCAGCGCTCGCGGTCTGCAAAATGCCCTACGCCCTCTTGGGATCGAGGCTGAGGTAACCCCGTTAAGTCGGCCCGCCGCCGGGTCGACCAACCGTCAAAAACAACGCTCCAAAGTGGGCGGGAACGCACAACTGAGCCCCTGATGGAACTGCGAATCTACGGCCGGTACTCGAATTGCTGCTGAAATCGGCCTACATTGCCAAGAGATCCCCGAAATAATGCGGGATTGGCAAGGCATGCCCGAAACGGGACGGGATTGTTACATTGGATGATTCCAACCTGTCCATCCCCCTACCTCCCCAAAAATGCGACTGATGCATCGCTCTTCTTCGCATCGATGGTCGCGATGGACTCTGAACCGAGCGCCTTGGGTTCTTTGCGGTTGGCTACTGCTGACAGTCGTCATACGTATCGCTGCACCTAGCTGGTCCGACGTCGCATACGACGGTGACTTTGAGTACCTACCCGACGAGATGAGTAGCGTTGCCGGAGGGCACCTACTGGATGACGCTTTCCCCGGTGATCGATCACGCAGCCAAATCGTGCTCGTTTTGGCTCGTGACAATGCGAAGTTCAACAAGAACGACGAAATTGTCGGACTCGACTTGCTAAGGCGGCTTTACCACCGCCTAGCAGAAGTCAGCTGGCAGCGAGCGTTCGAAAACGGGTACCAGGGTGGACCGCCGGTCGAGGGAGCAGCTTGGGCCAGCTGGATTCAACTGACACGCGATGCGTTAGACCAGAGCATCGCCGCTGACGAACTGTTTTACGATTTGCTCGACGAGCGAGTGCCCGACGATGCGGCGACAATCTACGAACCAAGGATGGCAATCGCCCACTGGGATCGTGGCAAATTACTGGAAGCCTGGGGAGAATCCGAGGAATCTGTTGGCGAAGATTTTGAAGCGGCGTTGGTGTTGATGCCCGAACTCCCAACCACCGCCACTGACATCAAAGATCGTTCACTCGATCCCTGGAAACCGCTACTCGATGTGCTGTCATGGAACGATCCTGTCATTGGCAGCAAAATGCGAAGAGAGCAAGCGCGTTTAGCAATTCTTAAATTGTCCAGCGAGTTGGCGGCAACCGGAAACATTGCCACCGTTGAAGCGATTCAGGAACTGACCGCCGAGGTACTCGATTACAGTGCACGATTTACAGAACCAGGACTGGAATTACTGACAACTGGTTCAGCCGCTATCGGGGGCGAAACTCTAACTGCGGCTCGCGACGCCATCCGCTACACCGAGTGGATCACCGTCGCAATGATTTTGTTGATTCTGGCAGCAGTCTATCGAGCTCCACTGCTGGTGCTGATCCCAATGGTATCGATTGGCGTCGCGGTTTTGGTTTCGACATCATTGGTTTTACTGCTGACCGATTGGTCAATTACCGGCATCGTTCCTTTCCTTGATATTCGAATCTTCACCACAAGTCGCATCTTTATCGTCGTGATCCTGTTCGGAGCGGGAACCGATTATTGTTTGTTCCTGATCTCGCGTTTGCGTGAAGAGGCGGCAAAAGCAGATTGGCCCGAGGCATGCGAGAATGCACTTTCAGGGGTGATGGGTGCTTTACTGGGAAGTGCGCTAACGACGGTGGTTGGATTAGCAATGTTGTGGATTGCCGACTTCGGAAAATTCCATCACACCGGCCCCATCGTTGCAATTTGCCTGCTGGTGGGTTTACTGGTTTGCACCACACTCACACCGGCGATGCTGCGACTTGCGGGTCCTGCCGTTTTTTGGCCAACGAAGGTCAAACTGGTTGGACCGCAGCCACCTTCACTACTTCCGCTCGATCGATTCAACCGCCGATGGATCCCTGCTGAGCTCTGGAGCTGGATCGCCTTGATGCTGACCCGGCGGCCAGCTGCCACACTTGGGATTGGTCTATTCCTGCTCTTGATCCCAGCGGGATTTGGTTTCCAGCATGAGGACTCGGTGACTTACGACCTAAGTAGTCAGCTCAACCACTCCGCTCCGAGTCGCCGCGGCCTGCGTTTGCTGCAGCGTCACTTTGACATCGGCGAGATCACCCCGGTGACAGTCCTCTTGTTGCGCAAGAAAGATACGCCGCGTAAAGAGTTTGAGAAACAGATTCAATCGCTGTCGGAAAAGATTTACACTGTCCAAGGTGTTTCGACTGTCCGCACAGCGGCTGATCCGCTGGGTGACTTTCCGCCTGATCGGGATATGGGATTGCTCAGCAAGGATGCATGGCGGAGAAGGGCACTGCGGAACCATCGAGTCGCCCAGCAATACTTCTTTTCATCGCTACCCAAATTTGAAAATCGGCTTGCCCGACTGGATGTCACGATTGACGGCGATCCCTTTTCAATTGGCACGGCAAACATCGTCACCAAGGTCGGGCAGTTCGTAGAGTATCAAACGGGGGTTGAGGGATCGAAATGGCAAGACGCGACAGTCCTTTTGACCGGAACCACACCCTCCATCATCGACTTGCGAAGCGTCACGTTACAAGACAACCGGAAAATTAAGATCGCGGTCGTGCTTGCCGTTTTTGCGGTTCTCGTACTCGTCATTCGACGCGTCTGGCTCTGCATTTATTTAATCATCACAGTATTGATCAGCTACTACGCAACACTCGGTTTGACCCTGCTATTTTTTCAGCGTGCTTATGGGGATGACTTTGTCGGGTTGGACTGGAAACTCCCATTGTTTCTCTTCGTCATCTTGGTAGCCGTCGGCCAAGACTACAACGTCTACCTCGTCACTCGAATTGTCGAGGAACAGCGCAAGATGGGATGGCTGGCCGCAATTCGCAAAGCGGTCGCCAAAACTGGCGGCATTATCACTGCCTGCGGTTTGGTGATGGCCGCCACATTCTTCAGCATGACAGCATCGGCTTGGTTTCCCCCGATCGCAGCTTGGCTGGGACTACCCAACACCAATAGCGGCCCAGCTTTGCGAGGCATCATCGAACTCGGGTTTGCTCTTGGCTTGGGCGTTTTGATCGATACCTTCTATGTTCGCACGATCTTAGTACCAAGTGCTGTAGCCCTGTTTGGACGAATCGCTACCAACCAGCGTCAAACAACGGACCAGCCGAGTGCCGAATCACCAGACGTTTGATTCTCACCGCAACCTCTGGAGTTCGCACAGCTGGCATCAATAAAGTTGAATCAGCACATAAAAGAGATCGTTCGGAAAATTTGGCCCGGGTGTCACCGTCCCTCAATCGCCAACGCCAAGACCATCATCCATCGCATCGAGAATCAGCTTTAATTCGGCTTCTTCATGTGCAGCGAATTGTTGCTGAAAATTCTGGTAGCCATTCAGAAACTTTTGGACGTGTTCGATGTTATCGGTATTCACTTCCAGCACATTGTCAGCCAATCCACGAATTGTTTTGAACAAACTGGGATGTTGACTTCGCAGGCACTCGGCATTGACCGACAATTGCGGCGTGTGGTTGACCGCATCGTCAAAGTAGCCATATGCCTCTTCAAGTGAGAAATGCAGCGCTAGTTGATCACATAGCTGCTCAAGCAATCCCACCAATTCAGGCCAATGGTTGACGGCAGTTTGATAGTGTTCGGAAAAGGGTGCGATTTGATCCACGATCGCTTTCAAATCATGGTTATCGTCCTTGATGTCTTTTAAGAACGCAGCATTGACCGCTAAGCGTCGCGTTTTACTGTCAGTGTTTGCCATCTTTACCTCCGATCGAGCCACCCTTTATTTTAGCCGGCGTTTTGCCCCGAGGCGAATTGCAACCTCATGCCAATTCAATCGGAAACGCCAAAACTTTTTCGATCTCAGCCCTGCCTGTTCGCACCATCAATAGCCGATCGACCCCCATTGCGACGCCAGAACAGGGTGGTAAACCAGCTTGCATCGCCTTCAAAAAACGTTCTGGAAGTGGCAATTTTTTTTTCCCGACCTGCATTCGTTCGCGATTAAATTTTTCGAATCTTTCCTGCAATACAACCGGATCGCCCAGTTCGTGGTAGCCGTTAGCCAATTCGACACCATCGGCAAATAGCTCAAAACGCGCCGCACAATCAGGATCATCCTCAGCGATCTTCGCTAACGCTGCTTGACTTAGTGGATAATTTCGCACGATCACAGGCCGCTCTGTTCCCAAACTTGGCTGAACCGCCAACGACCAAATCGCTTCCAACAAGCCGTCACGATCACCGGCCAAAGACTTGGCTAAATCGGCAGTTGCCGCGCCGCCCTCGAGATCCAAAATACAATCCTGCAAAATATCCAGCTCCACCTCGATGGGATCAAACGAAAACTGATCCTGAAACAAATTGCGGTAGCAGACCACATCGAAACCAGGCTGGTCCAGCAGTTGTTCAGCGAGGCTACCGAGCAACCGAACTCCCTCCTCGTAGCCAGCGTCCAATTGGTACCATTCCAGCATGGTGAATTCGAGGTTGTGCTCTGCCCCCCGTTCACCACTGCGAAAAGCCGGCCCAATGCTGTAAATCGAGGGCGCGCCTGCTGCCAGCATCCGCTTCATGGCAGCTTCAGGTGAGGTCTGCAAGAAATAGCGATCCGGCACATCAACTGCCAATCCGAATTGGTCACTCGAAACGGTGATCGGATCAATGTGCAAATCGACGATGCACTCACAGGACAAACAAGGTGGCTGTACCTCCCAAAAACCTCGTTCATCAAACCAGGCCCGAATTTCACGCATCAAATTCGCCCGGTCACGGATCACAGCCGGTAAACTTTCCTTTGGATGATTCATAGCTGAATTAGAATTGATGCCAGCAGAATTGCGGAGGGGTGTCACGCATGGAATCGACGAACCGTTGCCAACCGGTTTCCGAACCGCGAGGCCCAGCTTAAAACCGGTGCGATTTCGAAAGCTGGTCCGTTGGTAAAAACCGGCGGGAGACGAGTAAACGGTAACAGGTTATTCCGGGCGACTGCCGCCAATCCGCTGTCGTCGCTAAAATTAGGTGACGCTCTAACTCTGGATCATTATGGATTCTGCTTCCGATCGATACGCACGCCAAGTTCAATACGGTCCCATCGGCGCTGAGGGGCAGGCAAAAATCGGCAACGCAACCGTTGCCGTGCTGGGTTGCGGTGCGTTGGGCACTGTCGCTGCAGAACTTCTCGCACGTGCGGGCGTTGGCCACTTACGGGTGATCGACCGCGACGTCGTGGAATGGAGCAACTTACAACGGCAGTCCCTGTTCGGAGAGCAAGATGCTAGTGAAGGAAGATCGAAAGCGGATGCCGCTTGCCGCCAATTAACCGCCATCAATTCAGGAATCGAACTGACGCCAATCGTCACCGATGTAAATTCGGGAAATATGGAAGCGATCCTGAACGGATGCGACCTGATCATCGATGCAGCCGATAACTTTCTGATTCGATTTCTACTGAACGATTGGTCCTTGCGCAGTCGGACACCATGGGTTCACGGTGGCTGCATCGGGGCAACCGGGCAAGTTCGCCTATTTGACGGTGAAGGCTCACCTTGCTTTCGCTGCTTGGTTCCAGAACCACCCCCCGCTGCAGCGGTCGATACTTGCGATACGGCGGGTGTCATCGGAGCGGCAACGCACCTGATCGCCAGCCTGCAAGCCATCGAAGCGATCAAGTGGCTTTCTGGAAACCGATCCGCTGTGGATAGAAACTTAAAATCAGTTGACCTATGGAACAATCGCATTCGCTCGTTGAAACTAGCCCCAGGGATTTCGCAAACATGCCCGGCCTGTAAGGAAAAACGATTCGATTTCTTGGAAGGTGACCGAGCGGTACACAGTGAATCAGCTGCCGCTCTGTGCGGTCGCAATGCAGTGCAAATCAGCCGACCGCACGAACACAATGTCGATTTAGCGCTTTATGTTCAGCGATGGAATACGGTCGGCCGTGTCCAATCAACACCCTTCTTTGTCAGACTGTTTCCGGATGCAGAACATAGCGTGACACTTTTTCGTGATGGTCGTGTGGTGATCACCGGCACCTCCGAGATCACTGAGGCCAGGACGTTGTGTGACCGATTCGTAGGTGGATAAGCAACTGAATTTCGACGCATTACTTGCCGGTCCCGTCAGCGAACAACGCTAGCTCAATATCGCCTTTTTTCAGTGGCGAGATTCATCGCGGTACACGATCTTCACCGAGGCACACTATGCCGTTGACAGAACAGGCCGAAAATTTTCTCCGAGCACGGGCAAATACAAATCCGCCGCAATGGCATGAAGTGGCACCACCGCGAGCGCGGCAACTGTTCGAGAGCTTGACCGATCACCTAGGAGAGAAGCCAGCAATTCGTCGTGTCGAGGATCGCACGATAGACGAAATGATCCCGATACGTCTCTTTTCTGATTGTGATTCACCCGCGCCGGCTGTGATGTACTTTCATGGTGGCGGATGGGTATTGGGAAATATCCGCACACATGATGCGGTCTGCCGACGAATCGCGAAGACCTCTGGCTGCGTCGTGATCGCGGTTGATTACAGACTGTCACCCGAACACCCGTTTCCAACGCCTCTACAAGATTGCATCCGAGCAACCCGATACGTTTCCGAGCATCCCGAACAGCTAGGCGTGCTGCCAGAAAAATTAGCCTTGGTGGGAGATAGTGCTGGCGGCAATTTGGCAACAGCCGTCGCTTTACATTGCCGGGACGAGGGCGGCCCAACTGTGGACCTGCAAGTTCTTCTCTATCCCGTGATAGAACCGAATTTCGATACCCCGTCCTACCATCAATTTTCTGATGGTTTTGGGCTGACTCGTACGACGATGCAATGGTTCTGGCAGCAATACCTCGGAGATCAGATCGCATCAGAATTGGCCGCGCCGATCCAAGCCAAATCCCTTGCCGGATTACCCACCACACACATCATCACAGCCGAATACGATGTCCTGCGAGACGAAGGAGAGTCATTCGCCGCCAAGCTGCAACGGGCAGGTGTTCCGACCACCCTGCAACGATACGAGGGCAATCTGCATGGCTTTGTCCACCTCGCTGGAGCCTTCGACGATGGCCTGCGAGCGACGCAGGAAATTGCCCAAGCCATCAAGGCTCACCTGGCACCAAAAATCTCCTAGCCCCATGAACTCGCAGCCCGTCACAGCCCGTCACAGCCCGTCACAACAGGGAATAAAATCGGCACAGCGTTTCGTACCGAACCAGAGAGCGAACACATGTGCGATTTCGGGCCAAACCCCGATACCGTTAACCGACCTTTGCCGAGTGCACCGGTCTTTCCCACTTGACTCGGTCACCCAAGGGACGATTGACTGGGATATGATAAAACCGTTCGCCCGCTTCCTCCATGTTTTCGATTTGCAATGAATCGCCTGATCAGTATTGGGTTCCTTCTGGTCTTCGCGGCCAACTCGATTTCCGCACAAACACCTTGGCAAGCTGGTTTTTCACGGGTCGATGTAACACCGACTGAACCGGTCCGCATGTCCGGCTACGGTAGTCGCGATCACGCCAGCGAAGGAATTGAGACGCCGCTCTATGTTCGCGCGATTGCGTTAAAACATCAAACCGATCGCGGAACGAAGGTCCTTCTCGCGGTCGACAACATTGGACTACCGGGGGCGATGACTCGTGAGCTTGCGAGCCAACTTCAACGATCCCATGGACTATCACGCGAACAAATTGCCTTTTGCAGTACTCACACGCATTGTGGTCCTGATCTCGTTTCTGAACTGAGCAACATTTTTTCCACACCGTTAAGTCCACAAGAAGAGGATGCCGGCGTTCGCTATCGCCAACAACTGGTCAAAGGGATCCTGCAAGCAGTCGATGAGTCGATCAAAAAACTGGAAGCCGTGCACCTGCATTACGCCGTGGGCGAAGCAAATTTCGCTGCCAACCGTCGGGTTCTGAAAAACGGTCTCTGGAGCGGGTTTGGAGTACAAGCCGATGGTCCCGTCGATCATTCCGTTCCCACGCTACGGGTTACCGGAATCGATGGCAAAGTCAGAGGGATGGTTTTCAACTATGCCTGTCACTGCACCACCTTGGGCGGAAATCATTACCACATCAACGGTGACTGGGCGGGATACGCAACGCTGCAGTTGGAATCGAAATACCCCGATGCCGTTGCCTTGTGCACCATTGGTTGTGGAGCAGATGCAAATCCAAACCCCCGCGGCACTTTGGATGCGACCAAAATCCATGGCCGAACCCTAGCGACCGAGGTCATCCGCATCGTGGAAAGCGAAATGGAAGCCATCGACCAGCCCGTCGATACGAGGTTCGACTATGCGGCCGCGTCATTCGACTTGCCAACCCAAGAAGAACTGAAGAGCCGACTTGACGGCGGGGACGTGCAGACACGACGACACGCCCAACAAATGCTCGACGTGTTGAAACAGCACGGACGGCTACCCGCCACTTACCCGATTCCCATTCAAACCTGGCAGTTTGGCGATCAGATGACCATGGTCTTTCTGGGCGGTGAGGTCGTCGTCGATTATGCACTTAGGCTGAAGAAAGAACTCGATGACCCGAATTTGTGGGTTACCGCTTATGCAAACGACGTACTGGGATACATACCAAGTGAAAGAATGCGACTCGAGGGTGGTTATGAATATGACCGCAGCGGCATCTATTACAGCTTGCCAGGGCCATGGGCTGGTGGGACAGAAGACCTGTTGGTTTCACGGATTCATGAGATCCTGAAATCACGCGGACGAAGCCAGCCAACATCCGCTGAACAATCGCTCGACATGTTTCAATTGACCGATGGTTATCAGATCGAGTTGATTGCGGCTGAGCCGTTAGTCGAGGATCCCATCAATATGGCATTCGACCAACGTGGCCGTTTGTGGGTTGTCGAAATGGGCGACTATCCCAAAGGTGAAAATGGTGGACGAATCAAAGTCCTCGTGGATCAGAATCAGGATGGTCAATTTGACACCGCAACGACGTTCCTGGATGACCTGTCGTTTCCGACGGGTGTGTTTCCGTGGCAAGATGGCGTCCTTATCAGTTCCGCCCCCGACATCCTCTTTGCTCTTGACCTCGACGGAGATGATCGAGCGGATGAAGTCAAAAAACTGTACACCGGTTTTCGTTTGGCAAATCCCCAACATCGGATCGGTGGATTCAGCTACGGACTGGATCACTCGCTGCACCTCTCCAGCGGAGACAACTTAGGCGAGCTTACCAGCAGTAAAACGGGCGACGTCATCAACGCCTCGGGCCATGACGTGCAAATCTGGCCCGACACCGGCCGATTCGCGGTGACAAGTGGCAGGACCCAATTCATCCGCAGCCGAAACGATTGGGGCCAGTGGTTCGGCAATGACAACTCACGGCCGATGTACCACTTTCCCATCGACGATGCTTACCTGGGCCGCAACGAGGCAGTGAAAGTATCGGGTGGAGCCCAGCAATTATTTGATCCTCCCGTGGCACCGCCTGTATTCCCAAAGACAGCCGCGACCGAAAGATTCAATGATCTGTTTGCTGCGAACCGATTTACATCAGCTTGCAGTGCAATCGTCGCCCGTTCCCCCGAATTCGCAGTCGATAGCAAGCATGACGTCGCATTCATTTGCGAACCAGTCCACAACCTAGTTCATCGGACCGTGTTGATTCCGGATGGTTCAACCTATCGAGCCGCGCGTTCAACGTCCGAACAACGGAATGAATTCCTTACCTCCGCCGATCCTTGGTTTCGCCCGGCGCGGGTTTTGATCGGCCCAGATGGGCATCTCTACATCGCCGACATGTACCGCGAAACAATTGAACACCCTGAGTGGATCCCCGACGCCTGGCAAGCACAACTCGACTTGAGGGCTGGCGCAGATCGAGGACGACTCTATCGCGTTTCAAAGATCGATGGACCATCCGTCGCCAAGGACCTCCGCGGTGATGCAACGACCAAGCAACTTGTAGATGCCTTGCGCTCTCAGATAGGTCCAAACCGCGATCTCACCCAGCAGTGGCTGCTTGAACGCGATGACCCGATCACTTGGCCACTGCTGAAATCACTTGCCAAAGATGCGACTGTTCCACATGCGCAAGTGCATGCGTTGTCGATTTTAGATTTGAAAAACAAATTGGAAAAACCGCTATTGATATCCGCTTTACGATCGAATCATCCCGGCGTGCTGATTACGGCGATTCGCCTGGCGGAAAAACGATTCAATTCGGCTGCTGCCGAGCAAATCTTGCAGCAACTTTCCACTCTTGCGACCCATGCGAATCCGCAGGTCCGGCTGCAGATTGCACTCACACTCGGTCAATCAACCGAACCCCGGGCTGCCAAGATGTTGGCCAACCTTGTGCGCAACGGCAACTTGGACCGATGGTTAATTGACGCCATCAGTTCATCAGCAGGACTCCATGCACCAGCCATCCTCGATGATTTATTTTCCGAAACTCATGTCGACAAATTAGCAACGGTTCCCACGGCACTACTGACCAATTTATTGAGCACAGCAGAATCTCGGGGTGTCAACGTGGCAACACGCTACGGCAAGTTGTTTGCGACGACCAAAATTGATGAACCGCAGCAATTACAACTAGCAGCCTGTTTCACCAACGCACTAAAGGAACACCCTGCGTCACAACATCCTCTACGTGAGCAACTGGAACCACTCTACGAACAGGCAAAACGCTGGATCAATGATACCGACCGCGCAGAATCGCACCGCAAAGCAGCTCTAAATTTGCTGGGGATCGGCATCGGCTCGAAGGAAGAGGAAAAGCAACTGCTGCTAGACTTGGTATCGCCTCAAACACCATTAGTTCTGCAGCAAGATGCGATTGAACGATTATCGCAATTGGGTGACACCAGCACGTGTGTGGCTTTTGTCGATCGGTGGGAATCCATGTCTGACGCTGTTCGCAGTCAGTGTGTCGGACAGATCTTGCAGCGAAGAAATTGGATCGAAATCTTATTGGACGCCTTGGAGCAGGGAACCATTCAAGCAGCCGATCTGTCACCCGCTGCGAGACAGCAGCTAACACAAACTGGATCACGGTCGATGCGAGTGAGAGCAAATCGCCTAGTCGCCACCAACGAATCACTGGGAAAACGTGAACTCATCAATCATTACCGCGACCAGATGGGAAACCGCGGTGACAGAACGCGGGGAGCCAAATTGTTCAACCAGCACTGCGCCGTATGCCATGTCGCAAAAGACCAAACGGCTGCGGTCGGCGCCAGTCTTCAGAATCTTACCGACCGTAGCGAAGTCACGTTGTTAACCGCCATCTTGGACCCTAATCGAGCTATTGACCCACAGTATCAAAGCTACCTTGTACGCACCCAGGACGATCGAATTCTGATGGGCATCATCGAACAGGAAGCGGGCCAAAGCATCACACTTGCTCACGCTGACGGCAAGCGAACCACCCTGCGTCGTGATCAGATCACTGAACTAAAAAATTCTGGCACTTCGTTAATGCCCGAAGGTCTCCAGGACACCCTGCCACCACAGGCCATGCGAGATCTGATCGAATATTTACAGACTCAATAAACGACCTTTTACAGAATCAACAAACGACCTTTTTTTAAACGCCTTGACCACTCGCTGTACCAGACTCCAAACCGATCGACCGCAGTCCTCACGTTTCTCAGCACACATCATGCTTGTTTACTAAAATTCGAACAGCCGTTTTTGCAGTGCTGAAGCTCAAGACATGTTCGCCGGTGTACCCGATTGATTTCTCACTATCTACCTCACGAAGCCTGCCATGAAACCACAATCAGCTCTTCGCCGTCGTGAACTTTTAACCTACGCTGCATTTGGAAGTGCCGCTCTGGCCACCACCGGCAATCGATCCACTTCGGCAGCCGATCAGCCTGTGACGAAACAGCCAAAGTATGCGATGAAAAAGTCAATCAACCTGTGGGCGTTTCCCTATCCAGACAAGATGTCGCTGGAGCAGTGTTTACAAACAGCCAAAGACGCTGGGTTTGACGGCATCGAACTGAACTACGATTTGGAAAGTGATCTGTCCCCCAACTCGGGCACGAAGGAATTCACCAAGATCCGACAGATGGCTGACAAGATTGGGATCGAAATCAGCGGGGTCTGTTCGTTTCTGTTTTGGCCTTATCCGCTGACCAGCAATGATCCCGCCGAACGAGCCCGTGGAATGGAACTTGCTGCTCAAATGACTCAAGCAGCTCACGATCTCGGCACCAAAAATCTGCTCGTCGTTCCCGGTGCCGTCCACATGCCTTGGCGCGAGGATCATGACCCAACTCCCAACGATGTTTGTGAACGCAGAGCAAAAGAGGCGATTGGTAAACTACTTCCCTTCGCCGAAAAATTAAATGTCTCGTTGAATATGGAAAACATCTTCTTCAACGGGTTCCTGCTTTCTCCGATGGAAATGAACGATTTTGTTGACAGCTTTCAAAGCGAGTACGTCAACGTTCACTTCGATACGGGTAACATCATGGAATATCAGTTCCCCGAACATTGGATTCCGATCCTGGGCAAACGCATCAGGAATGTCCACCTCAAAGAATTCACCAAGAAGGGGACCGATCATTCACTTGAAGCATTTCGACCGCTGCTCGATGGCACCACCAACTGGCCGGCTGTCCTGGAAGCCTTTGATGGGATCAACTACGACGGCTACCTGACGTTCGAATACTTTCACCCCTACGCGCATTTCCCTGAAGCACTGATCTATCAAACCGCCGATTCCTTGGATCGCATGCTCGGCGTCAAAACCTCCAAGGTTTTGTAAAACATGTCTTGGAAAAACTCGTGTCCGTGAAACGCATCCAACTTGACACAAAGATGTACTTATGTATAGTATCTGCGATGCGTTGAGCCGGCGGTTCGAAAAGTCGGCGGCGGACAGCAATTCGTTGGGAACTTAAAAACGATCAGAGATAATCGCGGCCTGGGGAAACAAAGATCACGTCGTAATCGGCTCGTCGAACCACACCAGTCCTGTCATCAAACAGCGTCTCACCAAACAGCGTCTCGGGTACGGCCCCCAGAGATCAACGCAAGTCGTCCAAAGGAGCAAGCTGCCTGTCGCTTGCATTCACTGAATCGCTCTCATTGAAGTGGTCACGAAATAAAGGAGTTCGAGGATGGCGAAATCACCGACCACGGAAGGTGTACTGGCCACAGAAGGTGTACTGGGCGATCCAACAGAGGTACTGAAGAATCAGTTTGGACTCGATCATTTTTTGGATGGACAACACGCGGTTGTTGAACGCTTATTGGCTGGGAAAAACGTTGCGGCGGTCTTTCCAACCGGTGGTGGCAAGAGCCTCTGTTACCAATTGCCCAGTCAGATGCTACCGGGCACCACGGTGGTCGTTTCGCCATTGATCGCGTTGATGAAAGATCAATGCGACTCACTAAAACACCGTGGCATCGCAGCGGCGAGACTCGACTCAACACTGACCGGGCAAGCCTTTTCGGAAACGATGGCGGGTATTCGCAATGGCGAAACCAAGCTGCTTTACGTCGCACCCGAACGTTTTTTCAATGAGCGATTCTTAGCTTCATTAGGAAAACTGCGAATCTCGCTGTTTGCGATCGACGAAGCTCATTGCATTAGCCAATGGGGTCACAATTTCCGACCTGATTACTTGAAACTAGCCGAACTCTGCAAACGACTCGAAGTCGAACGTGTCTTAGCGCTGACCGCTACCGCCACGCCACAGGTCCTCAGTGACATTCGGGATGCATTTGAAATCGAGCCCGAAAATGCGATTCGCACACGATTTCATCGACCGAATCTGAGAATTCGCAGCACACTCATCACGAACGATACCCCCTATCCAACGCTGCTGCAACGATTACGCGAACGTCCCGCCGGTTCGACACTTGTCTATGTCACTTTGCAACGCACGGCTGAAGAGATTGCCGAGCAACTATTGGCGGATGGCATCGATGCGACCGCTTATCACGCCGGAATGAAGCCGGAAGATCGTGAACAGATCCAACAAGATTTCCTCTCCTCCGATTCATCAGTGATCGTTGCAACGATCGCTTTCGGTATGGGAATCGACAAACCCAACATCCGCTATGTGTATCACTTTAACCCTCCGAAGTCGCTTGAATCTTACGCTCAAGAAATCGGGCGAGCCGGGCGTGATGGCCAAGAGTCAACCTGTGAAATGCTGCTGGTTCCTAATGATCGAATTGTGCTCGAAAACTTTGTCTATGGCGACACACCATCGAGTCATGCGGTTGCTCGAATGATCGAAGTGGTAGCGGGACAGAGCGACCCATTTCATATTTCACATTACCGGTTGTCCAACGAAACCGACATTCGTGTGCTGGTCTTGCGAACCTTGTTGACCTATCTGGAACTTGATGGATACCTCAAGGCGACCTCACCTCGTTACGACACTTATCGGGTGAAACCGTTCGTCACCTCGGAACATATTCTGAATCACTTTGATGGTGAACGACGCGAATTTATCGCAGGCCTATTAGCAACACTGACCAAATCTCGCACTTGGTTCCATTTGAACATGGTTTTGGCAACGCAAAAACTGGGGGTCGATCGAGAACGAATCGTTCGCGCTGTCGAGTATATGAGTGAAAAAAATTGGATCGAAGTACAAGTTTCTGACCTGGTTCACGGCTACCGTTGGCAGCGCCGCATCGAAGATACCAAGACCCTTGCGGATGAACTATACGACCGGCTGACAAAGCGAGAACAGTCAGAGGTTCATCGAATCGATGAGGTCTTGGAACTGGCAACAGGTCAGCATTGCCAATCAGCCACACTCGCTCAGCACTTTGGTGAGTCGCTCGATGTCGACTGCGGCCATTGCAGTCACTGTGTCGGGGAAGGCCCTTGGGAAATCGAGAAACTGACCAATCGACCGATTGGTTCTTCGGCGCGCAAGATGATGAATGAGGTCGCACGGGAGTATCCCGATCGCTTTACAACGGCACGCGACAAAGCAAGATTCCTTTGTGGATTGTCTTCTCCTGGCATGGTTCGCGCCCGCCTGACGCGACATGCAAGCTTTGGGGTCTGCGAGCGAGTCCCTTTTGCATCTGTCCTCGAGCAACTGCAGTCGTAACAGCCCAACCAGCGAGCCACATCGCAACAGACCCACAGATCCTTGGTACAGACCAGGGGAGCTTACGACGAGCCTCGCAACTGGCTGCATGTGAGCGGGGACAGATCACATCAGACTGGAGACTTGTCCGGCCGTTAACCCCCGAATCTGTTGCAAACAAGTCAAAAAGCGGGTCTTTTCCGAATCTAATGCTGGCCCCTTGACGCACCCGAAAGTATCCTGCTACTTTCTTGTTGTGATGTGTAAAATCGGCATCTTCGAGGGGGATTAGCTCAGTTGGGAGAGCGCTACAATGGCATTGTAGAGGTCATCGGTTCAAGTCCGTTATCCTCCACCTTTCAAGACGAAGCCGCTGATCGATTCTGATCAGCGGCTTCTTTCTTTTCTGTTTATTTGAAGAACCAGACTTTCGCAAATCGTGAGCAATCCCGCTCACTAGCATTTGACCCTCGTTTTCCACCCATGCAGTGATCATTCTCCACTGCCGATTGGAGGAGAGTCGTCGAGGAAAACTTGGCGAATTCAAAAAAGAGGGGGTCGGTACTTATTCAACATTCGGCCACGAATTCCCTGAGTGATTGGCGTGCCTAATTCTGTTCACTCAACTCGAGCAGCTGCTGCATCGTCTCGGCAAAAGCCTTCCCGACCAAGATAAAAAAGCGACCCTCACCACTGTAGTGAAACCCTTTGTTCGATGTGGCTCGATTGAGCATCGCCCGCTCCTCCGCGGTGATGGGATTCACATTGAAGTCGCGATCATACTCCGGCAGCCAGCTACCCGCGGTCAGTGCCACAACCCGTGTGTCCAGTAGCGGCGCAGTCTCGATGGCCTTCGCGTTACCTTGAAACTCTGGCAACGTGTTGATGAAACGCTGACCATTTCGCACATCTTTTTGTTTGGGATTGTGTTCATTGTGCGGGCCGTTTACACCCATCACGCCAACGACCACCGGCATCTTCGGTACATCGAATTCTGCACGCACATCATGAATCAGATGAACAAGATTGGCGCCGTACTGCCTGCGGCCAGTTTCATCGAACAGATCATTAAATCCCTGAAACCAAACAAAGCCAGCGATTTCATATCCAGCTTTCTCATCGTAGTCGGGAAAGTTCGCCTTGAGATTCTTAAGCGTCTGATGAACGAATCTCACCATTTTACGATACTGCAGTCCAACGACCGGCTCGATCTGCCCCTCGTTCCATTGATCAGCCGCTTCCTGGGTCAACAGCTGGTTGTCCAACTTTTCGTTGCCTGTATTGCCCGCACTTGGAGGTCGGAAGTTGACATACAGGCTCTGGCCACCAGGAGCATATTTGATCAGTAGCACCTGTTCATCGAATGCTTCACCCAGGTAATAACCAAACGAATACTCCGGTCCGATGTTATTGCCAAGCTTGGTGTAATCTCTACGTCCGCCAAAGCCTGGCTGGAGATTGCCGTTTGCATTGTTGGCGATCCAAACATCGTCTCGCGTCATCAAAGTTTTTCCATCCGGCTTGAAAATCTTCAACAAAGCAGCACGGGTTGGATCCTTATCCTCACCAAGAAAGTCAATCGTTCGAATGTGCGCCTGTCCGTCCATATTCGACTGACCGGCCAAGATAAAGACCTTGAGCGGTTTCGCATCAGCAACGGCAGACAAGACTTCAACCAGTGCGAAAACGCAAAGGATTCTTAACTTCGGATTCATGGCGGGTTATCCCTCAACGGGTCATGGATGGTTGGTCACCGAGTGCATAGCAGCACTCAAAATCGATCAAGGAAGCAACTTTGCTCACTCTTTCTGACTATGCAATCGTCTCACGCACGACGCGACCGTGCACATCGGTTAAGCGAAAGTCGCGACCTGCATGACGGTACGTTAGTCGCTCATGGTCGATCCCCAGCAAATGCAGCATGGTGGCGTGCAGATCGTGCGTGTGCACGGCATCTTCAGCGGTCCGAATCCCATACTCATCTGACTGACCGTACACGATGCCACCCTTCACACCTCCACCAGCCATCCATGACGAAAAACAGGGGCTGTGGTGCTCCCGGCCAGCGTGGTCCGCTTTTTGGTTGAACGGAGTGCGACCAAATTCCGTTGTCCAAACAACAAGCGTACTCTCTAGCATGCCACGTTGTTTCAGATCAGTCAGCAGACCCGCAATCGGCTTATCAATCGCCTTGGCAAGACGTTCATGATCCGCCATGTTTCCGTGCGAGTCCCAATTCGCACTTGAGCCGACATCAATCAATTCCAGAAACCGCACTCCTCGTTCGGCAAGCCTTCGAGCGACAAGACACTGCCATCCAAAGCCACTGGTTGCACCACGTTCGAGGCCATAAAGCTTCAACGTCTCCTCGGTTTCGCCAGCAAGATCGAATGCCTCTGGCGCTTCACGCTGCATACCAAACGCAGTCTCGAACGATCGAATGCGGGCATCAAGTGCATGATCGGCCGCCCGTTGCTCAAGATGTGATTGATTCAAACGCCTGAGTAGAGCGAGCTCCATTTGCTGCATTTCGCCATCAGCAACGAGCGGCTGCACGTACGGCAGCGGTTGCTTACCCGGAACAACGTGCGTTCCCTGATGACAGGCGGGTAAAAAATCACTGCCCCAAGTTTGCGCACCGGCGTACGGTGCAGCGGGGGCCAGAACCATAAACGACGGCAAATTTTGATTGACCGTCCCAAGACCGTAGCTCACCCAAGAGCCCACACTCGGTCGTGCGAACTGTGCTGATCCCGTATGAGCCGCGAGCGTCGCTTTGTCGTGCCCATCACTCTCACAGTGCATGGCATTCAGAACACACACATCGTCTATGACCGACCCGAGATGCGGAAACAGGTCACTGACCCAAGTTCCGCTCTGACCGTATTGCTGGAAAGCCCAACGTGGCTTAATCAGAAACCGTTTGAATTCGCCACCTTTGTTAAGCCATCGCGACGCGGTGATGGACTTGCCGTGATCGATGGTCAACTGTGGCCGATGATTGAAGGTATCAACGTGCGAAGCACCCCCAGTCGAATAGAGGAAGATCACTCGGTCAGCTTTTGCCGCATGGTGACCGTTTCGTGCCGCCAATGGATCGGCTGGAGCCGCTCCCAATTCATCGCACATGCCAGCCAATGCGATGGCCCCAAAACCGCCAGAGGCACGGCTTAGGAACTGACGACGCGATGTGGAGAACATGTTCATGGATCAAAACTTCCGTTTATGCGAAGACCGCTACCCATCACGCAAGTGGTAGAAAGGTATTGCGATTGGAGTCGCTTGCCAATTTTTCCGGCGATTGCCGCCATCATCCCTTCATCAATCAACAAATAGAAACGCGTTGCTTGTTACAAGGACTCGCGCAAACGCCGACCAGACGGCCTTATCACCGGGATTGATATCCTTCTCGCTAATGACTTTCTTGCCATCAATTTTCTCTCGATACTCCGACACGAAAGCAACGGCCTCCTCAATGCTCGTATCCGCTGGGATTCGGCCTTGCACCGTTTCGAATGCCCATAACACTTTCGCTCGATCATCGCCAGACACGGCAACGATTCGGTCTGCGAAACCGCTTGCCTGCTCATGCACGAAGGGAGAATTCATCAAAAACAGAGCCTGCGTGGGAGTCGTCGTCGGCTGTCGCGACGCAACACTCTGATTCGGATCAGCCGCATCAAACAGCGCTAAATAGGGATGCCTTCGATTGCGTTGCACCATCAAGTAAACGCTGCGGTGGTTCGATTCATACACAGCATGGAAAGGATTATGAATCGTGAAGCCCCAGGTGTTCACATTAGGAAAAGGATGTGACTCGGGAACACTCCGATCAAGCCGACCACTGAAAGCAAGCATTGCATCTCGGATAGATTCAGCATCAAGCGCACGTCGCGAGTATCGCCAATGCCAACGATTTGTTGGATCGACTGCCAAATTTGAATCGTCGTCGACACTGGCCAATTGGTAGGTGCGAGATTGCATGATTAGTCGATGCAGAGATTTGATCGACCAACCTGAACCAATGAACTCCGATGCCAGCCAATCCAGGAGCTTTGGATGACTTGGCGGTGCTCCCCGTGAGCCAAAATCGCTTGGCGTATCAACCAAGCCTCTGCCAAAATGCCACTGCCAAACTCGATTGACGAACACTCTCGCGGTGAGTGGATTTGATGGTCGCGTGATCCACTCCGCCAGCTCAAGTCGTCCACTTCCCGCTGAGCTAGGCTGCACAGGATCACCTCCCAGCACTTCGAGGAACCGTCGCGGCACCTCATCGCTTGTTCGATGTGGTTCGCCTCGAAGCTGGATACGAGCGTTGACCGGTTCGGCTTCACTGACTCCGTAAGCAACTTCGTAGGCTGGTTCGGCAGCTTTGCTTTGACGCTGCTCGCCAATCGCGGCAATTTCCTTTTCCAGTGCAGCAAGCTGCGTTTCTTCATCACCGGACGCCTTTCTTGGCGAGACCGATTGACTGCCTGGATCAGGGAACCGTTGCGACTGGAGCCCAAGATTATCGAGGTCGCGTGAGCAGGCTGCCCCCGTGACGTGCCCGAACCCATCGCAAATAAAGCAGTCAGCAACTCCGTCCCAATTAGGACCAACCGACATGTCTGAGAATTCGGTTAGGTCGCCGGGTGTCCCCACGATACCAGAGAATGTCTTCGTCGCTGGATCAATCGTGATTCGCAAGGTGTACCAAGTTCCGGGGGTGATCTTCCGGATCATCTTCCACTTGCCACCATCAGATATCGCAAACTCGTTGGCGGTCGCGCTGCACTGAATCGCCAGTGACTGAACGACACCTCGGCCTAGATAAAATCGGAAAGCACCTTCTTCTTTCGACGTTACCGAGCGAAAATCGACAGTGAAATGCATCGATTGACCGGGGGTAGCGCGTAAGCCTTCTTTGAAAACATATCGCAAGCCATCGGTCGGTTGGCCACTGCCGATGCGAACTCCAAGCCCACCTTTTGGGTGAACATGATCGAAAGGACTTTGCGCTTCTGACACGATCTCAATCGGCCCAGAACAGACCCAGGGCTCACCGGGCCGTTCGCCCGCTTTCTGTATTTCAAAGTTCAGGTCCTTCCCACCCGCTCTCCAGCTTGGATCGAATTCCTTTTGTCGCCGTTGCAGCTCCGCCAGCTTCGCATCTATCAACGCGAGTTCAGCCGTCTTGGCCTCCTCAAGCGTAGAAACCTGCGTGGGAGGAACGAGTGGCGGAAAATGAGCAGGACGCTTCTGCTCTTCGCCACCAGGAAATGCCCATTTTGTGCTTTGCAGAATACCGTACAAAGAATAGTAGTCAGCCGCAGAAACCGGATCGTATTTGTGATCGTGACATCGCGCGCATCCGAGCGAGAGCCCTTGGAGCGACCTCCCAACGGAATCGATGACATCGGCAAAATCAAGATACTGAAAAGCAGGCGAAGCCTTGTAGCCGTAGCGTTTTCCAATTGCGAGAAATCCCGTCGCAATGACCTGACTGGCGTATCGCTCGGGATCATCGATTGACTCGCGCCGAGCCAGAATATCACCGGCAATTTGTTCACGCACGAACTGATCAAACGGTAGATCACGATTGAATGCCTGGATCACCCAATTGCGATATTTGTACGCTTCCCGTACTGGATAATCTGCTCCGTCGCCGGCCGTATCGGCATACCGTGCAACGTCTAACCAATGCCGCCCCCATCGTTCGCCGTAGGCGCTGGAATCAAGCAGTCGTTCGACGAGTGCCTCGAATGCGTCTGTCGACTCATCCTGCAAAAACGCGTCGATCTCACTCTTGGTTGGCGGAAGTCCGGTCAAATCGAATGTCGCACGACGGATCAAGGTGCGACGGTCCGCATCTTCCACTGGCGTTAAGCCATGCTCCTTCATTTGCTCCATCACAAATGAATCGATCGGATTCCGTGACCAATTCTCCCCCACTTCACTCGGCACTATCGACGCTTTCAACGGCTGGAAAGACCAAAACGCGTGAGCTTCTTCTACACTCATCCGGACAGAGCTTGACGTGGCCGCTTCGCGGCGAGGATCGGTTGCACCCCGTTGAACCCATGCTTCTAGATCCGCAATCTCATTGACGGCAAGCTTCTTGGCAGGTGGCATCTGCAAATCGAGATCATCATATTGAACCGCTTGGATCAGCAAGCTCTTGCTAGGTGAACCAGCTATGACAGCTGCGCCGCGATCCCCCCCCAGCATCCAACCATCGCGTGAGTCAAGCCGCAGTCCGCCTTCTTGTTTCTTATCACCGTGACACGCAACACAATGCTTAACGAATAGAGGCCGTATCCGTGCCTCAAAAAAATCTTCATCGCTCTCTGCATAACAAGTGGCCCCAACTTGCATCAAAAATACCGATACCACCATGTGAACAAAGCGGCAGATTGAAACTGCAGTGTGAGTACTGCAACAACAGTCGCTCATGATGCAAGCACCTCTTTGATGACGTTGCCATGCACATCTGTCAGTCGTCTTTCAAAACCGTTGTGGTAGTAGGTCAGCCGTTCATGATCCAAACCCAGCAGGTGCAGAATGGTTGCATGAAAGTCATAGACAGTCGCCACGTTCTCAACAGCCTTGTAACCGAATTCATCCGTCGCCCCGTACGTGAATGGTGCCTTCACTCCAGCACCCATCATCCAAGCGGTAAACCCAGACGGATTGTGGTCTCGACCGCTCGCCCCTTTTTGGAATGTCGGCATACGCCCAAATTCAGTCATCCAGACAACCAGAGTGTCCTTCAATAGCCCACGGCGTTTCATATCCCTCAACATCGCCGCACACGGCTGATCAAGAACAGGTCCGTGTTTGCTGTACTGCTGAGCAATCTGCTTGTGACCATCCCAATTACTGACACCTTCGCCACCGGTTTGATAGGCTCCGTTGAACAGCTGCACAAACCGAACACCCTTCTCGAGCAGACGTCGGGCTAAAATACAATTACGGGCGAATTGTGCCTTCAAGGGATTTTCGGAATCGTCAGCACCATATTCGTGAAGAATACTTTTCGACTCGCTCGATAAGTCAGTGACATCGGGAACACTCAGCTGCATTCTTGCTGCCAGTTCATAGCTCGAGATTCTCGCCGCGAGTTCGGTATCGCCGGGAAATCGATCCAGATGTTCCTGATTTAGCCGCTTCAAAAAACCTCGCGTAGCTTGGTCGGTTTTGGAACTCACACCGTCCGGGATACTGAGGTTGCCCAACGGTTTTGTGGCATTGAATTCGGTCCCCTGAAATGCGGCTGGTAAAAACCCAGGGCCCCAGTTGTTGACACTGGATTGAGGGGTTCCGCGTGGATCGGAAATGGCGACGTAGGCAGGCAGGTTTTCGTTCTCAGTTCCAAGAGCCCAGGTCATCCAAGCGCCCATACTTGGGAAACCATCCAGCGTATAGCCGGTCGACATGAAATTCTCACCAGGGCCGTGGGTGTTTGTTTTTCCGGTCAGCGAATGCAGGAAACACATGTCATCAGCAAGTTCACCCAGTTGTGGAACCAAGTCAGAAATCATCTTGCCCGATTCGCCCCGCGGCTTGAATTCCCAAGGGCTCTTGGTGAGCATGCCCTGCTGTCCCTGAAACGTTAACAGATCTTCTGCGCCGGGCATTGGTTTGCCGTGCTGTTTGATCAGCTCAGGCTTGTAGTCAAATGTGTCGATCTGACTGCAGGCACCAGCACAAAAAATCACCAAGATATTTTTTGCAGCTGGTTCGTGGTGAGCCTCTCGAGCGGCAAACGGCCGACTGGGATTGATCTGAGGACGACTCGAAATGGTTTTGTCAGCCAGCGAACGTTGTTCTTGCAGCAAACTCGCGAGCGCGATGCCGCCAAGCCCGGAAGAAGTGTTCGACAAAAACTGTCGTCGATTGAAGAATGAATTCATGAGACTGCCGATCGAATTGCAAATGGTCGATTCAGTGGCTGATGGTTGTAAGTCGTCTTGCACTGGCAAGTAATCGAGTGCCTGAGCGAAAAACCCAGGCCCTGCCTGAGATCCGTACACGCTTAGGCTCGATATTCTGCATCATTAAGGAATGAACACAAATTCGTTTGTATTGAGCAAGGCGCGAGTGAACTGCCGCAGCCCCTCTTGTTCGATGAATTTTAGGCTGTCGGCCGATTCAGTTACGGTCGGAACGCGTTGGAAACAAAGCTGCCAGGCTCGCTGAATCTGTTCGGCAGCGGTCACTTCTTCGTTCTCCAGACGTGCCGCTAACAGATCTGCTTGTTGCATGACGAAGTGGCTATTCAGCAGATTCAACGCCTGCAATGGAGTAGTAGATCGACTTCGTTTCGATACGACCATGCTGGAATCTGGACAGTCAAATGCCCCGAAAACATGTTCACGCTCTTGCCGCACCTTGGTCATGTAGATCATGCGACGCCAATCTTCAGGGCCATAGGAGGACTTGGCGTGATAATGCCGAACGTTTTCCATTTCGACCTCGAATGGACTAAATCCCGGACCCCCGATCCGGTCAAGATCGAGCGCACCGGTCACCGCAAGAATTGAATCGCGTATCGCTTCCGCTTCCAAGCGTCGAGGTGGGAAACGCCACAACAATCGGGAATCCGCATCAGCTCGCAGTGCATTCTGATCTGGGCGATTACTTTGCTGCCACGTCGCCGAGTTCAAAATCAGACGGTGGATATGCTTGAGCGACCAACCATGATCCATGAGTTCGGCTGCAAGATAATCGAGCAACTCGGGGTGACTTGGTGGAGCACCATTTCGGCCAAAATCGCTCGGTGTATCCACGATACCTGTGCCAAAATGAAATTGCCAAAGTCGATTGACGATGACTCGAGCGGTCAACGGATTCTCTTGGTCCGCGATCCAATCCGCGAGCGCCTTTCGACGCGTTTGTTCTGGGGCATCGACCGGCAGGCCAAGGGATGCAAATGCTTTGATGGCATTCGGACCAACCTGTTCGCGTTTAGCACCGGGCTCCCCTCGATACAGACGATGAGTCGGTCCGGGCTGGATGAACTTCCCGGCATAGACAGTCGTTGTTTTTTCTAGATCAGCCTTTTGCTTTTGAAATCGCTTCAGCTCATCCAACCAGCGTTGCCCAGCCGCCGCTTCGGAATCTGAAAAATACGTGAACTGGTACACGTCGTTGGGCTGGCCACCCATCAGGTTGCGATCCCCCGACGACGCCAAACATTCCCAAACACCGGGTTCGGTAGCCCCATCAATGTGGTAACGCACCGGCAACCGGTCATTGAATTTTCCTGTGCGATCGCGGCCCCAAACAATGCGGTCAACTACAACCGGATCGGCAAATTCGATCTGCACCCAACCGCCATCTTTTGAATCAACAATCCAGCTCCGATCATTACCGTGCTGCCCATCGTTAATATGCTGCAGCTTGTGCTTTGGATGAACGAAATCACCTGAGGATGTCGCCTTCGCACCATGACTGGCGAGCGCGACATTGCGATCACCGGAATAAATCTCCAGCTCGTCAATGCAACCTTCTGCGCCCAAGCTTTCCTCAATGGTAAAGCGAACGAACCGTACTGACCGGCGCGGAAACCGTTCCTCGTTTCGTTTCGCGTTGACAGCGGTTCGCTTCGTCGGCGCAGCCACGTCCGACTCACTCGCAACAGTGGCTGTGTCCGACTCACCGGCTTGATCCACCGGTTGCAGAACAACCACGTCAGCGGTGACAGCTGTTCCTTGACTGCCTCCGATCAGCACGATGGAATCAGCTGGCGTGAGTGCATGAACTCCGGCGTCATGGAAACCGCTCCAACGAAGGACACCATCGTTCCTTGATCGATCTGCCCGCAACTGCTGATTTACTACCGCAATGGTTTTGTCTTCCGCAGCTGTTCGGATGACATAACGCGCATTGGTGCTGTGCGATTCGAACCCGCTGCCCCAACTTAGCCAAACGCGATAGTTCCCTTTCACTCCCGGCCGATAGCTGACAACGTCTTTGTCAGGTTCGTTCTGCCACCACGTGTACTTGGCATCACCAAAACTGGTCTTAGCTTGGCCTTCTTTGGCAGCAGTCCCGCTGGGTGCGTAAGCATGCGTCGCCTCTGATTCATCCAGCACAATAGAGGCTTTCACGGGTTGGGGGATAAACTTCTTGAGTAGTTCGGTTCGTTCCTCAATCTGTTCTGCAAGCTTTGCGATCTGTGCCTTCGTTTCCTTTGAAAATGGCAGTGCACGATCGCCATGCTGCACACCGGCGAAAACGGCCTGCATCGCGTAATAGTCCCGCTGACTAATCGGGTCAAACTTATGACTGTGACATCTCGCGCAGCCCGTGGTCAGCCCCAAGAACGCGGTGCCCGTTGTGTTGATCATGTCATCCAATTCATTCATCCGCTGCTGCAACTGCAACAATGGATCCTGACCTTTGACCAAATCATAAGGCCCAGCGACCAGAAACCCTGTTCCGACAGCGGCGCCGATCGCATCGCCAACGATCTGCTCCTGCACAAACTGGTCATACGGTTTATCGGCGTTCAATGAACGAATCACCCAGTCACGGTACTGCCAAGCATTGGGGCGTTCTCGATTCGTTTCAAATCCGTGCGTCTCACCAAACCGAACGAGGTCCAACCAATAACTCGCCCATCGTTCACCGTAATGCGGGCTTTCGAGCACATCGTTCACCAATTCACTCCAAGCCGATTCGCGATCATCAGCCAGAAATTGATCAACCTGCTGTGGAGTTGGTGGCAAGCCAAGCATCACCAAGTAAAGTCGTCGTATCAAAACGCGTCGGTCGGCAGTGGGTGACAACTGGAGACCTTGATCGACCAATTTGCCGCGAATGAAGTCATCCAGACTAGCTGCATCCGTCGGCTCAACCGGCTGAAATGCCCAGTGCGAGAGATCTGCCTCGGCGGTGGCCAGGCCGTAACTCGTCGGAGTCTCCGCACCCGAGGCGATCCACTTTTCGATCAGGCCAATCTGGTCTTCAGAGAGCGACTCATCGGGTGGCATTTCTTTGCCCGGTTCCTGATGACGAATCAGTTTCACCAAGTAGCTTGACTTTGGCTTCGTCGGCACAACGGCCGGTTCGCCGGAATCACCACCGGCGAGCATGCTGGCCAACCGATCGAGACGCAAGCGACTTTCCTGTTCGTCTGGGCCATGACAATCAAAGCAGTGTTGCTTCAGAATCGGCTCGATCTCTTTTTCGAACTGAACTTCAGCATCGCCAGCTTGGGCATCACCAGCAAGCAGATAACCTGCGGTCAAGGCAAACCACCATGCTAAAACTTGAAGACGCTTTTTTGAGAGTTGTTTCATCGATTGCTTTCTCAGCTATTTTGCCACGGCTGCCACCGTTGATCGCGAAGACTCCAGAAAGGTCTCCGCCAAGTCAGCTTCAATTTCTTTTTTTGCAAACAGATCGTGCTGCAACGCCGCGGCTGCCTTCGCAATGTGGTCTGCCATTGCATCCGAGGCTCTTTCCGCATCTGCTGCCGCGAGTGCCTGCACGATCCTCAGGTGTTCTGAGTTCTCTTCCATCTGCGAGTAATTTGCTCTTGCCGTTCGGCGTCGATGTCGCGCGTCGCGCAAAATGCGATACAACACGCTGTATCGACGGATCTCGTAGGCAAGTCGTTCGTTGCCACATCGCTCAGCGATCAATTCGTGAAGCGTTGAATCAAGTCGTTTTGTTTCCGCCGACCACTGTCGACTACGCGGTGCATCAATCAACCTTTGCAGTTCGTCTTCAAGAGTTGCCAATTCGAATGGTGCGATTCTACCGCAGGCATTTCGCGTCGCTTCGCATTCAAGCACCTGACGAAGATGACAAATATCGAGCACCTGACGAGGTCCAAACGGCCGAACAACCGCCCCACGGTTAGGTTTCAATTCGACCAGACCAAGCCCCGACAATTCGACTAAAGCCTCGCGAATCGGAGTCACACTGACACCGTAACGCTCCGCAAGAAACTCCACTCGCAATCGTTGGCCGGCCTGAAAATCACCTTTAAAAAGGTCACCAACCACTTCCGCGACAACATTGTGACGCTTCTTACCGTGATCCATGAATCTCTCGATCAACCAGTCCAAAATACACAACTTGATCAGATTATATACAAACCTGAACTGCCGCGTTGGAAACCAGGTCAGCTTTCGGAATCCTGCCAACTGCCTATCAACGCATCCCATGTCATCGGCGGAAGCGGAGGACGAGGCCTCTTTCTTTTTCAAGTGACAGCGTCGCGAAAATTGCTATTCACGACCAAATGCCTGCCGCGCAGGTAGTTCGCCAAGCTTCGACGGTTCCGATTAAAACATTTGGGTTCACCCCGTACGTCAATCGTTAGCGCGACAGCATGGCTGTGCTCTGCAGCACCGCTTTTCCTCGGCAGCTCTCACCAAATCTTTAAGAGAGCAGAAAGTCGTCAAGAGGTTTGTGAAAAAACTCGTGAATTTGGCAACCCGCGCGGAACGCGTGCGCGATGCACGCTCGCGTGCACATGCGTAGGTGCGATCGCGCACACGCGAAAATGGTGTTGTGGAAGCGGCCTTGAACAGCTGCTTCTAGTCACGATCGTTCAACGCACTAAGGATCGACACCAAACGATCCGCCTCAAGGAGCCCTAATGCCCAAACCCGATCTCATTACCATCCCCATCAATAACACCACCACGAACACTGGTGAGCAAAAAACCATGCCTGTCCTGACCTTGACACCCGATCGGGCCAAACGGGCCCTCTACATCGATTTCGAGGGCGAAGGAATACGAGGCAACGGCGAGATTCCACCACCCGTGATGCTTGGCATCTATTGCCGCGACGGATGCCCGACGTACCACGTGCAGATTCTTGAATCAACACTCAAGCCACTCGTCCACGCTGGCTTCTCCTCCGAATGCTTCGACCACATGGAAGTGGCGATTAACTCACTTCTCGACCAAGCCCGAAGTGAAGATCGCGATATCCTCTATTTCAGCCAGCATGAGCAGGACATGGTGAATAGGTTCTGTAGTCATCAGACCGTCAACGAATTCACCGCCCGGTCAGGCAACGCAAAATTGCTGCTCAAACGATGGGCACGGCGGACAGGCAGAGCGAGGTGCCACACACTGGAAGACTACTGCCAAGCCATTGAGCGAACACCTTATGAGGCTCCCAAGCCGAGTGTCGCAGAGGCGATTCGCCGACTCCGCAAGGCATGCCGTACCACCCGACGATGGCGACACATGGAATCAAACAAAAAGGAGTTAGCGAAACAACTTTTCGCCTACAACAAGCAAGATTGCTTGGCTCTCTTCAAGCTCACCAAAAAGGCGGCGAACTGTCTCAACCGCTCTCGGCTTAGCTGAACGGTCACTTCCTGACCATTCATAAAATCCAACAGAGTGTGACCCCTATCGCTGTACTTGCATCTGGATCCGCTCGCTCAATCACATTCCGCTCGACCTATCAGAAGAAACCCACCATGTCTTGTTTTGAATTACGAATCGCTCAAGCAGTGATCACCGATGGCAACACGAACGTCTTATCCAAACGTCTTGTTTTTGCCGTTCCTGATGCCGCGGAGCGTTTGTTACGACCGATTCTTCAACCCTACGACCAAGACCCCTTTTGGTACTTTGAAAAATTGAAGACTGGGCACGCACCCGCACCCTGGGCAATTGCCTGCTTGGATCGCGAATACGACTTGGCAGGACATGTCGTGGCAACACGACCTGCTGAAGCGGGCATTCGCTTTGCCGCGTACCAGCCATCCCCGAAGCGCCCGGCTAGCGACTTTATTCCCGGCCTCGGTACCCTGGTATTCTTTAGCAGGAGCGGACTACAGGTAGCAGCGAAGAGCTCTCCACTCTTTGCAACCGCCTGGGAAACCCTGCAGGAGTGCGCCGAACACCAAAACTGGCTTACTCTCCTTCCTCCACTGAGCGGCCCATGGCTTAGCGAGGCGTTGGAAGTTGATCGCAAGCTGTGGAAAGAGAACCAATCTCGCCAAATCGATTAAACTCTCGATCGCTGTACTTCCCAATTCAGGCACTTCAACTAGATGTTGTAACGCTGGAACGCCTAAACGTTAGACCGCCACGATTCATATCGAGCGGCTGGTGAAATATTTCGCCAAAACAGCGATACCTCCGCGGCCCACAAGTCCAACCGCTCCTGCTTCACCAAACTGACATCTTGAAACATGGAGCGGTGGATCACAAAATGCAGGTCAGCGATGACATAGGTCATGCACAATTGCGTCACCGATGCCGACCAGTCGATCTTCGGCGTAAAACGCTTTTGGAAAGTTGTTCCCAACGTATCGCATTATCACACAACGACACGCACGCACTCCATACACAGGCACAGGCCAACTTTACATTGGCCTACGGACACCGCACGTGCTGTTACTCACAACGCTCGCCATCTTGTCTCCCTCGTCGCACATTGAATGAACCATTTGACCAGAGCTCTGTATCTGCTTGTGATGTACTCCGGCTTGCGCGCCTTATTCAACCAACTCCGCTGTCACTCACTTTCAAAGCCCCACGCATCGGTCATCGATGGGAAGATCCTCCAATTTGATGAAGATCGCTCGATCAGAGTCCGTGTACACGCGAGAATCCCCTCAACGCTACTCGCACCAGAACAAATCGCTGGAATGGTCTCGCTCTACTCGATCGAGCCGGGCATCCCAAGACTTCCTTATGCAATGCTGCGACTCACAAGCCATTTTGGATGCGGCGAACTCGAAATCGCTTTCTTTGAGGAGAGGGGCAGCGTCACCCTCTTCGCAGTAAGAAATATCCTGAAATCAAATCTGGATCGCTGTGGAACGAATCGACTGTGTTCGCAACTCAAGCTTAGTGATAGGCAAGATGAAATCTTTGCGATCCGGGCAATCATACAATCCCTTTGCAAGCAAGGAATCAATGCATCATTTGCATCTCCTGAAGAATGCGTTTCGCTGGCGGTGAACGAGTCGCTGCTGAATCCGAAAACTCGCAACCGGACCCTCGCAGCACTGACACAAAAATACCGGCGAATCGAAAATCAACTTGCAACATATCACACGTGAGCATTGACGTCGCACTGCAAATGTTAAGCAAAATCGCGGGTGAGTCGTCGGAGGTCAGCCGACCTCTCTCTAATCAA
>JBMYRF010000028.1:49887-96570 GCA_049602075.1 Rubripirellula sp.
CCAATCAACCAATCAACCAATCAACCAATCAACCAATCAACCAATCAACCAATCAACCAATCAGGCAATCAGGCAATCAGGCAATCAGGCAATCAGGTATATGAAGAACAGGACACCTCATGCAGAGGATCGATTCATGGCCCAGATACAGCTTGCAGATTTGAGTGATTGAATCTCACAAGCTCCTGCTGTGAACGAATATAAATAGCTTCTTTGTCAACTTCTGCAGAGCCGAAGGTCCAAGCACTCGCCGTGGGGTTCATCGCAAGCCACTGAATCGCATCAGGGCCAAATGTCTTTTTTGTGTCGATGATGTACAACACGCCGGCACCGTTCATCCAGTACAGCTTCCCATCATGCAACTTAGGCCATGCAGGGTTTGTATGGCCAAAGCCGCCTCGCTGGATACCCCTAACAGATCCAATTCGCATATTCACGGGATGGCCCAAAGAATTCTGGATCCCCTCGGTGAACTTGAAATCCTCCGAGAACCAGACCGTCGCATCCTGGCGAACCTGCAGGGGAGCCTGTAGCAGTCTTGACTCCCCCGAGGAAACATCGATGCAACCGATTGCTGATGTATCATAACGCCAAAAGTAAATTTTTCTGCCGACCACATGTACGGTAGATGGGGTTGGCATCCCTTTGCCGCGAAGCGTCCGATCGTTGGCAAATAGAGATTTGAAATCTCCCAGCTCGTACATTGAACCATTCCAACGATAGTATTGCTCGGGTTGGTCAATACGAAATTCTCGCTGTACCGTTCCCTCACTGGGATCGACCAATTGGAACACGGTCGCCGCTCCACCAGTGGCCGAGGTGACCAGGAAGTCACCATCGCACAGCTGGTTTTTTTGATGCGGGATCGCAGGCGGGAGCTCAAACTTCTTGAGCGTCGTTCCGTCCGATAGCGAAAGCAGGTATCCAAAACGTCCCTCATCAAATTTCCAATGCGAAAGATCGATCATCGATGCGACGATGACTTGCTTACCTCTCCACTGATCGATGCTGTACTGCGTCGCATGATGGAGCAGCACGTCTGAGACCCAGAGTTCCTCGCCAGAGGATAAATCAATGCAATGCAGGGAATAAAAAGGAAGCTCAGGGTGCTTCTCGTTGGCCGCTACCGCGATCGTGTTGATTGGCAGCGAAACAATGACGGCACCTTCATGCAGCAGCATCCGACAGTTTTTGATATCGGGGTCGGGTGCCTGCCACGACCGTTCCCACACAAGCTTGCCATCAAGTGTGAAACAGCCAAGTGTTCCATTCAAATTATGAAAAACCACATACTCATCATTCGCAATCGGCGTGAGGCTGGTGCCATCGTGCCACGATTCAAGTACCCGCCCCGCGTAACTTCCCGGCAGTTCGACTTGCCAAAGTAATTTTCCGGAATGCCGGTCGAAACACTGACCAATAATATCACGATTGAAATAAAAGCCTCCCTCTAGTGGGCCCTCGAGTTTTTTATGGACGGTGAGGAACAACCGATCACCCGACACGCAAATACCTGATTGCCCAACTTCATCCAACGGTGTGCGGAACACCGCCTCCGCCACCAGGCGTTGTTTTGGTACCCTTTCATCCTGAGCAGATGCTTTCCCTTGCAGCAAAAGAAGATTCAACAACAGATGAAGGCTCAGCGCCATCAAAGCAACAACGATACGAATGGTTGGTCTCATGTCTATGTTTTGTTCCGATTCGATCAGCGAAGATCAGTGACAACTCGGCGAAAGTGAACAGCGCCCATCTCGACCTCCTGGGTGGTGCCGCCCATGCCCGCCGGAGTAAGAAGGCCGTCGATGCCACACTCAAGTGTCGAGTTAAATTGCGCATACCTTGGGTCAAACCGGCGCGGAAGATCGCACATTTTCAAGCAACGATCTCTTCAATGATCTTGGTACTGTCTGAAAAAGACGGCACCGGAACATCAAGATGATTTAGCATTGTCAGCAATAAGTCACTCATCCGAGCATCGCGTGCCGAAAGATCGTGAAAGTTGCCCTGCTTGATCCCCAAATTCCTACCACCCACGAGCATCAGCGGGTAGTTTCGGTTGACGTGGGTCTTGCTATTACTGCAGCCGAACAACACCAACGTATTGTCCAACATTGAACCCCCAGGTTCCCTCGTATCCTTCATTTGCTGCAACAGCACGGCGATCAAGTCAGCGTGAAATTTGTCGTAAGTCCCAAGCTTCTCCATCGCTTTAAGCCCAGTGCCAGCGGCCTGATGAGCCAACAGATGGTGATTGGACCCCAACCCCAAAGCATTCTTTGGCATGTCATTCCAGACACCGCTACCCATTG
The DNA here is from genome assembly GCA_049602075.1 of Rubripirellula sp. GTDB lineage: Bacteria > Planctomycetota > Planctomycetia > Pirellulales > Pirellulaceae > Rubripirellula. Next base: position 52,200 of record JBMYRF010000028.1, read on the forward strand.
TCTGCAACAGATAGGTGATGTACCGAGTCGAATCAGTTTTGAAGGCAAGATAGATCAGCTTGTACATCGTCTCGATGAACAACGCGGGCTCATTCACCGTCGCTTTCAACGCTAGATCCGCCGATTCGATTTCCGGCTTGGGCGTCTCTGACCATTTCTCCATCCGCTGAATATTCTTTTCTACCGACCGAATCGAATCTAAATACGATTCGATCTGTTCGTTATCCGCAGCGCTCGTGCGACGCTTCAAATCCTTCGCGGACTGTAGCACCCGATCGACGAGGTTACGATTTTTTTGATAGAGCTGACGCTCGGAGCGCATCATGTCCGGTGACGAATTGAAAAGCTGATCATAAAGTGTCTGCAGACTGTTGATGGATGGAATCGCTCGTCCAGACCGGTTGTAAGACAGTGTGTGTGACCCTCCACGAATGCCAAGCCCACCTTCATTTCCCAACGCGAGACTGGCAAAACGCGTCCGTTTTCCATGGGTCATCGCAGCCACTTGGTCAATCGACGGATGGATGATGGAACTTTGAGGATTGCTGCCCGTTAAAAATGCGTCCGCCGACGAATGCCCGTTGGTGGCAACCACTTGGGGATGATCAAGCCCGTAAAAAATTGACATCTCTGCGGCAAGTGACTGATAAGCCGCGGTCGATTTACCAAACACCATTTGACCGTCAATCACTCGCGGGTACCAACTCCAGTCACGAGCAGGATGATCCTCTTTTCGAGTGATCGCTAAGCCATGTCCCACGTAAAGAGCTAGTAGACGCTTCGGTTGATCAACGGCAACAGCAGCACCGGGCGACTCGAGTCGTGGCAGCAGCATTGCAACTCCGGAACCGTACAAAAACTGGCGGCGACTCAAGGGCGATCCGGGCAGCTTGGATTTTCTCATGATGATGGACGCATGTGGTATTTGTTTCACCGTAGACGGAGCAGGGCGGGGCAGGGAACTCGCCTTCCGTTCAACGGGATTTTTCTTCGACTGATATGTCACTCAGACAGTGTTCGCGGACAATTACCTTAACGAGTTCATCCATGCGATGGCCGTGATTGCAAAAATGGGCAGTCACACGACGAAGTCGTTCTTCATCGCGATAATCGAGTGGGCGTCCCCAAGCGAATGACATCAGCGATTTACTGAAACTGCGAGCAAACTCATTCGCATGTTTTTCTCTCAAGAAATCCTTTAGATCACTCATCCCTGCTATATCAACACGATCGATCGTAGTATTGGAAACAACGGGCAATTGGAGTCTCGCCTTTGGGTCTTCAATGATCTTCAGAATTCGCTTGCGAGGCTTGCCAGTCGCGTCAAATCCCTCCATTGCCACACCCCACGGATCGATATCCTTGTGGCAGTCGTAACATATCCCCGTTCGGTGCGCGGCCAACCGATCTTGGGTAGAGAGCTTATGAGCATCAGGAACCTCTAGGTCAATGAGGGCCGGCACGGCGGGAGGTGGATCTCGCGGCGGATCGCCCAGCAAACGTTCCCTCAGCCAAACACCGCGAGAAACCGCGTGTGCATCTTCTCCGTCGGAATGTGCGGTCAAAAACGCGGATAACGTTAGAACGCCGCCCGCTCCCTCGGCAACGGAAACCTTCGAAAAACGGTGTCCGCTGGCCGGCTTGGGAAGCCCGTAATACTTCGCCATGAAATCATTGACGACCACAAAATCAGCGGAAAGACAATTCAAGCAACTCAGTTTTTCACGCAACAGAACATCAAAGAACTCAATGGATTCCAGCTTCATGTAATGTTTGAAATTGGGAATCCACCAACCGTAATAATTCGGATTCACAGCGGTTTGGTTCAATTTGCCGAAGTCGAGCCATTGGGAAGTAAAGTCCTCCACAAAACGCCGACTTCGCGGATCGGCCAGCAGACGTTCCGCTTGGACCTGCAGTTCTCGAGCTGTTAGCAATTCATTTCGGTCGGCCAATTCTATTAACTTCTGGTCAGGGACCGACCGCCAAAGAAACGCCGCCAACCACGAGACACGTTCAAAATTCGTTTGTCGGGCTGCTGATCGAGCAGCTGTCAAATACAGAAATCTTGCATCTGCCAACACCGTTGCCAGGATGCTTCGCAAGGCGGTCGTACGATCGGTCGCAGAACTGAATTCCTCCGTGATTAGTCGATCTAACTCATTGATTTCATCGGTTGTCAGCGAATGTCTCCACGCCCGCTCAGCGAGCGAACGAACGCCGGCAATGATGCGATCATCAGTCAATTGCCCGTCGGCCGAAAATTGACGCTTCGATGCCGGCGGCCACTGCCATGGCATCTCAAATTCAATTCGCTCAACAACAACGTAACTGGTGTCTTTCATGACGGCCTTGTAAACCGCCGGTTTACCAAGCGAGTGATGCTGTGCGCCAGCATGAGACCTTTTTAGCCAGTTCTTTTTTGCGAAATCCTCACCCCATTCATCAATCCATTGATCATCCGCGCGAACATAATGCCCGTCGCCCTGAATAATCCACTCCTGATTATTTATCGGTGTGTCAGAGGGTGATGAGAGCGGCGAACAATTTTGCAGAGTGATAAAACGGTACTTGAAGTGGGTCTCAATGCCGTAGGGATCTTCATCGTCACGAACAGGCGCTGGATCGACACCCGGAAAATCGCGTACGTTACCAAAGACTTCAAAGATCTGCGTACCAGGAACCGCTTTCACGGTAAAACTATCGACCCCATGCATCGGTGACTTAAACCCCTTGTCCATGAAGACCGTCATCTCGTGTGACTGTCGTTGACCTCCGTCCTCGGGAGGCTCGTTTCGCAGATAAACTCGCACCCGAAATTGACCGTGGTCACGGTTATCGTGCAAATAGATGCGAAAGAAATGATTCGGTGGCAATGGGATCTGAAATCTTTCTTCCAGCCACATCGGGCCACGATAAGGCCTGTGCTTTCGCCGTGGACCATGAGCCAAATCATTGCGACTCAAATAATGCATCTGCTCCCAATCATTCCCAAGAATCCGATAAGACGTTGGAACATTCGTCGGATCAGGAATCGCCTCAGCAACCGCTTTTTGCAGAGCACTGAGAAACACCTCCAGGTGGCCACCGGTGAAGGTAAGCGATGACTGGTACGATTGACCGTGCTTACCAGGCGGATCCTCAATCAAATCACTGGAGTAGTCGCAATCAATCTTTAGCAAATCTTTCCACGACCAAGCAATCTGCTGATTGGTCAAACGCATAAAGCGAAAATCACGACTACCGAGGTCGGCCGCTAGCCGATCTAAACGGCCACTGAGAGTTTCAAGAAAAGCTTGGCGATGATCGTCACTGATCAAACTTGCTTCCTTCGGCGGCATCTCGCCACGCTGAACTTGATCCAGAACATCGTGCCAGTGTTCCGCTGTTTCAGCAGCAAACACAACGGGCTTCGTGAGATCGATCCCACTGGTAGCATCCTTCGGGCTGTGGCACGCTGCACATCGTTTCGTCAGAAACGCCGCAATTTGTTGTTCCTGTTCTGCAACCTGTTCCGCACCGGCAACCTGGTCCGCACGCAGCGCAACCGCCCCGCCCAACAGCGCAACAAACAGCACGGTGACACAGAGAGCAACTCGTCGAATCGGCATCACTTGAAACTCTTTCAAAACCAACCGAACGCCAACAATCCCGGGAAATCCAACACCTAACAGTCTACAAGCGTTCGCACGCAGATCCACGAATGATCGCAACTTGAAGTCCCATTCGGCGATTCTCGAACGCTTCAGTCCCCATGATGCGGTGACCATCCGAACACTGCCCTTTTTGCCAAACCCCGGGCAAATCGCCCAAACTACATATTGGCCTGGGCGAAAGACTTGACGTGTCCATGGCGAAACCCGAGACTCATTTCGTAGGGCGGGAAATCGCAAAACAATCCTCACGGGCAACCATGGGAAAACGGGGTGGCATTCGATGCGGTCAATCTCAGAACAGCGGCACGGCTTTACGTTAGTCGAACTTCTGGTCGTACTCACGATCATCGCGATCTTGATCGGCCTGCTTCTTCCCGCGGTCCAGGCAGCCAGAGAGGCGGCACGAATCGTTCAATGCCAGAACAACATGAAACAGGTTGCTTTGGCATGCCTCAATTACGAGGTGTCGTTCAAGGAACTGCCTGGATATGCGGGTGAGAGATCACCGATCCGTGTCACTTTCGAACTCAATCGAAAACGCGATCCACTTCTGTTTGGCACACCTTGGCCAGCGCAAATACTTGGATATCTTGAACAACGAGAAGTCGCATCTGGCTTGTCGCGTATCGGTGAGATGCGAACTGTGTTGCCCGATCCATCGGTGCAAAACATGGTTCGAGCGACAGTTCCCGCCTATCACTGCCCAACTCGCCGTGACGCCGAAGCCTATCCGCTAGTGAAAACCTATCGAGAGCGATATGGCGACAAAGGTGCCCGAATCGACTTTGCAATGAATGGTGGATCAGCTGTACCCGAGAACGACAACCTGATCGGGATTACCCACAAGAAAGATGGTGTTTGGGTTTTTGGAAGCCGTGTCAAAACGAACCGCATCGAAGATGGACTTGCCAATACCTACCTGCTTGGTGAGAAAGCGATGGATTTATTGAGGTACACGACGGGTGATTGCTTTGGGGATCGTTCACCGATTGCCGGAGACCCAAATCGTAAAGCGTCCACGCATTCCTACGTCCGCTACGCCGCCAGACCACCCCATGTGGACATTGCGAACAATTGCTTGGTCTGCCATGACTTTGGCAGTGCTCATCACGCGGGCTGGAATGCCGCCAATGTGGATGGTTCAGTCAAGATGATTACTTACTCCATTGATATGGAAGTTCATCGTGCGTCGGCATCCATCGATGGCAGCGAATCGATTGAGTATTCACATTGACTGGACAGAGCGAACTGAAAAATGTTCAGCTAGAAAGCCAAAGCAGCGCAGGCAGCTAGCTCCCATCGATTCTTTCACCGCACCCGTTGTTCTTGCATCTTCTCATGATCCGCTCCGCCAGTCGCAGATGGCGATCGAGTGGGATCAACAATGCTGATTATGGTTCATCCTCACCATAGCCACCATTGAGCATTAACTCCGTCCACGCTTCGTTCTGCGTTTGCATTTGCTGTTGGTTCGCGGCCAAACGGCCGTAATCAACAGCAACACACGAACCTCCCACCAACAGCAGTGATACAGCGGCCGTGGCGATCAGCTTCCGATCAGTATTTCGGTAGGGATCGAACCAGATGACTGCTGCACCAACCAACAACAACACTCCACCCAAAACAAAATAAACCCATCCGATCATTTTCTGGTCTTGAACAAAAAACTCCCTCCACACAACGGTTGTAACAAGCCATTTGCTCAAGAAAAATCCGCTCGCACCAAACGCGACCACTAACATGATCACTTTGACGATCGGATTCTCAGAGTGATTCGCATCCGCTCCTTGAATTCGCTTCTTGTGCTTTGCCAGCTCCGCATCCTGCTTTTTTTTCTTTGCCGCGCATGCTAAGCAGAGCAGGGTTTTTTCTTGGTGTTCTTGATTGCAGGAGACACAAGCCCGTGTTTTGATAGGCTGTCTTTTACGATCAAGAGCCACTGAAAATCGCTGATCAGAATTCTCTGCATCACCACCCGACCGCGACTCGTGACTCGCAGCAGCCGTCAATTGCTCGATGAGCTTTCCCTGTTCGGTAGGCCCAGAACCAAGTTTCTGTTTCAAGTTGCGCGACTGCCGCTCGAAACTTCGCTTGGCAGCTCCGAATCGCACCCATTCACCATCCGTTCCTTGCCGCACACGAATGGCGTCTGCTGCAAAGAACTGCGTCCTCACCAAGGTTAAAAACTTGTCTCCAACAAATGGGCCGTAAGTCGTACCTTCACTGCGTACATACCAGCCCTGATTCCGTAGTGCCGCGAACAACGCACGCACTTCTGAAACAGGAAAAAAATCACTCTCCCCCTGCTTGATTTTAACATCGTCGGTAAGCCGTTCTTGAAAGACAAACTCGCAGACTTGCGTCTCCGACATTGGCTGTGATAGCTCACCGTCTCGAAGCACGTACCAGTCCTTTGGCTGGAACTTTTCCCATTCAGCAAACGCATCAGTCATCATGGCGAACGGCGATTCCCAGAATGGAGAGGGATTGTTCCTTGCAAATCAGAGCTTCGTAGCATAGCTGATCCTGACCAGCATTGCCGCAAAAACGGGATAGTCGCATTATCGAGCACCCTGCCAAATCGAACGGCGTGCCGATTCACCGATTCGACGGCGACGATTGGGATCACGCGGCCGGGATCGCGAGCATCTGAACAATGTGATTCAAAACGATGCCTTCACCAGCTGATTCAAGCGAATTCCGCCAGCAATTCAGCCCCGATCCGCCGCCTCGGGCAACGTGCCCGGCTCCCACCTCAGCAACTTGCCTTTTGTGAAGGCCCACGCAAATTACCTCGCTCACGACTCGATATCGGGACGCATCAACTCAACCGGACGCGTGTCACATCGGCACAATCCAACACGATTCAAGTCTTCAGCTAGAAATCTCACGACAATTTTGAGTCAGGCGATAATGTCATGGATCGGCTCGACAGCTTCGACGCCGACCAATTTCTGATCCAAACCACTATAGAAGTACGCAAGGTGATTCGGGTCGAGTCCAAGCTGTTGCAGGATCGTCGCATGCAGGTGCTTGACTTCGAGCGGATTCTCAACAGCCTGCGAGCCGAGCTCATCGGTTGTTCCATGACTGACACCACCTTTGATGCCGCCGCCGGCCATCCACATTGTAAAGCCATAGGAATTGTGATCGCGTCCCGATCCTTTCGCATATTCAGCAGTCGGCTGTCGCCCGAATTCACCACCCCAGACCACTAAGGTTTCGTCCAGCATTCCTCGCTGCTTTAGATCCGTCAACAAAGCGGCGATCGGCTGATCAGTGTTACCAGCGTGCTTATTGTGATTGACTTCCAAGTCTCCATGAGCATCCCAGTTGGCGTCATTATGGGCACCACCGCTATAAAGTTGAATGAAGCGAACACCGCGCTGCACCAACCTGCGAGCCATCAGGCATCGAGTCCCAAAGTCACGGGTTCGATCTTGATTGACGCCGTACATCTCCAAGGTGCGTTCGTCCTCGGTCGACAGATCAACCGCTTCGGGCGCCGTGGTTTGCATCTTGTAGGCCAACTCGTAACTGGCAATCCGAGAGGCAAGATCGTCGTTCGATTCTCGCGAAACGAGATGTCGACGATTCGCATTCTGAATGGAATCGATCAGCTGTCGCTGCACCCCTTCGGGTAAATCACCAGGCGGATCCAGATTCAAGATCGGCGCACCTTCGCTCCGAAACACGGTTCCCTGGTAAGTCGCCGGCATGTAACCGCTACTCCAATTCTTTGCTCCACTAATCGGGCCACCACTTGGGTCGAGCATGACGACAAAGCCGGGCAGGTTTTCGTTTTCGCTTCCCAATCCATAGGTAACCCAAGATCCAAGAGCAGGGCTACCTGATAAGATTCGTCCGCTATTCATCATCAACATCGCGGATCCGTGAATCGGCGAGTCGGCAGTCATCGAGTGCAGGAACGCGATATCATCGACGTGTTCCGCGACGTTAGGAAAGAGATCGCTGACGTACTTTCCGCATTCACCATACTGCTTGAAATTCCATCGTGGTTCGACGATTCGGCCACGGCTTCGATGACCGCCCCGCCCGAAGGTTTTGACATCAACGGTCTTGCCATCCATCCCCTTCATAGCAGGCTTGCGATCAAAGGTGTCAATGTGGCTTGGCCCGCCATACATGAACAGAAAAATCACTGACTTTGCTTTTGGAGCAAAGTGAGGAGGTTTGGCAGCCAACGGATTTTTATAAGCATTCTCTGCCGCGTTCGCCGGATCAAAAAATCCATCACCGGACAGCATCGATGCGAGAGCAGCTCCACCGAAGCCAGCACCTGCTTGCCAGATGAATTCTCTCCGGGTTCGCCCGCAAAAGTTGGATTGTCGTTTCACCATCTCATCTCTTCCTATCACATCTTTCGGGGACCGCCTTGCCGTACACGGACTTGGCGATCGGATTGATTCAGTCCACGAACAGAAATTCATTCCAGTTCAGCACGGTCAAACAGTACAACTCCACCGCGCGTTGCCGTGATAACTTGCGACGATTTACCAGATCCTCGATTAACTGTTTTCCATCAGCGATCTCATCTGAGGTTGCTTCACGACCAAGCACAGCAGCGATACATCGCGTCACAATCTCGTTCGGTTCTAAATCATCCTTGTCCGTCACACCAATCAAAGCAGCCACTCGTTTCGCTTGTTCGTGAATAAACTCACTATTCAGCAATGACAATGCTTGACCTGGTTGCAGGGTGTCAAATCGATCTTCACAAGTCAGGTCGGGATCGGGAAAATCAAAAGCGGTTAACAAGGGAGTCAACAGGGATCGTTTCACGTGAATGTAAACACTGCGACGATTGCGATCCTGCTCTGAAGAGTTCCCCCATCCGCTGCCTGGCCTTGATTGCCCAGCCAATACCTCGCGGGACAACTTTGGATAGATACTCGGGCCGTACGCTTTGCGGTTCAGCGAGCCATTGATTGCAAGCAGCGAATCACGGACTTCCTCAGCACTCAACCGACGCGGATCGAACCGCCAGAAGGTTTCATTGTTCGGATCCTCCGACAGTCCTTTCCGCTGACCAGCCGATGACATTTGGTAAGCACGACTCGTCATGATCAATCGATGGAGTGACTTGAGTTTCCAATCATCCTCGATCAGTCGCTGTGCTAACCAATCGAGCAACTCTGGGTGCGTTGGAGGCGTACCGAGCAAGCCGAAGTTGTTACTACTGCGGACGATCCCTCGCCCAAAGTGAAATTGCCAAACACGGTTGGCGATCACTCTTGCTGTCAAACGATTGTCGGAACTGGTCATCCACTCGGCCAAGACGCGACGTCTTCCCGCGGAACCTTCCATTTTCGGGAAGGACGTCGGTGCTTCGTTTTCGAAAATTGTCGGAAAACGAGGCTCAACCGGATCAGCAGGGGAGTGCGGATTTCCACGAAACAACACAAACGTTTGCTTCGGTTGGGCAATTGTTTTCGCCAATCCCATCACGGTTTCTCGCGGCGGCAGTTCCTTCCCTTGCTGGACCACCTCAGCAAGCTCTTTTTGCACAGCTTGGTACTGCTCCCACATTTCGTCATCCAGGTTGTCTTTCAGCTTTTTCTTCAGGACCCGCTCTCGTTCGCGTTTGGGCCCCTCCGTCGCACGTTGATCGGGAGCTGACATTTTGGCGATGCCGGCCTGCTCGATTTCACGCATGTCAGCTTCTAGTTTGCGACGCTGCTCGTCATTGGCTTGATACTTTTGACGGAGTTCGTCCGACGTAACATCGATCTGATTGTTCGATCGTTGGTCGCCGCGTGTGCCCCAACTGGTTACATCAGCCATCATCGCCAGCAGACTGTAGTAATCTGACTGGGGAATTGGATCGATCTTGTGGTCGTGACAGCGAGCACAATTGATCGTCAAGCCAAGCATCGCTTGGCCGGTCGTCATGATGATGTCGTCCAACTCGTCATACCGTGCCAACAAAGGATCCGCTGGCTCATCATCCCAGATTCCAAGTCTGTAATACCCGGTGGCAGTGAGTGTTTCCGGTGTGACTTCATCTAACTCATCACCGGCAAGTTGCTCTTGCAAGAACTGGTCGTACGGTTTGTCGTCATTGAAGGAGCGAATGACATAGTCTCGATATTTCCAAGCATTTGGCTTGGGGCCATCACGTTCATACGAATTTGTCTCTGCATAGCGAACAAGGTCAAGCCAATGCCGCCCCCAACGTTCGCCATAGTGATGCGATTCCAATTGTTCATTGATTAATTTTTCGAATGACAAGGGGTCTGAATCGTTGACGAATCGGTCGACTTGCTCCGCGGTCGGAGGCAGCCCTGTAAGGCCATAGAAAGCACGTCGAATCAGTTCTCTTCGATCGGCTGGCGGGTTCGGCTGAAGCCCGACACGCTGCAGACCATCGTAGATGAACGCATCGATAGGATTCTGGCTCCACGCCGGATCATCAACCTCAGGAGGATCAACAGCCTGCATCGGCTTGAAGGCCCAGTGAATATCCCACTCTGCACCTTGTTCGATCCAGTTGCTTAGAACTTCGATTTCTTCCGGGGTCACAGGATCGCCTTCCGGTGGCATCCGTTCGAACTCATCATCACTCTTGATCCGAGCGACCAATTCACTCGCATCAACATCGCCAGCGACAACCGGACGCTCTCCGGATTCCGCTTCCCCAAAAACCGATGCCTGCTGATCAAAACGAAGCCCACTCTCCGCTTCATCTGGTCCATGACAGGCATAACAACGTTTCGCCAGGATTGGTTGAACCTGCTTGATAAAGTCAACTTTGGTTGAAGCGGATTGAGCGACCGCGGTGGAACAGACCGAGGACGCCGACCCAGCTAAGCAAATAGCCAGGAAAACACGTGAGTAGAACTTCATAGGTGCGACAGGTGGGGCAGGAATCAAGACGCCGCAGGGAGGGATTCAAATGGCGTCGGCTTAGTCATCTTACTAGCCCTCCATTGTTACCTCTGTCGCCCGAATCGCCAAACAGGATTTTTAAACGGCCCATATGGCTAGGTTGCCACAATTTGGAGGAGCGACACCCGTCAGGCTCAACAACACACCATTGGAGGGGCCAATGCACCCACAACAGGAACCCAAGCAGACAAAACACACGGGGAGACAAAACACGCGGGTGAGAGGAACACTGGGAATTACAGCCAGTGGGAAGGGACAGCAGGAGGCGGCAGGGATCTTTTGGTGTTCCATCAAGTCCTAACAGTCCGTATAGGAGTAGGGATGAAAAGATGGCTATCAAAATTCGCCGGCTGGCTGCTCGCCCTCCTCGTCATCGCCTTGCGGTGGACTTGCAGGGTGCGATTCGCGACCGATTATCGTCCCGAACTGTCGAAGCAGGGCATTCCCCACGTATTCGCGGTGCTGCACGCTCACCAGGTTTCCGGGCTGGTGGCCAGCGATCCGGGCATGGTTTCGATCGTTTCGCGATCGGCAGATGGTGAAATCATCGTGCCACTCATTCGAATGCTCGGTCATGAACCGATTCGCGGTAGCAGCGGTCCTCAGCGAAAAGGCGGCAGCTCGGCTCTCAAAGGCATGGCAGACCGAATTCGCGATGGCCAGAACGGAATCTTGACGATTGATGGACCGCGAGGACCACGTGGCCATGTTCAACCGGGGATCAGTCTGCTGGCAAAAAATACCGGCTCAGCCATCCTTTGCGGGGTCGCGATTCCAGAACGACGCTGGATTCTGACCCGAGCGTGGGACCGTCTGCAGATTCCTCGTCCCTTCACGCGACTAAACGTCACGATGTCAGCACCGATTTATTTCGATCGTGACGAAAGCCTGGAAGACTTTGCAGACAGAATCGCTAAATGTCTTCATGAGCTTGAACTTCAGTACGATCCGACTGAAGCAGCCACAACCATCGCGCCAGCCGCCGCTCGATCATCGGCCAAGCGTCGCCGCGCGGCGTAGGGATGCAGCGTCGGGAGAAGCTGACCATCGAATTCTGGCGGAAATCTCGGCGTCTGCTATGATCCCGATCATGAATGCAGACGCCCCCGAATCGATCCCTGATGTATCCACCGCAGCCGCCATGCTGGAGGCTGCAATTGGCCAAATCCGATTTTCCCGCGATTACACACGTTCACTGCTCGACACCGCTCCACCTGAGTGCTGGTTCGAAATTCCGCCAGGACTACCCTCCAACCTCGCTTGGCAAATTGGCCACCTAACGGTGAGCCAATACGGCTTATTGATGTTCCGCATTCGAGGTCGCCAGCCGGACGATCTCGAATTGATCCCCGGCAAATTTCGCAAAGCGTACTCTCGTGGATCGACTCCATCAGATGATCCTGCTAATCAACCCAGCGTGGACGAATTCATCGAACGGCTCGATCGTGTGAACGAGATTTCGATGCGGGAATTGGCTGAATTGGATCCAGCGGTTCTACTCGAACCAGTCGGTATGCCCTACGCGGTGTTCCCAATCAAACTCGGTGCGATTCTGTTCTGCCCGCTGCACGAACACATTCACGCAGGACAGATCGGTATGATCCGTCGATCGTTGGGAATGGCACCGATTCGCTAGACCGGCCCGCTCGAGCGATTACGGTTTTCAATTGACAGCAATCGCCCCGATCAAAACCAGGTGATGATCAAAACCAGGTGATGATCAAAACCAGGTGACGATCAACATCAGGTGACGAATCCCCAACCGCAATCCCCAAATCAACGGAAAGACGTTGCCCTTGGAAACGATTAACGAGTCGATCTACGACCACCCCAAATATTACGACCTCGTATTCGGGGCCGACTGCGCCGCCGAACTTGCTTTTATTGTCGGATGCGGCGACCGCTATCTGGATGGCAAATACGAGCGGATGTTCGAACCAGCCTGCGGGACAGGACGGTTGTTGTTTTGGCTAGCCAAACGAGGCTTTACCGCCTCAGGACTCGATCTAAACCCAAAAGCAGTCGACTTTTGCAATGCCAGGCTGAAACGCCACGGGCACCCGGAATCGGCTTTTGTTGCCGACATGTCCGAGTTCAAGATTCACCAGCGGCAGGACATCGCGTTCAACACGATCAACAGCTTTCGCCATCTGCCATCCGAAGCTGCTGCCCGCGGCCACCTTGCCTGCATGGCCGACGCGGTCCGCCCCGGTGGGCTTTACCTGTTAGGTGTTCACCTGACACCGACTCAGGCAGACCCTAGCGAAACAGAATCTTGGTCGGCTCGTCGTGGCCATTTGTCGATCAATACTCACATGTGGTTCAAACATCGCGACACGCGAAAGCGAATCGAGCGGTTCGGGATTCGCTTTGACATCCACAGTCCGTCCCGTAGTTTCCGGATCAACGACGAGCTACGGCTAAGAAGCTATACACGGCAACAAATGGATCGTCTGATCCAATCCAACCAATCGTGGCAAATTCTCGAGACGTTCGATTTTGCCTATGACTTAGACGAACCGATCGAGGTCGATTCGACTTCCGAAGATGTCGTTTACGTGCTGCAGCGGCAGTAGTCAGCCCAGCACTTTCCGGTGAACTCAACTCGGGAACTCAAATCGGGAACTGGGTGTGGAGCACCGAAGGTGCTGATGGCTTCCGTTACTTCCTAAGTGTCCCTTCAGATGGGCGGAGAACCGAGCAAGCCGAATTAGTGAACAATCGATCAGGCACTTTGCTTACGACGGCCTGTCATCACCAGCAACAATGAAGCCAGGACAGACAAGCCGCCGACCGAAGCGGCAACGGTCGCATTCTGCCCCCATTCCCGACGCCGATTTTCTTTTGTCTTGTACGTGTATGGGAGAGTAAGGTCCAGCGACAGATTGTCCATATCCTCAAACTCCCGAATGAGCTGGGCTGCTGGGACCTTGGCATATTCGGTTCGCACCGACTCAAGGTGTTCCGCTGTTGAGCCCGAAGTTTCACTTAAAAACCAGTTAATTCCACAAAAAGCGGCGATTAGAAAGCTGGCCACAGCGATTAAACCGAACAATAAAAACCCACCCCGTCGCAGCGGAGAAAACTCACCGTCACCCGGTTTCCCCACTGACTCTGGCTGAGTGGGGGATTCGGCGGTGGGAAGTTGCCGTAGCTGTCCAAGTTTCGGGATCGCGACGCTCTGCCCACATTGGGAACAGGCCGTTTCATCACCCGCTTGATAGTTGGCGACTGGAATTTCGTGTTCACAGTGGGGGCAGGGCAACAGGTACATAGAGATATGTTTGCAAAGATTTGAAGAAGAGCCGACTAGACCCTAAAGGCCGTGTGACTAGAATCCATGGTAAGTAAACGAGGCTACCCGCCCAACTGCCGCTCTGCCAAACCCGGTCTATAGCGGCAAACCAACAACGAACTGTTTCGTTCGTCCCAGTGACCAAAAGGATTTGAGTCACATTCTGCGTGGTCGAGTTTGCTGAATTCCAGGAAGGTAAGGCAGAAGATGATTGAAGTCGGGGGGGAAATTCTCGATACGCTAAGTGGCACGTGTTTGTTCACGTCGCTCTCGGAGCGTTCGATTGGATCCGCAATTGCGGAGATCCTTCATCGCCCCATTCGGTCTGAATTTATCTTTCATGTCTAACTTGCTCGGGTGAGCAAGTGGATCGAGAGGGGATGACTTCGTTTACCGACAAAGTCATTCGCAATTCGGCTGATTCACCCAACCCTAAAGTTTTTCCATTTGAAGCTGAGGCAACAGGTTGAGGTCCGCTGGGTGGTAGAGTTTGTCATTGCTTAGGACTTATTCCAAACCGCGCGTCGAACACCTTTATTTTTGGTGAGCGACGAGATTATTCGGGCAAGCATTCCTTCCCAAGAGGTCATCAACTTGACGTTTTACGTCCACGCTTTCAATGGCAAACTTCAACCACGCAAGAGATGCAAACGGAAAGTTTGTTTCCCATTGACCATCCCCTACTGACCCGCTGCTTGGCCATTTACCTGGCCCACATTGATACCCGAATAGAAATTACCTTTGATATTGAACTTGGCACTTTTGCCGCTGCTGTCGATCTGAATTCCGTTGCAACGTTTCGAATTGCCCTGCCGCAACACGGCCGGCCAATGGCGTTAACAAAACTTTGAATCACTTGATCGTGCTGGCCCCGTTCAACATCGATATTCCCAGACTTAAAAAACGTATCCGCAGGAGTTTCTGTCTTGTTTGACACTCTACTGGACGACTTTGACGCCGATGCAGATCAAAGCACCGACGTGATGACCGGTGGCTTCCGCAAGTTACCCGTTGATGACAACGAGGACAACAATGTCGCTGTGGCGATCGCGGAACAAGCCGAGGGCGAAGTTCAACTCGATAGCCCCGATGAACTGCTAGCCGTTGATGAAAGCGAATCGTGGTCGGATGACCCCGTACGCATGTACCTGACTCAGATGGGCGAGATTCCTCTGCTGACCCGCCGCGAGGAAATCGAACTTGCCAAGCGGATCGAAGAAACCCGCCGACGCTTCCGTACCAAGTTGCTGGAAAACCACTTTGTGCTGGTCGAAGCGTACAAGACACTCAAGAAGGTCTACCGAGGACAATTACCATTTGATCGTACGGTTCAAGTTTCGGTCACCGATCGCCTAGAGAAAGAGCAGATCGTCGGCCGGTTGCCGCACAATTTGCGAACCCTTCAAACCTTGTTGCGACGCAATCGCCACGACTGGAAAGTTTCGCTCAGCAAGAGCGCGTCACAGCGTCGCCGTGCGGAAGCGTGGCGTTCTTTGGCACGTCGTCGACGACGTGCTGTTCGATTGATCGAAGAACTCGGCCTGAGAACTCAACGAATCGAAACTCGCATTGAATTGCTGGAGAAGTTCTCCGATCGCTTGATCGAAATTGATCATGAGATTTCCGAACAAAAACGAACCAAGCACGGCCGTGAAGTTCGCGAGGAACTTCTTCGCGAGCGTCGGCAAATCCTGACCGCATGCCAGGAAACTCCCACTTCGCTTCACAACCGCGTCCAAATGCTTAATCGGGTCTACGATGATTATCAGCAGGCCAAGCGAGAGCTCAGCGAGGGTAACTTGCGTTTGGTCGTCTCCATCGCAAAGAAGTACCGCAACCGTGGCTTGTCATTCTTGGATCTGATCCAGGAGGGCAATGCGGGCCTGATGCGGGCAGTCGACAAATTTGAATACCGCCGTGGGTTCAAGTTTTGCACGTACGCCACTTGGTGGATTCGCCAAGCAATCACGCGTGCAGTTGCCGACCAAAGTCGAACCATTCGAATTCCGGTCCACATGGTCGAAACCATGAGCCGTGTTCGTAATGTTGCACGTCAGCTACTGCAAGAACTCGGGCGTGAGCCGACGATTGAAGAAACCGCACGTCGCGCTGACGTCACGGTAGAAGAGGCTCGTCGCGTGCTTACCATGAGCCGTTTCCCGATCTCATTGGATCGCCCAGTCGGCAACAGTGAGGACAGCCAATTTGGTGACTTACTGCCTGACGGAACCGCCGAAAGCCCTCAAATCGGGGCCACTCAGGAAATGCTGCGTGACCGCATCGGTAACGTGCTGAAGTCCCTTTCCTACCGTGAACGAGAAATTATCAAACTGCGGTACGGCCTGGGGGACGGATACAGCTATACGCTCGAGGAAGTCGGTCACATCTTTAAAGTGACACGAGAACGGATCCGGCAAATCGAAGCAAAAGCGGTCCGCAAGCTGCAACAGCCGAGTCGCAGCCAAGATCTCGTTGGCTTCCTGGACTAGAACCGATCGACGGTACAACGTTTGATCGCGAAACGAGTCAACCCATTCCAAAACCCTCTCGGTAATTCACCGGGAGGGTTTTTTTGTGCGGATCAGTCGCCAGCAGAGGAACGGAGCATCGCGCTAAGCGGGACGACAGCCTGCACGGCGATCAAGCCTTCCCCACCACAAACCATCTTCAAGCAGCACAAACAGTTTTCATCAGCCGTGCACTGCAAGCCGAAATTCAAACAAGCTTAACTCAATCACTCAACACTGCTGCTACCTCACCAACGACATCTCTCCAATCTCCCAACGTCTTTTGCCGATGAAGCCTCATTGCGGGGTACCATGGCGTGCGGGTTCCAGTGGTGCCCCAACGCCAATCAGGAACCTTGCCGAGTAGTACATGCACATTGGCACCAACGGCACCAGCCAGGTGCGCAATCGACGTATCGGTGGTGACCACTGCATCTAATTGCTGCACGATTGCAGCAGTATCGGTAAAGGCGTCCTGAGAATCGAAGTGTTCAGGTAGTCGAACGATCTCGCTAGCCCATTCACAACGCCCCAACTGTTCCGCGCCGTCGCCCAACTGCAAACTGATCAGTTCAACATCCTTCAATTCAGAAAGCGGACGCATTTGTTCTAGAGAGATGCTGCGATAAACATCGGCGTGGTGCTCACGATTACCTTGCCACACAATCCCAATCCGACGCCCCGGCTTCAATTCGTGCAACCAGTTTTTCCAGTATGCAACGAGCTCCTGGGAAACAGCCAAATAGCTGGCTTTATCATCAAATGCCTCCGCACCCCATTCCATCTTGCCAGTCGTTGCCCAAAGCACGTCGACCACATCAATCAAGGAAGCGTGGTAATCGACCGCAGGAAGAGGCGTCTGATCCAGCAATAACTGGTCGACTCCTGACACGGAAGTGAACAGCGACAACAAACGTGCCGGGCACTGCAACAGAACACGGGCTCCCAGTGACTTCAGAACGGCAGCCATCCGCACAAAATGGATCGCGTCGCCGAGGCCCTGCTCTGGATAAAGCAGAATCGTCTTGCCCTGCAATGATTGACCTTGCCAAATCGGCGCTGTGACAATCGGGCGAGCATTGCCCGACATCCGCCAGCGCCATCGGTACTCGGGCCATCCACGAGCGTAATCTTGTTGCAGTAGATGAATCACTCCCAAGTTACGATGCAATTCCACATCGTCGCTCGCGACCTTCAATCCATGCTCATACCAGGACAACCCGCGTTCAACCTCGCCACTCCAGACCCAAAGCGTCCCCCGGTTTTTGAGCGCGGAAAGGTAGTTGGGCTTCTGCTGCAACGCCCGCTCAAAACACTGATCCGCCTCCTCCACGAGCCCCTGCATCCGCAGCGAGTTGCCAAGATTATTCCAGGCAATTGGGTTGTGATCACTTAACGTTAAAGCTTCGCGATAAGCTTGCGATGATTCGACGAACTCACGTCGATCAAAGAGTGCGATGCCCAGATACACCCAAGCATCCGCGTGTTTGGGATCCTGAGTGAGAACTTGGCGGTAGTATTCTTCCGCCTGCTCAATTTGCCCAGCCTGATGTAGACGCCAAGCATTCTCGAGTGTTTGCTGAAAGCTCATGAAACGAGCTTACTCCATCTCGGCCATATCACGAGCGTGGTAGCTACTTCGCACAAACGGACCACTGGCGACCTTTTTGAATCCCATCTCTTGGGCGAGTTCACCAAGCTCCTCAAACTCCTCAGGAGGAACGTAGCGGACCACCGGGAGATACTTTTCGCCGGGCTGCAAGTATTGACCAAGCGTCAAAAAATCGACATCAGCATCACGGAGATCAGCCAGCGCTTCGAGTAACTCCCCACGCTGCTCCCCCAAACCGAGCATCAACCCGCTCTTGGTGCGAACCTCCGGGTTGTATTCCTTGACCTTTCTCATCATGCCGAGTGTCCAGCGGTAATCACTCTTGGGACCCCGAACGCGTCGATAGAGGCGAGGCACGGTTTCCATATTGTGATTGAATACATCCGGTTTGGCTTCAATCACCCGACTCAGGGCCGACTTGCAATGAACGAAATCGGGGGTCAAGACCTCGGTCGTGGCGCCTGTTTTTTCTCGAACGGCGACGACGCAGCGATAAAAGTGATCGGCACCACCGTCCGGCAAATCGTCACGGGTAACACTGGTGATCACAACGTGCTTGAGCCCCAGACGCAGCGCGGCCTCGGCCACACGATCGGGCTCATCGCCTTCTGGCAACTGAGGGGGTCGCCCCCGATGAACCGCGCAAAACCCACAGGGCCGGGTGCAAACGTTGCCCAAGATCATGAAAGTTGCCGTCTGCTGGCTGTAGCACTCCATCCGATTAGGACATTTTGCATTGTCACAAACGGTTTCTAGCTTCAGCTCATCGAGCAAGCCCTGAGTGAGATGGTTGGCGTTGCTTTGCGGGATCGGACGCTTCAACCAACGGGGTAAGCGTCCCGACCCACTCACCTCAGCATCAGCGGGGATTTCAGGTTCAGCAACAACAGGGAGTCGAAAAGCCATCTAGCCAGCACGTAAAAAGTGAACCAAAACCGACGAATCAACGCATTGTAGTGCGGTGGGCGAACGTGACCATGGCGGCAGACGCCGATTTCGGTTGCCCCAGACCAATTGCAGCCATCGACTGGACCGATTGGCCACCATCGAAAACCGAGCAATAACGAAGCGAGATAAGGCGAAAACCCTCGAAAATGCGCGCCTGGCCACACTAGCAATCGCCTCCACCGCGTGTCATTTTTAACGTCATCGTTTACTTCCCCCCCCACAACGAATCCTCTGAACTGGATCTCCCGTTCCCAACGGCTATCGGTTCATCCGCAATCGAGCGTACAATCGCTTCGTCATGGCAAGAAAGAAGAAATCAGGTCGATCGAAGAAACCGAGCGGGAAAAAGGGCCCGGAGATCGTGATGGTCTCCGAAAACCGAAAAGCCCGCCACCGCTACGACATACTCGACTCGATCGAATGCGGCCTCATGCTGATGGGCAGCGAAGTCAAATCGATGCGTGAGGGAAAACTGTCGCTCGATGAAGCCTACATCCGAGTCCAAAAACAAGAACTGTGGTTGATCGGTTCAGACATTGCCCACTACAAGAACGCAGGAATGTGGAACCATGATCCACGGCGACCTCGCAAACTGTTGATTCATGCCCGCGAGTACGACAAGTTCGCCGGGCGAGCTCACGAACGAGGCCTGACCCTGGTCCCGCTACGCGTTTACTTCAATGAACGCGGTATCGCGAAATGCGTGATGGGTTTGGCGAAGGGCAAGAAATTGCATGACAAACGACAAGCATTGAAGAAACGCGAGTCCGATCGGGGCCTGCAACGCGCGATGAGAAGACGATGACTGAAATCCTAGCGATCACCGATCTAGTTAAAACCTTTTCCCAACCGGGTGGAGGGTCCCTCACGGTTCTCGATATCCCGTCACTGGAAGTGGCAGTGGGTGAACAAGTCGCCCTGATCGGGAAAAGTGGCGGTGGCAAAACAACCCTACTACACCTGATTGCTGGGTTGCTCGTACCAGACGAAGGTTCGATTCGTATTGCCAAAACTGAAATCACACGACTTAGTGAGCAGGGTCGTGATCGCTTTCGAGCTGGTTCGATCGGATACGTCTTTCAAACATTCAATTTGATGCCCGCGTTCACGGCCCTTGAAAATGTAAAACTTGGCATGACTTTCGGCTCTGGGCGCCGCGATAGTTCCCGAGCGGGTGATCTACTCGAACGAGTCGGCTTGGCTGATCGAGCCCATTATCGACCGGCCCAGTTGTCCGTTGGACAGCAACAGCGAGTTGCGATTGCCAGAGCTCTGGCGGGCAGCCCGAAGATTTTGTTGGCCGATGAACCGACCGCTAACGTGGATCCGGTCAGCGCCGAGAACGTACTGGAACTGATTCGGAATACCTGTCGCGAGGAACAAGTTGCCATGCTGATGGTCACGCATGACATGGAAATTGCCTCACGATTTGATCGTGTTGAGGAACTCGACACGATCAATCTTGCCTTGACCGGAAGTCACCCTGGTTGATTCGAACAACATCCTTCCCCTGACGAACGCATCATGTCTCTGCTTCAGATCGCTTGGCGAAATTTCTGTCATCGCTCGCTATCGAGCATCCTAACCACAATTTCTCTTGGCCTGGGTGTTGGACTGGTTGTTTTGGTGCTGGCTGTATACGGCGTCATCAGCGATGCGTTCACGCGGACTGCTTCGGTCGGCTACAACCTTGTCGTCGGACCAAAGGGAAGTCCGTTGCAACTGACGCTCAACAGCGTTTTTTATCTCAGCCAGCCAATTGAGAATCTGCCGTACGACTATTACATGGAGTTCTTCTCTCAGCCGGAACGGGCTGAGATGGTCAAACGATTTGGTGGCAATCCCGAACTGGGTGAGAGACCAGGAATCTTCGCTCCGTACGTAACTGGCGGGTATGTAATTCCCTTGGCACTGGGTGATTACTTCGGAGAATTCCGGGTGGTCGGTACGACGCCCGATTTTTTCGAGAAACTGCGATACGGTCCAAATGTCGATCAACCGTTTTCCTTTTCCGCTGGCCGAGCGTTACAGGAATTTTCAGCTGAACACAGCTATTTTGAAGCAGTTGTTGGGTCTCGGGTTGCCGGAGAAATGAACGTTGGTGTGGGTGACGTCATTCACCCCACACATGGAGCGCCAACCGGGCACGACCACGAACTCGGCTTCACAATTGTTGGCGTGATGAATCCGACCGGAACGCCGAACGACCGTGCAGCATTCGTCAATCTAGAAGGTTTCTATTTGATGGATGGCCACGCCAAGCCGATCGAAAATGGCGCGGCAGACGCTACAGCCACCGCAAACTCCGAAGCCGAAACCGAAGATCCTGCCGCCGCCATCGACGCTGAATCGGAAGTGGAAGCAACCGATTACAAATTGATCTCGATCCCGCAGCGTGAAGTTACCTCAATCCTGGTTCGAAACGGAAACATGATGTTCGGCCCCGGAATGCAGGTAGCGATTAATGAAGGAATTCGTGCACAAGCCGTTGCCCCGATTGGTGAAATCAACAAACTGATGGACGCGATCGTCGGCCCCTTACTGACCGCTCTTCTGTTGATCACGCTGATCACCTGCTTCGTGGCAGCAGTCGGAATCCTCGTCGCCATTTACAATTCCATGAATGATCGCCGCCGGGATATCGCGGTCATGAGGGCGTTGGGAGCGCGGCGTGAAACCGTTACCACAATCATCGTGATCGAAAGCTTCTTGGTCGCCATCATCGGCGCCGCACTTGGCTGGGTTTTGGCCCACGGAGCGATTGCTCTGTATTCCGAACGCATCGAGCAACAAACAGGTGTCCGGGTGGGCTTTTTCACTACCAGCAATTACGAATTGCTGATTTTGCCTTTGATCCTGACGCTGTCGCTGATCGCCGCATTGCTACCAGCATTTTCCGCGTATCGAACTGACGTTGCCTCGAATCTCCAGAAATAGTTTCTCAGTGCAATCCTGTTCGAAACAAACCGTTTAGTCGCCGGAGAGACTCAAATTTGATGAGTCGTTCACTTCGCGACGTGTCGTGTTTACTCGCCCAGGAAATCGATCAACTCTTGTTCAAGCATCGGTTTCCCACAGGCAAATTGTTCGCAAACGTACAACGTCGGCTTACCCTCAATTGAAGTACGATGCTGATTCAAGGCAACCACAGGCCCTGAATTGGGTGCATCCCCAATGACCCACGACAGCGTCGCATGTGGTCGTAACGTGCCGACCATAGCGGGGCGCAAAGATTTCATCATGGCATCATCGGCAACTGCCAAAACCAATTGTTGCTGCCCATTCCAATAACGATCCAACGCCGCCAACAATGCGCCGCAAGAGGCAGACTGATGGGTCAAAACCTCTGCTGCTGCACAAAAGGTCCGCTCTGCCGCGAGCTGAAAATCATCCCGGTCTGACAATCTCGCAAGCCGCAACAATCCGCTCGCGGCCGATGCGTTGCCACTTACTAAGCTACCATCATGCCAATCTTTGTTGCGAGTAATCAGCGATTCAGCATCAGCTGGAGTGTAAAAGAAACCGCCCTGCTCAGCATCTTGAAAACTCGCGAGCATTTGGTCCGCCAACTTAGTTGCGTGGCCAATCCAGCGCGCACGGCCGGTACTTTCGTACAAGTGAATGAATGCTTCGACACAATAGGCGTAATCATCCAAAAAGCCACTCAAATGCGACTTCCCCTGCCGGAACGCGTGCAACAGGCGTCCACCCTCGCAAAGCAAATTGGAGGTAATAAAGGTCGCTGCACGCTGTGCCGCGTCTAGATAATCCTCACGTTCGAAAACACCGCCGGCAACCGCCAAGCCTTTGATCGCCAACGCATTCCATGAAGCCAGCACCTTATCATCACGCCCCGGACCAACACGGGTTTCACGATGCTTACGCAGACGCTCACGATCCTCGTGCAATTCACTCAGCAACTGTTCAGCATCTATGTCAAATCGCTTAACACACTCATCAAGCGGCAACGGCAAATTTGGAATACTACTACCTTCGAAATTTCCAGCAGTCGTGATGTCGTAGATCTGACAGAATCGGTCACCCCGTTCCAGGCCGAGAACCTGAATGACTTCATCAGGACTCCAGACGTAGTATTTTCCTTCGACTCCTTCACTGTCCGCGTCCTCACTGCTGTGAAAGCCCCCCTTGTCATCGACCATATCGCGAATCAAGTAGTCGGCAATGCCACACGCCACATCTCGATAAAGAGCCTTCCCAGTGACCTGAAACGCGCGAACATAAACTTCACACAGCAAAGCATTGTCGTACAACATCTTTTCGAAGTGCGGAACAAGCCACTTTGCATCGACGCTATAGCGGGCAAAACCGCCACCGAGATGATCGTAAATGCCGCCACACGCCATTCGATCAAGTGTGAGCGTCGCGGCTTCGACCAAAGAGGGTTCCTGATTCGCAAAACCGACTCTCAACAACAAATCGAGGTCAGTTGCGTGAGGGAACTTAGGCGCATCCCCGAACCCACCATTCCGCCGATCAACCGCTTCTACTAGATGATCGGTTGCCCGCTGAACAAGGACTTGGTCGGGCACAGCAGTGGATGACTCTGAAACACCAACCGCCATCTGCTGGAGTGCGGTGGTAATTTTGCTGGCATGCTCCTGAACATCCGCGCGGCGGTTCTGCCATATTTCGGCAATCGACTCGAGCACTTGCGTGAATCCCGGCATTCCAAATTTTTGCGTCGGCGGCCAGTAGGTGCCCGAATAAAAAGGTTCTAGCTGATGATTTAAAAACACGCTCATCGGCCAGCCGCCATGATGTGTCATCAGCTGCACCGCATTCATATAGATTTGGTCAATATCCGGTCGTTCCTCACGATCAACTTTGATCGAGATAAAATTCCGATTTAGGAATTCCGCAATCGCTTCACTTTCAAAGCTTTCGCGCTCCATCACGTGGCACCAATGGCACGCAGAATAACCGACTGATAGGAAGATCGGACGGTCGTGACGACGGGCGGCCTCAAACGCCTCTTCTCCCCAGGGAAACCAATCGACCGGATTGTCCTTGTGCTGCAACAGATAGGGGCTGAGTGAATCAGCGAGGCGATTCATGAGGATCTTCGGGAGCGATAAAGGCTGTCTGCGGCGACCGCGGCATGGCGGCGGTCACTGAGATTGGGATCAGGTTGTCGAATTATGCCCCAGCGATTTCCCGGGCCGATGAATTCTCGCCGCAATCAATTCGTGCGGCCATTAACTTACCGCTGATTCCGTAGCATTGATGAATGGACGTAAACGACTAGACATCTAAGTTTCGTGCATCCAACGCGTGCTTCTCGATAAATTCGCGGCGTGGTTCGACCTTGTCGCCCATCAACAGCCGGAACATTTCGTCTGCGGTGCCAGCATCCGTCAAGTTAACCTTCAACAGGGTTCGGTTTGCTGGATCAAGCGTTGTCTCCCGCAATTCCTCGGCATTCATTTCGCCCAAGCCTTTAAAGCGAGTGACCTGCAATCCTTTTTCACCAGCCGCACGAACCTCTGGCAACAGGTCACGCAGGTCAACCAGCGGGCGTCGAATATCTTCGCCACGAATCAGCTCAAATCTTGGGGTCGTCATTCCCGTGCGATCTGCCGGAATCAAATCGTCGATTCCGAAGCCGAGTTCCAGAAGTTCTTTTAGGCCACTATTGATTGTGCGAACTTCGTGAAGTTCGGCCATGTGAGCAATTTCGAAAACAGGTCCGGCTGCCTGCTCCTCGGTGGAAGTTTCGGTGTCATCACCAGAAGCGGCCTCCCCGTTCGCTGGATTGGAGCCGTCTTGGTCCTCGGTGTCCTCTTCTTCCTCTTCTTCCTCTTCAATATCCAGCCGGAGATTATTCTCGTTTAGATAAAGTTCAACTTCGTCTTGCTTGTGGAACCAATGTTCATCATTGCCGTGTGTCAGCAACAAGGTGGGTAACTTGTTCGTGACGGGATCGAGCCGCAGAGCATGCGTCCTCAGGCTGAACCCGTGTTGCTCGAGCGCCAAAATCGACTCTTCCATCGACGCGAGTGTTTTGCACAGCGATCGCATCGTGTCACCCTCGACACGACGACCGTCTTCAGCCTCGAACACGGTGTCACTTAAACCACGATCGAGCAATTGAGATTTCATTTCGCTATCGGACTGGATGTAGTATCTCTTTTTTCCGTGGACGACACGGAATAGCGGCGGTTGGGCGACATAGACGTGACCACGAGCCACCAGCTCATACATTTGCCGATAAAAGAAGCAGAGCAAAAGCGTTCGGATGTGACTGCCGTCTACGTCGGCGTCAGTCATGATGATAATTTTTTCGTACCGTCGCTTGGTTAGATCTTGATCGGCACCAATGCCAGTCCCGATCGCCTGGATCATCGACTGCACTTCCTGATTCTCGAGCACTTTGGCTTCGCGACTCTTGTAGGCATTGATGATCTTTCCACGCAGCGGCAGGATCGCTTGGTATTGACGCATCCGGCCTCCTTCGGCCGATCCACCGGCCGAATCACCTTCCACCAGGTACAGTTCGCATTCATCGCGATTTTTGCTGATGCAATCTCTCAGCTTTCCGGGCAATCCGCCTCCGCCGAGTGCATCTTTCCGCTTTCGCAATAAGTCTTTAGCTTTCCGCGCGGCCTCCCGCGCTTCTGCTGCCAGCATCCCTTTGCGAACAATGATCTGGGCAACCCGCGGGTTTTCTTCGAAGTACTTACTTAACTGTTCACCAACACCCGTACTGACAATCCCATCCACTTCACTATTGCCTAGCTTGGTTTTGGTTTGCCCTTCAAACTGTGGATGAGGGACTCGAACACTAATCACCGCGGTGATCCCTTCGCGGAAATCGTCACCCCCGGGAGCGGCTCCCCCTTTGAACAGATTCTCTTTTTTGCCGTAATTATTGAGCGTCCGCGTCAGCGCACTCCGGAAACCTGAGACGTGCGTACCACCTTCAATGGTGTGGATGTTGTTGACATAAGATTGCACGTTCTCAGTAAATTCCGTGCTGTACTGCAACGCTATCTCGTACTGCGTTCCATCTTTTTCACCTTCGATATGAATGACATCGTTGTGCAACGTGTCACTGGCTCGGTTGAGATGTTCAACAAATTCGGTCAAGCCGCGTTCATACTGAAAGTCACCACTTTCTCCGTTTCGTTCATCATGAAATTTGATGTGAACGCCGCTGTTTAGGAAAGCGAGCTCTTGGAGTCGTTTGTACAACGTGTCAAAATTGTACTTAGTGACGCTGAAGATCTGGTTGTCAGCTTTGAATGTCGTTTTGGTACCAGTTTTTTTAGTAGCGCGTCCTTTGCGTACAGGCCCGGTCGGAACACCACGCTCGTATTCTTGGGTCCAGGTGAATCCATCACGACTCACCTCTGCTTCGGCCCATTGGCTCAGGAAGTTGACGACGGTCACGCCAACGCCATGCAACCCACCAGAAGTTTGGTAGGCACCTTTTTCGAACTTGCCACCAAACTTCAAAACGGTCATCACACCTTCCAGCGTGCTGACATCGCGATCGAGTTCTTCGGAGAGCTGTTCATGGCGGGTCACGGGGATTCCCCGGCCATCGTCTTCGACCGTCACACTGCCGTCAGTGTGCACTGTGACCGAGACGCTCTTGGCGAAATCCGCCATCGCCTCGTCAATGGAATTATCGACGACCTCGTAGACCAAGTGATGCAAGCCACGGTTGGCCGTATCACCGATATACATGCCCGGTCGCTCCCGAACATGCTCAAGGTCGGAGAGATGCTGCAGGTCCTTCTCCGTGTACTCCGCATTGGCGGCGGGAAGTGTCGGCGTGGTCGGATCACCCTTGGGGGTTTCCGGGGTGGGAGCGTCGCTCATGGAGACCTGCGAGAAAAGACAGTGAATTGAGGCTTTTGTGCCTCCTGGCACAATCCCTAAATTCTAGCGGCAAAAGCGATTCCTCGCGATTGGGGATCAGCCGATTCAGTGCCGTTTTCACCCCGTAAATGACGGCATTTTAAGACTTTTCCAGGTAACGCTGGTAAGCCGCCACCGCCAACTCATCGCAACGCTCATTCTCGACGTGCCCGGCATGCCCTTTGACATGCTCTGGATGGACCCGATGGACCTGCAAAAGCTCATCCAATCGCTGCCATAGTTCGATGTTTTTGACGGGGACTAATTTCGACCCATCCTTCCGTTTCCACCCCCGCTTTTTCCAACCCGACATCCACTGGCTCATCCCCTGCAGGACGTAGCTGCTATCGGCATACAGCGTCACCTCGCAAGCCTCGCTCAACGCCTCCAGCCCCCGAATGACGGCCGTCAGCTCCATTTTATTGTTGGTCGATGCTGGGTCGCCATCGCTCCGCTCCAACTCTTTGCCAGTCTGTCCGCACCGCAAAATGAACGCCCAGCCACCCGGCCCAGGGTTGCCGCTGCATGCGCCATCGGTAAATAGATCCACCTTTTTCATAGTTAAATTCTGAATCATTCACCAACATTCGGAAAGGGCCACTGGCAATCGCTGACACGAGACCCGCATTGGAAACATTCAAAGCCGATGGAAAACAAGACAATCCGATGGAACCCAGTCGACGCAAACTGCCTGAACCAGCAGCTCCGGCCTCCACTCCCCGGCGACCATCGCGTCGACCCTCACTGATCAGCTGCCCAGGTGCCACCCAGCTACTGATCAACGACGGCAAGGCTGATCGATCGACCGCTGGCATTTCACCTGGAGCTTGTCTTGGCCTAGAATCGATCCCTCATGCTTGTGGAGATCCCTCAATGCTTGTGGAAACGACTGGTATGATACTTGTGGAAACGACTGGTATGCAGTCACCCAATTTTTCAAATGGTTGCCGAGTACTCTAGTTACCTAATTTTCTGGTTACCCAGTTTCTGATTATCTGGGGGAAGAGAAGACGAATGGTTCGCAACTCACTGCCGCTGATCGTCATGCTGGCATTTCATTTTGGACTGCCCTCGGACTCCTCGGGGCAAATGATCCACACCTCCGTTCCGTTCACGAATTCGAATTCAAGCTTTTTCGAAAGCAGCGGGTTCCACTGGTCCTTGCGTGGACGAAATTGGTTTGCCGACTCGGGTGGACGAGGCCCACTACTTGCTCCGTTTGGAAATCTAGACCCGAACGCCGGAATCCGTGCCGGAGCAGGCTTCTCCAGCGGCGGCGTTTCGGGATCCCTCGGATTTCACGCAGCCCAAGGCAGCCGGCAATCGTTTACCAGCACAACGCCTTCCTTGACCACGATGGACGGATTCCCGGGCAGCATGGTATCGGGCGTCGTGCGACCATTTGTGATTGGTTACACGCCAATCGTGGGTAACTTTGAAGGCTCCCTTGAACCGCTAAACTCTTCCCGCCGTGCGGGAGCCGAAATCCAGTACCAGCAACTCGCTTCGCTGCGTCAATCGCAAGCGGTGCTTCAAAATCGCAAACTCGACCAGTACCTCCGCCGAGCAGCCCGGGCAGAATCCGATGGGAACAAGCGGATGGCCAGAGCGAACTACCGCAGCGCGATCGCGATTGCTCCTGAGCCGTTAAGGTCACAGTTGCGTCAACGGTTGATCTGGGTGATGTCACAGCCATAGGGTGACGTCACCGTTGTTCACCCACCGCATGACTCCCGCCGCTGTCAATCGATCGAATGCCCGAAGGCCACAAAACCCACCACCTCGCCAAGCTACACCACTCGATTCTGTGTGATCATCCGCTGCGAATCACCAGTCCCCAAGGTCGATTTCGCGGAGATGCCCGCAAGGTCAACGGCCAATGCCTAAGCACTGTTCGGGCGGCGGGAAAACACATGTTTTATGAGTTCGACAGCGGTCGAATCATTCACGTTCACCTCGGTCGCTACGGAAAGTTTCGGCAGCACGATGCCCCCCCGCCACTGCCTGTCGGACAGGTGCGAATGCGAATGGTGGGTGCTGACCATGCGTTCGACCTGACCGGGCCCTCTACTTGTCGTGTCATCGATCAAGCGGGACGAGATGAAGTGGTTGCCAAACTGGGTCCTGACCCGCTCGATGGTGGCCGCGCCTCATTGGTCTGGAAAAACGTTCGGCACAGCAGCAAGCCAATTGGCGGGCTACTGTTGGATCAAGCCGTGGTGGCGGGAGTCGGCAACATTTTTCGAGCGGAAGTGCTTTTCGAAACAAAGTTAGATCCTTACACGCCGGGAAACGAACTTTCCAAGGAGTCATTCGATCGCCTCTGGCGTTCACTTCGAAAGATGATGCGAACTGGCCTGAAATATGGTCGAATTATCAGCGTCACCGCCCGCGAAGCAGGTGTGCCGTTATCCAAAGTGCAAGCCAAAGATCGTTTTCGGATTTACGGTAAAACGGAATGCCCGTCCTGCGGCGGTCCGATTTACACGCCTGAGATCGCCGCCCGAAAGCTCTATCTTTGCGAGAGCTGCCAAACCCAGCATTAGTTTCGACACGGAACGCCGTTCTAAGTTCGCGAGGATCCGCCGATCACCGCTGGTCGGTCGGTTGCTGAGACGTTAGCCTTAAACCACGATGTCTTGGACGGGTGGAGGAGGCCCAAAATCGCATGCAGCTTTTACTTGGCGACGCGATTGGCCTGTTGGCTTCATCCGCCGAAGGGCCAGCAATCGAACCGGCCGCACCGTGGGTCATGATCCTGTTCGCCGTGATCATGATGGGCACCTATGTTGGCGTCGCTGTTGAACGCTTTCATAAAACCGTCGCGGCACTCTGCGGGGCCGTGGTACTGGTGATCCTCAGTTTGGCCCTGGGACTCTTCGAATACCCGAAGATTTACGACATTCTGGAAGAAGATCTAAATATTTTCGGGGTGATCATTGGGACGGGGATTCTGGTCGATGTGATCGGCAAGAGCGGCCTTTTTCACTTTTTGAGCATTTACATTGTTCGATTTACCGGCGGCCGCGCCTCAACACTCTTCTTGACGCTCTGTGGTGTGACGTTCCTGTTCGTCGCGGTCCTGACCATCGTCCCGGCAATGCTGATCCTCAGCTCGCTGGTTTTGGTGATCTGTCGTTCGCTCAACTACAAACCGGTGCCGTTTTTGTTGAGCGTCGCCATTTGCGCCAACAGTGGTGCCATTGCGACTTTTGCCAGCGGACTGCCGAACATCATGATCGGAACCGCCGCAAAGATCCCTTATTCTCATTTTCTGCAAGTTTCCTTGCCATACGCCGTGGTCAGCTTGGTGATCGCTGTGATTGCCATGAGATTCTTTTTTCGCAACGACTTACCGTGGAAGCAGACGGCAGAAGAACAGGCCGCTTTGCGAGAACAAATTGAAACGTTCGATCCCTGGGCGTTGGTCGAAGATCGGCGTGTGCTGACACGCAGTGCAGTCATCCTGCTGGCGACCGTGGCCGGATTTGTCTTCGCACAACAACTTGGTGTCGGCATGGATTTTGTCGCCATGGTCGGCGCAACCGCCGCCTTGCTGTTCGCCGGCAAAGGGGTCGAAGATGCCATTCACAAAGTGAATTGGACGGTGATCCTGTTCTTCATGGGTTTGTTCATCATCATTGGTTGCGTCAAACAGACGGGAGCACTCTCCTGGGTCGCGCAGCAAGTGATTGAGTTGTCAGGCAATCGCTTGGCGCTGCTCGTGCCACTACTTGGCGGCTTTTCCGCGGTTGCCAGCTCGATTGTGGACAACATCCCGGTCGCCGCGACGTTGATCCCGATCGTTCGCGACATTTCCGGCGACGCGGTGCCTGCTGAACCTTTATGGTGGACACTCATCATTTGTTGCAATCTGGGTGGCAACGGGACACCAATCGGATCAATTTCGTGTGTCATCGCGATCTACGCGCTTAAGAAAGAAGCGAACGAACATGTTGGCTGGGGCACATTTTTGAAACTTGGTGGCGGCATCATGGTGGTGCAAGTCGCCGGCGCGATCCTGTTTGTCATGCTCGCTCATTCCCAAGGCTGGATTCCCCAACTGGCGCCACATCCATAGCGAGTCACATTCCCTACGCCTCGGCAACTGTGATAACTGTCACTTGTGAACCAACTCTCGACGTCGGACATTGAAGCATGAGCACCGGATCGGAATCAAATGACCTGGATCGTGAAGTCGATGCGTCGATGCGAATGTTTGAGAAGTCGCAAGTGGGACCGGCTGCTCTGATTTCACTGATTCGACCATCGCGGGTTTTACTCGCACTGGACGGTTCGCCTCAGGATGAAACGGGCGTCGACGCTGCCAATTACTTGCGGGAACGATTCGACACCGAAACACTGGTTCTTGATGCTCGCGAAGATGGCCCAACCGACCAAAACGATTTGGCGATCTCACGAGCCGACGAAATTTCAGGCGCCCGTCCAATTCAAAGAGAAGGTGAAGAATCATACAACTCGATACTGACTGCCCTGAAACAGCATGCTGTCGACTTGGTGATTGTGCCATGTCCTTTCGGGCGGCCACTCGAGGACGTCGGCACCGACAGCGCAGGCACCGTGATCGATGTTCTTCTCTCTCGCTGCCCCAAAGCATTGCTCGTGATTCGTCGCGATGACCAACGTCTGAGCGAGTGTGCCAATCGCGTTTCAATGATTGTCGGTGATGAATGCGAAATGGAGCACCGTGCGGCCGCTTGGGCCTTGGGACTCGCTGCTGAGGGCGCCGATGTCACATTGAACCTGGTCATTGAGCAAGAACAGTTCGAGAATATTCGTGCGATTCTGGAAGCAATTCAACCCGAAACGCAATTCGAACCCGAGCAATTCAGCGAAGCCTTGGCGAAATCTCACCAAACGCTGCATGGTGGAATGGCCAAGACGGCGGCATCCATGGGACTGAATTACCAATTGCGTCCAATCGCAGGTGAACTTGCCCCTCCCAATCCAATGCGAGAATCGAGCAAGATGATGTTGGTGATCCCTCTCGAAGTCGATGACCGATTCGAACAAGGATTTGCCCAAGACCGGATTCGGCGAAGTCCCCATCCGGTCCTGGTCGTTCCAGGTCACGTTTCCGAAGACGCAAGTTAGCGGTAACCGATGACCTCCTTTGCGATCGAACCGATCTACGGCTCACTGCTGCTGGCGGCGCTGGCGTCAGCTGCGATGATCGCGGTCATTTCGCTGGTCACGCCTCCGACTCAGAACCCGAACCACCGCCGTTGGCTGCTCGGACTTCGTTGGCTGGCAGCAATCGTGCTTTTGTTGGCATTGTTTCGCCCTGCGTTGTTGCGCACCGATAACCGCCCCACCGAAGCTGCTTTGATCGTCGCTGCTGACACGTCACGCAGCATGACACTACCTGATGGAGATGGACAAAGTCGCTGGGAAACCCAAGCTGAAGCCTGGGCCAAACTATCGCGGGCCATCATGGGCATGGACGAAACTCTCGGACTGCGATTGGTCGCCTACGATCAGACAGCTCGAAGAATTGCCAATGCGACACCCGAAGCCTTAGAAAATGAATCCCCCGAGGGAGAATTGACGGATCTTTCGGCAGCAGCCTTGTCAGCGATACAAGCCGCCGAAGGCCAACCAATCGCAGGTGTGGTGCTGATGGGCGATGGTACCCAAACCGCGCCGGTGCGTGGAACAGGCGCACAACGCGTTATTGAAACACTTGATTCGCTGGGAGTCCCGCTATGGTCCGTCCCAATCGGGCCTGCGGGCGGTGCGTCGGCTTCACGAGATGTGTCGGTTGATGCTCTGGCGGAAAGTTTCCAAATGTTCGCCGGTAATGAAGTGGAAGTTGACTTTCAAGTTCTCACACGCGGGTTGGTTGGGGTCGAAATCCCAGTGCGTTTGTCGTGGCTTGACACTGAAGGAAATGTCACCGAGTTTGCCACCCGCAATGTGGTTTCCGACAAAGCGAGTGATGTGACCGCGGTGACTGTTCCGGTTCGTGCTCCCGCGCCAGGGACCTATCGATTACGGGTAGAGGCCGACACACAGGATGGCGAATTAGTCAGCACGAACAATACACAAGTCGCGTTTGTTGACGTTCGTGAAGGGGGAGGGCGGATTCTGTATCTGGAAGGTTCTCCAAGATTAGAACAGACCTTCTTGCGACGATCGCTACGACGTTTTCCGGATCTAGACCTGACCTTCCGCTGGATTCCTATCGATACTCGTGACCGGTGGCCAATCGACCTGGCAGATGCCTTTGAACCAGGCAAATACGATATCTATATCCTGGGCGATCTGGATGCCACAGCCTTGGGCAATCAACAGCTAAGTCAATTGGCAGAAACCGTTGGCGATGGTGCAGGTTTGGTGATGCTCGGCGGATACCACAGTTTTGGTTCCGGCGGTTATGCCGACTCACCCCTCGAACGCGTCTTGCCAGTCAAACTGGATCGCTCCCAACGTCGCACCGTCGGTGCCATCGAGCAAGATACCGGTGACCAGATCGAGGGCCCTTTGGCGGTCAAGTTAACACGGCAACATCCAATTCTTGAAATGGGGGGCGATGATCCGGCAACACTTTGGCCGACGCTCACGCCATTGCTGGGCGCGAACCGGCTAAGTGGTCCCAAAGTCGCTCCCGGTGTTCAAGTACTACTCGAAACCGAGCAGAATCAACCCTTGCTGGTCATCGGTGGATACGGTCGCGGACGGACTGCTGCGGTCGCAATGGATTCGACTTGGCGATGGTGGCGCGGCGGGAACAACGAAATCCACCGTCGCTTTTGGCGGCAACTTATGCTGTGGTTATTGGGTCGGGAAGAAACAAACAGCGAACTGATCCAAGTTGAAATGGATGCTCGCAGATTTTCGTCTGCCAATCTGCCATCCTTTCAAGCGCGTGTCCAAGTGCTCAGCAACGGAGCAGCGGCCGGCCTAACTTTGATGGCCGAGATCATTGATGAATCAGGCGACACCAAACCGATTACCACCAGTGCACAATCGACAAGTGAAGGTACCGGACTGTCTACCAACGCGTCGATTCGCGGGACCATCCCCAAACTGCCGCCAGGGTTTTATCGCCTACGTGTTCGCCCAGAACCGACCAGTGAAGCGTTGCCGGCCACCGAGATGGCATTTCAAGTCATTGATGAAAGTCGTGAGTTAGCGTTGCCAATGGCCGATCCGGTCTATCTGCGGCAATTGGCCGAACTGACTGTCGATCATGGCGGCGGTGCGTTCACACCAGACGAAGTCGATCAATTAATCGAAACGATCCAACAACGTCGCCAGCGAGCAGAAACACCAGTCGTCGAAAAACATCGACTTGGCGATGGCCCCTTCAGTGGCTGGATGCTCTTCCTGTTATTTGCCGCCGCCTTGTCGACCGAGTGGTATTTGCGACGGCAGTGGGGCTTGGCATAGCGCTCGTGTAACGCGGCAACGGGAACTTTGAGTCTCCACAAACGAACCGCCCACAAATTCAAAAACCGGCTGAATCGATGAACAAGCTGCAGCCTAGAAACCGGCTGCACTGTGCAATTTCGCCAATTCACTACCGGGTATCTTTTGCACTTCTCGATCGTAGGTCATCAGTCCGTTGACTTCCCCTTCGACATCGGTCGTTTGCGTGTAGACACCGCCAGCTACGCCGCGCCGCCGCAATTTCATCAAAGTCTCGAATGACTTCCGATACCTTGCTTGATAGGCTTCTTGAGATGTTGGCAGATCGCCATATCCCCAATTCCGCATAGCAGGGTTCCATTGGTGACCTTCGACGACCCAACCATGCCCACCAAACTCGCCAACAACCTTGACGTAATCTTTGAATCGCAGATCTTCGAACGGAAACATCGGTTCTGGGTAGTTGTGACGATCCACCACATCGCCAACCGGAAAAAAGTTACCTCCACTAGCGATGTTGACCAGTCGTGAGACATCTAAGTTTTCGACGGCCTGACCAACCCGAATCGTTTCATGTTGGCCCCAACGTTCGTTGAACGGTACCCACATGACGATCGAAGGATGATTTCGCAGGTTGCCGATCATTGCCCGCAATTCTTTCATGAACTGCGCGTGTTGATCCTTGGGCCACTGATCCTCCACCGGGTTTGTCGCTAACTTACTCCAAAAAGGGCGTCCCCCTGTGCTTGGCATATCTTGCCAAACCATCATCCCGATTTTGTCACAGTACGCATAGAATCGCCGCGGCTCAATCTTGATGTGCTTGCGAACCATATTGAAGCCAGACTGTTTCAAATAATCGACATCAAACCGCATCGCTTCATCACTCGGAGGTGTTAGTAAACCATCAGGCCACCATCCTTGATCCAGTGGTCCATAGTGAAACACAACCTTGCCATTGAGTGTCATGCGGAGCTGTCCCGCAGATCCTCGCTCAACCCCGACCTCGCGCATCGCGGCGTAAGATTCGACTCGATCAAAGACGGCACCCTGACCATCGAGCAATTCCATCGTGATCTCATACAAGTGCGGCGTCTCGGGAGTCCAAAGCTGGGGCTTGGGAATCCGAACACTTAACGCAGCATCGGCGAGATTCACGACACGGCCGTCTTTGCTTACCGTGATTCGCAGCTGTTCATCCTCCCTTGGTGGTCCACCCAGCGTTGGCAAAACCCGTAAGGTTCCTTCGCCGATCCGAGGCTTCATTTTGACCATCGCAATGTGGCGTCGTGGCACATCTTCGATCCACACCGTCTGCCAGATCCCAGAGACTCGCGTGTAGTAGATTCCCCGCGGTTCTAGCGTCTGCTTGCCAAGCGTCTGTTCCGGCGCGGTCCGGTCAACGACGTGAACCAGCAACTCGTTTTCGCCGTCTCGAATCGCATCCGTCATATCAAACTTGAAAGGATCACTACTGCCGATGTGATGCCCCACCAAGGTTTCATTGACAAAAACTTTGCACTCGTAGTCGACTGCTTCAAATAGCAGATGCGTCCGATGGCCAGCCGGGGTCTGATGCCTGAAGGTTCGCCGATACCACAACGATTCGCTTGGATCGAGCAGGTGACCGACACCGCTTAGCGAAGATTCAATGGCAAACGGCACCAAGATTTTCCCCTGGAACTCGCTTGGCTTGGTCGCACCCTTAGTCACGGCGTAGTCCCACAATCCGTTCAGATTCACCCACTGGCCGCGGCGGAACTGTGGCCTTGGATACTCCTGCCAAGCATTCTCAGGGGTTACTTGCTTTCCCCACCGCGTCAACATTTTGTCTTGCGGCAGTTCCCATTGCCCGAAGAGGGGCGAGACCATCAGCAGTGCGAATAATAAACCGCCAAATTTCACAGCTAAACCTTTTTGAATGCGGGTTACGAATGGTTTCTTGATTGGGAAGGCATCACTTGCTTCGGTTGCGGCGCAGTTGACCGCAAGCTGCATCGATGTCGCTTCCCTTGCGTTGTCGAAACTTAACATTCACGCCGCCCGCTTCCAGCACTTCGCGAAACCGCGCGATCGAGCGTGACGAAGGCGTTTGATATGGCAATCCTTCGACCGGATTGTACGGAATCACATTCAACAAAACGTTGCGATGACGTAATAGCTGCTGCAACTCCTTGGCATGTTCAACCGAGTCATTCACCCCACCCAACAGTACGTACTCGAAAGTTAGTCGCCGACCATTGGAGGCAAAGTACCGGTCGGCAGCATCCAAGACAGACTGCATGCCGACTTGCTTGTTGACCGGCACGAGTTCACTGCGTAATTCCTCATTGGGCGCATGCAAACTAACCGCCAAGTTGTACGGGACACCTTTTTTGGCTAGACGGTCGATTGCCTTTGGAAGTCCCACTGTACTGATAGTGATTCGACGGGGACTGATACCCAGCCCATGCTGATCTTTGGCAACCGATAGCGCGGCAAGCACTCGGTCCAAATTCGCCAGCGGCTCGCCCATCCCCATCATTACGATATGACTCAGGCGTTCGTCTTCCTCCAAACGGGCCTGCAGACGCAACATCTGCTCGAGTATTTCGCCCTTCGTCAGATTTCGCTCAACACCATCGAGCCCACTGGCGCAAAACACACAGCCCATCGCACAGCCAACCTGACTGCTGACGCAAATACTGCGGCGATTGCCATCACGCAACAGGACGCATTCCACCTCGCCACCATCCGGCAATCTGACCAGCAACTTATCGGTCCCGTCACTTGATTCGACCACTTCCTGCTCGGCCGTCACGAAGATCCGAAAAGCCGCATCCAACTCATCTCGTAATTTTCTGGGCAGATCACTCATCTGATGAAAATCGGTGATCCGTCGCTGAAATACCCAGTTCAAAATCTGTCCAGCTCGAAAAGCAGGTAGACCATGGTCCGCCATCCACGCTTTCAATTCCTCCGTCGAAAGATCCAACAAGTGTTGGCGAGCGTCTGATTCACGCGAAAGACCATTTTCGGCGGTTGAATCGACAGTAGTTGAATCGACAACAGGAAGCTTCACAACGGTAACCGAAAAAAATCACGGGACGGGCAACGGTCAAAGACTTTGTGAATTGGCAATCAGGAGCGGATTCGCGGTTGGGGCCGCTCGCAGGTCGGCCCAATTCACTTTCCGCCTCCATTACAATTCAGGAGGATCTTTCAAACCTATCAAACCCACGAGTGTACCCTGCGGATGAGCGATCACGAAGTCAATGCCGACGAAGCCCTGGAACGATTTATGCAAATCACGGCCATCCCTGGTCGCAGCGGCGACGAGGCGAAGGTCGCCGAAACCATCGTCGAACTCCTCAAACAGGCGGGGGTCCAGGACTCCCAAATTGAATTTGATGGAGCAGAAAAACGTACGAGGATTGACGGAAATTGCGGCAATCTGATCGTCACAATGCCCGGAAATGGCGAAGGCCCAAGAACGCTCCTCAGTGCCCATATGGATACGGTTCCGATTTGTGTCGGCAGCCAACCAGTCGTCGATGGGACTCAAGTGCGTAGCAGCGAACCAACTGGACTCGGAGCAGACGATCGGGCCGGATGTGCCGCGATTCTGACCGCAATCATCGAGCGTTGCCAACGTGGGGACGAGCATTTTGCACCCGCCGTGGTTAGTTTTTTGATTCAAGAAGAAATCGGCTTGGAAGGGGCCCGTCATCTCGATGTCAACAAGATCGGAAAAGTCGATCGCGCCTTCAACTTTGATGGGGGAACCGTCGAAAAATTGACCAGCGGTGCCATCGGTGGCGAGCGGATGACGATCGATTTGACCGGAATTCCGGCCCATGCCGGTGTGGCACCAGAGCAGGGTGTCAGCACCATCGTCATCGCTTCGCAGGCAATTGCTGACTTGCACCAACGAGGATGGCTGGGCAGAGTCGTTCAAGGCGAACAAACCGGATCTGCGAACATTGGCGTGATTCAAGGTGGCGAAGCAACCAACGTGATCACGCCCAATCTCCATCTAAAAGCGGAAGCGAGAAGCCATGACTCGGCCTTTCGCCAGCAAATCGTGAGCGAGATAAGGCAAGCCTTTGAAAAAGCCACAGCTGCTGTCCAAAACGAGGCAGGGGAGTGCGGTCAATGCGATTTCGAGTCACATGTCGATTACGAGTCATTTGCCCTCCACGAAGATCATCCGTCGATCGTGACCGCGAAAGCAGCCATCGCAAAGATCGGACGGCAAGCTTTTTGTGAAGTCTCCAACGGCGGCGTCGATGCCAACTGGCTTTTCCGACACGGAATCGAAGCGGTCACACTCGGTTGCGGTCAGCGGAACATCCACACTGCTGATGAACGACTGGAGATTGCTGATTACATCGATGCCTGTCGGGTCGCGACCTCAATGATCACCGATGGTGCCACTGATGGATGATGATCACGAACTTTGTTTGTGCTTTCATGTCACACGGCGAAAAGTCGTTCAATACATTCGGGTGCACCAACCCAATCGCACCAGCCAGTTGTCCGAGTGCT
This sequence comes from Rubripirellula sp., assembly GCA_049602075.1. GTDB lineage: Bacteria > Planctomycetota > Planctomycetia > Pirellulales > Pirellulaceae > Rubripirellula. The sequence continues at coordinate 90,930 of JBMYRF010000028.1, forward strand.
ATGGGGCTGGAACGGGATGCGGTTGGTGCCGCCGATTTCTTCAACAATTGATGGAAGAAGAACACCCCGAATCGGCTCGGCTACCCGATTCACATACCTATGCGAGAGAGCGAAGCGAGTACCGAAAAAACAAGTGAACTGATTTTACCGCGGCGTCGCTACGATCAATTATCATCGCCGTTTCCTCAAATTGGCAAGCAGATCCGGTGATGCGAAAAAGAGTGACCTACCGTTCGTGTCGCCAGAAATGTAAGTAGCAGCCCCTTTCGTCTTCGATAGATCGGATGAATGCAATCAAACTCATTTCATTTCTGCCTCTCGTCTTCTCTCTGACCGATGGGCTTCTCGGAGCCGATGTAAAGTCAACGATTGCTGCGATTGAAAGTCTGCCAAGACCGCGCAGACTGATCGCCTATCCCGACGCCATTCGTCAACCGCAAATCACGCCAGCGGATCGCTTGGCTCTGACGATTGCGTTTTCCAAGCATGCAAAAAAAGTTTCACCTCATTATCTCCAAGCAAGACGGACGTGGGACCTTAATGCTTGGATTTCAATCTTTGAACGTGGATTCCAGGCAGCTCCTCAAGATCCTGATATCGCATGGGCTCTGACGCAGATTCACATCAACGAAAAGCGTTATTCCAAAGCACTACCGATCGCTGAAGCGTTCAAACAGGCCAATCCAAATCATCATCATGCTCTCGCATGGCGGACAGTTTGCAACGCCTTGCCCGATGGCACACCCCTTCGGCCAAACCCAAAAACAATACGGGTCATTCCAGTTCACTTCTGCGTCTTGACCAAGAATCCAGCGGCTCATCAATTGGCCACAATCGAGCAGTGCCAACAAGAATGTGAAATCCTGAACCGTAATTTCCGCGCCTACGATGGAAGCGCACTCGTGGAATTCACCTTCAAGAGTTTCTCGTCCTATGCCGAAATCCGAGACACGCAGTCGGATCTGATTCAGTATGGCGACTCAACGGAACCTTACGATTCCAATCGCATCGCTCGTGCGTTTAACCAATGCAAAGACACTCGGGTCCGTGATCCAAACGCGATCAATTTTTATGTTTTCGACAGTTATTCAAGCGGTCCAAAGTTCTCTGACATGACCTCCCACGGAAAACGCAATTCAAACAGACCTTACCTGATGCTCGATTGGCAGCGTCTGGGTAATAAAATTCAGAATCCCGAGGCCCATGAAATGGGACATTGCTTCGGACTTGGGCATGTGGGAGTTCCCGGCGCAAGTGGAAAGTCGCCCACCAACATCATGACCAGTGCTGGCGAGCAATTCGGAAGCGGTGGTGCTCGAACCCACGGTTTTACAGAGGCTCAAATCGCATTGATCCTTTACCACGCGAAACGAACGAGCCAGCGTCTTGGCATCACAAGCGAGAGCAATTGACGACATACAGTGGGCTTCCAATGCAGATCGGAAGCGAATGCAATCGAAGCCAGCGGGTGCCACCGAACCGAAAACCATTCCGCAAAGCAGATCACTGAACAAAGCTCGGTCTCTTACAACTGCTTTCGCTTTTCAATCACCAGGCGATCTGACTCGGAAAGTATTTGCCGATTAGCTGCTCATAATAAGGCTTCAAGCGTTCGACATCTGGCGGAGCTTCTGCTTTCGAATACAGATCGTATCGATTGAATTTCCGAACCCAATCAAACATCGCGTGATCACGCTCATCAAACAGATACTCGTAGTCCCGCTCACGATGGGCAGGATAGAACGAGTGATACCGAATCATGTACTGTGCTTCGATGGGCAAGTAATCTTTGATGACATGATACAAGTATTCATCATGCCCCCAAGACATCAACACGTTGTCTAACCCAGTTTCTGATTTGTAAATGCCGAACTGGCTGTTGTAACGGCTATCCACCCAATCTGGATTGGCGTGAAAAAAATCGTGGTATACGATCTTTTTAGAATACGCACAGCCGACCGGAAACGTATCACCGACCACGGCCCACTGTGGCTCACCTTCCAAACACAAAATTTTCCCCAAATCGTGGATCAATCCGGACAGTATAAACCAGTCGGGCTGCCCATCATGCCGCACCGCCTCAGCAGTTTGCAGCAGATGTTCGATTTGCGTTAACTCGGTGTCAGGATCGCTATCATCAACCAACGTATTCAAGAACTCCATCGCTTCCCAAACCCCCATTCGCCGCCGATCGAGGGACAGGAATTCTCGACGTTTCTGTTGGACAAATGTGACGGTCTGATAACGGTGATTCAACCGATAGAACTCTTTGACACTCGGACGCTGCTCCGCTTCGTAATCGCGAAACTCACGATCGGATTTTGTCGATTTTGGGGTGGGATACCTGCCCAGCAACTCGTCCTCCCATTGGTCGGGATGGTCGAGTGGATTGCTTTGTTCGCTGCTTGGATCAATCATCGCGAGGCTGCTTTATGCAATAAGTTCGACGCTCAGCTCATAACTTGAATTGATGGAAGGTCAGGCCGCCGTGAGCCCCGCCCACCACCATCTGCCCAAATTGCCGAGGATTCTCAGCGGTACAGAATAGCCAATCGTTGCTGACTAAAATCGATTCAACAATCGAAACCTTGATCGGATCGATCAATCGCAGCTTTCCATCCTCGCACGCGGCGGCAAGCAAGTTTCCTGCTTGCACCCAAGTAATCGCCAACGGCGTACTTGGTAACTTGACGAACCGAACCATCCGTCCAATCGTCGGTTGCCAGAAACGAATGGTAAGGTCCGCCGACGCTGACGCCACCATTGGCAATCCGGTCTGGTTGGGCTGGCAAGCCAATGCCATTACATCACGTGAATGATTGTGCAGCGTGCGAATCGGTTCACCACTGATGGCGTTCCAAACTCGCAACGTTTCGTCACGCGAACCGCTGACCACCGTCTCTCCATCGGGTAACGCTGCAACTCCCAAAACGGCTCGTGAGTGCTCGGTAAACCGTGTGATCGGCTTCGGTTCGTTGATACGGAATACCGAGCAAACCTCATCGCCGGACGCCGTGAACCAATGAGATCCGTCAGGTGAAAAGGTGACTTGATACACGACGTCATCATGAACAGCGACCTGATGATCGAGTTTACCCTCGGGCCAATGGATCCAAGCCACTTGGCCCGCTTCACCTGGTGAACCACCAGCCACCACCAGCCAAAGACCATCGGGTGAAAAACAAAGATCGTGAACCGAGTCCATGTTCACGGCGATCGTTTTCTTGAGCCTTAGCTGCGGATTAGATTCGCGAACTTCTACACCGGCTTGGGAACCAACAACAACCGATTTTCCACCCGGCGAAAAGACGATTGCCGTGATGTGAGGGCGGTGTGCTTGTTCAGCACAGTTCGCCAAAGACCATCCGTTGATCGCAACACCGCTCAACATCAAGCTGGCCAAGCACCGTCGCCGAGAAAGACCAGAATCAATCACGAGATCAACTCGTTGATCAAAGTGCCGTCCCGATTGATCTGCACCGGCCGGCCATCGTCGGTACTTAATTCAAGGCCACCATCGATCCCGAGTTGATGATAGACGGTACGAACCAAATCAGCAGGGCTGATTGGACGATCGGCAGGACGTTCTCCATGTGAATCGGATTGCCCCACCACTTGGCCGCCCCGAATGCCGCCGCCAGCCAGCGCGACACTGAACGCGCGCGGCCAGTGATCGCGACCACCACGCGGGTTCAACTTAGGCGTTCGACCAAATTCTCCCATCACCAACACCAGGGTTGAATCCAACAAGCCGCGTTCATCAAGATCGCCGATCAACGCTGACAACGCGACATCTAACTTTGGAATTTTCCCAGCTGTGCCGCCGGTGAAACCCTCTCTCAAGCGTGTGAAAAGATTGTCATGAGTGTCCCAACCACGATCTGTTACTGTGACAAACTTGGTACCAGCTTCGATTAATCGGCGTGCCATCAGGCAACTCTGACCCAACTGATGTCGTCCGTATCGCGATCGTGTTGCTTCCCGCTCACGATCCAAATCAAATGCTTCGCGAGCTTCCGGCGAAGCGATCAAGCGATACGCCTGCTCGAACGATGCATCCGCACCACTTGTTGTCGCTTGGACAGCCATCTGGTCGACCTGCTCTCGATACGCTCGACGTCGGGCCATTCGTTCGGAACTTAAGGCAACCGAGGCGGTCAAATCCTTGACTCGAAAACCCGGCCGCGAGGGGTCACCCTCGACGACAAACGGCGACGTTGAAGACCGCAAATAACCTCGTCCGGCCATCGCGTTGGGACGTTGAACAGCGACATTGTTGGGAATCGCCGTTGCTCCCCCATGCACATGGGTCATTACCGACGGCATCCCTGGATAGGCGAGTGCCGGCGACGGTTTATACCCAGTCAGCAAATAGTGACTGGCAAAATTGTGCTCTCCGAGAGGTGAAGTCATCGAACGGACAATCGCCAATTGTTCCATCACACTGGCGGTACGTTCCAAGTGTTCGCTGATCTGAATGCCGGCAACCGAGGTAGCGATCGGCTGGAACGGTCCGCGAACTTCTTGCGGGGCATTTGGTTTTAGGTCAAATGTTTCCAGATGACTCGGCCCGCCATCCAACCAAATCAAAATACAAGAATCGGCGGCGGCCTCTCGCTGACCGGCAATCGCTCGCTGCTGAAACCACTGATTCAAACTGAGGCCGAACGCGGTCAGTCCACCCACGCGAAATGCATCACGTCGCAGGACACCATCACACCTTCGATTCGGCTCTGGCCTCTTCATCGTCTCTCCGTCGGCTTGGTTTCGTAACCGTCTGAGTATAAGCAATTCAGCAGTCGTTACCAATTCGCGATTTCAACAGCAAGTGGCACCAAAAACGAGCTTATAATGCCTAGACGCCAGCCACCTCGGCCGCCTTGTAGACAACCTTTGCCCGCCGAAAACCGAGTCGCTCATACAATCGGATGGCCGACGTGTTATCAGTGGTGACTTCCAAGTGCATCCGCGGCAACCCCTCGGCACGAAAACCTTCTGCTGCCCGCGACAGCAAGATCGTGCCAAGACCTCGGCCACGGTGATCGGGATCAATCCCCAAATTTTGAACCGCACCCCACCCATCAAGCTGCAAGCCTTGGATCGTTCCGACGGCCAAGGGGCGACCAGATTCTGGGTCACGATATCGACACAGCCAGGTCGCCTCGCGAACAAAACCAGCACGAGACGCAATCTCTCGCATCAGCCGTAAACAACCATCCCGACGCCCCAGGCACGGAAAAACATTCGCGTCTAATTCCCAACGGAAACTCTGATACTTTGCGATCGCATGATCACGGATCAATTCGGGAGCGAATGGAACCAATTCATACCCCTGGGGCATCGGTACCGACGCGGGAACCGACTCCCGAAGGTCGTATTCCATCCGAAAACGCTTGAAATATGTCAATCCCATCGCCGCCCTTGCGTGCTAGAGTCGCCCCTCTACTTTAGCACGAACTTCGCCAACCGTCCTTTTCGTTTGCCCTCTTTCCTGACGACGTTTCTGCTCGACCCGCACCGTCCGACCTCGACCGCCGGGCCTCAAACCTCGATCAATCCCGCGTCTTTGCTCACTGTTGCTCACTGAGGTCGCCACACTGGGAATCGAGAAATTGGGAATCGAGAAATTGGGAATCGAGAA
>JBMYRF010000028.1:96667-99164 GCA_049602075.1 Rubripirellula sp.
CTGGGAATCGAGAAATTGGGAATCGAGAAATTGGGAATCGAGTGACTGGGATTGGCCGTTTCCAAGGTCCAAGACCCACGCCTTGGGAATCCGCAGATCGATCACTTCTCGGGCTAGATTGAACCAACGATTTGCTCGATCCAAAATTTGACTGTCCGCCGAAGCCACGATGTGTTCGCATCTCGCCAGGATGGGATCGGGATCCACAACCAGTTCGACCTGCCAGTCCCAGCCATACTGCCGTGCGATCTTTGCAAGGAGCGTTTTCAACCGACCGCTGTTTGAAACGGGCCGATCGAGCAACCAGCGACAGTGACCAATCTGCCAATGGGCAAGTTGCTTACCTATTTGCTCGATTGCCGGGACCGTTTCCTCAACGCGACGGTAACTACCGTGCATGCTGGCCATATCGCGGTAACAACCATCTTGCCCCTGCAAAATCACGCCTCCGCCAAGCGCCGCCTCGATGCTAACCAACACGTTGTACCCGTCGATCCACAATTCACTCTGTCGCAAATCAACCGAGTCAATCCGGCGCTGCCGTCGAACCTGCCGGGATTTTTCAGAGCAGGCACTTCGCGAAATCGCCAATCGTTGACGAGCGATTAAAGCATGTCGGTCACCGACCAGTTTGAGTGACGAAGAGATCGCATAGCCGCGACTCAGCAACCAACTCAGTTCATTCGTTGCGACGACAAGCACTTGCTCATACGAATCGGCAAAGAGTCGCTCATCTTGTGGATGCGGACCACGGTGCTGCCTGCGATCTGGCAAATTGAACTCCTTATGTTATCGAACCAGGGTGGATCTCAATCGGTGCCAAAATCAAGGACGAATGGTCTCAGCGAAGGCTGGTCTCAACGAGGATTGGTCCGTGCATTATCGCACACGCTTGATGCCCGCGACGAATCCTTTTTTCCAATTGCAATCCTCAAACAGCTTTCCCGACGCCGAAACGACTGAGATCGCGAGTCAATCGGGTGACCGACCAGTACCGCGATGTCTTTCCTGCCGTGGTCCCATGAAAGGTGGTCGACATTTGGCTTTCTGTGATTGCATCCGTTGCGGTAGAAAACACTCAGGGATGCGAAGATGCGAAAAGAAAGGGACGCCACGAATGCCTCTTGGCGGAAAGCAGGAAACCAGGTCTCGATCATTGATCACGCCCGTTCTTAATCGCTGGCTTTCTAAATTCGCAACATGCGATTCATTTTCGGCCCGCAGATTGCTTGGAGCTACGAGCCTGGACTGGGACCAGCGTCCTGGGACCAGCGTCCTAGCTTGAGCCGAGACAAGACAAATCACCCAACGCAATCTCTCGATCGGAGCAATCAGAGGTCGTGTATTCACCTTCAAAAACGGGTTCAGCTTTGCGAAAAGAACTTGCTTCGCTTTTCCAGCAGTGACATGGTGCATGTGGTCCGTGACCCATGCCAGCGACAGGAGGTATGCCCCAATCTTTCAGCGGAGCATTATGAGGCGAAGCATTCGCGAGCAACAGCGACAGAATTTCCGCCGGGATCCGCGGATTTGTGAGAAGCAGCGAATCCTCGCTGCAAAGATGGTTTCGGCCAAGAAATCCTCGCTGCCTGGAGGGCCAGTGCCAGTGCGACTGCCAACCGAACCGTAGAGAATATCCCCGGAGCCTTGAACCGGGATGGGAAATGCGTGATGACCAGAATTTCGCAGCGATTCCGCCATCCGTGAAGTATTTTCAAGCAAAAAGCAGTTCGATGCGCCGCAGCGGTTTCAATCAACCGCTATGGTCCGGCTTGCAAATCCTGATTCTGCCGGGCATACTTCAACCTCCATCGAACAGAGTGTGTGAGAGATGCCCCACTTGGGCTTCACAGCAGTCAAGAAGGCTGGATAATAGCGGCAGCCGAGATGGTGAAATGCATCCGTAGCTCAACTGGATAGAGCATCGGTCTTCGGAACCGAGGGTTGGGGGTTCGAATCCCTCCGGGTGTACTCCCCCATCTACTCAGATAGGGAAACAACGCTTTTTACGGTCTTTTGCGAGATTGGCTTCCGCCAATAACCCGCCAAAACCTCTCCTGACCGTACCGATCCGCCAACATATCACCAATGAAAACGGCGGCTCATTCTTCGGGTAGAACGATAGCTTTATTGCGGTTGCCACCCACCGTTTCGTAGTCGCACAGGCTACCCAAGAAGAAATTGGTAATGCTGCGAGTGTTGATTTTGCAAGTCTCAGCGAGCGTATTCTTTACCTCCGTATAAGACACGGTTTCCGCATCTGGATTGGCCCTTCGATAGTCAGCCAAAGTGAGAACTATGTTCTTCGGAGACTCAGCCGCAGCGTTTTCCGCAATTGCGTACATCAAGAACAAACAAAGTATGTATTTCATGGTGTCGTTTGCTCCTGATGATTGCTGCCTCGTGGTCTCTGGATATCAGTCACTCTTCACCTTTCCAGAGGTGGACCGAATCAAAGATGATCCGGCAATCTGGACCGCCCTTGAAAGTAAACCTT
>JBMYRF010000029.1:0-1994 GCA_049602075.1 Rubripirellula sp.
TACTTTTGGGGGCTTTGGTAGGAAGTGCGAGTGCCTCACCTACAACGATTTCTTTAAACGGCACGCGATCCGGCTCGGCGAGTGGATAGCCAGCGACCCCACTACCGACAATTGGCACCATTGCATACCGCCCCGAGTTGATCGCTCCCAGACTGGGTGCACCGATCAGATCGACATCCTCGATGACCTCTCCGGTCGCCGATTCGACGGTGTATAGATTGCTCCCGTTGATCACGGTGATGTATTCTTCGCTGGTACCGAGGGCCCCGTAGGGCAACCGTCGATCGCCGACACCGACCATCCAAATTGGCTCACCCGTTTCCGCATCGCGACAATCGAGAGTGCCGTCGGTCGAGATTGAGTACAAATTGATCCGAGGTACTGTGCGAAAGTTGATCTCAGCGTCGACACCACGTCGCTTCAAACGGCGGATTTCATTGCTCGCCAATCGCTCAGCTTCTTTTCGCCCGATCGGCTGACCATCCATTCCCAATCGATCCGCAGCAATCCGAGCGATGACTTTTGGGGAAGGAGCTTCTTCGCCCTCCGCTGGGGCGGCTTCACCCGCTGCGGGTGCTTTCACCTTTTCAACGATCTCGACGTACTCTCGCGGATTCTCTTCATGCACATGGAGTTGTTGATCAGCGATCGTTTGGGCACCGGCCGGAACCGGGATCGGTCGAGCCCAAGATTGGGTCAATCCGAGCTGCCGCATGATTTCAGGAGTCATCAAATCGGAGGCATAGCCGATCGAAACCATCCCCGAAGCGATCAGAATGAAGCCAAGAGCCGTGGAGCGAATCATGTCCGAGACAATCCAAGAAGTTGACGGAGAAATGCGAGAAGAGCGAACCCACAACCATTCAAAAAGCAGGATGGGCACGCTCGTAGTTTAATTGAAGCCACCACCAACCGCGAATCTTTGTTGATCCGCCCAACAAAACAGTTCCGAAAATTTGGCCGGCAACAACAGAGAATTCTCAATTCCCAGCGACAGCGATAGCGGACTTGGGGGACAGCGATAAAATCACACTTTTCCCCTGCTTTCCCCGATTAAGAGGCAAGAGATGGCCGATTCGAAGCGAATTTTGATGCTCGTGGGCGACTTCGTCGAAGACTACGAAGCGATGGTTCCCTACCAGATTCTGGTTTGTGCCGATCATCACGTTTCGACTGTTTGTCCCGATAAATCGGCCGGCGATACCGTCGCGACAGCCATCCACGATTTCGAAGGCGATCAAACGTACACCGAAAAGCCGGGCCACCGCTTCGCCATTAACACCGATTTTGACGGCCTCGACCCAGCGGACTTTGATGCGCTGGTGATCCCGGGCGGTCGAGCCCCCGAATACCTACGGCTGAACGCCCAAGTCCTCGCGATCGTGCGGCACTTTGCCGATTCGGGCAAGCCGATCGCCGCGATCTGCCACGGACCTCAGATCCTGGCAGCAGCTGGTGTGCTGCAAAACCGCTCCTGCAGTTGCTATCCCGCTGTCAGCCCGGAAGTCGCGGCCGGCGGCGGACGCTACATCGAACCAGCCGCCGGAATGGACTCAGCCCACGTAGATGGCAATCTTGTCACCGCCCCCGCTTGGCCGGCCCATCCCGCCTGGATGCGAGAATTCATGAGGCTGCTGTAAGAGGCTCGCCGCGGACAACCGCGCACCTGCGGACGCAGAAGCGTTCTTCCAACTTCATTTGGCTGGAATGATCGGCTTATCCAAGCAGACGCGTAGAGGGATCAGCTGGGATTACACATTCTTTGGGATCACGAATCATCTGGGATCACGAATCATCTGGGATCACGAATCATCTGGGATCACGAATCATCTGGGATCACACATCATCTGGGATCGCGGAAAAATAACTTGGATCCCGGCAATTGGAGTCCCGGCCACCTGCGAACAACCTTTGCCTCGACCAAAACTGATTCCCAGCCCTCCTCGCTCAGGATGGCCTCGTGGCGGTTGTCATTGCACCGGTGCCTTCGAGCA
>JBMYRF010000029.1:2094-23318 GCA_049602075.1 Rubripirellula sp.
CTCCTCGCTCAGGATGGCCTCGTGGCGGTTGTCATTGCACCGGTGCCTTCGAGCAGGTGTTGGGAAGCAAGTGCGATAAAACGGGCAACGGTCTCCCCGCAAAAACGGCTTGACGACCAATCTCGCATCCCCAACTCCAGTCGGTCCATCACACGTTGGAGAAAGCAGGCCCACTCCTACGCCAACCATTCGTTTTTCGTGTCCACCCATCGTTCGATGCAGTCTTGCTTGCCCCTTCTATCTGGCTCGAATCACGTGTGGGTGGCAATCGATGCTGCTTCGCTACAATACGGCGACTGAATTTACCACTCCGCCACGGATGAGAATTGACGGATGAGCACAGCCACTTTGCCTGATCGAAACGAAGTCAAAACGGAAGACTGCTGGGACCTCTCCAGCCTCTATGAAAACGAAGCAGCCTGGGAGTCCGATTTTGCGAAGCTGGAAGGACAGATCGCGACCTTCGAATCCTATCGAGGACGGCTTGGCGAGTCGGCCGAGGTGCTGGCGGAAGCCCTGCATTTCGACAGTGACTTTGACCGCATCGCAGAGCGGCTGGGAACGTATGCCTTCTTGAAAACGACCGAGGATCAAACCGATAGTCAGTTCCAGGCGATGAAGGCTCGGTTTCAAAATCTCGCTGTCCGGGCGGGCCAGGCTGCCAGCTTTATGCGGCCAGAGATTCTCGCGATTCCCGAACAGTCGATGTCTGACTTCCTGGGACAATCGGCGCTGGAACCGTTCCAACTGCAACTGGAACGTTTGGTCCGTTATCGACCACACACGTTGACCGACAAGGAAGAGCGTCTCTTGGCCATGCAAGGCGAAATGGCTTCCGCCGCCGGCAATGCGTTTCGACAACTCAACGATGCGGACCTCCGGTTTGGTGAAATCGAAGACCACACCGGTCGCATCATGGAATTGTCGCATGCCACGTTTGGTCAGCTCCTGATCAGCCCCCAACGCAAAATCCGGCGTCAAGCGTTTGATCAATACTACGGGCAATTCTCAACTCACGAGAACACCTTGGCTGCAACCCTCTGCGGAAGCATTCAACGCGACGTCTATTATGCCAAAGCACGAAACTACGACAGCAGTCTCGAAGCAGCTTTGTTCCCCGATAACGTACCGGTCAATGTCTACGACAACCTAATCACGGCAGTCCGCGACAGTCTTCCGAACGTACATCACTATCTGGATGTCCGCCGGCGAAAAATGGAGTTGAAAGATCTGCACCACTACGACACCTATGTGCCGATCCTAAGCGACATTGAAAAGCACCACACCTGGGATGGTGCGACCAAAGTCGTGCTTCAATCGCTGCAACCGCTCGGCAGCGAGTACGTTGGTGTTCTGGAAGAGGGACTGCGGGGACGATGGGCCGATCGCTATCCTAACCGCGGCAAGCAGAGCGGCGCATTCAGTTGCGGGACATTTGACGGCGATCCGTACATCCTGATGAACTTCAAACCAGAAGTCCTCAACGATGTCTTCACGCTGACGCATGAAGCCGGCCACTCGATGCACAGCTGGTACTCCTCCCGCAGCCAGACGTATCAATACTACAACTACACCATTTTTGTAGCCGAGGTTGCCAGCACCTTTAACGAACAACTGTTAACGGATCACCTGCTGAAAAACGCGTCTGACGATAATGAGCGGGCCTACTTGATCAACAACGAACTCGACAGCATTCGGGCAACGGTTGTACGGCAAACTATGTTTGCCGAGTTCGAAAAGCGGACCCATGAAATGGCGGAAGCGGGTGAGCCTCTAACCGTCCAGTCGTTCCGACAGATTTACCGCGAACTTCTGGAAGCTTACTTCGGTCCCGATTTTGTAATTGACAAATCGCTGGAGTTGGAATGTTTCCGAATCCCGCATTTTTACCGTGCTTTTTACGTCTACAAATATGCCACGGGACTAAGCGCCGCGGTTGCACTCTCACAACGCGTCCTCAATGGCGGTGAGCAAGAGCTTGCGGATTACTTGTCTTTCCTGTCAGGTGGCTGCAGCAAGGATCCACTCGATTTACTACGAGATGCAGGGGTCGACATGACCTCTCCCGAACCCGTCAAGACAACTCTCGATCGCTTCGCAAAACTGACGGAAGAACTCGATCAATTGCTGTAGTCAAAAGGGCAATCGCTGTCGTCACAAAAGCGATCGCTACGGCATCAAAGCAAGCATCTTCTGACATGCTTCAACGGGTACCCTTCGAATCAGCGAAGTGGTATCCGTGCACGACGTGGCTCCACCCTTGCGGTGAGATTCACTTGCGGTGAGATTCCCGGACCGGAGCCTTCAGCCATAGCCACAGACGGAGCAACCATGGGTCACAGTCCAAGCAACAATGGCACCTTCTCTCGCAACAGTGCCATTTCTTCGGGGCTTTCACCCAAGTACATCAGCAATTGTAAATCGTCAGGCGTGACCGTCCCTCCGGTCAGTAACCACGAACGGACACGCAACAACTTGTAGAGCTTCACCAGTTTGCGATCGCTAATAAAAATGCGATCCTCACGAACAAGTGTTTTGACGATTCGTTGGAATTCTCGAAACACATCGTCGGAAAAAAAACGTTGCCGATCGTTCATTCCATCGGCAGTCTGTTGGGAAAACAAATGCATGAGATATCGATTGGCTTTGACCAGATCATCTAGGCTGGCGTGACCTTCCGCCCACGGTTTCTGATTCAAACTGCGATTGACCTCGGCTTTCAAGCCCGCATCGATCAGATCCGTAAAACGATCGGCTTGGACCGACAAACTCTCGGCCTTCAAGACGAACCGATCTTTCAGGGCATTCAATTCACCATGCTCCGGAATCTCATTGGCCGCCGCAAACAGGACACAAAGCGAAACCGACTGCGGGACACCGTCCTGATAAAACTTTTTCTCGTTGACGATTGTCAACAAAATATTCAGGATGGCGGAATTCGACTTAAAGATCTCATCTAAAAACGCAAGTTTGGCCGTCGGCAACTTACCTTGTTCACGACGGATATACCGTCCATCACGCAGTTCATTGATATCGATCGGGCCGATAATTTCCGACGGTTCGGTGAAGCGGGTCAGCATATACTCAAAGTAATCATCCTGACTGATCCCCAAGGCATCTTTAAACTTCAGCACCAAGTCACTCTTGGCCGTACCCGGGGGCCCCACCAACAACAATGGTTCTTGTGCGACAGCGGCAACGACCATCAAGTCGACCAAGGTCTGCTTGTCGACGAAGTGCCGACCGAGCGATGATCGAAAACGATTTAAACGATTTCGAATTGAATCAGCTTGTTCCCGCAAGCAATCAAAATTCAATTGATCTGCGGTGGTCGACTCAGTACTCATGACTTCGGATAACAAAGAGGTGGAAATGAGACTTGGGATTGTCGTTCGCGAGGGGGATTGTCGTTCGCGAGGGGGATTGTCGTTCGCGAGGGAAATTGTCGTTCGCGAGGGAAATTGTCGTTCGCGAGGGGAAGCTTGGACCAGGGGCCTGGTGGTCAGGCAGAAACCTCACCCAGCAAAGCGAATCCACGGACGCAGCGTACAGGAAGACGTACCGAACAGGAAACAGACGGGCGCGACCAGAACTCGGCACACAGCATCACCCCAATGCCCCCCGCTTAAAAGGATTGTGATGCGAGTTAACGCCAATGCATCACGCCACCCCCCATTCTTCCGCAGCCCGCATCTCGCGGTGAATACGATCCCGAACCAAAAACTCATCTTCGTCCAACCAACGTCGCGTTTCAGCAGTCAGCGAAACGCCTTCGCTGACAAGTGACATCACCGCAGTTTCCACGACTTCCAGATGCAAGATGGAGAAATGAGAATCGGTCGTCAAGCTTGTCGACACGTTTGCGATCTTGGGAACCGTTCCCTTGTTCATTGCAAAGACTTCAAGAAATTGACCAATCGCTTCCTCCACCGGTGCATGACCAACCGCATCAAGATAACCACATAGCAAGCGTGCCGTCGGAGGATCCAGCCTGGCCTCCCCCGTCAAACGAAGCAAAACCTTGCCCGTGATGTCTCGAGCCGCCTCCTTCTGGCCAAAAAAATACCAACCAGCGGCAATACGAAGCAACAAGCGGTTCGGCTGATGCTCACCTGTACCTAGATCGGCGGATGCACTGAGAGATTCTTCAAGCTGCCGATAAAGCAGCCCCATCTCGTCACGCATTCCAAGCCGCCGCATCCCCTGAAACGACTGGCTGATCAATGTTTCAATCGCCTCCACCTGGGAGCGGTCAGCAATCGTCAACGAAATGTATTCATGCACGAGTTCAGGCAATACGGTGCCAAGCATGTTCACCAACTTTTGCACCAGATCGATCTGGTCAAAGTGAGCGGCAATGACGAATGCGTGATGCAGCAAATTTGCCTTCGCGAACGCCTGCTCGCAATGATCGACTGCCGTCCAAACATCGCCGATCAATCGCCTTGCAAACCGCTCACCCAAGCGTGGCACAACTTGCAAAGCAACCGGTAAGATCCGAATCCGGTCGGTGGGATCGGTGTACCGCAGAAGCATCGCATCGAGGCAACTTCCAAGCGAATCAGAATCCTGGATACGACGCAATTCAAGCAGCTGCCGACTGAGATCGTCACCCGATCGTTCAAGAAACGTCTCAAACGGGTCAATCGCTACATGGGGCTCCAATACACTTGATCGCTGTCGCAACCGATCGACCACATAACGCTGCCCACGACTCATCCCTTCCAATCGATCCATTAGGTCGCTCGAGAATCCGGCTCCTGAAGACTGTCCACTGAGCGACTGCTGAATTCGCTCGGAGTAGGCATCTAGCAGCCAACGATGGACGGCATCCTTGTCGGCCAACGCATCGGAAGCCTCGGCCAACAATCTCTGGCATGAAACCGTTTCACCAAGCCGTGCCATTGCATAAGCGAATAGGAGATCGACGTAGCCTTTCGTTTGAGGATCATAACTACTGACTTCCGGTTCCAGCACCCAACTCTTAACCGCTTGATATAACTCACATGCGTGGCCACGCACCTTACGTAGTCGCTCGCTCTCGCCCGCCGCATTACTTCGCAAAAACAATGGCAGATCAAATTCTGGTGCTAAACCGCAATCAAAAAGACGCTCCAAAAGCCGGTCTCGAGCTCTCGCTAGCAGCAAAAGATCATTTCCGTTTATGCGATACATGGCTAACCAAGCTAACCAAGCCGCACGAACCGGAAGACAGCGTTCATGCCGCATTAGATAGTCGACAACATTTGCCTGCTTCATTACGATTTGATTCGCTCCACCCCCGTCGCAAGCCGCCGCGACAATTTTGGCAACAACCAAACCAACCTGATGATCCTGAGCCTTGCCGGCAGTCAACCGCGCGTCCAGTTCCGCCCCACCCAAGTCACTGATTCCAGCGCATCGCAATTCACCATGCAACCACGCCTGCACCCGCGACTGAAACTGAGGTGAGGCAAACGCATCGTCATCATCACGCCACAATCCGTTTGCAAAACAGATCGTCGTGTCATGCGGGCGATTCAGCAGAGCATTCATGTCTCCAAGCTTGATCCACAACTCCCTGCGTACCTCGCTGTCCAGGGGTTCGTCACTGACACGGTAACAAGCTTCAAGCTGCCGCAACCTGACCTGCCATTGGTTCGGTTTTGACAACAGACCGGGTTGTGATTCCATGGGGGAGTCTGGATCGTTTCGCTTCAGCAACGACGATTCTGTCGGCTGCTCAACCGCAATTGCGCTGGCAGCCGAATGATCCGCTTCAAGTGGCCGCAATTCCTGATGATTCTCACGCGAGTCAGACTCATCCCCTTTTGCAAACAGCTCGGGTTGTCGTCGCAGTGCCGGACCTGAATCTTGATCTGTTTCGTCGTCGTCACAAACAAAAGATTCAAAATCAAATTGATGCGACGCAATCCATGCATTTAAAGGCTGAGCTTGGTGATCGATCACGTACTCGACCCAATCTTCCAACGGACGAAACGCCGCATCTTCGATCGAATGAAGCGAGAAAGAACCAGCTGCTGACTGCACTTCCTGCCGGGCCGCCTTCAGATAGCATTGAGGCACAATTTCCGAAGATGCCATTGCGGAGGGTGCCAGCCAGTGCACTTGGTCAGCCTCTTTGGCCAACAAGCGAGTCACTGCATCACGACGCAGGGGAGGCTGCAACTGCAGTCCAAGCGGCACAAAGAGATTCGGAATCCGCAAATAAGGCCGACACGCCAACGCATCCAAGATCAGCTCGGGCGGTGGCAACACCGAGCGTCTTGCCTTCAACACGACAGTTGGACCGTCGTCGTCCTGAAAAGGGATGTCCCGCATCCTGCCCGATGCCACAGCAAACGCCAATCGCCCCGACAATCGGTCATCACTTCGTCTTAAGAGTGATTCGATTTGAGCCATCGCATCGGCCTGCACAACCCACAGCTCGGCTGGATCTACCGAAGATGATTCACGCAAACGCACAGGAACCAAAATTCGATCTGGCTCGCGATTCGAAGGCAAACTAACCACTTTGCCGGCAGGTGTAAAATCCAACGCCTGATACACATCGGTCAACGCCGGAGCCTCGATCCATCGCCAAGATCGATCCGACCGAATCAACAGCCATTGTCCATCGGGTGGCTGCAACGACTCGACAAGCGGATGCTGAAAGCCGTACTCCACCCACACTCTCGGCACGGGTGAAGTGAATGCGACGGGTCCGCCACTCGCATCAATCGCACGCAACAAGGTGTACTGCGGCGGATCAACAACGCTGAGCAAACACATTTCAGCGACATCTGCTCGCGGATCAGCAACCCACGCAAAGCGTTGCCGATCGTTACCTAACCGCAGCATCTCGTTTACGATATCAGGAAACTGCCTCCCGTCATCCAAGCAAAACAAGACTTCAAGCTGCTCAACAGGATTGACTTCCACACTCCGCAAAGACAGCAGTTGATGCCAGCATCGCAGTTTCGTGGTCGGCACACTTGCCGACCGTTTTTGTTGAACCCCCAATTTTCGCAACGCTGCCAAATCAACGCGTCGAATTGAGACAGACGGTCGCAACCACACGCAACCTTCGACGTCCAGGCCAGCTGCCGCCGGCGCCGAAGAGACCTCTCGGGGAATCGCTTCAGACGTGATCGCCAGTTGCAACACATCCTCGCCTGGAAACCGCAGTATCAATTTGCCTCACCTTCCTGTTCGGATTGGCGATTCGTCTTTTCCTCAGACGTTTGGACCGAAGCACTGGACCGCGTCGACGCAATCGAATCTCGCTCGATCACCAGCTTACCGATCTCGTTTTCACCAACCACACCACCTGCGATCAGCTTATCGACCAATTGCCGGTGTTGTTGTTCATGCTCTTGTGGCAATGCATCGTCATCGCTGCGAAGGTCAACCACAATATCTTTCCTGCCCGTTTCGGGATTCACCCGCAAACGAATCGTCATCTCTGCCATGAATTCTAATTGATACCGGATAACAGGATTAAATATTCACCCATTACCCTGACTGCCATTCACGGACGGCATCGATGGGAGTCAGCAACATCAGAATATTCAGCCCCAAACTGTCACGAATGGTAATCAGCATTAGAACTTCGACGATTACAAAAAACACGACCGACCAAGTCCATCGGAATGATCTGGCAAACCAGTAACCCAGGCCACAAGCAACGATGTCAGAAAACGAGTTGGCAATTGAATCGCCATAATAATCAAGCGAGATGGTGACGGACCGATAACGATCGATGATGATTGGTGAGTTTTCGAGTAATTCCCAACAAGCTTCAATCGTCATCGCGATCAAAAAACGTCGATGCCCGACGTAGCGATCAGGAATCAGCATCAACAACCAGTAAAAGATGACGCCGTGTAACACATGGGTAAAGGTATACGGATCAATCAGGTGCTGTGAGTTGTGCGATGTCCAGATGTCCCATGACGCAAGATCGAGACGACCACATTCGCACCACCAAATACGGCCCATCAGACGAAGAGTGATGGCCGTCAGTGTTGCCACAACGAGGCAGTAGACGAACCCGCGGCGAACCGCATGGCCATCAGATTTAGCTGGATTTGATTCGCTCATCGTGCCATCGTAACGCATTTTGGCAAACCGACGCAGCCAGAAGGCCTTCGATTGCCTTAGAGCAATGCCCCCGCACGAATAGGTGCCAAAAAACTCAGGCCGCCGCGGAACATCGCTAGCCGATTCGGCAAGAGCAGGGTGCGGATCAGCTCTACCGGCACGCCGACCGGTTCTAACCCCGCATAGCCCCCCATTCCGCTCAGTCTTTGTCAACTGTGGCCTGAAACCGACGGCGTGTCACCGAGAACCGGCAATCTGTCGTCTGGAACCCGCAGCGGTGGACGATAAGATGGACGTCGAGTACACGAACGGTTGAGTTTCAAATTCTTGCGTCACAAACATTAAGGTATTCACGTGTCTCTTTCTGAGCAGCAATTGATACAATACCGTCACGATGGGTTTCTTGTTTTAAAGCACCTTTTTGACCAAGACGAAATCGGTCTATTGCGACGTTCAGCAAAAGAAGACAAGGCATTAGACGATCACGCATTTGGACGCGACGATGGCGAAGGCGGCACCGTCCGGTTGTCTCTTTGGAACCACCCTGGTGATGGTATCTATGGGGCATTCGCTCGCTGCCACCGAATGGCGGCGACGGCAGATCAATTGCTCAGTGATGAAGCATATCATTACCACAGCAAAATGATCATGAAGGACGCTCGAGTTGGTGGGGCATGGGCGTGGCACCAAGACTATGGCTACTGGTACGACAATGGTGTCCTGACGCCAAATCTGACCAGCGCGTTCATCGCAGTCGATCCAGCGACAAAGGAGAATGGTTGTCTACAGGTAATCCGCGGCTCACATCATTGCGGGCGAGTGCAACACGTCTTGTCTGGCGAACAGGCAGGTGCAGATCCTGAACGCGTCACAGAAATCCTAAAAAAGTTTGAGCTGGTCTATGTCGAAATGGATCCCGGTGACGTCGTTTTCTTTCACTCCAACCTCTTGCATCGCAGTGATCAAAACGAATCACCGCACCCACGCTGGTCGATGATCTGTTGCTACAACGCTCGAAGCAACGATCCCTATAAGGATACGCATCACCCTCGCTACACGCCGTTGGATCGCTTGGATGACCTCGCAATCAAGCAGATGGGCGTACGAAGGTTTGCCGACGACAAAGCGGATGTGTCGTGGCTAGACCCTAACCACGATGCCAGCGCGAAATCGCTACCCAACCAAACAGGGTGACCCCAAGACCAAATGAATATGAACGACTTGGAATACCTTCCCCGCATGCCACGTGATCTTGCAGTGCCGATCGGTTGCATTGGCAGCGGCTTCATCATGACTGACTGCCATTTAGTGGCCTATCACAAAGCTGGTTTCCAGCCATTAGCGATTGCAACTCGACGGCGACAGCAAGCCGAGGAAACCGCACAACGCCACAGCATTAAATTCGTCTATGACTCCTACCATCAACTGCTGGACGATGAACGATTACAGGTCATCGACATCGCAGTCCCGCCTGATGTGCAACTGGAGGTCATCCGCGAGGTAGTTCTTCGACCACACATTCGTGGAGTACTGGCCCAAAAACCACTTGCTGCGAATACGGATGACGCCACAGAAATCGTGCGTCTTTGTCGCGAAGCTGGAATCACATTGGTCGTTAACCAAAATATGCGGTATGACCACTCGATCCATGCCTGTAAGTCACTCATCAATCAGGGGCGGTTTGGAGACCCTGTCCTAGCGTCCATCGACATGCGGGCCATTCCTCACTGGATGCCTTGGCAGAAGCGTCAAGGCTGGCTGACGTGTCGCATCATGTCGATCCACCACCTGGACACAATGCGATATTGGTTCGGTGATCCAACACGCATATTGGCGAGCTTTCGTCCGGATCCACGTACTAAGTTTGAGCATATCGACGGCATCGGCCTATACATCCTGGAATACGATTCGGGGCTACGCTGCGTCATTTGCGATGATGTCTGGACGGGTCCAGCCCGCGAGGGAGCGGCCGAGGACCTGAAGATTCAGTGGCGAGTCGAAGGCACCGAAGGATTAGCGATGGGCCAAATTGGTTGGCCCCGGTATCCCGAAAAATGCCCCAGCACCATCGACTACACCACCACCGTTGACGGTTGCTGGCATCGCCCCCGCTGGGAAGAAGCGTGGTTTCCCGATGCGTTCGCTGGCCCGATGGCCGAATTGCTGTGTGCGATGGAATCGGGCGATAAGCCGACCACTAGTGGTGAAGACAACTTGCAAACGATGCGGTTGGTTGATGCGTGCTATCAAGCGGCCCGAGAGCATCGCGCAGTCGATTTCAAGTCGCCGCCAGAAACGAATACCCAAGCTTGAGCAGGAAAATCGCTAAGCCTCAGCCGAGCGAGCGAGCGAGCGAGCGAGCGAGCGAGGGATTCATACACCTTCCCAAAGTAACGCTTGTTCAATCGCTTGTTCGTATTCCAAGTCGGTGAACTCCAGCGTCTCCCGCATTCTAGCGAGCAACCTGGTTTGTGTTTCACCCATCTCATCGGCGGTCGCTGCAAGAAACATAGCCTGCAAGGCAGTGGAACGCTGACTCTGACTCCAGCGGCGACTTACCGTTAGCACATAATTCGCAGCTTCGATTTGATTTTGCTGTGCGATCGAACAAAGCTGCCCAAGCTCTTCCCGATCAACCGGACGCTCAAGCAAGTGACTGCCGATGGTTTCCAGTGATTTGATTTCGGCATCAGTGATTTCGCCGTCAGCGATCACGATCAGCACGCTCGACCGCAATGCCTCCTCGCGAAACTGCGACTCCTGGGCCAGCTCGTGGCTTTGCTGGTCCATTTCCAGAACCGTTAAATCCCAGGTCGACCGGCACTGGTCACAGTGCACAAAAGGTTCGGCCGCCCCGACGGGAACCGTGGGGATAAAATAGATCGTTAACCACGGTCGGCGTACCCGCAACCGATAGCTCTGGGTCGCTGCGCAGGTCGGGCAATGAAAATCGCCGCGATCACGGGTTGTCGTCAGATTCATGGTCCCGATCAAGATCATGTCTCCATTTTTACCGATGACTCGGTTTCTGCTAAGTGGTGCGAGAATGTTTCGCCAGCCTTTGTCGGCGACCGGACTTAATTGCCAACCGGACTTAATTAGCGACCAGACTTCGTCGGCGACCAGACTTAATTGGCGACCAGACTTTGTCGGCGACCGGGGTTCGCTGGCGACCAGTCAAGTTACCGGTAGACAGCGAGTGGAACGTAATAAATGCAAGTCGAATACCCCAGGTTATAGCGATTCTGCCGATTTTAATGAAGATTCGCAGCGAATACGCCGATACCCGACGAGACGTCTTTGTCTCGTCGATCAGGATTTTGCTACCCGATGCCACTGCTGCCCATCTCTGCGACACGAACGAGTACCCCGCTCAGTACCCAGCGACTGCTGTTTCAATTAAATTCCGACCAGATTGCCCTCCAGCAAAAGTTCGACCAGTTAAGCACCGGACGGCGAGTGCTGCGTATGTCGGACGATCCCATTGCCGCGAATCGTGCGATTTCATTGCACCAGGGGATCGATCTGGGTGAACAACTACTTCGAAACGCAAATTCGACCACAAGTTTTTATCAAGCGACCGACTCGGTGTTAGCCCAAGTCGATAATGCATTGATCTTGGCTCGCGGAGCAGCCTTGGAAGGCGCGCAAACGGTGATTTCAGAGGATGAGCGGGTAGCTTTAGCGGGAACCGTTCGGGAAACAATCAACTCGGTCCTCGCAGCAGGAAACGCGTTATATCGTGACCACCAACTACTGGGTGGCTTCCTCGAGTCCGGTGTCGCTTATGAATACGACAACAAAGATATCGTCTTCACCGGCACCAACGCCACGGGCCGCACAAAACTCGGAGCGGGACAACCAGCCGCAATTAATGTGACCGGCAATGAGGGGCTGGGCACGAATGCGGTGTTTATTGAAGGGGATTCACTGAACGCTTCGATCAACACAGACTCCCGCCTCGTCGACCTTCGCCAGGGCGAGGGGGTAATGCCCGGAAAATTACGGTTATCAGGCGGTAGCAATTGGGTCGATCTCGACCTGACTCCTGCGGCAACGATTGGCGACGTGGTTGAGCTTGTCAACACGATTGCAATTGATGGCCGATCACTAAACGCCTCGTTAGTTAACGATGGTATCCGAATCGAATATGCGGACGGCCTCTCCGGCACTTTAGCGATTCAAGATGCAGTGGGCAGCTCGATGGCTAAAGAACTTGGCATCAGCAATCCCAGCGGAATCCAAGCTCCTCCAATCATTGGTAACTTTTTAACGCCGCGAGTCACAGCAGAAACGAAAATTTCGGACCTCGACAATGGCGCAGGACTCGATCTCACCTCTGGAATTCAGCTGCTGCAGGGTGACAAAACATTTGTGATTAAGCTTGACGAAGCAGAGACCGTCGGCGATGTGTTGATTGCGATCAATCGCAGTGGCGGCGACGTACATGCAGAATTAAACGAGGCCGAGGGTCGTATCCAACTGCGGGCACGGCGTAGCGGTGTCGACTACAGCTTGGGAGAAAACGGGGGTGACGCCGCCCGCAGCCTGGGGATCCGTACGGCCACCGAATTGACGAAGCTCGCGGATCTTGGACGTGGCCAGGGAATGTCCCTCAATATTGATGGCCCTGACTTAATCATCACCCGACCCGACGGAACGGAATTGTCGCTCGACTTAAATGGACTCGAATCGGTTGCCGACGTGATGCAACTGATTTCCGATCATCCGCTAAACCAAGACGCCCAGCGAGTCTTGGTTGATCTCAACGATTTTGGCAATGGCTTGCAGCTTAAAGCCCCGCCCGGTGCCGCCAATCTTTCAATACGCGAGGTCGGGATTAGCGATGCCGGACTACGACTGGGCTTGGTTGCCCCGGGGGCCAACGACGCCGTAGGATCGATCTTGGGACCAGTGGATACGATCATCGGCTCCGACTTCGCGCCGCGTGATGCCGGAGGTGTTCTCGATACGTTATTACGACTGGAGAGGGCGATTGGCGACGGCGAAATTCCGGAGATCGCCCGATTACAACTCAAACTGGATGACGATTTTGATCGTGCCAGTCGCTCGCGGGGCCGCGTCGGCGTGCTTGCTAAAAATCTTCAGCAACTCCAGACGAGCACCGAAAACAAGGTGACTCAGCTACGCGGACAGCTCTCTGATGAAGTCGACGCCGACCTGGCGACCGTGATCAGTGAGCTCACCCAACGGCAAACCGCGTTGGATGCGTCGATGCGTCTGATGGGGCAGACCTCAAAAATGACGATCCTCAACTTCCTGTAACGATTTTGTCGATTCTCCTGGATGTTCCGTCGATAACCAGAATGACGGGAGACAGTAGACGCCACGCTGCGCAAACGCCCGTATTCGCAACACGGTAGAAATGATCATGCGACTCGACACCCAACGATTTGGCACACTGCAATTCAAAGCCGACCAACTGTTCTTGTTTCCCCAAGGATTGATTGGGATGGAAACGCTGCGACACTGGGCACTGATGCCAGATGAGCAGAATCCATCGATCGCATGGCTTCAGAGTGCGTCACGTGGCGACCGAGCCATTCCGCTCATCAGCCCACGAGCCTTCTTTCACGACTACCGTGTCCATGTGACAAGACGGGAACTTGCGTCGCTGCATATGCAAATGGGTGCCGAACTCTACGTGCTAACCACCATTTCAGGGAATGCAGGCCGGCTAACGTCTAATCTGCGATCGCCCCTCTTGCTGAACCTCAGCCGAAGGCTCGGTTGCCAGGTGATTACCTGCGACGAGCAGCCGATTCAACGGGCGTTACCGCTTAAAACGGCTGCGTCAAATATCACGGCATCCGAATTGACCCGGCACGTCGCATAATCGACGACTGTTGCCTTCTTCCTTGGCGGCGAATCGGTACGATCGGTATCTGCGGACCTCTGCACGCTAGAGGTGGATTTGTCTGCATCGCCGGTCGATCATCAAAGTGTCGAGGGAAGCAGCGAAGATTCGCTGCTCTCGTAGTTTGTTGTTTTTCATCCGCCTCCCACCGATCACCACGAGGACACCATGCTGGTCCTTTCACGCCACCGAGACGAGAGCATCATGATTGGCGACGACGTCGTGGTGACGATCGTGGATATCCGTGGCGACAAAGTTCGCCTGGGAATCGAAGCGCCCCAATCAATCCCGGTCCATCGCCAGGAAGTCTACGACGCGATCCAGCGAGAAAATCGCCGCGCCACACAAACCGGTTCAGGTGCGACTAAAGACGTGGAACCGCCAGCCGAAGGCAAATAGACCGGATGCACGAGTAGACCGGATGCACGAGTAGACCGGATGCACGAGTAGACCGGATGCACGAGCGGGCTCGCGTAGAAATTAGGGCTGGCATAAAAGACCGCTGGGGTAGCTAGGACTTTGCAAAAGAAGGCGCAACCTCAAGCTAGGCCGCAACAGACGGCCGCCCCTCGCTGATCCTTCGGTCAATTCACTGCGAGAACCGTCAGTAGGTGAAGCGCGGAGAACCCTCCGCGGACAGGCAATCACCGTCACGGCGGCCCCAAGCCAGCAAAACCCGTGTCATGAAAACGGAGCTGTTCGACAATTCAACGCTGAATTGCCTGCCCGCCTAGTATCCCATCGCAACATCGATTGGATCGCCAATAGCTGGATTCCACGGCTTGATGGAGTTCCCTTTTCGGGCCGACTGATTGCCCTATTAATATTCCACTATATTCATTCGAGATCTTCTCGAATGAATCGAAGCCTCCTCGACGCCCGAAAACGATCCAAAAGAGATCGCCGCACATTCCCCATTCATATCCAAATCAATTGGCACGAGATTGGCTCTATTGAGGACCACGGAGCCGCCAAAAAGGAATTTGTCCCCTCTGGGTGTATCAGGTTGCAGCAATTGTTGCATTTTGCAACACCTACAAACGGACATGATCTGAGAGGTAGCTCCGGAAAGGTCGTTTTTTTGTAGCGTAAGCTTAAAAGCGGGAATAAACTTTGACTTCAAAGACTTCTCGGACTGCTTTTCACACTTTGCCAGATACCGTTCTCGGCAACCTTCACCCCTCCATTGGGGTCGGAGTGAGTGGAGACGGATTGAAAAATTGAGTCTCGGGTTACCCGAGCAGCGCTTCGGCGTTTACTGCATCAGCGGAGATACTTCAAATGGGATTGCGACACGTCGCGCGAACCGTCGGACGCACTGTAGCCACCTTGGCTGCCACCGGCTTGGTCATCACGAGTTTGGGCACGGCATCGGCATCGGATGGTGCCAATGTTCGAATTGCTACCTATCAAACGCCTAACGGCGATGGCTATTTCGCCGCCTCGATTCAACCCTCGGCTGACGACGCGTTATTGCAGGCGGCTCGCAGCCAACCGGCAGATATCGTGGTTGTCGTTGATACATCAGCCAGTCAGAGCGGCTCCTATCGCACCGATTCGATCGCGGCGATGCGAACCGTGATTGATTCGCTTCGGTCCAATGACCGTGTTCGGATCTACGCTGCGGATGTGCGAGCGAGTGATCTGAGCAAGGCGTTCGTGAGTGCGGATGAAGCAGATGAAGCGGTAGCGCAGCTTAAACGACGACTTCCGCTTGGTCACACCAACATGTTGACGGCGATCGAGACGGTTCGCTCCGCTCTGGTTTCAACGCCACAAAACCACACACGGTCGATCGTTTACATCGGGGATGCCGCAGCGATTGATGCAATCGGCAACGAAAAGCAACTGGGCATTTTGATGGATGCCCTGCGAGCCGATCGAATCTCAGTACACAGCGTTGCCATCGGTCCCTCGATGAATATCGAATTGATGGCGGTACTCGCCAACCAAACTGGCGGGGTTCTGGGAGTCGTGGGCGGTTCAGCCAACGACGCGAATTCAATCGCCAACCGAATTGCCAGCTCGGCAAAAATGTCTCCTATTTGGTTGAGCAATGCGAAGTTGCTTGATGGCATGAAAACGATTCAAGCAGAACGCTTGCCTCCTCTCCGATTGGATCGAGATTCGATCCTGCTCGGGACAGCCTCGAGTACAGAAAGCACCGGTCAATTGGAATTCAGCGGGGAATCAACAGCCTCCGCCGTCCGAATTGTTGCGGAAGCTCAGCTTGAAAAAGCTCACCCTGACTTCGCGTTCCTGCCTGGCTTGGTCCAAGAGTCAGAAGGCAACAATGGGCTGATGCTTCCTACCGCCAGCTCACCACTGCTACGGCAAACTGCTCGCCTACTGGCTGCTCAAGCCGACGAATTGGTGCGGGCCGGGAACATGGCTCTGCAACAGGGAAATCGTCGAGGCGCCCGCGCTGTTGCCGAACGTGCCTTGCAGGCAGATCCGAACAATGTCGATGCCCAAGCACTGGAGCGAATTACGGGAAACCGCTTGGTGGTTCAAAATCCACAGAACTCTCTCGATGACATTTTTGGTGGCGGTGATGACGTCTTTGGTGGCGACGAAGCTGCTGACGATGACGCAGCAGGCGATGACCCCTTTGCCGAGCCTGCCGCTGATGCGGGTGCAGCGGATGATGCCGCTAACGACGATCCATTTGCTGAGCCTGCTGGAAATGACGCAGCGGCCGAGGCTCCAGCTGCGAATCCATTTGCAGCCGACGATGCTCCGGCAGCCGCTCCAGTGAATCCACCTCAGCCAGCACCGGCACCAACAGCACCGGCACCAACAGCACCAGGAGGAGTCGCAACCCCACAAGCTCCGATGAACAACAATTCCTCGGCCCCTCCAGCTGGTGACGATGATCTGCTGGAAGCAGCCGGCAACATGCTCGATCAAGCCCGAGCAAACCGCTCGGCCACCGAAGGCCGCTTGCGAGCCGAGGTACGTGCGGCATTGCGAAGTGCGAATCGACTGCTGCGAGACGACCCGACCGGAGTGGCCGGATCTCTAAAGAGCTTGCTAGCAACCGTAGAAACGGCACCCGATGTCAACCCGCAATTGCGTCAAGAACTCGGCTCAGAAGTCCGTGCCGCGATTCAAGTAGCCGGTCGTCGTGAAGCAGCTTACAGCGAAGCACAACGCAACCTGGAACAAGAGGCACAAGCAGCAACGACCCAGCAGCGACTGCTCGAAGAAACCTTCCGTCGCGAAGCAACGCTAAAAACATTGTCCGAGCAAATGAACGGCTTGATTGCTGAAGGTCGCTATGAAGAGGCCGATGGCGAAGTCACGATCCCATTCGCTCGCTTGGCAGGGGATACGATCACACGTGACTCAGTAGCGGGGCGGCAATTCATCGACGAACCGTTGATGCTGCAAACCTACGCTCGCGACCGTCGCTACCGTGAAATGCGTGAGCGAAACTTCGTTGACGCTTTCTCGCTCGTTCTCAAAGTAGCCATTCCATTTGTTGACGATCCACCAATCGTCTACCCCGATGCTGAAGTCTGGCAACGTATGAGTCGCCGTCGATTAGAGCGTTACGGAGCAATCGAATTGGTCGGTGACAACGAAACGGAACGACGAATTGAATCGGCGTTGGATAACGAAATGAGTGGTAACTTCGTCGAACTTCCTCTGGCGGAAGCTGTTCGTCAGATTAGTGATGAACAAGATATTCCGATCGTCGTTGATAACCGAGCACTCGAAGAAATCGGCCTGTCGGCTGATGAACCTGTCAATCTGCAATTGAAAAACGTTTCGTTGCGGTCGTTCCTCCGCTTGATGCTTCGCGAGCTGGATCTGACTTACATGATCAAAGACGAGGTCATGCAGATCACTACCATCGAAGCCGCTGAACAAAACCTGATTAACAAGGTCTATCCAGTCGGTGACTTAGTGGTACCGATCATCCAACTCGGCGGCATGGGCGGCGGCATGGGCGGCGGCATGGGCGGCGGCATGGGCGGCGGTATGGGCGGCGGTATGGGTGGCATGGGCGGCGGCATGGGCGGCATGGGCGGCGGCATGGGCGGCATGGGCGGCGGTATGGGTGGCATGGGCGGCGGTATGTTTGCCGTCCCCGATGACGTCTCCCTAAAGTCCAAGACCCAAAGTCAAGTCGGCCAGACAACCAGTAAAGCGGCAGCCAATGCGACTGCAATTCGATTGGAAATCCAACCGGGCGAAACTGGTCCCGAAGCCTGGGAGCGTTTTTACGAAAATCTGGAGATCAATTCAGCCGAACAGTTGACGATCCTCGATCAACAGATCCGCTCGACTGTCGGTTTGTTGTCCGCCAAGGCCGGTAAGGCCCAGGGCAAAGGTGATAATGAGCAGGCGGTGGAGTACTTCGCTCAGACGCGCGACGCACTCGCAGCAGCGATTGCTGCTGGACACGTGCAGCCCTGGATGTATCGGGCCTATGCAATTGCCCTGCGAGCAACCAGTGCGCCGGACGAAGAGGTCGAGCGAGCCTTGTTGTCGGCTGTCGACTTCGCCGAAAACCCTGAAGACATCCTGCATGTTGCTGCACGATTGGAAGCGATCGGGTCGGGCGGAGCGGCCCTAGAACTATGCCAACGAGTCGCTTCGATGGATCGCTACCGACGCGAACCTTACGTGATGGGTTTGCGAATCGCGAAGAAACTCGATGACGTGGAAGGGCTAACTTGGGCCTGTGCAGGAATCTTGGGACAAGCTTGGCCCGAGCAATTTCAGGCGATCGTTGAAGACGCTCGCCTGACTGCACGAGCAACCCACGCCCGGTTGAAGGAAGAGGGACGCGGCAACGAAGCGGACCTGTTCAATTTGGCGTTGAAGGAAGCTGTCGCCCACGACGCAATCGTCCGCGTTTCCTGGACAGGGGATGCCGATGTCGATTTGGTGGTAGAAGAACCATCCGGGACCGTTTGCTCGCTAGACAATCGTACCACCGCGGGCGGTGGCACGTTGCTTGCCGATGCGTTCCCGAGTAGCTCAAGCGATAAAAATGGTGAGGTTTCCGAAACCTACATCTGCCCACAAGGCTTCTCAGGACAGTACCGAGTACTGATTCGACGAGTTTGGGGCAATGTTTCGACCGGTCATGCGACCGTCGAACTACTGACAGATATCGGACGTCCAACCCAACGATTTGTAAGGCAAGAAGTTCCCCTAACCGAGAAAAATGCCTTGGTTGTCTTTGAAGTCAAAGAAGGGCAACGCCAAGTGGAAATCGCGGATGCCCAACTTGCCCATCTACGGGATGTCCAACGTGATGTCCAAGGTGAGGTTTTGGGGCAATTCGTCGACCCAGACGATTCCGATGAGCAACAAGCTCAGACCGAACTTTGGCGTGAAATGCAACAACGACTGAATATCGCTCGAGGCCGCAATCCGTTTGGCAGGCCCGGTGGTGTCGGTTTCCGACCTGAAATCACCGTATTGCCCGAGGGTGCTGCGCTGAGCGGGTTAGCAATTATTTCCGCGGATCGTCGTTATGTTCGTATCACACCCGTTCCATTCTTCTCGCAAATTGGGGATGTAACAACCTTCAACTTCGTGACCGGAGAGTCGGGCGGCGGCGGCGGCGGTGCTGGCGGGGGCGGCGGCGGCCTCGGCGGTGGTGGTGGTGGCCTCGGCGGTGGTGGCCTCGGCGGCGGCGGCGGCGGCCTCGGCGGTGGTGGCGGGGGCGGCGGTATCCTTTAAGACAGCCTGATCAGTGTTGATAATTCGCAAAATCCCGCAACGGCCGAAGAATCGTCGTTGCGGGATTTTCGTTGCCAAACTCATGAACTCATCAATGACGCGTCTCGCCCCGGTCCGGAACGTGACCTCTGTGGCGGAGAAGCCAACCAAGCATGAGGGCAACAACTGTGGCGTGCAGGGCAATTCAGCGTGTGTGGTGACCGCCTGACCAAAATCACGGGGTAACGAACAGTTATGCCAGGCAGCCTGAAGTAAACGGCCAGTCGCTGTGTTGATTCAGCCACCTCGGCCATCACACCCGAACGGAAAGTGGGTCTCAGTGCCAGTCATAGGCGGGTAGATACACGGGTACCTTCGCGGTTAGACGCGACACTGGTATTCTGACGGAAGAATGATTCGCTCTTCAACCCGTTTCAGAATAGTGCCAGATCAATGAGCATCCAGCGTCAACCGACACGCCCCGTTTCGATCGGTAACATCACCATCGGGGACGGAAATCCGATTGCCGCCCAAAGCATGACGGCGACCAAAACACAGAATATCGAAGCAACTTCGGCGCAAGCCGAGGCGCTTCGTGAGCGGGGTGCCGGTGTCGTTCGGATCGCCGTCGATAGCGATAAAGACGCCGCCGCTTTGGCAGAAATCCGGCAGCGGACGACTGCCAATCTCGCGGTCGACCTGCAGGAGAACTTTCGGCTGGCCGAACTAGTCGCACCACACGTTGACAAGATCCGCTACAACCCCGGCCATCTGTACCACCATCAACGTGATAAGCCTTGGCAGGACAAGGTGAAATTCATCGTGGACCAAGCCTTGGAGCACAATTGTGCCATTCGCATCGGCGTCAATTGCGGCAGTGTCGATCCGGCCAAAAAAGAGAAATACGACGCTACAGATTCGATTACTCCGATGCTTGAAAGCGCCCTGGAGCATTGTGAATTAGTCGATTCATTGGGCTTCACTCGATTCGTCGTTTCTCTCAAGGATAGTGACCCGGCGAAAGTGGTCGATGTCAATCGCCGGTTTGCCCAGCACCGCCCCGACGTGCCGCTGCATCTTGGCGTGACCGAAGCGGGCATGCCACCCGATGGGATCATCAAGACTCGCATCGCCTTCGAACAACTGATCGGCCATGGAATCGGAGATACCGTTCGCGTCTCCCTGACATTGCCCAACGACCGAAAACCAGAAGAAATCGATGCCGGCCTAGGGATCATCGATGATATCTATGCAGGACGTGTCCGCAGCGTTGTCAAATTCCAAGAACAAGGGTTGAACATTATCAGTTGCCCAAGCTGTTCGAGAGTCGAAAACGAGGCCTTCATCGATCTGGCAGCAAGCGTCAAAGAAATGACTCAATATGCCGCTGAATACAATCTCACCATTGCAGTCATGGGATGCCGGGTCAATGGTCCGGGTGAGACGGACGACGCCGATCTTGGACTTTGGTGCGGCCCCGCAAAAGTAAATCTTAAGCGAGGTCCTGAACCACTCGGCGCCTTCGGATATGACGAGATCCTGCCGAAGCTAAAGCAAGAACTCGACGCCCTGATCAACCAAC
>JBMYRF010000029.1:23418-65907 GCA_049602075.1 Rubripirellula sp.
AAACCTGATCAACCAACAAACCTGATCAACCAACAAACCTGATCAACCAACAAACCTGATCAACCAACAAACGCACGCCGAGAATCGATCATTGTGCGCCCAGCAATCGTTGGTCAATGTGACGTGACGTCGAACGATTGGTTGGCGTTGTCGGGAAGCGATCGGCCAGCTGCCCGTCGATCGCGAATCAGCCTAAGGTTTTGCCGGCCGGCGACTGATCATGTTTCGCTCGGTGAAACTCCCAATCGCTGCCTGAAGCACCGAGTCATCCACATCGAGGGTCATTTGCCCTTCGGCGTCTGGGCGTGCTGCGATATAGGTCGCTTCGACAGGCAAATTTGGAACGACGCCGTGACGGCTGATTGCTTGTCCGCTCGGCGAGTAGAACTTGGCTGTGGTTAGGCACAAACCAAATCCTGCGGATTGCATCCGGAAGATCCCCTGCACGCTCCCCTTGCCGTAGCTCTTCTCGCCAGCAATGACACCGCGACCGCTATCGGCGATCGCTCCGGCAAAAATCTCACTGGCACTGGCACTATCACGATCGATCAAGACAGCCAACGGCACGTTCCAGGTATTTGCTCGGTGAGCGACGTAGTCAAAATTCTCGCGAGCGTTGCGTCCCCGAGTCGTTACGATCCGCCCATTGCTGATGAAGCGATCAGCGACTTCCACTGCGGCTGACAACAGACCGCCTGGGTTACCACGAACATCAATGATCAAGGATCGCATCCCTTGCCGATGCAATTTCCAGAGCGCCGCTTCGACATCGCGAGTGGTCGTCTTTTGAAAATTTGTCAAACGCAGATATCCAACACGATTCTCGACATCGACGAAGTGGACATTCTCAACGCAAGGCACATCAACGCGACGACGCTGCACTTTCATTTCCCGCACGACGCCGTCAGTCCCTTGGACCGATAGCGAGACATAGGTATGCTCCGGACCGCGAAGCAAATCAGCGACATAGTCGGTGTCTGTTTGATTGGTGAAAGCCGATTCGACGCGGACGATTTTTTCCCCCGCTCGAATGCCAGCCTCCTCGGCGGGGCCTCCCGCAATCACGGACAAAATGTTCAAGCAGTCTTTTGCCGTCTTAAGCTCAATTCCTAATCCGACGAAGTTGCCCTCGATGTTGGAAAACATCTCGTCCAACTGGCTAGGAGAGAGCAGTCGTGTATACTGATCGAGTGTCGAAATTGAGCCACTCAGGTATTCCATCGCCGTCGCTGCCCCACGCAACCCGAGCTCTGTGCGAGCCAGGTCGGCAACGTAAGCAACGTTCCCACGCAAATCAAAACGAGTTGCCGTGCTGCGGGCCTTAAGTTTATGGTGAACGTTCTGACGGAACGCTTCGATCTTTTCTGGATCAACATCCTTGAGGTGCCGTTGAACAAACTCCTTCTCAGTCAACGCAACTTCCAGCGCGGCCGTGCCATGGATCATCACTCGTGACCAGTCGATTTGGTCAACGTAATGGGTTTGCAGGTTCGCCAGAATCTCAGAATACAGGTCGAGCGTCTGACTGACGCTCATGTTATCGAGAGACGCCAAGTAGCTCTCGTCTTGATAACGGCGATTTACATCGCAATGCAATCGGCTGATTATCAACCGCTGATAAAGTACAGAGCTTTCAGGCATCTCAACGGTTTGCTTCTCATAATGCCGAACCGCGTCGCCCCACATGCGAGCGCGTTCCAGTTCGACACCCTTCGAAAGCGCCTGATCGAGCGCCGTCGGCTCAGGGGCGATTTCGGAGAAAACCGACAGATTAGGCGCTGTCTTGGACGGTTCAACCTGCCCGTAGACGGGTGCCCAACCGACCAGCACCATCAACACCGTGGCGGCAGACCGCGTAGCAAGGCGGAACGCAAGAGCGACCGCGGTGCGTGAAGAGAGAGGCAAATGCGTTGCAACCCGTACGTACTCAAGCATGCGCAAAGTATCCGTCGAGCGCCGTCGGTGGGAAGACCATCCGAATGACTGGGAGGTTGCATTCGAATCATGGCCGTGTTGAGACGCTCAGAACACTCGGCCAAAGGAATATAGGTCACAAAAAGTGCCCGGTCAAAAAACCATTCGACGGTATTCCAGAATAGTGACCGCCACCCATACGACTGGCAACGTCGCAGGAAGGTGGTCGCGGTTATTCCGGTAATTCGCAGTAAAAAGTGCATCGAGGAATGATTGACATCTGCACCTTTCACTGCTCCCCAAGTTTCACGCGTTGTTTCCCGAAGGCTTGAAACTCAGTGCCGCTGCGCGTCCCGCGCAAGAAGAGACGGGGATGAAAAACACCATCCGTCTCGGCGTCCACTAGCAACGATAGGCATTGTCCACCTGACAGACAACATCGTGAAACTGAATGCCGTTGACGTCAACAAATGTTGCCCCCTATTTCTTATCGTAATTGCTGGAAATGCTCGCGTGTCTGTTAAAAATCGCAGGCGACACGGGCCAAATAACAGCATCGCTGTGACTAGACAAACGCCGCCCCAATCACTCCGCGTCACGCATTCAACTCGGCAGCAGGTCCAATGAACTAGCATGAACTTGAACTCGAGATTCTCCTATTCCCACCACTGCCGCTGTATTTGGATCGTGTTGACCACTCTCTTGGTCGCCGCTGGATGCTCCGCGCCAGACTACTTGATGAATCGGGAAGTCCGAGAAAATGCTCTTAGCAGCACACTGCAACTGCTAAGCCCTCAAGGGCCACAGATCAGCGAACGCACATGGAATACTCTACGTCGGTTCGACTTGGTCGATTATTACAAGTCAAATTCCGAAGGTTGCTTCGAAACGATTCGGCAACGAATCAGTGAACATCCCGATGCGGAATTGATTTATGCGCTAAGCGAATTGTCTTACGTGAACGGAAAGCGGGCCGAACAAGAGGGTCGCATCAGCGATGCCCTCAACGACTACGGTGTAACCCTGACGAACAGCTACGACTATTTGTTCAGCGATGACCTGGAGATGACTCGCAATGCCTATGACCCACAATTCCGCGCCGCCTGTGATCTGTACAACGAGGCGTTGGAAGATACCCTTCGCGTACTCTGCGCAGAAAACCGTATTGAACCGGGACAACGCTACAACATCCAAACCCCCGGACGTGAATTCATTGTCCGAACAGAAATGCGGGGAAAATGGACCGAAGAAGAGTTTGATCATTATGAATTTGTGAGTGATTACGAAATCCAGGTACTTCGCAATCGCCACACCACCTACGGCCTGGGAGTTCCACTTATCGCCGTGCGGCGCCCCCTTCAGGATGAAGATGACCGCGAAAAATACTATGCGAAAGGCCTAAGCTACGCAGTGACTGCTCTGATGAGGTGTGTTCCACCCGAAAGCGGACGTGCCGGGGAAGCAACCACTTGTGTCTTAGAGTTCTTTGACCCGTTGACCGCCAATCAGATTGAGATGTCCAACCAGTGGGTCCCACTCGAAACCGACCTCACCACCCCACTGGCATTCTTTCTAGACAATCCCGAGTTTCGAAAGCGAAACCGGGCGACCGAAGGACTCATCAATCCCCACCACTCACAGGGCAAACGCGGGCTGTACATGCTCGAACCCTATGACCCGGATCGAATTCCTGTTTTGATGGTTCACGGTCTCTGGTCGAGTCCGATGACTTGGATGGATATGTTTAACGACCTGCGAAGTTTCCCGGAGATTCGTGAGCGGTATCAGTTTTGGTTCTATCTCTACCCATCGGGGCAGCCTTTTTGGATTAGCGCGACACAATTGCGTAGCGACCTGATCGCAATGCGTGATGCATTTGATCCATCCCATCGACACAAAGCTTTGGATCAAACCGTGTTGGTTGGACACAGCATGGGGGGACTCGTTAGCCGCATGCAAACCATTGATAGCGGTGATCAATTCTGGAAGATCGTTAGCAATGAACCGGTTGAATCTCCAGAAGAAGCGTTAGCGAAGCTCGAGGGTCCCGAGGAGGATCGCGCAAAACTGGTCAGCACGCTCTTCTTTCGACCAAACCAATCGGTGAAACGCGTCATTACGATCGCGACCCCCCACGCCGGCAGTAAATTCGCCAACGACTTAACCCGTTGGTTTGCTCGCTATTTGATTAAGCTGCCCAAAATGACGATTCGCACCGGCAGTCGCCTTACCGACCAAAACCCCGGTATTTTTAAAGATACAAAACTTCTCACCGTCGCCAATGCAATCGATTCGCTCGCACCCGATTCACCCATTTTCCCGGTACTCGAAAAAGCTGAGCGATCGCCCGATGTGAAGTATCACAACATCATCGGTGTTCTGCAAAAGCCATCGTTTATTACCTCCCAGGCAGGTCCAGGCGATGGTGTCGTCAGCCAAGTCAGTGCTGGCTTCAAGGAAGCAGAAAGTGAATTGATCGTCGATGCAGATCACACCAAGATCCACATGAACAACAAAACGATCTTCGAAGTCCGACGAATCCTGCTAGAACACCTGCGAGAGGTCGATGCTGGGGACCGTGTGGCTGGTGAGGAATCGCGTGTTCGCTAACGTGAAGGCATAGTTGGGTCCAGTGAGCGATCTGGTCCAGTGAGCGATCTGGTCAGCAAGCGAGCGTGCGGTGACTACCCAACACGCATCGGTCGAACAGTACTGCGATTGATCAGCAGCAAAGCCCCAGAGTTCAGGTGACCGCTCAAGTCGCCGAGATCAACTCAAGTCGCCGACATAAAATCGGCCAACGGTGCGCGACACAATTCAGGGTCGGTCCCATCGCGATCAACTTGACCGACGAACAATTGAGCCGCCGCCGGGATACGAGTGCTCTTTGCAGCACGAACGATTCGAGAAGGCTTTGGCTGGGGATGGGCAAATACACGATGCTGATCAGCCAATTCTGCTGATTCGCATTCCGCCAAATCCAACGGATCAGATTCCAATTCACTCGGCTCCAATTCTCCGCGAATCACCCGCTGTTCGCGGGGTGCGTCAATACCGATCCGCACGCTGTTGCCTTGCAGTCGGACAATCGTAATCTTGATATCCTCACCGATCAAAATTTGCTCCTTCGCTTTTCGAGTTAGAACCAACATGGGCGTCTCCTTGGCCGGGTGGCGGTTGAGTGTTGAAACTGGACGAGACCAAACCTGCGAGTGAAAGAACTCTGACTGGTTGGCGATGTTGGGTTTAAGCATTCGCCGTGCCAAAAAACCCGAGACACCAAATTTCGTCAGGAATCGCGCTAATCCCTACAAATCTTTCCACCCAAACAGCATTTGCTAGCAACTCCAGTGGTTCCAACTCGCAAGATTTACAAACGGTTGTACATTCGACGCCATGCCCCGCTTAAAAGCCGGCAATGACTCGAAAACCTGCGATCGACTGCGGTCACCGTACCAACCACTGCGTGAAGGAAAAGCCAAGACCAGCGGAGTGCAGCAGGCCCCGACTGACGCCACAAGGATGGCCCCAGTACGTGCTCTGACCAGTACGCGATGTAAACAGAGTCGGCAAGTCGCATCAATGGTGCGAGCGGGGGGAATTTGCGTCAACCAACAGCTATCGCGTCAGCTTTCCTTCTCGCAAGCATCTTTCATCTTGAGCTGGCAGACGAGTTTCACTAACTTTCGAGGTTCGACAACAACCGACCCGTCCTGGATTCTCCATGATGGCGTCAACCTGACCCCTGACCGGTTCAAAGGAGTGACCGCGATGCCGCTTCATCCAGCCCGATTACGATATTGGAAAATTCACTGGTGCTGGCAACGACTTATGCCGATTTGCATCGGCCTAATCGTTTCCTCCATCGCGTTTGCCCCACGAGTCATCGCCCAACAGGCGGAGACACAAAATAGCGTGGTAGCGGTTGTCA
Source organism: Rubripirellula sp. (assembly GCA_049602075.1). Lineage (GTDB taxonomy): Bacteria > Planctomycetota > Planctomycetia > Pirellulales > Pirellulaceae > Rubripirellula. The sequence continues at coordinate 29,264 of JBMYRF010000029.1, forward strand.
ATGCCGACCCAATCACCCGTAAACAACTTGCCAAAGCTACGATTGATCGTTATGGCAAGGAAGTCCTGGACAACATGATCAACCGCCACTTGATCATGCAGGAATGCACAAAACAGGGAATCACCGTCACCAAGGAAGAGGTCAGCGCTGAGATCCGCCGTCTGGCGGACAAGTTCGGATTGACATTGGAGAGCTACCTGCAACTTCTGCAGGAAGAACGAGATATCTCACCCAACCAGTACAGTCGCGAGGTAATCTGGCCGATGCTCGCATTGCGACGATTGGTGGCGAACCAGGTTCAGGTAACCGACCAGGAATTCAATCAAGCCTTCATCGCTCAGCACGGTGAAGCAGTCAAGTGTCGCTTAATCATGGTCGCCGATCGCAACAAAGCCGAAACACTGCGACAGAGAGCCACCACAAAACCAGAAACGTTTGGTCAACTCGCCAAGGAAGAGAGCGAGGATGAAACGAGCGCCAGTGTTGGCGGCCTAATTCCACCGATTCGCCGCTACAGCGGTGACTCACGCTTGGAAGAGGCGGCTTTCGCCCTTAAAAATCTGGAGATTTCCCCAGTTCTCGCGTTGGGCGACCAGTGGATCGTCATTCAAGCCGTTCGCCGTATTCCGGCTCACACGCCACCACCTCAGGCGATGCCGGTGATCCGTGAACAGATCAACGATCGCATTCGCGACCAGAAAGTTCGCGCAGCCGCCGGCGAACTATTCGCACGGCTGCAACAAGAGGCGCGTGTTGTCAACGTCCTCAACAACCCCGAACTTGCACAGCAGCACCCAGGCGCCGCGGCTGTCATCAACGACCAGCAGATCACGATCGCCCATGTTGGTGAAGAGTGTATTAAAAGGCATGGCATCGAAGTCCTAGAAACTGAAATCCAACGCAAGCTACTGACCCAAGCACTCCGTAGCGAGCGACGTCAGATCACCGATGCGGACCTGGAAGCAGAAGTTGCCGACGCCGCTATTAGCTATGGGTATCTGAAACCAGATGGTTCGGCTGATGTCGAAGCATGGATGACTTCACTACTGAGCGACGGTTCCATCACGCGAGATGTCTACCTCGCCGATGCAGTTTGGCCTAGCGTCGCTTTGCGGAAACTTGTCGCAGAAAAAGTTCAGTTAACCGAGACCGACCTGCAACGCGGATTCGAATCCGCATACGGCCCACGCGTTGAAGTGCTGGCGATCGTGCTGTCGGATCAACGATCTGCTCAGAAGATTTGGGAGATGGCGCGGGACAACCCCACCGAGCAATTTTTCGGGCAACTTGCCGAGCAGTACAGCGTAGAACCTGTCTCCTCGAGCAATCAAGGGAAAGTACCGCCAATTCGTAAGCACTCGGGACAACCAGCGATCGAGCGAGAGGCATTCTCATTGAAGCCAGGGCAGCTGAGCGGAATCATATCCACTGGCGGGAAGTACATCGTCCTGCACTGTCAGGGATTTACCGAACCCATTGTCAAGGATCCTGCGGCAGTGCGAGAGGAATTGATCCGTGATCTGTCTGAAACGAAGACAGACCAGGCAATGGTCGATAAATTCGACGAACTTAAGAAAGCCGCCGATATCGACAACTTCTTGGAAATTCCAAAAGTGGCGACCGCCCCTTAAGCCAAAACCATCAGTGGGAGGGCGTTGGGACTCCAACAGGAGCCACACCAACGCCGTTTACTGAAGTTGTGTCATGTGTGACCTTTGCGGTCCCGCAATAGGCACGAGCGCCTCACACACGTTCGTGTGAGTCAGGCTTCGTTCCCGGCTCACTTCGGAATCCTGATGAAAAATCTTTGGATTGAGTCGTTAGATTTGGCCATCCTGCGAGCGGGCGCAAGAGTGCGTTCATCTCCTTGGCGGTAAGAATCTGCCATGAAACGGTCCGCCTGTTTCGAAGACTCACCCCTGGGCTTGCGACGGACTGGCGAGGACAATGCGGCGAAGATGATTTGTTTCTAATTCCAAATACGGCGACGTGACATGAGCGAATCGCTTGACATTGACATGCCCAATATCGACGCACCTGCGATCGATACGCCAACGACGGATCCGGTACCCGAACCATTCGAAGTTCATTTTGCGGCCCGTGTCGATCGGCTACCACCGTATATGTTTGGGCGGATCAATAATTCGCTTTACCAAAAACGACGGGCCGGCGACGATGTGATTGACCTGGGAATGGGAAATCCATCAGATCCACCCGAACAGGAGGTCATCCAGAAACTGATCGAAGCGGCAACCGATGCTGGCAATCACGGGTATAGCAAATCCAATGGCATCGTTAACTTGCGCCGCGAAGTTGCCAGCAAGTACTACCGAAAGTATGGAGTACGCTTAGATCCCGAGCATGAAATCATTGCTTGCTTAGGCAGCAAAGAAGGGTTCTCGCACATGTGCTTGGCCTTGATGGGGCCAGGCGACACAGCGATGATTCCTTCGCCTTACTTCCCCGTCCATATGTACGGCGTGATTCTGGCATCTGGCAATGTTGTTTCGCTTGACGTGGCTGATCCTGATCGGTTTCTGCGAAACGTTGCCTATACCTGCGAGCATCTGTCGCCGCGGCCAAAAATATTGATTATTAACTACCCCCATAATCCGTCCTCAGCTGTCGTTGGGCCGGACTTCTACGTCGAAGTCGTTCGGCTGGCGAAAAAGTACGGTTTCTTGGTGATCCACGATTTCGCCTACGCAGATGTCGCGTTTGATGATTACTTTCCGCCAAGCTTCCTTGCCGCGCCGGGAGCGTCTGACGTCGGCGTCGAATTCACAACGATGAGCAAGGGCTACAACATGGCTGGCTGGCGGGTCGGTTTCTGCGCAGGCAACGCAGAGATGATTCGCGGGCTGGGCACGATTAAAGGGTACTACGATTACGGGATGTTCCAGGCCATTCAGATTGCCGCCATCGTTGCACTTCGAGAAACCGAAGCAGCGGTTGAGAACCAATCGGCAATTTACCAGAGTCGTCGAGACGTGCTCGTCAATGGATTGCGGCGTCTCGGCTGGGAAGTGCAGCCACCCAAAGCGGGAATGTTCGTTTGGGCTCCAGTTCCCGAGCCCTGGCACAGCTCGATGAGCACAATGGACTTTGCCATGAAATTACTGGAACACGGCAACGTCGCGGTCAGTCCTGGTAGCGGATTCGGCGCCGCTGGTGAGGGCTACTTGCGGATGTCATTGGTGGAAAATGAGCACCGACTGCGACAAGCTGTGCGTCAAATTGGAAAGTGCCTCTCCGAGGGCTAAGCCAGCCAGTCGGGGAGGTGAATTTTTCGTATCGTCTCGCGACCCGAACAGACCGTTCACCCTTTGCTGACACACGATGCAATTTTGTGTGTCGTCGCCAAACTTGCCTACGAACTGGCCGTGCACACTGATGCTTAGGTGCCGCTAGCAGCGAGCCCCTGCGTTACCGGCATGAAACGATCGACGCACACTGCATTTTGCTTCGTAGGTGATGCTGGAAGTTCTGCCCGACGTCGTTTTCTCATCAGAAATTACCACTCGAATCCCGGGCAACCCTTCCTGGCAGGAAGCAGTAGCCCAGCGACGAAAGTGTTTTGAATCTGCGGTCAATTCAAAACCTGTTGGTAACAATGCTGCCAACTCCCTGCCGATCGATGTGGTCGGAAAATCAACCACTAAATCCTTTTCGCTCGTCGCCACGCTGAGACCACCGAAAGACCATTCCCTGGGTAAGTCTGTCTCCCAGGAAAGCTGGTCACACGGGCAAATTGGTCAATCTACCTGCCGCGAAGTGAGCACGCTGCCCAGCCGGTACACGAATTCCCTTGGGAGTTTGGTTCGACCGCGAGCAAGTGGGGCCCCTGGGAGATCAGATCCCCGCCAGATCAACAGCCAGCCAGATCAACAGCCAGCCAGATCAAAGAGCGAACGATCAGCTCGCCGCACAAGGCTCCGTCCACCGCCGGATCGGACTCGCCGAATAGGGTGCGTATGCCAATCTCTGCCCCCCCTTTTTACCGGACCTTTAATTCCGTCTATATTATCACAACCTATACGAGGCATCTTACCTTCTGACATCTGGAGATTTCTATTATGTTGCGTCCACTGCTTTCTGTTGCTTTGATGTGCTCGATCACCACGGTAGCGTTAGCTCACTGCCAAGTGCCGTGCGGAATCTATGGCGACCAACTCCGATTCCAACAACTCCTCGAGGACGAGCAAACGATCTCGAAAGCGCAGTTACAGATCAACGAATTGTCCGATGGCGAAGTTGATGCGCAAACTGTTAACCAAATGGCTCGTTGGGTCACGACCAAAGAAGAACACGCCACCAAAATCCAAAACACGATTTTGCACTACTTCTTAGCGCAGCGAATTAAATCGAACAACCCTGCATACGTTAAGCAGCTGCAAGCTGCTCACGCCGTCATCGTCAATGCCATGAAGTGCAAGCAGTCGGCCGACCCCGACACCGCGAAAGATTTGGAAAAATCGATCTTTGATCTGTATCGCGCTTACGAAGGCAAAGAGCCTGACTTCGATCACGACCACTAATCGTGACCTGAAAGACTTAATTAAATGGCTCTCTTACCCAAGAGAGGGCCGTCATCCGAAAGCTTGATTGTGTTTCTGCAGAAACGCGATCAAGCCGAAAGGGTTAAGACCAACGAACTCGCATTCGCACATGTCCCCGAGTACCTCGCTCGAAAAAGCCTTTGGACAGGTTGCTTTTCTTCAACGTATGCGCACCTTAGACGTGCCCGAGAAGTGACAGTACAAAACTCGGTTGGTGATCTAAACCACTTGCTGCACTTAAGATGATCTCAGCAAGTGGTAACGCCACAGTCGCTACGCGAGTGTTTTGTATCGAAGCCAGTACGAATCGCGAATCCAGAACATTCGCGTAGCGAATTCAGCGAGCCAAGCCGATCGGAGAGAACGCAGGACTCGAAACACGCGAACAACGCCGACTCTTCACCGACAATCTGCCGCAAGGCTGACGACCGGTGAACGAGCGTGATCGCATGGGCAACGAATAAGGGGAGCCACCACTCCAAGCCCAAATTTCATGACCGGAGTGAAATACGCAGCATCGTTTTACTTACCAGGCTTCACGAAACCTCAGTCCTGGTCATTCAGCTTTGCTTCACGTTGCACCTGCTCGTGAAACTTTTTTAGCCGGTCGTGATAGTCTCGGTATCCTGGAAAAATCGCGGGTTGGTTTGCTTGATTCCATGCTCGCCATTGCCGGACCAAATCCTTGACAGTCTCGGGATTCGAAAAAGCGATGTTGCTTGTCTCACTCAAGTCTGTCGCTAAGTCAAACAGATAGGTGACTTCTCCAGCGATCGCTAATTTATCTGCCCCCTGGCGAATCGCAATCTTGCCATCTCTTGCCATTCTCCAAAAAAGCGCATCGTGTGGTGTTTCGACGGAGCTTCCCTCCACAAATGGCATCAAATCGACGCCTGCCGTATTCAGTATCGGCCGTGCGCCAGCCAATGCCAGCATCGTTTGTGGTAGATCGATCGAGATGACGGGCGACTCGTAGACGCTAGCCGCTGGGATCGTTCCCGGATAGCTCATTAGAAAGGGAACATGAATCCCACCTTCGAAGACATCCCCTTTTTGCCCGCGCAGAACACCATTGTCAGATGCGTTTGCCCGCTCCGGTCCGCCATTATCACTCAGAAACATTACCAATGTTTTCTCGCGCTCACCTCGCTGCTCGATCAATTTTAAGATGCGACCGATTTGATCATCCATGACCGACACCATCGCGGCATAGGTTCGGCGTTTAACATCCTCGATGTCGCTAAATCTCTCGATTCTTTTTTGCGGGGCCTGCAACGGGCCGTGCGGCGCGTTGTATGCCACGTACAGAAAATAGGGCTGGTCTTTCGCCTGTTCAATGAACTGTAGCGATTGATCAGTCAACACCTCCGTGAGATACCCATCAAAGGAAACCGGTTTACCGTTTCGATCTAATGAGGCCTTATAGTTTTCACGCAACTGGGCCGTCGTATCGACAACGAAGTAGTCATGCCCGCCCCCCAGGAACCCGTAGAAAAAATCGAACCCCCTCCGCAATGGATGGAACGGCGATGCAGCGCCAAGATGCCACTTACCCACCATTCCGGTCCGATAGCCTGCGTCCTTTAAACGGCTCGCAATGGTTCGTTCTCCGATCGGCAAGCCCATCAGCTCATTGTGAGGGTCAAAGGCGACGTTGTTGATATAACCAAACCGCTGCTGATATCGCCCGGCCATTAGCCCCGCACGCATCGGACTGCAGAAGGGGTGGGAGGAATATCCATTTGCAAACCTGACTCCGCTGGCTGCCAACGCATCAAGGTTAGGCGTTGGAATGTCCTCACAGCCGTTGAATCCAACGTCGCCATAGCCAAGATCATCAGCCAAGATCAGCACCAGATTTGGCTGGTCGCTGGCAGTGGCTGCGGAAACAAACATGCAACACGCAAAAAGCAGACGAACACATGAACCATTGAGGTTCCGTAATCTCATGAGAATCACCTTGAAGCGAGGGATTTATGCGCAAGGATCCAGCTTAGCATGCGTTCCCGCAGGCCATTGGGTATAATCCGCGAGGTACGAAAAGTGGGTAGTCGATGGAAATCGCGTCAGCGGTCCAGTTGTGCCTTAACAACTACCGACGCCCCGCGTTTCCATAACACCCTTGTCAGTGGCGAATTGCTGAGCCGCCACGAAGTGATTTTGGAGGCTGCGATGAATTACAAATTTGTAATGGTGGATCATGCGAGTGGATCCGACCGCGTGCGCTGGATTCTTAAACCTCCGCTTGTGGTTGGCCGATGTCCGACCACGGACATTTGCATCGCAGACCCGTCAATCAGCCGCCGACACTGTGAATTTTCGACGAATTCCGAGGGTGCCTTGGTCGTGCGAGATCTCGGCTCGACAAATGGCATCTATCTGAACGATCAACGCGTTGAGAAAGCGATCGTTCTATCGGGAACGGAAGTCCGATTGGGCGCCGTTACGCTCCGAGCTGATTTGACCGAGGAAGCCGCAGATAAGCCGCTTCCCTTTAGTACCTACGAGGTTGACGCCACCCAGCGGATGAAGATCGTTCGCGTCCAAGAGGATCGGTAGGAAGCAACAAGTCGCTTTGACTCAAACGGGAAGCATGATGAAGGATTGGAAACGCCGAGAATTTCTGTCGGCTACCACGGGCGGCCTATCCCTGGGAGCAATGATTGGTGGTCTCGGTTCACTGACAGCGGCGGACGTCCAATTCAACGACAACATTGCACGATTTCCGGGTGACATTGAACCCTTGGTTCAATTGCTTGAAGAATCCCCACGCGAATCAGTGATCGAGGAAGTGGCACGCCGCGTTCAAGCTGGGTTGAGCTATCGAGAGTTATTGGCAGCCTTACTATTAGCAGGCGTCCGCAATGTTCAGCCACGCCCATCCGTGGGATTCAAATTCCACGCGGTGCTGGTAGTCAACTCCGCCCATCTCGCGAGCCAAGCGAGCGCGAACGAGGAACGCTGGCTGCCAATTTTCTGGGCAATCGACAACTTCAAAAGTTCCCAAGCTCGCGATGTCCGCGAAGGCAATTGGACGATGCCGCAGGTCGACGAAGCAGCGGTACCGAATGCATCTCAAGCGGCATCGCGATTGCGGGATGCATTAAATAAGTGGGACGAATCAGCGGCCGATGTGGCGATCGCGTCGATGGTCCGACATTGTGGAGCGAACCGCGTGTTTGAGGAACTCGCTGCTTTCGCTGCCCGCGACTTCCGGAGCATTGGGCACAAAGTCATCTATCTGTCCAATGCATTTCGGACTCTACAAACCATCGGCTGGGACTATGCTGAACCGGTTATGCGAAGTCTCGTCTACGCGATGCTAAATCACACGGGTGATCCGAACCCGTCGACCTCCGACTTGGCAGCCGACCAACCTGGAAGATTCAATCGCCAACGCGTGGCTGAAATTTCACCAAGTTGGCTTGATGGGCGGGCCGATGACACGGCGACGCGCGATCTCATCCGCACCCTCCACACCTGCACGCCGGATGAGGCGAGTCGAGCAGTCGTCGATCTGCTGGGCTCAGGCATTCATCTGCAATCCATTTGGGACGGCATCTTTTGCTCGGCAGGAGAACTACTGATGAGGCAGCGCGGCATCGTTGCGTTGCATTCGGTCACAACCACCAACGCGATCTACCACGCGTTCAAGACAGCCGCCAACGATGAGACAAGACGATATCTGTTGCTACAGAATGCATCGTTCCTGCCAATGTTTCGCGATGCAGCACGAGACCGTGGTGACCTCGCAGACACTCGTATCGATGAAATCTCGGCCAGCGACAACGCAACAAACGTGGCCGACATTTTCCAAACGATGGGAAAGGATCGGAATCTCGGCGCACGAAAGGCCTATCGTTTTTTGACAGACGGTGGAAATCCTCAGTCGGTCGTTTCTCAGGCCCGTCGATTGGTTTTCCTGAAGGGCAACGATTCGCACGACTACAAATTCAGTTCTGCCGCACTGGAAGACTATCGTGCTCTATCACCGGCATGGCGAAATCGGTTCATCGCGGCCGCTACATTTCAATTGCGAAACTCGACCGAACCAACCAGAGCACTGGTCACAAGAATCGAATCGGCCTTGGCTTAGACGCGAACAGACGCTCGCCATCAAATCAGAATTCGCGAAATGCCTTACTGAGCACCACTTCTGTGATGATGTCGGCGATTGCGTATTGTTGCTTCCGAGTCGACTCAAGTATTTGATCAACATCGGGTCGGTCGAGCGGTTCAATCCGACGGCCCAACGCATACGCAAGCAATTTTTGAACAAGTGCTCTAACGAACCGTTCCCGTCGCTGGATGAGGATTCCTTTGAACTCTACGACGTCAATAAATTCCTGCCCTCCAGGAAACTCGCCTGATGCATCAATCGGCTTCCCGCGGCCATAACGATCTCGCCAGCCACCGATTGGATCGAAATTCTCTAACGCAAATCCGAGTGGATCGATTTTCAGGTGACAATCACGGCAACTCGCAACACTGCGGTGTTTTTCCAACTGATCACGAATCGTCGTCGACCCACGAGTATCTGGATCAAGTGGCTCAACATCTGGCGGTGGCGGATCAGGTGGTGCGCCGAACAAATTCTCGAGCAGCCAAACACCGCGAAGCACCGGTGATGTATCGATTCCATTGGCGGTAAGCGTTAGGACACTCGCTTGCCCCAGCAAGCCGCCGCGGCGACGATCTTGAATCTCAACACGTTGAAACCCACGATTTTGAGGCGGGTCTAAACCGTAGTGCCGAGCGAGCGATCGATTCACGAACGTGAAATCTGAATCCAAAAACAGTCGGGCAGGTAAATTTTCATCGATCATGTGGCGGGTGAACAAGAAGGTTTCCTGCCGCATCGCCCCACCCAAATCGTAGTGGTAGAAATCTGGAAAGGAACCGCGATCCGGTGGTGTCGACCCCAGGTCTCTCAGCCCCAGCCAACTCCCCAAAAAACCTTCGACCAGTGCGTCACTCCGGTGATCAATCAACATGCGGTGAACCTGACCTCGAAGCACCTGCGGTTTCAACAGTTCTCCTTCCGACGCCAACTCGATCAGTTCGTTGTCAGGCATTGAAGACCAGAGAAAGTACGACAGTCGTGATGCCACCGCGTATGCCTCTCCTGCCGAGGCTTCTTCTAAGTACAAAAACCCGGGTGAACAAAGGATGGCTTTCGCTGCATCTGCATAAGCCCCGATCCAGTCACGCCCCGCTTCGCGACGGGTTGTGAACACACTCATGATTCGATCAATCTCTTCTTCTGCAACCGGTCGCCGGTATGCCTTTCGAGCCAACTTGCCGAGCCGGCCCCTCGCTTGTATCTCCTGACCAACAGTTGGCTCACCGTCCCAATCATCACCAAACAACGCCTTCTGGCTAACCGTAGGCCAAGCGTCGTGCAGAGGCCCTCGTATTTCGATGTCGTCGATTTCAATATGAGGCAGCTTGCCGTGTGCAATGGCGTTATAGCGGGCCGCGACGATCCCTTTCTTGATGCCCTTGGGAAACATATCGGGATACTGCCGAATCACGCGACTCCACAAATTCCGAGCGTCCATCAACCCATTACGAAAGGTAAATCTCGGGGTATAGCCAGCATCCAGGTGAACACGAACAGTGTAGGTTTTGGGATGGTCGGCTAATTCGACCTCGGCGAGCAGTGGTTCGATCGGCTGAGGTAGATGTAGGTTTCCCACCTCACGATTTCCCGGTCGGATGCCGAGCCGAAAAGGTTCGTCCGGATCAATTCCGAGGAATTCGCGTTGGTAAGGGTGCTCGCGATTAACGGCGGTCGCCAGGAACTGAATTTCGTAGATACCATCCAAGGGAACTCCCTCAGCGAATCGCAGGATCGGACCGTAAGCTCCCTCATGCTTGTCCGCGCCAATCACGTCATACAAGGTCATGTGCTCGAAACCGTTCGTCTTACCATGCACTTGGTCGATTTCGGGCTGCTGGCGAAAACGATCCTGAAAGACCCAAGTCTGCACTTCCGGCCTATCCCGCGTTCCCTTCGCCTTTTCAATGACGCGATCCGCGGCATCGAGATACCGCGCTAAGAGGTGGCCCGAAATCACCAGCGTATCACCAACATTGTCCAGTTGTTCAATTGTCTGATCACGCGGGAATTTTTCGGCGGGATCAAAGATCGTGACATCCAAGCCAAACAGATCATGAATCGTGTTTCGGTACTCTCGGGAATTCAAACGGCGGAGTATCGCGTGCCCACCCGAAGCTTGATTTGCAGAGTGATAACGTTTGATCCTCCGCGTCATCCAATCGATAACGCGTTGCCGTTCTTCGTCGCTGGGCTGCTCTGCATCGGGAGGCGGCATGTCGCCAAGATTCAATTGATCGACAATGTCCTGATAGTCAACCAGCGAGTTTTCGTTATCAATTTTTTTGACTAAAAGATCAAATCGGCGATCACCACTTTGATCATCCGGACCATGACAGTCACCGCAAAACGACTTCAAGAATGGCTTGACCAACTGCTCAAACGCCTGGTCCGAATCACGGGTGGAATCCTCGTCCGCACAAACCACGGGTCCTAACCAAACCTGAACGCTCAACGTTACAAAGATCACCGACAGTAATCTGAAACGGTCAGACATTAAGCTAGCCTCAAGCCTTGCAATGTCCCCGTGCTGGTTCCGAATTTCTCGGTTTCCACACCAAATTGCTGGAGCATCGAAACGAACAAATTGCAGAGTGGAATTCGGCGTCTGGTATCCTTCGGAAATTCGACATGCATCCCGTGTTGAAAGCCTCCTCCAGCCAACACAATCGGTAAGTCAACATTTGTATGCGAATTAGCGTTGCCCATCCCACTACCGAATAAGGCCATCGTACTATCCAACAACGACCGATCCGATTCAGGCTGACGAATCGATGCCAGCTTGTTGAGAAATCTGGCGTACTGCTCAACTTGATAACGCTCGATCTGAACCAGCAAATCAATGCTCTCCGGTACGTGGCCATGATGGGATAGCCCGTGGTACCCCTTGCGGATACCAAGATCGGAAGCTGCAAAACTTCCACCAACTTCGATGGTCGCCACCCGGGTCGAATCGGTTTGCAACGCGAGGACCACGAGGTCATAGATTTTGGGCAGATCGCGAGTCAAGCCTTCGTCTCTTGGCTCTTTGATTCCAGCTACCGGTTTGGGAATTTTCTGCCAATGACGATCGAGGTTCAGCTTGGCTTCGACATCTCGAACCGAGGAAAGGTATTCATCTAACTTTTGGTTGTCACTCGGATTGAGTCGCCGCCCGAGCGATTTTGCGTCACCAAGGACGGCATCCAGAATCGACCCATGCATTGCAATGCGATCACTGGCTGCCTGCTTGGCAAGTTCGTTTTCGTTGACAAACAACTTTCGAAACAGTTCACGCGGGCCACCAATCGGTGGCACGCGAGTGCCGGAACGCGTCCAACTCATTCGGCAGCCGCCGTGCAGGCCACCTTCGGAACCGATCGTCAACGAAGGGAACCGCGTTTGCGAACCAACGTGCTCTGCCGCCCGTTGATCCAAGCTGATTCCGCCGTCGGGCATCGCCTTGGCTTCCTGCGCCTTCACCCCGGTCAGAAAGGTGTGGACCGCAAAATGACCTCCTTTCAACCCATGATCAAGATGCGAAAAAATCGAGAATCGCTCCCGCTGATCGGCGAGGGACTCCAACAAACTGGGGAGCTCGTAACCCCGCCCAACCTGCTTTGGCCAGAAAGACGGCGGATACATCCCAAATTCGTTCCCAACGCAAACGAGTCGCAAAGCAGGCCGTTCCACCGCTTCGCCCCGCGCCGAGAGCGATTCAAGGGTTGGGAGAGCAATGGCCACACCAGAAGCACGCAAGAATTGTCGTCGCGAAGCATTGGACTTGATGATCACAAAGTCTCTCCGAGTGAGGAGGTCGGCGGTAACCACAGTATAGCAAAAACCCTCTGTTTCCTCAGGCTTTTGCCGTTTTCAGCCCCGCACGTTTTCTGCCGGAATCACCGACGATTCGAGGGGCATTTCGAAGTCGAGCTGAGAACGTTCAGTAAGGCTGCTCGACTTCCGCTCATTCGCGAGGGGCAGGATGCTTGCCCCATAAGGATTGAATGACTAGAACATGAAGCCTGCCATGGACCTGGACACTTTATTTGCGTGAGTTTTTTCGATGTTCTACCTGCTCATCTTGGTTGCTGCTGCGAGCCGTTTTTTGCCCCATCCCCCCAACGTCGCTTGTGTTGGAGCCCTCGGACTGTTCGCTGGATGCTATCTGAGTGGCCGGAAAGCCTATCTGGTTCCACTCGGGGTCATGCTGCTGAGTGACTTGATAGGCGAATTCGCGGGATTCTCCGGAATCGGGCTCTACAATCCGCTGACGATGGCTTTCGTCTATGGCGGCTTGCTGATGACGATCCCAGTCGGGCGTTGGATGCGATCGTCCCAGACGAAGCTCCGTATCCCAGCCGGCTCTCTGGCTGCCTCCTCAGTCTTCTTTTTGGTCAGCAACTTCGGGGTCTGGCTAGGTGGATGGTATTCGATGACCGCCGCAGGATTAATCGCTTGCTACGCCAACGCAATCCCCTTCTTCGGATACACGATCGCGGGAGATCTTGCCTTCACGGTCATCCTGTTTGGCGCCTATGAATTTTCCCGCAAGACGGTTCCCACCCCCGCATTGGTAGCAGCCAAAGCGTAGTTAGCCAAACTTCAATACCTGTCGAGCTCAGTTGGTTGACACCCCAGCTCGGCAACCACGGCGGCTGTCAGCACTGATCGTCGCTCCTATCAGTGACCTCGCCGCTCACCACGGCTCGGTAAATTCCCCGAATCCACCCTTGCTTCGCAGCGTTCATTCGCACGCGGTTGGCACCTCGCGAGTCTCATCACTCGGTCAGGGCAGAGCGATCATCACGCCAGCTGTCGTCGCGGCTTGGATGATGGCAGCATCGCGAACATAGGGAGGGCGTTGAATAAAGCCTGGCACGCAAGTTCCAGGGCGGTAGTATCCCAGCGTGTATTCGCACTGGTTTGCTGGCCGGATTGTCATCTGGTAGGGCAGCATGACAAAGTCGCTGACGAATCGGGCTCCCGAGATTGCGGGCTGAAAACAGCCAAAACGACGATGCCCGTGCCGCTCGAGCATACGATCCTCAAAATATCTTGGATTGGAAAACGTATTCGGTGCCTCCCACTCACAGACGGACCAATTCCAATCTGTTAACCGATCGTCTCCCGTTTCAGCCAGTTGTTGCGGGGCAAAGGCGTCCTGCCTGATTCCAGGGGGAACTCTTCCGTTACCGACATCCTTGATGGAAGTGGTCGGTACTCTTAGTTCGGGCAGATAAAATTTCCCGTCTTCTACCTGAGGCAACGCTGACTTGTCATAGCTAACTCCGCCGGCGAGTGATGACGATTCACTCCGGGCCGAATCGGTCGACGCCTCTTTAGACATCGCACCCTGCGGCTCTGCCGCTACCAAAGGAGGCGTTGCCACGGCGAAAAGAGCCAAGCAATACCAACTCTTACGAAGAATGCTGCGTTTAATCATCTGTTTGCCATCCATTGCAAAACGACTACCCAAGAATCCAAAGGGGACTCATTGTTAAGTTCGGGAATTCGTAGCGATGAGGAAACAGGAAACCGAAACGACTGCACATTCGTCACAGAAGTTACAAGGCGGTTGCCGCCCAGATGCCTCGGAAGAGCCGCCTCAATCTGTGAAATACCGTTACGGATGTAAAAGTGGGATCATTGACGCCCTTCAGCGCAGTATGCTTGTGCGTGGTTGCCTCAGAGATTTGGTCTCTCAGTTCCTGGCAAAACACGGGAAATTAATGGGCTGTACTAATCATTTCTTAACAGCCACCACTTCGAAATCGATGAGCCGCAACACCCGAGCAATTGAGAAGACAAAAATCCCCGCGGCGAGCGTTTTTTGCTTAAGATTTTTGAAGCAAAATCACAAATAGTTTTAATCAAAAGAGCGTGACGGAGCCAATCATGGCTCCTGTGAGCAACTTGCCACTCATTAATGACAAGATTGGACTGCAACATCTGACAAACCGTCGAACCCCTACTCCCTAAAACGATCGCATGACAGCCAAGGCCGCAGACGATCCAACGAAAATGAAATTTGGTCAAAGCCTGTTTGTTTTGACAGTTTTTTTTGGACCGGCATTTCTCTTCTATTCCCGAGGCGATTCAATCACGGCAACGCTATTCGCCGTGACAGGCGTTGCCGCGTTAACGGGATATCGGGTCGGGGCTGCCGCGATCCTTTTGTTGTTGGCGACTGGGGTGGTCGCGCTTTGGACGTCTCCAAGCATCGGGATGGCATTTGAACACCGCTTTTCTAGCTGGTTTGGGACGACGGGCCTGACCAATCGTTTCATCAGCATTCTTGCCGTCATACTTGGAATGACAGCAATTGGAATCGTCGCGTCCAGGTTGATTGGGCAATGGTTGGCGAAGAAGAAGAAAACCGACTTAACCAATCGCTGGATCGGCTTCACACTTGGAGCCGCAGAAGGCGCCGCTACGATGGTGTTGCTGCTCGGTGGAATCCTAATGATGGAACCTCGCGTGAAAGCGAGGGCTGCGTTGCTTGACCCCGAGGATCGCCGCGGTCACTCGATGGCACAATTCATTCTGCAAACATCAGCCCAGACCCGCCAAAGTCTGATCGGCCCACTTCTGATTGACCACAATCCGTTCCGAACGATCCCACCGCTAACTCGCTTCACTGAAATCCAAGACACCTTAGAAGCCCTGCAAGATCCGGATCAACTCGAACAAATACTTGACCATCCGTCAGTTCGACAACTTCAAAACTCAGTCGAGCTACAACAAACGGTAGAGGAACTCCAGGCCGACCCAGAGTTAGCTGAGATCCTTCAGGCTCAGCAACTCACTGGAAAGATGGCGCTGACATTGCTCAATCATCCGGCGATCCTGAAGCTAATCGATCAGCCAGGTTTTCTCGATGCCGCAAAGTCGGCCATCGATGGAATCCAATCTTCCCAAATCGATTCGCAGTAAATGAATCTAGCGAGGTGGAATCACCTGGCGCAATGAGTACAGGTGAATCAATGCCGACCTCAGCCCGTCCCTGAGATGCCCAACCTACCCCTCAAATTTCTAGTTCATCCACTGCTGCAGGATCGCTTCGACCTCCTCACCATCCAACGTCTCATGAGCGAGGAGATTGTCGACGACTGCTGCCAAGGCTGCCCAGTGATCCTCTCGATCTAACAGTCGATAAAGACGCACCGATGTTTGCTCTAAATAGATCAGTCGCTTTCGTTCATCAGGGTAATATGGGGTCGCATCACGCCATGCGAGCTTCCAATCGGCTGCCCACTCGGCGACAAATCCAGGGTGTAGCGGCTCACCCCGGTGGATCATCTCGGCGACTGGTCCGGCCAGCGCAACCAGCACCGAATTCTCAGAGAGCTCGCGTTCGGTGAATCGGTCAAGCGGCCATTCGATTTTGATGTCGGCATAACGCTCTGGACCGTCATCCCAATCGGGGTCGATTGTCACCGAGCGAACACGGGCGCCCACATAAAACGCGACGAAGGCATGTCCTGCCTCGTGGTAGGCCGATACTTCTGACAAATCAACGCTCCTCAAGGGCGATATTTGCAGGATTGGACGGTCCCGGATAGGGCACCAATTCTCCACTCGCTTTGCTCGTCGGCATCTGTGCATCGACCTCCGCAAGATACTCTCCCAAGACGGCGGATAAGCGTGCCAGCACCTCTGGCTGCATTTCTGACAAATTGACCTGCTCTCCGAGATCATCCTTCAAATTGAACAGCTCATATTGTTGAGTCTGGTGGTAGTACACCAACTTCCAAGCTCCCAAGCGAACAGCACTGGAAGGCCCGATCCCGGGGCCCTTGGGTCCCCAATGGTTGGGAAAATGCCACACCAAGGGGCGATCCTTGCGGTGCTCATCTTGCTCACCTCTCAACAGCTTGACGAAACTGCGACCATCGATAACGCCACCAATTTGTTGCACATCATCAACCGACGCTATTTCCAAGATCGTGGAAAAGAAATCTTCAACAATAACAGGCTGGTGACAAATCGAACCGGGCTGCGTGACCCCCGGCCAGGAAGCAATCATTGGCACACGGACCCCACCCTCATGAGCCGAGCCTTTGCCACTCGAAAGTGGCTGGTTGTGTGTATGACGTGTTCCACTTCGGCCTTGCGCGCTCAGTCCACCGTTATCTGACATAAATAAGATCACGGTATCATCTGCCACTCCTTGCCGTTCTAGATTCGCCACAATGTCACCCAACGATTCATCCATGCCTTCGACCATCGCCGCATACATGGCTTCTACATGATCGACTCCTTCATCGCGATACGCTTGGTAGAAACGGGAATCCACCGCGAATGGCACATGCACCGCGTAATGCGACATGTACAAAAAGAAGGGTAATTTCTCCTCAATGGCCTGATTAACAGCCTTGTTCGCCTCGATTGTCAGCGCCTCGGTAAGAAAAACATCTTTGCCGTGATACTGTTCTAAGTCGGGTACATCCCAAACCGGATCCCCCTTTCTCCACGCGGCACTAAAGTTCTGCTTTCCCAAAAAGCTGCCCGGACCGCCCGCCGCATGACCAGCCACATTCACATCAAATCCAATTTTCAGCGGATCACTCCCAGGTGTTCCGATCGCTCCAAAATGAGCTTTACCAATGTGAATCGTTCGGTAGCCAGCTTGCTTTAGAAACGCAGGCAGAGCTTTCGCATGGACGGTACGTTTAATCCCAGCATCAGGACTGATTCCATTCACATTCCAAGCTGGGAACGTAAGCGTCGGGTGACGCCTGTCGTTACTGGCATTCTTTCGCAAGGTCCAATTCGTCACGCGATGGCGAGCAGCGTTCAATCCCGTCATCAAGCTTACTCGACTCGGAGAGCACACATTACAGGCATACGCCTGCGTAAACTTCATCCCACGTTTGGCAAGGCGTTCCATGTTGGGCGTTCGGTAACGCATATTCCATCGCGTAAGCCGGGTGTGGAACGGCTCGGATGTATCCTGCCAACCCATATCGTCCACCAAAAACAGCACCACATTGGGCTGTTTTTGCCGCCCTTGTAAGTGGGTTGCGGCAGCTTTGGCGATCGCAAGATAGCCGTCAGCATTCGGATGGACACCATCGCTCTGGGTTAGCAATTCTGGACGATTCGCCAAGACAGAATTGAGTTCGAGTAAAGAGACGTTCTTATCCGCATGCTGTTTTGTCAACGTGCGAATCTGATCACACAGCTTGAGTAGACGTGGCTTCCGTTCCGACAAATCCGCCACCCGCTGCTGCGATAATCCGGGAGTCTCAAGAACCATCGAAGTCGGAGTGCAAACCACGATGCTTGGCTTCGTACCCAACATAGCCAATCGCTGAATCAGCTCCGAATAATCCTCGTCGAATCGCTCGATCTGTTCCCAGTTTTTTCGATTGCCGCCTACCGTATCGTTTGTGCCCAATGAGATGATCGCGACATGCGGCTGAAACTGCTCCACTGCATCCATGACACGCCAAACATTTGGGCGGCCCGTTTTGATCAACGTCGCCCCACCAATCCCAAAGTTCCGCACGACGAATTCAGCACCTAAAAGCTGCTGCAAGCGAGCTGGATAAGACTCCGTTTTCGCGTCAACCCGCGCACCAGCGGTAATGCTGTCACCCAAGCATGCAACACGGATCGCTTCGTTTTCGGCGGCAAAAGATCGGTTAATCCGTGGCGACACAATAATCGACGTCACGCAAAGCAAAAACAAAAAGCGATGAAGGTGATTTATCATCTCACGAACTCATAAGTACCGGTTTTTGTATCGTCTACAAGCACGGAATCCAAATTTACCGAAACATGGAGACACTCATTGTCCGACGAATCATAGAGATCCAACAAACCTCAACCATTCCATGAATTCCATCTTCGCAACTTGACGCCGCTTGACCAAACATCGAGCTTACCATTGGCCTGACAACTGATTCAAGAATTCCATCATGCAATCCCCACTCACATTGCGAACAACTCCATAAGCAAAAAATACAATAGCTTGAGTGAATCCTCCGTCGCATCACAACACAGACCGAACGGACTCTAGCAAGTTCCGCCCCTAAGCAGGCACGTCTATCTCAGCCATTACAGAGCATCGAGCTAACAAATACTAACTGTTTTCGCTCGATCGGGACCAAACCCGCGGTGTCCATTGATAACTTTCCCAGCCATCCTGTGTACCACATTCTCGGACAAGAATTGTTTCATTGCTGATTTCGAAATAAAAGAACGCCTGCTTGCCGCCGTGAAAGTGTGCCGAGTTATCGACATTGAAGACCGAAATCCCTTGATCACTACGGGTTGAATCACCATCCCAACGAAGCACGTTCCGAGCATGCGTGTGCCCGTGCAAAATTGCAACGACGTTGTAGTCGCGAATCGCATTGTGAAAACCACGAACGTCACAGGGATGCCATTCCCGATTCAGGTTGGCTGGATCATCCGCCTTGCAGTTGCGACTGTAACGGGCCAAGTCAATGTGATGCGTGATCACAACAGGGCGGCGACTGTCACCCACATGTTCTTTGAGATCATCCACCAAGAATCCAAGGCTATTCATCGGCGCATAGCGCCGCCGCTGCGTCACTTCAGGAACCTGCCCAACAACGATTCCCAAGTTGACAAAATGAACTAGCCCCCAGTCCCATGAACAATGCAAACCACTTGCGGATCGGCCAGTTAGCCCTGTTCGTTTTTGATTCCTCGCGATGATACCGTCAATTGCAATTCCCTTAGCTTGCGGACCATCGTGATTTCCATGCACCTCAAAGGTGGGATATCGCAACCGCCCCGTCGCCTCTGCGATTCCAAAATCACTCTCAAATGCTTGCCATTCTGTTTTTTGCATCGCCTCCCACAGCGGACCATTTTTATCACCACTATCAATCAGATCACCCGCATGAATTACTCCCCTCGGCATAGCAACGGTGCCACCTCCTGCTGCTGCCGAGATTGTTGTTCCCGGCAAGGTATTCAGGGTATTGATCAATCCGGTGGTGATACGACGCGAGCGATCATCTAGCTGGCCAGGCTTCTTTTTGTTCGCGAAATAATGCGTATCCCCGACCAAAAAGAACGCCACAGGATCGCGCGGCGGCTCTTTCCCAAAACAATTCCCAGTGGTCGTGACGGCGGCAGCAGAAGCAGCCAATATGTCACGCCGAGAGACGCTCGGATTGCTGGTATTGGGCAGATTCTCAGTTAGATTGACGGGCAGGGACAAAGCTGGAGGCGAAACGCGTTTCATAGCGAGAACTCAGGTTTCTGGCATCGGATATCCACACTCGCTGAGCCTAGATTAGCAGGCCCAAGGACGCAACTCGGAGCACCTGACGAGCTAGGCTCGAACCGCGTGACGAGCTAGGCTCGAACCGCGTGACGAGCGAGCCGGGGCCGCCCGAGGATACTGAGTTTAAGTGCAAACCGAGTTCAGCCTGCAACTGCTGCCAACGTGCGTTCGTTTCAGCCGGCGTTCAATCGCCAGATCGTAAAATTCAACAGCGAGGCAAAGCTGACCCACGATAAATAAGGCGCCATCAACCAGCAAGCAAGTTTTGAATGCCTGTGAAATGCGACCATCGTTCCCGCGATCGCGAGCCAAAGAACCAGAATCTCGGCGAAAGCTAAACCTGGTTGATGCCTACCAAAAAAGATCCAAGACCAGCCAATGTTGAGTGCCAATTGAGTGAAGAACAAGACAAGTGGAATCGCAACAGGTTTAACCCCTCCCTTCTTCCAAATCAGCCAAGCAGCAATCGACATCATCACAAAAAGGGTCGTCCAAACAGGCCCGAACACCTCCTTAGGCGGATTCCAAGTCGGTTTCTCGATCGTTTGGTACCAGCCCTTGATTTCCGGTGTGGTCGCAATGGCACCTATCCCACCTGCACCGAGGCAAACGATCATAAAAATGGCCAACCCAATCCAACGAGTGCTCTCTTTCATCCGCTGACTCTCAACTTTGCAATGCCGGTGAATTGAAACCACAAACAAATTACCATCCCACGTTCATTCGAATTCACGTTCATTCCACGTCACGTGCAGGGGAACGCAAACCACCGCTGCCATCAATTGCATCGCCGTGATGAATCGATTCGTATAACAGCGGATCGCATCCGAGATGAAGCCGAATCGACGCCTGCATGCGACAAACCCGGTTGCGAATTGTAGTGAGTAATCAACGGCAATTCGCATGAACAGAAATGGACCTTGCACCAAGCATCCCCACCCGCCCAAGGTTTCGCGCAGCGTCTTACCTGACGCACGAGATTTTACCCGGAGCACAAGAAACCAAAAGACATCCCCGCTTCGAACAAGGTTGCCAAGTTCGCGGCGATCAATGAACCCACCCTCGAAACTCTCGCACGATCCGGGCAGTCGAACGCCCATCCACAACACGAAAAGCAGTGCCAATTAGGGAGAGAAGTGAAAAGGCTGCGAGCGAGCATCCGCCCAAACACGACCGAAAAATGAATCCGTTTTGTGACCAGGAATGATTTCACCAGATACTCACTGAGCGAACCCCTGATTTCCGTTAAGATTCTGAAATGGCCGATCTTCTGAAGCATCGCATCGTTCATTTTCCATGACGCGTGACTGAATGAATCAACTGCTTGGCGTACTGATCCCCGTCTGGGTTTCGACCCTCGCCTGGTTTGTCGGGGCAGTCGCTCGAATCCTTGGCGGCGACAAAGCAGCACATGTTTTTGCGTGGTCATGGCTGCTTGGCAGCCTGGCAATGTGGCTACATATCCTCGGTAGTTACGCGGTTGCGTATCACTGGAGTCATACCGAGGCACTCCTGGCGACAGCCGAAGAATCAGAGCGAGTGACAGGGATCCGTGCCGCCTGGGGAGTCTATGTTAATTTCTGCTTCGCATCAGCCTGGACGCTCTTTTCCGCGCGATTGGCTGCTGGGGGCACATGGAATCGCGGCATCGATTGGCTGATCTGCGCATTCACCGCAGGGATCATATCGATGGCAACCATTGTCTTTGAAACAGGCTTTGTTCGCGTTACGAGTAGCCTGGGGTTCGTGATACTCGGATTGCTGATATTGCAACGCATGCTGTCACATCGCAAAACACTCTCTCGCTGAACATCGAAAGCGAAACGTTGCACAACTGCCCTTCATTCGCCTGCCGATATCCAAAGATTCTCGATCACCAAAAAATCAAGCCGCAACACACAGCCGAGGCCAGGTGACTGCGACTTGACGTCTTCCCTAAGCGATGAATCTCGGCGGAGAACTAGACGGTGACCGCCGATCGCGTGATCTGATCAATCAGCTCTTGCTGAACCCGTTCAGCATCTTCATTCGACACCTGGCAAGTACCAGCATTGGCATGGCCGCCGCCGCCATACTGCAGCATCAACTCACCAATCATTGTGTCACTGGTTCGATTGAAAATTGATTTACCAACGGTGAAGACCGTATTTTGCCGCTTCAATCCCCACAGCACATGCATGGAGATATTGCACTGGGGAAACAAAGCGTAAATCATAAAACGATTGCCGCAGTAAATAGTCTCTTGTCCCTGAAGATCGAGCACGACCAAGTTGTCGTGAACGACCGAACAACGTCGAACTTGTTCGACCATCAATTCGGTATGTTCCAAGTAAAGATCAACCCGTTCTTTGACATTCGGCAGCGCCAAAATCTCGTCAATCGTGTGATCTTTGCAGTAATCAATCAGATCCATCATCAACTGGTACTTGGAAACACGAAAGGTTCGGAAACGTTCCAGACCTGTTCGTGCATCCAGTAAGAATGACATCAAATCCCAGCCTGTAGGATGCAAAACATCCTCACGTTCAAATCGTGCCGCGTCCGCCTTGTCGACGGCAGTCATCATTTCGTCGCTAATACCTGGGAATCGCTCGGCGCCACCAAAATAGTCAAAAACGACTCGCGCCGCGGAATCCGCATCCGCCCGAAGAACGTAACGATCATCCTGAATACCGAAGTTGCGAAGCTTCTCACTCGAATGATGATCAAAACAAAGGAAACAGCCCGGCGCGTAAGGAAGATTGGTCAGAATATCGTTCTCATTGACCTCAATCTTGCCATCCTGAACGTCCTTGGGATGAACAAATTTGATGTCCCCCAGCATGTCCAACTCCTTCAAGAGAATCGCGCACACGAGTCCATCAAAGTCACTGCAAGTGATCAAACGATATTTTTTTTCTGTTGCCTGATCGACCACGATGGCTCTCTGTTAAAAGTTTGGTTGCGAACGAGACTGTTGAAAAGTAGCTCACTCTGATTGAGGACCTTGCAGGAGCACCAAAAGCGGACTCATTGCTAATCCCCTTGCCCACAAGACCCGATAAAACGGCGCAGCCCATCTAACTCAGGCACTCAGGCACTCAGGCACCCAGGCACCCAGGCACCCAGACCAACTAAACGAGCCGCTGAGGTATCAAGCACTGCGAAGCACGCATCATGCCGCAGCACGCGCGACACGGGAGAGAAGAACCGAGGCCTGCGATGCAAGCCTCAAATCAAGAACGGAGAATCATGTCGATGCATCACCACCGGTTGAGAGACGCGAATCGAACCGCAGGCGAGCGCGTGCATCGGCTACTTCATCATCCCGAGAACCGCATCGGCAAAAGCGACACCCTTCAAGTAGTAGGTTTTTCCGGAGCCGAGGTAGTGATAGGGGCGATCATTGCCAACTTTCTTCCACTCAGCCTTTTGCTCTTCGGTTCCTTTCCAGTAGTTTTTCTTGAACAACTCTTCCGCCGCTGTGTCGTAAAACTCTGCCGTCGGAACAAACGCGACATTTCCAGCGTACTTTGCCGGCTTCGCCGCGTTCGCTTGAGCCGCTTGAAAGTCACCGCGAGCCGGAATGCCACCGGTGCTTAACTCGCCGATCACGAACGGCATCTCCGGAACCCCTAAGTCATTGCGTACATCCGCGATGAACGCGATCAACCACTTGGTATAGTCTGCATATTGTTTCTCACGTAAGTCGCGATTGACTTTGTCGTTGAAACCCTGGTGCCAAATGAAACCCGCCACCCGGAGTGGCCGTCCTTTAAGACTTGGGAATCGCTCGTCTAGTGCAGCCAATTCCTCTTTCGCATGACGCAGCATTTCTCGGTAGTAAAACCCATAGCGTTCCCGCACCTCTTCGGCAGTCGTTTCGGGCTTTCGTTTCCGTTGGCGTTCCAGCAATGCCTCCACCTCTGCGTCGGTAGGAGGCAGACTAGGTGGACGAAAATCAACGCCGAGTGATTTCCCACCCCAAGCGATCTTGATCAGTAATACGGGTTCTTCCAACGCGTTTCCAATCGTGTGTCCAAAACCGAATTCGGGTCCAATTGAATCTTCCCCTTTGGTCCCATAGCCGACACCCAATCCTCCATGCTTCGCACCTTTAGCCTTCGAGGGGTAGGTAATCCAAACGTCATCACGAACCCGCCAGTCTTGACCATCTTTCAAGCCAGCATAGGTCGATCGAATCAGCGGATCATTCTGATAAGTATCTAGATGAATGGGGTTACCCTTGCCCTCCATATTGGACTGACCAACTAGAAAGAAAACCTTGACCGGACCCTCTGCCAGACTCGCGGAGGCAACGGCAAGTGCAAAACAAAACGATATCAAAAGTCTGAAGTACATCATGGGGTCAATGCAAATGAGATTGGTCGAATCAAACGTCGTTAGTTTATACGCATTCACAGTCCAGCGGGGCTGCATCATTCTCGGCCGAAACTCGCCGCCTCAACCAGGCAGTTTGCGGCGGTCAGTCGCCCAAGATCGCCGGACTACGCATGCTCCCAGATCAGACTCGAGCTAGGCGTAGCAATTCTCGCTGGTAACTCAACCTGACCGGACCGTTCAGCGGCACCACCGGCAACGGTAAAAACTGCAGGGCTGCGGGATGCGTTCGAAACAGCACTCCGCTCACGAAGTTCCTCGATCGGACTTCTAAAGCGGTGCAGGCAAATCTCGGCGTGAAAAATGCCTTGCGCCGATGCCGTAGCAAATCATTCCCAACGTGATTAACACGAGTGGATAAACCAATGGCGGAAACGCACCGTCGGGAATCGGCGTCGCCAAACTCCAGGGGGCACCAAGGCCGTCATTGGTGACCAGAGAGGTCATCTTCTGCGGCCGGTAACAGCTGAAAAAAGTCATCGAAAGCAACCATTCCAGTGACGCGGCAGCTTTCCCCAATCCAAACATCACCAGTTGCAATATATAGACCCCCACCACCGCACCGACGGTCCGCCAACGATAACGATCAAAGGCACTGAACATCGAAGAGAGCCCGAGCAAGAAAAACCCGAACGCGAACAGACTGAATGTGGAAGCGGCGTAAGTCGAAGAATTCACCCGCTGGCGCAAAGGAATCTCTTCAGTCACCGGATCAGCCACCGTCAGCGGCACGTCGATATTGATCATCGGTATTCGGAAAGAGGGCGGGTCAACTGTTTCGGTCACCGTCGTTGCCTCGATGCCAATCGTGATCCCACCCCAGACCATCAGGCACAACAATGCCAATCCTGCTACGGATACAGTGGCATGTGTCGCTAGTAGAGTGATTCGGCGAATCGGCTGGGCTAGCATCATTTCAAGTGTGCCACGATTTAGTTCACCACTCACGACATCACTACCACGTGAGATACACCAGACGACCGTGCACAAAATCACAATCGGCTCGTCGTAGGTCATCCCGACGCGTCCCGCGTAGGTAAACAGGGCATCAAATTCGATCGGCGCAAATTTTTCGAATTCTCGAAACTGGTCCAAGATCGTCTTGAATTGCCCCATATCAAGCAGGCTCACGACCCAAACCCGAACCCATGCGAAAGCGAACAAGGTGGTCGCACAGGCAAGGAACAGCAACATTGATTGACCAATGTATTTTCGCATCAACACTCGATGGATCAAAGCTCGTCCTCCAACCCGCTGGTGTCTTCGCCGTGGTGGACGGAATCGTAAACCGCCCGCAAGCCAAGCGGCTCGATCCGTAAATTCGTCAACTTCAGCGAATCAAGCCACGGCAATAACGGCGCCAAGTCACCGGCCGTTTCGATCCGAATTCGAGTGTGTCCCTCTTCCGTAACCGTTTCTGATTGAACTCGCGTTCGCAATGCTTCGGGGATCCTGATCTGACTTTCCTGTGTGGGGCTGGGTGCTTCCACTGCATTTTCGGGAGGGCCAGCAGTGATACGATGTCGCTGGAAAAGGTCTGCCATCGCCAATTCTTTGACGAGATGTCCGCGGCGAAGAAAGACAACCCGTTGGCAAGTGTCCTCGATTTCACCGAGAACATGCGAGGACAGCAAAACGGTGCGGCCAGCCTGCCTCGCTTCCACGACTAACTTCAAAACTTCGGCTCGGACCGTAGGATCCAAATTAGCCGTCGGTTCGTCCAAGATTATGACGGGAGTTTGCAGTCCCAAGACGACCGACAATGCAAGTTTTTGCCGCATACCAGTCGACATCGAACCAACGCGTCGCCGAGTATCGAGTTCTAATCGTTCGGCAACTTCGCGGCTTCTCGTTAAATCACCGACGGGATGCATGTCGGCAAAAAATTTCAAGACTCCCAACCCTCGCATGTGCCGCGGCACACGCGCGTCGCCTGGCAAGTAAGCAACCTGTTCGCGCAGCCTGACGCTGCTGTGACGGTTGTCGTGACCAGCAATGATGCAGTGTCCGGAGGTCGGCTGCAGAAAACCGAGCATCGATCGGATGAGGGTTGTCTTGCCGGCACCGTTTGGCCCTAACAGGCCAAAAACTTCTCCTGGTGACACCCGCATAGAGCAGTCAACTAAAGCTTCGAAGGTGCGGAACCGCTTCGTCAGTTTGATCGTTTCCACAATGCAGCCATCATCCGCCGTGTCCACAGGCCGATCCCCATACCGCTCGGAAGGAACAGCATCGGATCCCCGATCCGCCACTGAGGCGTCGTGGTGCGAGGTAGGCGAAGGCGAGACGGGCAGGTTCAAAATGCGGCTTTCCAGAGTGATTGGCTGAGTTTGATGACCAACAATCGATCGGACACACTCGGCCTCAACGGCACAACAACGCGGGCGAACCGAGGAGGGGGTGAAAGCCTCTTTGTTCGTCGTCGCTTCTTTAGCTGCGTCGGGATTGTCGATAGTATTGTGAGTCTCCGTCAATGATAGCTACCAGGCCCTTCACCTTTTAACGATTCGAGCAAGCATGTCATCCAATGTTGAGGTTGAGCCAGGCCCACTTTTACCCGCCGGATTCACGTTCGCAGGAGTCGCATGCGGCATCAAATCGAGTGGAAAAAGAGATTTATCGTTGATTGTGATGGACTCGCCCGGCGTAGCAGCCGGCATTTACACTCAAAACCAGATCGTCGCAGCACCAGTGGTCCTTTGCCGCTCCCGGACTCCTGGCACTCAGATCCGCGCTGTGGTCACCAACAGCGGCAATGCCAACGCCTGCACTGGACAACAAGGGCTGGAAGATGCAGAGGCGATGTGCAGTCAAGTTGCGGCGTTGATCGGATGCACTGCCGAAGACGTGCTGGTGATGAGCACGGGCGTCATCGGACAAGTTCTGCCCATGAATCAAGTCCAGCAGGGAATCGATGCTGCCCATGCCCATCTGAGCCCCGATATCGATGCGTTCCACAACGCCGCTGACGCGATCTGCACAACCGATGATCGGCGAAAGATCGCAACCAGTCACTTTTCCTTCGCGGGAAAAGTGTACCGGGTTGCCGCGATGGCCAAGGGGGCCGGAATGATCTCACCCAATATGGCCACCATGCTTGCGGTTGTGATGACGGATGCTCCAATCTCAAAATCGCAGGCCCTCCAGGTACTGCAGTCGGCAGCAAACCGGAGTTTTAACCGCGTGAGTGTCGATGGACATACCAGCACCAATGACACAATGCTGTTGCTGTCTTCAGGACAAGGCCATGACCTGCCACCTGAAGCGATCGCTGCTTTCCAGCAAGCCGTCGACGAAATCTCGATTCGCGTTGCCAAAATGCTGGTCGCAGATGGCGAGGGTGCTTCACATGTGATTGCAATTCACATCGAGGGAGCCCCTTCGGATGGCGATGCTGAACGAATCGCCCGTACAGTCGGCGCTAGCCCCTTAGTCAAAACCGCGATCACCGGCGGCGACCCAAATTGGGGACGCATCGTATCTGCCGCCGGCTACGCCGAAGTAAAAATCGATCCGCCAAATGTCTGCCTGTCCATTTGCGGAACGGAAATCTACCGCAACGGAAGCCCAGTCGATTACGACGAAGCGAAGCTCAGCCAACAAATGCAACAGAGCAAAGAGGTGCCAGTCCAGCTAATCGTCGGTAAAGGCCCAGGAATCGCCGATTTTTGGGCGAGCGACCTGACAACCGAATACGTGAAATTCAATTCTGAGTACACGACTTAACTGATGCTTCAGCTTAATGGGTATTTCAGAATTCAATCGACCGTAAGCTAACGCCCACCCGCCTGAACCCGAAACAGCATTAGCTTGGTTTATCGTTTCAAACGCTCGGCCAGCTTCGCCTTGAGCTCTTTGACGAGCCCTTCGTTTTGCATCGCCAAATTTTTGGTTTCCGCATCTCTCGTCGTGTGATCATACAATTCGACCTCGCCAGTGCGATGAACGACCAACCGATGGGTATTCGTTCGAATTGTCTCTGCATTCCGTTTGTACGAAATGGCGTCATGCCCCGGAACCGAAGGGTCGGCCAAGATTGGGACTAGCGAAATACCATCAAGATTTTTGGGGAGGGGAAGTCCGCTCAACTCACAGAGCGTGGGAAACACGTCAAGTGTTTCAACCACCGAGTTGGTCGCCCGGCCTGCCGCATCAATTCCTGGGTGATGAATGATCAATGGGGAGTGCAAAGACTCCTCAAAGAGTGCGTGCTTCCCCCAGATTTGATGTTCTCCCAAGTGCCACCCATGATCGCCCCACAACACAACAATCGTCTTGTCTGTGAGCTCGAGTTCGTCCAACCGCGTTAAGACGCGACCAACCAACGAATCAGCGTAGGTCACGCAGGCAGCATAATGACGCCGAACCTCAATGGCAAACTCCGCATCGGTATTGGGATTGCGTTTCCACCGGTTGTACTTCATGAACTCGCCCGACGCATGCCAAGTTGTTTTCCCGACAGGACGAACCGGATGCGGAATCGGAGGAAGTGTAACCCCGTGATAGGGCTGCATCGATCTGGCGGGAGCGCCAAACGGCAAGTGTGGCCGAATAATACCAACCGCTAGAAAGAAGGGTTTTTCATCAACAGCCAGTTGATCAAGCTGCTGCAGTGACTGATCAACAATCAATCCATCAGGATAGATCGAATCGGGTCCCTCTACCGACTGAAAGACATCCATCTTGCCGGCGTCCCGACGAATTTCTCCGTGGGCCAATCCGTGCATCGCGCCACGTGGATGCTGCCAATCACCAGCAGGCAACAAGTGACGGTCCCAGGAGTTTGGCATCTCAGGTTGCCCGTCATCATCCCAGTCCTTGCCGCCACGTCCTCCCGGATGATGCGACACCTTCCCAACCGAAACAGTGCGATACCCATGCTCTCGAAACCAAGCCGGCATACTTGGTTCGACTGATTCTGCCCCGCCTTGAATCCGCGTCGCTCGCTTGAACAGCGCTCCGTTGTCCGCAGGACCATACTGACCGGTCAACAAGGTGTAACGAGACGCACCGCAGGTCGGTGCTTGCACGTAATGGCGAGTAAAAATCCGACTCTGCGATCCAAGCCGATCAATGTTCGGAGAATGGATGTAGTCTTTTCCAAAACAACCCAATTCAGGACGCAAATCGTCCACGCAAATCAATAGAACGTTCGGACGTTCCCAACCCTGCACGAAACCGGCGGAAGACAACCAACCGAAGGCAAGAGCAACTAGCGTAAGGACACGTGACGACATGGATCTGCTTTTTTCGGTTGATTGTCCAATCATCGCTGCTCGCATCCACGCAAATTCGAAGCGTACAAAGACGCCAGCCTATCAGTCTTAAAACAGATCGTTCGCGGCCGAGTTAATCGGACGTTCAGCAAGTCATCCACCGATTCGGTCGCTCACCCCAAGCGTGGAGAGAGCGAATTTATTCGATGTTTTCGAAATCCTCGAAGTCGTCCAGACCATCGGCTATTTCTTTGGTTCCACCGGCGGCCCCCCTGCTTCCGAGACCAAATTCCTCGCTCACGGAGTCTTCGATTTCGATTTCGTAGTCGTCTTCGAGTTCTTCCTCGAAGTCATCATCAAAGTTGTCATCGAAGTCGTCTTCGTCAATGTCGTCGAACTCATCTAGATCGTCGTCATCGTCTAGATCATCTTGGAATCCACCATCATCCCCTCCGACTCCATCATCCTCTTCCCCGAATCCATCATCGAGGTTGTCATCATCATCAACCTCGTCATCTTCATCGGCCGCCAACACCGGTGTCGGGGTTGCGGAGGGATTTGGTGACGGAGCGACCGCAGGCAGGGCACCGCTGCTTGGAAAAATGGTCGGGGTCACAGTGGGATCGCTAAGCGAAACAGGCATAGTCGGACTGCGAATGAGGCAAAGTTGAAGGATCTCGGCAGGACAATGTCGACGCGGGAGAAAAGTTTATCGGATCGAGTCGCCGTTCGCCCATCGCTCCGAAAGCAAATCTACCGTCCATATGAAACCGAATCACCCATCCTGTGAATTTACGCAATCGGGGCGATATCGGTAGCGATCCTAGAGTTTGGTAGCAAGCTTCCTTTTGTCAACGCTCAAGGCAGCAAATACCGATCACAGAGGTGAGTGCCGCTGGGATCACCACCAGACCGCTCTGGTTCGCCAAGCCGATATTTTGCTAGGTCCCGACCAGCCGACAAGGGCACTGACCCCACCTGGAGCGATTCGAAGTGAACTATTTTCGTTATTACAGCCTCGCCACCATCCTCGCTGGCCTGACATTTGTCGGCTGTGCTAGCCACCAATACGGGCATATTCTGGCCCAAGATGACAAGGATATGGTCGGCAGTCATGCGGCCGGCGCGGCGACCTGGAACCCCCTGGTCGATGAGGCAATGGCAAAATTGCTCGGCCAGTGCCCACCAGCAAGCGATCCGACAACCCTCCAGCCCGCCTCCTACCAACAAAATCTCCACTCTGAACCGGTGATTGGGTCGGCATTAGCCACCGGGCAACTGGCGATGGGGCCAGCCAATGTCTGTTTCATTGGGGTGGAAAACAAAAGTGCCGAAGAAGTCGGTGATTTCAAAGACCAGCTTTACGAGCGAATTGACTCACAAATCAACGCTGGTGGCCCCTTCCGGTCAATCAGTCGTCGGATGGTCGGTGCGGCTTTGCGAGAAACCCGCCTGCGGCCCGACTCGCTTTACCTGCCCCAAAATCGCGACGTTTTTTCCGCCGCATTGGGTCGGCAGGGAACACCGATCGATTACCTGCTGTATGCCAACATCACCAGCGGGACCACCGAGCGCAATAAGACCAGCCAGCGGGATTACCTGCTGACGCTTGAACTCGTCAACGTCCACACCGGCGAAACCCTGAAAGAGTCCGCCAAAATCCGCAAAGGCTACAGCAAAAGCCGTGCAGGGAAATGGTGGAACTTCGGCTGGTTTGATCAGGCAGACGGTTAATCTTGAACGCCCCGGTTCGCCAGACCAACCGCTCCAGGACGCGACATCGCCAAAGCGGTGAAAACCGTTGGCCGATGCTGGTTCCGGAACCGGCAACCAGCCTCTCACGGAGTAGCAGGCTCATGTCACGGCCCGCGATGCAAAATTGCCTGTCGATAGGGGTTCTGCCGACATTAGGCCTACTGACCTGCGGCTTATTGCTTGTCGGCTTGTCTGGTTGCGCGGGATCGCGGGAAGCGCGAGATGACATCAAGACTGCCCGCCAAGCCTTTGCCATTGGCGACCTGGAATCTGCCCGAAGCAAGCTGGAGCCTCTGGCAACTGAAACTGGCCCCCTCGAAGCACCGGCAGCCCTTGACCTGGCAATGGTGGAATTGGCGTCCGGCGATGCGGCAGCGGCCGAACGTCGCCTGCGTACACTGCGAGACCGGTTTGACGATCAGCCGAAAATCGCCCTCACCGATGAAGCGGCTTCCCTTGTGACAGATGATACGCGTCGCATGTTCCGCCCCGCCGGTTACGAGGAGGTAATGATCCGAGCGATGCTGGCCGTTTGCTCCTTAGCTGGCGACCAAATCGATGCAGAAAGTTACTCGCTGCAGGCGACAAACCGACAAGCGGAATTGGCTCGTGAAGCAGAAGGACGAGGCTTGCTAGAGGCAAGCGAAATTTACCAACCGATCGCGATGGCGCCCTACCTCAGAGGCCTACTTCGCGAGGCGACCCATCAGAATTACGACGACGCCCAGCGAGCTTACCAATTGGTTAGCTTAGCTCGCCCCCAATTCGCGCCTGCCAAAGCGGACATCGCCCGTGCGGTCAATGGCACTCACAGCCGAGCCGGCTATGGCGTGCTATACGTGATTGCCTGTGTTGGCCGCGGGCCGGTCCTCGAGGAAACGAACGCACCCACGACAAGCCAATCATTGTCAATCGCATCAGCAATCCTCAACGCAAAAGCCAACAAGACAGACAAAAATGGACAAGAAGAAGATGGGCTAGCGATCCCCAACATCGCTACCGTCAAAGTCCCCCAAATCGCATTACCTCCTGACAGTATCGCCGCGATCGGCGTGGTCGTCGAAGGGAAATTGCGCGGCGCCACGCAAACATTGACCGACGTCGCCGAATTAGCTGGTCGTCAACTGCAAGCAGAGCAACCGTGGACGATCGCCAGAGCTGTCGTCCGACGTGCAACCAAAGAAGCTGCAGTCGCCAAGGCAAGCGATTCGCTTGGACTCGAAGGCACTGCAGGTTCACTGGTTCACTTCGCCGCCGCCTCCGCATGGAGCGGGATCGAACGAGCCGATACCCGCTGCTGGGGCATGCTACCCAGAGAGGTTCAAGTGTTCCGAATCGAATTGCCGATCGGCATACACAAGCTTGGCCTGCTGCCACTCTCAAGCCTGGGGCAGCCGACCGCGCCAGGCCAACAAAGGAGTATTGAAATTCTTGATGGCGGCAATACCTACCTAATCACCGTCGCGCCCGATCAAGTCGTGCACATCGTGAATCCCCAAGCCAAATGAACGGCTTCAAATCAATCTCAGACGAGTGAGTCAAGCAAGCGAATTTTCTGAAGCTGCTTCACGATCACCCTCGGGAGTGTTAACCGGCATTAAACGGCAACTGCCAGCCTCCTGAAAATGCTTGCCTGACACAGGGAACCGCTGTCGGGAAATCGGGTCACCAAGGCGAATTTGAATAAGCCAACTTCCCACCGCAGGCATCTGGACTGGCAGGCATCTGGGCTGGCAGGCATCTGGCCTGGCAAGCATCTGGACTGGCAAGCATCTGGCCTGGCAGGCACGTGTCTCCAACTGTGGTCCGGCTCACTCCGTTGCGAGCGTTCGCAGCAGTTCGATCCCCTGATGCAACGTTTCGTCAGGGGCAGCAAAGCTGATGCGAAAATGAGAGTCTCGGTGGCTAAAGATATTACCTGGGATAATCAAGAGCCCGCGTGAGATGGCTTTTTCAACGAAGGCGGCACCGCTTGCGATCGGCGCTTTGGGAAACAGGTAAAACGCCCCGCCCGGTTTGACCACTTCGTAAACGTCGGACAAACCGTCGTGCACCAAGTCCCGTTTTCGCTGATAGTCCGCTAAGTGACCTGACAGGGAAACCTCCAACGCCCGCAACGCACCCCACTGAGCCGGTTGCGGCGCGCAGACGAACGAATACTGTTGCAACTTCAACATCGCGTTCATCAACTCACTTGGGCCGTGAACAAACCCGACTCGCCAACCGGTCATTGCATGGCTTTTGCTAAATCCATCAATCACAATCGTTTGATCGTTGAATTGGGCTGGTGAAACAAACTGATCATCGTAAAAGAACTGACGGTAAATTTCGTCGGAGACCAGCGCGATGCCTCGGTCGGCTGCCAATTGGGCGACAGCTTTCATCTCATCGGCAGTCGCGGTAACCCCGGTCGGATTGGCCGGACTGTTAACGAGAATCACCTTGGTTTTCTCTGTGATCGCCGCCTCAATCTTCGCGACATTCAATCGAAAATCAGGATAGGAATCGACCGGAACAGGAACGCCACCGCACATCTGCACCAGCGCCGGATACATGACAAAGAAGGGATCCAAAAAGATCACTTCGTCACCCGGATTCACCATCGCCAACATCGAAAGCAGCAGCCCACCACTCGTACCACTACTGATGAACACGTCACGGTCAGTATGAGTGGGGTAGTCTGCCAACACCTCACTTCTCATCGCCTCTCGAAGCGGCCCGATCCCTTGCGTTGGTGAATAAGCATTCTTACCAGTTTCAATCGCTTCAATTGCGGCCTGCTTGACTTCAGCGGGAACGTCAAAATCAGGCTGGCCAATCGACAGGTTGATCGGATTTTTCAGCTTGGCAGCCAGATCAAACACACGTCGAATACCACTGCTGTCAAACGAATTGGCCCGCTGAGAAATCCAAGGATGCATGAGATAAATAACAGTCGAGTGAAATGAATATCAGGGAAAGTAGCGCCAACCACATGGTATCAGGTCGAGCAAAACGGCGATCACCGTTTTCCATCATGCAAATCGCCAGCAAAAGTCACAGGACCGAAAACATCACCGAGCCGAAACAACGGGATCAAAACGAGCCCAACACAATCGCAGGTGTTAAAAAAAACGGTTCAGACTGGCAAATCGAAAAATCTGCGGGACGCAAATGAGCCGAACTCCACTGCCCGAACTTGGCCATTTGCCAACGGCGTCATAGGCCAGCCCAAAGCGATCAGCAATTTTGCGTACACGCCATTGTTTGAAATTACTTGGTTTGCGGTACGATAAACGGTTTGCGAAGTTCTGCGAGGTTTGCTTTTGTCCGAAACACGATTCATCGAGCCAGTCGTGCGGTTTTGTGGGGTGATCACACGCTACCCTGAGGCTCGTGCCTGGGCAATCGCAACCCTAGCGGAACAGTGGGGAAACGCGGTCATCGAGTCACCGCCGATCGCGTTCGAGGCGGGTGGATACTACACACCGAGCATGGGGCCGGAACTCCAAAAGCAGTTAGTCGCCTTTGAAGGGTTTCAAGATCCAGGGACATTGGCAGACTGGAAACACCAAACCAATCAATGGGAACTCGACTATGCGAGCCATTCGGAACACGCCGAACAACGGCCATTGAACCTCGATCCCGGCTATCTCACTCAGGCCAAGCTCGTCCTGGCGACGACCAAGGATCGAGACCATCGCCTTTACCTACGGGATGGCATGTTTGCCGAGGTTACGCTGACATTTGTCGGCAAACGCTGGAATCATCACCGCTGGTCCTATCCGAGCTACCGGACAGCAGAAGTGGCCCAGTTCGCTTCAGACTGTCGAAAGCATTTGCGAAAACATCTGCAGGCCACTCGGGCTTTTAGGCACCCCGAAAATTGATTCCCCAAGGATCCCCCCGACCCCGAGGAAGGGGAAGCACCCCATTTGCCCCTAACAGAGGCGGCCCAGTCGGATTACACTACGGGGCCCGCCCCCTCCTTGCTCCCCGCCCTGTCATGACAAATCGCCTCTTTGTTCCCTTGCTGGTTGTGCTGCTCGGCAGCGTCTCGAGCGCCGGTGAGTACAACCGGGTCGTCAGCATCGGCGACCAGGCTCCTGCCTGGAAAGAATTAACCGGAGTCGATGGAAGTAAGTCCTCGCTGACTGACTTGAAATCGAAATCGGTGCTGGTCGTCGTCTTTACCTGCAACACCTGCCCCTACAGCGTTGACGCCGAGGACAGGATGATCGCGTTGCAAAAGGCTTACCAGGATCGCGACGTTTCCCTGGTCGCAATCAACGTCAATAAAGTAGAGGCCGATCTGCTGCCGGCAATGAAACAACGAGCGGAGGAAAAAAAGTTTCCGTTTTCCTATCTACACGATCCCACCCAACAAATCGCAAAACAGTTTGGCGCGGTTTACACGCCCGAGTTCTATGTGCTGAACCAGCAGCGTCGTATCGTTTACATGGGATCACTCGACGACAGCCCAGACGGTCAGAACGTAGCCATGAGATACGTCGAGCTAGCCATCGAAGCGACCTTAGCTGGCCAGAAACCGCAGATCTCAGAGACAATTCCGATCGGGTGCCGCGTGAGATACGAGCGTGAGCGAAGGTCGCGCAAGAGCAAGTAATTTGAGAAAGGGTTCCAACGCGACCTACTCGTCGTCGAATTCCCCATCGAAGATTTCGCCACCAACCAGGGTCTCCAAAATCACCGGACACCCTTCTTCGAGCATATCGAGTACCTGATCGAAGCCATCCTCCTCACCGTAGTACGGGTCGGGGACGTCAGAGGGCCAGTTATCGTCTAAGTAATCACTGAACATCCGAATGTGATTTCGCAGACCACCAGCGAGTTCAACCAGAATCGCATGGTTTTCCGCATCCATCGCCAGGACCAAGTCGAATTTCTCAGGCTCAAGATCAGACTCGGTGACTTTGCGAGCGACGCTGTTCAATTCGTAACCCCGGGCCTCTGCGGCCTCGCTCATTCGCTGATCTGGCGACTCACCAGCATGGTACCCGTGGGTGCCCGCCGAATCGACGTCGACGTCGACCCCAAATTCTTCAGCAAAACGCTGCATCACGGACTCACCCGCCGGCGAACGGCAGATGTTGCCCATACAAACAAATAAAACTCTTTTCATTACGGCCCTCGGACTTTTTTCGTTGCCGGCAGCATACCAAAGATCGTTCCCTGACAAGAGGATTACTCGCCAGCAAACACGACGCCTCCGTTACGATTCGGTAATGATCCATCGAATGGAATGATACGTTCACGATCTCGCTCAACATGACCGCGGCGAGCCTGAGAACCGCCAGAGCCTCTTAAACCATCACTGGCTGGCCCCGCCTCACTCCGCCTCACTCCGCCTCACTCCGCCTCACTCC
>JBMYRF010000029.1:66004-97976 GCA_049602075.1 Rubripirellula sp.
CCATCACTGGCTGGCCCCGCCTCACTCCGCCTCACTCCGCCTCACTCCGCCTCACAGCACACAGCACAAACGAAGCCTTCGCTGCGGCTGCCGAGGACTAAAACGGCAAAACGAGCCCCCGCAGAGCCCTCTTCTGAAAAAACCGCAAACAACTCTACAGTGAGGGACCTGGCCAAAAAACCATGATTTTACGGCGTTTTCCAAACCATCAGCCCACCACCCCAGCAATCATACCGGCAATTCTACTTGCCTTAAAAACGAACAAGGGTTATATTTCTTCCTTCGGCGGGGCATTTTCGCCCACCGATGCCTGGCATTCCCTTGTCTGCCCAAGGCTTCTCATCTTTTGACTAATGGAGTTCAACTGATGTCAGTACGGTTCACTCAATGCTGTCCTACATGCGGTCGACGCATTCAGATCCAAAACACACTGCTAGGCCGCACCGTTGCTTGCCAGCACTGCCGAGCGGAATTCGCTTCTCAACTCGAGTCGGAGCAAGAATTACCATCGGCGAATGCTCAGGCATCACAAACCGAGTCCGATCCGTTGATGGCTCGCGTTGACGCTCTACTGGCTCAAAGCAGCCAAGACGCGGCGGTCCGCTCTTAAAGACGAATGGGCGTGAAACGGGGTCGCCAGATGCCGGCCCCTTCGGATCAGGAATCAAATTGCGGAAGTTGGCCGTCGCAGTAGGTCAGTTCCCAAGCAGATCATCAGCCAAGCAGATCATCGGGGATTCCTCGCACCACTGTGTCTCCCCAGCGGGTCGCCAACATCACGCTGTTGATCCCTGATCCGATCCCGAGCAGGGCGACCTGCTGGCCAGGCTCCAACTCACCACGTGCCGCAGCGGCGGCGAGTGTTAGCGGCAGGGCGACCGAACCGGTGTTTCCCAAGTGTGGAAAAGTCACCGAATCAGTTTCGGTGGAAAGCTGCATAGATTGGAGCATGGCCGCTCGATGGCGAGTACCGACTTGATGACAAACCGTTCGATCGATCTGACCTCGCTGCCACGCGGTCTCGTCCAACAATTGCTCGAGCGCCATCACGCCAGTGGCGATCCCCTCGGCCATGAGTGTTTCTGAATCGGTCTCCATCAGCGGTTGCATATTGGCACCAGCGGTATCGTCATCACTGACACACAAATCATGAAATTTTGTTCTAGCGCAAGCGATGGCGGCTTCCAGCGATGTGCCCCCAGAGTCCAGATCTCGGTGCGTCAACAACCAAGCACAACTTCCCGATCCGATCGTCAGGGAAGCAAATGCCGATTTCACCGTTTTGCGAGTCAAACGAGTGTCGGCGTTGAGCGCATCGATGGTTTGCTCCATCAACGGCCGACTATTCTCGGTGCCGACCACGATCCCCGCTTCGATCGCTCCCGACTCAATCATGCTGGCAATCTGCACGGCACCGTTGATCAGACCCAAGCAGGCATTCGAAACATCGTAGACCCAACAATGGGACGGTAATGACAAGCCATCGTGCACTTTCGATGCCGTTGCCGGCTCCAGAAAGTCCCGACAGACGCTGGCATGAATCAAACAGCCAATCTTGCCACGATCGATCCCCGCCCCCTCGATCGCCCGATTGCCACTTTCGATGCTCGGTCCACTTGGTGCCGTTCCGACCGGCCAGATTCGACGCGCGCCGATTCCGCTCATCAATTCCAGCCGCCCCTCCGGTAGCTTTAAACGCTGATAAAGCGGCCCAAGTCGCTGTTCGATTTGATCACTCGTCAGGATCTCGTCAGGCAGAACGGCCCCGATCGATTTGAGACAAACGTTTTGAAACCGCAATTTCGAACCTAACTGTTGGTGGTGACTGTGTTTATTACGTTTATACCGAACCTCCATTCCAACCAGAAGCGGGACAAACCTCAGGCAGTTGCTAGCATGCAAAGCAAATGCTAGCACTACTGGCGGTGCTAGCATTTGGCTTCGGTGTGAATATGTAGAAAGTATTTGGATCACAGAGTTGAGGGCGATAAGTTTTCCTGCCAACCTAGGCGACACACCGTTGTGCTGCCCAACTCCCACAACATTTCGAGGATCCTGAGGACTGTTTCAGCACAATTCGACACGGAGCTCTCTTTGCATCGCAACTGTGACGCAGCGAGAACGGCCGCTGGGGTTGGGGAAACAGGATTCACTGCCGATGGCTTGGCAGCACAAGGCCTCGAAATTGAGTGGACAGGTGCAGGAAGAACGAACGCACCTGATTTCATTCGCGAATTCGAAGAGGACCTTTCGGATGTCGAATAAACCACTGATCGGAATGAATGCTGACTACCGGGCTGCCGCTCGCAGCATGCCCGCTTACAGCTACATCGCTGCCGGCTATTTTCAATCGATTCATTCAGCAGGCGGCATCCCGGTGGTCATCCCTCCCTTGGAGGACCCTGACTCGATTGCCCAAGTACTAGAACAGTTGAGTGGATTTGTCTTGATTGGCGGAGCTGACCTAGATCCTCGGAATGACGGATTCATGCTGCACCCGAGCGTCCGACCACTGGACCCTGTCCGCGAAACGAGCGATCGCCTGCTGATGGCGGAAATCGCTGAACGCCGACTCCCGCTGCTCTCAATCGGGACGGGGATGCAACTTATGAATGTTCAACAAGGTGGCAACCTGTTCTTACATATCAAAGAAGATCTCCCGGACGCAGTTCCGCATCACGACCCTCAGGATGCCAATCATCGTCACACCCTCGAGGTCGTAAGCGATTCGCTAGTCGGGCGTGTCTATGGTGATGGCGAAATCCGTGTCAGCAGCCGCCACCACATGGCGATCGACGAAGTCGCGCCCGGCTTTCGCGTCACGGCCAAATGCCCTGACGGCGTAATCGAAGCGATTGAAAGCGAAATGATGGACTGGTTCGCCGTTGGCACGCAGTTCCACCCCGAATGCGGTGCAGCCTCTGCCCTAGACATTCGCATCTTTGAGGAGTTCATCGAAGGTGTTCAGCATCGAATTGAACAGGATCTGCGATTGGTCGCTTAGACCGCTTACCGCACCATTCCCAATCGCCACGACTGCATGCCGTGGCGATAATTCAATTAGAAATTCCTTGAGAAACAAGCCCGCTGAGGAGGGCCGATTCACACGGATGTGACGCTAGCCCAATCATTGCAACGCTTCGGCGATCGTGCTTCATACTTGCGGACGGATACCGCAGTGCAAACGGCAAGATGCCAAATGCGTGTGCTCACGATCAAAAACTCCGAAGCAACCGGCCACGGATGGTCACGATCCGAAGCAGGAGCATTGGATCAAGCAAAGAGAAGGCTAGTGTAAAAGTCAGGATTGACTTTGAGGCTGGACGCACGACGAGTCGAAGTGCGTCCGGCCTTTTTTTATTCATGAAGCGGAACGCGGATCGAACCGCTACCGACCCGGTCGACCAGACAGACCACTTACCCGCGGGGCCCCCCAACACCGCACGCCGATCCCAACCGGCTTCCACACGCCGGCCGGCATCCGAAATCCTGCTGGCCAGAATACAGCGAAGCAAAGTACAGCGAAGCAAAGCAAGACTTGACTCAAAGCCTCACAGTCTTTCCATTGGATTTGTGGTAGAACGATAGGATGAATTGGGAACTATCTGAATTTGGCCGACAACTTGCTGCCGGAAGCGGCATCGGCGAACTGATGGATGATCTCGGCCACGCACTCGCTGCCGGTGGGGACCAGATCATGATGCTCGGTGGTGGACAACCATCGCACATCCCCGAGATGAATGTGCTCTGGCGAGAACGCCTTGAACAGATCGTCACCTCACCGGGAATGCTCGAGCAAATGCTCGGAAATTATGAGCCACCCGGGGGCAACCAGTCATTCCGCACTGCAGTGGCGAGCCTTTTTGAACGAGAATTCGGCTGGTCCATTGGCCCCGAGAACATCGCGGTCACAACCGGCGGGCAAACGGCTTTCTTTTTTCTGTTCAACGCCCTCGCTGGACGCTTCACTGATCACCGAAGCAAGCGAGTCTTACTGCCGCTAGTGCCTGAATACATTGGCTATGCCAACCAATCAGTGGGGGCAGATCTTTTTCGCGCTGTCAAACCCAAAATTGAAATGACCGGTGATCACGAATTCAAATACCACGTCGATTTTGACCAACTACATGTCGATGAAGAGATTGCTGCGATTTGCGTTTCTCGCCCCACCAATCCAACCGGCAACGTTTTAACGGACGACGAAATCAGCCATCTCGCGCAACTCGCTGATCAGCATCACATTCCGTTGATCATCGACAATGCTTACGGTGCTCCGTTCCCCAACGCCATCTTCACCGGCGCCAAACCCTGGTGGGACCAGAACACCATTCTGACGCTCAGTCTTTCCAAACTCGGCCTGCCGGGCACCCGGACCGGAATCGTCATCGCGCGGCCAGAAATGATCAAAGCTATCTCTTCGATGACCTCCATCGTCGGACTAGCCAACACCAATGTTGGCCAGGCCATTGTGAAACCGTTGGTAGAAAGCGGGGAAATCCTCCGACTTAGCAATGACCTTGTCCAACCGTTTTACCGTCACAAATCAGAACTCGCCCAGGCGATGGTTCACAAACACTTCGATGACGGCTTGCCCTATCGAATTCATCGCAGTGAGGGTGCCTTCTTTCTCTGGCTCTGGCTCGAGGATTGCCCCATCAGTTCGCGAGATCTTTATCAACGACTGAAAGAACGGAATGTCTTGGTCGTCCCTGGGAATTACTTTTTCTTCGGCGTCGATGATTGCCCGTGGCCTCACCGAGATGAATGCCTCAGAATCAGCTTCACGATGGAAGAAGAGGTTCTCGAACGAGGGTTCCGTATCATCGGTGAAGAGGTCCGTGCCGCCTATGACTCCTGCAATCGCAGGTCAGCCCAGTAGCGACACACAACTTCCATTGCTCACCGCGGGCAACTTCGATCTGACAATCATCAGCTTCACGAGAACGGAAAGGAGGGGGCAAAGACAATTCGCCCCTCATTCACTCGCCCATCTGTTACTCGCCGCCAAATCACGCGACGCCAGCCGACGAGAGAAAAGCCTTAAGGCTCGATCGCATCCCCTTCGACGCGAATGACCAAAGGCTCGACTTGGACCGAACGATCGATCGC
The DNA here is from genome assembly GCA_049602075.1 of Rubripirellula sp. Taxonomy (GTDB): domain Bacteria; phylum Planctomycetota; class Planctomycetia; order Pirellulales; family Pirellulaceae; genus Rubripirellula. The sequence continues at coordinate 71,114 of JBMYRF010000029.1, forward strand.
CAACACGATGACATGTTGACCACGATCGAGCTCTAGCGAGCTCAAATCGAAGACAGGCGTTGGCTTCGCATCGACCCAGGCGCGCAAGCCATTCAACGGCGCGATCACCTTTGCTATTCCGGTGATCGGCATCTCCAATCTCAAGCGAATGAAAGTTGTTGGCGGTGTCTGACGAAACAGCTCGAATGATCCCAATTCCTCAAGCGGTACCCGCCCATCCACTCGCGTCGTCATTGCCCGCCACTTGAGCGTTGGATCATTGACTGCAGCATCGATCGCTCGATTCAATCGCTGATGCGTTTCGGTACTGTCAACCAAAACCTCGAACCGACGAACGACAGGGTCGGTCGAGAGCATGAAGGCGGGATCACGTCCTAGCGCAGCCAAGAAGGTGGTCAGGTCGACCAGCTCGGACTTTGTCAACGTATCGAGTAAGCCCACCGGCATCAGCGACTGCCCGGACTTTTCCTGCTCGATCTGACTCGCGTTAACACGGACCTCCTTGCCATCGGCTAATCGCAACTGCACCGCATCTACGGAGCGGCCGATCTCGATTCCATTGAAGATTTCTCCTCCCGTGGTTAGGACACTCAGCGTGGTGTACCCCTCCTTCAGCTTGGCACTTGGGGCGAGCAAAGATTCCAAGATGTAATCAGGCTGCGAGCTGCCGCCGACACTAATCAGATTTGGCCCCACCAGCCCCCCCCCAACACCGATTGCGTGACATTGAATGCACTGCAAGTCATCACGACGATAGATTTTTTCTCCCCGATTCGCATCACCCTCAGATCGAACAAGCCTCAAAATCTCTGTGCGTAATTCAGGCGTCAATTGCCAAGTAGCAGCATCAAGCTTTCCGGAGATTCGAATTGCTGTTTCTAAGGCTTCATTCCCGCCGGCACCACGAATTCGCCGCAACAAGCCTCGAGCTTGATCGGTCGGCAACTCACACTTGCGAATCGCCGCCGCCAGTCGACCAGGCATTCCGCTGCGATTCAGCTGGCCTGCGACAAGCTCGATCGCACCGGCAGCCGTAACCTTATCCGTCAACAAACTGGCGATCAGATCGGCAGCCGCGTCAGGCCGGCGAATGGCAATGGCTCCTGTTGCCGCGACCCGCGTATCGGGGTCCGCATCGACTGCCAAAGCCTGCAGCACCGACCATGCAGATTCTGTTTCAAATGCACCGAGTGACTGAATCAGTTGGCTTCTAGCCAAGCCACTCGATTCGCGAACGGCCTCGATCAGAGCCTGCTCAAGCTCCAACACTTTCCAAACTCCGGATACCGACGCCAAGTTGCCGATCACCGCGGGCTGATCCAGCCACCGAGAGGCCGCTGCGGCGAATGCAGGACCAATGTTGGCCGGGATGATACCATCTCGCTTGGTCCGCTCCAGCAGCGGTTTCAGCCGCCTCAAAATCCCATCGGGATTTTGCAAGATCAATCGCGCGACGCGGCCAAGCTGATCACCGTTGCCTGCCAGGGCAACGGCGGTGACCAACGAATCTGGCAACGCCTCGCCAGATTCCAAACACTCGATCGCAACCTCCGCCGCTGCAGGAGTCCGAATAGCAGATACGGCTCGGGCTAAATCATCGGTCCGTTCACTCCAATCATGAGCCCGCAACAGAGCCCCGTCGGGGTGAGATCTACTCAATTTCCGGATCGATTGCCAAATCGCAAATTCAAGGTTGCGGTCAACTTCCAGGTGAGCCGCACGCAGCACACCGATTAGCGCGTCAGGATACTCGGCAGCATCCAATTGGCCCAAGCTAATCACCGCCTCCAAACGAACCCGCGGATCCTCGTCGACCGCATGACCAATGACGGCGTGCTCCAATTTTTTCCGCGTCTGCAAATCCGCATTCAGCCTGCGTCGCCACAAACTACGGAGATAAGTTCGTCGTGCCGACGAATCAACCGCGTCAACAAGATTGGTTTTTTCGAGCTTGCCTACCGAAACGGCCTCCTGTAACCACGACAGCTCCAACGCACCCCGCCCCCCGTTCATGGCTGCCCATTGCGTTGCCGCTTCGATGACCTCGCCGGGCGACTCGGACGCGTGCTGCCATAACTGCTGCCGCACAAACTGGCGAACGCTTAAGGCGGGATCATTCAGCAGCAATAAGAGTTGCCCAAGATCGAGCTCTGAAAACTTGGGCCAAGGATCGAGCGGTCGACCTGAAAATGAAAGACGCCAGATGCGACCATGTTCACGATCGCGACGCTCATCACGAAAGTCAACCTCTCCATGCTGAATGATTGGGTTGTACCAATCGGCAATGTAAATTGCCCCATCCGGCCCCATCCGCACGTCGATTGGCCGAAACGCAACATGCTGCGTCGTGATCAATTCGGGGTGCTGCCGTGAGATGTACCCGCTACCTGCCGGCTTGATCGTGAACCGACAGACACGGTGGCTCCGAAAATCGTTAGTGACCAAGTCACCATTCCATGCTTCAGGAATATGGGTCCCAGACAAGACTTCCAACCCGCAATGCTTGGGACTACCGGGGTTAAGTCCTTTCAGCCATTTGGTTGCCCCCGGTGAGGTGACGAACACCGAGTCGGGGAACACGAAATTGATCCCTTCAAAAAATGCGCCATCGGTCACAAAGGACTCTCCAACCGCGTCGAACACATGACCCCACGGATTCACAAACCCTTTGCAGACAACCTCCAACTCTCCAGTTGTCGGCCGGTATCGCCAAATGCCTCCGCCATCGAGGTGGCGAGTCCCGTAGGCGGTTTCAATGTGGCTATGGATGTAAATGGATTGGTTGAAATACAAACAACCGTCGGGCCCCATCCGGAGCGTGTGAATGAGGTGGTGTGTGTCCTCGGTACCAAAACCACTCAACACAACACGGCGTTCGTCCGCGACACCGTCTTGGTTAGTGTCGCACAGAAACAGCAAACGCGTTCCCTCGGCAACATAGGCGGCCGAAGGACTAACGGGCACCACTCCGGTTGGGATCAACAATCCATCAGCAAAGACCGTTCGCTGATCTGAAATGCCATCGCCGTCCGAATCGCGTAAGACCGTAATTTTGTCGTTGGCTACTTCACCCGGCTCGATTTGTGGATAGACCTCACTGCTGGCAATCCAAAGTGCCCCGCTGGAGTCAAAATTGATTTGGGTAGGTTTTGTGAAATCGGGGTCGGCGGCGAACAAATTAACTTCCGCCAATTCGTGAACCTTCATCGCGGCAAGCTCAGCGACTGGGTCTGGGTCCGGAATCTCCGTTAGACCGCGTTGTGCAATTACAGGCCTACTGGCGAGGAACAGAAGAGGTGTGATCAGAACAATCAAAACTTGGAAGCCACCCACATTCCTCGACCAACGAAAGCATAAGAGCACAAACTCGCCTCAAAATCATGGACAGATAAAAATGCTTCAGAGCTAAAATGCGGCATGCACCTTGGCTCAGGAAACCTGCTTCACGAAAACGCCTTGCCTTGGACACCCGATGCGTCGCTCGGGCAGTATAAATCAGAAAGACGCTTTATAAATCAGCCAGGACTAGAAACCTGACCGGTGCCGCTCAGCGGGAGCAACGAGATTGGCGAGCGAAGGCAAATTCTCCAACCGTTGGGGATTGCAGAAGGGGAAATAGGAGCAGAGACCTCGAACCGCGAATATTTGACCGCGACACGCAGTGCGTCTACTCTCTAAAAAGAAAGAACTCGCAATTCTTGCGAGAAATGAGGTTCCACGGTGAAATCATAGAGGGAATTTGGATGCAAGCTTTGGCGGCAACTCGAAACGCGGAAAGTCGATCCCATCGGACGCAGTGGATCATGGTTATTGCCTACCTCTTAACAACCGCCATCGCGGGAACCGTGATGGCTCAGGACGATGCCGCGAAACCGAAGCCGCGAAAAGTGGCGCTAAAAACGAAGGATGGAGTCGAACTTCGAGCCTTCTACTTTCCCTCGGATCGCGGCAAAGAAGCAGTGACCGTGCTGCTAGTTCACGAATGGCAAGGCCAAGCGAGCCCCTACAGCAAGCTGGTGCTTGCCTTGCGAGACGCAGGTTGCGCTGTACTGGTACCCGATTATCGCGGCCATGGTGGCAGCCGTGATTACGTCAACCAACGCGGTCAAGACGATCAATTCAATATCGCTACGATGAACAAACGCGACATTGAGAATATCGTCAGCTTTGACCTTGAGAAAGCGAAGGCATTCCTCAAAGAGGAGAATGACGAGGAACGCTTGAACCTGAATGCTCTCGTCGTGATCGGTGTCCGAGAGGGATGCATACTGGGTGCCCATTGGACCCAACGGGACTGGAGCTTCCCAAGTGTCGGCAGCATGAAGCAGGGGCAGGACGTCAAAGCACTCGTCCTCATCAGCCCCCGTAAGCAAATTAAAGGAATTGGGATCGACCCGGTCATCAGTAACCCAACCATCGTGAATCTGCCGATCATGGTTGTCGCGGGCGGCGCTGGCCCTGACGCCAGTGAGGCACGCCGCTTGGTCAAGCGAGTCGAGAGCTACAAAACCCGCATCGGACGGGGTCAAGCTTCCGGACTTGAAGTCAAATATCTGAAAACGAACCTCAGCGGACCCTCTTTGGTCAATGAGGTCAGTTCGGTCATCCCTTCGATCGTCAAATTCATCAAAGAGAACGTCGAGATCAGCGACGACACCAACGAGTGGATCAAGCGGGACTAGCAGCCCAGGCGGCACTGCCCGAAATCTCGTCGCCCGCAGGCCCGCTTTCAATCATCAACGAAGATCGGATCAGCCACGCGAGAGGTGTTGTGCTCTGCAGCAACCCAAAACGCACGACCGCTACTAGCAATCAGTCCTGGTTGCCGCCAACCGAGCGAAAAGCTGTTTTCACCAGCCGAGTCAGGCTTTGATTTCACCGCCGAGTCGCTCCTGGAACCGGCTAAACAAGTAATGGCTGTCGTGCGGACCGGAGGCTGCTTCGGGATGATACTGAACGCCAAAGGCGTTTTCCTCACGGTGGCAAATCCCCGCGACCGTATCGTCATTCAAATTGCGATGCGTCACTTCGAGGCAATCCGGTAGAGATTCTTCCTCCACCGCGAAGCCGTGATTTTGAGTGGTAATCTCAACCTTGCCAGTTTCCAAGTCGAGCACGGGCTGATTCACACCACGATGACCAAACTTCAACTTAAATGTCTTGGCGCCACAAGCCAAAGAGAGCAGCTGGTGCCCCAGGCAGATACCGAAAATCGGTGTTTTCCCGAGCAGCCCACGGATGGTTTGATGAGCGTAATCAAGTGGCTCGGGGTCGCCAGGACCATTGGAAAGAAAAACGCCATCAGGCTCCAACCGGAGCACATCGTCGACAGTACTATCCCCCGGCACGATCGTCACGCGGTTACCGCGCGAGGCGAAATGGCGTGGAATGTTCCATTTCATTCCGAAATCGATGCAAACGACGTGGCGGGCGGAGGATTCGATTGCCTGCGTGCCGATTTCAGCATTTGTCCAGTCATCGAGCCGTTGATCCCAACCGACGACCTCCCGGGACATGACCTCCCGCACCAAATCTCGGCCCACTAAACCTGGAGCAGATTTTGCTTTTTGGACCAAGGATTGGTCGTCCAGGTCGGTCACCGACAATACACCCCGCATTGCACCCGCCGTCCGGATTCGCCGCACAAGGGCGCGGGTGTCAATTCCAGCGATCGCCGGAATTCCGTGCTTTTGCAAGTAGTCACTGAGACCACCCTCAGCGCGGTAATTGCTGTAAATTCTGCTCAACTCGCGGACGACAAAGCCAGACAAAGCAGGTACTTCGTGTTCGACGTCAATTGAATTGATGCCGTAGTTGCCAATTTCCGGATAGGTCATTGTGACGATCTGACCGCGATAACTCGGGTCCGTCAAGATTTCCTGGTACCCGGTCATCGCCGTGTTAAATACCACTTCGCCCGTCACCTCTGTGTCTGCACCGAAGGAGGTACCGGTAAAAACTGATCCGTCTTCAAGAGCAAGTTTGGCGGGCGTCATACGAGCTACGGTCTAGCGGGGAGCGGAGCGTCAAACAACTTTGACGGGACCACTTCAACTTGGCGTAACGCGGCTCAGGTGTCAATCAGGTCTTCCGGAGATAAGATCGGAACTTCGTTTTCCTCGGTTTCCTGTTGCTCCCGCCACGGTTCCCCCTTCTTGTAGCTATCCAATTCTTGCTGCAGCTGCTCCAACTGCTCGTGATCTTGCTCATCCCCCAGCTCTACAGCTTTGGTGCTCCACTCAATGGCCTTCTCGAAATTCCCCGATTCGGCGTAGGCGGCCGCGAGCGTGCTCAGGATGTGCGCCTCCTTGTATTCGCTCAACTCAGCCGCTTTTTCACCGAATTTGAGAGCACGCTTGCCATCCCGAACTTTTTCTTTTGGAGACGTCGCCAAAACCCAGGACAGGTTGTTGTAGATTCCGGCAGCCTCTGCCTTAACGCCTGCCGGGGCAGTTTTGGGATTTAGATCGCCGAGTCCCTCCAACGCATCCTCATAGTCCTTAATCGCTTTACCGTGATCGCCAACACTCAACTGCGCATCGCCACGGGAGCGTAGGATTGCGGCATTCCCGGCATTCTTGTCCAGCAGATTCGTGTAGACCTCAATCGCCTTCCGTGGACGATTGTCGAGCGAGTAGAGAGTTGCCAATCTCAGTTGCCGGAACATGTCTTCCGGATTTCGCTCCACGAGCTCAACGGCATCATTGATGGCATCGGCCAATCGGTTTTCCATCAAGGCGATTCGCGACCGAAGTGCGATCGTCTGATCCGCTGCCTCAATTTGGGGCGCGATCTGTCGAGCCGCGCGGTAATCATCTTTCGCTGACTTAATGTCTTCCCGATCCAAGGCGAGCTCGGCTCGCTGTAACAGTGTTACCGGATCTTTCGGGGCCATCGCATAAGCCTTGTTGAGATCAGACATCGCCTCTTCGAGTTTCTGCTCGGACCGGTGCAGAATCGCTCGCATACGGTACATGCCTTCACTTGGGGCGGCAGCGAGCATTTTGGTTGTCAAATCGATTGCATCCGCAACTCGGTCAAGCTCAATTAGCTTTTGAATCGCTGGTCCGGCAAAGTTTGGGTTGGTTGGATCCTTGAGCAAGACCACTTCCATATCGGCGATAGCCCCTTCAACATCGTTCTGCTGCAGTCGCAAGAAAGCTCTCGCTTGCATGGCTTCAACATTTTCGGGGTCCAGTCGAGCCGCTTCGTCCAAATCCGCCAACTTTTTGTCGTCGTCTTCTTGCGTGAGTGCTCGAAGCACGTAGGCGGCGCTTTGCTCAGCAGGATCATCCTCAAGCAGATCAATTGCACTGGTAGTTGCCTCGGTGATCGCCGCTTGATTGCCACCCGGCAACAAATTCAAGCGAGCAATCAGCAAAAAAGCTTCCACTAACTCGGGATCATTCTCGACCGCATCCTGCAAACTACGGAGAGCCTCATCACGCAGCTGCAGCTGCATTCGGCCTCGGGCTTGCATCATCCCGGCCGCCAGCCCTTGCGCCCGTTGCAAAAGAACTGATCCAAGCATTTTCCTTGCGAACGCGGCATTCTCCTCATCAAGCCCCTTTTTCAATGAGGATTCCAGCAACGCAGCAACCGATTCGAGCTCCTTCTCTGAATCCGCATCGATCCGCTTGATGACAGCTTCATCTAGATCGCTTTGCCCTTGGTTCGCCTCCTCTTTTTTGTCCCCGCTGTTCTCGGTGTCGCCCTTCTCGGTGTCATCCGGCTCTGAGGCGACCTGGTCTGCCGTTTCAGTACTCACCTCACTTTGTTGAGCGGGTAAGAGGGATGCGGGAACCAGGAGGATCGCGAAGAGAATCGCGTAGCGACCCGGAAAAGTGGTGGTAGGGAAAGTCATGGCAGGGCTCGTCAAACTAGGGAAAGAACTTCTATCATTATGACCGCTCGTCCAGTCAACGCGTAGACCAGTGTGGACCGATGTTGGCTCTTTCAGGTCCTCAGAACCGAAGTTTTTGGTCCTCAACTCCCCAATGGGGTGCTCAGGAGGTCCCACACAACTCTTGTTGCTCGGCCAACTGTGAGCGGAGAGCCTTATTTTCTGCCTGCAATCCCTCCACTCTCTCCAAAACCTGATTGAAATCGCTAGCCGCCTCCTGCCAAAATCTTCCTCGCGGAATTTGATCGGTAAGTGCTGCTCGCCGCTCACCAGACCTCTCAGTGACGTCCTGAGACGGAACATCGGGCCAGCAAACCGATTGCTCAGCTTCATCGTTTCCCGAAGAAACATCGGCATCACCACCAACGTGATACCGATGACGGGGTTCTGAGAAACGATGGCCGAACGCCAAACTGACGAAAACGGCTCATTGCCCACCTCTGACAAAACCCGAACAAGAGCGCCGAGTGATAAGAGGCAAACGAGAAACAAGCCCGGTGAATGAGGACGCGGCGAACCATCGCCCACTGGACATATGCCGAGGACACGATCCAACAGCCTAAACTGCGGTAATCAACCCGATCGCGGCTCGCCGTCCATGGATTAGTCGAAAACTTGGAACGCCGACCCCGCTGGCAAGCTGGTACGTTTGGGAACCATACCGGGCGTCACGTCTCGATTCTCATCTCGGCTTGGCAATCTCGCGGAGGGTTGCCAAGATACTCAGCTCGTATTGATTCAACCGAGCGTGGGAGTTTTGAGAGATGCAACGGACGTTGGTTTTACTGAAGCCTGACTGTGTACAGCGCCGCCTGATGGGAACGGTCATCAGCCGTTTTGAAGACAAGGGTCTGAACATTGTGGCAATGAAGATGCTTCAGGTCACACCTGAACTCTCTCGTGCGCACTACGCCGAACACGTGGACAAACCTTTTTACCCAAGTCTCGAAGCTTTCATCACCGCCGCACCAGTCGTTGCGATGGTCGTCGAGGGCTTGGAAGTCATCAGCGTGGTTCGCGACATGCTCGGTGCGACCAGCGGCCTGAAGGCTGCCGCTGGGACAATTCGCGGTGACTACAGCAGCAGTCGCCAAATGAATCTTGTCCACGCAAGTGACAGCGAAGCATCGGCCCAGCGTGAGTTGGATCTCTACTTCGAACCGTCAGAGCTTTGTGACTACGCCCCAGTGATCGTGCCGTATCTGCGGGCCGGCGACGAAGGCTAGTTCAAAGCCCTGTCTGGCCAGCAGTCTGCCGCTGGCGGCAGACGATGCTACTTGTTCTTATTCAACTTCTCTTCCGCACGGGCGGCACGTAATGCTGCGGCCTCTCGCGGAAGTTTGAACTCGGGACCTGCCGGGAAGTATTGCACATCATCTTGCAGATAGTAGGGACTCGGTAGAGTCTGGCCATTCAGCGAGACTTGGCAACCGGTCGTGCCAGCTAGACAGAAACCGGCCAATAAGGTCAGGGCAATGCCTTGGGAAGGCCGTCGAAAGGTTGCTTTGCGATTCATCGTGGTTGCCTTCGCATCCAAGCGAGTACTAGCGGGATAACTAGAGGACGGGAGTCGCAGCCTGTATTCCAGTCTGCGTCACAACCGGTATCGACCTATCAACCGTTAAATCTTCACTCCGCAGCTGGTAAAATCCAAAAAAGCCGCAGAACAGTACGACGTGAAACTCGAAATCGTCGGCGATTTAGCGTGCAAACCATCGATGAAAGCCTTGTTTGCGGCATCACAACAAGGCTTCAACCTGCCTGAAAATTTAATAAACGACCTCAAAAAACGGACAACGTCAAGAATCAGAGGGCGATTCAAAGCGAAGAAGAGCACGCTTCAGGAGCTGGCGGAATGTTTTCACCAAGCCTCACGGTAGGTCGAACAAGCAATACCTGTACGACCTAGCGAAGTCGCTTCAGCCGATTGCCAATCCACTCACTTGTTGCCAACCGGTCATTTGCACCTCCGGAAAGTCCGCTCGCTACGATTTTACGCCATGCACGCTTGATGCCGTAAACACCTGTCACTCCCCGTATTCCGCCGCAAGAAGTTTTCTCGTCGACAAGGAGGTTCCGGCGACGATGACTCCCTTTGTCGACCTAGCTCCCAAGGTCTGCCTTCCAACGGACCCTCCCCTCCATGGGTGATTTCCGCTTGTGACCGAGCGTCGACGCAAACCAGTCCTGGCTAAAAAAGTCTCACGGTTGAATCTCCCTCCGACCATGGGACTTCTGGTTTGCGTTCGCGCTCGGTGCAATGGTTGGTTTCGCCACTGGGCGTCGACGCGACCTCCCCGCTGATCCTCCCCAAGGCTCCCAGATCCATGGCAAAGAAAGATACTATCCGCGTGGTCACACGCGGATCAGACGGTTCCCTATTGGTTCGAGATTACCCCAACTGTGATCCCTTGATGCAAATACACCTCCAGATCGGAGTTGATGACTGCAGCACCGACCTGGGCCTTCGTGGCATGCCCATTTTCCGAGGCTTGATCGGTCCAATTCCAGAGGGCAAAAACATCGTGCGGTACGAATCACCAGAAGTGTTCGAAACGCTTACCAAGGAGTGGGTCACCGCCAAACCGCGTCGACGACGCCGCAACAATCGCGAAACAGTCACCCAGGAAGTCGCTGAGGCCACCTGATTAGCTCCAACTCTCGCGTGAAACTTCAATCTCGACAAATTGCACTTGTCGATCGGGGCGTTCGCAAGCTATCTCCCAACTGGAGATTGGTTTGTTTCGAAGCCCCGAGTTGTGATTGACCATGCGACGCCCACTGGAGGTTGCCGTCTGGCTTGCAGTCAAGCGTTCCACCACGCTTGCGATAGTGTTATGCGCCTCTCTAACGCTAATCGGCTGCGGTACAACGAGGGAGTATGCAGCGACACAGCAATTGGTGATGAGCGATGCTGTCGATCGCAGTATCGCTCAAATCGACTTTCGCCCGCTCTCGCGACGGAAGGTGTATCTCGACACGAGCTACCTGAGACACGTCAAAGGCGAGGGCTTCGTTAACTCAGAATACGTCACCAGCGCACTTCGGCAACAAATCGTTGCAGCAGGATGCTATATCCAAGACTCGGCGACCGAAGCAGACATTGTGATTGAAGCCCGCATTGGAACGCTCGGGGCAGATGACCATCGTGTGATGTATGGAGTCCCCGCCAATAACGGAGTCTCCACGACGGTATCGCTATTCCCCGGCGCCCCCAGCATCCCGACGATTCCGGAAATTGCGATCGCCCGCCGGGAAGCGAGAGAAGCTGCGGCCAAGATCGCTTGCTTTGCCTATGACCGGACAACTCGAGCGCCAATCTGGCAATCAGGCGTCGATAGCGCCGTCGCCACTGCTCGAGATACTTGGGTATTCGGAGTCGGGCCGTTCCAGGCCGGAACGATTCGTGAACAAACCAAACTGGCAGGTAGTCGAATTCGGTTCGGCGAGAAGAGCGCGACCGGATCGCCTGCCAAGTTCTTCGACCGACCGCCCGTCGATTATACTGCGGTAATGAGGTTCGAAGAAGGAATGCCAATCCTTGATGACGGTGGCTTTGCCCCTGATATGATTGGCGTGCCCGAATCAGAAATCGCGGATGCAGAAGCATCGGATGACTTGGACGATACACAAAATGAGCTCGTCGATACGCAAGATGAACTTATTGACTCGCAAGTCGAAACAGAACTCGCGGAAAAAAGCGAAGAATCTGAAACAATCAAACGCTGATTCCTTCGCCGGCGAGCGTTCCCTTGCCAACTGACGATTACCAGCCAACTGACGGTTACCAGCTGATCGACTTCGGTAACGGTCGTAAACTCGAATCGGTCGCCGGTCACTGTATTGACCGTCCCTCTCCCGCCGCCAATTCAATGCGTCGCCAAAAGCCCGACGTCTGGCGATCCGCCACCTCTCGGTATGACACCGTCAAGAAACAGTGGACACACCACCAGCCGTGGCCTGAAAACCTAGCCGTCAACTGCGGGAACTTTCGGATGCCAGTCCGACCGACGCCCCATGGTCATATCGGTCTTTTTCCGGAGCAGGCACCCAATTGGCACTGGCTCTCGGAGCCTCCGCCATCAGAAATTCCCAATAACGAAGCGCTCAACTTGTTTGGTTATACCGGGGCCAGCACCATCGCATTGGTTCGCAGCGGATTCCGTGTCGCCCATGTTGATGCCGCAAAACCAAACGTCCAGGCCGTTCGAATCGCTGCGAACTGCAACGAGATGGAAGATCCCCCGATTCGTTACCTAATTGACGATGCAGCAAAATTTGCAGCGAGGGAGGTGCGTCGTGGACGGCAATACCACACAATCGTGCTCGATCCACCAGCCTACGGACACGCTCCATCGGGGCGCACTTGGCGTCTCGAACGTGATTTGTGGCCGCTGCTGGACAACTGCCTGCGGCTCCTCGATCCATCCTCCTTTCGGCTCCTAATCACGGGTCACTCACCCGAGGTAGATCAGTCAAATATTGTCCACTACCTGGTCCAGACCGGTTTTCTTGGGAATCGAGACCACGGTTTGCGTCTCCACTCAGGCAGGTCACAATTGATAGACAGCAACGGTCGTCCATTGGATGCTGGATTTTTTGTTCAGATTGCTAGATCCAGGTAAAGATCAACGCATCAAAATCACCCGGTCATTAAACAACAGACAAAGAAATAACCACTGGAGCAAATTGCAACAGACCTCCCAATCCGTTCATTGAGCCCGCGTGGGTTCACGGCGTTTAACGCAACGTTCTTGACATCACCTCAGACCGCACCACCACTGGAACTCCAACTTACGGCGCACACCATGGTTCCGATTCCTTCACTCGATACGAAATGCCAAGAGGACGGCTGATGGCTTCTGTATCCACCGATGCTCAGCAATTAGTCGAATCACTTTCTGAGTATCCCCGTTTGATCATCGCTTTTTCCGGCGGCGTCGACAGCAGTGTGGTCGCTGCCGCAGCCCACCGCGCCAACATTCAATCGGCCATCGCAGTGACTGCCCAATCACCGAGTGTTCCCCAGTGGCAGTTGCAAGTCGCGCAGCGAGTCGCTGGCGAAATCGGGATCGAGCACCGCATCGTCAGGACGCAAGAAGGCGTTCGCGAAGAATATCGCCGAAATGACCGGCAGCGATGCTATTACTGCAAGGATACGCTCTACCAAACCTTGAACCAGCTTGCCGATTCCGATTCGACAGCGAAGATTATCTCGGGTACGAATGCTGACGATCTTGGTGATTACCGCCCAGGAATCTCGGCTGGCAATCGCCATCAGGTACTGACACCGCTGGCCGATTTGGGACTCAGCAAAGCACGCGTCCGAAACATCGCTAAGTTCTTCAAGCTATCGAACTGGAACCTACCAGCCTCCCCTTGCCTGGCAAGTCGAGTGGCTTATGGAGTGGAGGTGACGCCGGAACGCCTGCACCGGATCGAACTGGCTGAATCCTTCTTGCGTGACTTGGGCTTCAATCCACTGCGAGTTCGCCTGCTGGCTGGGGAACAGGCACGTATCGAGGTGGAAAAGAGCTCGATTGATGCTTTACTCGCTTTGGAATGCGACCGACGCGTTACCAATCAACTACTAGCATTTGGATTCGAATCAGTCATGATTGATCGGGAGGGCTTTCGCTCCGGTCGCCTTAATGAAGTGTTCTCCCCCCCTACGCTAACAGCCATCGGTCCAACAGCAAGGTCTACCGATCGCATCGCGGACCCCAAAGAGGCAAGCCGTTGAATTCCGATACCCCGCTAGACCCAGACCGCGCCGACGATGATTCGCCAACTCGCGATTCGCCGTCCGCAAGTGGCGTCACCAGCACTTCGCAAACCCACGAAACGCAAGCGATCCACGGCGGCAGGACCGCGACCAACAGTCTGATCGGCAGTCGGGTGGGTGACTACCAAGTTATGCGAAAGCTTGGACGTGGCGGAATGGCCGACGTCTATGTCGCGAGACAAGTTTCACTCGGCCGCGAGGTTGCGCTCAAAGTACTGCGGAGCGATTACTCGCGAGATCAAGATTATGTGAAACGATTTCGACGCGAGGCCCGCGCTGCAGCCAACTTAAACCATCCCAACATTGTCCAAGTCATTGACGTCGGGAATGCCGGGACGAATTATTTTATCGCACAAGAACTAGTGGATGGTGAAAACCTGCGGCAAATGTTGGAAGCAGTGGGAACGCTTAGTCTGGAGGACGCGATCGAAGTTTTAGTCGGTGTCGCAGCGGCCTTGGAGGTCGCTTCCGAGGCGGGAATCACCCACCGCGATATCAAACCGGAAAACATCATGCGCACCTCCCGAGGCATTATCAAAGTTGCCGACTTTGGGTTGGCTCGATTGGGAACGGATGTCACAGCCACCAAGACCAATCTGACCCAAGCGGGCTTAACCTTGGGAACGCCTCGCTACATGAGCCCCGAACAGGTGCAGGGCAAACCAGTCGATGTTCGTAGTGACCTCTACTCTCTCGGGGTCACGCTCTATCACCTGCTAGCGGGTCGCCCACCATTCGAGGCCGATGATCCTTTGGCGCTCGCATTAATGCATCTGCACGAACCGCCTCCACCACTTGACCGCGTTCGGGGACGCACCGATGAACAGGGAACCCCCGATCTTCCCGAATGGTTGATCGCCGTCGTGACGCGTCTGATGGAAAAAATACCGGGCGACCGCTTTCAGTCGCCCAGTGAATTACTTGATGCAGTTCGCAATGAAACAGCGACCTCGAATCTGGGCGGTTATGGGGTCGGTACCGCCGCTGCCACGATTCGCCTTCAACGGGCGACCGACTACCAGCAAAGTAAGCGACGAAATCAGCACCGTAAAATCGCAGTCGCGATTCTGTTGCCAAGCCTTGCCATTGCTGCTGCGTCGTTGAGCGTGATGAACTCTCCGCTGCCGAGTGTCTCAGATGTTCTCAACCCGGATGTCGCGCCTCAACAGGAATCTGTGCAAGCCCAATACCTGTACGCGATCCGACGCAACGACGAAGCGGCATGGCGTTCAGTCGGTGAATTTTTCCCACCTGAAGAGAACGCCACCAACGCGAGTTACTTCGCTAAATCGATCATCCAATTAGCTAACCAGATGAGTGAAGATGGCCATGTCGCAGATGCAAGCCGCACGCTCGATCAATTACTTCGCTCTGCTAACGTTGACCGTGTCTATCAAGCGATCGCATTAGCACGTCAATATTTCTCGCTCGAAAAACTTGGCAAGAAAGATCGACAAGCAGTCGTTAAACGCGAATTTCAATCGCTCTATCAAGATCTTCAAACGAACAATCCGAATGCGCAAGAACTGATCGACGAAACCCTTGGCTTCCGAGAAATCCAGCAACTCGGTGTATCCGAGAACTGATCGCTGAACCCGTTTCATGGGTGCTACCACGCCCACCATGGAATCTTGCAACCCTGCTTCGCGCGTGCTCATGATCAAACCTCGTCTAATTCTCGGACTATGGCCAATTGCGGGGATCACGACACTTGGAGTCACCAAAGACGACGCCACAGCAACACTTCACGCTGCAATCGATATTGGCATCACGCAGTTTGACACCGCCTTCAACTATGGCTTTCAAGGGGAAAGCGATCGCTTACTCGGCCGCATCTTGCGAGAAAGATCCTGTGATGCTGTCGTCCTCGGCAAAGTCGGACAGCGGTGGGCAGGAACTCGCCGGGTCATCGATGGTAGACCGGCAACCCTCGTCGCCGATGCGGAAAGCTCGCTGTCGCGTCTTGTAAGAGATTCCTTTGATTGCTTGCTGCTGCACAGCCCCGACCCGGCCGTCCCAATCGAGCGTTCAGCAGAAGCCTTGGCCCAATTAAAACAGCGGCAACTTTGCAAACGCATTGGTGTTTGCAACGTCAATCAAGATCAATTGGCAAGGTTCAGCCGAGTGGTTGCCTGTGACGCGATCCAGTGCCCACTGAACCTCATCCAACGTGATTCCCTCAGCGGCCTAATTCCCGCCGCCCAACGACAGGGCACCGACGTGTATGCCTTCTGGGCGTTGATGAAGGGAATGCTGGCCGGAAGGATCGGGCCGAACCATACATTCGATCCCGCCGACCCCCGCGCGGGGTATGAAATTTTCCAAGGCCAATTTCGACAGCGTGCCGACCATATCGTCGCTGGCCTGATTGAAATCGGGAAGCAATCCAATCACACAGTCGCCCAATTAGCAATCGGCTGGGCGATGGCACAGCCTGGCGTTTCGGCGGTTCTCGCCGGCGCTCGTAAACCAGAACAAATCACTGAATTGGCAGCTAGCCAAACGCTTGGCGAGGAGGAAGTGACTCAGATCGATCAACTCGTCGCCGCATCGGATCGAGAAACTCACCGCACAACCTGACAACCGCACAACCTGACAACCGCACAACCTGACAACCAGTGCCACTCGGCTGAGCAAGATTGCTCACACCGCGGAGCTGGCGTCGAAATGAACGCCATGAGGTCTCACTACCGATCGATGTTCATTGGCGTCCAAGGTTGAATGCCCGACACGCTTGGTCGATTGACTGCGTTGGCCGAAATATTAAGTTCGATGAATCTTGGCCTACAGCGTTTCGAATTCAGCAACCACGTCATCCGCAGGTTCCGCGGTAGCATCACTCCCACCGAATTCCGACTCGACCTCCATTTCCTCGGCCACGCCGTCGACCGACTCATCCTCTGCTTCGGCGGCTGGGCCCATCGCTGAACGACGCTGGCGACTTTCCATCATCGACGCAATCGGCACCGCAAGAATGACGAGGAAGAGAAAAACGCACCACGGGATGAAGTACATCATGGCAATCGACTGACGTCGGGGGGTGAGGGCAAGGAATCTATCTAGGATTCCCTAACATAGTCAGACGACAAAATAGAAGCAATTTGAGAGTGGAATTCGCGGGTCGGTTTGACAAGGTTCGTGTCATTCGCCAGCCAAACCGTGGTGGCAAGCCGCCCGATGTCGAGAAAAACGCCTGCGAAACGAAAAAAGCGTGGAAGCAACTGCCTCCACGCTTCTTCGTGATTTGATCGGGAGAGTTCCTGAGCGGGAACCCAAAATGGCCGCGAATGCGTCCCTGCCGATTTTAGTAATTCACCGACAGACCAAGATCAATTCCCTGTACCCATAAGCTGCTGTCGTTGTGCACGAACGCTGGACGTGCGCCAACGACGCCTGTCTGCAAAGCGGCCCCATCAGTGATGACACGATCCATGACCGCACCGTTCAGAGCAACATTGTCGAAGTACAGGAAGCTGTAACCGACACTGAACTGCATGTTCTTGCGAAGCTGGTAAGCAAGCTTGAAGTTCGCTTCAGGGATAAAGGCGAATACGTCTTCTTCAAAAGTCCCCGAGTTGCCACGAGCCAACATACCGACATCGAAGTTCGAAGTCCCCCCCGAAACCGTGTCGCTTGTCGTTCCGGCGATCGTGTACTTCTGATTCATATTGCCCAAGTGCACCTTGGTCAACGATCGAGCGGTCCACTTGCCTCGATTGATGATCATTTCAAATCCGAGCTGGCCACCATTGAAACGATTCTCAGCCTCAAAACGGTCGCTGAATGTTGTGACCCGTGCATTCGCATTTTCGATCGATGTGCTAGCGATCGAAAGCTCATCATCAATTTCGAAGTGCGAGAAACCACCGATGAATTCAACGCGATGCTGCTTGTCGCAACTGAACTTCAAGCGGGTGTAGGCTTCTGCAGCCCAAAGATTGAGCGAGCTGCTGGCCGACACGTCACCGCCGAATTGGTTCAGTGACCCTGAACCATCATTATTGATGATGACACTGTCCTCACCCGCCGAGGCCAAGTTTAGGAATGGGCGAGCGATGGAAGTCCCCGTTCCGGCTCCACCGGCGGCGAAGGAATCATCGTTCTCGCTCATGATCCAAAAACGACCGCCCAAGCCAACGTTACTGGAAATCCAGTGGCCATAGTCACCGCGGAACCCAACCGACAGGCCCCCATCGATCGAATCACCAAAAGCGACACTAGCGCCAGCAGGTAGGATAAGGGCATCACTGAACGTGGGATCGCTTCCGGCTGGGCCAACTGTCACCAAAGGAATCATGTCCCGACTCTGTGCGAACCACAACAACGCCTCGCCACTTGCCCATGTCGAATTGTCGCAGCGATCGAAAAGACTCAATAATTTGTGTCCGTGTCCCTTGCCCGATGCGGAATCACACCCGCCATCGCAAGCTCCATCACACGAGTCGCAATTGGCTCCCGCAATGTGTCCCAAGAACGTAGCCGGCTGCAACTCAGTCGCACCGATCGGCCGATAAGTTGCCAACGAGTTCGGATTGATCGAGCGAATCGGTTGATCGCCTACGTATTGATCCGATTGGTCGCCTACGTACTGCTCCGAGTCGAAACCGGCGAGATCACCCACCAAGGTTGTGCTGGTTCCCAGGAGCGGTCCAATTTGCCCTACGCCGCTCTTGCCAAGCGAATCAAGATCCAACGCATTGGCAACGAGATCGCCCAAACCAAACTGATCGGTGACATCGCTGGTCGATCCGCTCGTCTCCGGAGAGATTGCGTGGGGGAAATCTCCCTGCTGGGATCCAGTCTCCAAAGACGCAGTGTCTGAGACATAGGCGCCGTCGGCGTGGAAGTACGCTTCCTCCCCAAAGCCAGGCAAGTCGCTGACGACTACCTGATCATCAGCCAAAGCTGAGGCACTCGTGCCTGCGAGCAGCAAGGCTGCGAGGGTAAGCCGTTTGAAATTCGTTTTCATGGAAAGTCTCGAACAGTCCGGGAACACTGGTTGACTGGTATATGTGGATCGACTGAAACCTTCGTCAAATCAAGAATGCCCATCACTGCACGAATCTCCTCCGTAAATTACCTAGCTTGACGACCGAAACTGGCATACATCGCTAAACACCGCTGTTGGATTCGCTAGAATGGAGTTTCCCGGCAGTTTGGCCGTGAAACAAACTTGTCCTTGTCATCGATTTTCAGCGAAGCAGTGACGCTCTGTGCGTTGTTCGCTTCTACCGGCTAGCACAAATCTCATCCCAAGAGTCAACTTTGGTGATTCCCGCAAGCAACGAGCCCAACGTTGAACCGACCGAGGCCGATCCGGACCTCTCACTGTCGGTCCCTTCCGGAGAACCGGAACCAGCGGAACCGCGTGAGGCGGTTGAAGGTGAAGTCTTGCTGCCGGCTGCAGATCCAGTCACCAGCGATCCGTCGCAGAGCAGTCGCGCTCTATCGGTTGCGAACGCACGCGGCTTCCGACGACAAATGTTGCGTTGGCGGCGTCAGTTAACACTGATCAATGAATTCGAACCCACGCTTCAAGCCGAGGACGATGCGACGCTGCGAAAGCGATCCCTCGCGCTCCGATATCGGGCAATGGCGGGTGAACGATTGGCCACCTTGCTACCCGAAGGCTACGCATTGGTCCGCGAAGCGGGACGCCGGACTCTCTCGATGCGGCACTACGACGTCCAGATCATCGGTGGAATCTCGCTGTTTGAGGGATGCATCGCCGAAATGCAAACCGGCGAGGGAAAAACACTCACCGCGACCCTGCCACTCTATTTGCATTCATTGGTCGGCAAAGGGGCACACCTGGCGACCGTCAATGACTACCTGGCCAAACGTGATGCCGAATGGATGCGGCCACTTTACGAATTGCTGGGCCTGAGTGTTGGCGTGATCCAGACGCCTGATGACCAGGGTTCCCGAAGAACCTCTTATGCCGCATCGGTCACTTACGGTACGGCGAAAGAGTTTGGCTTCGATTTTTTGCGCGACCGCCTTCTGCTTCGGGCTCAGAACCGGGTCGAAACGGAAATGCTCGGCGATGGGGGCGGTGGCTTTTCAGGCAGTGGTGATCAACCTGTGATGCGGGGCATGCACTTCTGTTTGGTCGATGAAGCCGACAGTATTCTGATCGACGAGGCACGTACGCCACTGATCATCGGCAGCATCGAAGACAATGTTCGCGACCAAATCGTCCAGACTTATCGCTGGGCCGCTGAACATGCGGAAAAATACGAGCTCGATCAACACTTCACGATCGATCCCGACACAAAACAATACGAATTGACGGCTCGCGGTCGGCAATTAGTACGTTCGTTGCCCAAATATGATCTGGTTCGCACCGTCGGACTCGTCGATCTGTACGAGTACACCGAGCGCGCCGTCAAGGTACACCGCGAATTCTTGCTCGATCGTCAATTTGTCGTGAAGCCCAACGAGAAAGGGATCGACGAAATTGTTATCGTCGATGAGTTCACCGGCCGTTTGGCGGAAGGTCGTAAATGGCGTGATGGAATTCACCAAGCCATTGAAGCGAAAGAAAATATCGAGATCAGCGTCCCCACGGGGCAGGCAGCACGAATCACCGTTCAGGATTTGTTTCTTCGCTATCCCAATCTAGCCGGCATGACCGGGACTGCGGCGACGAGCGCTCGCGAACTGCGTCGTATCTATCGGACACCCGTGATCCGCGTGCCCACCAATCGGCCACCCCAACGAAAACAACTGCCCGATCGTGTCTTCGGATCGATGATCTCGAAATTCGAAGCAATCGTTGAGGAAATTGCAGAAGTCCACCGTGAAGGTCGCCCCGTGCTGATCGGCACACGAACGATCGATAAGAGTGTCATCATCTCTCAAATGCTAGATAAACTTGGAATCGAACACCAAGTCCTCAATGCAAACAACGTCGAGAGCGAAGCTGAAATTGTCGCCGATGCAGGCGCCCACGGAAGAGTGACCGTGGCGACCAATATGGCTGGACGCGGAACGGACATCAAGCTGCTGCGCGAAATCGAAGCGGAGGGTGGCATGCACGTCATCTGCACCGAACTACATGATGCCGCGAGAATCGACCGCCAATTGATCGGTCGCTGCGGTCGCCAGGGAGACCAAGGTTCCTATCGACAGTACCTCTCACTCGATGACGATATCCTCAAGGGTGGCTTCGGCATTAAAAAGTCGGATCGCCTGAAAGAGATGGGAGAATCGATGAGCGATTCGGTTGACCAATACGCAAAAATATTCCGTCGAGCTCAGCGAAAAGTCGAACGGAAGCACTTCCGCGATCGCATGATCTTGCTGCATCACGAAAAGGAGCGTAAGAAAATGCAACGTGAAATCGGCCAAGACCCATATCTCGACACTCCCGACTAAAAGCCATCCGCTGAATCAGGAAGGTGCATTCAGCAATTTGGGACTTCTGGATCAGGTGCGACTGCGGGAGCCGTTACCGTTCCCGACTCTGCGCGAGACACGACTTGCCAAGCTTTACAAAGTCGGCTGCAGCCCTCGAATCGACATCGCGCAATACCGACAACCGCCAATCGATCGCCGGTGTCATCAATTAATTGGCGAACGCGAAAATCAAAACCTGACGAAATCGCTTGCTTTGCCCGACAGTTCAATCCAGTCCACTGCGGGCACTAAAAATCGACAACCATCTCGTCGGCAGCCACTTGGCAAGGACAATCAACCCGGCTGCGGATCGCCTTGATATCAACCGGGTCATCGGATGTCTCCAACGGGTTGAGATGCGTCACAAGCAGTTGCTTTGGTTTTGACGCACAGGCGACTTCGGCTACCCGACTGGTCCAGCTGTGCCCGGTTTCGATCGCCCACTTTTCGGAGTCATCGCGAAAATTACACTCGTGCATCAAGAGGTCGGCGTTGTGACTCCAACGGGCGTACTCCTCGCTGGTGTCCCCAGTCGTGTCGGTCGCATAAACCAATCGTTTGCCGTTCGGCCACTCGACACGATAGGCGACTGACCCACCAGGATGCTGTTGCCGACGCCAACTGATCGTGGCCGATCCGATCTGAAATGTCGGTTGTTCATCAATCGGAATCCACTCCGCTTTTAGTGGCGCGGGGAAAATCAATTCCTGAAAGAGATGCTGCGAAATAACTTCGATCTTTTCACGTTCACCCCAAATTCGAAGTTTTTTGACCGGACGCTGAAATAAGATGTCCAACAAAAAAGTGAGGCCGAAGGTATGATCCAAGTGCGCGTGGCTAAGCAGAACATCCAAGTTGTCTGTCTCGATGTGCTGCGCTAACCGAAACGCACCAGTGCCAGCATCGAGCAAGATCCCTGATTCGGGCAAATAGTAACAGGACGTGTGTCGCGACTCGTTGGGGTGGTAACCCACGGTGCCTAGGCAGTGAAGTCGCATCAAATCGTCCTTGCTCAAGAATCAACAAGTGGGTGAAATTAGCCGGGCTTGGTCGAACGAAATCACCACCAAACTCTCCATAGTCTGATCGATCAAGCGTTTGGGCTCAACAACAACCTGACCGATCGATACCCCCAAGAAAGAACATTATTTGAGCAAAAAGAGATGAATCTTCCGGTACCTGCCTCAGCCAGAATCAGAAGAGCCCACCGCTAAACCACCCCCACAAACTTTCGGTTCTACGAAAGGCAATGATCGAAATCGCTCCACTTGTTCATCAAACGATGATGTTCCCTGTGGGGCCAAATTGATTCGCAACCATTCCGGCCACCCAACACAACCGTTGTGTCCGAGAGACTGTCTAGCTCGCTGGATCCACCAATTTTTCTCGCAGAATCTCCAAGTCGCGTAAGCGTTGCGTCATATCCCGCTCGGCGAGCTGTCGCTGAGATCGAGACTCAATCACTAGGGTGATCACCATGACGACCAGGAAGAACGCCAATAACCATGTCGAAACGCCGGTCACACCGAACACGACCAGAAGAAAAAGCCCCACACCACAATAGGGCGGAATGAAACCTAACAAAGGGTTCTTCCGTGTTCTGATTTCGTACATCGTGTGACAAATCTCCTTATCGAGATCCTCACGAAGCGAATGGGTGGTACTTCGCTCACGACGCTTTCGCATCTTTCGACCAAGATAGACGGAAAGCGAAAACTGCACCCAGCCAAACATCGCGACCAGTAACGCAACGACCTCCCAGCCAGCCAAAGCTCGCAACGAATCAATCTTGTCCGGTACACCGGAGAAATTCGCAATCAGTATTGCACCGATCAGCGTGAGCATGAACAGCGTGCTCCCGTAGGTTTGAACGTGCTGCCAAAAAAGGAAGCGTTGAAAACGCTGGCGGTTGTTTCTCAAAATCTGCTGCAGCCCAGCTTCGTCAAAACCGTACAGTGGTCGGTCCTGCTGTGAATTCCAAATGACTTGGAGATCTTCAAATTGCATTTTCCTGCTCCTTTCTAGATTGCTCAGCCAATCGCTGCTTGATCCGATTTAACTTCACGCCCACATGATTGGACGAAATCCCGACTGTGGCGGCGATTTCTCGGTAAGTGAATCCATCCAACATGAGAAGTATCAGTGAGCGGTCGACCTCATCGAACTGGGCAATCTGCTCGTATAGCCAATCGAGTTGTGGGTTTACATGACTGGAAGCTTGAAGAATTGGACGTTCATCCGAACCAATCGACTGCTGATTGTCCCGATGTCGTGTCTCTTTTTTAGACCATGCCATCGCGGCATAGAGGGCAACACGATAGATCCAAGTCGTAACGGCACAATCGCCTCGATAGCTTGGAACGGAGTTCCAAACTTGCGTCGCGATCTCCTGAAACAAATCGTCTTGATCATGCGGGCTAAACGCGTAAGCCCGAACGACCTTGAATAACAGGCCCCGATGCAGGCCGAGCCATTCCTCAAAAATTCGTTTTTGTTCGTCTGTTTTCTTCGTGTGAATCATTCCAAATTAACTAGTGATCCAGCACGATCGATTTATTACAGAAATCTTGCAGGTTTTCTCAGGACGAAGACAGCAACAACCGGATTTGTTGGGAATCACCCATTCACAAACTGTCATTTTTAGCCTAAATTCGACAGTCTAACGTGCTGCTCGCGGATGTGGCGGAATTGGCAGACGCGCTAGATTCAGGTTCTAGTGCCCGCAAGGGCGTGGAGGTTCAAGTCCTCTCATCCGCACTCAAAAAAACGGCGTTTTCGGCTCCTGCTGGATTCGCCGTTTTTCGTTGAGCACACCCGGCAACCATGAAGACGCGGCGGATGGGCAAAGCACTTGTCCACCGAATCAAAACACTGCGTGGGCCAAATAACAATTACACAGGATTGGCAAGCAGAGCCAACCTGATTCGGCGACTTTCACAATTATGCTGATAGGCCACAAGCAACGATCATTGCCAGCACCGCCTGCGATTCCCAAGTATATCCGCGCTGTGCCACCGCGACTCCCTTCCAGTCCCCACCAAAACGCAACGCCGAGTGTGGCACTTTGGCACTGACATTGGGTCGGTTGCCCAAAGCCTTGGTGATGCTGGAATTCCCGAGCATCGCTAGCGAGAATCAATTACTCTACCAATGAAAGCTATCTCTTTGAAACGATAGGTGCAAAAATGGCAAATGGAAAGCGAAGTCGCTGGGCAGGTTTCTTCATTGGTCCCGCGATCGCAATTGCTGCCGTAACGGCAATGTGGAAGAACGAGGCCCGCTTCGATTTCTACAAAGCCGCCCGCAATACGACCGCTGTGCAATCTCCTGCGGACGCCAATGACGGAGAACTTATTTCGTACACCGGCAGCATGGACCAAGACTTGTCCATTGACGGAGAATACGTTCAGAGTTTCCAGGGCTATCTTGTCGTTGATCGCCATGCCGAGATCTATGCATGGCATGAAGACGAGGATGATGACGGCACAACCTGGAACATGGAATGGTCCAGCACCCTGGAAAGTAATTCTCGAAACAACGGTATCCAACAACAGCTTTCATGGCATCGCTTTGTACCGCCGAATTACCAAATCGGTGATTTGGTGATTAAAAACGACTGGATCGAGTTTGTTGATCCGTACGAGAGCGTGCCCCTGCCTAAACTAAAAATCGTCAATGAACAGCTCTCTCCTAAGCAAGGCTATTTTTACCTTTCGAAGGGGAAAGCGAATCAACTAGGGGATGAACGCGTCAGTTACACAGGAATCCCGATTCCAGCAACCGCAACTTACTTTGGTAAATTCGCTGCGGGGGAAAATTCTGCATTAGGCATGGGAGTTGCGGACAAGTCCAATCAACGCACCGGTTTCATCAACAGCCTGATTCAAGATTCGGGAATCTTGCACTACATCGTTGCTGGCCAGCGGGACGAGGCGTTAGCCAGCATGAAGCGGTACATTGCCAAGGTCAAATGGATCGTGCGCGGCGTGGGCACCCTCAGTCTTGTCGGTGGCCTATTTTTCTTTTTCTCCACGATCTTTGGCTTCCTGATTGCGATCCCCATCATCGGCCCGATTGCCGAGGCGGGCTCATTTTTACTGGCGCTAGTCATCGGTCTTCCGATTGCCGTGCTCACCATTGTTAGCAGCTATTTGATCGCGCACCCGATCGTCCTCGTGCTGCTAGGCGGTTTTGCAATCGCAGGAATCTTCTATCTCCGAAATCGAAGTCGCAACACAAAGCATCAAATCCAACAAAGTCTCGATCAACAATTCGGTCGTTCGCTTCGTCCCGACGACATGAAGGATCTCGAATTCCTCGAACTGGCCCAACTAGCACTGCAAGACAATCAGGTGATCGACCAAGAGGACGCCCTGCTGCGTCAATGGGCGGAAAAGCATCGCTGGAGCGAAGAAAAAACCCAACAGATGATCCAGCGTGCTCAAAGTCAGGCGACTCAGGCGACTGCTGCGATTAGTTCCGATGAACACCTATCAAACTTGATCAAGATTGCGTTGGCCGATGGAAAATTGACGCGTTACGAAATCAAGACGATTCGATCCGTTGCTCAACGGGTCGGTCATGATTCGGCCACCATCAGCAGTCTCATCGATCAGGTACGCAGAAGCCCACAACTGGTCAACTAAGACAAGCCATGTTGTTCGACCTAGCCCACTGTGACGGATGCTAGGCTTTTCTTATCAACCATTCCGCTTAGTTCACTAGAACCGATGATCGTACAAGATCGCGTCGTACGGTCGCTGACTCAATCAATCGATTGACTCGTCGATCAATTCTCGAACGACTCGGAATCCGTGATTGTTGACCCGTCGATCGGGCTTGCTGCGACCGCGACTTGCAGATTGACTGAAGCCGATGGGGTTAAACCAGCTACCGCCACGAACAACCCTTAGTGAACCCTCAGCAGGCCCTTTAGGATCTGTCACATCGCTGCGAGAGTATTCGCCGTGCCAGTCTTGGCACCACTCCCACACGTTGCCATGCATGTCATATAAACCCCATGGGTTCGGCTGTTTTAGTCCGATTTCATGCGTCTGGTTGTTAGAGTTCGCTTTTGACCACCCATATCGATTCGCTCGCGAGTCACTCGCGCCAAAACTGTACCGCGTGGCCGTCCCCGCGCGACAGGCGTACTCCCACTCGGCTTCGGTTGGCAACCGGTAACGGAATCCCGCCATTTTCTCCTCGGAAAAGCGAGAAAGTCTTCGGCAAAATTCACTGGCATCCACCCAACTCACCTGATCAACCGGCCTGCCACTGCCGTTGAATCCGCTCGGGTTCAATCCCATAACTTCAACATACTGAGCCTGCGTGACTTCGTAGATACCGATTTCGTATGGCTTGGTAATTGAAATGTCCCAGGTCTCCTCACCGACCATTCTCTTCAACACTCCCGCCGGAATCGGCTTGAACTGCATCCCAATCGAATTGATGATTTCAAATGGCACCCCCATCCGCTCAGCCCATGCATGGCGACTCGAGCTCTCCGTCTGAGCATTCAAAGGCGCTGTAGAATCGGTCTTTCCAGGTACAAGAACAGACTCGTCGGGTGTAGGCGTTTGCTGACCCTGCTCGAAAGGTGGAGACTCAATTTCGCTCAACTCAAATCCGCTTAATAGTTCGTCGAGTGATTCCGGGATGCCTTCAACGGGCTGCACTAAACCAGTCTTTTCAGGTAACTGAATGGCTTGAACTGGACCTTCCTCCGATTGAACTGAATCTTCCTCCGATTGAACTGAATCTTCCTCCGATTG
>JBMYRF010000030.1:0-2905 GCA_049602075.1 Rubripirellula sp.
TGGCTGCGGAGAGGGGGGCTCCGATTCGCCAATTACCATTGTCCGGCTCGCCCAAGGCACTCAGCCCGGTCGCACGCTTCCGGTCGCATTCGTCCCAGTTGTGCTTTATTTTGCCGTTGCCTGTTGTTCGGCGATGGCCTGGGATCGCAGCATCGATGCGACGAGTGCGGTCCATCCGGTTTGATGGCTGGCGCCCAATCCGCGACCTGTATCGGCGTGAAAGTACTCGTAGAACAGGATTAAGTCCTGCCATGCCGGATCATCCCGATAGGCATCGACGCTGCCGTGGGCGGGGCGTGCGCCGTCGTTGTCGACTTCGAAGATTGAAATCAGGCGTCGCTCCAATTCGAGCGCGACTTCCATGAGTGTCATTTGATTGCCGCTTCCGGTCGGGCATTCAACTTGGAAGTGCTTGCCGTAGTAACTGTGATAGTGTTTGAGCGCTTGAATGAGCAGATAGTTCATCGGGAACCAGATTGGGCCGCGCCAGTTGCTGTTCCCGCCGAACATTCCGCTATCGCTTTCCCCGGGGACGTATTGAACTTCGTGGTGTTGACCACCAAATTCGAATTTCAGTGGATGATCTCGGTGAGCAGCCGACATACTGCGGATGCCGAACGGTGACAGGAATTCCGCTTCGTCCAGCATGACCGCCAACAGCTTGCGAAAGCGTGATTCGGATGGGATCGCTAGCAGTCGTATATTGTGGGAATCCGAGTCAGGGTCCTCGTATTCCATATAGGTCATGTGCTGACTCAAGTCGTCGCGATTATCGAGGAACCATTGCATCCGCCGTTTGAAGCCGGGCAGTTTTTCGATGATGCGATCTTCCAACATTACGCCAGTGGTCAGTGGCAGCAATCCCACCAAGGAGCGGACGCGGATTGGCCGGGAGTGGCCATTGACGTACAAGTGGTCGTAATAAAAACCATCCGTTTCATCCCATAAGCCGCTGCCATCCAGGGAGTTCATCGCCTCGGCGATTGCGACGTAGTGTTCAAAGAATTTGCTGGCCATATCGCCATAGGCGGGATGGTCTTCGGCCAATTCCAATGCCATCCGCAGCATGGTTCCGCAATAAAAGGCCATCCAGGAGGTGCCATCGGCTTGTTCCAAATGGCCTTCTGGTAGTGGTTTACTGCGGTCAAAGACCCCGATGTTATCCAGTCCCAAAAACCCGCCGGTGAAGATGTTGTTTCCGCGAGGGTCTTTGCGATTGACCCACCAAGTGAAGTTAATCAGTAGCTTTTGAAAGGCACGCGCCAGGAAGACTTTGTCACGTTGCTGCGGTGGTCCGGTTGCTTTGTAAACCTGCCAAACACCCCACGCATGCACTGGTGGATTAACGTCACTGAGGTGCCATTCGTACGCCGGGATTTGGCCATTGGGATGCATGTACCATTCACGGAGGAACAGGATCATCTGTTCTTTCGCGAAATGGGTATCTAGGTTGGCCATCGGGACCATGTGAAACGCCAAATCCCAAGCGGCGTACCAAGGGTATTCCCATTTGTCCGGCATCGAGATTACATCGCGATTGAACAAGTGTCGCCACTCGGCGTTGCGTCCTTGTTTTCTCGTTTCCGTGATTGGCGTGCCGTTGGGGTCACCATCGAGCCAGGTGTTGACCGAGTAGTGATAGAACTGTTTGGTCCACAGCAATCCGGCATAAGCTTGCCGCATGATATTGCGGCGATCCGGAGAGAGCGTGTTTGGAATTCGTTCCTCGTAAAACTCGTCGGCTTCACGAATCCGGTCAGCAAAGCACTGATCAAATTCGTCGCCAAATGCAGCCTCGGCGAATTTTGCAGCTTCGCTGCCTGACGTTTCCGTTACGATTGGTTCATCAATATGCGACAAGCGAAGGCGAATCTGCCGCGTCTCCCCCGCCGGAATCATCATCAATCCATAGCAGGCACATTTGGTACCACGCTCCGCCGGATTCACTGCATGGCTGTCACCCAACACGACGTAGTTGTTGATGCCATCCTTGAAGAAATCAGACTCACTGGGTAGTCCTGGGTGGCGATCGGTGTTGGTTTCATTGTCGGTGAACAGCCAAGTCCAACCATCTTCGGTTGATGGGCCATCGCAGGCCAACCAGAATTGCTCAAGGGTTTCATGGAACGTTTGTACGATGCCGTCCTTCAATCGCATCGACGGCCGCGTCGTGCACCCTTCATCAGTGCACTGCCAGGTCCAGGTGTTTCGGAAATACAGCTGGGGAATCAGATGTAAGACCGCCGTTTGCGGACCACGATTGGTCACGGTCAAACGAATCAACAAGTCGTTCGGCGACGACTTCGCGTACTCGGCTACGACATCGAAGTAACGGTTGTCATCGAATGCCGGCGTATCGGTAATCTCGAACTCGGGTTCGGTACGATCTCGGGCTCGACTGACATCGACGAGTTCCTCGTAGGGGTAGCGACTCTGCGGGTATTTGTAGATCCCCTTCAGATAGCTGTGAGTTGGTGTGCTATCGACATAGTAATAGCACTCTTTCACATCTTCGCCATGATTGCCTTCTGGTCCGGTGACGCCGAAGAGCCTCTCTTTCAAGATCGGGTCGCGGCCATTCCACAAGCCAACCGAGAAACAGAGTCGACATTCTCGGTCACAGACGCCAAGCAAACCGTCTTCGCCCCAACGGTACGCGCGGCTCCGCGCTTGATCGTGAGAGAAGTATCCCCAAGTGGCATCGCCACCCTCACTGTAATCTTCGCGAACCGTTCCCCACTGTCGCTCCGATAGGTACGGTCCCCAACGCTGCCAATTTTGCTCGCGTTTTTCACTCTGTAGCAAGCGTTGATCTTCGACGGTCATGATGACGGTGCCAGTGGTTGAAGGGCATTCCGGAGCATAGAGTCAGCATTGCATCATTGCATCATTGCATCATTGCATC
>JBMYRF010000030.1:3004-95148 GCA_049602075.1 Rubripirellula sp.
GAAGGCTCTACGAAGCCCGAAAGGCTCTACGAAGCCCGAAAGGCTCTACGAAGCTTCGTCCAGCACTTCGACCGCTGCAAACGATTTACCTTCGAGCATTGCCAAGCTGGCACCACCACCGGTACTGACATGGCTGACTTGATCACTGAATCCGAGTTGGTCGACCGCAGCAGCGCTATCACCACCACCGATGATGCTGGTCCCGTCACTGTCGGCTACCGCTTGGGCAACGGCTTTGGTGCCTTCATCCATCGGTGGTTTTTCGAACACGCCCATGGGACCGTTCCAGACGATGGTCTTGGCGTCTCGGACGATGGCCGCATATTTCTCTGCGGTTGCTGGGCCGATGTCCATTCCTTCCCAACCGTCTGCAATTTCGCCAGCCGCGACGACCTGTTTGTTGCATCCGGCAATGTTCCCAAAATCGTCGCCGCAATGCGTGTCGACGGGGAGGTGTAGTTTTTCACCTCCCTTGGCCATTAATTCTTTGGCGAGGTCGACCTTGTCTGCTTCGACCAAACTGTCGCCGACTTTGCCACCCACCGCGAGCGAGAAGGTGTAGGCCATGGCGCCGCCGATCAGCACCGCGTCGCAAACGTCGAGCAGGTTATTGATCACATTGATTTTGTCACTGACCTTGGCTCCGCCAAGGATCGCCACGAATGGTCGCTGCGGGCTGCTGATCGCGTCACTGAGGTATTCAATCTCCTTGGCGACCAGATGACCGACGACACGTGGCTTACCGGTCATCGCTTTGGGGACGGCGACCATGGAGGCATCGTTGCGATGGCAAGTTCCAAAGGCATTGTTGCAGTAGGCGTCAGCCATGGCTGCTAATTTGCTAGCGAATTCTTCGCAACCCTTCTTTTCTCCTGAATTGAAGCGGAGGTTTTCCAGCACCAGTACTTGGCCGTCTTGTAGTCCGGCAGCTTTCCCTTGAGCATCCTCATCGACGGTGTCGGACGCCATCAGTACTGATTGTCCCAATAATTCACCAAGCCGAGCGGCAGCCGGAGCGAGGCTAAATTTTGCTTCGAAACCATTTCCTCCGGGGCGTCCTAGGTGGCTCATCAAAATGAGCCGGCCTCCGCGATCGATCACGCTTTTGATGCTCGTTAAGGCCATTCGGATGCGGCGATCGTCGGTGATGCCCTGAGAATCGTCCAGCGGGACGTTGAAGTCGACCCGCATTAGGACTGTTTTTCCAGCAACATCAATTTGATCGATCGTTTTCTTTGCCATTTCGTCTAAAGCCTTCGCTGCGGGAGGAATTGCTCGCACTGATTACTCGGCGATTATTTGACAAACGTGCCAGGGTGTCGAGTATGCGTCACCGGAACAGTCCTCGGATGGCTTGAATTCCTCAACTTTACTGCCCTTAAGAGCCGAGAAAACCACAATGAGCCGTACTCTGTTCGGGTTCTGTATCCGCACGAGGTGCAGCCCGAGAAGTGCCAGGCACGACACACTGGGGGACATCGGTGGCGGGGGGATCAATACGAATCCGAATTTTATGGTGCACCCTGTGCGCGCTGACCGCGGTCGCGCCGTTCTGGGGTGCACCTGCCGCTGCTGAGGAGGCAGGTGGAATGTTCCGCCCCGTCAATTTCTCGGCGTCGTCCCGGCAACGCAAGGAAATAATCGATGCATTGCCGTTGAATCGCCTTACGCAGCAAGCCCAGCAGCGCATTTTGGGGGTCGCCAAATCGCCGACGCTCTACCGAAGATTGCCCACACAGGCGATCGACTGCGACCAAGATATGTTCCTGTTTTTAACCCGCAATCCCGAAGTCCTTGTGGGGATTTGGGATCTGATGGGCATTACCAGTGTGCAGACGCGTCGGACCGGGCCCTACAACCTGGAAGCGACCGATGGCGCAGGGACCCATTGCAACGTCGAATTGATCTACGGCGATCCCAACCTTCATATCTATCTCGCAGAGGGGTATTACGAGGGCAAGTTGGCGCCGCGACCGATTCATGGCAAGGGATTGTTCGTCATGCGAAGTAACTACGCTCCGTCTCAAAGTGGTACTACAGTCACTGGAGTTCTCGATTGCTTCGTCCGGCTTGAAAGCTTGGGGATCGATTTGGTGGCGAGAACTCTCAGCGGGGTGATCGGCCACTCTGCCGATAACAATTTTTCCGAGACTGCTCGATTTATCTCACAGGTTTCGCAGGCGTCTGCACAGAACCCAGCTGCGATGATTGACGTTGCGAAACGGATGCCGCAAGTCTCGCAGGCCTCCCGTAACCAATTCGAGCAACTGGTTCGCAAGATCGCTCTTTCTGAGCGGGCCGGTTCTATTCGGTCAGACTGACCCTCGGGTTGTTTCGAAAACTCTGCGATCGAGCATGTCCTGCGTCGCACATATCCTGCGCCGCACGATTACTCTTACTCTACGGTTCCTGAAGCTCTGCCGTGCCCGGGCAATCGGTTCTGTCTAGAAACTCAGCTATCACCATCCGGATTAGCTGAGGGTGTTCCGAAGTGCTTTGGTATGCTCTGGCGTCGTGCCACAGCAACTGCCCACCATTGTCGCGCCGGCTTCAATCCATCGGCTAGCAAGTTTGGCGTAGGTTTTTGCGCCGGGTTCTGGCGAGGCAGTCCAGCCGATTTGATCGTCAGCGCAGCCGGCATTGGCGTACGCGCCAATCGGTACTCCGAGCGCAGCGTTGGACAGCGCCACGATGAACCTCAATGTGTCAATCGCGGGTGTGCAGTTGACTAGGATTGCTGCGGCACCCAGATCGACAGCTTGTTTTGCAGTGATCGCCATCTGCTCGGGGGACATCAATGTCGCGTCTGGTCCAGCTGTCAGGGCTAGCCATGTTTCCAGCTTGGTAAGACGTGCCGCCGTGACAGCGGCAAGCGCTTCGTCGGGATGGGGGAATGTTTCGCAAAGCAGTAAATCGACACCAGCTTCTGCAAGCTGTTCCGCGAATGCCAGGTGCTCCGGTAACGCTTCAATGCCGGGGGATTGATCAGGACGGTAGCAATCCTCCAGGGGCGCGATGCTGCCGGCAACCTGGTGATTTGGCGGCACACTTCGTCGCGTCAATTCGACTGCACGCTGGGTCATGATTTGCCAACGATTACCAATCGTACGTTGCTTAGTACGGAAGGTGTTGGCGGTGTGGACGGTCGCTCCGGCGTTCGCGTAATCGGCATGGATCGCTTCAATTACTTCGGGGGCCGATTCAATCGCGGCCGCACTCCAGCTTGGCAATTGTGTCGCAACACCACGACGATTCAATTCTGTTCCCAGTGGGCCATCGAGCAGCGTGATCATGCTGTTTTCCAAGGAGGTTGCGATGCCAGTCGGACTCGACGGATTTGCCTGTTAATCGAGCTCGCCCTGGATTCTGATCAACCTGCTTCAGCAAATTGGTCCAAGGCCACTTGCTTGGCCCCTTTGAGATCGTACTTGCCAGTTCCCAGTAAAGGGATTTCGGCGACTTCGATGAAGCTGTCACGTGATGGTATGAAGAGATTCGGAAGTCCTGCCTCTTGCAGTGATTTCAAGATTTCAGGGATGTCTTTTCCGGTGGGCAAGTGCAACACCACCAATCGCTCACCCTTCTTGATGTCGGGAACTGCAGTCACGCAAACGCGAACCGATTCGTCCTCATCTCCCTCCGCGAAAAGTTTTGCCAGTTCTTCTTCGATGCGAACGTGTGGGACCATCTCCCCACCGATCTTCGAGAATCGACTTTGACGACCAGTGATGTGGATAAAGCCTTGCGCGTCAACGTGTGCGATGTCGCCGGTGACATACCAACCATCTTGGATTGCTTGGGAAGTGAGTTCCGCTTGGTTGGCGTAACCAGACATGACATTCGGTCCGGTGATCAACAGCATCCCATCTTCACCGGCAGCCAATTCGTGGTCGTCCTCGGTCGAAACTACACGGGCCGCGACACCGGGCAGAGGACGTCCCACGGACCCTTCGTTGCGGTCAGCTTGGAAGACTGCTGGCGAACGCGAGGGAGGGATGTTGACGGACACCAGCGGGCTGAGTTCTGTCGTGCCGTACCCTTCCACCGGACGCACTCCAAACTTCTTTTCGAATGATTCGAACAAATCGGCGGGCATCTTTTCGGCGCCCACGACGACAACATCCAATTTCGCGAATTGTTCCGGTTTGATTCGTCGAAGGTATCCACGCAAAAACGTTGGCGTCGCAAGCAAGACCGTCGCTTGGTATTTCTCCGCCAATTTACCGACTTGTCGAGCGTCGAGTGGATTGAAGTGATAAACCCCGCGCGGTCCCAATGCCATCACTGCCCACATGGTGACGGAGTAACCAAAGGAGTGAAAGAATGGCAAGATGCCCAAGACCGTGTCGTGATCATCCAGTTGAACGGCAAGATCAATGGCTTCTACGTTGTGGCTGATATTCGCATTGCTCAGCAGAACCCCTTTGGGCATTCCGGTCGATCCACTCGTGAAGATCACCGTCAGTAAATCATCGCCGCGGATTTGGTTGAGCCCTAAGATCCGATCGAGTATCGCCGCAGGTACGAGCAAGGCTTGAATCGCTGCTAACAACTTGTCCCATTTGGTGACTTTCTCTCGCAATTCGTCCAGCACTACGATTTCGGCATCGAGCTGGAAATCCATCTTGCTGAGAAATTTTTCGCTCGTCAGTACATGTTTGATCCCTACATCTTGGATGCAATGATTCAACACTTCACTACTGACGGTGTAATTCAAGTTGGCTGAGATTCGGCGATCGAATGCCAACGCCATATTCACGATCACGCCCCCTGCACTCGGCGGCAGCAAGACTCCCACGAACTGTTCGTCTTGGTCCAATACCTCGCGTTTGAGCACTCTGCGTAGTGCCAGGACTCGCATTAGCATTTGGCGGCCGGTGACCTCCTGGCCCAGCGAATCTGCGGCCTGTATTTTTCCACCGCGGCGACGCCAAGTACGGATGACTTGTTTCGCTAGGACGGGATAGCGGGCACTCTGCTCGACCGCCGCATCTGCCCCGAGTTTTTGAACGCCGCTACGAGCTATTTCCAGCGGCGTCGTAGTGGGAAGGGGTTTGCCGATGTAAAGCGTCAATTTGCGACGCGGCAAACTCGGGATTTTAAAGAAGAATTTGCCGCCGGAAAAACTGAACAGGCTACCCCACATCCCGTCTAACCACATTGGCACGATCTGGCCGTCAGTTCCCTTGAGGACGTTGCGGAGTCCCGGTTTAAAGGCCTGCAGTTGACCATTTCGAGTGATCGTGCCCTCGGGAAACAAACCGATGACCTCTCCAGCCTGAACGCCTTCCCGAGCTGTCTTGAGGGCGCGGCCAATCGACTTTGGATTGGCGAACATCAAGATCGTGTCGAAGGCCTGAGCGAGGTAACGTGTGAACACGTTACCAAAGTTCCCGCCATCGACAATGAAGCGGACATTCCGCGGCAGCATCCACAGGATGAGAATGCCGTCTATGTATGAAATATGGTTGCAAATGACCACGCAACCGCCCGTCTTGGGCAAGTTTTCTAAACCTTTGACCTCGCATCGATACAGTATCGCAAGCAAGACGCGAAATGGTCCACGGACAAAAATTCGAGGCCAACGGTACCCGACCACGATCGACAGGAACACCACAACTAAGGTGATCACTAGACCGATTTGAAATCCATTCATTTGTCCGCACCTTTAAAAACGGCTAAGGAATGTCCGATAGAGTAACGAATTGAGAAGACGCAGGTGAGGGGAAGTAAGCAATTCACAGGTCGAGTCAATGTTTGTGGGCGGTGTGCCTCGTTGTGTGAGTTCTCGTGGAATGGGTTGCTTTGCCTGCTACTGCTCTGCCTGTCTCTTCTTTGGCTAGGTGATTTGCCTAAATGCCGAGGTTTTCGATGTTGAGCCCAGAACGCAACCGCCGCGGGGTGTTCTGTTGGATCTGCCGCCGGCTTTGTTCCGCTGATTCGTTGCGATGGAATGCCGATTTTTGCCTCCATGTCGCGATGATTGGTCCGGCTATTTGGCGAACAAATCCGACAAATCTTCGAACGCTTTGAACTCCAAGGCGTTGCCGGACGGATCGAGGAAGAACATGGTGGCTTGTTCGCCTGGTTGGCCTTCGAAGCGTATGTGTGGCTCGATCAAAAAATCGACGTTCGCTTCGATCAAGCGGTCTCGAAGTTGTTTCCAGTCACTAATTTCCAGGACGACTCCGAAATGAGGCACAGGTACATCATGTCCGTCCACCGGATTTGAGCAGGCTTGCGCGGTCGCGTCGGGCGAATAATGAGCGACGATTTGATGTCCGAACAAATCAAAGTCGACCCAAGTCTCGCTGCTTCGTCCTTCCCGCAGTCCTAGCACACCACCGTAGAAGTTCCTGGCCTCGGTGACGTCATGGACAGGAAAGGCGAGATGGAACGGTCGGATCGACATGTTGTGTGGAATCCTATTATTTATTGGCCAATGCAGACTAAATATTCTTGCCGTTGATCGCCCTGCCCCTCCGCGATGCGGGTGTAGATCCGATCACCGACGAAAGCGGGCGTTGCGAAAACACTGCCCTTCAGTTGGTTCTCGCCAACTTGTTCAAAGCCCTTGGGGGTCGCTCGGAAAAGGAATGTTTTTCCAGCCTCGTTGGTCGCGTAAATCAAATCATTCACCAAGACTGGGGAGCTGCTGAATGTTCCGCCCAATCTCGCTTTCCACATCTCTTTCCCGTCGCTTGTTCGGTAACAGATCGCAATTCCAGCATCGAGGGTGGCATACAGATAAGCCCCGCGAACCAGCATGGAGGGTACGTAGTTGCGAGAGTTGTTTTCCCATTCCAGTTTGCCGCTGCCATCGGCCGCGACCGCCGAAATATGATTCTTCGGATAGCCGCCGCAAGTGAAGATCCGCTCGCCGTCGGTAACCGCCGTTGCAACGCATTCGGTCGTCGCTCCCTCGACCTCCCAGAGTGTTTCGCCATTGCCTGGGTTTAAGCTCGTCACCAAGTCACACCCGCCAACGATCAATTGGTCACGACCGGCAGCTTGCAGGATCACGGGCGAATGGTAGTTCGGTTTCTGCGGTCGTTGATGACTCCAGGCAATCTTACCGGTCCGGCGGTCCAGTCCCGCAACAACACCGCCCAGTTTGTTGTCCGCGGATACGATCACAAGGTCTCCGTAGACCGTTGGGGACGAACCATAGCCTTGATGAATGATATAGTCACACAAACGCTGTTGCCAAAGAATCGCACCCGATAAATCGAGTGCGGTTGCCCAAGCTGCGTTGTTGTTGACAAAGGTGATGAAGAGTCGTTTGCCGTCGGTGGCCAAGGTCGAGGAAGCCATCGTGGCTTTTTCGTTCAAGCCTTTTTTGCTGTTGTTCGCGAAACCGCCCTCGTGAACCACCGTACTCCAAAGCTGGTCACCCGATTTTCCGTCAAAGCAGAGAATCAACTGGGCTTGCGTTTGATCGTTGGCCGTTGCCAAATAAACCTTGTCTCCGAGAACCGTCGGGGAACCATGCCCGAGTCCAGGCACCGGCGTCCGCCAGCGGATGTTATCGGTCGCACTCCAGTGTTGGGGCGGACGGGCTGACGTATCGGCATGGCCGTTGCGTTGTGGGCCGCGCCAGAACGGCCAATCTGTCGCTTCAAAGGTCGGGTCTTCGGCGGAAATGTGGCTCGTCAATCCATGGCTCGACAACACACAGGTGAGCACAATAATGAGCAGCAGGCAGGGAAAGGAACGCATGTCAGAGTTTTATTTTCACGTTGGCCGGACTGCGAGGTGTTGGCGTGGCTTGTCCGGAAGGGTCAAAGTCCTAGAGATTGAATTCGCGCGGATCCAGCTGGCAGTCGCTATTTGATCCGGCCCACAAATGTTAACCTGTTCAGAAACCGCTTTCACCTAGCCACCGTTTTTGATGATGTTCCGGGCGGCGCCGGTCCCTTTCAAAATTGGAGTACGAGCAACCTTGGAACTTTCTGAGCTCTCTGAACTTGCTGATCGATTGCGGCGAATTGCGTTAAAGCTAGTCGATCAGCAGGCTGCTGAAGTCTTGGTTGCTCCCCAGCGACCGTCGTCCGGACATTGGTACGGCGGCGGCAACATGGTTTGCGACGCAGAGGGTACGCTGTGGCTGATTGGCCGCTTCCGGAATCAAGGTGATTCGCGAACGGGGTTGGGGGCAGGCGAAAGAGGCCTGGAACTGGCATTGTTTCGCTCCGATGATCAGGGTCGCACCTTTGAGAAGTACGCGTCGTGGAGCAAGGCTGATTTGGATGTCGGCAACCATGCCGTTTTATCGATCGAGGGGAGCGCGATGCGCCTGGCACCGAATGGGATTGAACTCTACGTGTCGTCTGAGAAATCAGGAATTAACTATCCTCTCGAGCTGAATGGTTTTCTAAAGCCCGGCACAGGAGTTTGGACAATTGACCGAATTGCCGCACCCTCATTTGATGGATTGAAGGGTGGGAAGATTGAAACGGTATTGCAAACGCAGGATCCGCGATTCATCCACATGAAAGATCCGTTTCTAGGAAGTTATTTGGGTTCCGAGTGCTTGATGTTTTGCACCCACCCTTATTGTTGGACGAGTTCCAACACCGCCTTTGTCTCATTGGAGGACGACTCGATTCAGGGGTCACGGATCGAATTCGATTTCTTTCCGCGCGGAGCAACATGGGATGTTGCAATCACACGCGGAACTGCGGTCGTGCCGATTCCCTCGGTTGGGGTTTTGGAAAACCGCGATGTGAAGGTGATGTTCTATGACGGTGGAGAGTGTGTCCGGAACCTCGATGAACATTCCGAAGCAGTCAAACGCCCGCGTGGATATTCCTGCGAAGAACTCGGAGGCGCCGCGTTTTACGAGGATGACGACCTGTTCCAGTTAAAACGCATCTCCCAAGTTGAGCCGCTTTTAATCAGCCCATATGGAACGGGATGCAGTCGTTATGTCGATGTTTGCGTTACCGAAGACCAGTATCTGGTCACATGGCAACAGGCTCGCGCCGATGGGTCTCAACCGTTGGTGATCAATCGCGTCGCGAAGCAAGAGATTGAATCCCTGTTGCGTTGATTCGTTGCCACTCCAAGTGAACGCAAGTGCATTTGATGCACCACGCGAGATTCTCT
Source organism: Rubripirellula sp. (assembly GCA_049602075.1). Lineage (GTDB taxonomy): Bacteria > Planctomycetota > Planctomycetia > Pirellulales > Pirellulaceae > Rubripirellula. Next base: position 12,113 of record JBMYRF010000030.1, read on the forward strand.
GTTCGCGTTTTCATCTGCTTTCTAGGCAGGAGGATCAAAGGTTGCGTCCTTGGTGGCGATAGGGATTGAAAAGCAGGTAATTCAAGTGTCGATACAGGTCGCTGTTGGCTAGTAGTTCGGCATGCTTGCCCTCACCTGCGAGTCTCGGTCCATTCAGTAATACAACGCGATTTGCGTAACGCAGTGTTTCCAGACGCCGCGGTAGGGTGATGACCAATGTGCCTGCGGTGACCAGTTTTCGCAGCACCTTCAAGCAAGGGTCTTCGGCTAGGTGTTCGGCCGGTGGCGGTGGTTCTAACGCGACCAATATTGGCGGTCTGTGCAAGAGCGCGCGGGCAGTCGCAATCGCGTAAGTCGATTCCACGTCCAGGATGGAATCGCCGGCCGTCAGCATCGTGTTCATTCCCTCAGGCAACCGCTGCAGTCGATCGTAGACGCCAACTGCAGTCACTGTCTCAACGATTTCACTGTTTGTAATGGTGTCGTCGTTGCCTCGGAGGTTATCGTAAATTGTTCCGTCCCAGATCGGTCCATCCGGTTCAATCCACATCACGTTGCGAGCCAAGGCTTGCGGGTGAATGTCACGGAGGGAAACGCCGTCGATGGTAACACGCCCTTCTGCAGGCGTGCCGAAGCCCATTAACAGTTCAGCCAGAGCCCTGGTTGAAACGGCTTCGGTACCGAGCAGAGCTACAAGTGTTCCTGGGGTGAATTTCAAACTGAGGTGACTAAGGATGGGTTGGCCTGTCGATTCGGTAAGCGTGACCCCTGCGATCTCCACGTTCTCGTGGATTCCGCTCAGTCCGACGCGTTGCTCGCTTGGCGCTATTTCGCTGCTTCGTTTCAGATAGTGATAGAGGGAATCAGATGCTTCGCCACTGATGTGGAGGTGAGAAGCCAGTGCCAGCAGTCGACCCGCCGCGACAACCGCGGCCCCAAGCGATAGGCCGAGTACCAAGGCCGATGGAAGACTGAGCGAATGATTGGCTTCGAACAGGTTGACACCCAACCCAAGGATTAAAACCGCGACAGCGGCCGAGATCGCCAAAAAGAGAATCGGCCAGATTTTTGCTAATCGAGCGTCCCGCTCTCCAATGCGTCGATAAAGCAGTTCCAATTCGTTTCCAAATGTGCGGTCTGCCAACCCAGGCGATTGGAGTCTGGCTAACAGCGGCGCCTGTCCAACTAGTTCCGCCATCCGGTTTTGCATGCGGGGGACTTCCCACTGGTTCAATTCTGTTTGGTCGTCTTTGCGAAATCGACGAAAGAGCTGCCAAAGCAAGATGCTGCTGACGATCGCCAGCAATGCCAGCCACGGATTGACCAACAGAGCCACCATCAGGCATCCCACCAAGGTGATTAGACTGCGGGGGATGACGCGGTACCAAAGAGAGAGTCCGGCTTGGATCGAAGGTAATTGCTCGCCGATCAATTGTTGAGCCCGCACGTGCTGGGTGGCCGCCCCTTCAAGTTCAGCAGATCTTAAGCTTTGGCTGAGAACTCGCGTGTGAAGTGTTTTTGCGATTCGTGCGGCACGTGTGTCGGCGGAACGCCGTTGTAACCAAATCGTCAACGAGAATATGGCCGCAATAGCCACTGACAGACCGACCAGCTCGGTGAGTTGAGCCAACGCCGCTTGCGCCGCAAACGCTGGCGGAGTTGGCACCGACAGGTAGGTTCCCAACTGCGTGCTTGGGCCACTCAGCCCACCCTCATTCAGTAGCACTGCCATCAGGCCGATCATGATCACTAGCACAGGGACTAGGATGCCGGCGGTGAGCGACCAGACAAATGTAAAGAATCCTCCGGCGGATTCGGCTTCCTGTCGCGGCTGCGATAGCGTGCTGTAGCGAATCAATGTTGTCGGCTCCCATGCGGAGGAGTGGGTGAACAGAGCTTTGGTATCGATTGTCGACGCCAAATCCATCCATGAAATCTTGCAGCACTCCGCCGCCAGCCGATACGAATCAGGCTAGGTCTCTGTCCTCGAACAGCAGCATCGCGAGCATCCAAATCGCGATTGCGAAACACAGCAGGTAGTTAAACGCGCCAGCCAGGTAAATAAATGGAATTGGATTGCCAGCGTCGACGGCCGCCTGAACGTTGAACACATTCAAGTTCGGAACCACCACCGCGATGAGGTTCCCGACAAACCCCACAAGTTCATTGTTTCCTTGCGTTGATGCGACCAAAGGCGAGGTGAGGTTGCCGATCACGTAAACCACAAAGCACGTTACAAAATTGGCAAGCAGTGGCAGACGAGTTGCCAAAGCAACCGCCACCGCGCCAATCGCCATCGTTTCCATAAAGTACAACGCCAAGACGGGGATCGTCGTCATGATCTCCTCATGACCCATCTGCCAGGTTGTCACGGCGCGGGTTGTCTCGCGGGCGTCGTAAATCGGCTTGTAGCTGATGACAACCGTTAAAATCGCACCCAGGATGACAAACAGCACCAGCACAGACAGCATGATGCCGGCGTACTTACCCAGAATGAAGGAACGGCGGCTGACTGGCTTGCTCAGCACGGTCAAAGCGGTTCGGCCCTCAATCTCTTCGCTCACGCTGGTCCCCGCGCTCCAGACCGCTTGCAGCATCCCGAGCACCATGATCAGCGTGACACCGCTGTCCTTCAGCAGGCGAATGTCGTCACCAAGCGTATTGAAAGGATAGATCCCAAATAACAGGACGCCGAACATCCCCAGTGCTAACAGCAAAAGGTAGAGCGGCTGCGCCATTTCGTTCTTTGCCGTCGACAACGCTAACGCCCACACGCGTGGAGCGGCCTGGCGAAAGGCCATCAAGCCAGTAATCGTTAGGAAGAAGACGATCGCAATCGCGACGATTGAGGAAGCCTCGGGGATCTTTGGTATGTACGTGAAGGTGAAGACAACCTTCGCTGGGTCGATCTCGCGATTCTGGATGTGAAGTCGAGTCGAATCGCCAGGGATCGGTGGCGTGTCGCGATTCTCGTATCGGTACGACACTGACTCACCTGCATTCACGCGGAAAGGTGAACGCGAAAATTTTGAGGTGTCCGCTGAATCGGCCAACAAAATTGTCCGGTCACTCTCAATCGAAAGCGACGCCGCGTTCCGCAGGTTGTAAACGATGTTGGCGGGAACGAATGGAGACGCGTCCGCGTCGATGTCGGTCGGCATCGCGTCGATTTCTACGGTTTCTTGAACGGTTCCATCACCGATTAATTGGACCTGCGAAATCGATTCCAGAAAGACATTCGTGTCGGATACAAGGGGTGTGCAACCCAGGCCGATCAACACAAATAAACCTGCCACTCCAAGCAGATAGGGGATCACTCCCTCTGTGGCCATCTGAGTCCATTCGCTTCGTGTCCGGTGCCAAACGCCATAGACAGCCCCAAACCCGAGAAGCAGGCCGATGCAAAGCATTGGCAGATACAGGGAACCGGCAAACTCGTCGGCTTGCGGCACATACAGGATGCAAAGTCCGACGCCTAAGACGCCGCCCAGTACCAGCGAAGCGATCGTCCCACGACGCGGTGAGTCGGCCAGTGTTCCAAGCCCTGGGATGTACGAGAGAATGGATAACGAACCGAAGATGACCAAGCAAGCGACTGCACCGAGGGTTAACCCCACAGCAATTAGCCAAATCGGCGTCACCCATGCCGGCAACCACTGCATCATCTGCCCAAGGAACAAACTCGATTCAGTCATCTGGATCCAAGCCGGATTGATGAGGTCCATTGCACCGTCAGTCGGTCCGTTCAACATTGCGGAGGGCCAGGAAATCATCGAGGGTATCCCAAGGGAAGGTGCGGACAGAGAGATAGGGCTGTTACGCAGATCGTCGGCAAAAGGTTTGCGAATTGACGGCGTTCAGGCTCAGGAAGAGCAAGCGGACGATCGTAATGCCATCAATTCCGCGAGTTTTCGGCCATATCGATTCCCAAAATCTCACAAATTCATGGTCGTTTGTCCCGAGTTGCAGCCCGCCCGTTCGTCGCTGTTCCCAGGCGAAATTTGATCACTGTCCCCACGGAATCCCCCTTCACCCGAGAAATGCCCAGCTTGTGTGTCTAACTCGCCTCCAGGTCCCCGGTTCCCCCCCAACCGAAGTTTGTGTCTGTCCCCAGTGAGTCCCTGACGATTGTGCCTGTCCCCAGTTTGTCCCAGTTTGTGGTCCCCAGCGATCGTGTCCCCCGGGAGTTTGTGCCTGTCCCCCAACGCTGTGTCCCCCGGAAGTTTGTGCCTGTCCCCCAACGCTATCTGTGCCTGTCCCCCAACGCTTCCCCCAATGCTATCTATTCTTGACCCCCAGCGAAGTTCGTGCCTGTCCCCACGCTCTCCCAGCGAAGTTCGTGCCTGTCCCCACGCTCTGTGCCAGCGAAGTTTGTGCCTGTCCCCCAACGCTCTGGCTCCCCACGCTCTAGTTTTTCCCCACGCTCTGGTTTTCTGCTTTGCTTGCGTCTCATTGCTTGGAAATCGCGCATTTCACGTTCCAGGCGATGGATTTCAGTTTTGCATCGGGCCGCCAAACCGAGAGGTTCAGCTCTAGAGCGTTTCGAGGCTCGCGCGGACCTGGGCCGGGATTGGGGTCTTTTGCAGACCGTTGTCGCCGTGATCTCGATTGAGGTGGCAGCAGACCGCAGTGATTTCACCCTCAGCGATCAGGTCGCCCTCCCGCTCAAAACGAAACTGGTAGGTGACGCTGCTGTTTCCAAGCTTTTTGATGCTGATCAGGATGTCGAGCACATCCTCGAATCGAGCTGCTGACTTGTACTGGCAACTCGCTGCGACGCGTGGCCATGTGACCGATTCGGGCGTCTCTTGCGTGCCTATGCGGGGCATGACTGAGATGCCAAGTGATCTCAGCATCTCATGTTCTGCCGCCTCCATCATCGGGAAGAAGGCAGAAAAGTGGGCGATTCCAGCCGCGTCAGTGTCTCGAAACTCGACGCGGCGTTGGGTTCGGAACACCATCGCGGGAAGCGGCTATTCGCCGACGTACGGCAACAACGCCATGAAGCGGGCTCGCTTAACAGCCGCGCTGACGGCGTGCTGGCTAGCCGCGGTGCAACCACTCTTGCGGCGACCGACAATTCGGCCCTGGCGGTTGATCATCTTCTTCAGTAATTCGACGTCCTTGTAATCGACATACATCGGACGTGGCCGTTGGCCATCAACGAAAATCGGGTCTTTTTTGCGGGTCCGGGATCGGACACGCGAACGTTTGCGGGCACGACTACGCGTGCTCATCGGACGTGGAGGCATGAAATTCTCTTTGCAGGCGAACGGTCTTACGGTCGATTCACAGGAATCGACTCGCCAATCGGGAACGCAGGAGTATGCCGACAGGGGCGTGAATTCGCAAGGCCTTTGCAGAAAACCGACAAATTCTTTGGGCGGATTTCCTGGTCCCTGACGGACGATTCGCGACAACGACTCGCGCCGCCGACCAACGTCGAGCTGGCAAAGCATCCTTCAGCCAACAGATTTCCAGGTTTGGCCCGGTTTTTGCCCTTCCAAATCCGTTGCACCTTTGCCATATTCCCTAGTCAATAGAGAAGTAAGAAACAGGTTTGACACCGACTGCCTCAGAGCTTCTCAGCCTAATCCATGTCCAGACCTCTCGGAACATTGGTGGCTGAATCGTGTCAGACCGGAGTGTGTCGTTTGCGTACGGCCCTCCCCGTGGTTTTGAAGTTCCATCGGTTGGGTTACCAAACTTGCCGTGGTGCGGATTACGGTGGGAAAAGGTCACGCAAACGAGATTGATGCGACGATGGCGTTTAATCACGCTGGCACTCGTCGCTAATTTACGGTACGTAAGAAAGCCAATTTAAGAATCCATGCGCCCCCGCTATGGGGTCACGTCCACACTGAGCGTCGCCACCCAACCGGCCGAATCGCCCTTGTTAGGTAAGAGTTATGAAACTGGAGAATGTTCGAAACATCGGAATCAGCGCCCACATCGATTCGGGGAAAACAACCCTGAGTGAGCGGGTTCTCTTCTACACCGGCCGAATCCACAAGATCGAAGAAGTCCGTGGAGATGGTGACGGGGCTACCATGGATCACATGGAGCTCGAGCGTGAACGTGGGATCACGATCACCAGTGCGGCAACAACGGTTGAATACAACGACCACAAAATCAATCTGATCGACACGCCCGGCCACGTCGACTTTACGGTCGAGGTCGAACGCTCGCTTCGAGTGCTCGATGGGGCGGTGTTGGTGCTCTGCAGCGTCGGTGGTGTTCAAAGCCAATCGATCACCGTCGACCGCCAAATGAAACGGTACAACGTTCCGCGGATCGCATTCATCAATAAGATGGACCGGACCGGAGCGAATCCTTACCGAGTCGTCGAGCAACTTCGAGATAAGCTGCATGCTGAAGCGTTTCTGATGCAGATTCCGATCGGTGCCGAAGATAATTTCCAAGGCGTCGTCGATCTGATCGAGATGGTCTCGCTGACGCATGCGGGCGCCGAAGGTGAGGAAGTCGTCGAAGGCCCGATTCCAGCTGATTTGCAAGACGAAGCCGAAGCAAAACGCGGCGAGATGCTCGAAGCTCTGTCGATGTATAGCGACGAGATGATGGAATTGCTGCTCAGCGAAGAAGAAGTTCCGAAAGAACTGATTTACAAAGTCACTCGGGATGCAGTGCTCGGCGGGGCGACCCCGGTCTACATGGGAACTGCTTTCAAAAACAAAGGCGTTCAGCCAATGCTGGATGCCGTCCTGCGTTATCTGCCCAGTCCGCTCGATCGTGACCTTCGTGGGATTGACCCCACGGATGAAGAAAAGCGAATCGACCTGAAGCCTGATCCAAATGCTCCTTACGTTGGTATGGCATTCAAGATCGTCGATGATCCGTTCGGGCAACTGACCTTTATGCGGATCTACCAAGGAACGATCACCAAGGGTGAGAATTATGTGAATCAAAGAACGGGCCGGAAGGAACGTTTCAGTCGAATCGTTCGCATGCACAGTGACAAACGGGAAGAAGTCGATTCGGCTTCCGCCGGCGATATCGTTGCTGTCATGGGAATTGACTCCGCCAGCGGTGATACTTACGCCGGTTCGCGTGACTTCTGCACGCTTGAGTCAATGTTTGTGCCCGACCCTGTGATCAAAATTGCTGTTTCTCCAAAGAGTCGCAGTGATGGCGACAAGATGGGCAAGGCGTTGCAGCGATTCCGTAAAGAGGATCCAACCTTCCGCGTCTTCACCGATGATGAAACGAATGAAATTCTGATCAGCGGAATGGGCGAGTTGCACCTTGAGGTATACATCGAGCGAATTCGCCGTGAGTACGGTGTCGAAATCGAAGTCGGTGCTCCGAAGGTGAGCTACCGAGAAAGCCCGACCAAGGCGATCGATTTCGATTACAAGCACAAGAAGCAGTCGGGCGGTTCGGGGCAGTTTGCTCACATCAAGGGCTCGCTTAGCCCAATCGAATCGGATAGCGAAGACAGCTTCGAGTTTGAAGAGCAAATCGTCGGTGGTCGAATTCCGAAGCAATACATTCCGGCGATCGAAAAAGGTTTCCGCGATTCCCTCGGCAAGGGGCCTGTTGCTGAGTACCCAGTGGTGGGAACACGTATTGACTTGAAAGACGGTAGCTTCCACGAAGTTGACTCCTCGGAAAAAGCCTTTTACACCTGTGCTCAGGGCTGTTTCCGCGAATACTTCAAGAAAGCAGCACCGAAGTTGCTCGAACCGATTATGAATGTCGAAATCGAGTGCCCGGAAGATTTCCAAGGGACGGTCGTTGGTGACGTGATTCGCCGCCGAGGCATCATGACCAGCAATGACATCGTCGAAGGCGTTAGTGTCATCAAGGCTGAAGTGCCGTTGGCCGAAACGTTCGGGTACGCCACTGACTTGCGGTCGCTGACCCAAGGACAGGGAACCTTCACAATGGAATTGGCCGTCTATCGGCAAACGCCTGCCAATATTCAAGAAGAGATTGTTGAAGAGAAGAAAAAGCAGCAACTGGTTGCCGCCAAGTAAACCGACTGACTGTCATTCAATGTGTTTCAATTGCGAGCCCCGCTGATGCCTACTGGCCTTCGCGGGGCTCGCTTTGTAAAGACTCCGGCATGTATCGCCTGCGGATTCATACGACGGCGAAATCTGGCTCACTCTCGCCGGGGCCGGCTACTGGCCAAGCTGAGCCAAGAAGTGGCTTCCGAGCATCGTGGTGAGTGTGGTGCGGCGGCTGCGTTGGTTGATCGTTACCGCAGCCAGCTCGCTACAGCTTTGGTACCGGCATCGGATTCGATACCGTTCGGTAAGGCAAGCGGTACTCGGGATTCAGGTCGACCCCGTAGCCGCGACGTAATTCCCACCGTGCGCGAGCTGCCCAAGGCGATCCGGGGTGATCAATTTGGATCTGTTCGAACATCGAAGTTGCCCGTTCGATGTAGGGTTTGGCATCTTCGGTTAGCGTCCGCTTGACCGTGCCAATGTCCCAGTTCACCAACCGGCGGTTTCCGCGGGTTGGCTCGGCCGACTTTGGATTGGCGATAAAGGCATCCAACGCGACACCGTACTCATAGATCCTCGCCTGGTAGGCGATTAGTTGAGCCAGGATGATGTCGTAATTCGCTTGCCAACGCGGATCGGCTTCTTGTTCGCGGAGCAAGCTTCCATTGACCAAGACGCGTTCCGCTTCAGCCATGTACCGTAAATGTATTTTTGCTTTTTCTTGTTCTCGTCGTGCCTGTGTGATGAATTCTTGCGGATTGATTGAAAAATCCATTCTCATCTCGATCGCTTTTTGATTGCCGGATTGATAGGGATTCAGATCCTGAATCACTTGCCAGATCAGCGATCTTAGCGGGAACTCATCCCGGTCAGCCAGGACTTCGACGCGGGCACGAAGGTCCGGTCGATAAGGTCGCAATGCTTCGGTCGCATAGCTTTCCTTTTGGCGACCGACGACTTCTTCTTCAATGCTGGGCAGCATAAAAAAGATGCCGTTGGTTTCCCGTGCCATGCGAGTCTGTTCGTAGGGGCCGAAGCCGCTGCTGAAGGCATCGAATCGTCGGCGAAACCCATTCGTTTGCAATTGCTCAGGAAAAGCAGTCTCGGGACCGCGATCCATCGGTAACCAGTGGACACGGTTGGTTTGAGGGTGTTGCCAACGAAAGAAAGCGAAGGGGTAGCCAAAGACCGACTCGCGTCCGATGACGTAGATTCGGCAATTCGCTGCTTTTGCGACCGCGATTGCTTGCTCCAGAAACGCATCATTGTTGGGGCGATTGCCGCTTTCGTCAGTGACTAGGATCAACACCATTTGCCGACCGCGACGCGCGAGGTCGCGATAGGTGGTGATGGTGGTTCCCACTGCCGAACACATCATTTCTTGGCCAGTTGCGTCGACTGGAATCGAATCAATTGCTTCTCGGATGCGTTCCAAATCGTTGGTTGGTTTATGTCCCGTATGGTCGGCAAAGCTGCCGCCGTAGCTGGTCACAGCGGTCAATAGCGCATCGTTTTTGACGCGGCCAGATAGCCCCAATTGATCGTAGACCGTTTCGAAGCGATCGCGAATCTCTTGCTGGTCGTCCTTCATGCTGTTGGACTGGTCAAAGCACCAAACCGCCATTACCGGGCCACGATCAAGCATCCACAAGAGTTCTTGTGCGAGGCGATCGAGCGCTTGTTGGTAGGATCCGACGATATCGCGAGCCTCACCTTTCACCTCGCCATCAGGGACCGCTTCGATCAAGGCGACAGCGTCAGGAATTCCGATAGCCGGCGCCGAGATTTGGATCGCAGAAGTGTCCGCTTTTGCCAGCAGCGAGGGGTCTAGTTGCAAGGTGTTTGCTGAAGCGGCGGCCGTCATTGGGGCCGGGGCCGAATTGACGAGGGCAACGTTATCCAGCACCACGTCGATCTCAGGCTGCAAAGTCACTTCCACCGGTGGGTCCTCTTCCTTTTCAGGGGGAGGGATCACCATGATCCGCGCAATTTCAGGTCGCGATGCATCAAACGTGATCATCGCCAACAGCAGAATCAGCACCGTGTGCACTAACATCGACACGGTGGGTGGAATCCAGCGGTGTGGCGTTGGAACTGACTGGGCCACGGCATCGGTTTCAACAATTGCCATCGATCAATCGGGCCTCTTGGAGAATACAATCTGCGCTCACCGCGCATTGTACCCCGAAAGTGTGATCGGGGCTCCAGGCCGCGAATCTTAATGAAACACCGCCGATTCTTGTTGAAACAGGGAGAGTCTTATTGAAGACCTGTGTTGCTGCGGGGCGAGCCTGCAAGTGCTGGAGATTATTCGCCGATGAGCGTCGCGATTTCACCCGCCAATCGATTCACCGTCCCTTTGCCGTCGGGGTGTAAGCGATTGCTCAGAAAAACAAAGACACGTTGTTTATCCGGATCGATCCAGAACACGGTGCCCGTAAATCCGCCATGCCCAAAGGCCGTGTCCGACAAGGTCTTTCCGCGATTGCTTGAATAGGGTGATCGGTGATCCCAGCCATAGGTACGCGTCCCACGCGGAACCTCTCTCGGTTTTGTCATCAGCTCGAATGTTTCCGTTTGCAAGATCTGTACGCCTTGCAAGCTGCCGCGACCAAGCATCATCTGACCGAACCGCACTAAATCGTCGGCTGTTGAAAACAATCCGGCATGTCCAGCAACGCCATCCAGTAAGTGGGCTCGCGGGTCGTGGACTTCACCGCGGATCCACTCGCCATCGCGTTGCTCAGTGGGGGCGGTTTGCTGTTTCCGCTCCGCACTAGGGCGATAGCCGGTGTGATCCATTTTTAGTGGCTGAAAGATTTGTTCAGCAGCAAATTGATTCAACGGCTTTCCGCTCACCCGTTCGACCAACTTGCCAAGCACCAGAAAGCCGACATCGGTGTAAGAGAACTTCTCGCGTCGCGGGGCAACCGGTTTCAGGTCCCAAATGTTCCGCCAGGCTTTGTCGATTCCATCCTGATAGTCGCGGAGTGAGTTATCGGGGATCAATCCACCGACGTGCAGCAGCAGGTCGGCCACTGTGATTTCTGATTTGCCTGCGGCGCCGAATTCTGGCAGGTAGTTCTGGACTGGCTGGTCGACGTCGACTTTCTTTTGTTGAACGAGGATCATGACTGACATCGCCGTCGCGACCGGTTTGGTGATGGATGCCATGTCGAATACTGTTTCCACCGTCATCGGTTCACGCGTGGGTTCGATTTGGCGGTCGCCGAACGCACGGCGGTAAAGCACCTTTTCCTGATCTGCCACGACGACGACGGCCCCCGGCATCTCTCCGGCTTTGATGCCAGCTTCAACGATTGTTTCGATTTTTGACCAGTCAGGGTCGGCTCCCCAGCCGAGGGTGGGAATCAACAGAGAACCGATTACCAAAACTAAGCGATACATCAGAGTTGACCTTCGTCGATGGGGAATACTTTGCGAGGAAACCAAGCTTCGTCTTTCCACTTGAGGATTGCTCGCAGTTGTCCGTCACAGGTGACAGCAGCTGCTTCTTGGTGGGAAGTTTCTTGATCCGGCAAGGGAGAACCGTCGATGCACAAACCATGCCCCAGCCGGCGACATTGATCTGGATCGACTTTGATCTGACGCAGGTGTGCAATGCTCGGGGCACAGGGAGCCAACATGATTGAAAGATCGTCTTCACGCAATCGTTCCAGCGAAATCGAGTTTTGTGCTTCGTGCGGACCGACAGCCAAGCGTTTTAGATAGGACATGACCGCCACCGATCCGGCGGCACGAGCCAGGTCGATCCCAAGTGAGCGAATATAGGTTCCCGAGCCGCAGACCGTTTCGAATTCGAACTCAGGGAATTCATAGCGATCAATTTGCAGGGAATCGATCTGGACTTGCCGTGTGGGCATCTCGACGACCTCCCCGGCACGAGCCCGTTTGTAGGCGCGTTGCCCATCGACCCAGATCGCGGAATAGGCGGAGGGAGTTTGTTCGATCGTTCCAACCAGACTGCGAGCCGCTTGCTGCAAACTTGCCTCGCTTGGGTGGGGCAGGTCAGGGTGATCGGTGATCGGGCCCTCCAGATCGCCACTCTCGCTCGATTGCCCCAGTCGAAAAATAGCTCGGTAGCGTTTCGGTTGCTGCTGCAGGTAGGGGATCAACCGAACAGCGGGGCCGACACCCAGGACAAGCACTCCTTCGGCCAGCGGGTCGAGCGTTCCGGCGTGCCCCACCTTGGTTTTCTTGCCGAGTCGTCGGGACACCACATTGACCACGTCGCGAGAAGTCATGCCTGGTGGCTTTTCGCAATTGAGAAATCCGAATAAGTTCACTGTAACTCTCTGCGTGGTGGTCGCCGCGACCGCTACTCTGATCTGCGGATGATTCATCGCCGAATCGAATCCTCTCCCTTAAACACTAGAGACTCCATGGACACAAGCAAAGAACGGGTGGTTCTGCAGGGAGCACGATTTAACGTGCATGAGCTTCAACTGCAGGGTACGGACGGCGAGACCTACGTCCGCGAAGTGATTCGCCATCCCGGTGCGGTGGTGCTATTGCCGCTGATCGATCGGGATACGGTCGTGTTGATCGAGAATCACCGCCCCAGTGTTGGGCAAACCTTGTTGGAGCTTCCGGCCGGCACTCGTGAATTGGGCGAACCGGCTGAATTGACCGCGCAGCGTGAATTAACCGAAGAGACTGGTTACACCGCAGGCAAACTAACCAAACTGCATGATTTTTATTCAGCACCCGGCATTTGTGATGAGCTGATGCATCTTTACTTGGCCGAGGATTTGTCGGTTGGTCAGCATGCGCGTGAAGCGACTGAGCAGATCGAGAATCGAATCACGACGCGACAGGAAGTCGAGCAGATGATGGCCGACGGCTCGATTTGTGATGCCAAAACGCTGGTTGGACTTTACGCCTTCTTGAATCTGCCTTTTTGATGATGACCATCGGAGCACGCTTATTCTGGGGACGCCTCTCCCACATCAGCGTACCATTCGCCAGCATCGGTGGATTCTGCGATTGCGAAAATCTTCCGGTACCGTTTGCTTTGAAATCTCGTGCACTTCGCTGACCGAAAGCGCCGACGAATCGAATTTGAAGCGTCGGAAATTGCAGGAGAAATAGATCACACCTCCTCGTTTCACCAGCGGTAGCAGGTCTTTGAGCATTGGTACCGCATGGTGCTGCACATTCCAGTCGTAGTCGGTGCGCTTGCTGTTGGAGAAGGTCGGCGGGTCGACCACGACCAAGTCAAAGCTTTCTCGTGTTGGATATCCGCGCAGGAAATCGCCCACGTCTCTGGCCAAAAAGCGATGTTGAGGACCGGTGAAACCGTTGATCCGCATGTTTTCGTTGGCCCAATCGAGATACCGCTGTGAGAGATCGACACTTGTGGTTTTTGCTGCTCCACCTGCTGCCGCGTAAACGGTGAATGCACCGGTATAGGCAAACAAGTTCAAGAAGTTCTTTCCTTGTGCTTCCTCACGGACTCGCTGCCGCGCGACCCGGTGGTCGAGAAACAATCCGGTGTCGACGTAATCCGACAGATTAACTTGGAACTTCAGTCCCCCCTCTTCGACTTCAATTCGGTTGCCGGTTTCTGCAACCTTGCCGTACTGAGTGTTACCACGTTGTCGCGAGCGGCGTTTCAGAAAGACTTGGTTGGAAGGGACATCGAGTGCCTCGGATGCCGTTTCGGCCATTCGGTCCAACCAATTGCCGTGCTGGGCCGGGTCACGATCATGAGGTCGTTCGTACTCCGTAATATGCAGATAGTCTCCGTACCGATCGACGACCAAAGGGATCTCGGGGATGTCACGTTCGTAGACGCGAAAGCAGGTGATGCCGCGACGGGTCGGCCAGCGACGCAAGTGCTTGGCCCGCTTTCGCAGTCGAACGGCAAATAGCTCTGCCTGCTCCGTCGCTTTCTGGTCGAGTTCGCCGAAGGCCGCCGCACCGTCGGCATGGACGTAAGGTTTGGACACCGATCGCGTGCGACTCTTTCCAGTCGGTGAAGTCCTTTCGGTATCAGGTTCTGAGTCTGTGGCAGGGTCTGAGTCTGTGGCAGGGTCCGATTTGGGGGTGGATGTTTCTTCAGGTTTGGGCCACTTGCTGCTCGCTGTTGTTGGGGCCACAGCCTCCATGGTTTCGCTATCGTGGCTCTCGGAGGTGTCCTCGCTGGCTGACTCAAGCGGGGTGGATTCAACGACTGGTTTGGGGCCGTGGAACTGAAAGTAGGTGCACTCGATGCGACCGTTATAAAGTTTGCGGCGGCGATCAGCAGGGCGACCGAGGATGGATTCAAATCCGGGATACGCCGTCAGGATATAGTGGCTCCAGGTCGGAAGTTTACGGAGAACATCGGGAATCGAACCGTAGAGTTCATCCAGTTCCCAATCTTCGCCAATTCGTTCGCCGTAGGGTGGGTTCGTGATTAAGCAGCCAAACCGACGTTTGCTGGTGAGTGAATCAAAGCTGCCTTCTTGGAAGTGAATGTCGTTGCTGACACCTGCTCGTTCTGCATTTTCGCGTGCCGCTTTGAGTACCCAGTGCGCATGATCACTTCCCAGAATGCGTTCTTCCAGGCTGTCCAATTGATTGGCCAGTGCATCGGCGCAGAGATCTTGCCAAAGTTCTTGTGGAAAGGCGGGCCAATGATGAAAGGCGAACTCGCGGGTTCTGCCCGGTGCCATGTTGCGTCCGATCATGGCGGCTTCAATTGGGATCGTCCCGCTACCGCAGAACGGATCGATCAAGGGGCGATCCCGTTTCCAGAAACTTAGCATCACCATCGCGGCGGCTAACGTTTCTTTTAGCGGTGCCTGGCTGATCAACGTGCGATAACCGCGCCGGTGCAGACTACGGCCGGTGGTGTCGATGGTCAGCGTCGCCACATCTTTGAGCAGCGCGATGTCGACCTTGTACTCGGGGCCATCTTCGGGCAACACAGTCTGGCCATGATCGCGACGCATCGCATCGACGATGGCTCGCTTCACTGCTCGTTGGCAGGCGGGCACGCTGCTCAAGGTTGATTTGATTGACCGTCCGGTCACGGGGAACCGAGCATTGGTGGGAATTAATTTTCCCCAACTCAGTTCGCGGGTTGTTTCGAACAGCGCTTCGAAATCTGCCGCCGGAAATTGCGCAACTTGAATCAGCACTCGGTCGGCTGTTCTCAGCCACAAGTTTGCTCGGCCAATGGTTTCCAGGCTTCCTTGGAAATGAACGCGGCCAGGGTTCCCAATGGTCGCCGACAAGTCGAGTGCCTCGAGCTCTCTTTTTACGACTGCTTCGAGTCCAAAGGCGCAGGCAGCAACTAGATCCATGGTCGGGGCTTTGTTTTGCGTCACGGCAGCAATGCCAGAATCTCGTCGACAACCTGATCGATGGAACGGTCGGTTGTCTCGATTCGATGTCGGGATGTTTGTTCATAAATCGGTCGCCGTTCATCGAGCAACCGTTCGATCTCTTGCAACCCGGGGAGGGCCGTCAGAGCGGGGCGACGTTCAGCGGTCGTCTCATCTTGATGCAACCGGGCTGCGATCGTGTTGGCATCGGCATCCAGCCAGATGCAAGTTCCGGTGGTTGCAATGCAGGTTCGGTTCTCGGCTCGCAAGATAGCCCCGCCACCGAGTGAAATGAGGGTGGGTGAGAATTTTGCGACGGTGGCCAACGCCATTGATTCCAAGTCACGAAAGGCAGATTCCCCTTGCTCTTCAAAAATCCTGCTGATCGAGATTCCCGCCTGCTGCTCAACGACTTCATCCAGATCGATCGCTGTGACGCCCAGCTGTCTTGCCAGCAGGCGGGCGACCGATGATTTCCCGGTCCCGCGGAACCCGGTTAAATAGAGATGTTTCGTTAACTTCATGGACGCATTCTCCCTTGATCGCGGCTGGTGGCAAGCACATCGAATTCGGGGATGTTCTCGAGTCGCCCCGAAATCACCTCGGAATCTGCTCGGATCACCTTGGAATCTGCTCAGGCGAGTTGCTTGTTAAACTGTGTCGAATGAGTCAACTCTCCGATCGCCGATCTCGCTTGTGGCTGATGCGAACGCTGGCCGTTGCGCTCTCGTTGACGCCGTTGATCGTCGTGGAATTGATCTTTCGCTCGATCGAAACGCCGGTCGAGGAGGCGCTCGATCGTGATCCCATGATCGATCTTTCCCAGTTGAAGCCTCTGTTTGTACGCAATGAGGGGGCGAGCGGCGAATGCTGGGAGATCCCGGAATCACGCCTGAATTTTTTTCGCCCCGACTGGTTTTTGGCCGAGAAACCCGCTGGATTGCGGCGGATTTTTGTGCTCGGTGGGTCGACCGTGCAGGGGCGGCCTTACGCCATCGAGACGGCTTTCAGTACTTGGTTGCGGTTGCGATTGGAAGCCAATCAACCACAGACTCGCTTTGAAGTGGTCAATTGTGGTGGGATTTCCTATGCCAGTTATCGTGTCGCAAAAATTTTGGACGAAGTGCTGGAGCACAAGCCAGATGCAATCGTGATCTACACAGGGCATAACGAGTTCTTGGAAGATCGCGAGTATGCGGAGGTTCGTGAGATGGGGGTACTCCGCCGCAGCGTTGCAACCGTCGCTGGGGAGATCGCGACCGTTCGTTGGATTCGTCGTGCACTGCTTGAACCACCCCCTCGCGAACGGTTGATGCCGGGCGAAGTCGATGCCCGCCTTGACCATCGCGGAGGCCTCGATCGGTATCACCGTGATGAACAGTGGAAAACTGGTGTGGAACGGCACTTTGAATTGACACTGCAGCGGATGGTCCAACGCGTGCAAGCTGCAGGTGTGCCACTCGTGCTCTGTGTCCCCGCGTCCGATCTTGTTCGAACGCCTCCGTTCAAGGTGGAACTACCAGCAGACTCGTCGGATCAAAGTCGACGCGAATTGGCGGATCTTTGGGGGCAGGCAAGGGATGTTGATGCTTCCGAGGCGGATCGGATTCAGGCTGCAGAAGATTGTCTGGCGATCGACCCCAAACACGCAGGGGCCCATTATCTTCTCGGTCGAAATCTATTTGAGCGTGGTGAGGTGACGGCCGCACGCTCCCACCTAACATCCGCCCGCGACCACGATGTCTGCCCGCTTCGTGCCACCGCATCGATCATGCGGTCGGTGACAAACGTTGCGACTGAACAGCAGATTCCTCTGATCACGACACCGGAATTGCTCGATCAACGTGATTGGCTCGGGCAGCGTCGCCCGGATGGCATCCCCGATCCTGGTTTTTTCGTCGATCACCTGCATCCCTCAGTCAGCGGGCACCAACGGATTGGAGAGGCGATTGCTGATGCACTGGTCGCGATGGATTGGGTGAGACAGGGGGATGACGAAAGTGATCGACGTTATGCCGAGTTGGTCGAGCAGCAGATGTCGGGGCTAAAACCAGGTTACTTTGCTCGCGGCAGGCAGCGTCTCGAGGGGCTGCGGCAATGGGCCGCTGGTCGGGCTGGCCAAGAACTGTCCGATTTACCCCCGTCGGCACCCTAACGGGCAGCCCCTTCCAGCAAGCGGAGCCCCACAGATAGGGGTCCAAAAATAGGTCCCCACCAATCGGGGCCAACCAATAAGGGCCGTAAAATAGGGGAGGCGAGGCCTTGGGGGACGCGGTAACGCACGTCCAGCCTTGCCAAATAAAGTGGTGCCCGGAAACCGATCCCGTCTCGCCATTGCCGGGTCGTCCAGGAACGTCTGGCTCCGTTGGCCGCATCTCGGTAAGCTACGTCTGCCCGACTGGGGTACTTAGGGAAAGAAACTTGACGGAGAAGGATGGAAACGTGTTTGTTTCAGCGTCGACCGAGTGCTGGCCGGAAGCCGAATTAGAGGAAGTGATTGAGGTTTTAACCGATCTCGAGTTCACCGCCATCGAAATCGCTCTCCATGAATCAGGGACTATCAAGCCGAGCGAACTGCTGCGGGATCCGGATCGTGCGATCCAGTTGTTGCGACACACTCACCGGCTCGAAATTTCTGCCTACAGTCTTGAGCTTGCTTCCACCGGGGAACAGTATTTTCAAGACTTCACAGCCATTTGCCGTATCGCAAAAACGACCAAGGTCGTGAATCTGACGGTGCCCTCGTCTGAACATGGGACCCCGTTTAATGAGGAAGTCGAACGCCTGCAGAAGCTGGTCGACATCGCCGAAAGTGAAGGGGTGCGAGTCGCTGTTCGAAGCCAACTAGGATGCTTGAGCGAGGATCCGGACACCTTGATGGTGCTGTGCAATAACATCGAAGGATTGGGGATCACCCTCGATCCAAGCGTCTACATCTGCAGCAATGCAAAATCGAGCAGCTTGGACAAAATCCTCAAATATGTTTGCAGCGTCCATCTTCGTGATTCACGCCCAGACGCCTTCCAGGTCAGTGTTGGCCAAGGTGAGGTCGACTATGGCAAGTTGGTCACCCAACTGGAACGCGAGAAATATGATCGCGCCCTGACCGTCCACATGTCGCCGATGGAAGGCCTGGATCATCGCGTCGAATTGCGCAAATTGCGCCGTTTGCTCGAAACGTTAATGTAATCTGGGGCACTGCACGGTCGGCGACGAAGCGATGTATGAAACCGATCCGGTCGCAGATTTGACCCGCGTGTTGGAGTCCAAATTGTTGGAGTCCAGTCGGGGTCTCCCACGACCCGTGGTTGCGCCAGCTTTGAGTTACGGGCGGCACCGTGGTCCCACGAGACCGAATGCCCGAATTGCCGCTGTCGCGATTGCGCTTTTCCAGGACGAGGATGATCAATGGATGATCCCGTTGACATTGCGACCTGATTCGCTGCAGCATCACGCCGGCCAAGTTTGCTTGCCGGGAGGTCGCTTGGAAGGGGATGAGAATCCTTCGCAGGCCGCTCTGCGAGAATTCGAGGAAGAGCTCGGGGTCCGGGCGGAGGTAACTTGTCACTGCGGTGAATTGTCAGCCCTGTATGTTTACGCCAGCAACAATCTGGTGCATCCGGTCGTTTCCATCATCTCACGACCGACCAAGCCCTGGCAGCCTGACCCTGTTGAAGTGGCAGAAGTCATCATGATGCCGCTGGTGAAGTTGTTGCGAAATCGCGAGGAATGTGAGCTGGCATTGCGGCGAGAGGTTCGTCAGGGCGGCAAGCCTGTCGACCATCTGGTGTTTCGAGCGACCGCCATTCAGGTTGGTCAGCACAAGGTTTGGGGGGCGACAGCGATGATTCTAGATCAATTGGCCCAAATCTTGCTTCCCACCTCAACGAACTGAGAGGACTGTCGCTTTGGAAAAATGCTCGTTTCAGCCCACCGTTCACGAATCGTTTGCACGAAGTACACCAATGGTGGGTTCCTTGGCCGGTTCTGTGTTGTCAACGGGGCCTCTGCGTCGTCTTTGCGTTGCCTCTGGAGATCGTTGAAGTGCCATCGGCGTGTTGTCGACTTGGCGAGGCGGTGCCCGTTGCCGACTTGACCGGAACCCTTACAATTCAACTGCCTGCTCGCCGCAGCTTGCTTCCTGTTACTGGCAGCCTGTTGTTTCAGCCAACTTCTTCTCTGTTCACGAACTAACCAATCCCTTTGGAAGGAAATCATTATGGCTTCTGATGCCGTCATAGAATTTACTGAAGACAACTTTAAATCCGAAGTGATCGAAGCCGACGGTGCTGTCTTGGTCGATTTTTGGGCTCCCTGGTGTGGACCCTGCCGTCAAATCGCGCCGATGATCGATGAACTGGCGAGCGAGAATCCAAACGCCAAAGTTGGCAAAGTCAACATTGACGATAACCCAGGCGTCGCGCAGCAATTTGGAATCACCAGCATTCCAACTTTGTTGGTGTTCAAAGGCGGAGAAGTGTCTGACAGCTTCGTTGGGGTTCGCCCAAAATCGGCCTTGCAGGAAGCGATCGATTCGGCGGCATCGTAAGTCCGTTCGTAGGGGAAGGTTGCCGCGGCCATTCGCAGGCTAACGATCGTCTGCGATCGTGATGCTAACGCCGCGTGCTTCCCTGTTTGATGTCGACTCGGTGAATATCGTTACCGTTGATGCTGTCGTTGCCACTCCCACTCTCGCTAACGAGATAACTTTGACCACACCAATCAGCCCTGCAGCCGGCCCCAAGAGTGCGGCGGCCTTCGAAAGAGCTAGGCGTTTAATGCCGGGCGGGGTCAACAGCCCAGCTCGAGCCTTCGGTGCCGTCGGTGGCACTCCGCTGTTCATTGACCATGCCGAAGGGCCGTATCTGTTCGATATCGATGGAAATCGTCTCATCGATTACATCGGTTCCTGGGGGCCAATGATTCTCGGCCACGCCCATGATGAGGTGATCGAGGCGATCGTGCAGGCTGCCGGGCGTGGGACAAGTTATGGAGCGCCGACCGAGGCCGAGTCTCAGCTCGCCGAGCAGATCATCGATGCTGTGCCGAGCGTGGAGAAAGTCCGCTTGGTCAACAGCGGCACTGAAGCGACGATGAGCGCGATTCGTGTTGCTCGGGGGGCGACTGGACGCGACAAAATTATCAAGTTCGCCGGGAACTACCACGGACACGTTGACAGTCTGCTGGTGGCGGCAGGCAGTGCGGCAGCGACTTTAGGAGTACCCGATTCGCCAGGAGTAACCTCCGGTGCCGGGCAGGATACCATCGTGTTGTCCTACAACGATGTGGAATCAGTCCGCCAAACATTTCAGCAGTATCCCGGTCAAATCGCAGCAGTGATCCTGGAGCCGATTGTCGGGAACATGGGCTGCGTGCCCGCAACTCCAGAGTTTCTGCAAACGCTGCGGGATGTCACCACCGAAGACGGTGCGATCTTGATCTTTGACGAGGTGATGAGCGGATTTCGAGTCGCCTTCGGCGGTGCTCAAGAACGGTTTGGGATCACGCCCGATATGACGACGCTGGGCAAAATCGTGGGTGGCGGTATGCCCCTCGGAGCGTACGGTGGACGGGCTGACATCATGGACCAAGTGTTGCCGGCTGGGAAAGTTTTTCAGGCGGGAACACTGAGCGGAAATCCTGTCGCCGTGGCGGCCGGTAGCGCGACGCTGAGACTGCTGAAAAACGATTCACCCTATCCCTATCTGGACATGATCGGGGATCGGTTGGCGAAGGGATTGGATCAAGCGGCGGCGGCGGCAGGAATCGATCACTGCGTACAAGGTGTCGGCAGCATGGTTACGCTGTTCTTTCACCCCGGACCCGTTCACAGTTGGAATGAAGCCGAGCAGTGTGATCGCGAGCTGTTTGGTCGCTATTTCTGGGGCTTGATTCAGAAGGGGGTGTACATGCCTTGCAGCCAGTTCGAGGCGTTGTTCATTAGCCGCATGCACACCGAAGCGATCATCGACGAAACCATTGCGGCTGCCGAGGATGTGCTAAAGCAGCTCGCCTAGACTGGACTGAATCTGTGCCGATTGTGAACGCTGTGGCGACTCGAATGGCAGTCGAGCATTTTCTGTGCGGTGAAGTCCCGATGGTGGGTCGTCGATACAGGCCAGGTGTTTAGTTTTGGTCGGTTTCCGCGAGGATTTTGCGAATTCGCAGCCCAAACTTATCGCCGACTTTGATCGCTTCGCCCGTGGCGAGCTGTCGGCCGCCGGCTTCTAGCACAAGTGGTTCGTCGCAGTGGGCGTCAAACGTGAGCATGGAGCCCGGCACCAGATCGACGATTCGTTCCAGCGTGATGTTTTTTCGGGCCAATGTGACGCTAATCGGAGTTTTGATTGCTAGAACTGCCCGTGAATGGCTGCTGGTGAGGTCTGGCATCGCAATTCTGTCCTAAACGCACGGGAAGCGGCGAAATCGACCAAAGAACTCCCCGCTGCTGTGTTGTTATCGTCGTGGTAGGCGGAAAAGATTGCCCAGAGTCCAGTAAAGATGACCAAAATGCTGGCTTCACGGGCCCTTTTTTGAGCATTCCCCCCATTCGGGGGTGTGGTCGAGTCGATGGCGGAGATACATTAGTCCCTTCGTGTTGGGACCGGTCCCGTTCATGCGTAGCCGGCCTTTCAGGAAACGCCTCTACGTCATTGATCTTTTGAAATAGAAAGCAAAGAACATGTGCCTACTGGCTGTTCAATATCGCTTGGTGCCCGAGAGTCCGATTCTCGTCGCAGCCAATCGCGAAGAATACTTCGATCGGCCGAGTTTGCCGCCATCGATTCAATCAGGAAAACCCCGCGTTTTGTGTGGGATCGATCAACAGGCCGGTGGGACTTGGTTGGGTGTCAATCAGAACGGTTTGTTCGTCGGCCTCTGTAACCGCGCAACGACGATGCCCCTTTTTGGCCAACGCTCCCGTGGTTTGCTCGGATTAGATTTGCTCCGCTGCACGTCCGCGGCAGCCGCCTTGGAAAAGGCGGAGACGGAGTTTGCCAAAACTCGCTACGACGGCTGCAACATCCTGATCGCCGATGCCAAAAATGGTTATGCGATCCATGCAGATGAGCGTCAAGAAGTTGTCGAGCTGCGTGAAGGGCTGAACATCATTGGTGCGCGGAATCTGAATGATCCCGAGGACCAGCGAGTGCAAATGGCGCGGCGACTGCTCACGCTACAAACGCTCGACTCCCCGGTGAAGTTCTTGGCGGTTGCGAGCAAAGTGTTTGCTCGTGCCCCTGTGGGGCCCGGTCGGCCTAGCATGGTGGTTCGCAATGGTGACTACGGCACGGTCAGCAGTACGTTGATCGCGCTCGGGGTCAAGCCGCGCGATGCGATATATCAGTTCAGTAGCGGCGCACCTGATCAGGCGAAGTATGAAGATTTTTCGCCGATGCTGCGAGACATTCTTAGCCGTGGACTTCGCGAGTCTCGGACCAAAGCGAAGGCGAAGAGCTAGGTTCGACTGTAACGGGGAATCGATTGTCATCAAAGGCAATCGGTGGCGATCTCATTATCTACCACACCGGCACGGTGCCGGTGAAATCGGATGAGAGATTAAAGCCCATTGCTTGTTTGCGTTCGGCGTTCGGCGTTCTGACTGCTGAGCTGGCATAGAATGGAAATTCGTCTCATCTCTGCCACGTCATACCGGCGGGCGAATAGGAACACGCATGGCTGATCCAACAGCCGAACCAGGTCGGTTCGATTCACTTGGCGGAGCGTTTTGTTTGGTGACCGGTGGTGCCGGATTCATCGGTTCCCATCTTGTTGATGCATTGCGTGCCCGTGGGGCCCGCGTCCGTGTGCTCGATAATTACAGCACTGGGTTCGCGCACAACTTATCCCACTTGGATTCGGACGACGAGGTCGAAATTCTTCGTGGCGACGCCTCTGATGCAGCGACGGCGGATAACGCAGTTGCTGGGGTCGACTTTGTGTTTCATCAAGCTGCTATGGCGAGCGTGCCACGCAGTATTCGTGAACCCGATTTGTGTCATGCTTGGTGCACGACCAGTACGGTCCAATTATTGCGTGCTGCGTCTCAGGCGAATGTGAAGCGGTTAGTTCTTGCCTCGACGAGTGCCGCGTATGGTGATTCACCGTTCGTCTCCAAACGCGAGGTCGATCCCTCCGCACCGCTATCGCCTTATGCGGCGGCGAAGCTCGCCTCGGAAGCTTACTGTCAGGCATTTGTGCGGAGTTTCCCCATCGAAGCGGTCATCCTGCGCTACTTCAACGTGTTCGGGCCGCGGCAAGATCCCCAAAGCGAGTACAGCGCGGTGATTCCCCGTTTTGTCTCGATGATTCTGGCAGGGGAGCGACCGATTATCTACGGCGATGGGCAGCAATCCCGCGATTTCGTTTACGTGCAAGATGTTGCGAAGGCGAATTTGTTGGCCGCCACGACACCCGGGATCAGCGGATCGGCTTTCAATGTGGCGCGTGGCGAGCGAACGACGCTGTTGGATTTGCTGGTGACCTTGCGTGAAATCTTGGGGCAGAGCATCGAACCGATTCACGAACCTCCACGGGTTGGCGACGTTCGTGACTCCTTGGCTGATATTTCTCAGGCGAGAAAGTTGCTCGGGTTTGAGCCAGATGTGTCGATGTGCCAGGGGCTCAACCAAAGTGTCGATTATTATCGAAGCATCGTTGAATCTTAGGCCTCTGCTTGGTTTCGGATGTTGTTGGGAGGGGCTCCCGGGCGGAATCGCTACCAAAGCGAGGCGTTTTTCTAGTTGGCGAGTCAGGAAAGTTCGCTGCTCAACGGATTTCGAAGGGTTGGCTGGTGGTTGTGAAGCTGATTCTTGCTGGTGGTAACTAGGTCGGCCCTGCCTCCTTGGCCATCTAGAGCCCTGCCTCCTTGTCCATCTAGAGCCCTGCCTCCTTGCCCATCTAGAAAGCAGGGGGTCGTGATGTTCGAGAGGCATCGGTCCCCGTTTCCCTTTGGGCTGCAGGTCTTTCCAAATTGGGATACGATGCGTTGATGAACCGATTTTCCCTCCTTTGCTGTCTGCTGGGGCTTTTCGCCGGCAACACGGCTTCGGCCGATCTTCGTGTGGTGCGGCTGCATCAGCTACCAATGCTCCCGAACGCATTCCAGATTCATCCAGACTTATTTTCGGGCGGAACGCCAAGTGGCGATCTTGGTTTTGAGCAGCTGAAGCGACTGGGCATCAAGACCATCGTCAGCGTCGATGGCGCAACGCCCGATTTGGATGCCGCTCGGCGGCAAGATCTGCGTTACGTGCATCTCCCGCACGGCTACGAGGGGATTTCGGAAACGCACGCGCAGCGACTCGCCAAGGCCGTTCTCGAACTCCCCCGGCCAATCTATTTTCATTGTCACCATGGCAAGCATCGTAGTCCCGCAGCAGCGGTGGTGGCGGGGGTCGGTGCCGGGGTGATCGCACCGTCAGTCGGAGTTGGGTTCCTGCAGCTTGCCGGAACAAGCGAGCATTACACGGGGTTGTACCAAGCGGCAGCGGGAGCGCACAAAATGGATGCTTCGCTGCTGCAAGCCTTGCCATTCGAGTTTGCTGAAGCTGTCGAGGTGCCACCGATGGCCAAGTCGATGGTTGAAATCGAAGGTGCGTTCAGCCATCTGTCACAGCTTCGCCGTACCGGCTGGAAGGTCCTGGCCGAAGACCCCGATCTCGATCCCACTCACGAGGCATTGATCTTAAAAGAGCATTTCACGGAGTTGATCCGGAGTTCTCGTGATCAGCGATCGACTCGATTTCTGGCTCTGCTCGAGGCCTCTCGCGATTCGGCCGCCAAGCTGGAGGCTGGTTTGCGGCGAACGCCTCGGTCTCTTTCGGAATGCCGCGACGCATTGGACGCAATTTCAAACGATTGTCGTCAGTGCCACCGAGAGTACCGAGATCGCCCCGCCAAGTAAGCGATTTCGAATCCGATAGAGGGTGAGATGTGATTTCTGAAGGGCGGCGCGGTTTGTCGAATTGAGCCTCTCGTCGGGTGACAGGTTGGATTGGTTCATTGGTTTTCAATGTTGATCAGCCGCAATGGGCTGACCCGTACCCGAACACAAAACAGGCCCCGAACCAGTGCACGTCCCCGGGCCAGTGCCCTGGAGTTCCTTGATCTACGTGATGCTGCGTGCCGGTTTATTTTAGGCCGTCTCTACTTGTGCTTTATTTCCTTGTGTCACGTGGTCGTCGGCTTCCACCAGTCAGATCAAGAAAATGGCGTTGCATGAACCGCGATTGCGACGCGTTTAATGCGGTCGTTTCTTTGTTTTCGAAGGGCATTTTGATCGTGCTGTTAAGCCGCATGTTTTTTTCGGCAAAATTACTTGACATCCCGTTAAAGTCCTCTGACGAAAAATTAACCCGCCCCTTCTTCCTCGGAGTTCCTCCCATGAAACGTGCTTCCTTCTTCGCTTGCTTGGCCTTCGCATTCCTCGCCGCTCCTGCTGTTCGTGCTGATGAAGCAGCAAAGACCAAGGACATCGTCGACACCGCGGTTGCCGCAAAATTCAACACACTTGTCGCGGCTGTGAAGGCTGGTGGCTTGGTTGATGTGCTGAAGAGCAAAGGCCCTTTCACCGTATTCGCACCAACTGACGAAGCGTTCGCAGCACTCCCCGAGGGAACGCTCGAGATGCTGTTGAAGCCAGAGAACAAGTCAAAGCTGCAAGCAATCCTGAAGTATCACGTCGTTGCCGGCAAAGTACCTGCTAAGGTCGCGATGACACTGAGCGAGGCAGGCACCGTTCAAGGTGGCAAAATCAAAATCGCTGTGAAGGATGGTTCAGTCATGATTAACAACGCGAAAGTTGTTAAGGCTGACGTCATGTGCAGCAACGGCGTTGTGCACGTCATCGACAAGGTCATCTTGCCACCAAGCAAGTAAGCTACTTCGAATGATAAAAAGAGCGAAATATTAAGTGCCGGGCCGCGTATGCGGCTCGGTTTTTTTTGCGAGTGAAAAGCGTTAGACTGCAGTGAGAATATTTAACTTCACTCCTTGGAAGCTAAGGCCAGCAGCATGCGGGCGGTCTGGTACTCGATCCTGTTCGTGCTTTGTATTTCCTTACCAAAGTGGTCGAACGCTGCGGATCCATGTTGCATCAAAATCATTGATTCAAAAAACGGTTGGCCGGTGCCAATGGTGGAGCTGCGCACAACGCACGACTTGCGATTTGTTTCGGACAACGCTGGGTTGATCGCGATGGATGCGCCAGAATTGATGGGTGTCCCGACGTGGTTTCACATCCGTGGTCACGGCTATGAGCTTCCACGCGACAAGTTTGGGTATGCAGGTGTTCGCTTGACACCCCAGCGCGGCGGAAACCTAACCGTCCGAGTAAATCGCCGGCTACCAGCGATGCGACTCGGCAGGATTACAGGCGTCGGGATGTTTGCGGAAAGTCAAAAGCTCGGCCTGAAAACAGAATGGAAGGATCAACCGGTCTTTGGGTGCGATAGTGTTCAAAATGTTGTTCACAACGGCAAATTGTTCTGGGGCTGGGGCGACACGAATCTGTCCCATTATCCACTTGGTCGCTTTCACATGATTGGGGCGACGACGCCGGTAAATCCGTTGTCAGCACTGCAGCCACCGATTCGATTGCGCTACGACTATTTTCTGGGTGATGATGCTCGGCCGCGAAATTTGGCAAAGATGCCGGGAAAGGGACCAACGTGGTTGGATGGTTACGCCAGCCTTCCAGATCGGTCAGGCCATCATCACCTCGTTGCAAGTTATGTCAAAATTGAACCACCACTTGCGACCTACGAGGCGGGACTCTGCGTTTGGCAGGAAAAATCTCAGCAGTTCAAACAACATCGCGTGCTTTGGAGCAAAACGTCGAGTGATGCTCCGGTTCCACCAACGAGACCTTACGGGCACTCAATTCAATGGATTGATGAATCCGGTGTCGAGTGGGTGCTGTTTGGCGATCCGTTTCCCAAGCTGCGCTGCCGAGCGACGTTCGAGGATTGGTCCAATCCCAAGAAGTGGGAGATTTTAGATGCTCCCCAAAATGTCAAACCTCGCTCCGGTGGCAAAGTCATCACGCCGCATCGCGGGGCGATCGCCTGGAATGCCTATCGCAATCGGTGGATCGCGATTTTCACACAGAACGGTGGTGAGTCTTCGCTGATTGGTGAGATTTGGTATGCCGAATCCGACTCTCCCCTTGGCCCATGGGAGCAGGCCGTCCATGTCGTGACCCATGACCAATACAGCTTTTACAATCCACAGATTCACCCCAGTTTTTCGCCTGGAGAATCGTCCCAGTTGATTTTCGAAGCGACCTACACCCGCACCTTTTCCAAGTCACAGGATCCAACGCCTCGTTACGATTACAACCAAGTGTTGTACCGACTCGATCTTGACCAGCTGGAAAAGCAGTAGTCAAGCATGACACGCAAATGCTGGTAGCCACCACCGAGCGTATTGTTGATGGATGCTGAGCCAGCGGTCTGCGTGCGGCTGTCATTATTTTGGCTGTCGACTTTTCCCGTGGGGTGCAGCTGATTGGTGTAGGTTGGTCAATCGTGGCGTCAAGCTAAGTTTCAAACATGAGAAAAGTCGCAATGGATCTCGCCAGAAAGACATCCTTGATTCATTCTTACCGTGATGGTCTGTTGAATAACACGTTGCCCTTCTGGCTTAATCACTGTGTGGATCAGCAACACGGTGGTTTTATGATGGCGCTTGACCGCGACGGAACGGTTGTTGATACGGACAAGGGGATTTGGCAACAGGGGCGGTTCACGTGGTTGTTGGGTGAGCTTTACAACAACGTCGAACCAAAAAAGCAATGGCTCGAGTTAGCTAAATCCGGCGCGCGGTTCCTCGATGAATATGGGTGTGATCCAGCTGATGGCCGAATGTGGTTTCATGTCACCCGAGATGGGCGCCCGATTCGAAAACGCCGTTACGCCTTTTCCGAGAGTTTTGCCGCGATCGCTTATGGTGAGCTTGCCCAGGCGACAGGTGGCGATGTTTACCGCGAGAGAGCGCAGCGGGCGTTCTCTCGATTCACTGATCACCACCTCCACCCTGATGAGGTGAATGCCAAATTCACGGCTACTCGGCCCACGCGTGGGATCGGTTTTCCCATGATTACGATTGCGACTGCTCAGGAACTTCGCGATTCAATCGGCTTGGCCGATGCCACCGCCTGGATTGACCGAAGCATTGATGACATTCGCCAGTACCATCTGAAGCCGGAGATCGAGTGTGTGATGGAGACTGTCGGTCCAGCAGGTGAGTTAATCGATCATTTTGATGAACGCACGCTAAACCCGGGGCACGCGATTGAGGGAGCTTGGTTCATTTTGCGTGAAGGAGAAATTCGCAACGATCCAGGTTTGATTGAAATGGGTTGCCAGATGCTCGATTGGATGTGGCAGCGAGGTTGGGACTCAGAGTACGGAGGGATCCTCTATTATGTCGATGTGGATGGGCGGCCAGTCCAAGAGTATTGGCACGATATGAAATTCTGGTGGCCCCAAAATGAAACGATCATCGCAACCCTGATGGCGTACAAACTCACCGGGAATCCGAAATATGCAGAGTGGCACCAGCAAATTCATGATTGGGCGCACCGTCACTTTGCAGATCCCGAACATGGCGAGTGGTTTGGTTACCTGCACCGTGACGGACGAATTAGTTCGAGTTTGAAAGGCAACCTCTGGAAAGGCCCTTTTCATCTGCCGCGAATGCAACTCGTTTGTTGGAAGTTGCTCGAGTCTATGTAGTTGCCCGAATGCATCTACTCGCTCGGCCTTGCTGCTCTATGCCAAGTGGCATGAGATGAAGCAAAGCAGAGCGAATCAGAAGCGATGGCACAGGCCAATCTGAGAAATTTGGTAACGCGAAGATTAACTCAGTTCTTCCCGTACTTGCTCGAGCCGTTCGCGGGCAGCAGCGAGGCCAGCGAATCCTCCGTATTCGATGCCGCAGTAACCGTGGTACCGGGCATCGATGACAATCTTAAGCATTTTCGCGAAATCCATCTCGGTTGAATTTCCTTTGTCATCGTAAACGCGATCTTTGATCGAAACCCCTTTGGCCCACTTCATCAACTTGGCGACACCGCGGTAGGAATCGTAAGTTTCCCCATTGTTGATGCGAAAGTTTCCGGTGTCCGGCAGCGTACCGCATCTCGGGTGGTCGACTCGGCTGATTACTTCAGCTAGCCAGTCCGCGTTGCTGGAAAGTCCTCCATGGTTTTCAACGATTACGTTGATGTCTGCTTTGTCCCCAATTTCTGTCAGTCGCGCGAGACCATCGGCTGCGAGTTTGACTTGTTCTTCCCAGCTTCCCGAACTGCCAGCGTTAACACGAATGCTGTGGCACCCCAAGAACTTTGCTGCATCGATCCACTTGCGGTGGTTTTCGACGGTTTGAGCTCGTTTCTTTTCATTGGGATCACCGATATTGCCTTCGCGATCACACATGATCAGCACATTCGCAACGCCAAAATCGGCTGCACGCTTTTTCATTTGGCCGAGGTACGCTTCGTCCTTTGCCTTGTCCATGAAAAACTGGTTGACGTACTCGATTGCAAAGATGCCATGGTCAGAGGCGACTTTTGCGAAATCAAGATTGTCAATCTTGCCGGAACGAAGTTCTCGGTTGATCGTCCACTGTGCCAATGAAACTTTGAATAACGGTTTCGGATCGGCAGCGGCCAGCACGCGTGGTGCCGCGGCGACGGCGGCAGCGACCGATGCGGTTTGAGTCAGGAATCGACGGCGATTGGACATTGGTGACTTCATGGTTCATTCCTTTGGCAGCACGTTGGGTTTTGTGCTCGCGTTATGTTTTAGTGGGTGAGTTAGAAAAATCAGTTGCTTAGGTGTTGGCGGAAGAAATTGATGACTGCATCCTGTGATCGATTGGCATCAAATTCCGACCCGCCATGACCGGCGCCCTTTAAAATAACAAGCGTGGAGGTGACGCCGGTATCACTTAGTCGTTGGTGGAACGTTTGGCTTTGCAACAGGGGCACTCCGGGATCCGCGTCACCGTGCATGATCAAAAACGGCGGGTCATCGGAGCTGACGTGGTCGATTGCACTGGCATCCCTTGCCAATTCCGGAACTTCGCGAACGGTTGCTCCCAGTAGTTTCGCTCCATTCGAATTTGCAACGTCAGCTGCTGTCCGGCCATTGCCGACATTGTTTGGTGGCATGGTCATCAATGCGGTTGGTCCGAACCAATCGCAAACCGCTTGCACGCGACTGGAGGTCACTTCGTGATCCGGGTAGGGTCGGGTTCCCATCAATGCTGCAAGGTGCCCCCCTGCTGAAGTTCCCCAGCAACCGATCTTGTCAGGCGCAAGGTTGTAGCGTTCGGCATTCTTTCGCAGCCATCTTACGGCTGCATAACAGTCGTTGATTTGGTCGGGCCACTTTCCAGCGTTCGTAAGCCGGTAATTGATGCTGGCGATCGCAAATCCATTGGGCACGAGCCAGAGGCGTTTTTTGACCGATTCCTTGCTTCCATTTTTCCAGCCACCACCATGTACAAACACGACGACCGGAAGTCTGCTTTGGGCTTCAGTGGGCCGATAAAGATCCAGTTTTAACGAGATCCCATCTGGTCGGGCATACTCGAGGTTTGGCATTCGCTCAATGCCGTCCGGTAAAGCAAATTGCTTTGTCTTTTCGTTTCCCGCACGGTTGGCTGATTGTCCGTCAGCCAAGCTGCATCGCGGCACTGCGAGGACGAAAAAAAACAGCAGGCAACGAAGGTGCATCGCATCACTTACGGTCAGTTGGGCATGTCGTCTCCGGTTCGACACCAGATTTCAAACCGCTAGTTTAGGTCGGGTAGGCGAGAGAAGCGAGTGATGGGATTTTCGGTTTGTTGGACAATTGGAAAGAATCACAAAGGGAGCTGTTGCCGCAACATAATCTGTTGAGATGGCAGGGGTGAGGCGGTGGTTAGTTGGTGACGCGGCGCGGCCTCACGCTGAAGCCCGGAAATGATTTTTTTCAGCCGTTTTTCGTCGGGTTTGCTTCTGAGAAGATGAGATCCTTCGGGTGGGGGTGTTGATTGACAGGCAGTAGCAAGGCTCCGATACTCAGGAGACACTGGAAATACAATCGTTAGCTTCATCTTGTTTGTTTAGAGGACTAATTAATGAGATCTCGTTTTGCCTTCGTGTTGGCAATGTTTGTTCTCTTTCCCGTCGCCGCAATTGCTCAGTTGAATGGACTGCAGATTAGTGAGAGGCAGCGAGCCAACTTGCTGCGGGCGTATCCTGCTGCGGATACCAATCAAGATGGTGAGCTAAACGACTCCGAACTAGCAGCGGCTTTTCAGAACAGGCGAAACGCAGCTACCGGGGCGCCGCGTGATTTCCCGGTCAACCCAGGGTGGGAAGGCCTTCAGTTTCCGGAGGATGCCGTCTGTTACCGCGAACCCGACGCAATCGCGGCGATCTACGGACAGCAAATCACGTCACACCCGAAGCCATCCGATGGTTCACTCCGAATTGTCGGGACGGGGCACAGCTTTATGGCTCCCGGATACAAAACCTTGCCGTTGATCGTGCAAGCTGCCGGTTTTGGAGAACAGGTGATGGTGACCCATACCGGCGGCGGCATCACCGGCAGTGCCCGTTATAAATGGGAACAGGAAAATGGAATCTTTCAATTTGCCGGTCGGCCCAAACCAAAATTGCTCGCATCAATCTCGAATGCCAAATGGGATGCGATGATGTGGGGTCCGTACTTTAATGATCGACCAGAGTACTATCGCTGTTGGATTGACTTTTGTTTGAAGTACAACCCGCGGATGAAGTTTTATCTTTCAGACGCGTGGCCACAACTTTATCAATTGGGGCGGATTCCAAAATCTGAAAGTGAATTGTCAGCGGAAACCATCGCCCGTTTAGGCCGCGAGCGATATGTCGAATATCGTGACATGTTGAAAGGTCTTAGCGATGACTTTCCCAACAAGATCTTTCTATTGCCTACATGCGATGCGATGGTGCTTGCCGCTGATTATTATCACCGTGGGGAATTGCCAGGCGTCAAAGGGATTCACCAAGCGATTGGCAAGGAAGAGAGATCCTTATGGCGAGATCGACTTGGTCATCTTGGTCCAGGCTTTGAGCGGTTAGAGGGGTATGTGTTCTATGCAACCTTATATGGGAAATCTCCCGAATTGATCAAGCAAAAGATCCGTTACCGAGCGTCCAGCGACTATCCAAGCCCTGAGCTCGATCGTATTTTTCGTAAGATCGCCTGGGAAGCAACAATCAGTAATCCGCTCACCGGCGTGACGGATGAAGATGGCGATGGAATGAATGATAAGTAGAGTCCCGCAACTGGCGCAAACCGAGCGGGCAGAACTCGGCGCGTGAGTCTATCGCGTGAGCCTGAGTGATGATGCTCGGCATGGTTTTTCAGCGTCGTGCGTCTTGCCGATGTTTCTGCGTGCCGACCGGTGGCAAATCATTGACGAGGCCGGCATCGGTGCGTTTGAGTTCGGCTAGCGTTGCTTGTCGCAAACGTCTTAGTTCTTTGTCGAACGATGCATCGAGCGCGAGATTCACCAGTTCTTCGGGGTCAGCATCCAAATCGTAAAGCTCCTCCATTTCGCCGGGGACGAGATTTCGGATGTATTTGTATTTTCCTTGGCAGAGCATCACGTACCAAGGAACGCCAGGCCCGTGGTACAACGCGGGATCGTCTTTGCCTGGGATCTGGTCGGTGGCCGAACCGTAGGATCGGCCTGTGTGAACGAGCATGGCTGGATGTTCCCAGCTGGTTTGCCGCGTTTCAAGCAGAGGGCTCAGGTCGATGCCGTGCATTTTCCATGGCAATTCGATCTTTGCTTGGTGAAAAAAAGTGGGAATCAGATCGACACCGCTCACGGCGGTTTCCACGACTTTGCCGGCACATATTTTGGCGTCCGGAGTCGGCGGTCGGATAATCAATGGCGCTTCCACTGCGGCTTGATACGGCGCAACCTTCGACTTCATTCCGTGTTGTCCCCACGCGAATCCCTGGTCCGACGTAAACACGACCCAGGTGTTGTCATCTTGCCCGGATGCCTGGAGCGCTTCGAGTAAACGTCCCACGCCCTCGTCGATTGCGAGGACACCTTGGTGATATTGCCGCACCCAATCACGTAACGAACGTCCGGGCATATCTTTCATCCCGACGGGGCTCCGTTCGCGCACCCTTCTTTCAACAGGTTGCCCATTCGGTCCGGGACTCCAGAATTCACTGTTACGAACGTATTCAGGTTTGTTGGGGCGTGGTGGATAGATATCAGTGGGGACGGGAACCTCGATCTCTTGGTATTTCTCCAAGTGTCGATCTGCCGGTGTGAAGGGGCCATGGACAGCGCCATAGCAAAGCCATAGATACCAAGGTTTATCAGCTGGTCGCCCTTCGCCTCGAATAAAGTCGATCGCCCAATCGGTGTAGTTGTCCGTTGTATAGCCTTTGACCATCTTTGGCTCGCCGCCGTTCACGCTGATCAACTGGTTGTCGTAGTAATTAGGAGCATTGTCGGGATGTCTGGGGCGATTCCAGACGATCTGGTGATCCCAGTCCCGTCCAAATCCGGTGTCGACGCCGGTGTGCCATTTTCCGATATGCGCGGTGGTGTATCCATTTTCGCGGAAAACGCTTGGCCAGAAACGACATTGCTGTGGGTCGTAGGCACTACCTGGATACTTGCCTTCCATACGCATCGATTCGATTCCATGTTGTTGCAATCCAGTCAACAAGGAGGCCCGTGATGGCATGCACCAAGACCCGATGTAGGCACGCGAAAATCGTACACCTTGCCGCGCTAATTGGTCGATGTTCGGAGTTCGCGCCCAGTCAAACGATTCTGGGTAACAACTCACCGTTCGATCGGATTGATCGTCTGTATAGATGAACAAGATGTTTGGCCGCTCATCAGCGTGGAGCGCTGCAGAGACGGATAGCACAAGCAGCAGGAAACTGTATCGAATCGCTGTTGCTGCCGAAAAAGGATTTTGAGTTATCATCGTTTACTGACGGAGGGTGTCGTCGAAATTACGAGCTTCGTCATGACCTGTTGAAGGAACAAATGTGTTGCGCTCGCCTAAGCCTGTTTGTGCATGTTATCTGAGAACAATCACCGAAAAAGGTAGCGCCAAGAGCGCCAGAACGATCAGCCACACGATGAGCGGGGTCTTGTACTGAATGTGCGGCGTTTGGGCGACGATGTCCTGGTAAGAGGACGAGAAAACAATTTGTCCCTTCTTGCAAAGCAGTAAATACAAGAAATATCCGCAGAACAACGTGCTAACTGGGAAACCCAGCAAACCAAACATCGAAAAAATGATGCCTCCGGTCTTAGCCCAAGCCCGAAGTCGTCGTAATCCGTATCCCACCGCTCCTTGCGTTAGGAAGATCAACATGACGACCAAGTTCATCACAAAGCTCGGCGTGTTGGTTGGTCCGACGATGCTCATCTGCATGTAGCCAAGCGAGCTTATGAGGCAGCCCAATACAACGAGAATGCTGCTTACTAAAAAAAGCGTCCCGACGGATTTGCACGAGGTCTCGTGTTTCAAATGAGCCCGGCGGTACGCTTCGGTGTCATTCAGCGTTGGTGTCCGCGCGAGTGTCTCGCTGGTCGGTGCATACGGATTTGTCGTAACTGAATCCGCGTCACCTCTTCGCTGAACGTCAGGCATACGTATTCACTGTTATTCGCTTGGACAGATTATTGGTCGGGGCAGAATGTCATCAATGTAGCGAATCCATTTGTCCAGAGCGAATTTAGCCCCAATCAACATTCGGAAACGCCAGCGTGGTTTGCACGAATGGTGAAATGCACGCGCTCATTCAGTAAACTGCTGACGAGACCGCGATCGTTTGTCTAGCGGGAGATGAATTGGCTGTGACCCGACCGCGAATGCGTTTTCGCGATGTCGATGATCGCCGGCGGCTATTCAAATTTGTATTGAAGATCACGGTTGACCCTGAAGATACGGTCGACGGCGAAGATACGGTCGGCGGCGAAGATGGTGCCGAGTAAAATTTCCGTCGGATGCAATTTTCCGTCAACAACGATTTCATCCGGTGGTCTGACTGGGGGGATGATTTCATCCGAGCCCATTACTCCTTGATCTCGCGAATGAAACGTAGCAGTAAGGGATGGGCTGGCTTTGCCATGCCGCCATGGTTGTAGCCATCAAGTTCGATTATTTTCGTATTTGGATGCTCAATCACCTGCATCATTCGCCAAAGGTAAGCGTTCTCTTCGTATCGCCCGAGCAATTCTTGTTCACGGTCACCGGTGATCAGCAACAGCGGTGGGGCATCTTTTCGTACATGAAACAGTGGTGCGAGATCGTCGACGATCGGTTGCTTTCCCGAAATGCCTCGTTCGTCTCGGACGGTGAAGTGAGTGATGGTGTGACCGCTGTAGGGGATCAACCCTGCAATGTCATTTGAATCAATGTCATGGGTGGCCAGCCAACGCTTGTCCAAGCCGACCATGCTGGTTAGATAACCGCCAGCCGAGTGTCCGCTGACGAAGATCCGATCAGGTGAGCCGCCGAATCGTTCGATGTTTTTGAAAGTCCAGGCAACGGCTGCTGCCGCGTCTTCAATGTAGACTGGTGCGGTGACTTTGGGATGCAGTCGATAGTTCACTGCAACGACTGCAATCTTTTTCTCCTTTAGCTCTTTCGGAACAGACTTGTTGCCAGCCTTCAGGCCACCGCCGTGGAACCAAACCACCGTCGAGAACGGCTTATCGTCCGTAGGATGATAAACATCCAGGCGACAGCGACTGCGGGCGTAATCGGTGAGTCCCTCGCCATCCCGATACAAAATGTCGAGATGTGTTTCGTAACCATTTTCTCTTTTTATATCCGCAGTTTTTGATTCCGCAGTTTTTGATTCCTGCGCGCAGGCAGGGTGGATCAACCAAATGAGAACGAGGAGTGATGCCAGGGGAGCTTTTTTAATAGAGTTCATGCTTGATTAAATCAATTGATCTAGGGGGCAGCTAAGGGTTTTCCACTCGTGCGATTTGAGATTCGCGCCAAGCTTTCGTAAAGCGAGCGAAGCCCTCACGGCAGGCCGGTTCTGCGGCCTGCCAGATTGAGCGGGCCGGTTCATTCAGCAGGTTGCTATGGGCTGATTGCCACAGTGAGGCAGCTTGTACGGCAACCGCTTGATCGTAGTCTTGCAGTGATTCAATTAGAGCTGCAATGTCGCCAGTTGCATCGTCGCAGAGTTTTTCAGCCAAGTCGCGAGCGCTGGTGAACTGCTTGTCACCGTCCACATCGACACGAATGGCGCCGGTAAAACTGAGAACCTTGGGTGTCCAATCGCGACTGTCGGGTTGGTACGGTTGTGCGATCGGCCAAGAAGGGTGTCGAATTCCTGGCCCCAAGGCGAGTACCGTCCAAAACACATCATGTTTTGGACGAGCAATTTTCCAGGTGCCCGTGCGGTCATCTGTTGTGTCGATTTCGTTGGTTCGAATCGGGATGCCATTCTGAAACAGGGTCACTCGATCCGGATGAATCCATTCTGGGCAATCGACAGAGTACCGAATTGATAATTCAGATTTCTCCGCTGATACCAAGTCACCCGGTCCAAACCGATCATCGACGATCGCATTGACGAATAATCCAGCGCTGACGATGACGTGTCCATCTCGGATGTCGCGGCAGGCTTTTCCGACATCGATGTTGCCGGGGTCATTGTCATTAGTGCGGACATAGGTTCTGCCCTGGCCGACGATGTAGCGGTTGACATCATGTGAATCACTACTGCCAATTGGAGTGATGACCCAGCCGCGGTTGGTTAGCGTCAACCAGTCGCGGAATAGCTC
Source organism: Rubripirellula sp. (assembly GCA_049602075.1). Taxonomy (GTDB): domain Bacteria; phylum Planctomycetota; class Planctomycetia; order Pirellulales; family Pirellulaceae; genus Rubripirellula. Next base: position 49,254 of record JBMYRF010000030.1, read on the forward strand.
CAGCGGATCGGTTTGCTGGGCTCCGGAATTAAGTGTTTCCATGGCGTTGAAACTGAATTTTCGATTGTCCAAGCTATCACCGCTGGCCGCATTGAAATTTTCCGGCGCAAATGGTCGGTAGCCGCGATGCACATCGCGGCCGTGATTCAAAATGACCACTTCGACATCAGGTGTGTTCTTGATCGAAGGTAATAAAACGTCCCAGTCGGACTCGGTGTGATCTGGAGTCGGCACACCATCACGGAATGGAAACGCATTGAAGTGACCAAAGTTAGTGGTGACTTCGTTGCCAATGACGGGTGTAAAGAACTGCCGGACGTTCTGACGCTCGGCATCGGGCTGATAGTTAATTTGCTTATTGTGGTCCGTTGCAATTGGTAGTTCGATTCCTTCACCAGCCAGCGTTACCATGCGCTCGGCGACGGTTGCGTCGCCGTGGCCGGAATGCGTCACCGTATGGACATGCGTATCACATGCAACCCAATTGTCGGTGTTGACTTGCCGGCCGATGGAAAGGGAAATCTCCTCAGTCGAGCGAGGTTCAACCGAAATGCTGGTCTGGGCAGATCCATATTCGAAGCCTCGGCCTGCGTAGATGCGATACTTGCCTGCTGCTAAGCCAAACGACGCGCGACCAGTCGACGTGTAGACGACTCCCGTGCGAATTGCAAGCGTGTCAGTGGAAGCACCACCAATTGGAACCAGTGATCCGTCTTGGTCGATGATTGTCAAGCGACAAGGGAGCGATTGCTTACTGCCAATGTCGGTGACGTGCACATTGACGGTTGCTTCATGAAACAGAGTTTCGGCTGGCACGACTGACCAGCGAATCGGTCCCACCTGAATGTCGTCGGCCGTTTTGTCTGTGCTTTCGATCACGAGTTCGTTCTCGCCTTGGCGGACGGCATTCGTAGGCACTGACAGTGATTGAATCAGGTCGTTTTCATCACGTTGCAGCCGACCAACTTCCGTACCGTTGACCGAAACTTTCCATGTGAGGCGAACATCCGCTTGGCGTATCAGTAGCGTTCCGGCAGTTGGTTCACCATCAATTCGAAACTTGGTTTGGAGTCGGTTGCCTTCACTTTCGTCCGCGAACCACGACCACTCGGCTTGAGAAACGGTGTTGAGGTGATGACGGTTTGCCTCAATTACCAACCAATCGGCCGAAAATGCCGGAGTGGGCCCAAGGCCAGACGAACAACAAAAGTAGATTGCCAAAACGGTGATACAAAAAGATTTCATGGGTCGGAAGAGCCTGGAGGCAAACGAACTATCTCGGAGCTCAGTTTACCACTAAATAATCGCAAGCAGTTGGCTCGCCCACGCCATTGGCAGTGGGGCGGCGAGTCCTCGTTTTCTTGGAAGCTTGATTGAGCGTTCAATGGAAAGCGATCGCAAATCAATTGTGAAAGTCCTGCGATAATAATGCCGCAGAAACGCAGGCCCTGTTTCAAAGGGTTGCTCGATATCCAACGCTCGGTTCCTGTTTCAGCAACACCCGGTTGCTGTTTTCGCAAGGCGAAGCCCCAGTTTTCGCAAGGCTAAGCTCCAGTTTTCGCAAGGCGAAGCTCCGGTTTTCGAAACGTGAGGCTCCTGTTTTCGCAATGCGAAGTCAGGCGTTGGGGCATCGAAAGTGGTGATCGGGGGCAGGCAAAACCGTGGAAGTCTGTCATTACGCCGAGAAAAAAAACTTAATCACTTGGTTTCGCGACGGTCATCGCGCATAACAGACCAAGGTTCGGGCTCTTGATGGTGGTTCGCGTGCCCCGATTCTGATTGATCTATCGCTGTGCAAAGGACTTGTTTCTCGTGATCGATACTTACCTGCATTCTTTGTCCCTGACGCCTGGGGTTCGCTTTGTTCGTGGAATCGCTTTATTAGTGGCTCTCAATGCGTTTGTCTCGGTGGGTAAATCAGAGCAAGTCCAGGAGCCGAAGCATGCAGCTTTGGCGAATGGACCCTTGCATGCTTACGTTGGCACGGTCGATCTGCCAGCTGATGGAGTTTGGAAAATCTGCTCCCCTGAAAACGATGTTTCAGTTCGTGAGCTTTACCTGGTGCCGACTCAACCCACTCGCCTTCGGCAATTGGGGAATCGGATGTATGCTGCAGTGGAAGATCGGCAAGTGCAAGCCAGCCGTTGGCAGGTTCAGCGAGGGTATGAGGCGAGCCGTGAGTTCGCCCAAGAGAACAATGGCATCGGGCCAAAGGCTTTCAGTGATTTTGAGGGTGATCGCCGGTGGGGTTACTACGCGGAGAATTGGGATGCCTCGAATTATCGAAGTCGCGACCTCGCAGATCTGATTGGTGGTCAATCTCCGGAAGGGCCATTCATTCACTTGATTCCCGGGGTCGTATTTGATTTCGAGCCATTACCGGCAGGTTCGCCAACAACGCCTCTCGGTGCGAAGGTCCGCAGGCAGGTCAAGAAATCAAATCGGAAATTGTTGGCATTTGAGTTGCGGCCCTTTGTCGAAGATGGTCGCCACTGGGTGCTCTACACCGATGGCGAGTCTGAACGGCTTGAGATTGACCCAGCGTTAATGGAAGAGCACAAAGTAAAGATCCGTCCAATCATCACCAAGGATCAAAGGAAGGCGGTCGATCAGCCAACTACGCCATATCAGGTTGTCTTGATATCCAGTCAGTCACGTGAGGGCACCTTATCGCTAGAAGTTAACAACCAAGTCCTTAGCCGTAGAGCAGTGATTCAATGGGGTGTCTCGAAGTCAACTGAAGTTGGCAATGAAGAGATCTATGGAACGGTGAGCCGAGTTCGGCGATTGGCATGGCAACCGTATCTGATGGCGGGTGGTCGAGGTGTGCTTCAGGTCTGGAATCAAATTGGACAGCCGAGTCAAGCAAACAATGGGGCACGCCGCAACGCGGCGGCTCGCAACTTGTCAATGTTTTCGATTCTAGGTGGTCGCGCTGCCATCGAGGAGACGTTGCAATTGCAAAATCTGTTTGTCGCTGATGAGGATCAGACTGAGTCCGTCGATGTTGATTCGCTGAAAGGCGTCGAGGTGGAATCGCATCCGTTTGCGGAGATGTTGGATGGTCAGGCGGGTGGCCAACTCGAACTATCGCGGTACGTTCCCGCAGACCGATTCTTTCTGTATGTCGGGCGACCGGAATCGATCCCGGCCTTGCTTGATAAAGGAGCACCTTTCATTGCCAGCATGGGGACATCGCTGACCGGAAACTGTCTGAACTACAACCTCGAAACGCGTTACCTTGCCCGACTGGGGATGACAAGAGATTGGGTCGACGCGGTGCTGGCTTCGGGATTGACTAGTGAAATGGCAATCTTCACGCCGGATCTGTTCTTTATTGATGGTACCGATATGACCATCGTTGCCAGGTTGCGTTCGCCTGAATTGCTGCGGCGGATGCTCGGGTTGCTCGGTGCGGCAGATTTAACGACAGAATCAGTATTGGAGCTTCCGACTGGCGCAGGCGAGCAAGCTTACCTTGCCTTGCGGGGTGATTTGTTATTCGCCAGTACGCACCGTGGTGAACTGGAGCAATCGATTGAGCTATTGGACCAAGAGGGGCGGGGTAGTCTTGGTGACAGTGATGAATTTCGCTACATGCTGACGAAGATGGCGGTCACGGACGAAACGCGTTTATATGCTTATTTCTCCGATCCTTTTGTGCGTCGCTTGGTAGGGCCACGTGTCAAGATTGGACAGCGTCGACGCGTTATCGCCAAAGCAAAGATGGAAGCACTGACAGCACACGTTTTGATGTCACGGCTTGATGGTCAGAGCTCAGGCGAGTCGTTGGATGAGTTGATGGACAGTGGTTTAGTGCCCAAGCGTTTGGCGTTGCGGGGAATGTCGGTCGACTCGAATGGCTTGGTCAGCAGCCAGCATTACGGGGCGTTGCCTCGGATGCGAACACTTCCTGCGTTGCCACTAAAGAATGTCACGCCTGCTGAAGCGGAAGCTTATCGACTTTACGTCGAAAATTACTCGCGATACTGGCGTCGCTTTTATGATCCGATCGCTGTTCGGCTTGACGAAGTGGGATCAGACCAACTTGAGCTTTCAACCTTCATTTTACCGTTGGTCGACAATTCCATTTACAACGGCTTGCGTGAGGTACTGGCGCATCAAGATGATCAAACCACGCTGTCAGTCCCAATCGTTGATCCAGCACCCGTCTTGCAGTTTTCGATGAATCTGAGCGAGAAGGCGTGGGAGCAATACGCGGGCGGATTTTCAGAGTTCTTTTCCCGTTACTCGGGTGTCAGTTCAGCGATCTTGGATGACTTTGGTCCCGGTGCACATATTGCCATTTTTGACGCGGATCCAATCGTCGCCTGGGGAAGCGGTGATATCTTCGGAGCCTTCGGTGGTCAGGCAATGCGCGGCGGAGGGGATGAAATGCTAATGCTGCCAGTGGCGCTTTCGATGTTTACGCGACCTTGCAGCATTATGGTCGAAACAAAATCGCCACTTCGTACCAAGCAATATTTGCGACAGGCGGCGATTGCAGGTGGAGCGTCCAGTCGTACCGGTGGGTTCCTTGATACCGCCGTTTCGTTCTACCAGGTTGGTGATAAAGATTCATGGGTTTGGACGTTGGACATTGTCGGGATGGTGAAACTCCGCTACGGGGTTGAAGTGGTCGGCAAGCACCTGGTCATCCGGAATATTCCCTGGTCCACCAAGGACCGAGTTGTGAGTGTCTCGCCCGCGGAACTCAATGGAGCTGAACTGCAAGCGAATCCCGCCGCCTGTGAACAGCAATTGCCCGCGTTGTTTGCGGCGGCAGCCGATGGCAATCGTCGAGCTGCGATGTCAGGGCTGGGACGGCTTTATCCCTTCATGCTCGCCGGCGCGGAAAGTGTGAGTGATGCCAGTAATCAGCACCAGCGTTTGTACGGATTTTATCCCAAGCCACTCGGAAGTGATCAGTGGCGATGGGCTGATTTTCAAATGCTGAGTGACGACTATGGTCAGCCCACCAATCAGCGCCAGCCCGGCTATGATCCGAGCGAGCCGTTCGGTTTGATGAATCGAATTGATTCCATTCGCTTGAATATGCAATTCGAAGAGGATGGTTTGCGAAGCTCCATCCGTTGGCGGCTTCGATAAACGCATCTGGTGCGTCTCGGTGGAGTTTGGAGGGAACAGTCGATGCTCGCCAGCCGCGATTCGCGTGGTGGGTAGCAGGTGACTCACACCGAATTCAGCTTCTGCACTTGTGGTATCCTATTGCGGTTGACGATCGCCGGAAACATGAACGCTTTGGGCGGATCACTCGTTTTAACGGATGTGTGCCCACCTGCCTTCTGGTGATTCTGCGAGAACAGATTCTGCGAGAACAGCGAAAGTAAAAGGGACGAAGGATGAAACTGGGTTTGGTTTTGATGCTTGGACTTGTGTTCTGGTCTGCGGAGGTTGCAGGTGCTGGCCATTATGCAATTGTCGTCTCCACGAGCACTCTTGACGATCCAGAATGGGCGCAAGTGATATCGGCCCTGAAAGAGAAGCATGTGGGTGCCGATGTGGTCACCTGGGGTGACCAGGTAGAAGAATCGCTTTCCGCGTTGCAGAAAACGCATCCTCGTTTCACCTGCTACGTGGCGACATCGGCCGAGGCGAATCGGAAATTTGTTGCCGATGTTCATCGCATGACCCGCCGATTCGATGAGGATCCATACACCGATACGCTGTGGGGGATTCTTACCGGTTTCGATGCTGCGAATGCATTGCAGATTGCGAAGCAGCGAGAGCCGTTGGCTGTCGATCGAGTTGCATCGGGGACGGAGCTCGCGCTTGAAATGTGCCGCGAAGGTATGTGGTATGACGAGTTGGTTCAGTACAAGGCCGTTCGCAAACAAAGCGATGGCGAGATTGAGCAATTCCGTGGTCCTGGCGATACGACCCGGGCGCTCGCTGATACCTTGACGCAAGACACTGCGGATCTGTTTGTGACGTCAGGGCATGCGACCGAACGAGGCTGGCAGATTGGTTTTCGGTACCGGAATGGTCATTTTCAGTCCGAGGGTGGAAGAATGTTTGGCGTGCCGACCACAGGTGACCGATTTCGAATTCAATCCAGTAACGCCAAGGTCTATTTGCCAATCGGTAACTGTTTGATGGGCCACATCAATGGTCCCGATGCAATGGCACTAGCTTGGATGAATGATCTTGGTGTCCGGCAAATGATTGGCTACACCGTGGTGACTTGGTACGGCTACAGCGGCTGGGGAGTGCTTGACTATTTTGTTGAGCAACCAGGGCGTTACTCATTGACCGAAGCGTTTCATTCCAATCAACACGCGTTGATTCACCGGCTTGACACGTATTTTGAGGACGTCGTTTCCGTTGATTTGAAGGTTGGCGAAATGAATCTTCCCGCTCGTCAGCCCAATGTAGCGGGGAAGTCACTCGGCCTGAGTGCCGCTGATTGCCGTGGTCTGCTCTGGGATCGAGATACTGTTGCGTTTTATGGTGACCCTGCATGGGAGGCACGCATGACGGCGATGCCGAACGCGTATGATCAGCAGCTTACCGTTGAGGACAATCTCTATACGTTGACCGTCGTCCCGCAGCGGGGTGCCGATTCCTTTAAGCCAGTGAATACGAATGGAGCCCAGCGAGGGTGGCGGCCCATTGTCCAATTGCTCGATCATCGAATCGGTGATGTGCAGATCGTCGAGGGCGAGGAACTGCGCCCCGTGGTGGCTGATGATTTTATTTTGGTGCCGAATCCTCGCACCGCTGACCCTTCGAAGACTTATCGAATTCGATTTACGGCGACGCGAATGTAATTAGGTCCGGTTGGTGTAGAATACCGCTTGCCAATGGTTTTTCGGTCGCCTTAAATTGGCTCGTTCCAAACAATACTCTTAGCTGGGTTGATTGATGTTCCGATCGTTTCTTTGCCCGTTCGTGTTCTTGCTTATTTCGGTCGAATTCGCGTCAGCGCAGTCCTCAGCCGCTGCTGCTGCTCGCCGTCGCCAGCAGCAAATGCAACAGAAAGCGAAGGAGATGGCGGAGAACCAGCCGCAGTTGCCATCGGATCCGCAGTTGCTGACCCTGCACAAAGAATTCATCGCCAAGGCGGAACGATTGGCGGTCGAGTACGAACGGAAGAAACAGCTGGATAAGGCTCGTGAGGTTTACGAAGCGATGGTCCGCTTGGTGCCCAAGTATGGTGCCGCCGAAGACGGACTCAGTCGGGTTCTTGGCAGTCAGCGGTACAGCGATCGCAAACTGGTCAACGTGGAAGCCAACAAGTTATGGCAAGACACCGGGGTGGTACTGCAACAGGGAATGCCGGTCCACACCGAAATCAAAGGGACTTGGAAAGTTGTCTATGAGACGGGGCCAAAGGGAATCGAAATCCCCAACGAAATGCGTCCTAGGGACAACCGTATTAAACTCGGTACCTTGATCGGTGTGATTGCCAGCAGCCAAGCGGAATTGACCGAGGCAAATCCCTTCATTTTAGAGAATGGCAAGGATTTTACGGCCCGCAAAACTGGTCGGCTGTTCCTGAGGATGTTTGATGTTGACCCCTCCGATAACGAGGGGAAATTGTACGTTTTGATCCAAAGCACGTTTGCCAAGTGATGCGTGCAAATTAAGTCACCGCACCGTGTGCCCGCGTGCAAGACTGCCCGTGCAAGACTGCCCGTGCAAGACTGCCCGTGCAAGACTGCCTGATTAAGACAGTCGTAAGAGCTTGCTTGCGTGTAAAGGTGCAAGGATTTTAACTCCACCCTGACGGTATGCTTGAGATGAAAATCATGAAATCGATTTTTCCCATGATCTGGATGGCTGCGTGTTTTGCTGCTCCTGTTGCTGCAAAGACGGAGAAACATGACTTCCAAGGTGCCGCGACGGCGGAGGTTTACAAGACGGCTTCCGGGGATGATCTGTGGATCTATCGTTTCGACCCGCCTGCAGCGGTTAGGGGCGATTCTGCCAAGAAGCCACGCCCTGCGGTGGTGTTTTTTTTTGGTGGGGGTTGGAATGGGGGAACGGTGACTCAGTTTGAACAGCATGCGACCTATCTGGCCTCTCGTGGGATGGTTGCTTTTGTGGCTGACTATCGGGTCAAGTCACGACAAAAAACCAATCCAGATGCTTGTGTCGCGGATGGTAAGTCGGCCATCCGATGGGTGCGATCCAATGCGAAAAGGTTGGGGGTTGATCCCGATCGGATTGCCGCTGGTGGCGGTTCCGCGGGTGGTCATGTAGCTGCGGCGACCGGGATCTGTGAGGGATTAGATGATCCTGCAGAAAGTGGTTCCAAGACCAGTTCTAAATCAAATGCCTTGTTGCTATTCAACCCTGTTTATGACAACGGTCCGAACGGTTACGGGCACGATCGCGCGAAACCGTGGTTCCCAGCGATTTCCCCAGCACACAACATCAGTCCAGATGATCCACCAACGATCGTGTTTTTGGGATCCAATGATTCGTTGGTCCCTGTAGGTACTGCGGAGAAATTTGATGCTGACCTGAAAGCCGCTGGCATTCGCTCTGAGCTCTGGATTTACGATGAGCAGCCGCATGGTTTCTTCAATGAAAGAAAGAATCAAGAAGCGTTTTTGGATACGGTTTTCAAAACGGATGCTTTTCTCGTCTCAATTGGCTGGCTCGATGGAAAAGCCGATCGGGAAAAGTTAGAGTCGTTGCTGAAAACGCCACTCCGCAAACGTTGAGCGGCGGTGGCATGACTGTTGCTACGAGGCTCGCATTTTAGATTTTCGTTTCCGATGCGAGTTGCTCGGTCCATTTTTCCGCGGTCGGAGATGGCTGTGATCGTGCCACCGATGACCAACGTCGACGCAGTTGGGGTAGACCGTTTCGTCATTCATTTTGAACGAGGGTAATGTGGTGCGTGTAAATGCATGGGTCGGTTTGTTGCTTTTGTTCACCCCGATGCTGTTGGTTTTTTTTGCCGACGTTAGCGCGGTCACCGCCGATGAAAAACCGAATGTCGTGTATATTATCTGTGACGATCTCGGTTACGGCGACATTCACTGCTTAGCGCCGGAAACTAGTAAAATCCCAACCCCTAACGCAGATCGGCTCGCGTCGGAGGGGATGGTTTTTACTGATGCCCATTCAGGGTCTTCCGTTTGCACGCCGACTCGCTACGGGATCATGACAGGACGCTACAGTTGGCGGACCCGTTTGCAGCGGGGCGTGGTGACTGGTTTTGCACCTAGTTTGATCGATGCCAAGCGTCCGACGGTCGCCAGCTTTTTGAAATCCCAGGGTTACCATACGGCTGCAGTTGGAAAGTGGCATCTGGATTTTCAGTATCTCGATCCCGTCAGTGGGGATGCTTATCAGGCCAAGGAACACAAGACGCCACCGATCGGTGCAAGGATTCCCGATGGTCCGGTCAATCGAGGGTTCGATTATTACCACGGTTTCCATCATGCGCGGAATATGGAGGCTGTGATCGAAAATGACCAAGTGATCGCGCACGACGAGGTAATCAATATGTTGCCTCGTTTGACACGCAAATCGGTCGAATATTTAGATTCGCGAGCTGGGAATGACACACCCTTTTTTCTTTATGTCCCGCTCGGTTCGCCCCACACCCCGATCGTTCCCACGCCTGAGTGGAAGGGGAAAAGTGGGCTTGGTGATTACGGTGACTTCGTCATGCAAACCGATAATGTTCTGGGCGAGATTTCGGCCGCTCTAAAACGGAACGGGCAAGCCGACAACACCTTGTTGATTTTTACCAGCGACAATGGCTGTTCTAAGGCAGCTGGGATCGACAAGTTGCGGAACCAAGGGCATCGTGTCAGTGGGCAGCTTCGTGGATCCAAGGCTGATCTTTGGGATGGCGGACATCGCATCCCATTTATCGTGCGTTGGCCAGGAAACGTTTTGCCTGCTAGCCGGTGTGATCAATTGATTTGCCTGACGGACTTGTTCGCGACAGTCGCTCAAATCGCGGATGCAGAACTGCCGCAGGCAAGTTCGGAAGACAGCGTGAGCTTCTTGCCTGCACTTTCCGGGGACGAGATCGAATCGACACGGAATGGCGTCATTCATCACTCGATCAGCGGGCATTTCGCGTACCGGCAAGGGAACTGGAAATTGTTGCTTGCCCGAGCCTCGGGCGGTTGGACCTCGCCTAAAGAAAACGCGGCTGCCAAAGGTTCGCCACCAGCTCAGCTCTACGACATGAGTTCAGATATCGGCGAAAAAACAAATCTCTATGAACAGAAGCCGGAAATTGCGAAAAAGCTGCTGACCTTATTGCAAGAGGATATTGTCCGAGGCCGCAGCACCGAAGGAGCGGCGTCATCGAATGATATCGACCAGATTGTGCTCTGGAAAAGCGGCAAAGATAAGACGTCGCCTCCCAAACAGAAGCAACGAAAACCGAAGTAACGTTGGCTCCGTTTTCACGTCATTATGCGTCACGACTCATCGGAGCGTGAGAGTGCATAGCTCGTCATTCGGTTTTTGTTTTAAAACCTACCGCCAGTTGCTATGAAGCGTATTTATATCGCCTTGCTTGGCGTTCAATGCGAGCGTTAATCAAAATATCGTTTGGAAAGATTGGTTTTGCTATGACGAATAAGAATGACATGAACGAGTTGGATCGTCGCAAATTCATTCAACTCAGCAGCGGTGCGATGGCGGCTGCCTCGGTTGCGGGTTCAGCGTTGCCGAAACCAATTGCTGCGCAAACGGTGACAACCGCCCTTCCTGATTCGCTTTATCATGGATCCGGCTGGGAGACTTTCAATCCTGGTTTCTGGCAAGTCAAAGACGGACTGCTGCGCCGTCGCATTAAGAACTATGGCGATCGAGCACGTAAGACCGGGTTCCCCTTTCACTATGAAACCCATCAGAAAAATGCTGGGGTCATGCCGATGGAGTACGATCCATCGTTACCGCCCGGTGTGTTGTATCGCAAAGAATGGAAGCTTGCCGGTGAGTGGGCGATTACGGCCCAATTCGTTTACCATGGCAACGTAGATGTTTGGCGAGAGGGTGATTCTGAATCTTGGCAGATGTTTCAACCCGGGTACGGACTGATGGGGCTCGCATTTGGATCCAAGAATCTGTTTGAGAGCTATGACAAAGTTCGCAACGCTACTTTTGTCACGTGGCGGGATGATGGGAAGTTTGGTTTTCTGCGGAAGTCGTCCAGGGGAGGTCGTCCGTCCAAATGGGTCGATGCACCTGTTCTGGAGGAGGGAGACGTCGTCGAGATTTCGCTTGTCGCTGAACCGCGCGAGAAAAATACAGGTGAGACCTACACTCAATTGACTGCGAAGTTGATCACGCCCGGTGGGCAGGAATTTTCGATTTCAGAATCGGTTGGTAATCGTAGTGCCGAAGGTTATGTCGGTATCGTTGGGCGTGGGGTGACTGATTTCTCGGTTCCAGCATTCAATGTCGATCCCGGTTCCAATCAACCACTTCGAATCGAAGAGGTTGATTGCTTTACGTGTTACCCACTGGGTGACACACTCCACGAAGATCAGGGGCAATGGAAAGTCCGTTTCGTCGGGCTATTCGCCTCTGATGGCAAACGAGTCGAGTTGCGAGTCGCTGATTCGCCAAATCCCAAGGGTGGCTGGCAGCAAGTTGAAGTGGCCGGAGTTGCGGACATTGTGAACCACGAGTGGCGCCGAAATACTGCGACGATCGATGTGACCTTGCCTGCGAACCCTGCCTCAAAAACGCTTTTCTATACCGTTTGGAAAGATGGCCGGAACGTGACGAGCGATTCGAGAATCGCTGGCGATCGTGCCGGTGCTGGTGCTGGGACTGGATACGTCGGTGATGTGCCCGTGTCGGGGAACTATGTTGGACGATTGCCACAACTACAAGCTCCCTACAAAATTTGTGGTTTGAGCTGTCATGCGCTTACCAGTGGATTGCAACAACGCACCGAGCAAGGTTGGAAGATTCTAGGGGGCGGTGATCAATGGCAATTTCGTGATCAGCCAACTGTCGAGGCTTACAAGCATCTGGATGATTACGGTTTTCAGGTGATGTGTTGGGAAGATGATGTTTGGTACATGGAATTGGTTTTGTATCCGCCAAGTACGGATGATGCCTACAAAACCGTGATTGCATCGATCGCTGGGCCGACCACTCGATGGCAGATGATGCGGCACTGGAATGTGATCAATCCTGGCGATCATGATTACGGCATGGATGATGTGAAAGGTCCCGAGCAGATTGTGATTCGGCTGAAAGATGGGCTTGGTCAAGACCGTGATTACATGCGTCGTAACTTTCAAATCGTGCAGCACTTGATCACCGGTGACGAAGAAGTTGATCCCTTGGCCAATCCGAAGAAATGGCGTGCTTGGAAAATGCCCAACCGCGACTTTACCTTCGTGATCTTAGATTCGCGATTGTGGCGATCGAGCCAAGACACCGCGATGTGGGATGACGAAGGGTGGGGGCATCAGCGTGAATTGTATGATCGCGCCGACCCGACTCGCAGTCTATTGGGCGAGGAACAGTTTGCCTGGCTGCAACAGCTGGTCAAGACGGATGCTTCGCGCCTCATTTGCCTGACGGGCATCAATGGAATGCATACCGTTTGGACTGGTGGTAAAGCTTACAGCAAAACCGACGAGGACTTTCCGCAGCGTGATCGAGTGGCGGCTGATTACGCGGGGTGGGTGGCAGCTGGCGCCGACCGCGTACTTGAATTACTTGGCTCGCGTGATGGGATCGTTTCTGTTTATGGCGATGTGCACAACGGTTGCATCATGAAAAACAAGGAGCATGGCGTGATCGAATGTAGTTTTGGGCCGATCGGTCGGAGTGGCGGTCGTTCCGTGATCAGCGGCTTTGGTCGTGAGATGCAGGATTATGATGGTCGGCCATTAGAAGTTACCGCGCTCTATCACAAGACGCATGCGGACCCCGATTTGAACCAGCATGAATCGGGTGCTCCGTTTTACTGGAACTTCCTTGAGATGGCTTTCGATCCCCGGCAGGTTGATCCAACAATCGATTTGCGGGTTCGAAACTTGGTCGATTCGCCCAGCGAGCAACCTCGCGGTGGCGGATTTCTGAGAACTGCGGCTTCCGGGACAGGCCGGACACCGTCCAGCTACCTGCCGGAGATTAACACTTTGTCAAATGCTGATATTCGTGTCGTGTCAACGGAGGGAGAGCCGATTCGCGGCACGCGGAGTGGTGCGGATGGGAGATTGGCGAAGACCGCGCTGGTCGGAATCGAGCAGGGAATCGATGTGATCGTTACCGCATACGACGGTCAGCGTTCCCAGTCGCAGGTCGTAACCACCGTGTGATCAATCCTCACACAAAAAATGAACACACGACGACCAAGGCTCAACTGCGGGCTTCGCCCGCATTACCAAAGGCGGTCTTTCGCCAGGTGGTTAGATTCCGAGTTCGCTTTTGGCTTCGCAGAATTTCTCCACGGCGAACGCAAGGTCTTCTTCAGTGTGCGCGGCCGATATCTGTGTCCGTATCCGCGCTTTACCTTTGGGGACAACGGGGTACGAGAACCCGATAACATAGATACCTTTGGTCAATAGCAGATCGGCCATCTTTGCCGCGAGTGCCGCATCGCCAAGCATGATTGGAACGATCGGATGTTCGCCGGGGATGATTTCAAAGCCAGAAGTCGCCATTTGTTCTCGGAAGAACCGCGTGTTGGATTCCAGCCGATCACGCAGGTCGGTTGATGCGGTCAGCATTTCCAACGCGCGGACCGATGCGGCGACAATCGGTGGAGCGACTGAATTTGAAAATAAGTAAGGGCGGCTGCGCTGCCGAAGCAATTGAATGATCTCGCGCCGACCGCTGGTGTATCCTCCGCTCGCGCCACCGAGTGCCTTGCCAAGCGTACCGGTGATGATGTCGACGCGGTCCATTACATCGTGATGCTCGTGGGTTCCCCGTCCATGTTTTCCCATGAAGCCGACCGCATGCGAATCATCAACGGTCACTAACGCATTGTGTTTATCGGCCAGATCACAAATGCCACGTAGGTCTGCGATCACTCCGTCCATTGAAAAGACACCGTCGGTTGCGATCATTCGAAACCGAGCCGAGCTGGCTTCCTGGAGTTTTGATTCCAAGTCTTCGAGGTTGTTATTGCGATAGCGGTGACGCTGTGCCTTGCATAGGCGAATGCCATCGATAATGGATGCATGATTCAATTCATCAGAGATGACCGCATCCTCGGCGGTCAGTAATGTTTCAAACAAACCTCCATTTGCGTCGAAGCAAGAGGTGTACAGGATCGTGTCCTCCGTGCCGAGGAATTCACTGATCTGTTGTTCCAGTTGCTTGTGGATGCCCTGAGTGCCACAGATAAACCGAACCGACGACAGTCCATATCCCCAGCGGTCCAGTCCACCATGAGCTGCCTTGACGATGGAGGGATCGTCGGACAATCCCAGGTAGTTGTTCGCACACAAATTCAAGACCGGTTCACCGGACCCAACTTGAATCCGCATGTCCTGCGGTGAATCAATCACCCGCTCGGACTTGTAAAGTCCATTGCCACGGATCTCTTCGATTTGTTGAGCAATGTGATGCTGGAAATCACCGTACATATTCGAGCTTCTTGGGTTGGAATGTCTTGCTCACGCTAACGTGCAGTCGTTGTGAGGTCCCTTAGGACTGCCAGTTCAGAATGACTTTTCCTGATTGTCCCGACAACATCACGTCAAATCCCTGTTGGAAATCAGAGAAGTGAAAGCTGTCCGTAATGATAGCTGAAATGTCCAAGCCACTTTGCAGCATGACCGTCATTTTGTACCACGTCTCATACATCTCACGTCCGTAAATCCCTTTGATTGTTAACATGTTAAAAACAACATCGTTCCAATCGATCGCGAGGGTTTCGGTGGGGATTCCGAGCATGGCGATTTTGCCGCCATGATTCATTTGGCGGATCATGTCGCGGAAAGCATCAGGATTTCCGGACATTTCTAAGCCGACGTCGAAGCCTTCTTCCATGCCAAGTTCTCGTTGTACGTCGGAGAGGTTTTCGGATCGGACATCGACGGTGCGTGTGGCCCCCATTTTCTTGGCGAGTTCAAGTCGCCATGGATTTACGTCGGTGACGACGACATGCCGGGCCGCCGCGTGCTTGGCAACCGCAGCAGCCATGCAGCCAATCGGGCCCGCTCCTGTGACAAGGATGTCTTCGCCGAGCACTGGGAACGAAAGGGCCGTATGAACGGCATTTCCAAACGGATCAAAGATCGCAGCAATATCGCGATCGATCGCTGGGTCATGGTGCCAAACGTTCGTCATCGGCAGAGCGACGTATTCGGCAAAAGCCCCAGGGCGGTTGACACCGACCCCTTTGGTGTCTGCGCATAGGTGGCGTCGTCCGGCCCAGCAGTTACGGCATCGTCCGCAGACGACATGCCCTTCACCACTGACGATTTGGCCTGGTTCAAAATCGGAAACGTTCGAGCCCGTTTCAACAATTTCGCCTACGAACTCATGGCCGACGACCATCGGCACAGGAATCGTCTTGGCCGCCCAGGCGTCCCACTTGTAGATGTGTACGTCGGTTCCGCAAATGCCCGTGCGATCAACTCGTATCAAGACATCATTGATGCCGATCGTGGGTTTCGGCACTTCTTCTAACCAGAGCCCTGGCTCGCTCTTTCGTTTGACCAGTGCTTTCATGTCGTTCGCCTTCGTAGATGCGGCTTCGTAATTTTGGCTATGAGGGAGCTCATCCAGGTGCTCATCAGAACAAATCACGCCGTCGCGGAGAAGCGGTGGTTGATTTGCCTGGATGTGCTGAGGGGTGTGGCGGTTAGTCTCAGGTGATGTTGAGCGTTGGGCAAGTGCCAGAAGCAGGCGAAATAAAAATTCTTGGACGGTCTTCGCCGGGATGTGTGGGCGGAGGGGCGGAGTCACGTGATCGAAAAACCGGCTGCCGCACGGTTCGATGCCGAAGGTGGTTGGGGTTCAGCTTTGGTTTTGCAGATTCCTGGGGCGGCCAACGCTGAAGCTCGTTGTTTGCGGGCGGCATTCAGACTTAAAATGCAGATGTCTTACCCCATATTGTTGGTTCATCAGGAAGTCGCGTCTTGAATATTTCGTATCGATCACGAGTTGGCATTTTGATTTTGTTCGCGATTGCCGCGTTATGCCTCAATGGTACCCATGCCGCTGCGAAAGAGCGTCCCAATATCTTGCTCATTTTGGTTGACGATTTGAAGCCAGTGCTCGGATGCTACGGTGATCCGATTGCTAAGACACCGAACCTAGATCGTTTAGCGGAAAGCGGGATGCGGTTTGATTTGGCCTATTGCAACCAGGCGGTATGCGCGCCCTCGAGATTCACATTGATGCTCGGGTCGCACTCCACTTCGACCGGATTGTATGGGCTGAACAGCCAGTTGCGGCAGGTAATGCCGGATGCCGTAACGATGCCGCAATACTTTTCGTCCTATGGCTACCGAACTGAATCACTCGGAAAGGTCTTTCATATTGGACATGGCAACCAGGGTGACCCTGATTCCTTCAGCGTGCCGCACTTTCATGACAAAGTAATTGAGTATTTGGATCCAGTCAGTACCGACGGCGGCAAGTTGACTCGAGAGGAAGCTTACTTCACGAACCAAAAACTTGATCAAATTCGATCGTTACCACGCGGTGCCGCGTTCGAGTCCCCTGACGTGGCTGACACTGATTATGCCGATGGCCGTGTTTCGGTAGAAACGATCAAGCGATTGCGGGCAGCCAAGCAGCGACGTTCCAAAAGTAACACACCGTTTTTCATCGTGGCTGGATTTGCACGCCCGCACCTTCCGTTTAGCGCCCCTGAGAAGTATTGGCGACTCTATGATCCAGAAACCTTGCCAATGCCGACGTTTGAAAACTTACCCGCTGATGCGCCGGCGGTTGCAGGAAAACGCGGGGGTGAAATCAGTAATTACAAGCCGGTTCCCACTGCGAAGGACGAACCTCTAAGTCAGGATTTGAAACGAAAATTGATTCACGGTTACTATGCCAGCACCAGTTTTGTCGATGCCCAGATCGGCGCGGTGATCGACGAACTCAATCACTTGGGGCTCGCCGACGATACCATTGTTGTGCTGTGGGGAGATCATGGTTTTCATTTGGGGGATCTCGGGATTTGGACCAAGCACACCAATTATGAACAAGCTAATCGCATCCCGATCGTGATTGCGGCACCTGGTGTGACCAATGCCGGTTCATCAACCAAGCAACCAGCCGAAAGTGTCGACCTGTTTCCCACGTTGGCGGAATTGGCCGGGTTGCCAAAGCCCCAGGTCCCCCAGCCATTGGACGGTGTCAGCTTGGTCCCGGTCTTGGGTGATCCAGCGGTTCGCGTCCGAGATCATGCGTATCATGCATATCCTCGGAAAAAACTTGGCAGGGCGATCCGTACCGAACGCTATCGCTTGGTGGAGTGGCGATCCTTCGGTGATTCAGCCGAGGCGGCTGAGTACGAACTCTATGATTACGAATCCGATCCATTGGAAACTCGCAATCTGGCAGCGGAAAAACCGGAAGTGGTCGCTGCCATGAAACGAACTCTGGCTGAATATCCTCCGGCAGTCGCGAGGAATTCAAGAAGGGCGTCGACGGCGAAACCACCCATGGCGACACCCATGATTGCCAACCGATCGTTGATGATCACCGGGCACGTCCGAGCAAGCTCTGCGAGTGGAGTGATCGTTGCGCAAGGCGGTCGCGAGCATGGATTTTCCATTCATTTGATCGCTGGGCGTTTGGCATTCGACGTTCGCGTGAATGGCAAAGTGACGCGTGTCGTCGCCAGTGAAAAGTCGCCAAGTGAATTTGATTTTAAGGTGACTTTGTCACCTGAGCAGATGACCTTGTCCATCGACGGAGACCTGGTCGGCCAGTCGGGTTCACCAGGCCTGATTCCTGTGCAGCCCAAGGACGGTTTGAGTCTTGGGTTGGATGATTTGTCGGCTGCTGGTGATTACGACGCTCCCAATGCTCTGGACGGAAAAGTGACTCAGGTGAAAGTTAATTTCAACGAGTAAGCACCGCTAGTAAGCACAACCAGGCAAATCATCAGGCCCCTTATTTGCTTATTCACGGAGCGTCATAGTTGATCGATGATTTCACGTGCGAATGTGGCGTGGAGTGCTTCGGTGATTCCAAGAGGATAATGGGTGCGTCGTTCCACGAATCGCGATTCTTTGGTCGTGTCCGTGATGCTACGCATCCCAGTGACAACACCGATGATCAGGGGGCCATCCTCGGCAGAACGGAGTGAATGATGCATGACTGGTCCGCCACTGTCGCCCGACCAAGACGTGGTGTCGATTAGAAAACGCGGGTGAGGATGAACTGGGATCAAAGGATAACTCGCCAAAGATCCGTGCCGAAGTAAAGGAAATCCTGCGCCATTTGCTTCCGATCTTTCAGGGAAAACCGCTATTCGCACGTTGTCCCCCGGATGCACGTCGGTCATTTGAGCCGCCGTCGCCAAGCTGGCGAGTGGCAGCGAGTTGACCGTGATCGATTTGGGGAGCGGCAGCACGGCAAGATCAAAATGAGGATGTTTTTTCCATAACATACGGCCCTTGCTACGGATCGGGATGCGGATTTCTTCGCGTTGGTAACCTGTTGTGACTGCGGTGCGAGAAACTAGCGTGCATCCATCGCCACGCATCTTCGACAGGACGTGATCTGCGGTTAGCACCACGCATTGCCGATTCGCTGCATCGGAATCAATGCAGATCACCGTTCCCGTGGCCGCCGAGGATTCGTTGTCAAGTTTGTAGGTCGCCAGCAGCAATTGCTCCACCGGATTTGCGGCAAACGCAAAGGGTGTGATGCCGGCGAGTAGAAAGCAGATGGGTGCGCGAACGTACATGCGGAGGTGACCTCACCCACAAATGGGGTTAGAACTGATATTCTGGGAGCGGTAACGCCATCGTATTTGCTAAACGGGTTGGCGTCAGTCTACTCTGGCCGATCCATCGGATTTCTTTGCGATTTCCAGGAGGGAAATAGAGGCCCGCTAGGGTTTTTCCATCGCATTGGTATTGGATCCGAAGAATGCGCCCTGTTTACCTGATTCGAAAGGTGTCATGGTCCAGGGGGAGATGAAATGTGGTTGCGGTATGGATTGATCTTGGCCGTTTGCGATCTCGGTCAATCCATCGGACTCGGTGAACAAGTGATTTTGCATAATGTACAGGTCGCATCACGCGATGCGTTGATTCGAGCAGTTCGAAACGCCCAGCCCGGTACACAGATTTTGATCGCTGGGGGAGAGCTTCGCGGCGGATTTGGATTTCGGTTTCTGCGGGGAACCGAGCTAAATCCGATTGTGACTTCCGCAAGTGATCGGACGGACTTTTGACACATCATTGGGAAACTCAATTGAATGAATGTTGAAGCGTGCAGCGAATCTGCCTCGATTTATCACTTTGCTCGTAACGTTTACTTGCCTCAATCAATTGATCAACTTTCTGGGATCGCGATGATGAACCGACTGCTTGTAATCACCGCTGTGATAACTTTCTTTGCCAACGACCTGTGGGCCGAATCGCGTCCGAATGTCATCTTCTTTGCGGTTGATGATTTATGTGATTGGGTGGGGGCAATGGGGCATGACCAAGCCATTACTCCCAATATGGATTCCCTTGCTCGGCAGGGAGTCTTGTTCACAGGGGCGCACGCCCCGGGTGTCTATTGTGCACCATCGCGTTCTGCCATTTTTACCGGGCAGTATGCATCAACAACAGGTTGCTACGGAACAGAGGTTTATCACTACGATCATCCGGAACTTGTTCCGATGCAACTAGCGTTTCAGCGCAGTGGATATGGGACGTTTGGGGCAGGCAAGTTATTTCATCATCGGGAAGGTTATCTTGATCATCGTGGTTGGGATGATTTCTTCGTCCGGAATGAAACCTTGAAGCGAAAGGGGTGGCGGATTGAAACGTGGCCGATGGCGGTCGCTGAACGCGATGTTCCGTTCCCCGAGCCTTTTCCGGCCAGTATTTATAATCGGGGAAAGCAGGTTACCGGTGGATTGTTTTTAGAGTGGGGAGCTATCCCCAATGAACGCGAAGAGGCGATGGCCGATACGCGGCGCGTGAATTACGCGTGTGACGTATTAAAGCAGGAGCATGAAAAGCCATTTTTTTTGGCCGTTGGATTGTACTCTCCTCATTTCCCCAATTATGCACCGCAGAAATACTTTGATCTGTATGACGCAGACCAAATCAAGGCTCCGCCTTACAAGCTGGATGACCTAGAAGATCTACCTGCCACGATCCGAAAGAAAAAAGAAAATCGGCGACGACAGCATCACGAAAAATTGGTCGGTATGGATGCGATTGAAGATGCGATTCATGGATACCTGGCCTGTGTTTCCTATGCTGACGCCATGCTTGGTCGAGTACTCAAGGCACTTCATAGCAGTCCTCATGCTGACAACACCATCGTGGTATTGTGGAGTGATCATGGATACCACCACGGTGAAAAAGGCGATTGGGGAAAACACACCCTTTGGGAGCGTACGTCAAATGTTCCTCTGATTTGGTCCGGGCCCGGAATCGCCGTCGATGCGAGGGTCGAGACAACGGTTAGTTTGATCGACATGTATCCAACGCTGGTGGATCTATGTCGATTGCAGCCCGTGCAGGATCTAGAGGGTGCATCCTTGGCGAAAGTTCTGGACGATCCGTCAACAGCGGAGGATCGTGAAGTTTTCTTGCCAGATCATGACCCCGGTGGTTATGCGATTATCAACCAGGATTGGCGGCTGATCCATTACAGCGATGGCACAGAGGAATTTTACGATGTGCGTGCTGATCCACACGAATGGCACAATCTCGCAGCGGATCAGAAGTTTCAAGCGGTGAAGCAGCGACTTCGAGCTGGGGCGCCCGATTCTTTCGCGCCGCCGGCGACGCCGAAGAATCAACTGCGGTTGGTCATTGATGGTACGACCTTTCGTTGGGAACCAAAGCCCAAGCCGTAATCCCCTGCGTTCGGTTGTTTTGCAAACACTTAGCGTTTTGGATTCTGGTTTAAATCGGTATGGGATTGCTTTGTGAACTGCTGGATTCGGCGGTCACCTTTTGGCATGACTTCGCTGAACCTGGTTTGTTGTGTGGTCGTGGTGTTTGCTTCAGAACAATCGTGTTCCGCCTTAATGCTTATTTCTGTTTCCAGTATTGCTCATCATGTTCGATGATTTGATGTCGTGATTTTTGCCAATCGCTGAATACATCGGTAAACCACCGGTCGTATTGGTTTGACAGTTGCATCACGATCTCTGGATGCAGCAGAGACACATCTTTGCTTTCGCTTGGATCCGCCGCTAAATCAAATAATTTTGGTGTTGGTGCTGTGATCTGGGGAGCTGGGTCGAGTTGGCGGTCAAGCGGCATTTCCCAGTGTGGTTCCGTGATTCCACGTTGGTATGAGGGGTTGTCCCTGGTTGCATCTTTCTTCATGGTTGCGGCGACACCAGGCCAGAACAATTTCCAATTTCCTCGACGAATCGCAGCGTCGCTGTAGGCGATCGGCGTGTAGCGATTTTTTTGAAACGGTAGCGTTCGCGATTCGAGTTCCGACATCGGCTCTCCCATCAGTCGCCGCATGATATCCGTTCCGTCTAGAGATTTGGCCTTGCTTGGCGGCGGCTTTCCAGTGGTCTGAAACAGGGTCGGTAGCCAATCACAGCCGTGGATTGGGGTGTGAATCGTTCGGCCTCCGGTCAGTTTTTGGGGCCACGTGATGATCGCGGGTACTCGAATGCCTTGCTCCAGAACATTTCCTTTGTTACCTGCGAAACCACCATGAAACCGGTCCGTGGTGATTCCATTGACCTTCTTCAAATTGGCGCCATTGTCACTGGTGAACACGATGATCGTATTGTCCCACAATCCTTCTTCTTTCAAGGTCCGAAAGACTCGTTGAAGTCCTTGGTCCATCGCTTCGATCATCGCATAGATGGTGGCAACGTTTTTGTTGTTCGTACCACCGATTCGTGTGCGATATTTTTGAATCAGTGCCCGCGGGGCTTGAAATGGAACGTGTGGCACGTGGTGCGCAAGGAAGAGTGCAAATGGATGGTGTCGATGTCTGCGAATGAAGTCAATCGCTTCGTCGTTCAATGCATCGGTCAGGTAGCGGCCGTCGTATGGTACCGGGGTGTCGTTGCGTAACAGGTTCCAGCGGTAGTAATCTTGGCCACCGTTTGGAAAACCAAAGAACAAGTCGAAGCCGCGGTGATGCGGTAAGTAGTCGCGGCAGTAGAGTCCGTTGTGCCACTTGCCGATTAACGCCGTGGCATAGCCAGCATGGCGAAAGTAGTCTCCAAAGGTAAGCTCTTGTAATGTGATCCGATCGAGTCCGCGATTACTGGGAACGTCGACCGCGCCAGTGCGATGATTAAAACGTCCCGTCAGAAATCCTGCTCGCGATGGCGCGCATAGAGGGGACGGTGCATAGTGATTTGTCAGCAAAACACCGTCGCGAGCTAGTGAATCAATCGCCGGTGTATCAATTAACGAATTCCCGTAGCAGTGCAAATCACCGATTCCGAGATCATCTGCGAGAATGAATAGCACTGATGGACGAGCTGAATTCTGATCGCCGTTGGAAAATGATGGGAAAATCCCTAACCACATCAGGAGAATCGAGAATATCAGGTTTGCTCGTGTCATGGATCACAGTGTAATGGTTTGTGGGTTGGTTCGTGGCATTGGTTCGTGTACCAGTGTGCTGATCGAGTGGCTATAATTGCAGGCATGAACCCACTGAACCGCCGCTCATTTGTCCGTGCCGCAACGATTGGCTCGGCGAGCCTGACCCTTGCTCCGTTAGCCTTTGCTAACGATAAGAACGCCCCGAACCGATTCCAGATTGGAATTCAGCAATATACATTTCATCGCTGGCTTGGTTCGGGAAAGCTAAAGCATCTCGATTATCCCGCGTTGGCGAAGGAGAAGCTCGGGATCTCTCATGTAGAGTATTGGAGTCGAGCGTTTGCTGGTCGTCACACGGATAAAGATTACGTGGGCGAACTAGTCAAACGAACTACAGATGAGGGGATGAAGAACGTCCTGATACTCGTTGATGCGAAACATGAGTTAGACAGTGCCGACGCGGAACAACGCGGTAAGTCGATTGAAGAACATAAAGGGTGGGTCGATTGTGCACAGCAACTCGGATGTGATGCAATTCGAGTGAATTGCCGCAGTGGCGGCGATCGGAAAAAGAACTTGCAGAATGCGGTCGCTGGCTTGCGACCATTGTGTGATTACGCGAAAGGAACGTCTGTAAAACTGGTGATTGAACCGCACGGTGGGAATTCAAGCGATCCTGATTGGCTGCTGGCGGCGATGGATGAAGTCGATCGCCCCAATGCTGGATTGCTTCCCGATTTTAATAACTTCGGTCGTTACGATCGCTATGAAGGTGTGACGAAATGCCTGCCGTTCGCGCCGGCTGTTTGTGCGAAAGCGTTGAGGTTCGATGAGCAGGGCAACGAGGCAAACACCGATTTCTATCGCATGCTTAAAATTGTCTACGACTCAGAGTACTCGGGTGTTATTACGATTGAATTCGAAGGCCGAGAGGTCGATCCGATCGAAGGCACGCTGAAGACAAAGCGTTTGATCGAGAAGGCGCTCGCGGCGGCAGCCGCATAAGGTTTGCCGGTTTGCTGTGCGAACGCAGCATGTTCTGTTTTTGATGGTAGCTGAGTCGACGGTCCCTTTTTTGCCCGCTTCTTCGCGTGCGTGACCGTTGTTATTGTCGGTGCCCGATGTTTGTTGGCTTCGCTCAATGATGTCGTTCATGATCGTGAATTAGGTGCGTTTGCAGCCGTCGAAGAGATTTTATTCTGCCGTTTGCGTTTGTGGTTCAAATTTATTTGGGAAGTTCGCGGCGATGGAAAATTTGATGACCGTGCGCTGTGTTGATAGCTGGCTGGCAAATGTCCTGGCGGCTTTATTTGTTTTGACGCAGGCGACGCGAGTCGAATCTCAAGAGATCGTGGACAGATGGCGATACGCCATGAGCCAACCCGGCGAAGGTTGGCAGCGGGCTTCGTTTGATGCGACCGATTGGAGGGAAGGGAATGGTGGCTTCGGGACTTACGGGACACCAGGGGCTCGTGTTGCAACTGCTTGGGGTACTAAGGACATTTGGTTAAGGAAAGGATTTCAACTAGAGCAAATTCCTGAAAAACCAGCTTTGTTAGTCCACCACGATGAGCAGGCCAAAGTCTTTTTGAATGGTGAGCTGGTGGTAACGCTGAATGGTTTTACGCAGGAATATGTTGTAGTCCCGATTCCCCAGGCGAAACGTGACTCTCTCAAGATCGGTGAGAATTTGATGGCTGTTCACTGTAACCAGACAGTGGGAGGTCAGTTTATCGATGTCCATCTGATTGATGCTGAGAATGTACCAGCGTTGCCGCCGGCCAAGCGATTGTTCCAACCAGTGGCGGCGAAGGTGACAAGGCCATTTTCCGGCTCGGCACTCGTTCAGCAGGAATCTGACCGACAGCCAGGTCCCGTCATGGATCCCCAGACGATTTGCGCTGGTTTAAAGGCGCATGATCGTGCCCTCTACATCAAGGCGGGTTGGATTCGCGATCCCTACATAACGCTTGGCCCCGATGGTGATTACTACCTGACGGGCACACAGCCGAATGAAGGGGATCCGCGTGAAGCCAAGGATCCGTACAACATTGGTCTGGGGGTGGATAGCATTGTGGGCGAGCAAGTTCGCGCTTACCGCAGCAAGGATTTGATCAACTGGGAATCACTGGGAGTGGTTTTTACGCTTGATGACACGATGCAGTCGCAGCAGGGAAAGGTGATTCGAAAGCGACGGATTTGGGCGCCAGAAGTTCACTGGATGGGTGATCGTTGGGCGCTGGTGCATTGTCCTCGGCGGCAAAGCAGTTTGGCGTTGACCCAAGGAAAGTCCTTATCGGGACCGTGGATACATCCCATGGGCGATGGCATGGGTGAGCGACACGATCCTTCGCTGTTTACCGATGACGACGGTACCGTTTACATGCTTTGGCAAAATACGATGGTTGCCGCACTAGCGAAAGATTTGTCAAGTTACGCGTCTGAGCCGACACGCATTGATCCAGCTGGTTCGCGTCCCGGGCCCGATGGAAAACCGATCAGCCAAATCGGGCACGAAGGCGCCACCATGATCAAGGTCGGTGGCAAATACGTGCACTTTGGGACGGCCTGGTCAACGGACCAAGGGCGGAAGGGGTCGTACAACTTGTATTATTGCGTCGCTGACAACATCACCGGTCCTTACGGGCCTCGGCAATTTGTCGGGCGGTTTCTGGGACACGGGACGCCTTTTCAGGACAAAGCGGGGAAATGGTGGTGCACTGCTTTCTTTAACGCTAATGTGCCGCCGGTATCTCGCAAGGGGATTTTGCAACGAGACTTGGGCGAGAATGCGCAGACGATCAACGAACAGGGAGTGACGATTGTTCCACTGGATGTCCGCATGGACGACCAAGGTGACGTGATTATCCGAGCAAAGGATCCCGCGTACGCTTCCCCCGGTCCTGATGAGTCACAGCTGGGCTTTTAGTCGCGTGACGTCAAGCGACTGCAGGCAATCACAAAAGTGTTGGCCAGTATCACATTATGTGCATCGCGTGTCCTTCTAACACGGCATATTGCATCGCGTTGAAATTGGGTCTGCCCCGAAAGGGCAATTCAGGGAGCGATCCCATGCGTCTTGGTTTGCCGCCGATAAATTTCATCGCCAGAGGCCACATACAAGTAGGAAAAATCGGGGCCAGCAAACGCGACACTGACGATTGGCTTGTTCGTTGGCGGTAAAATCACTCCTCCCATTCTGCCTGTGGGGTCAAACATTTGAATGCCAACTGCGGAGGTCACATAAAATCGACCGACCGCATCGATCGTCATTCCGTCTCCTTTGCTTGGGAGATCTGGCGTGGGGGTTCGCATCGTGATGTAGGGCTGGCGATAGGCCAGCTTGCCGTTTGATTCGATGCGAAAGACCCAGGTATGGCGACCGCCGCTATCGGATACTGATAAGGTTCCCTGGTCGGGCGTGAGTGCGATGCCATTGGGACGCAGTAAGCCGGTTTTATTTTTCGAAACGTCAACTGCCTCGGGTTTACCGCCGGGAGCGATGTGTGTCACCTGTCGCTTCGGGGTTTCGGTGAAGTAGATATGGCCCTCCCGGGTAACGACCAAGTCATTCGGTTTGACTCCCTCTGCCAAAACTTCCATCGTTTTCTGTTGCAGGTCAAACGCAACGATACGGCCGAAACTTCCGCCCTGGCAGGCATAGATACGTCCGTCTGGACCCAATTGCATTCCGCTGACACGGGGTGCGTCAGCGTAAACCGTAGTCTGGGTTCCGTCCGGCGCAATGCGGTAGATGTTGGCTGCACCTAAGACATCGGTGAAGTAGAGATTGCCTTTCGTGTCGGCTGCCAAGCCATCGGTGAACTGGTGACCCTTGGATACCAACTCCCATTCCTGTCCCTTGATCAAGACTTGCGTCAACGGCATGTCTTGGGCAAGCAGCGTGGGGGCGACGAAGATCAGTGACACGATTGTGATGATCGATTTCATTGTTGCGTCTCCTGTTTGACACCGGGGTAATCTCGCCAGATCCATCGCAGGATATCGGGCAGGATGGCACCACCATGTTGACCACTGTGGCCACCGTCCCCCATCACAAATCGATGGTCATAATCGGCAAATTTCAAGGCTGCTGACATCTGCTGGTTCGCCAGTGGCCAATTGCCATGTAAGTTGTCGAGGTCATTCGAGCCTTCCTGCAAGAAGACTCGAAGCGGTTTCGCTTCTGTTTTTCGGATGAGCGCTGGATAGATATGTCCACCTCGGATATTTGTGAAGCTGCCAATGTAGCTGACGACTTTACTGAAGTGGTCTGGCCGTTCCCAGGCAACCGTAAATGCGCAGATCCCGCCGGAACTGAGGCCCGCAACCGCTCGTCCATTTGCGGAGTCGACGAGGTTGTATTGTTGGCTGACGGCCGGCAAGATTTCGTCGATCAGGAAGTTTGCGTAGCGATCGCCCAGTGAATCATATTCAAAGCTCCGGTTACTTCGTGGTGCAGTGCCTGGTTTCGCTGGTGGAACGACACCGGGATTGATGAAGATCCCGATCGTGACCGGCATCTCGCCTTGGTGAATCAAGTTGTCAAACACCGTCGGTACTCGGCTGTGCCCTTTCTCATTGACGTAACCGCGGCCGTCTTGAAAGATCATCACGCAAGCAGGTTTTTCTGGATCGTACTGCGCGGGAACGTAAATCCAGTAGTCGCGTTCGGTTCCCGGGTAGATTTTGCTGTCGGTCCAGCGATGCTTGGTTACCGTTCCCTGTGGCACATTCGGCTGACGAAGTGATGCGTCTGTATAGGGGTAGTCGGCATGGGCGGTCCCACCGAGATTCAGGATGCCGGGCATCAGCATGACGAGCATCACGATGACGCGCCGTGCCGCTAACCAGATTGGTTGTGGTTTCATCTTCGGTCCTTTTCGGGATTCACCTTGGGGATACTCGCGATCAGGTGAGGGGATTTTATCTGCTGCAAACGATTGAGTACCTTAGCCGATTGTTGCCTTCAATGCGCACGATCGCAGTTCTGATACGATGGTCGTTAGAGCGGAACCAGCGACATGACACCAATGATATGACACCAGTGCCTGTTGGAATCGGCTGTGTTTCTTCGCCAAGATGTTTTTCATTTTTCGAACGCTCTGTTTGCGTTGTTTTGTTGGGTTTGTGTTGTTTTGTTGGAAAACGCCCGTTGTTTTGCAGGCCAAGATCAAGCGTCCATTACGAATCTTTTTTCCGGTGCCGACGAATATGAATCGATCGAATCAAAGTATGTCGTTGCTTGTTGTTCTGTTGGTTTCGATGATGGTCAGAAGCGATGATTGCCAGGCGGAGAATTGGCCTCGTTTTCGGGGAGCCAATGGCAGTGGCCTCGCACCCGCATCCGATCTTCCCAATACCTGGACCGAAGCGAACTATCGTTGGGTGACGCCGCTGTCTGGGAGCGGCCATTCCTCGCCCGTAATTTGGGGTGAGAGGCTGTTTGTGACGGCTGCGGATGAGAAGTCGGGTATTCGGGCGTTGATTTGTTTGGGCGTCGGTGATGGGGTGGAGCAATGGCGGGCCCCGGCTGATTTCAAGTCCTACAAAAAGCACAAGAATAACAGTTTCGCCTCGAGCACCCCCGCCGTTGACGCCGAGCATGTTTACCAGCTGTGGCATTCCAAGCAGCAAACCTCATTAATTGCTTACAGTCATGAGGGACAGCAAGTTTGGCGATATGAACTAGGTCCGTATGGGCATGGGCAAGGCGGTGCGACTAGCCCAGTTGTTGTTGGTGAGCTTGTGTTGGTGGCCCATGATCACAAAGCAGAAAGCTTTTTGGTTGCCGTCAATCGCAATAGTGGAAAAGAGGTTTGGAAAATTCCACGTGAAGGCAAGCGTGCTTGCTATTCAACACCTTGCTATCGCACCACGAAATCAGGAAAACAAGAAATCGTTTTTGTTCATTGTTACGAGGGTGTGATTGGTGTTCAGGCTGAAACCGGTCAAGTCAATTGGCACATCGATCCATTCGGTCGAGAATCTCAGCGAGCCTTGGCCTCACCGGTGGTTGCTGATGATCTGGTCATTGCCGGCAGCGGTGCCGTCGCAGGTGATCGGCAAATAGTGGCAATCTCCGTGGATGATTCGCAACTTCCGTCCAAAGCGAGTGAATCCTATCGGGTGATTCGGCAGGCGCCGCATGTGCCCTCGCCAATCATTCTCGGTAATCGTTTGTTCTTGTGGAATGATGGCGGGGTGGCAACCTGCTGTGACCTTGCGACGGGCGAAAAGATTTGGCAGAAACGAGTGGGCGGCAACTACTTTTCCTCGCCCATCGCAATCGGTGACCGATTGATGTCGATCGATACCAGTGGTGAAGTTGTTGTGATTGCAGCGAAGGATGAGTTCGAAATTTTGGGTCGGAACGCTATGGGCGAATCAAGTCGCGCTTCGCTCGCTGCCAGCAATGGGGTTTTGTTCGTTCGGACCGAGACAAAAGTTTTTGCTGTGACCGCCCTTGAGGAAAACTGATCCAGACTGGGTTCTTTCGCACTTGAATTCTTGACCGTCTCGCTGATGATCTGCAGGTTTCTGTTCCTTGTAAAACCAGTATCATGGTCCGTCCAGCGCCGTGTGAGTACAAGATCGCCTGTCAGTTGACCCATCGTGCCAACCGTGGGAAGCCAGGATTGGTGGCACTTGCCGCGATTTTTTGCTGTGTCCAGCATGATCTGTTGTGGCCGTAGGGCGTTGAACGTTGGGGTTGGTGGGAATGGTCGCCCGCGGTGCTTTGGGCGTTTCAGTTCGGCGTTTTAGTTCGGGGCCGGCGGAGTCATGGATGTGAGTGAGGCGGGCATCATGATCCCGTTTTGTGAATCGTTTGGCGATTCAAGAATCTTCTTTGCCACATTGGAATGCACCCGTACCTTGGAACGTAATTCAAGTGGCCATTCAGTACGTTGGGCATTGGCGAGGATTCGGGCTGGCTGGTTCGGTTTGACCGTGAGAATAACTTGTTCGTTGCGATCCGAGTTTCTATGCGTACCGCGCGTGTTGCTGCCTGATGTCTGGGGGGCGGGAAAGTTGTTTGTGAAATGTTATTCTTATCCAGTGTTCTTTCAATAGATTCGGTGAGGTTTTACATCGCTATCTTTCGAGGTAGGAATCAATAGGAGGCGATTCGAATGGAGCGGCGGCGATTAGGTGGAAGTGGCTTGGTGGTAAGTGATATCTGCATGGGGACGATGACGTTTGGAACGGCTTGCGATGAATCCCTGTCGCATGCGATTTGTGATATGGCATTCGACAGTGGTATTGATTTCTTTGACGCAGCCGAGATGTATCCCGTCCCACCCACGGCTGAGTTGGTTGGCGTCACCGAACAGATTTTTGGACGTTGGATGAAAAGTAAGCCTCGACACACCGTGTTGGTGGCGACGAAGGTGACCGGGCCCGCGCACGGTTGGTTCACACCTTGCGTGCGAGATGGCAAAACCGCGCTTGATCGACGGCAAATTGTCTCTGCGTGTGAGGATTCGTTGCGACGTCTCGATACCGATTACATTGACCTGTATCAAACGCATTGGCCCGATCATGGAATGCCTTACGAAGAAGTTCTCGGTGTTTTGACCGAATTGCGAGATCAGGGAAAAGTTCGTGCAATCGGGTGCAGTAACGAGACTTCTTGGGGATTGATGAAAAGCTTGTGGGCTGCTGATATTTGTGGTGTGGAACGCTACCAAACCGTGCAAAACAATTTCAGCTTGATCAATCGTCGCTGCGAGAGTGAGCTCGCGCAAGTTTGCCGGAAAGAAAATGTTAGCTTGTTACCATATTCTCCACTCGGTGGCGGTGTGCTGACGGGCAAGTATCAGCAAGGTGCGCCGGATGGTGCGAGGTTCACCGACTATCTTCAGAATGGCAACGAGCGTCAACAAAAAATGGCTGCCCGGTTTGTCAATGATCGCACCCTCGAAACAACGAATCGGTTGATTGAGATCGCCGATCAGATTGGTGTGTCGGTCACGGCGTTAGCGGTGGCGTGGAGTCGGCAGCACGATTTTGTCGCGTCCACGATCATTGGGGCGAGTTCGGTTGAGCAGTTGAGCGAATCATTGCAGGCGCGGGATCTTGTCTTGGATCAGGAGACGCTCGATCGAATCGATCAAATCGATGAGGAGATTCCTGCGCCGATGACTGAGGACGGGCTGAGACGCCTGTAGCGATTGCAGTATGTCCTATGGTGAACAATGCTCGTCGATTCAGGTGATTTTCAACCCGGGGGGCAAACGCGAACTATCTTGGGATTCATGCGAATTCTTCTCACGACGTTGTTGCTGACCTGTTTTACATCTGCCGCTTGCGCGACAGATTGGTTGACTCTTCCGAGCACGTACACGCATAGTTCGGAATCTGGTGTCCGAGTGTCGCAATACGCGGCGATCACGCCACCGACGGCACCGATGCCGGCGAACTTTCGCAGCAGTGGATTCACGCACACGCGCAGTTCCTTGAACTATGGTGCATCAGCGGATAATTACCATCGCACGCAGCGATGGGGAGATCCTGTGCGACCTTACGGTGAGTGGCGTTTCCCTTTTCGGCCTTACAGCACGCCCTACCCGAACTGGGGTGCACCCTACGCCGGATTCAATCTAGGTGTGGGGATTCCAGGTTACGGACCAGGATACGGGTATCGACCCGGTCGACGTCCAGGCGGTCACCATCCGGGCCAGCCAGGTGGAGGTCACGATCCGGGGGGGGTGGGCCGTCACCCGCGTGCACACTACCCCACCGAACCAGGCTACCTGGGTAATGGGACTTGGCCAATCGAGCGGAAAGAACTCGATGGCAATCTAGTGCCAGCAACCCCTTTTAATCCTTACCCTGCCGGCCCGGGAACGGGTTATCCAACCGCTCCCTATTACGACGGGTATTACGGCGGGTAAAGCATGCGGCGTAACCCGCAAGCTAGTTTTTGAAACCACACTCGCGGCGACTTCACTCAAATGCTTATGCCGGCTTGGCAGCCGTCGCCAGCAACAGTCGCCAGTGTTGATTCGAGTAATCGATGCGGTTGTCGCTCGCATCGTCGCACAACGACTGACGTTCTATTCCTACTTGGCTCTCTCTGCGACTCTCAGTTTAGCGCTTCGGCTTCTGGGGTTCTCTTGCACTTCGTTGGCTGTGGGTCGCAGTGGCTTCTTTGTGAGGATATTCCAGCGATCATCGTTGCGGAACGCATTCTTTATGATTCGGTCTTCAAGAGAATGAAAACTGATGACGGCGACTCGTCCACCTGGTGCGATCCAATTGGGTGCTGCCGCCATGGTACGTTCCAAGATTCCCAGTTCGTCGTTGACTGCGATCCGTAGCGCTTGAAACGTTCGGGTGGCTGGGTGGATATCGTGATTCTTTGACCGCGGGACACACTTCCGGCAGACACTGACGAGGTCACCAACGGTTTTGATGGTGGCTTCGCGGCGACGCCTTGCCACAATCTCACGGGCGATTCGGCGGCTTAATCGTTCTTCACCATAGGCGTAGATAGTATTTGCAATCTCTTCTTCGCGATGGGTCAGTAGCCAGTTTGCGGCAGATTGTCCATTCTCGGGATCAAATCGCAGGTCGAGCGGGCTCTCAGGATCGTTGAAACTAAATCCACGTTCGCGATCGGCCAGTTGATCGCTGGACAAGCCGAGATCCAAGATCATTACATCCGCTTTTTCTCTCTCCATCGCGGCCAAAGCTTTGGGGACCGCTTCGTAGCTGCCAAGAAAGAGGTGGATGCGAGGGTCTTGTCCCGCTGATTCCTCTCGCTCGCTAACGGCTGGGTCACGATCCAGCGCGATGATGTTCAAGCCGTTGGATGATCGCGGGTCAATGGCATCGAGTAGGCAGTGCGAGTGACCACCCCCACCGAAGGTGCCATCAATGATCAGCCGGGGATCGATTTCCGTGACCCATTGAACAATCTCGGCCGGCATGACCGAGATGTGACAGGAGGATTCTGTCACCCGGCGATACTCTTGCTGCAATGAAGTGCTTCTTCCATGTGATCGGCAACTTCCTTCAGTCGATCGAGTTCACCACCAGACACTTCCGCGGCGAGCCAGCCAGTGAATTTGATATCTCGCAGTGCCTTTTCGACTGACTGCCAGTCAATATCACCCTCGGTGATTTTAGTGAATTTGTTCCCGCTGCGCGAGAATCCTTTGATATCGAGTTTCTTGATGCGGTGATCGAGTGTACGCACCCATTCGGCAACATCGCCATACTTCCAATGGTTTCCTAAATCGAATTGCACGCCGACCAGTGGGGAGTTGAAAGCATCAATGAATTTGGCCAATGGTTCGGCGCTTTGCTCGCTGTTACCACTGTGATCGTAAAGAAAGTGGTTCCAAACGTTCTCGATCAAAATCGAAACGCCCGTTTTTTCAGCAACGGGAAGCGCCTCGGTGATTGCTGCCATTGCTCGCTCGTAGACTTCAGCTGGTGAGCCATCTTTTCCATGGGCGGGCACCAATAACATGGTGTCGGCACCGACGGCGGCAGTTTCTTCAAGTCCGCGAATTAGGTTTTTCAACGCCACCGCGCGGATCTCCGCGCTGGGGTCACTGTGCCGTTGGCCCCAGTGGTAGCCGCCGACAGTACCGTCGATGATCAACCCCGATTCCTTCGCCGCTGCATTGGCTTCTTCGGCGTTGATACCGGGGGTGCTGAGTTCGACGCCCTCAAATCCAGCTTCCTTGGCGAGATTAAATTTATCGACCATGCTGCCAGAGTGTTTGATCATGCCGACCTTGAGCGTCTTGCGAAGCCACGGTCCGCTCGCATCTTCTGCGATCAGCTTGGAAGGACGAAAAGACGTACCGGCGACCAACGCTGCGGCGGATCCCCATCGCAACATATCGCGTCGATGCATTGAACCAATGTTTTCTTGCTTATTTTGCTTATTCATCATTTCCTTCTTATCTGAGGACAGCACCCACATAGTTTAGTTGAGAACAACTGTTCTGAGTACACACCAACTCGCTCAAAACGATCGCGTTCGAAACCGCCCCGCCCGGGAAATGCCAGGATCGCAAAACGTCAGGCAATCAGCTCATTGATTACGTGGCCATGAATATCGGTCAGCCGGAATTGGCGACCTTGGAATTTGTAGGTCAAACGTTGATGGTCGATCCCGAGGAGATGCATCAAAGTAGCCTGGAAATCATGCACGTGGACGCCATTTTCGGCAACGTTGATCCCCAGGTCGTCCGTTTCTCCGTAGCTGAACCCCGGTTTTACGCCTCCCCCCGCCATCCAAAGTGTGTAGGCGTATGGATGATGGTCGCGACCCCAACGCGGGCGATTATTTAAATCACCTTGCAGGAATGGCGTCCGCCCGAATTCACCACCCCAAATGACGAGTGTGTCTTCCAATAAGCCACGCCGCTTCAAGTCCATCACCAAGGCCGCACTCGATTGATCGGTGTCCCGGCATTGGTTGTAAAGTTCGGTGGTGAGGCTATTGTGCTGATCCCAACCCGCATGCATCAGTTGGACGAAGCGGCAGCCCCGCTCGACTAAACGCCTCGCCATCAAGCAATTGTGAGCGAACGTCCCAGGCTCCTCAACGCCAGGTCCGTACAAGTCGAGGGTCTCACGCGACTCGCTGGAAAGATCAGCCAGATCGGGGACACTGGCCTGCATTTTGAAACTCATTTCGTATTGTGAGATTCGAGTTGCGATCTCAGGATCACCATACTCATCAAGTTTCAGTTGGTTGATTGCCGCGATGTCATCGAGCCATCCACGGCGATTTTCCCGACTCATACCGTTTGGATTCGAAACGTAGAGCACGGGATCGCCACTGCCGCGGAACTTTACCCCTTGAAAACGTGAAGGAAGAAAGCCGTTACCCCAATAAAAGTCGTAAAAGATCTGTCCGCATGAGGTGTCTTTGGTAATGCTTGTCATGACAACAAATGATGGCAGTTCATCGGTGTCACTTCCCAAACCATACGTCAGCCAAGCGCCCATGGTTGGGCGTCCCGGCATCTCGGCCCCGCTCAGCATGAAGTTAATGGCGGGTGCGTGGTTCACTTGTTCGGTATACATGCTTTTAACGAAACACAATTCGTCGGCCACATTGGCTGTGTGGGGCATGAAGTCGCTAACCCAGGCACCCGACTCACCGCGCTGAGAAAACGGTTCAACCGGCGCGAGCAACAGCTTTCCGTCGGCCTTTCCGGTCATTGTGCTAAAACGCCGGTCGCCAATGTAAGAGCTGGGAACGGGCTGGCCGTGCAATTCTTGTAAGCGAGGCTTCCAGTCGAACAGATCGACATGAGTGGGAGCGCCGTTCTGGAACAGATAGATGACCCGCTTCGCTTTCGGGGCAAAGTGCGGGAGCGATGGCAGGCCTCCGAATTGTGCTGCTGGATTCGCCGCAACAGCTGACTGGTCGTTGTGCAGTAATGAGGCGAGCGCTGCGGTTCCAATACCCGTTGCACCGCGACCAAGAAATTGGCGACGCGTCAACTGCTGACGATGTTGTTGCAGCGGATTCACCAATTCACTCTCGATTTAACGTTTCGTCCAAATTAAGTATTGCCAGTGTTAAACTGGCCCAAGCCGCGTGCTCGGCTGCATCCAAGGTTTCGTTTCGCGGGGAGTCACCCATTTCCAGCAGTTGAACTGCTTCTGCGGGGTGATCCGCAAACTGAAGTCGCGTGCGTTGAAGACCAGATAGTAAAATTTGGCGTTCGGCGGGACTGCAGGAACGGGCAAGCACACGTCGCATGATTTGGTCGATGCGATCGGAATCGGATTTGGCTGGCGATCCTAAAACCGTTTCAGCAAGTGCTCGGGATGCTTCCACAAAGGTGACATCGTTGAGCGTTTGCAAAGCGTGCAGTGGCGTGTTGGTCCGATTGACGCCGACCGTGCAGGTTTGTCGGGAAGCGTTATCAAAAAACATGGTGGGCGCGATGATGCGGCGCCAGAAGATAAACAGACTTCGTCGGTAGAGCTTTTCGCCCTGATCTTGCCGGTATTTCTTTTTTCCGAATGACGCGTCTTCCCAAATGCCTGGTGGCTGATAGGTATTCACCGCTGGTCCACTGGCCACGGGTGAGAGTAAGCCGCTTGCGGCTAACGCTTGATCTCGCAGCATCCACGACGGTAGACGGTAACGCGAAGCACGAGCGAGTAAACGGTTGGCGGGATCTTGATCGTAAACTGCACGATCAGTCAACTTGGATGTTTGGCGGTAGGTGTGACTCGTTACGATCAATCGGATCAGGTTTTTTACATTCCAACTGTCTTCGCGGAACTGCCAGGAGAGCCAGTTCAGTAAATCCAGCTGAATTGGTGTTTCGCCCTGGGTGCCAAAGTCTTCTGTTGTTTTGACGAGGCCGATTCCGAACACTTGCTGCCAAAATCGGTTCACCGTGACCCGTGCTGTTAATGGGTTGTCAGCATCGACAAGCCATTTCGCCAGCAGAAGTCGGTCGACTGTTTGGTCGCTTGCCTGGGGCTTTGGCAGGAACTCGGGCAGTTTCGCCTGAACTTTGTCGCTTGGTTTGTTGTAAAGACCGCGATTGAGCACAAAGGTTTCACGCGGATTGGGCATGTCCTCCATCACCATGACTTTGGGCAGACTGTTGCGAAGGTCATCGCGTCGCTTGGTCCGATTGTCACGATCTGATCGCAATTTCTGGTACAGCTCGTCTGCCGTGCGGTGAGCTGATTGGATCAAGCTCCGTTGGTTATCTGATCGTTTATCCGTTTCGACACTCAAGGCCGCCAGCAGTTGGTCTGATTCATTGGACAAATCTGGGCGGTCATCACTTGTGACCGCCAGCCGAAAACGTCCAATGTTGTGTCGGGCATGAACCGACTGATGCCGCAATGAGATTTGCAGTGTTGAATCTGCGACTAATTCAATTGGTTCGGCAAAGCGAAAAACAGCGGTGTGACTGCGGTCGACGGTTCGGCCTTCATAGACTGCCCAGCCACTCTTGGGGTCATTGTCAAAGGCATTTGTGATTGCGTGGCTCCCCTGTTCGAACGTCGCATCGGCTGATGCAATCGTCACCGGCATTGGTTCTGGATTTTTACCATTGCTAACGGATACCAAAAAATCGGTGAGTACAAAGTTGCCACTGTCTGAACGTGAAAGTCCGTTCCCGGTGTGACTCGCGTGCCGAAGTGTTTCAAGCCGAATTCCCGTGATCGTCGAGGGGTTCGGTGATGCGAGGATGGTGTAGTCATTGTTGATCGCGTCACCGTCGATCAAGATCGATTGGTCGTCTAGCAGTTTTGAGCTGCCGTGCAGTGCATCGACTTGCAAGTCGGTCAGCAATCGCCAGGATTGTTCGCGACTCAATCCCGCGAGTTGTTGTTTTTCCCAGTTGGGTTGTTCAGCAGTTAGCGTTGCATCGCGATTTTGCAATCGCTTGTCGAGATCCGAGATTTGCTGCGCGAGTGTGTTGAGTTCGCTTGCTTGCTGAGCATTTGGCACCGCGAGATTTGGAGCCGTTTGTGGGTCACCACCGCCGCCATTCACCGGGGTTTGGTTGAAGAAGGCGAACAGTTGATAATATTCGCGGTTGCTGATCGGATCGTACTTATGATCGTGACAACGACAGCAGTTGAGGGTTAATCCAAGCCAGACGGTTCCCATCGTTTCGGACATGTCCATGACATATTCGACCCGGTTTTCTTCTGGGATCCTCCCGCCTTCGCCGTTGATCATATGGTTGCGACAGAATCCGGTCGCCAACTTTTGCTCTGGGGTGGCATCAGGGATTAAGTCACCGGCGAGTTGCCAGGTTGTGAATTGATCAAACGGCAAGTTGTTGTTGAATGCATCGACGACCCAGTCTCGCCACGGCCACATCGTGCGTTCACGGTCACCCTGGTATCCGTTGGTGTCGGCGTAACGCGCGGCGTCGAGCCAGGGCCACGCCATGCGGATCCCATAAGCGGGGGAATCAAGTAACTGGTCAACTAGGCGTTCGTAGGCATCGGGTCGTGAATCGGCCAGGAAAGTCGCGACTTGTTCAGGTGTCGGTGGCAGTCCTGTTAGGTCGAGTGACAAGCGACGGATCAACGTCGATCGTGATGCTTCCGGCGACGGTGAGATGCCTCGGTCGGCCAATCTCTGCTGCACAAAAGCATCGATTGGGTTTCGGACTGGCGCGTGATCGGTGACGGAAACCTGGGGGACCTCTACTTCGCGGATTGATTGGAATGACCAATGTTGTTCCCAGCTTGCGCCCGATTCGATCCACTTGCGGATCAATTCAATTTCGCGTTTTGAAAGTTGACGATTGGATTCGGGCGGCGGCATCAACTCGTCGACGTCGTCCGTGATCAGGCGGCGATACAATTCACTCGTTTCGCTGTCGTTCGGTTCGATGACATTCGCGGCGCCAGTTGCGGTGTCCAATCGCAAATCGGCTTCTCGAGTTTCCTCATCCGGGCCGTGGCAAAAGGAGCAGTTTTCCGACAGGATCGGGCGAATGTCACGTGCGAAATCAATCTCTTCTGCCCGCGCAGCGGTGACCACGAAACTCGCGAACAAAACGAAGCAGGTGCGGAGCTGATATTCCATGCTAATAGTGTAGCCAAAATGACGCCTAGAGGACTCAGTGACAAGCATTTTCATTCATCCAATAACAGTCGGATTACCGCAGCGAGGGGCCGGTCATTGGGACAAAAACCACTGGGATAATCGCTTGTTCGTGGAGACTGCCGTCGGAATGCTTCTCGATCAGCATCAAGACTTGCCTCTGATCACCGACTGGTACGACCAATTTGCCGCCTGGCTTGAGTTGTTCAATTAGGGGAGCTGGAATGTGATCCGGAGCAGCTGCCAGAATGATGACGTCAAACGGAGCTTGATCAGGCCAGCCCTGGTATCCGTCGCCTGCTCGCACTTCGACGTTGTGATAGCCGAGTCGTTTTAGCCGTGCACTCGCTTGGTGGGCCAAGGCGTCGATGATCTCGATGCTGTAGACTTTGTCGACAATCTCAGCCAGCACGGCCGCTTGGTACCCGGATCCGGACCCCACGTCGAGAGCGATCGAATCTGCTTGCGGTGCGACAAGTTGTGTCATCAGGGCAACGATGTAAGGTTGTGAGATCGTTTGGCGATGGCCAATTGGCAGCGCGCAATCATCGTAAGCTTTTGATCGATGCTGCGGCTGCACGAACTCATGACGTGCGACTCGTCCCATCGCGGCAAGAACTTGTGGGTCATGAATGTCGCGACTCGCCAATTGTTGATTGACCAGTGATTGACGTTCCTGTTGGCGATCGAGATCTTTCATGGGGTCGACACGTAGCGCTGAATCAATGGGGATGGTCGTTGTTGATTCGTTGAATGCAGCAGAACAGGGTGTTGGGTTGGGACGCTAGATTCGATGTGTCGCTTTTGATCGCGGTCAACGAGAAAATAGCTTACGCTGGCTCTGGAAAACGATGCTCCAAGCCGAAGTTTTGTCCTCGTGATTCGTCCTTTTATCATTTAAGTCGTCGAGACGCCACAAATGAATGCTTCATTGCAGCAACGCAACGAACTGCTGCGGCGACGAATTACCCCGCTCCCCGGCAGTCAGCCGTACGAGAATGTGCGCCCGATTCGAATCCCTGGCCGTCTGGATCAGTGGAAGTTGATTGACTGTGTTTGCGAACAACATCCGCACGTATCGCGGCAGACTTGGTGTGATTGGTTTTCACAGGGGCACATCCGAAAACGTGGCATTCCCATTGACCCGATGACCTTGGTGCGGGGGGGCGAAGAATTCGAGCATGCATTCCCCGATACGGTTGAGCCGGACGTCAATGCGCAGGTCTTGATCGCGGTGGAAGATGAGAATTTGATCGTGATCGAAAAGCCGGCCCCTTTGCCGATCCATCCATCTGGTCGGTTCGAGCGAAATACATTGATTTCGTTTTTGCGGCTGGTCTATCCCGGTGAATGCTTAAAGCTGGTTCATCGATTGGATGCGAATACCAGCGGTTTGGTCCTGATTGCACGCAGTTCAGAGGTGGCTGCCATCATGGCCAGGCAGTTCCAATCTGGTGCGGCTAAGAAGCGATACCTCGTTCGCTGTCATGGTATTCCTGAGCGACGTGAGTTTACCTGTGATGCGCCGATCAGTTCACGGAGGGGCGAGGGTGGAACGCGAGATGTGGATCCGATTGGCGGCAAGCATGCTCGCACCGAATTTCGGGTGATCAAGTCGCTTGACGACGAAACTACGCTGTTGGAAGCGAAGCCGATCACGGGTCGCACCAACCAAATCCGGATTCATCTTTGGTCAATCGGTCACCCGGTACTCGGGGACCCGAGTTATCTCCCGAAGAACAAAATTGCCGCTTGGCAAACATTAGCGATTGAGGATCCACCGATGTGTTTACATGCCGCTGGCTTGACCGTGTTCGATCCCATTTCGGGTGACGAACTGCGGTGGGCAAGTCGCTTGCCAGAATGGAGTGGTGCATCACCTGGATAGAATTGGTGTCTGGCTTCGAGAGACTCAGGCTTCTAGAGACTCAGGATGACTTCAATTCTTTTGCTTCGGCTTCGAGCTTGGCGATGTCGTCCTCGAATTGCTTCAATTCGACCAAGTCATCGGCCTGAGCTTTCGAGCCTGCCAGTTGAACCCGTAGGGTTTGGAGTTTCTTGTTGATGACATCCAGTCGTTTCTTCGCTTTCTTATCCACAGATGTGTTTCCTTTTGGGTGAGCGGTTGGATTCGGATTGCGGAGTGATCGGTTCTTGTTGCGTTCGCCCTCGATTGTATTTCGCAGCGAGTTGGGGCCAAACCGGCAATGCGAGTTTATCAGAACTCCAGCAACGCGACGATAAAGTGCACAACCAGTACGTAAAGCGTTGTCCAGAGCACCGTCGAAGTAATTGCATCGCTAACATCGCTGGCTGAATGCTTCGCCGCTGCGCCACGATAGTAACCGATTGCTGCCGTCCCGATACCACAGGCGATGTTCTTTAGTAGCACCCAGTTCCAGCCCAGTGGCCAGCTAGTGCCATCGGTTACCAGGTTCCGTTCGAAGTGTAGTTGCCAGAAATAAGGGCCGATGGTCGGATGCGTAGCATTGAAAGTGACCAAGCTGATTGCTCGGGCAGCCTCGTAGGAAAGCCATTCCAGAATCGGCGTCGCAACGACGAATGCCATCACAATCGGTACCAATAAGTAGGCTCGTGGTTTCACTCCCAGAGTATGCAGCGCGTCAATTTGTCCGCCATATTGCTTGACCCCGACATCGGCCGCGACCGCGGCACCGCAGCGGGCGGCAACCAGGATCGTTGCCAGGACAGGAACCAAAACTCGATAGAGTGCGAAGCCAATGGACGCCAGTAATTCGTCGATCAGTAAAGGCTGCGTGTAAAGCCGGAACGGCAGAAAGCGAAACGTGAAGTAGGTCGCCGTGAACCCTGTGATCAGCCCTGCCAGCAACAAATAGATCCACGCGGATGGACCACCG
The DNA here is from genome assembly GCA_049602075.1 of Rubripirellula sp. Taxonomy (GTDB): domain Bacteria; phylum Planctomycetota; class Planctomycetia; order Pirellulales; family Pirellulaceae; genus Rubripirellula. Next base: position 90,359 of record JBMYRF010000030.1, read on the forward strand.
ACGAGCCGCAGGTAATGAGCGAAAAATCTTGCGCCCCAGCGGATGCGTGGAAAACGTGGCAGTGCATCGAATGGCAAGCGAGTTGCCGCAACGACTGCGTGCCCCGTCGTGGTCAAGAATTGATCGCTCCACTTCGCGGCCATCGACCAGCGACTCGGTGCGACCACCTCGGACGATTCCAACGCGACAGGTACCATTCGCTCTGGGATTTGGGGCCACTGGTCACGCGGAACAAAACTCAATTCCTTGGTTTCAGAGTTCAGCAGCAAGACCTCGTCTGCGATCGGAATCAATGTTTCGTAATCGTGTGTTACCACGACGCTCGTGCGTTGGTGCACATGATGGGTTTGGCGAATCAGTTCCGCAACTTTCCCGCCGCTGGCTGCGTCCAATCCGGAGGTTGGCTCATCGTACAGGACCACGTCTGGATCAGCGGCGAGTGTGCGGGCAATCGCGAGCCGTTGTTTTTGGCCACCGCTCAATCCTGAAACGCGTGTGTTCGCTGGCACTCCAAGTTCCTCCAGCCACTGCTTTGATGTTTGGGGAACTGGCCGTGACTGGTCGCTGCGGTGGTCGATGGCAAACTGAACATTTTCCAACGGGGACAGTTCGTCGAACAGTGCGAACTGTTGGAAGACGATACCAATGTGATTGGGACCTTGTCGTGGTGCCGAGTCACGACCCACTTCGATTTGACCCGACCAGGAGAGCGACTCTCCCGACTGTGGGATGAGTCCTGCCAATGTCCGTAACAGAACCGATTTTCCCGCACCGCTGCCACCAACGATCACGGTGATCTTGCCGGCGGGAATTGTGACTGAAGTATCGGACAGCAGATCCTTCGAGCCAGCGTGGATATGTAACTTCGATAGACGTAGCCAGCAAGATTGACTGGGATTCGAATCGCTCATTGGGTCGAATCTCCAGGCGTATCTTGATCGGCCATGTAGACCAGCGGGTACGCCATGAATTCAGTGGCTGGTGTAATGGTACGGTTCGTGGCGTCATCGGCGATTGATCGCCGTAATGTGGTGGTCACCCAACGGCGATCTTTACCAAGGATTTGGTTTCTCAGCACGCGGGCAAAGTTGGGGTCAATTCCATCCTCTTCCGTTCCAAAAAGGTCATCACCGATACCGCGGACCACCGGTTCCATGCGATCAGCCGCCATCGTCAATGCCGCTTGTGCCGCGGGGCTGGTCCAGACATCTCGCCAAGCTTGTTTCAAGCGTTCGTTCTCGACTAGAGTCTCTTTCAAGATTTTTCGTACCAATTCTCGAGCTTCAGGATCATTGGCCAATTGGGAGCTTACTTCCGCCAAATCGCTGCGGATCGCACTGTTTGCGGCGACATCGGTGAGGATTCGCTGAACGCTCACAACGATCTCATCCATGTGTTGTTCAAAGGCAGGTACTGCCTCCTCTTCTACAAACCGATCCCATTCCTCTTGTACGAGATTCTTCTCGGGCAGTGGCGATCGGTCATAAACAATTCGCCAGCCGAATCTCCAAACAGATGCACGGTCCCATAGTTCTCTGCCGATCTGTTCAGCCGTTGGTTCACCGTGCTTGCGAATGATTGGCAGGATTTCTCTGCGAGCCATGGGGATCAAACGATCCTTTACGACATCATCGTTCCACCGGCCTGCGAGTTGGTCAACTTCCGCGCGATGGCGTTCGACCGAGTTGCGGAATTCGGCCTCGATCAGTGGCATCGACTGACGCAAGCTGTCCTGTACGAGGGGAGTAAAGGCGCGGCTCAGTTCTTCGCCATGGGCTTTGAGGACACCTGCCAAACGCCGTTGGATTTGTTGACGTTTGGATTCTGGCAGCATCGTTGCAATGACTTCTTCCATGCTGCCGCGGCTGAAGTGGCTAACGAGTGCAAAGCCATCAGGGGATGAATCCGCGTACCATTTAACATTGACCAAACCCTCGGTTGCTTCGTCTCGCGTTTCCACGTGCCCGATCTGTGTCCATTGACCCTGGGAGTCTTGTTGGAAAACAGGATCTCCCGCGCGAAGCACGCGGGCAGCATCAACCGCTTCAAATTGAACTGGCGAGCTAAAGAAATATTCGCTCAGGCTGACTGGTGGATCAGGCAGATCAGCGGATTGTCGCGATCTGGTTGCAAACGCAACACAGACCAAAATCCCTATCCAAAATAGAAGGCCTAAGAATCGATAAGAGTTTGCAATTGAAAACATCATTTCTCTTTTATCGCGTGACTCTTGCTGAAAATTGGAGCCTGTTTCGCATTGCGCATATTCGGCTTAATTCGTCCAGCATCATCTTTTCTTGGCAGTTTGGAGATTGGTCGCAGTCTTTTTTCAGCCGCGAACTCATTCTGATAGCTTGTCGTGTCTAGGTCTTTCGAATCAGATGGAAAAACCATTCTGGGGAGCCGTGCCGCAACTGATCGACAATGACGGCGATGATGATAATTCCTCCAATGATAATATGAGTATATGTATTTGGGATCGACAGCAGCGTGCATCCATTGCGAATCACGATGATGATGAGAGCACCGAAAATGGTGCCGATGATCGACCCGCGGCCGCCGCTTAGGCTGCCGCCGCCAAGCACAACTGCAGCGATGATTTCGAGCTCTTTTCCCGTCCCGTCGCTCGGGTTCGCTACTTTGACTTCGGCAAAATAGAGCAAGCCTCCGATTGCAAAAAAGAGACCTGCAAGGGTGTAAACCGAAACGATTGTGAGTGGAACATTGATGCCGCAAAGCCGTGCGGTTGATTCGCTCGAGCCTATTGCGAACACGTTACGCCCAAATACGGTGTACCTCATCAAAAGCCCGACAAGGATGGCGAGGAGGCACGCGATCAAAACGCTGGTTGGAATCATCAGGCCATCGATTAGGTAATCACCATTTTTTCCAGTCACGTTCAGTTGCTTCAGCCACTCAGGGATGTTTCCTCGGGGAGGCCCGACAGTCGATTCACCGGAGATGATTTGACCGATTCCTAGGAAAATCGTCATGGTTCCCAGCGTCACAATGAAGGGAACAACTTTGGTGGCACTGATCAACACTCCATTGGCTAATCCACAAACGCAGCCGGTCAGGATCATCCAGAACAAGGTGGTTGCCATGATCGCGCCGAATCCGGGATCACCCGCAGCAACTTCCGAGTTGTTAAGTTGCACTGCGAGAACGGTTCCGCACAACGTCAAAGCCGTGCCAGCAGACAGATCAATGCCGGCCGCGATGATGATCAGGGTCATTCCAAAAGCAGGCACGGCAATCAGCGCCGCACCATTCGCCATGATTCTGATGTTTCCCGATGAAAGGAAATTTCCCACACTCCACTCGTAATCTGCGATTGCAAACATGCCGAAGATACACAACAGGGCAAGCAAGGGGCCGAGTTGAGATCGAAAGATTTTGTTCAGCATCTTGGTCAGTTCAAATGGTTGAATGTAAGGTTTTCTTCTATCGCTATTGCCGCCGCCATCACATCGTCCTCGGTCCACCTTGCGGCATCCCGAACCTCTCGCAGTTTGCCTCGAGACATCACGCCAATTCGGTCGCAAACAGATAATAGTTCGGGCAGATAAGAGCTTACAAAGACGACCGTTTTCCCTTCAGCCGCCAGTGACCCCATCACACGGTAGATCTCTGCTTTGGTACCCACGTCGATTCCCTTGGTGGGTTCGTCCATCAATAAAATGTCGGCTTGTTGATGGAGGATCCTCGCGATCGCGACTTTTTGCTGATTGCCGCCGGATAGCTCAGAAATTAATTGGTGCCCTGAGTGCGCCTTCACTTCTACTTGTTGCATCCAACGGAGGGCATTCCGTTCACGGCGCTTCAAATCAATCACGCCGCATGTCGTGTATTGATTCAATCCACCCAGTGTCAGGTTTTCAATGATCGATAGGTCTTGGGCCAAGCCTTCGGATTTGCGATCTTCGGAGAGAAGTCCGAATCCGGCTTTCATGCGATTGCCAACATTGGCGGCGATCTTGCGGCGATCAACCATTACGGATCCCGCATTGATATGATCAAGTCCAAAGATACTGCGCAGTACTTCCGTTCGCCCTGCACCTACCAGTCCCGCGATCCCAAATATTTCGCCGCGGCGAAGCGATAGGCTCACGTTTTTGGGATACGGTGATCCACAAAGTTGATGAATCTCGACCCAGGTCTCACCTGGCTGATGCGGGACTGATGGATAGAGGTCATCGACGTCTCGACCCACCATCAGCGAAACGATTTGAGCATCGGATACCTCGTCGATCTTACCGCTGCCAACATTATTTCCGTCTCGCAAGACACTGTAGGTATCGGCGACCTCGCGGATCTCTTCCAGAAAGTGGCTGATGTAAATAATGCCGATTCCTTGCTCGCGTAAACGCTCGATGATTTTGAACAGTCGAGCGACATCTTTCTGTGGTAATGAGCTAGTTGGTTCATCAAAGAGGATGATCCGAGCATCACTTGCCAGGGCGCGTGAAATCTCGAGCAGTTGCTGGGTTGCAACGGATTGCTCACCAACGATGGCTCGTGGGTCCAGGTCCTCGAGTCCAACCGCATCGAGTGCCTGTCGGACCTTATCTCGCTGTTTCCGCCGTAGTAGCAATCCACCACCGGTTCCGGAGTGTCCCAGCAAAATGTTGTCTTCGACGCTAATGTCGGGCGCAAGATTTAACTCTTGGTAAATCATCGCGACGCCAAGTTGCCGGGCGTCATGAGGGCCTTGTGGTCGGTACGCTTGTCCCTGGATCTGCATCGAGCCAGTATCTGCACGGTGCGCGCCGCTGAGCACCTTCAGCAGC
>JBMYRF010000031.1:0-92256 GCA_049602075.1 Rubripirellula sp.
ACACAACCGCACCAGCGGGCGACACAACCGCACCAGCGGGCGACACAACCGCACCAGCGGGCGACACAACCGCACCAGCGGGCGACACAACCGCACCGGTCACCGGAACAAGCACCGCCCCGCCGACATCGACGGCAGCAACGCAACCCTAATCAAGCCTAGTTCGTTTCCGAGATTCCACTCTCTCCCCTTCACCTTCACTACCTGATCCGTATAAGGGACGATCCCATGGATACCGATAAGATCAAAAACTTTTTCATCAACCACTTCGAAAAGATGATTTTGGTGGTGGTGATCGGTGTCTCTGTGTTCTTGATGTATCAAGGGCTTCAGAAGCCCAACTTCCTTGATCAGCATCTGCCTGCTGGACTCCAACAGGACGCGACTCAGGTCCGAAGTGATGTCGATATCAACCACAATGATGAAGTTCTGAAGGATCGGAACCCGACATTCGACATCGTCCGCGAAACCAAAAAGTTGTACACCGCAGTGGAACCTTCGGAGTACAAACTGGAGCGAACCTGGGAGGGCAAAACGCTGGAGTCGATTGTTCGTCGGCAAGATCCCGTCTTGGTCGCAGCGACTTCCATCGAGCTCACGCCGGTGACCACTGCAATTGCCTTTCGAGCCCAAACCAACAGCGACGAGCCTCAGTACGCCCTATATGACCTCGAAGGCGCCGACGAACTGGAGAAGGTTGAAAAGAAAACCCGCCGCCGTCGAAATCGCAATCGAGGTGGTGCTGAGGAGGGATTAGGGTTCGGCGGTATGGATGCGGAAATGGGCGACATGGAAGGCGGGATGGACATGGAGATGGAGATGGACGGCGACATGTTCGGTGGCGACATGCTGGGCATGGAAGGTGATTCAGGACCCAATCGAACATTCAATGCCGAACATGACTTTGGTTTTCGTCCAAGTAAAACCGAAGACGAACGATTGCCCGAACCCAGACTCGGTCAATTCATCGTGGGCACCGCCCTGGTCCCTCACAAAGAACTCTATGCGAACTTCGAACTCGCGTTGGCGGATGCTACCGAATACACGCCAGCACGTGACACACCGTACTACTACGGCTTCGAAGTCCAGCGTGCGGACGTCACGGATAAACCGGTTGACCAACTCGTTGATGAAGACTGGGTGGATATCTGGACCCGCCTGAGATACACCACACTTGCCGGAAAATTCTGGTCTGGATTTGCACCCGAAACTGTTCACCCGGAATACCGCGATGACGCCTTTACGATGTGGCTTCCACCGGTCCTACTGGATGACTACCGAACCTGGGCCAAGCACACCAAAATCCCAGCCCTATCGAAGCAAGAATTGCAGCAATTGGCCAATCAGACCGACGAGGTCGAAGATTTTGGCGAATTCGATGTCGATGCCGCTCTGGATGACCTCGAACTTCGCGGGCCGGGCGAGCGAAGCGGGGTAGGTGGCATGGATGAAATGATGGGTGGCGGCATGGACATGGGGATGGAAATGGACGAAATGGGCGACATGGATGGCATGATGATGGGGATGATGATGGGAATGAGCGGCCGTGCCGCGGAAGTTGACCCAGTCGAACATAAAATGATCCGGTTCTATGACTTCGCCGGAATCAAAAATGGACCAGTTCTTGGCCGCAAATATGTCTACCGAATTCGTTTCTCCGTCGTTGATCCAAACTTCCCTTTCTCTGAAAAGCAGCAACCCCAGGTCAAGAACCTCGCTCCCGAAGTAGCCACGCGGATTCAAGAGCAGATGAAAAAAGCTGCCGATGCAGATTCCCGCGAAGAACTGTTCGAACGCTGGAGCGACTGGAGTGAACCCTCGGCAATTACATCCCTACCGAGCTTGGAACACTACTACGTCGGCCCTGTCGAACGCGGCCCCATCGCAACGGCGACCGTTGGCGGCAAACAGGTCGAATACTCACGGGGCGAGCCCAAGGCAAAACTGCTGGCCTCTCAATACGACCCGAAAACTGGCGCTCGTATTCCCGTCGAATTGGACGTCATTGCGGGAACCGTGCTGAGCAAAGATATGGAATCAGCCGACGTGGTTGATCCCATTTCCCTGCTGGTAAAGAAAATGCCCAACGCTTCGCTGGTCAGTGGCACCACCGTTGTCGCAATCGATGGCGCCAAGCCACTCAAAATCACCGCAGATGTCCAAAGTCCCGGCGTGATGTTGCTGTTCGACCAATCAGGTCAGTTGACCGTTCATGACGAACTAGAGGACCAGGAGATGTTCAGGGTGTACACCTACGCCGAAGAACGCGGCATCGAATAAACGTAGCGATTGACGACGCCGGGCTGAACGAATTCTTCAGCTCGGTGGCTCGGATGGTAACGTTGGCAAACACGCGGTCGTGACGCGAAGTCGTGACGAAAATTTGTTCATTGCCAGAACGCCCAACTTCGCGACTCGGGCGTATAGCGTGGTTCTGGCTCTTTGCGACAGACACGACTCGGCCAGTCCAAACCGGCCGTCCCGCCGATCAGCCTACTATCGAATCATCGACCGCGCAGCTTCGAGTGCGCGAGATCGAATGCCCATCTCTTTTCGGACCCATCATCGTACTTAGCGAAGCGGTACTCGATTCGGCGCGGATGTGAGCAAACCGTCTGCAATTAACGATCATCTCGACGGCGTTTCACGTTCCTTGCTGTCGCGCGGACTCGCATAGGAGTACGAGTCCCGGGCTACGCCCTGAGTACGAGCACGATTGGGATCAAAGAACTGAATGCCCGCACAATCGGTTCGGGCCGCCATTGGGCTCGGGGCTCCAGTTGAAGCTGGGCTCGAGATGCTGCGGTACCCAAACGGTGTGGTGACAGGATGCTGCTGGGAAGAAATCAGCTTTCCTCCGCGTTCCACTCCAATCGTTCTATCTCGGTGCAAATTGGTTCTCCCATGCCGATGCGCTGTCCGTCGACCGGAATATCGTGTAGCGACGATCCGAGCCGCAGAGCCGCAGTCCAGCGTTTACGACGAAAGACGTGTGGTCGGCTGGCAAAGTGGATTCGCTTGAAATAGACCGATCGGGGCTGATAGACCGATCGGGGCTGATAGATCGATCGGGGCTGGCAGCGAATCGATGACCGTTCCGCGGAACGCAGACGCCGCTCTCGACTTCGCAGGTCCATCGCAATCAGCGAACTTGTGGGGTCAGATTCTCGTAGTTGACCCTCCAGCAATTCCATCGACGCACTCCAGCGTGGATTCACTTCCAAGATCCACGCTCGATCGTGCCCATCAAGAATAAAGTCGACATTAAACAAACCTCTCAATCGACGGGTTTCAGCAACACGGTCCGCAAACCTCGTGATGCCGTTGGTTACCGATGGTGGCAACACCACCGGCCCGATGGAGCCGCCGTAAGCAAAAGGAAAAGAGCCGATCCGAGTCACGACCGACCGACAAACACCGACCAGGGTCGTCTGATCACCATCGTGGATCAAAGTCGCACCAAACGGACGGCCGCGGACCCACCGCTGTAATCGCGTTTCACTACTCTGGTCTCCCAGGTGATTTTGGTCTGCTGCTTGATTCTTGTCTCCCGCTGGCTTTTGGCGAAACAAGCTGCCCCCATCCTCGTTGGCTGCCCAGCAGATCCCCAGGCCACCACAACTGTCGGTTCGTTTCCGAAGCCACTTGCCACGACCCGGTGGCGTGATCGCATTGATCGTTTCTGGAAAACCAATGGCCGGATCCTCAGTAAAATCCCCCAGGTCATCGAAATCGCGAAAAGATCCCGGCGGCCGAAAGGTTCCCTTGCCGGATGCGCGATCGTCCAACACCCCATTCTCCGACCCGCAGTTTTCGTTGGGATCGCTGCCGAAGAGCCCGTTGGCTGGCAAATCGGCCGGCCAGCGTCGCAGTCCACCGACCGGCAAGATCGGCAAGCCTCGGATTGCTGCCAGGACACGATCACCCAATTCTGGACGGGTCATTTGCTGGATTTCGGGACTCAGCAAGTAAAATTCGTCGCACAATTCGCGGGTATCAGCATCACCAAACAGGTCAATCCCGATCACTCGGTAGCCGCCGCGCCGGGCTGATTGGGCGGCCGCCCGCACGGACGCCCCGATCAGTACAAGCGGCGGCCGATTGATCTGGTTTGATTTCGACAGCGTCTCGGGTGTTTGCATCGCCGGTGCGGTCTGTTAGGGTTTTCAGCCAAACGATTAATTCACATGGCTTCAAAGGTTGTACCGGACGAGCCTTTCTCGCACTCTCCCCTTCATAGGCGAAAACGTCATGCAATTCTACGTTGGTGAAGCACTGGTCGGCGAAGGTAACGAAATCGCTCACATCGATCTGATGATCGGTAGCAAGGACGGACCTGTCGGCGTCGCATTTGCAAATGCACTGTCAACTCAGAGTGAAGGCCACACCAACCTACTGGCCGTCCTCGAGCCGAACGTTGCGGTCAAACCATCGACAGTGATGATCACAAAAGTAACCATCAAGGGAATGAAGCAGGCTGTACAGATGTTTGGTCCCGCCCAAGCTGCGGTTGCCAAAGCGGTCGCTGACGCCGTTGGCGAAGGGATCATTCCGAAGGATCAAACCGAAGAACTCGTTTGTGTCTGCGGCGTCTTCATTCATCCTGCCGCCGAAGATGACAAGAAGATTTACGATTACAACTACGAAGCGGTAAAGCAGTCACTCGCAGCGGCAATGGGAAGCAAACCGTCAGCCGACGAGATGCTCGCCAAAAAAGATTCCGCAGCACACCCTTTCAAGGGCTTCTAAGCAAAGGTCACTCGCTGACCGGCTGTCGACAAGGGACTCCCGAACAATGTTCGGAGAAACTTGGGACCGCTCTGTTTCAATTTGCACCATCACGTGGGGTCGGCGATCTGTGCCGATCCACGTGTCTCCCGTGACCCGCCTGTGGTCTCTTCATCGGATAGCGAATGACGAGTCGAATCCTGATCCAACTGGATAGTGATCTTCAACCAAGCTCGTTCGACTCCATCGTCGCAATTGATGCGGGGGTCGATCACATGCTTCGCTACGGCGGCGTCCAAGTCACGAGTGTCGAGCCGTTGGTGCATGGTGCGATGTTTACTCGAGGCGGCGGTGACCTACGACATACCGCGATCTTTATTGGCGGATCCGATGTGATGGTCGCCGAGCGTTTACTGGCCGCATGCAAAGACGCATTTTTCGGCCCCGTTCGAGTCTCGCTGATGCTGGATGCCAACGGATGCAACACCACGGCCTCTGCGGCAGTGGTCGCTGCCAGCCGTCACATCGACCTCAACGGCGCGAAAGCTGTCGTGCTGGGTGGAACCGGGCCAGTTGGTCGCCGCGTCGCTCAACTGATGGCAAGCGACGGGGCGGATGTCACACTGACCAGCCGTTCGAAGCAGCGAGCCGAAGTCGCGTGCAAAGAAATTGCCAATAAGGTCAAAAACGGAAAGTTAACGGCGGCAGCCATTGGAAATGGAATCGGCACCAACGTGCTTGATGGTGCCCAGATCGTTATTGGCTGTGCGGCGGCTGGATTCGAACTGGTCAAAGAACGAACCATCGTAGGCATCAAATCCTTAAAGGTGGCGATCGATTTGAATGCCGTTCCTCCGGCGGGGATCGGCGGCGTTTCGGTCACCGACAAGGCAGCTCCGTTGGGTAATGGTGTGGCCTACGGCGCCATCGGGGTCGGTGGACTGAAGATGAAAACGCACCGCGCGGCGATCAAACAACTCTTCGAATCCAACGATCAAGTCTTGGACGCGAACGAGATCTACCAGATCGCAAAAGACTGCGCTCGATCCTGAGCGAAGCTCCACTTGATGAGCCCGACCAGCGGATTGGATTCAAAATTGGGATCGATCGTTGCCACGAGCAGCGGGGGATCGGTCCCAAGCGATTCGTCCGCCACCGGAAAGGTTGCATCGCAGGCGGGACATCGTGCCATTTGACCTGCCGCCCCAACCGGTAACTGAAGTCGGCGGTCGCAGATCGGGCAGGATAGCTGCAGTGAATTCATGAGCAGCTATTCTAACTTTGACCTTTAATCTTGGTTTTCGGGACCATCTTCCGCCAAGCAACACCCGCACAAAGTCGACAAATCGCAAACGACACCAGAAAACAGGAGCATGCGAAACCAAAAGACTGGGCCAATACAAAGACTGGGCCAATACAAAGACTGGGCCAATACAAAGACTGGGCCAATACAAAGACTGGGCCAATACGAGGACAAGACGGGTAGTCTGTGGCCAAATTCACAATCGGCATCACAAATAGAAGGCTCTCTCACCTGGCACATCGGTCAGGCCCCCAGCCTGAGGCTGCTTCCGTCTGATTCCGAACCGCCGGCAGATCGAGAGGTCGACTTTAGATTCGATGAGCCCGCCTTGGATTAGGAGACTTCCGGAGTCGATTTCCGAAACGCTGATTCGCAAGGGGGATTTTTCGTTTACCACACGACCCGCTACGTTATCGGGCTGTGAAACGCAGAACCATCAGGAGCCTTTGTGAACGAAGTGCTATCAGTCGATTCGATCCTTGGCCCAGAAGGAAGAATTGCGCGACGCCTGGACAACTACGAACCCCGTCAACAGCAGCTAGAGATGGCACGCGGGGTTGACCAAGCGTTGTGGGACAACCAGCACTTGATTGCCGAAGCAGGAACCGGAACCGGCAAGAGTTTTGCGTACTTGGTTCCCGCCATCTTGTACGCTACCGCCGACCAGGCTTCCAGTAACGAGAGCAACGGTGAAAAACCGGAGCGGTCGCGACGCGTCGTGATTTCAACACACACAATCAGCCTGCAAGAACAACTGATTTCCAAGGACATTCCGCTATTGAATAGCGTGATCCCGCTGGAATTTTCTGCAGTGCTCGTCAAAGGACGTGGGAACTATCTTTCGCTCCGGCGAATGAATCGAGCGATCAGCAAGGCAACGACGCTGATGAGCACCGACGAGCAAATGTCACAGCTTCGTCAAATCAAGAATTGGTCGACCGAAACCGCGGACGGATCCCTATCATCATTACCGATCCGCCCTGAAGCGACGGTTTGGGATGAAGTGGTCAGTGACACCGGCAATTGCTTGCGTCGTTCCTGCAAACACCATAAAGACTGCTTTTACTTTCGTGCCCGACGGCGAGCGATGGGTGCCCAAATCCTTGTGGTCAACCATGCCCTCTTCTTCACCGACCTGGCATTAAGGCGACAAGGTGTTTCGCTGATCCCAGATTATGATGCTGCGATTCTTGATGAGTGCCATACTCTCGAATCGGTCGCGGGTGACCACCTGGGAATTCGTTTGACCAATGGTCAATTCGATTATCTGTTCAATCGTTTATACAACGACAGAACACAGAAAGGCCTTTTAGTTGACAAACAACTGCGGGGGCTGCAACAGCAGGTCGATCAGTGCCGATTCGCAGCGACCAACCTATTCGCAGACCTGCTCGACTGGATGACGGACCGTGGCCCCCGCAACGGTCGTGTCCTTGAAAGTAATGTGGTGGCGAATGAACTGAGCAAGCCGATGGAAAAATTGGCGATGGCGCTCAAGCAACAAGCTGCCGCGCAAGACACCGACGCTGACCGCTTAGATTTCGATTCCGCTCATGATCGCATGCTTGCCTTAGCGGGTGGGCTACGGCAATGGTTGACGCACGATCTGGATGATGCGGTTTACTGGTTGGAACGAAGTGGGTCGCGCCGCGGCCTTGACCGAATCGCACTGGCGGCTTCGCCGATTGATGTCGGTCAAACCCTGCGGCAGGAACTTTTCCAAAGTAAGATGATTCGATCAGTCGTGATGACCAGTGCCACGTTGGCCACAGGAACGGACGACAAGTTCTCTTTCTATCGCTCCCGAATTGGCTTATCAGGTGGGATGTCACTGCGGGTTGGCAGCCCCTTTGACTACCAACAACAAGCCAAGTTGGTCCTGGAAACGAAGTTGCCAGATCCATCGAGCCAGCGTGAAGCGTTCGAAAAAGCGTTACCCGACCAGATCAAAAAGTATGTCACCCAGTCCGACGGGCACGCCTTTGTGCTGTTCACCAGTTACGACCTTTTGAAACGTTGTGCTGCCGCCCTTGCTCCCTGGCTGGCCACGCAGAATATGCAACTGTATAGCCAAGCAGCCAGCCAAAATCGCACTCAACTGCTAGACGCTTTCCGCCGTGATTCACGGGGTGTCTTGTTCGGCACTGATAGCTTTTGGCAAGGCGTTGACGTCCCAGGCAAATCGTTAAGCAACGTGATCATCACGAAATTACCGTTTTCTGTTCCCGACCATCCTCAAATTGAAGCCCGACTCGATGCGATCAAATCGATGGGTGGAAATCCATTTGCGGACTATCAATTACCCGAAGCTGTTTTGAAGTTCCGCCAAGGCTTTGGACGACTCATTCGGACTCGCCGTGATACAGGAATGGTGGTCGTTCTGGACCCACGAATCCGCACCAAAGCCTATGGTCGCTTATTCTTGGATTCACTGCCAAAAATGCCAGTGGAGGGATAGCTGGACGGTTTTACCGAACGCCACTACTCAAACGCCCACCAATCAGACGACGCGAGTCGCGAAACAGTGAGCCCCCGTTCACAGTCTTGAACACGCTGACCGCTCCGGCTTGCCTTTGCTTGATGTTCAAAGATGCGTTCGGCAACCTAAAACGTTTGGCACAAAACTGGTGCTGCCGCCAAGCGTGTTTAAACTACATGAGCTGTCGTTTCCGCATCAAGGCTTCGCAATGAATACTCTGAGCACGTTTGTCCGCACAATCATTTCCCTCGCCCTCTTGCTTGGTGGCGTGGTCGGTTTCTTCCTGCTGGGCAAGCCTGTCGTCCCCACGCGCCCACCAGACCGCGGCGCGTTACCTGTTGTTCGCGTCGCCACAGCCGAAGCCCACCAAGGCGGCATCCCATTTGAAGTCGATGGCGTCGTCGTACCGTTTCGTGAAATCGAACTGGCCGCACAAGTGAGCGGACGAATTGAATTCAAGTCCGACAACTGTCGCACAGGGCGAGCGGTAAAAAAAGGGGACCTGCTGCTGCGGATCGAACAACGCGATTACGAATTAGAAGTTGCACGACTGCAGGAAGAGTTGAAGCAAGCCGATGCCATGATCGAAGAATTGAACGTGGAACTTTCCACCACCGAAAATCAGATAGAACTGGCGGGCCAACAACTTGAAATTGATGTCCGCCAGCTGCAACGCAATGTGGATTTGCGTGCCACTCAAGCAGCTTCTGAAAGTGAACTCGATGTATCACGGCGGGCTGAATTGACCGCCCGCAACAGTCTGCAGACGCTGTTGGATCAGAAAAAACTGCTGGCTCAGCGAGCCGTGCGGATGCAAAGCGCCAAAGTATTGGTCAAAGCCAATCTTGATAAAGCGAGATTGTCTCAACAACGCACCGAAATCTTTGCACCACTTGACGGTGTTGTCATCATGGACAACGTCGAACAAGACAGTTATGTGCAACTGGGAAGTCCTCTGCTGACACTGCAAGACACTTCTCAATTGGACGTGACCTGCAAACTGCACATGCAACAAATGAATTGGCTGTGGCAGGCTAAACCGAACACCCGCAGCGATACAGCGCACGATTCCACCGCCACTGACCTGACTGAAGCGTATGACTTTCCTGAAACGCCTGCCGTGGTGACGTTTCAACTGGGCGATGTTTCCTACCATTGGCAAGGCATAGTCAACCGATACGACGGTAGCGGCATCGACAATCAAACACGGATGATTCCTTGCCGAGTACACGTTGATAAGCCACTGGAGGTTACGGTCGGGGAATCGACGCCAGATTCAGCAGTCGCTTTTAATCCGCCCACTTTGATGACCGGGATGTTTGTCAAAATTCTCATCAAAGCTCAACCACCGATCGCGTTGCTAAAAATCCCTCAAACTGCGATCCAACCCGGTAATATTGTCTGGACCGTCACCGACGGCAAGCTCAAACGGAATATCGCCAAAATTGCGCACTCCAATGACCGCTGGGTGATCGCTCATCAACACGCCGATGGTTTGCAAACTGACGACGCAGTGGTCGTTTCACCACTCGCCACGCCAATCAGTGGCTTAGCAGTGAACGCCTTGAAACCGAACGCCCCAATACCGGACCCAACCGCGATGGTTGCCCCACCAATTGGCCGCATTCCAGTTGATACCGCAAGCGATCAACCGAACGGTAGCCAGACGAAGACTGCCGAGGGAGATCAGCCATGAGGTCGATTGTTCGTGCGTCGATTGCTAACAAGTCGGCATTGAACCTCTGCATGATCGGCGTTTTCGTCGTCGGCTGGTATTCAATGGGGGCAATGCGGCGAGAGTCATTTCCTGAATTTGAACTGGATCGAATTTTGGTCTCGGTTCCCTACCCAGGTGCAGCTCCCCAGGAAGTCGAAGAGGGAATTGGCCAAAAGATTGAAGAAGCAGTACGTGGAATCGAAGGGATCAAAAAGATCACCACGGTCGCTCAGGAAAGTAATTGCAACGTTGTTCTTGAGTTATTTCCGGACGCCCGATCGCCCGATCGTGTCTTGGACGAAGTCCGCAGCGAGGTGGATCGCATCCCCAGCTTTCCATTGGAAGCGGAAGACCCTCAAATCACTCTGGTGACCAATCGTCGCCCGTCAATTCGCGTCGGCGTACTGGGACCGGAATCACTCGGCGGGGAATCACTCGATGGGGAATCACTCGGTGAGGAATCTTTGAACGACGGCTCCGAGCTGACGCTGCGCGAAGTGGCCGAAAAAATCCGCGAAGACCTGTTAGCCATTCCCGAGGTTACTCAGGTCGGTTATTTGGCCGCTCGTGATTACCAAATCGACATCGAATTCCCTGAGGAAACGCTCCGATCCCATGGCCTGACCCTGCAGCAAGCCGCCGACATCATCCGTCGCGAAAATCGAGAACTGCCGGCAGGATCGATTCGCAGCCGTTCTCAGGAAGTTTTACTACGGGGAAACAACCGCCGCACCAACGGCGATGACTTGGCGGAATTGCCACTGGTGACCGAGTCAAGTGGCGCTGTCTTAACGGTCGGTGACTTAGGTCGCGTGCGAGACGAGTTTGCCGATGCAACCGCGATCAACGTCATCAATGGCAAGCCAGCACTGGCATTGACGGTCCAGCGGAGCACTTCACAAGACTTGCTTGCGATGATCGATGCGGTCAAAGCGTACACCGCCACTGCGGAACTCCCGCCCGGGTTTGAGCTGATGACGTGGAGTGACGAATCGGTCGAGGTGCGTGGACGGCTGAACCTGCTGATGCGAAACGGTTCTCAGGGACTGCTGATCGTCTTCGTGTTGCTGCTGCTTTTTCTTGATCCAAAACTTGCCTTTTGGGTCGCCTTGGGCATCCCGTTTTCTCTGCTAGCAGCCGGCACGTACTTGTACTTGACCGGGCAGACGTTGAATCAAATCTCGATGTTTGCCTTTGTCATGGCACTCGGAATTGTTGTGGATGATGCGATTGTAGTTGGCGAAAATGTGTTCGCTCATCGGCAGATGGGGAAGTCCTACATGCAAGCAGCGATCGACGGTACTGTCGAGGTCATTCCTTCGGTGACAACCGCTGTGCTAACGACCATCGTCGCCTTTTCGCCCCTGCTATTCGTCGGCGGAACGATGGGCAAATTCACTTCGGTGATGCCGGCAGCAATCATCGCGATGTTAGTCGCATCACTGATCGAATGTGTCACCATTTTGCCCTGCCACTTGGCACATCGCGAGAGCTTGATCTTCAAGATCATGAATGTGGTGTTTTTTGCCGTGCGATGGCTAATGGCACCTGCATGGTGGGCAAATCGCTTAGCGACAAAATCACTGGATTGGTACATCCATCACATCTATCGCCCCAGTTTGTTGTGGATGCTGAATAACCGCCTCATCATTGTGTCGGCGTGCTTGACCTCGCTGCTGTTGACCTACGGTTTATATCGCAGCGGGACGATCAAATTCAGTTTCTTTCCTCGCGTAGACGGCAACACGCTAACGGCGCGGGTGATGTTTCCCGATGGAACGCCTGAATCAGTGACCGATGCGGCTACCAAGCAGTGTGAGGATGCGTTCTGGCGGGTGGCTGAAAATTACGAATCGCAAGGAAAGGCCATTGCGCTGAACTCATTCCGTGTTGTTGGTGCACAAGTTCAAGGCGGGGGTCCCGGTGGTTCACCGATGCCATCTGGCGGTGGCGGACATCTTGGCAGCGTCGAAGTCGAATTGCTGCGGGCCGAAGAACGTGGCGTTCACAGTCGCGAAATCGTCGCGGCTTGGCGTCAAGAGGTCGGTGTGATTCCAGGGACGGAGGAACTGAGTTTAGGAGCAAGATCCTTTGGCCCCGGCGGGACCCCGATCGAGTTCAAATTACTCGGCCCAAGTAATGCCATTAAAAAACTCGAGCAAGCGGTCGAACGCTGCAAGAGCAAATTAGCGGAATATCCCGGCGTCTTCGATATCAAAGATGACTCCGTCCCAGGCAAATGGGAGTACCGTTTTCGGATCAAACCAGAAGCCTTTGCGATGGGAGTTCGCACCGCGGATCTCGCCGAAACGGTTCGCGCGGCGTACTACGGCGAAGAAGTCATGCGGGTGCAACGTGGTCGCCACGAAGTCAAAATCATGGTCACCTACCCGCGTGAAGACCGGCGTCTGCTGTCCAACTTCGACGAGATTCGAGTGCGTTTGCAGGATGGTGTCGAACGCCCCATCACCGCACTGGCTGAAATCGATGTCGTTCGCAGTTACTCCGAAATCAATCGCATCGACCAGGCACGTTCAATCACTGTCGCAAGTGATCTGGACGAAACCGTGGGTAATGCGGCTGAGATCGTCGAAGATCTCCAGGCGAACTTTATGCCAGGACTACTCGCAGAGTTCCCGATGGTTCGCGTGCGATGGGGAGGCCAACAAGAGCAGCGTGCGGAGTCGATGGTCAGTTTGTTCGGCGGATTCTTCGTCGCCTTGCTGGTGATGTTCGTCCTGCTGGCGATTGAATTCAAATCCGCAATGCAGCCGATTTTGGTGATGCTGATCATTCCCTTCGGTGTCTTGGGTGCCGTCGTTGGACACCTGATCATGGGACTGCCACTGACGCTATTTAGCTTTTACGGAATCGTCGCCTTAACCGGAATCGTCGTCAATGATTCAATTGTGCTGATCGACTTTATCAACTCTCGAGTGCGGGCAGGAATGCCGATCAACGATGCGATCCGAGAATCGGGAACGCGACGCTTTCGACCAGTCTTGTTGACCACCATCACGACCATTGGCGGATTGACACCCATCCTGCTGGAATCATCAATTCAGGCGCAAATCCTGATCCCGATGGCGACCAGCATCGCGTTTGGTGAGATGTTTGCGACGATCGTCGTACTGTATTTGGTGCCGATTAGCTATTCGTTGTACTGGAGTGCGGGTGGACAACTGGTCACCGAAGAAACCACGCAATACGACCCATTGCCCAATCAAGAAGCATTAACCAAGGCAGGCGAGCGAACCAATTCACCCGCCCCAATCGATCCCGCATTGACTTAAGGCGTGCGATCTCGCGCTCTTCACCCCAAGTTATTGCATAGCAACGAGTTGCTCAGGCGTGTCGGTGCAACAGCAAGCATTCACGGTGCGATTATCCAAGAACCACGTCCTGCGGGCCGCGACGCCAGACATCGCATGAATCACGCGACCTGACCACCCGCCCTACCATCTCTCGGCCCGGCTGGTATGTTGACACTTTGATCCTAACATCGCGTGTTGAGGAGCGAGTGGTGAACGGGCCCGACTTTGAAAAAACGCCTCTGATTCCGGTGGTTGCCCAGGACGATCAAACCGGTGATGTCCTGATGTTGGCCTACATGAATCAAGAGGCCTACCAGGAAACGCTCGCAACGGGGCGAGTTTGCTACTACAGCCGCAGCCGAGAACGATTATGGCGCAAGGGTGAAGAGAGTGGCAACGTCCAAGAACTACAGGCAATCTATTTTGACTGTGATGCCGATACGCTGCTGGTGAAAGTCCACCAGATCGGAGGTGCCGCCTGCCATGAAGGTTACCGCACTTGTTTTTTCCGAAAAATAGTTCCCGGTCAAACGGAACCCGAAGTAGTCGGCGAGCGAGTTTTTGATCCGCATCAGGTTTACAAGAAAAGCTGAGTGATGAGCGACCGCAACATTTTAAAATTGGGTATTCCCGCGGGCAGTTTGCAAAAATCGACCGCTGAGCTATTCGAACGGGCTGGATACAACATCAAGTTCTCGTCGCGTTCCTACTATCCGACCATCGATGACGAAGAGATCGAGTGTCTACTGATCCGCGCGCAAGAAATGGCTCGCTACGTGCAACAGGGGGTACTCGATGCCGGCATCACCGGACACGACTGGGTCGTCGAATCAGAAGCTGATGTCGTCGAAGTTTGCGAGTTGGTGTTTTCCCGTGTCAGTCGCGGCCCGGTTCGCTGGGTACTCTGCGTCCCCGAAGACTCGCCCGTCAAAACAGTCCAAGACCTGCAAGGAATGCGGATCGCGACCGAAGCCGTTGGCCTGACCAAGCGATACCTCGCCAAACACGGTGTCGAAGCACGCGTCGAATTCTCCTGGGGAGCTACCGAGGTCAAACCGCCACGACTCGCTGATGCCATTGTCGAAGTTACCGAAACAGGAAGCTCACTCCGCGCGAATGATCTGCGGATCGTCGATGAGGTATTGCAGAGCACCACCCGATTGATCGCGAATAAAGATTCGCACCAGGACGCTTGGAAAAAAATGAAGCTCGATAACATCGCCTTGATGCTGATGTCTTGCCTGCACGCCGAGGGCAAAGTGGGATTGATGATGAACGTTCTGAGATCAGATTTGAAGAATGTCCTGGCATTACTGCCTGCCCTACAAGAACCAACCATCAGCGAACTTTCAGACCCCGAATGGGTCGACGTCACCACGATTGTGGAAGAATCGGTGGTGCGAAACATCATCCCCGAACTAAAGTCGATCGGAGCAACCGGGATCGTCGAGTACCCAATCAATAAACTGATTGACTGACACTTTCGCTGCAGGAACCTCTCAGGCGGGTAAGCCGGAAGTCCAACAGAGACGGCGTCCCCTATCGAAGAGACGTAGCCAACCTGCCAAGCTGTAACTCGACTTCGCGAACTCACCGCATTAATGCGGCTGCCAACAAAACTCTTAAGCTGCGGAAGCGTCTTAGCAAACCATCAGGCATCTGCATCCCGACGCCACTCGTCAAATCGCGTCTCCCTGCGGGTGATTTGCGTCGCTGTAGAGCGTGGCAACAACGACGGTCCACTCGCCACTGCAGATTGCTGCAACTTGGCGGGGATCACTGTGACTCGGGGATCACTGTGACTCGGGGATCACTGTGACTCGGGGATCACTGTGACTCGGGGGGCACTGCGTGTCGATTCCGCCAGCGACTGATCAGTGCTCGCACCGGTGATGCGAACGCGTAGTAACAGAACGCGATCGGCAGCACCAACCAGTGCAAGATCAGCGCGCCACCGACAACGAACAGGGCTTGGCCGATCTCGTGCGGTCGTCGACGTCCGCGAACCAACTGCTGAAACACATGCGGGTACTCGAAGCGAGAAACCATCAGGTAAGCGAGTGACAACGTCAAACCGGCAATCAAATATTGCGAGGCCGATTCGACCTGCAATGCCAGCCACTGAATTCGCTCGGAATAATCTTCTGACGCATAACCAGCCAATTCTGGCATCGCGATCGCGAATGCTGCGATCGTGCCGGCGGCCGCGGGACTGGGCAAGCCATCGAATCCATCGTGCGCATCGTCCTCTCCAGTTTCGACGTTGAACCGCGCCAGACGGATCAAAACGCAAAGCGCAAACAGCACACCGATCGCCCAACTAATTTTCTGGGGCAGAGCGATGCCGTCACTGTATCGCCAGACGATGACGGCGGGCGCGGTCCCAAAAGTAATCGCATCGCACAAACTATCCAGTTCAGCACCAAAGCGACTCGCCTGCCCCGTCATTCGGGCCGCCGAGCCGTCTAAGGCATCGAACAGCATTCCACCAAAAATTAAACCGCCTGCGACCAACAACTTGGTCGACTCATCCCAATCAAGATTGACGCTCATCGCCACGGCAATTGCGGCCAAACCACAGACTCCATTGCCAAGCGTTAGCAAGGTTGGCAAAACCGCCAAAGTCAAACGCCGACGGCGACGGGCTGGCTTTGGGCGATCAGGCCTCGACTGGCCGTTCTCAGGTGATTCCAACTCATCATCGCCGCTGGGCTGATCGACTTGGAATTCATGCTTTAATTCACTCATGCGAATCTTTAGCTTTGTCCGCCGCTAAGGTCTCAGTCGTCGAGGTCTCAGTCGCCGAGGGGGCATCGGTTAGGGGATGTCGATAGCGAGCCAGCATCGTGCTGCCCGCACAAACCTTTTGATTTAGCTCTGCCACTAAATCTAATTGCGGACTGTCAGGAATCAGCAACTCAGTTCGCGAACCCAGCTTGATCATGCCAAATATTTCGCCCCGCCCGAGAACATCACCCGGACGGACCCAGCAAACGATCCGTCGTGCGAATTGACCTGTAATTTGCCGGATCCGAAATGTTCGGGGCTCGCTACCGACCTTCGCGGCTTCGTTATCGACTAAAAACACGTCGAAATTCTCGTTTTCCTGGGCTGATTCGGGACGCAGCGCATTCAAGAATTTCCCAGGTCGATAACGGACAGCGACGACGCGACCAGGCAAAGAGGCTCGATTCACGTGGACGTTAAAGATCGAAAGAAAAATCCCGAACTGCACGCAAGGGCCAAGCTCAGGGTCATTCACTTTTTCAATTTGCACCAACTTTCCATCGGCTGGCGAGACGACTGATCCGTGATCGGTTGGTATTTCGCGGTGAGGGTTTCTAAAAAACCAGATGATTAGAACCGCGATTACCGCCAACGGGATTCCCAGCGGCCACCACCAGAGACTCAGCGTGATTCCGAGCACTATCGAGCCGCCGCCCAACAAAATCAACTCGGCCAGTCCGGCACGAACGAACGGGAGAGAATCCCGCCAAGCGTATGCATCATCTTCTTCAGCCCACCAATAGGTTGGCTGATTACGGTAGTACTTCACATCTCGCGGATCGATCGCCTCAAATGGCAACGGCCCCCGCTCACCTTGCCGAGTTTGCGCCATCCGACGGACGAACCCAGGCCGCAAAGTCCGCAGCAATCCACGGCGAACACGCCCCCAAAAGAGCTCGATCGACATCACGACGCCGCCGCCCGGCTGGATTGTCTGAACGGTGGGATCCATCGCCGGGCCGGCGATCGCTATCGGCGGCTCCGATGGCCCCGTTTCGGAGGTGGAATCAGGCGTACTCATAGTCCAACAGACTATCCGGTATAAAGAGGGTCCGGTAGGTGCTGCCCGACACGAGTCTCAAACGAAGCAGCTATGTTCGCCCCGCGCATTGGCACGCAATACGTGCCCAGCAGATGATCACACCTCGCTATCTCGTTCCGTTTGATTCTCGTAGATCACTCCACCGATTCGCCGACATCCTGATTATTGGTGGCGGATTGGCTGGCCTGCGGGCTGCCAATGCCGTCGAATCCAATCAATCGGTGCTGGTGGTCACCAAGGATCAATTGCGGGAATCCAGCAGCAACTACGCCCAAGGTGGCATCGCCGGCGTTTTGGATCCTGAGGACTGCTTCGAATCCCACGTGACCGACACCTTGACCGCTGGTGGGAATCTGTGCGATCGCGAAATCGTGAACATGGTGGTTCGTGAAGGCCCCCACCGAATCGAAGAACTCGCCCGCTGGGGAACCCAATTCGATCAAGAGGAGGGCGAGCTTTCCCTCGGTCGTGAGGGGGGACACAGCCGAGAGCGAATTGTCCACGCGCGAGGGGACGCAACCGGTGCCGAAGTCATGAGGGCGGTGATCGCAAGAACCAGAGAATTACCCAACGTCGATATCTGGGAAGATGCATTCACAATCGACCTTTTGACGTACGAGGGACGCTGCCGGGGTGCGATTATCTCTCAAGGTCAACAGCCTCCGGTCATCGTTTGGGCCAAGGAAACTATCTTGTGCACTGGTGGAGCCGGCCAGATCTACCGCGAATCAACGAACCCACCCGTCGCCACCGGCGATGGCTCAGCACTCGCTTACCGAGCTGGGGTGCAGTTAGCCGACATGGAATTCATCCAATTTCATCCAACCGTGCTCTACATCGCCGGCTCGTCGAGGTCGCTAATCACCGAAGCGGTGCGGGGTGAAGGAGCACACTTGGTCGATTCCAACGGGCATCGATTCATGCCCGACTATGACGAGCGTGCAGAACTGGCGCCCCGCGATGTCGTCAGCCAATCAATTATTCGACAGATGGCAGTGACGAAACATGCAAGCGTCTATCTCGATCTCGCGCACCTTGATCCACAACATGTTCGCAGCCGTTTCCCTGGCATCGACAAAGCGTGTGCTAATTTCGGATTGGATATAACCACCGACCGCATCCCCGTGCGTCCGGGCGCCCACTACATGATTGGCGGCGTTACCGTCGATCGACAGGGCCGCACGAGCCTACCCGGGCTTTGGGCTGCCGGTGAAGTCACCAGCAGTGGGTTGCACGGCGCGAATCGACTGGCAAGCAATAGCCTGCTCGAAGGCTTGGTCTACGGCGCTCATGCGGGCGAAGCTGCCTCCCGAGCCGCCGCCGAGGCGCCGAGCAAAATGGAGGCCTTGCCGATTCAACATCCGGTCCACCATCACAACGAATCATTCGATGTCGCTGACGTGCGGGTGTCGCTCAAAAGCTTGATGGGACGAATGGCGGGTGTCGAACGTAACGGCGAAGAGCTGCGTGAAGCAGTCGATTCGATTCGCTCCTTCGCCTCCTATGTCATGCCCCGACAATTTGATCACGAAGCAGGCTGGGAACTACAAAACCTGCTGCTGACCGCATCCTGCATCGTCGATGCCGCCATGGCTCGCACCGAATCGCGGGGAGTTCATTTTCGCAATGATTTCCCCGAACCTGACGACCAAGTTTGGCGAAGACAACTCACGATGCAAATCGATGTCGACGGGGGCCATCCCAAACCAGGACCCATGTTGGACTAAAAGCCGCTGCGGACACCGCGAAAAACGAATCTCAATTGGCTGGAAGACCCGTTCGACGCCGCATGATGGATCAAACGGCACGATGACGAACCACGAAAAAGGAGTCAAATGTGAACAATCCAGTGAGTGCCCCAACGCGAGTTGTGCAGGATCCCGGCGAAGACGCTTTTGTCCTACGTTCGCGACTGGAGGCGCCCATCGTGGAACTAAGTTTTTTACAGCGAGCCTTGTTGTTCGCGGAACTCGCCATGGTCGCCTACAACGACTTGGACGAAGCTCAACGAGCTGCCGTAATGATCGGCTTGCCTGACGTGACCTTTTACGATCGGGATGGCTCCCAAGCCTACCGATTTCGCAACGATCACGACTGTGTGATCGCTTGTCGCGGCACCGAGCCAAATGAATGGAATGACATCAAGGCGGACGCCAATGCCACCAGCGTTTTGTCAGAAACAACTGGCAAGGTCCATCGCGGCTTCAAACGGGAAGTCGATGATCTGTGGCCGATGATCGAAACGGCGCTGATGGACAACGTCCAACCGCTTTGGTTTTGCGGGCATTCGCTCGGCGGTGCCATGGCAACCATCTGTGCAGGACGCTGCTTTCTGTCACACATCGACAGCAATCCTAGCCAGCTCTATACCTACGGCAGTCCCCGCGTGGGGAACAAACGGTACATTAACTACGTTGAAATGGATCACTTTCGATTCGTCAACAACAACGATGTGGTGACACGTGTGCCACCAAGCTTTTTGGGCTATCGCCATGCTGGCACCGAAATCTACCTGGACAGCAACGGCAAACTCCGACATCTCGGTGCGGTCGCGAAACGCAGAGATCGCTGGCATGGCTTTTTTCGATCACTAAAACGATGGAAAATCGATCACTTCGCCGATCATTCCATCCACGGCTACATTGACGCGATTGCCGAAGCAAATAATGCCTGAGTCGCCGGTAAGTGAGTCAAGGAAAGCTTCAAAGCCGACGACAACCAGACGGTTGAAGCGGCGAACGACGGAATTTTGAAGTTTGAAGTTCAAAAAGCCTGAAAAACGAAATCCGAAATCGGGTATTTACCGCCCGGTGTCGGAACACAGAGTAAGCCCACAACATTCAACCACCTGTTTCCCCTTTCGATTTTGCCATGCCATCTTCTCCCGAGTCTCAGCCGCAGTCGGACAAGCACGACGACGGATTTGTCGAAATCGACGGCGTCATGCTCAAGCTGTCTCAACCCTACAAGGCACCGGGGCAATGGATCGGTCAACAAGAAATTCTGATGCAACTGTTGGCCTGCTGGATCAAGATCGACGCTGCTGATCTGCCGCTAACACCACGCTTGGTAGGGGCCCCCGGCGTCGGCAAGACTCAACTGGCGATTGCTGCAGCGGATCACCAAAATCTTCCCCTATACATCTATCAGTGCACTGCCGACACTCGCCCCGAAGACCTTTTGATTACTCCAGTCCTCAGCCAAGGTGGCGAGATTTCTTACCATGCTTCACCGCTGGTTTCGGCGATGATCCAAGGAGGAATTTGCCTGCTGGACGAAGGCAATCGGATGAATGAAAAATCATGGGCGTCGCTGGCCCCCCTGTTCGATAACCGCCGCTTGGTGGAATCGATCGTGGCCGGCATTACCATCCCGGCCGCGTCGGAATTCCGCGCAGCGGTCACGATGAATCAAGATGAATCGACGTTCGAAATCCCCGATTACATCCTCAGTCGACTGCAACCCACCTTGGAAGTCGGGTTCCCGAACAAGCAGGATGAAATGGCCATTCTGCAATACCACCTACCTTTCGCCGAACCCGATATTCTGGCGATGACGGTCGAATTCCTGCAGCAATCCCATGAATTGAAACTCGATTTCTCCCCGCGAGATGGGATCAATTTACTGCGATTCGCGATCAAACGACTGCTGCAGCAGGGGGATCACCCGCTCAGTCGAGACGAGGCGTGGCAGGAAGCGTTGCAAAAATGCCTTGGCGAGGACGCGGTCGATCTCGAACAACTGGCCCAGCGCCGACGACGCACTTTGGGGGGTGACGCGGTGCCGCTTGGCTTGGCCGATCTGTTTTTCGACCCTAGCGACCCCCTGCACCCCGATCGCGAAGACGATGACGGTGACGAGGAGGACGACTGAATCTCGCGCTTTTTAGCTCCAAGGTTCCTGATTCGCTGGGCTCCCGTTCCTGATTCGCTGGGCTCTCATTGCTGATTCGTCGGCCTCCCGGTTGCTAATCCGTGCGGCCGAAAAATCTCCGCGAATGACCGCACCAGTCGCCGACTTTCTGCCGCTGGAGAGCCTTTCGACACGATTCCAGAAAAATCGGCACAGACCCTATTTCTTCACCGACAAGATTGGAACTTTCCGGGCTTAGGGTCGTCCAAGTGTCCACGTGAGATTAGGCAAACAACCGACCCCAAAACCCCCCGAATGAGGTACAGGCAGTCGTGGAATCCAATTTCCCACCTGCATGATCGTTATGTTCGGACTCGTTTTTTCCCCTGATTTCGCTACTCCTGAGGAACCTCGCCGGCAATTGTTTGCGGGTTTTTTAGCCCTAACTATACTCGGCGACTGTGTTTCGGCTTTCTCGCTTTCCGCGAGGATTTCGGTTCATTACTCGTCAGCAATGGCACTGGCCTTATTCCCGTCGAACGTTCCTCGGTTCGTCTCGACTGATATGCAACTACAACCATCTCACGGTCGCCCAAGCTCTATGGATAGCTGGCAAACGGTGACATCGCCTGGAAGGTTCGGTCTATGACCTCGCGCAAGCGAAAACACTCGTCGACGTTCATCTCTGATGATTCACGCAGTCCCAAAACTGTTCGCTCCTCCAAAAAGAGAACGACGCAAAAAAAGCGTCGTCAAAATATTCTGGAGCGACTTGAAGCGCGGCAATTGCTGGCCGGTCCGCAACTACTTGGCATTCAGCCCAACCAGGGGGATCTGATTGACAATGGTTCGGTTCTGGACACCGCTCCCCGCGTTTTGACGCTGCGTTTTGACCAAAACCAGAAACTCAACGAGAATACGTTCGACGGCATTCGTCTGACCCGTGCGGGGGAAGACGGTATTCTCAACACGGACGACGACGTTCAGATCACGCCTGGCCTCATTACTTCGGGCCAGCCGAATGAGAACGAAGTTCTGATCCGTTTTTCTGAGACGTTGACGGATGACCGCTACAAGCTGGAGGTCTTTGGGTTTGACGATCCCGGCCTCGGCATCGTTGGACTACGGAATCAGCGTGGAGATCTGTTTCAACCGTTCGACCCCGACCAGCGATCACAGACGACCGAATTTGACCTACGTCTTGGAACGCTGATTGAATCGATCGTGCCGCAACCGGTTGTTCGCGCCGCTGACGGTTCGTTGAAGCAGAATCGCAACGAAATTGTCGTTTACTTCAACGAAGATCCGTTGTTCGTTGAAGATGACGCGGCAACGGGCTCGATCGCCATCGCCGGCAACGAGATTGCAATCACCGGCAAGCTGACGAGTCGTTCGTTTGATGACACAAGCATCACATTTACAGTCGACAACTCGGCAGCGGCAACGACCGCTGTTCACGACGCGACTGCCCGAACCATCGTCGTTTCGCATCCGCAGACAGCCACTTTCCAAGATATCAGCGACGCGATCGATGCGCTCGAATTGTTTGATGCAAACGTCGCCGCTGGGAATCCAGCTGATACGTTTGATTCGCAAGGAATGCAATTCGACATCAAAGGCAATCCGACCGAGCGCAGTGCCGAGAACCCACGTTTTTATTCGCTGTTGCTGACCCAGGACACAGTCCGCACAACAGATGACGCGTTATTCCAACCTGAAGAGGTTGCGTACGATCCAGTCTCACATACAGCGCGGTTGTTTTTTGCCACCGACATCAATGAACTGGTTCCCACGACTGCCCTCAACCCGGTCGATGCCAGCAATCCGGACGACACAAAAACCCGTCAACAGGTTCCCCTCGGCGGCGGTACATTCCGTCTTCGCATCGGAACGGCGATCGATCGACGCATCGATGTCATCTTGCCACCAGTTGATCAACCTGTCGCGCCAGCCGCCACAAGCGACTTTGGCATCGAGAATCTGCAAGTCACCTTCACCTCGACGGCAGTCGGCGAATCGGCTTCAGGCGGCCAAGTTCGCTTCATCCGAAGCAACAACCCTGCTGTTTCAGCCCAATTGGACACCGATCCGAACAATGTCGTTTTTGATCTCGGCAACGGTAATCCCACCTTCGCTGAACTGAAAGCTGCTGCCGATACTGCGCCCGTCAATGGCGTGATCACTGTCACGATCAAAGGCGACCCCAACGAAATCGTACCCGAGCGGGTCGTCGGCGCACCTCCGCTCGTGCTAACTGCCGTCGGCGATACTCTCGGCGAAGCATTGCACGTGGGCACGTTCGGCCAAGACAGCGAACTGGTCAGCTTGGTGTTCCAAGAAGCAATCGACCCCAAGACATTTGTGATCGAACTGCCGGGCAGCAATGATGATCCGGGGCACATCGAAATCCCGGAGATTGCGGGAGCCCTGCTACAACACATCGGTGATACCTTTGGTGCGGATTCGACCAATGGCGTGACCGAAGTTGCCTACAACTTCAAGGGGATCTTCGACACAGACGCCAATGGGCGTGATTTTCTAAACCAGATCAAAGACCGGCAGAAAACCCGAATCCGAGAAGCGTTGGGGCTCTGGTCCAGCAAGATCGGCGTGCAATTTCGCGAAACAGCGAGCGAAGGCATCACCTTTGCGCTGGGCGACATCAACGATTTGCAGGACGGCGCGATTACCGGCGTCGAACCGGTCTCGCAAACCGAATTGGATGCCCGCCTGCGAATCGACCCAACCTTCCAAGACTCTGCGATTGTCTTCAGCAATCAGGTCAACTACGGCCTCGATTACGGTGAGGATTTCACCCGCAAAGCGATGGCCGGAATCGGTCTGATCCTGGGACTGGAAACGGCCCCAGATTTGCCGATCCAAACCTTGATGCGTTTGGATCCCCTGTTCCTCAACGACACGATCAACCATACCGATCCGTTGCCACCGGAACTCGATTTCTTAAACATCCTGCCAGCCCAAGCGAGTCTCCGCGATCTGGAACCATCGTTCCCGGGCAACTTTGACATCCTGCATGGAAATTACCTACACCGATCCGATTCGGTCGATGTTGACTTGTACAGGTTCGACGTCGACCTGAATGATCCGAATCGGGTTGGTACATTGACCGCAGAAACGTTCGCCGAACGACTGCCCAATTCAAGCCTACTCGACACGACGCTAACGCTGTTCCAAGAGCAGCGAGCCTCCGCGGTGACCGACTTTGGTGTCGGAACAGCGATATCGGTGCGTATCGATTCAATGCTCGAAGGCCGACTGGGGAACAATTCGCGAATCGATTTCATTGAAACCGACCGTTCCAGTGGCGACCGAACTGTGCGTGTTGACCAACCACGCGACCTCGCGGGCAATTTGATTTCCAATGGACTGTTGATCGATCTTCCGCGGACCGGCGTTGTCGAAGTCGGGGACGTGATCGACGCGATTAACAACGACCCATTCGCCAGTTCAATCTTCCATGCCACCTTGATCAAAGGCTCGGCCAGTGAAGACATTGGGATTGCCAATCTAAGTTTCAGTCCGTTGCTTTTGAGTGGCGGCGGCATTGTGCAACTGTCACGCAATGATGATTACTTCAGCGAAGATTCCAGAATCATCACCCAACTCGGTGCTGGTACCTATTACATCGGCGTGGCTGCCAGTGGCAACGATCGCTACGACCCCACGATCGCGGATAGCGGTTACGGTGGCCGAACCCAAGGTGATTACGAACTTCACTTGAAGTTTGAACCACAAGTCGACAAGGGCGACGTGATTCGTGACGTCGACAATCCACGCGAAGATGTCCCTGGGACACCGTTGGATGGTGATGGTGATGGCGTCCCTGGTGGTGTGAAGAACTTTTGGTTCCAAACACGATCGCTCAATCGACGCCTTGACTTCACCGACGATGGAACAGCCATTACTCCCGGACAAACGGTCTCGGTAACCGGTGGCGGCGGAATGGTGCGAAGATATGAATTCGTACCGCTAGCCGCGTTGGGACAAACACAAGGAAATGCAAGGCCCGGTAACACAGCCGTCTTTTACAACGCCGGACTCGGCGGCCAAACCCCCGATTCTGCTGCTGAATTAGCGGAAAACTTACGGGATGCGATCAATGGCGAGAATGCCGGTGTCGATGCCCAAGCGGTCGGTTCCAGCGTGATCTTTGGTAAGACAAACAGCGGACTGGATGGTCAGCTGGAACGTTCTGTTTCGGTGTCATCGTCATTCCGTGGTGGTGAACTTTTAGGTCGTAACATCTTCGTTGATAAAACTGCGGGTCCACAGGCAGACGGCAGTATGGGGCGACCATTCAACAACATTGCCAATCCGGCCGTCGCCAACGCGTTTGGGGTTGCTCGCGAGGGTGACATCGTTCGAATCGTCGGTAATGGTGGTGCGGATGGTGATTTGACCACCACCGCGGATAACTTTGCCTATCAAATCGGTGTAGCAGACACCGGTGGCCAGTCATTGGTCGATGGCCGAACCATGGAAATTCCCATGGGCGTTACGACCATGATCGATGCCGGAGCTGCATTCAAGTTACGAAACTCGCGCATCGGGGTTGGCAGCAGCAGCGTTCAATTGGATCGCAGTAATGGTGCTTTACAGGTTCTTGGAACGCCACGACTGGTCGAACTCTCACTCAATGGACAACCCGTCCGCACCACGGTCGTCGGTGACGAAAATTCGACAGCCAATACTGGCTTTAGTGACGGCAGCGTGATCTTCACCAGCAGTCGGGATCGAGACGTCGACACCGCCGCAGCGGGGATTACCCCGCCGGCATCTCCCGGCAACTGGGGTGGATTGGTATTCCGTCGCGATGTTGACCAAGCAGAAGGCCGACGTGACTTGGAAGATGAAGGCATCTTCATGCAGCACGTGAATCATGCCGAAATCCGTTACGGCGGTACTGGTAACTTGCTGATTGATTCGGTCCAGCAAACGGTCAACCCCATCCAAATCATCAATCTGCGTCCGAACATTACGTTCAATAGTATCGCCTTCAGTGCTGACGCAGCGATTAGCGCTGCCCCGAACAGTTTTGAAGAAACAAGCTTCCAATCGCCGATCTATCAGGTCAACGGTTCGTTCACGGCCGACTACTCGCGGGTTGGACCAGACATTCATCGAAATGTGCTGGTTGATAATAGTATCAATGCTTTGTTTATCCGGTCATCGACGACTCCGGTCAGCCCAGCGAGCCCAGTCACGACAACGGTTCGTTTTGACGATACCAGCATCGTCCACGCGATCGCCGAGAATGTTTCGGTTGCTGGTAACCCCGGAGGTTCGATTAATGACGGGTTCTCACCCACACTCGGTGCGGTTACCGGTCGATCTCTGCCCGGTGGCGGTTTAGCTGCAGGCACCTATCAATACCGCATGACCTTTGTGGATAGCGATGGTTTTGAATCGCTCAGCACGACCGCCGCTGACGCCTTCGATATCACCGTTGCGACAAATAATCGCTCGATCCAGTTGATCGGACTGCCCGCAGTCAATCAATCAGATTACGTTGCGCGACGTTTATATCGCGCCGACACCACGGCCCTCGGACCACTCGAATTCAAGTTGGTCCGTGAACTGGATGCCTCGACTCTTAGCGCGATCGACGACGGCACCGAGCTCGGTGGCAGATTGGATGTCAACGCGACCGGCACACGTGGACGCCTGAACGGATCGCTCGTGTTCGATCCAAACATCGTGGTCAAATTGCAAGGGTCGAGAATCGAGCTTGGTCACGGAGCGCAGTTGCTGGCCGAAGGTACCCAACGCAACCCGGTCGTGTTGACCAGTTCATTGGACGATCGCTACGGAGCGGGCGGCACCTTTGACACCAACAATGACAACAACTTGGTTACGTCACCGGCAGTACCAACGCAAGGTGATTGGTCGGGAATCTACGGAGCCCCCGGTTCGAATATCAGCATCGACAATGCGATCTTCGCCTATTCGGGCGGAATCAGCCTAATCGGTGCGGAATCAAAGGGATTTGCACCACTTGAATTGCATCAAGCCAACGCGCGGATCACAAACACCAGTTTTGAATCGAACGACGATGGTCAGGACGGTTCAGCCGACACAGGTCGTGAAGGACGCCTGGGAATCACGCCATCTACGATCTTCGTGCGAGGCGCACAACCGGTGATCGCTGGCAATAGCTTCATCGACAATCGGGGCGCAATCATCTCGATCGATCATGATTCGTTGATTGCCGACTACGTGCAAGACACCGGCCGCCAAACCGGTGCAAGCGATCGTTTGAGCGAGTTAGACGACAACCAAGGTCCACTCATTCGCAACAACCGCTACCAAAACGTGGCCTCGTTTGACCCACGCGAACAACAACTCAGCGGCTTGGACATTCGCGGCGGCGTGATCACCACCGAAACGGTCATGGATGATACCGACATTGTGCATGTCATCACCGACACACTGGAAGTCGGTAACTTCCACAGTTCTGGTGGATTGCTGCTGAAGAGTCGCCCGGAAGAAAGCCTGGTCGTCAAATTCTTCGGTGGCCGACTGCAAGAGCAGGTACACGTTGGGACCGCCGGCGGAAACGCGAATAGTGCTTCCTATGGAACCGGGCTCACCGCAACTGGAACACCCGGCACCATCGCTGATCGAATTGGCGGCACCATCCATATCCTTGGTTTGCCCGGTGCTCCCGTGGTGATGACCAGCCTGAAAGACGACACGGTCGGCGCGGGCCTGTCCCCAACGGGCACTCAGTTCACCGACACCAACGGCGATGCCAATGGCTCACGTCCGGAAACGAATGACTGGCGAAGCATCCTGCTGGACCAATGGAGTAACGATCGCAACGTCGACATGACCTTGGAGCAAGAACTCTCGACCGCAGTGGCTCCTGGATTCAACAGCACCACTGAGAATGCACAAGTGCTTGGCGAATTGGCGAAGTCACTCGATGAGGGCGACGACACACGTCGACTCGGGTTCGAGGTTGCCGGTTACCTAAGTGGCCCCACGGACGTGGATGTATTCAGCTTCGTCGGTTCGCCCGGAACCGAAGTCTGGGTCGACATCGACAAGACTTCCTTCCAACTCGATACCGTGATCGAACTATTGGACGTCAGCGGCAATCTGCTCGGACGTAGCGACAATAGCTTTGCCGAAATCGCTGGGACCGAGGACCTGCTGAACCTGGATCCTCAGGCGAGCAACGTCGGCACGCTACAGAGCAAAGCGGACGAGTTCACTGAATTTGACGCCAATGGAAATTACAAAGATTTCAACTCGACCAACCCACGAGATGCTGGGCTGCGTTTCACCCTGCCAGGTTCGCAGAGTAACATCGACAGTCGCAGCGTCTACTTTTTCCGGGTCCGTAGTGCCTCGGTGAATCCAGATGACGTCGCCGGTGGTTTGACCGGTGGTGCCTATCGCTTCCAACTTCGCTTGACGGAGGATCAAGAATTCCCAGGTAGTGTCGTTCGGTTCACCGACATTCGCTACGCCAATAACGGGATTCACGTTCGTGGCTTGCCGGGTGAGTCACCCCTGCTCGGTGACGCACAGGAAAACGAAGGTGTTGCCGATCCGCCAACACTCAATGGCGTCACTCCGCTGGCTGGCGAACCACTGAATGACCGCGTTGTGACTTCGACTCGGACGTTCTCAAGCTTTTCGCCTCAACCCGTCGGCCCTCCATACCCATTCCTGCGTGATACACTCGCCCCAGGGCAGCGTCCGCAGAACATTGGTAACCTAGTCGACAACAAAAACAATGTAATCAGCGTTGGCGGTCGACTGGAGATTCCTCAGGACATCGATTTCTATCAGGTTGACCTCGAGTTTGGCCAAGATGCTGAACTCTACCAGTCGACCACGTTTGACATCGACTACGCCGACGGCAGTCGCCCCGACACCAACCTCAGCATCTTCTACGATCCTGACGGGCCGTTCGGCTTGGAATCACCGCGATTGGTATTATTCGGTCAAAATTCGAATATCGCGGAAGACCGCACCAGCCCCTTCGGTGCTGACTCGGCACTGGAACTGCTTAGCAATGGTTCGGTTGGCGAAGGCGATGCGTTCGTCGGCCCCGTTTCCTTGCCAGAGGGATCCTACTACGTCGGTGTTAGCGAAGCGGGAAGCATTCCGTTTGAATTGATCGCCAATCCCTTCGTGCGACGAGAACCCGTCAATTCGGTTCAGCGATTATTTGAAGAACGGATTGATGCCGCGGCTCCGAGTACTGCCAGTGGTCCGCGCAATGCCACTTTGTTCTCCAGCATTGGCGATTTTGGTGTGGATAATTCCGAATCAGATGTGCCAGGGCATGGTTTGCCCGTTGCCTTTGACCACTCAACCGAGACGCCACAGCGGCAAAAGACCATTTACAACGAAATCGAAGTAGTCGAAGCTCTCGGTGATCTTGGCTTCGTGGTTCCAGGAGGAGATATCGGAAATGTCGGAAGCCAGGATCTTGCTGTATCCACCGCGGCATTTTTGTCAGATCCAAACTCTTATCCGTTGCCGCCATTCCCACTGCCAATCCCGCCATTGGTCGATTGGTCCCTCGCCGACAACACTGAGATTGGTGGTGCCTTCGCGTTTGACCCACTGCTTGGGGAGGAGATTGCAGAAAATACGTCCACGTTGATCCCCCACCTCAGCATCGACGGCAACATGGGTGACGTGGGTGACATGTACACCTTGCAGGTCCCGGACGACGGTCTCGGAACGCCGCAGCGGATCATCATCGACATCGATCGAGGAACTCACCCATTCTTCTTCCCGGACGATCCAACGAATGTTGATTTGGAACTTGAAATCTACGCCGTGGATTCGGTTCCAGGTACAACGCCGGAGCTAATCGGAGGAAGCTCAACCTCAGACGCCAGAGATGGTCGTGTCGGCAGTGCTCCCGCAATCCTCCCGCCGACTTCGGATGATCCCTTCATCGACACGTTATTAGCTCCAGGCTTTTATGCCATTGCCGTAATGCCCGAGGGTAATACCGTAGAGGTAGATGCAGGCGATCTGGCAACATTAACAAGGCCGTCGGTGACCATTACCGGTGCCGCAGGTCTCGTGACCAGCCAGTACCGACTACACATCTCAGCAGCCGGTCAAGAGGTGACGCCGGACCCAGAACCGGATCCACCACTGCCACCTCGGCCAACGAACGAAACACTGTTCTTGGCAAGGAATACGGTTGGCTTTTTTAATCCGGGTGAACTGACCAGCGATAAGTTTGATCTCGCCGGTTACTCGGCAGATGATCAGCCAAGATTTTATTTTAATTACAAGCTCGATGCGCTCGACTTCGTCACTGTTAACGTGACCAGCCTGCAAGATCCCGCCGGTGTGGAGTTCACCGACCTCATCCCCGATGGTGAGTGGCGACAAAGTATCATCGACCTGAACCAGTTCGCTGGTCATGAGGATATCGAGATCGAATTCGACTACGCTCGAAACCCTCTGGCCCCCGGCGGAACGGGCCTTCACCTGGATGACTTTATCGTTGGCTTTGCTGAACGTGGTGAAACTGTCTTTTACGCACGTGGCGATCACGATCAGTTCTTACGGACTGAAGAAGGTAACGCGGGCGAGTATCAACTGGAAATTCGCACCTCAACCGACTTTGCAACGCCGATTGGTGGAGGTGATTTGCCCTCTCAGCAACAACTGGACCTCGATTTCGACACCAATGACCGACAGGCTCAGCAGATAACGATCGTTGCGCCAGCCGGCAACCAAATCACCGACGGTGACACCTTCACGATTAGTGATGGGGCCACCACGCAGAGGTTCGAGTTCGATAACGACAACCTAAGTAACTTCGAAAACATCCCTGTTTCGTTCGACCCCACCGATTCATCAATCGAGATCGCTGAAAAACTACGAGCGATTATCAACATTGCACCGCAACTCGATATCGAGGCCGCCTCGGCATCGGGTGTCGATACCGGCAGCATGACCGATAACCGCCTGAACCTGTTTGGCGCGGTAAACGGCAGTTTCAATTCGGTGACTTCACCGACAGCCGCACCAGGTGGATTGCTGAACGCAAACCTCAGTCCTGAGGGAGATGTTCTGCTGCCAGCGATGATGCATAACGGCAGTGGTGATTCGAACTACCGACGAATCCAGTCGCAAGTGATCATCGAGAACAACGTGATCAGCGACGTCAATGCAATTGGTATTTGGAGCGATCCAGGTGACCGCGATGTCGACTCAGAGGACTTACGTGAAGACCCCTTCAACTGGGACCAACTGGTTCCGTGGGAACAAGGTCCGGTTGAAGTTCCCCACCCGCTGTTGCAACTACCACCGGTTGGCAACGTTTATCCCGGTGCGGTACGCAACTTGCCCACTTTGAACGGAGAGGTGATTGGTGGATTGGCTCCCGGTGTGGTGATTCGCAACAATACCGTTGACCAGGCCGGCTTGGCCGGCATCAAGGTGTCGGGGGAAACCCGCCCCTTCGTCTTGGACGGTTTTGATGGAACCCTCGTTCCGAACCCGCCGCTGAGCGACGGGTTGGCGATGGCGATCGACGCCGGTGGCACGCGTGTCGTCTTCGAATTCGAGGATATCGGTGGTGCACCAACCGCGGCTGGCGGTAGCGGTGAGCTTGGCGGCGACGGATTTACCGATGGACACGTGCCGATCTACTACGGGCACCCGCTCGGTAATCCCCTGTTTACGATGTCCAGCGTCGAATTGGCCGAAGCCATTCGGACGTCCATCGAAGGCAGCATCCTTGTCAGCAATGACATGGCCGAACTGGTCACGCCGTACATCGGACCTTCTCTGAATTCGCGAGATGAATTCAGCGAACGCTTCGACGCACCGTTTCTTAACTCCCCGTTCTTGTTCTCAACTGCGGCTCTTTATCTAGACGGTGTCAGTAACATCTACTACACCGACAGCTATGCAAAGGTTCCTGGACTCTTCCGTCCGAGTGTCTCGTTGGCGCCCGTCGGCGAAGCCGTCCAGCCGGTTGCTCGAATTACAAACAATACGATCTACGGAGCAGACGGAACCGAATCCGCGTTCCCAGGCGATCCAACGGACGAAACGAATGACCTGATTAAAGATGCTGTCGTCACCCATGTCGGTCGAGCTCACACAGGACCATTCCAAGCGACGGCAGCCATCGGTGACATTGGCACTGGTGGGTTCATCACACCAGAGAACGATGTTGATTTCTATCAAGTCGAATTGACCGTTGGCGACCGTTTGGTCATCGATATTGACACCGCAGCGAACGGTCCCGACACCTCCGTTCGCGTATTTGACGCGTCCGGTGTGGCCCAAATCGTGACTTCGATCAATGGGAACACGTCCACTGTCAACACGAGCGGCGCCGCGCCAAGTTACTTGGATCCAGCTTCGACGGCGAACAACCCCGTCAATGATGCCAACAATGGGCGAGACCCATTCGTCGATTTCACTGCGCCCGATACAGGAACCTATTTCATCGCCGTTAGCGGCGATGGAAATGAATTTGACCCCAACGATCTCTCCGGGCGAGTCGGCGGAATTGGGGGAGTCGGCACCTATGACATCGGGATCGAGACCTATCATGCTCGACAAGTCGCGATGAGCATCAACGGGGGTCGCGACACTTCAGGAACGACCGGAGCCGACCTGCTTGGCACAACTTTCACGGTGACCCAAATTCCCGATGTGGTCTATCATCCGAGCTCGCCGTTCAACGGAGTACAAACGAACGGGAATCAAATCACCTTCCAGTTTGGTGGAGGTGGTGGCAATGTCCCCGTGGCAATCGGGCCAACATCTCAAGTTCCTGATATCATGCGAGCCATCGCTGCTGCGGTGAATGGCATTCAGAATGTTGCCGAGGCGAGAGACTTCCCCACCATTCCGAACTATGAACTCGGCACCGATGGCGTCGAGGGCAACGGACCGGATGGCGTGACAGGCCCGATCCATCGTGGTCGAGCACTCGCACTGGGTGGAATCCACGGAAACAACCTCACCCACGACCAACAAACTGCGAATAATCCGTTCGATCCAACACCGTACGACACCGAACTTTATGTGCTGTTCCAGAACATCGCCTCGATCGAACTAAGCCCCGCGGCTCGCGCTGCGGGATTGACGCTGAGTCCTGACGCGGCCAAATCGCAGTTCGCGCAAAACTCGGACCAATTGATCGCCGAAGCCGGCATCTGGATCACCAGCGGTGCGAGCCCCACCGTATTGAACAATGCGATCTCCAACGTGCATCAGAGCTTGCTGGTTGAAGAATCCAATGCTCTTGGATTCGGCAAGCGGGTCTCCGTCTTCGGAGACGAATTTGTCAAGCAACAAGAAGTATTCCTGACAGGCACAGCGTTCCAACACGATGAAGAACGCAACAGTGAAATCCGCAGCGATGCTCACTGGATAATCGAAACCAGCTTGTCAACTGATGAAGTCATTGGAGCCACCAATGTTGCTGATGACAGCGATGACTTTAACTTTACGCTCGGCAACACCGATCCGCTGTTTGTGAACGCGGCCGGCAACAACTTCTTGCCCAACAAATCGGTCCTGATCGACAGTGCGATCAACTCGGTTGATGAGCGAGATTCGATGCAGGTTGTGAAGAATGCAGTGGGACTGCCGATCAGCAACGTCTTGGCCTCAGCTCGAGATGTTCGCGGTGTGCTTCGACAGGACAATCCGAACTTCGTAACGCCTGGTGCGCTCGGATTCTCCGTATTTAAGGATCGTGGATCCAATGAACTGGCTGACTTTGTTGGTCCTTTCGCAACGACCGAAGTTCCTCGCGACAACGATGCCGAGGGAATTGATGTCGACCCAGCAACTGGATTTATCAACCTCAGCCGTGGAACCTACGAAGAATTCCGAATCCAGCTGCGTGACACGGGTGACGAGTCTGATCCGTTTGCCGGTTTTGGGGTCGATGACCGCACCGTTGTGGTGCCAAAGATCGAAGGGCTACGCCACACCGGTGCGAACTTGACGATCTTTGAAGATGGGCGTTTGCTCACTGAAGGAATCGACTACACCTTCAATTACGACAGCACCAAAAACATCATCACGCTGACGCCGCTGGCGGGGATTTGGAAAGACGATCGTTCCTATCGAATCGCGTTGAACAATAAAGACCGCACGGTGATGGTCGCACCCGACCCAAGCCTGGTCACTGACGGTGACCAGATCGAGATCACTGACAATGCCGGCAGCACCTTGGTGTTCGAGTTCGAAATCGGCTACTCGATACTGGCCCCCGAACCAATCTCGATGGTGATTCCACGTGTCGGCACCAACGCTGGTGGCCTGCGTGATGGAAATATCTTTAAGATCGACGATGGCCAGAACCCGGTTGTTCTGTTTGAGTTTGACAACGATGGAGTCAAGCTAAACAACACCATCAAAGTCGACTTGCCAGCCGAGCAAACCCCAACGGCTGAAGCTGATCTACGCATCTTCTTGGATCAGATCGCTCAGAACTTGGGTGACGCAATTCAATCGCAAATTGACATCGGGAATCTTGATGCCAATATCCGCGTCTTGAAGACTCAATCCACACCGGGTGGACGAACCGCACCAGAGGTCGTTGTCGGTGCAGAAGCAGGCACGATCCTTGATTCCAACCTCAGCGGTTTGATCCAGAAGCCACGCACGCTGGCATTCCAGATCCCAGCCGAAGGCACCGGCCCCGGCGGTATCCGAGATGGAAATTCATTCGTCATTGATAACGGCGTGGCGGTTGCAACGTTCGAATTTGACACGGGCAACGGCTTGAATGATAGCACCAGCATCGCCGTGCCGATTCCGGGGGTTCTCACCGGCCCCGAGGTCGCTCAAGTGATCGTAGATACCGTTCGCGAGGCCGGCCTTGGCTTGAACCCGATCGTCGAAGCAGGTGGACAGGCGGTCTACCTGAACTTGCCACTTGATGGCGAAGCACGTGTCAACGGTGGGCAATTGACCTTGGTTGGTTTGAGCCGACCGGCGACCGATGGTGATCTCGTTGTCGTCACACCAAACGATGGCTCCGCGGCAATCACGCTTGAAATCAATCGGACCGATGAACCAAGTCCTAATGGACCGATCGATGATGGTGTCACAGCACCGAATACAGCCATTGACGTCAACCGCTCAACAACTGCAGATGAACTGGCGGGACGAATTGGCAATGCCATCCAAGGTGCCGGGAATATCGCCGGACTAGACCCCAATGATTTGCAAGTTATCGACGGCGGTATTTTGTCCATCGGTGGCGAAGAAGGCTTGGGCTTGAATGTCACGGCCGGATCACTCGAGGTCACTGGTTCGCCATCGGTCACGGCAGCCTCCACGATCGAGATCTTCGGACCACTGTTGCTGACACTGTCGCCCGTTGGTGGCGGCACCATCGACGATGGCAGCGTGATTGCAATCACAGATGACAACGGTGATCAAGTCGTCTTTGAGTTCAATGAAAACGGGACCCTGACATCAGGGAATGGTTTCAATGTTGTTCCTTACGACACCTTCAGCACAGCCGACGTGATTGCTGCGAATTTGGTGACGGCGATCAATGCCGCCAATACTGGCATCACGGCTCAGTTGACCGGAAGCCTTGGAGAGATTTCGCTCGGCCAAGTTTCGGAAAACCGCATTGACTTGAATGGAATTCGAAATCCGAATAACCCATTCATTTTCTTGCCTGGCCTGCCATCAGCGACCTTGCAGCGGGGAATCGTCGGTGACGGTGAAATCATGACGATTCGCCAAGGCACAATCACTGTCAGCTATGAGTTTGAAGCTGCGATCGGTGGTGGCGGTGTTCAGCCAAATAACGTCGCGGTGCCGTTCGAAGCCAACAGCTCGATTGGGGATGTTGCGGTCGCCTTGGCAGCAACCATCAACAACAACCTCGGAGGTCTGCAACTCACAGCGGTCGCTGAAACGGATGCCAATGGTGATCCCACCGGCATCGTCTCCTTGAACGATCGACCGGGCACCGAGATCAATGTTGTCCTCGCGCCGACGCTGAGCGTGACTGGCGTCCCTGGAGGTGCAACACCGATTCGCATCTCCGCCGACTTCGGTCCAGAGGAAGTCAAGCAAGCTCTGATTCAATCGATCAATTCGGTAAACGAGCCCGGCCAAGCTCAGGCGACCACACTGTTTGCCGAAGATCGTGGGGGTGCTACCTTCTTCGTCACCAATGGAGTGAACTTCAGCGGTTTGGTTGAGAACTTTGCCCTGCCAGCGATCACCGACTTGGCCGGCAATGTTTTGGAAGCGAACCGACCAGATCTGAGCACGCAATTCACCATTCTGATGCCAACCGTTGGCTTGGACTTCGGGGATGCCCCAGACCCACGTGATGAAGTGAGTGGTCGTTACCCAACGACCAACCGCAACAACGGCCCACGACACGTCGTGAGCGAGGGCCTGGCACTTGGATTCTTTATCGACGCTGATGCCGATGGCATTCCGGGCGATGAAGCCAATGGTGACGATCGCGTCATCGAGATTTCCAACACCGGCACGCTCTTCACAACCAGCCTGGTCGAAGACGTGGAGATTGAGATCGTTCGAGATGACGAGACCTTTGTGACAGTCGCCGATCTGGCAGCTCAGATTGAAGTCGGCACGGTAACCGATCCGTTGCTCAACGACGGTGATCTAATCGTGATCCAAACGGGTACCTCTCAAGCAACGCTCGAATTCGATTCCAATTTCCGCTTTGACGAAAATCACTTCGCCATTCGACCAACTGACCCCACCTCACCCGATTCCATCGCCGAGGCAATCGGACGGGCGATCGCAGAGAGCCCACTCACACCGGCCAGCGTGTCGATCGACGGAAACAAGGTGTTGATCAATGCCGATGACGAGGATGGAGTGACCTTCATCAGCGATTCCAATCCGACCGGTGTCCTCAACCACGGGGTATCCACCCCGATCGAGGTCAGCGTCAGCGGGTCTGGCATCCTGGAAGCATGGATCGACTTCAACGCCGACGGCGACTGGGATGATCCGGGTGAGCAAATCATCCCGATGCCCGACAACGATACCTTTGACGACTTGCGCAGCGAAATCTGCCCAACGGACCTGACGGGCATCGCATCGAACATCTTCGCTGCGACCGGCGGGGCCAGCTCACGTGAGTTCTGTATCGTCATCCCACCGACGACGCCAGTCCCACTGGAACCGGTTCAAACCTACGCTCGTTTCCGAATCTCACGCGAAGGTGGATTGGGGCCAACCGGCCTCGCTCTCAGCGGTGAAGTCGAAGATTACGCGTTGACGCTGCGTCCCGGTTTGCCACCGCAAATTGAGCAACCGAACCTCACTTACACGGTGAAGGAAGACTTTGCCCTAAGCGCGACTGACTTTGATGGGAATTTAACTCCGGGCAACAATCAAGACGACGGGCTGCTCGCCACCGTCACCGATCCAGATGGTGACACCGTCCACATCTTCCCCGAGGACGTCGGGACCAAGACTCTGATGTCAGGTGATGAGGTCGCTGGTGAGCTTCGCGTCTTTGCGAACGGCAACTTCACTTTTGATCCGGAGACCAACTTCAATGGGCTCACTGATTTCTCCGTCCGCGTGACGGATGGAAACTTAGTGAATTCACGACCGATTTCGGTCACCATTAATGTCACTCCAGTGAACGATCGACCTGAAGCAGTCAATCCGCCCGTCATCATCGAACGAACAGGTGACGAAGATGTCGAGCAGACCTTTGACATTGATGAACTGATCGGTGCCAACTTCATCCCGGGACCGATTGATGAATTGGACCAACCGATGTTCATCCAGGCCGCTGGGTTTGGCAACCAAGCCTTCCAGACCGAGCGTGGTGGCTCACTGACGATCAGCGAAAATGGTGAATCGATCACCTACACACCGCCGCTGAATGTAAACGGCATTGTCGACACCTTCACCTATGTAGTCGCAGATCTCACCTCGGATAATCCGGACAGTCAAACCGTTGACCTGAACGATTCCAACCAACTGGGAACCGTGATGATCACATTGGAAGCGGTCAATGATGCTCCAATCACCGGAGACGACTTCTACACCACAAATGAAGACACGCCACTTCAGATCCCCGTCAATGGTGACCCCAAC
Source organism: Rubripirellula sp. (assembly GCA_049602075.1). Lineage (GTDB taxonomy): Bacteria > Planctomycetota > Planctomycetia > Pirellulales > Pirellulaceae > Rubripirellula. The sequence goes on from JBMYRF010000031.1 coordinate 38,326, forward strand.
GATCCAAATAGTGTTGGCATTCTTGACAATGATCTGCCCGGCCCGCCAGACGAGGTAGGGGCTGGCCAGACCATCGAACTTTCCACACCACAATTCCCGAAGGCGACACTACAAGGCGGGATTGTGACTCGTGACGGAAACGTTCTAACCTACACTCCACCAGCTCTCTTCAGCGGCAACGACTCCTTCATTTACTTGGTTAGAGATAATGAAGGTGCTGAGTCCGAAGGAACGGTTCGCATCACGGTCCTGGGAGTCAATAATGCTCCACAATTCATCGGCATCGATGGTGATATCAACAAAACGTCAATTGTCCGTGAAGAGGCAAAACCAAATGCCGAGACCGAGACCTACAACCTGACCACTTGGTTTGTCGATCCAGAAGACGACGCGATGACGTTCACGGTTACCTCCGGTGACTCCGATGTCGTAGCCGTAACAAGGGACGCAGAGATGCTGACCTTGACTTACCCACCATTCGGATTCGGTGAAACGGTTCTGACCGTGATCGCAACAGATAGCAATGGCGATGCATCTCCTGAAATTGAGATCCCAGTTCGAGTGAGCAACACGCCAGATCCACCAACTGTGATCGGAACACTCAACCCACTCAACGGGACAGAGGATCAACTTGTCACTGCTGACTTGACGGGCATTTTCTTTGATCCAGATGGCGAGGCACTGGAATACTTAGTGACGCGTTTGGATAACGTCATCAATCCAACCGCAGCAGAGATTGCAGCTCACCCACTGATCGAAAGAGTGGAGTTCATCAACGATCAAATGCAAATCATCCTGAAGCCGAATCAGTTTGGTACGGCAGTCATGGAAGTTGCTGCGACGGATGGATTGTTCCCGCCGGTCACCAACGCCTTCACGTTGACGATCGCGGCTGATCCAGACGCACCGGTTGCCGAAGACGATGAGTACGACGTTCCGATTGGATCATCCCTGCAAGTCCTGAACCCGCTCGATGGTTTGTTGAATAACGACAGCGATGCGGACGGCGACACATTCACAGTCAATGTGCTCACAGAGCCTGAGCTGGGTACCCTGATCGTGAATCCGAACGGCACATTCACCTACACCAACACCGAAGGCAGCGTTGGTGACATCGATTCCTTCACTTATGAGTTGATCGATTCGACAGGTCTTACCAGTAAGGAACCCGCCACGGTCACGCTGAACATCATTCGCTCGCGTTACCAAAACCCAGCCTTTGGATTGGAAGCCGACGTCACCGGTGATGGTCTCGTCACACCGATCGATGCCTTGCGAGTCCTGAACTTCATTGATCGGCGAGGTGGAGAAGTCTCCGTAAGCGACATTGGTGCACCACCACCAGATTTCCTTGACCCCAATGGTGATGGCACGGTTTCGGCAGCTGACGCCCTGTTCGTGATCAATCGGCTTCGCAGCAGCTCACCAGCTGGTGAAGGCGAAATGATGGGTCCAGCGGCATTAGCCGTCACCACGGGATTCGTTTCCAGTGGCAGCGTGAATCTGCCTTCGCGAAATCTCGAAATCACGTCCGAACCGATCAATGGTGACGAGTCACGCGATTTGATTCTGGCCACCGGGATGGAAATCTCGGCGGCAAGCAATCAGGCAAGCATCGATTGGGTTGTTTCCGGTGATCAGGCCGACACAACCAATGACGATGATGTCGACGCCGCGTTGTCGCAGATCTTAGGCGACGAGGATTTTGACGGGATGCTTTCCTAGCGTCCAACGAACTTGACACGATCCGTTCATTTGAAATCGGATTGGGCTTTTGGTGAACCAGCAGGTTCACCTTGGGCCCGATCCGATTTTTTTCGCGCGAGTTTTTCAAATCACAGCGTGATGCTCGCGATCGCAAACGACCGTTCACGTGCGGTGTTCAAAACCGACTCGATTCAAGCACTCTCAAACGTGGATTGAGGCATCCCCCCACACGAACTAGAGACCGCAAAAAACCTTGCAGAAAAGGGATTCATTGCGGGAACCGATACCCCACTTTGGCCTTCGTTCTTGCTAAAGTTGTTTTCGGTGCCTTCGCGCAAAATGCCGTGCTACGCCATCAGCCAATTCCAGACGTTGCTGACAACGGCTTGCGGCGTATTGAGGTACGACAAAAAGTGTGAAGAACTTCGCACGTCAGTCGGTTTTGCTGGCGTTGCGAAGAAGTTTTGCGCCGGAACCTATTCGTCTTTATCTATTGAATATCGTTGATTCGAAACATCGGCGAAAGCCTTGTCTTCGAGTTTCGCTTGTTTGTTGTGAGTGCACTACTAATGTTTTCATTCTCCCAGACGATCCATTCTCTTCGTGACCGCTCCACTCGCCGCCGGTCGGAAACACGCCGAACAATCTTGTCTCGACGTGTTCGCAGACAGCTTCGCGCCGAGCTTTGCGAACCAAGATTGTTGCTTGCCGCAACAACCGATCCGGCTTATGCACCGAGCGAAGTGCTTATCCAATTCGAGGCAACTGCGAATGAGGAATCGAGATCGAAAGTGCGGGGACTGACTGGCGCTGAGCTAGCAGAACAGATTCATACACCGCCGATGAAAGCGGACGGGCTAGGTTCGATCGAGCGAGTGACGATTCCAGAAAGCTGGACCGTTCAAGACGCGATCAAGATATTTGAATCAAATCCCAGCGTCGTCTTCGCAGGACCTAATTACCTCTACGAAACAACAGCGACCAGCAACGACCCCATTTACGCTAGGGGCGATTTGTGGGGAATGGAATCGGATGACTCGCCCGTCAGTGTTGGCCCTGCGAGAACGACAAACCGTTTTGGTTCCCAAGCGGAAGATGCATGGGCGAAAGGACAAACTGGGTCATCGACGGTTTACGTGGGAATCATTGATTCTGGATTTCAACACGATCACCCCGACCTAATTGATAATGCCTGGACCAATGACGCTGAGCTCAATGGAACCCCCGGTGTTGATGATGATAACAATGGCTATGTCGACGACATTTATGGCTATGACTTTAGCAACAACGATAACACCCCTTACGACGACTTCGAACAGGACTTTCATGGCACTCACGTGGCTGGCACGATAGGTGCCACCGGCGGAAACGGCATCGGTGTCGCGGGTGTCAATTGGGATGTCAAAATGATCCCGACCAAGTTCTTAGGTGGTGCATCAAATAGTACCGCTGGAGCGATTAAAGCACTTGATTACTTGACCGATTTAAAAACTCGACACGGTATCAATCTCGTTGCCACAAACAATTCATGGGGCCCGTCAGATGGACGAGGTGGCCCCAATCCATTTTTAGAGGCAGCGATTATCCGTGCGGCCAATGAAGAGATTTTGTTCATCGTGGCAGCAGGCAACGATGCGATAGATAACGATCTTGGCTCTTGGCCAAACAACTTCGACACCAGCAATCCGGTGCATCCGCGGAACCAACCAGCCTCCTACGATGCGGTCATCTCCGTCGCTTCGACCAACGACCGTGGACGACTGTCAGGTTTCTCGCAATTCGGGGCCACCACTGTCGATCTGGGGGCCCCCGGCGAAGCGATTACGTCCACGTGGCCGCAAGATGACCCGAACCGCGGCGACTACGCGCCGAGTCAAGGGACCTCCATGGCGACGCCCCACGTCACAGGTGCCGCAGCTCTGGTCGCGTCGCAGTATCCCGCTGACGGTCAACCTTCGGCAGAGTTGATCAAGAGAGCCTTGCTTGACACCGCAACACCAACTTCATCCCTGGTAGGGAAAACACTGACCGAAGGTCGTTTACACATCAGCAAGGACTTATTAGCAACCAACAAGACACTGCGAACAACAGAAGACGTTGTTGGTGGATTTTCAATTCTGGCCTCCGATATCATCCACGGCACCTATGTCGACGGTCTTCCAATCGGAGGTCCGATCCCGATCAGCGGACCTGAAACGGACGTGTTTCTTGAATCGGTTGCTTCATCCTCCGGACAGCGATTGGACCAAACCAACCCCGACCCCATCGGAACGACCCACGGGGGCAAGCTTTCAGCCAAATTCGATGGGAACGGTTACATCACGGAACTCCTGTACGAGCCAGCGCAAGATTTCAACAGCGAGAATCTGCCTACCAGCATCGGCGAGTTCCTGGACGAAGAATTAGTTTATACGGTGATCGACGAAGCCCCAACACTTGCGACTACGCCAATTAGATCAACGGCAACCGCCTTCATCCGAGTCACGCCACAAAATGACACGCCGATTGCCCGCACCGATCTCGTGTCGATTTCCAATCAAGATTACGCGGATTTCTATGGCGGGGTCATTCCACCTCAAGCAGTCCCGACAGAAGACAGAGCCATCGAGATCCCGTGGCAATTTCTGCTGCAAAACGACTCCCAGGGCCCCAACACCGCAGCTGACGAAAACACACAGTTCAATAATAACGATGGGGCATTAAGAATCGTCGGTAATCCATTTCCGCTGGACGGGAACCTTGTCAAAACGATCGAGAACGACGGCCAGAATATTAAAGTTGTTCCCGCCGATGATTTTTTCGGTGAAGTTCAGTTCGTTTACACCATCGAAGATCGGGGGATCAATCAAGACTCGGCCCTCGACGAATTTGGCCAACCAGCTCCCAAACAATTCGCGTTCCTGACCACCACTGCGATCGCCTCGATCGTTTTTGAACCAGAAAACGATGCCCCCCAAGCCATTGACCGAGAATACACCACCGTGGAAGCGGTTGAAGGGATCACCGCTCCTGCGTCCATCTCCTTCACTGCTGATGAACTTTTAAATGGTGGTCCGACTGACCAATTGAATCCAGGAATCCGAGCGTCCGCCAGCGATGTGACTCTTCCGGCTCCATTCAATGAAGACAATCAAGCCCTGCAGATCAATACGATCTCTGCCAATGGCACCACGCTGACGAACTCTGGGCAGATCATCTTGCGCAGTGGTGGAACGCTGGATGTGAACTTCACAGACGGAGCATTCAGCGACGCCCTTTACACACCGCCGATTGACTTCAATGATCAATCATTCGTTTGGGGGCCCAGCGATGAACTGACGTACACGATCATCGATGACGGTACGCACATGCGACCGGCTCCCGATACAAAACCTGAGATATCCGCGAAAGCAACGGTTACTTTAACGGTGACCGCAGCAAACGACCTGCCAATCTTTGAAGCTCCTGACACGATCGACATCTTGGAAAGAGATGACAATCAACCGACCCGGATCAACGACTTCTTTTTCGATATCAGCGGCGGCTCACTGACTGCGATCGATGAAAGCTTCCCTTTTCAGAACACCCGATTTGAAATCACAACGGTCGCCGCACCAGCCGGTTTGATGACGCAAACTCCGGTTGCAGGTGCTGCTGACTTCTTCGCTCCGATTGATTTCTTTCCCGCCCCAGACCAATTCGGAACCGCGGTCTACGCCGCTACCATCATCGATGACGGAACGCCTAGCCGTTCGTTCACGAAACAATTCACGGTGAACGTACGCCCGGTCAACGACCCGCCAGTTCCCGATCCAACGAAGCTGGGTTCAGGGGCGAATGATGGAGAAGACCAAGAGTATTCGATTGCGACCGATGGAATCGTCACCTACACACTGCGTGAGGACAACACTCAAGCGGGTGGTGGCACCGAACCTTACTTCATTCCCCTGCATACACCGACAACTGACGGCTACAACCCGATTGGGCTGCTCGACCTGTTCTTGGCAGGGCCAGCGAATGAGGTCGCTGCGTTGGAGGGTGGCTCTCAAATCATAGAGCTCGTCCAAGCTGGTAACTTTATCGTGGGCGGCCAGATTCAAATTACCACGACCGATCGTGGTGGCACCTTGACACCTGTGTCGGACCCAAACACGCAACAACTGATCGGCCTGAATTACACTCCACCCACCGATTTCAACTCCACACTCGGTGTCGACTTCTTTGAATACCGAGTGGCTGACAACAGCGTGACCGGCGGCGAAACGTACGACCTTGCCAACCAAGGTTTAATTGAGGATCCCCAATTCTATGACAATCGGGTCGAACTGAGGCTCAACCCAGTTAACGACCGACCAGAAATCAATCTGATCACGAATCGTGTCACAGTCGCGGAAGATTCTTCGCTCTACCGCCGCGAACGCTACGCATCAAACATCAACGCTGGACCGCAAGGTTCCGCCTTTGATGAAAACGACCCGACCACCGGTCAGCTACTTGAGATTTTCATTGAACCGCTTGATTTTGCAGCAGAAGATTTGAACGAGTACTTCACTGTACCCCCTCAGATCAATCTGCAAAATGGCCAACTGCAGTTTCAACCGGCTCCTAATGTGTTTGGTGATTATGAGTTCGAGGTCACGCTGACGGACCGAAACCGAGACGGGTCGATCGACGATGATGCGCTTCGCGGTGACCTGAATGAATCAATCCCGCAAACGTTGACGATCAGCGTGCGGCCGATCAATGACGCACCCAAATTGAATCCCGATCTAGATCCACTCTCGTTCACGTTGATGGAGGACGGAACGGTCGAAATCCTGATCACAGGCAACCAGGCGAACCCCGGATTATTGGATGTATTCCTGCCGGGACCAGCAGACGGCCCGATCACCGAATCAGATGACCTCGCTCCACAGCCAGGTGGCAACCAAACCGTCTCGATGGCCGAACCGCTGCCCCGAAACAGCACACAAGGTGGGACCATCACGTTCGAGCCGGATGGGACAACACCCAAATTTGTCTATCGCCCCCGAGCAAATTTTGCGGGGACTGATTCTTTCATCTACATCGTGAAAGACAACGGCGTTAGCGTCAATTCGACGGGGCAAACGGTTGACGATGTTCAGATCGCCAGCAACTTGGTCAGCTTTGAGGTCTTGCCAATCAATGACCGACCAATCTTCAGCGGCGCAGCCAACGTGCAGACCCTCGAAGATGACGGTGAAGTGACCATCGCGAACTGGGCCTCGAACGTGCAAGCTGGCCCCAGCAACGCATTTGATGAAATCAACGGCATGCCAGGCACACTGCCGCAGAACATTGAATTCAAGTTCAGGCAACTCTCCGACAATCCAGATCTATTCGTAACACCACCTAGCGCCGTCATCGACCCAACCACACGAACGGCGACACTCACTTTTGAGTCCGCACCAACCGCCAGTGGCATCGCAACTTTTGAAGTGATTCTTGAAGACAATGGCCCCCAAGATGACGACACCAACGATCTGAATCGCAGTTTCCCACGCACGTTCCAAATTCAGGTCCAAGCAGTCAACGATCCACCCGAATTTGACCTCGCCAACGAAACAATTAGTCGTTTAGAAGACAGCGGTCCATTCAGCATTCAGCAAGCGATCAACGTCAGCCCAGGCCCAGCTGATGAAGCATCACAATTGGTAACGTTCGATGTTTTGCCACTGGCACCACAATATGCCGAACTGTTCAGCAGAGGACCAACGATTACAGCCAGTGGCGTGCTGCGTTTCACTCCCGCACCAAACCAAAATACAGACAACGCCAATGGGCCTGCTGTGATCCAAGTGGTCGGCCGGGATTCAGCGGGCGCGGTGTCCGAACCGAAAGAATTCTTCATCTCCATCAGCGAAGTCAATGATTCCCCCAAAGCAGTCAGCGATGTCATTGATACCGATGAAGACACCGTACTGCAGCTCAGCGAACAAACCTTGATAGATAATGACTTTGATCCCGATTTGCTAACCAATCCAAATGAATCGGTGCGTGTCGTCATGCCCGCCGACTCATTTTCGCTAAGTGGCGCAAGAGTCTTCTTCGATGAAGCCACCGGCACCATCACTTACGACCCAACTGATGCATTGACCCTGCAGACGTTGGCACCAAATCAATCAACGACGGACACTTTCTCGTATTCATTGATTGACGCAGACGGAGCCACCAGCAACACCGTGACCGTCGCGGTTAATATCGCAGGTCGCAATGATGCTCCGAGAGTAAAAGATGATTTCAAACAGTTGGAATTGGAAGGACCGACCTCCGTTGCGGTTCTCGATAATGATGTCGATTTGGATGGCACGATTATCGCCAACACGGTGCGAGTCATTCTGCAACCCGCCTTCGGAGCACTGACCGTAGGAAACTTGGGTGAATTGATCTATCGACCATTCACCAGCTTCCGTGGTATCGATACGTTTTCCTACACGGTCCAAGACGATCTCGGTGCTGAAAGCAATCCTGCAGAGGTTTCGGTGCTCGCCAATGAATCGCCAGTGGCCAACCATGACGCGGTCATCACTTACTTGAATGAACCAATCCTCGTATCGGTTGCCGAAAACGACTTCGATCCCGATGGAGAAATCGATGTGGAAAGCATCGAAATCATCACACAGCCATCACGTGGTGAAGTGATTCCACAAGACAACGGCTCGGTGCTCTACGTACCGAGAACCGATGCCATCGGAATCGATCAGTTCAGCTACCGAATCTCTGACGCACTTGGCCGCCCAAGTAACGTTGCGGTAGTCAATATCGATGTTGCGTCGAGCCGTTTGCAAAATCCAACTTTGCGAAATGATGTCAATGACGATAGCGCTGTTTCACCTATCGATGCATTGCTAGTCATCAACCTGTTATCACGGGAAGGCGTAGGATCGATCCCAGTGCTGCCGACCGATCGCGGCCCAGGTTTCTTCGACACCAACGGTGACAAGACTGTCACGGTCTCCGATGCTTTGCAAGTGATCAATGCACTGGGTCGCAGCGGCAGTGGCTCTGCCGAGGGTGAACAAGTCCTGCCGCCGACTGCCACCTCGGGTGCCGAAGGAGAATTCGCCTTCGCGGAACTTCCTAGCGACCTGAATGGTTCGAAAAAGATCGCGGACGATTCATCCTGGGATCATCCATTCAATGTCGCCATCGATGCGATCGCCGAAGTCCAATTGGAGGATGAGGATGAGGACGAAGTGACCGCAGCAATTGATGCCGCGTTGCTGGATCTGATCTAGCCTGCCCGCCTCAGTGATGACTGCTCAGTGATGACTGCTCAGTGGCGTCCACTGCGCTGCTAGGCCGGACCAAGTCTAGCGTGCGGAAGATCACGCCGCCGACTTGGAGTTCCCATACGGGGAGGCCCAGGCTGAATCTTCCATTGCGGGTCGCGTATTCCGGAATGCTCCCGTCGCCCTAAAAAGCGGTGTGAGCCTCCCGCGAAACGTCCATTGGGCGAAAACGCCCGGTGGATACGCTGCGATCGTGCGGATTTTGTGGACTGTGCCGGTTAGGGTGTCGATGCTGAAACAAGTGGGTCCGTGGAGGCCAACTGAGTTTCACGGCGAGTGAGGTCACGGCAATGAGTCTGTTCGGCACGATTCAACAATCGGCTGGTGCACTGCAGCTTGCGCAGGTCGGACTGCAGGTCGTTGGCAACAACATCGCCAACGCCAATACGCCAGGCTACGTTCGCCAGCAATTGCAGCAAGCCTCTGCGGTCGCCATTCGCGATGGCAACTTGATTCGTGGCATGGGGGTTCGCCCCATCGGAATCACCCAAGCGGTCGACAAGGCACTGACCGAACGAATGTACGCCGCCAAGACCGACCTCGTCGGCGCGGAAACACTCGATAAAGCATTTTCGCAACTCGAAGAACTGACGACCGATCTAGACAATACAGGCTTGAGCCAGCAACTCACCTTGTTCAACAATGCGTTGCATGAACTTGCCTCTCAGCCGGGAGATGCTTCTCTACGAGAGTATGTCATACTGCAAGGCGAAACGCTCGCATCGAACATACGGCGACAACGCGACGACACATCAGCCCGTCGCGACCTTTGGAATGTCGATGTAAATGGAATTTCAGATGAAATCAATCGTCTGACAACGAGAATCGCGCGTGCGAATCTTGATATCGCAACGATTGAGGGTGGCGGCCTAACCAGAAATGATGCAACCGGCCTGCGGGACCAACGTTATCGCGATTTGGAAGAACTGGCTGGATTAATCAATATCAATATTCAGGAACAGGAGAGTGGTGCGGTCGCTGTCTTTGTCGGTGGTGATTACATCATCAGTAACGGCACCAGCCGGGATGTTTACGCCGCTCAAAATGAATCGCTCAATGGAACCGAAGTCCGGATCATTGAAACCGATTCACCGCTACAGGTGACCAGCGGAAAATTAGCATCGAGCATGCTCGCCCGTGACGAGGTATTCGGCAACTATGCCGACAATCTTGACAAAGTGGCATCCGCGTTGATTCATGCTGTCAACGAAGTTCATTCACAAGGGCAAGGCCGAAAAGGATTCACTGAACTGACATCAAGCAATGCCGGTGTGACCGGTGTCCCGCTTCCCAACGCCGAACTGCCATTTATTCCGCGAAATGGAACGTTCGATATGAATGTGGTCGACGATCAGGGCCGTGTGATCAGCAATCACCGAATCAGCGTTGATTTACTCGGTCAAGTCACCGATTCGACCATCCAATCGATTGTTGCAGAAATGAATGCCATCGACGGACTCAACGCCACAACAACCAGTAATGGACGCGTGGCCATCACAACAGATTCACCCAACATTTCATTTACCTTCGGAGAAGACACCAGCGGTTTTCTCGCGGCGATGGGAATCAACAACTTCTTTACCGGCAACAACGCCATCGATATCGAAGTCAGCCCCAACCTGATTGAGAATTCAGATCACCTTGCAATTAGCAGCGGCGGGATCAACCAGGACACCGACATCTTGTTGGAACTGGTCGATATTGTCGACAAACCGCTGGCTGAACTGAATGATCGATCAGCTCGGCAAACGTATGATGATTCAATTTCGATGCTAGGGCAAAAGATCGCGTTGCAGCAAAGCGCGACCGAGGGGCTGAGGAGTTTCCATGCCACGCTGGAGGGTAAAAACCTTGCCATTACCGGAGTCAACATTGACGAAGAAGCAATCAACATGATCACCTACCAGCGGGCATTCCAGGCCAGTAGCCGGGTGATCGCCGCCGCGAGCGAGATGCTAGAGCTACTCGTCAACCTGTAAATCGCCCTGGCCCCAAGTCAATCGCCTGCAGACGCTGTAAATCAAACGCTCAAGCGATGAGCTAGGCTGGCAAAAAGATCACTGCCGGCTGGCAAAGAGATCGCTGCCCAGACAGCTTCCACAAACGGTCAAACGAGAGTACGGCGGGTCGGCTGCGCGACAATCGATCTCGATTCAAACTGGCTTCTGCGACGAGATCCGCACTTGCGGCGAAGCTGTTCAACAATGACCAGCCCCCGTGTCGAATGATTTTCGGACATAGGTACCATCAGGGCTGGCGATCACGCAAACCCCTCAGCTTGGCGGCGGGCTAGCGTTGAACGAAATACTTGCCCCACATTCATTGCCAACAAGATCGCCTCAACAATGCGTTTAGCGATCAAGCGTCCTGGCCCCCGGTTCGGCGTCGCTGGAATGATCAAGTGGCGAATTACCCTCGGCAGTGTTACCGCTCCGCTCTGCTTTGCGGGCCCCGTTCCATGCCTTGGAAAATTGGCTGAACTTCCTCATGAATGAACCGAACCGCCGACGACGTTGGAAACCGTGTGAGTTCACCTGAATCAACTCCCCTGTTTCCACTTGGTAAGCGGTCAAGAAACCACCTCCAAAGCAATACGTATCTACACAAACCAAGTGGTCACGCTCTAAGACATTGCCAGCCGGCTGAGGCGTATGCCCCAAGAAAACCCGCTTCCCACTATTATGAGGCAGCGGCAGCGGGAAAGGCAGGTGATTCCAATACAACGTCGCTTCGTCAAGTTCGCTCATCTTTAAAAGATGACAATATCCCGCATGCACAAAGATCGCATCATCGGTTTCGTAATACGACTTAAGCGATCGGTAGAACTTCATATGTTCGGGCGGGATTCGGCTGATTGTCCCACCATAGCTGGCAACCGTCGCCTGCCCACCGTTTTCTAACCAGACGGTTTCGTCCATTCCCTTGAGGGCAACCGCAACCAACATGATCTCATGATTGCCCCGCAACGCAACTACACGACAACGGTTCTTGAGTGCGATAATCTGGTCGACGACGTCACGACTGTCCGAGCCGCGATCAATGTAATCACCCAAAAAGATTAGCTCGTCCTCGGGCTGAGGATCGATCACTTCCAGCAGCGTCCGCAATGCTTTGGAGCAACCATGAATGTCACCGATCGCAAACCTTCGCATAGATGTACTCAGCAAACCGTGCGGGAAAAGGAGTCGTGAGTCATTGCAACATCAGTCGACAAAAGGCGAATCTAAACAATTCAATTCAGGTTTGGGTCCCCAAACCTTACGCCAGGTGCCATTTGCTGCAAGACATCTTGGCCACATTGCTTGACCGCTTTTTCCCACGCCTCATCAGGATCACCGAACAGAACATCGGGATCTGCTTCACCAGCCAGCCAGCCACCGACTCGTAATTCTTCATCGAGTTGCCCCGGCCCCCAGCCGCTGTAATGAGCCACATAACGCACTCGGGCATCGGGACGCCGCAGCAAGATGCGAAGATGGTCATCGTCTCCGGTGATCCACGCGGGAGGATTGCCGAGTTCAATCGACATTGACCCCCAGGGTTCGGAGGGATGGTCGTGTACCGTGCATTTCACACCTTGTGACATCGATTGCCCGGGCGTCAGAAGTTCGCCGGTCGGGTCGAAGGGGCCACACGGCTCACCCACCCCCGCCAAATCGTGCAGCGCTAGTAGTGGCCCTTCCACCGGACCACCACTGAAAATCAAATCGTCCCCACGCATTTTGGGGTCGCTGCCAACCGATTCAACGAGATCCCGAAATCGGCGATCGGTGGGGCGATTGATCGCAAGTCCAAACGCCCCCTCCACGTCGTGTCGGATCATGAAGATCACCGAACGCATAAAGTTACCATCCGAGAGGTAAGGGGATGCGATCAGCAGTCGACCAGAAAGATTCGCGGTCATCATTCAATCTCCAAGCCTGCCGCCGGAAAAACCGACGCCAGTCAACCCGAAACCAGTAAACCGCCGCGGCCCGATGCATCTCACTCGCTGGCTTACCGTGCTATTGAAAAGTGTCGCGCCACAAACATCCTGCCCAGGACAGACCGACTCCAAAGCCTACCAGCATGTTAACCGATTCGGGTCCTAACTGACCACGTTTTCTCAATCCATCGATCAGAATCGGCAGGGTACAAGAGACGGTATTGCCCACCTCAGCCAAGTTGATGGGAAGCCGCTCGGGTTCGACTCCCATCCGGCTGCGAAGCTGATCCAGCATTTTCCAGGTCGCTTGATGCATCAGAAACCGATGAATTTCTGAATCGTTCAGATTATTCGCCTCGAGGATTTCCTCGATCAGCCGCGGAATGGCTTCTACCGTAAAACCGATCAGACTCGGCCCATCCATGTACAGTCGGCTTTTCCAACGCTTGCGATGACGCGGCGGAATCGCATTTTCCACCGGGCGATGGCCTCCATCGGCTACCAACAACATGTCTCCGCCGCTGCCGTCACTGCCGAACTGAAACCCCTTCAGCGATTGCTCCTCTGCCGCGGTCACAAGCGTTGCAGCGGCAGCATCCCCAAAAATTGTCCGTAAACTTCGATCGTCGCGATCGATGTATTTGCTGTATGTCTCAGCCGTCAACAATAGGATCCGCTTGGCAACGCCAGACTGGATTAATCCGTCCGCCAATCCCATCCCGTACACGTAGCCACTGCAGCCAAGATTAAAATCAAGGGCTCCGCATCGTGTCGACAAGCCAAGCCGGTCTTGAATCAAACAGCTGGTGGTCGGCAGCGGATAGTCGGGAGTCTGCGTACACAACAGCACGAAATCGATTGAGCCCCGATCAACATCTTGCTCGGCAAACAATTTCTCGGCAGCAGCGACAGCCAAGTCACTACTGGTTTCTCCTTCCGCTGCGATGTGCCGCTGGTGAATCCCTGTTTTTTCCGCAATCAGCTTAATATCCCAGCGGGGATACTGCTCCTGCAACATGTCATTCGTTTCAACATGCTCTGGAAGATGAACAGCGATCGGACCAAGTTGGGCGTACGGCACGGTCGATCCAATGACGAGTCGATGGCTCCGCGGCGTCTGCGGTAGAGGGTTCCGCCGGGGATTGCCGGAAAGCGGGGAAGGCCTGGTTTCGCAAGTACGGTCCCGAAAGAGAAAAGAGCGGCTGATGGGATTCGAACCCACGACAATCACGTTGGCAACGTGATGCTCTGCCAACTGAGCTACAGCCGCGTCGCAACCAAATGTTGAAGTGCAGATTATAAACTGAGCTGCCGACGCGGCAAGGGCAGTGCCCAACGGTTCTGACGTCACAAAGATCGCTCAAACTGCCGGGTAAGAAGAAGATTCCGCAGGAACGACAAAATCGCCACGATCAAAAGAATTCACGGAATCATGGCTTGGCCCCGGCACATGTGGCCGGGCTCCGGCAGACGTAGCCCGGCCCCGATAGATTGGGCCCCGGTAAGGTGCCGAGCCGGGCGGTGCTTCCCGATTTCACCTCGAGGCAACGCCTCACCGGGAGGTAACGCTTTCCCAACCCCAATCCTCAGGTGCTACGAACTCGGGGCGTGACATGCATCAAGACGCGACAACCATCCAGATACAACCATGGAGCCGCCGCGGGATAAAGCTGTATGATTTGCTCCGCATCGCAGGTGGAACATTGGCACATCGACCGCCTAAAAACCAAGATGTCATCTCCGATCAAAGACCGAATGGAAATGGCCCAGGCGTCCGAAAAGTCGAAATCGATCACGACCAACGTGCCAAATCAAAGAACGCAGAGACGCTAAAACTAAAAAAAAGGGTTTATAGCCGGGGGGGGACCGCCGGCGAAGGCTTCTGAATCAGCGGTTTTGCAAGAGAGACCCGCAGCTAAAAACGAGCTAGCGGATACCAATCGCCAACCGAAAAACCGCGTAAAAAACGCACTATTGGCTCGATGGAGCGTTGAGAGATCGGTTTCACCGGCAAGTTCGCCAAGCCCGGCTTGCGACCCCATTGGAGTCGTATCCCAATCGTTCTCGCGTTGGTGCGTTTTACCCTCAGTCAGACGCCTTTGAGAGACCGCCCCGTACCGCTAAAGTATCCAGATTGTACTGTTTCTCTTTCTCTCTCGAGACCGAAGTTAGGGGTTTGCTTAAGGATGTCCACCTCCACCGAAGCCGGATTGCCGGAAGAACGGGAAAAGCCACCGATTCAGTTGGATGTGAAAGTCGAGAGCCCTCAAGCTTGCTTGAGGGAAGTGATCGTCACAATTCCTGAGGGCGAAGTCCAGCGTTACCTTCGGGAAGCGTACGACGAGCTAGTTCCGGAAGCTCAAGTCCCAGGTTTCCGCAGCGGCCGCGCACCGCGAAAACTCGTCGAAAAGCAATTCAAAGATCGCGTCAGTGACCAAGTAAAAGGTTCACTGTTGATGGATAGCCTTTCGCAAGTCACCGACGATCAAGATTTCTCCGCCATCGGTGAACCGGACTTCGACTACGACTCGATCAAAATCCCCGACAGCGGCGATTTTAAATTTCAATTCCAAATTGAAGTTCGTCCCGAATTCGAGACACCGGATTGGAAAGGCATCGAATTGACGAAACCCGTCGAAGAGATCGGTGATCCCGAAATCGACGAGTCGCTCGAACGCGTGCTATCCCGCTACGCTTCGATGGAAGCAACCGATGAACCAGCGAAATTGGGTGACAAACTCCTGATCACTGCAGAGTTTTCACAAGACGGCAAAACGCTCTCGGAGATGGACGAAGAAGGAGTCACCCTGGAAGCTCGACTTAGTTTTTCGGACGCTGTCTGCGAAAACTTCGGCGAATTGATGGAGGGCGTCAAAGAGGGCGAGGTCCGCAAGGGAATAGCCAAAATCGCCGACGGCGTCGGCGAGGAATCGTTGCGCGGAACCGAAATCGATGCCAGCTTCCGCGTGGTAGAAGTCCTCAAACGTGAAACCCCGGAACTCACACCCTCTTTTCTAGAGGAACTGGGCGACTTCGAGGACGAGCAAGAACTTCGCAGCTTTGTGCGTGACTCACTCGAGCGCCAAGCAGACTACCGAACACAACAAGCCCTGCGACGCAATGTCGTGGAGGCACTCGCCGGTGGTGCCGATTTTGATCTCCCCGAATCGTTGGTCCAACGTCAAACGCTGCGAGAACTGGAACGCAAAGTTCTCGAACTACGACGAAGCGGCTTCGATGAAGACAACATTCGCCGGTTCGTAAACGCATCGAAACAAAACGCACAAGCGTCCACCGAGGCCGCCCTGCGTGAGCACTTCATCCTCGAGCAAATTGCCGAAGAAGAAGCGATTGATGCAGATGAAGCCGACTATGAGGTAGAAATCGATCTGATCGCTCAGCAAAGTGATGTACCCGCCCGACGCGTGCGGGCTCGCTTGGAAAAGCAGGGACAGATGGATGCTCTTCGCAACCAGATCGTCGAACGGAAAGTGATCGAAAAGATCGTCGAAGTCGCCAAAGTGACCGACGAAAAAGTCGAAAACAAATCGGGCGACGAAAACAGCGAATTTGCCGTCTATCACAGCGTCCTCGCCGCGAAAGAAGAGGGTGCCATTCCAGAGGCTAAATACGAAGACAACACCCCTGCCGGTGCTGAGAAAGAAAAACAAACCGATAAGAATTAATTCGCCACCGCGCGAGCGAATCGCTAGAATCGGATTGTGATCGAAAACCCGGGCCCACCCGAAACGGCTCGCGTTGGAGCCTCATGACCAAATGAAACCGGCTTCGACACCCTGTTGGTGGCCACAAGCCGAACTCGTCCGCAGTATTCAGACGCAGACAGCTGCTGAAAGTGAAGGTTAGGCGAGAAAGATTTGCCGAGAGCTGTTGGAACACGCCGCGTCCTACGTCGCGGGCTCCGTGCTTCGAACGCAATGAAACCCTCGAATCAATTTCGCACGACGACCAAACTACGGCTGCGAGTGAAAGAACGGTCGAAAAGACAACCCAGCTGAAACAATCAAGCGTACAACAGTTCAGACAACCGCGGCGGCGGTGGTCGAAAGTAGCGACAAAGGGGAATGATGATGCTCGACCTGCTCAACTCCGGCTGGCTGCTTGCCAACAACGGCAAAATTGGCGGTACACAACTCGCCGGCCTTGTCGTCGCTGCGATTGTCTTCGGCGTGATCCTGATCTCGATGTTTGTTTTCACACGCTACTTCGGCCTGTGGATCCAATCCCAGCTAACCCGTGCGAACATCACTTTCTGGAATCTTCTGGGGATGACCTTTCGAAAGGTCAACACACGGTCGATTGTTCGCAGCAAGATCATGGCAACCCAAGCTGGACTGGATGACCCCGAATTAACCAGCGAAGCGTTGGAAGCTCACTATCTGGCCGGCGGGAATGTCCAGCAGGTGATCCGCGCATTGATTGCTGCGAAAAAAGCAAAGACCATCTCACTGACGTTTCGAGAAGCCGCCGCAATCGACTTGGCCGGACGTGACGTGCTGGAATCAGTGCAGACCAGCGTCTACCCAAAAGTCATCGATTGCCCGCCACGTGGCTCTGCCAAACCATCGCTCGACGCCGTCGCCAAAGATGGAATCCAGCTGAAAGTAAAAGCACGGGTGACGGTGCGAGCCAACTTGCAGCAACTGATCGGTGGAGCGACTGAGGAAACAATCATCGCACGTGTTGGCGAGGGAATCGTCAGCGCCATTGGATCAGCAGAAAACCACAAAGCCGTGCTGGAAAATCCCGACGTTATCAGTAAAGCGGTGCTAGCTAAGCGACTCGATTCACAAACCGCTTTCGAAATCGTGTCGATCGACATCGCTGATATCGATGTCGGGGCAAACATCGGTGCGCGACTGCAAGCCGATCAAGCCGAAGCTGACACGCAAGTCGCACGCGCTCGAGCGGAAGGCAAGCGGGCCGCAGCGGTGGCCGAGGAGCAGGAGAACCAAGCCAAAATCCAAGAAAGCCGGGCCTCGGTCGTCTTGGCCCAGGCCGCCGTTCCCCGCGCGATGGCCGAAGCCTTCCAAACCGGCAAACTGCAAATCATGGATTATTACAAATTGCAGAATGTCAGCGCTGACACTGAGATGCGAAAGTCATTGGCAGTAAATGCGAAAGAAGCAACCGAATCACTGGACGCTCGATAGCCACGAGGGACCCAGATTTTCGGAGGCTAACTGAACGAAAGCTCGATAGCGATTTGGGATTCACCGGAATCAACTCTCCGGTCACATCACAATGCTGCAATAGCGATCATTGTTCTCCTATAACACTCTGCTTGGAAAGACGATCCAATGTCAGGCGACCTGGAAGATTTTCTCCGCCGTGCCGCGCAACGCCGTCAAGCCAAAGCCGCGCAGGCAAATCAACCGGCAGCGACACCAAGGCAACGGCCGCAATACTCCAACAGTCGCACCGAACGAGTCACGCGGACGGTCGAGACCCAGGCGACAGACGAAGTCGTGGTCGCCGAGGTGGTCGATCATCATTCCACGAACCAATACGACCGGCGAGAGACAAGAACGGAACGACAGCGAACAGACACGGCGAAGAAGCAAGCCGAAGCCGCTGCTACCCGATCCGCCGCAGGCAAGGCTCCGACAAAAAGCGATGCAGCGTCCTCAGCATTGAACAGCCAAGCAGGGATCGAACTGCTTGCTGCCCTACGGAGTCCTAGAGGAGTTCGGCAAGCAATCCTGCTGCGAGAAATCCTCGATCGGCCCACCCACCGCTGGTAATAGGGCCACCGCTGGTAATAGGGCCACCACTGCGACTTTGGCAGTCAATCGCAAGCTAAAACGAATCGTCGCGAATCCAACGTAGCTTGCTCTACCGCTCCCGACTTATTCGTCCATCCTCCTGACCTGCCCGCAGTCCATGCCCGACGTTGCTGCTCCCACCAGCGTGTTGATCGCTGTTTGCACGCTCAATGAAGCGGACAACATCGTACCGCTTGTTACCCAATTGCGAGCTGCAGTTCCAGATGCAAAGGTCCTGGTCGTCGATGACAATTCGCCTGATGGCACCGCAGAATTGGTATCCGGCCTGACCAGCAAAGACCCTTTACTGCAGATCGTCGTTCGACGTAATGAACGAGGACTCGGCAGTGCGATCCGCCACGCGATGCAATCGGCGGTCGAGGAACAGTTCACCTTGTTTGTCAATCTAGACGCCGACTTCAGTCACGACCCAGCCCAAATCCCGCAACTAATCGAGCGAGCGACCGAATCACCAGAAATCGATGTCGTCATTGGATCTCGTTATGTTGCCGGAGGCAACATTGTCGGTTGGCCCTTGCACCGCAAATTCATGAGCGGCATGGTCAACCGCTTTGCAACACTCTGCCTGCGGCTGCCGGTCAAAGATTGCAGTGGATCGATGCGATGCTATCGGGTCGCGGCGTTAGAACGAATCGGCATGTCCAATGTTCGCATCGACGGTTACGCCGTATTGGAGGAGTTGCTGGTGATCCTCCGACGAAGCGGATCAAAATTTGCCGAGGTTCCTATCACATTTACCGACCGGCAAGTGGGAGAGAGCAAACTGACGCTGCGGGAAGCATTACGCTCGATGAGCCAGATCATCGCCCTCGCCTTCAAACGCTAGAATTCAGCCGACGCGGTAGCAGCTTCGGCCGCCACGAATTGCGGCCTGCATTGCACCGTGCGGTCGCACACAAAAGCGTGCGTCAGCGTGCCAAATGGTTTATCGCTGGCGTTCACGCAACGCACACCCAAGGTTGATTTGGGCGGTTGATGTGACCGCTGAAAATTTTTTTCGTTACATTTGTGGGGAATCGGGATCCCGCGACACACTGTCGCATTAATCGGTGCTGGATTGGCATCATGATTGTTATAATCTCCGGATCTCTAGTCCATTCATCTTTCACGCTTGACGTTGAAACCCTGGACTGACAACCACTTTTGACTCGCACCCCGCAGGAACCCAGGGTGGCTATTGCCGAGACTTCCGACATTAATCCGTCGATGACGGGCAGCCAGATTGAGTCCTTTTCATACGACGACGACATTGTCCGAAAGTTCGCGACCGCGACTTTATTCTGGGGCGTCGTCGGCACAGCTGTGGGACTGCTGGTCGCGGTCATCCTTGTTTTGCCCAAGATGTTTGAGACGTTTCCTTACTTCTCATTCGGGCGACTTCGCCCCTTGCACACGAATGCGGCGATTTTCGCGTTCGCGGGCAATGCGATCTTCTGCGCTGTTTATTACAGCACCCAACGCCTTTGCAAAGCGAGGATGTGGAGTGACGCGCTGAGCCGGCTTCATTTCTGGGGCTGGCAACTCATCATTGTCGCGGCGGCAGTGACCTTGCCACTTGGGATTACACAGAGCAAGGAATATGCCGAACTGGAGTGGCCAATCGACTTAGCGATCGCTGTTGTTTGGCTAGGTTTCTTTGGTGTCAACTTCATGATGACGCTGATCAAGCGACGCGAACGTCACATGTATGTGGCGTTATGGTTTTATATTGCGACGATCGTCACGGTTACGGTTCTGCACGTCTTTAACAACTTGGTCTGGCCGATCGGGTGGGGCAAGAGTTATCCAATTTACGCGGGTGTCCAAGATGCATTTATGCAGTGGTGGTATGGACACAATGCGGTGGCGTTCTTTTTGACGACACCGTTTCTTGGCATGATGTATTACTTCTTGCCAAAGGCCGCCAATCGCCCTGTTTTCAGCTACAAGCTTTCGATCATTCACTTTTGGTCATTGGTCTTCATTTACATCTGGGCCGGTCCTCACCATTTGCATTACACCGCTTTGCCAGAGTGGGCTTCGTCACTGGGCATGTTGTTTAGCTTGATGCTGTGGATGCCCTCGTGGGGTGGAATGATCAATGGGCTGCTCACACTGCGTGGTGCCTGGCATAAAGTCACGGTCGATCCAGTTTTGAAATTCTTCGTCGTTGGGGTGACCTTTTATGGCATGGCGACGTTTGAAGGACCAATGTTGAGCATCAAGAGTGTCAACGGCTTGAGTCACTACACCGACTGGACCATCGCCCACGTTCACTCCGGCGCACTAGGCTGGAATGGCATGATGACGTTCGGGATGATTTATTGGTTGATGCCAAGAATTTTTCAAACCAAGCTTTGGAGTGAAAAACTTGCATCGCTGCACTTTTGGATCGGGACCCTCGGTATCCTGCTCTACATCATCCCCATTTACGCTGCCGGCTTAACGCAAGGCTTGATGTGGCGCGAGATGGACAGCTCAGGAAATCTTCAGAATCCCGAGTTTATCGATGTGATCGCGAAAATCATGCCGATGTGGTATCTGCGTATTGTCGGTGGTGCGTTGTTTGTCCTTGGCATTCTGTTGATGGTCGTCAACTACGTGATGACCTGGAAGATGCGACCAGCAACCTACGAGGTGCCGGTTTACCAAGCCGCAAGATTGAGCAAGACAGCCCCTGCTGAGACATTGACCGAAGTCAGCGATTTGGAACCCGTCCCGGTACTGAATGCCGCCAAGCGTTTGGACGTGTGGTCCAGAATGAATTGGCATCGGCGTTGGGAACGACTACCAGTTCGCTTCACCCTGCTAACCACTTTGGCCGTTGTCATTGCCAGCCTGTTCGAAATCGTCCCGACGTTTTTGATTCGCAGCAATGTCCCGACCATTGCAACGGTCAAACCTTATACTCCCCTGGAGCTCGCCGGCCGCGATATCTATGTCTCAGAGGGCTGTTACAACTGCCACTCGCAGATGATCCGACCGATGGTCGCAGAAACCAAGCGGTATGGCGAATACAGCAAACCGGGTGAATTCATATACGACCATCCGTTCCAGTGGGGGAGTCGCCGCATTGGTCCCGACTTGGCCCGCGAGGGTGGTAAGCAAAGCAGCTTTTGGCATTGGGAACACTTTGAAGATCCGCAGCGGCTAAATGAGGGTTCGGTCATGCCGTCCTATGCGCATCTACTCAATACCAAAATCAACTTCAAGCGAATCCCCGATCGTGTCCATGCTGCCCACATGCTTGGGGCACCCTACGACCGTGAATTAAAAGAGGCCGTCGAGATGGCCAAACAACAAGCCGAGCAGGTTGCTGCCGACATCGTCTCACAGGGCGGGACAATCCGCAGAGGTGATGTGATGACGTTGGATTCTCAAGCCGTCGCCTTGATTGCCTATATCCAGCGTTTGGGCACCGATATTTTCGCGTCACCTGAACCAACGGCCGAAGAACTGGCAGCCGCTGCCGAAATCGATGCTGCCGAAATCGATGCTCCTCCATCCGACTCCACCACGCCCGACGCCGAGTAAATCAATGTTGAAAGACGTTCTCCGAGCGATTGACTACAGCGATTGCGCCGAAGCAGCCTTGTTGTTGTTCTTGTTCGCTTTCGGCTTGATGTTGTTCTCCACATTCCGCTTGTCACCCAGCGCGACCAACAAATTCGCCTCGATTCCCCTGTCGGATAAAGTGCAGGATCCACGCCATGAATGAACCTGTGAATCAACCCAACACAGCGCCCGACGGCGCACCTGATGATCCGCTGACCGGCCACGATTACGACGGCATCCAAGAGTACGACAATCCCTTGCCAGGATGGTGGAAATGGTTGTTCATCGCTTCGATTCTATTTGGCCCGCCCTATTTCTTCTTCTACCACAACGGCGCCGAAGGCCGATCCGTGAGCGATCGTTACGAGCGAAACTTGGCTGCCAACCTGAAGTTGCAGTTCGATGAACTGGGAGATTTGAAGGCGGATCGAGCGGCCGTAATCAAGTACACCTATGAGCCGAACTGGCTCAAATCGGGGAAAGCGGTTTTCAAAACACATTGCGTTTCGTGCCATGGAAAAGATGGTGGCGGAGTGATCGGTCCGAACTTGACCGATGAAGCCTACAAAAATATCAAAGATATCGGTGACATCCTGAAAGTGCTGCAGAACGGTGCAAATGCAGGCGCCATGCCGGCATGGAAAAACCGTTTATCGACACCAGAAATTGTGCTGGTATCGAGTTACGTCGCCAGTCTGCGTGGGACCACACCCTCCACCCAACCGAAGGAACCCGAAGGACGGTCCATCCCACCGTGGCCTGGTCCACCTGCCGAAGAAGAAATCAAAACGGCGGACGCACCTGAAGATAACGGTGAATCAACGGCAGCAGCGTTAGACACTGAGACCAGTAACAGCGAATCGGCCGGAGAATAGGACCAAGCGTTCGGCAAACGCGCCAGTATGATGCAACCCAACGACGAGACGGCAAACACGAGCGAGAACCCCGGCCATGCCGAACAACTGCTGGACGCTCCCGAGCAAGTTCTCAGCACCCTCAAGGCAGATGGATCGCGTCGCTGGTTGTACCCTCGTTTGTCGAAAGGAAAACTGTGGTATCGGCGACGACTTTTCGCCTATTTTCTAATCGTCTTCTTTGTCGCGTTGCCCCACCTTCGCTGGAGTGACAAACCGCTGATTTTGCTCGATATCACTCGCCGTAAATTCGTCTTTTTCGGACACACGTTTCTTCCGACCGATACGCTGCTGCTGACCTTGTTGATGCTGGGCGTCTTTCTGACGATCGTCTTGGCGACCGCAATGGTGGGACGGGTTTGGTGCGGCTGGGCTTGCCCACAAACAGTCTACATGGAATTCCTGTTCCGCCCCATTGATCGCCTCTTCCAAGGTACCGCGGGCAAGGGAGGCAAGCCAAAGCAAAAGATTACCGGTTGGCGGGCAGTCGCCCGTTTCGTGATCTACTTAGTCCTTTGCGGCCTGCTGGCACATACTTTCCTGGCCTACTTTGTCGGTACCGAACAATTGGCGCATTGGGTCCGCCGCAGTCCGCTGGAACACCCCACTTCGTTCTTGGTAATGGGTGCGACCACTGGGCTGATGTTATTTGACTTCTTGTTCTTTCGTGAACAATTGTGTTTGATCGCTTGTCCCTACGGACGCTTCCAGTCAGTCATGCTGGACCGCCAAAGTTTAATTGTCGCCTACGACACGAACCGCGGCGAACCAAGACGCAAGGGTAAACGCAGCGAGGCTGACGCGGCAGGTGATTGCGTCGACTGCAACCAATGTGTTGTCGTCTGCCCCACCGGAATCGACATCCGAAACGGACTTCAGTTGGAATGCGTCAATTGCACCCAATGTATTGATGCGTGCAACAACGTGATGGATCGGGTCGGCAAACCGCGGGGACTCGTTCGCTACAGCTCGCAGGACGCTTTGGACGGAAAGCAACATCGCATGCTGCGATTGCGGACCGTCGCCTACCCGATGCTGCTGGTGGCAGTCGCCGTCGCTTTTCTGATCGTATTAACAACCAAGTTTGCATTCGATGCACAGATCGCCCGCGGCCGCGGCAATCCATTTCAACAAATTTCTCCCGGTGTCATCACCAACAATTTTTCGTTGCGTTTGACCAATCGCACCGATGAACCACGCGAATACACAATCGCCATCTCCGAACCTTCAGGAGCGACCCTGTTGGGCATGGGCGACGAGCCACTTCGCGTGGAAGGTAATGATGAGCAAAGGATCCCGATCGTGGTCGAAATTACGGCAACCGAAATCGGCTCCGATGGTCGAGAAAATGGTGTCTTACGAATATTGGACGACATCGGAAATCAACGAGAATTAAAAATGAGCATCATGGGGCCACGCTTGTGAATGAGCCAGATCTTCAAACTGCGAATCGGCGGGCCGCCTGGAAATGGGGCTCGCTAATTGTCGGGTTACTCGGCTTGCAAGTTGCCGGAGGGATCTTCGCGATCGTACTGGCCACTGGTGATGAATCAGTAGCTGTCGTTCCGGATTACCACCAAAAGGCGCTGCACTGGGATGAAGAAATGGCGGTAAAACGCGCGTCCGATCGCCTGGGCTGGAAATGTGTGATGGAAGCGTTACCGATTTCTGAAGGCCGTGGGTACGCTGGCTTGATCGCGACGCTAAAGGATGACCGAGATAAAATCATCAAAGCCAAGCAAGGTACGCTTCGCTGGTTCCAGCACACCCGAGCAAACAGTGTTCAAGAACTCCCGATTCCCAGCGGTCCTTTAACGACGATGCGATTGGAAGATTGCTTCGACGCCAATGGGTTGTGGGATGTAACAATCGATGTCACAGATTTTGACGGCAACCGTTTCACACAGACCGCAACGCTGAAGATCACCAAGGTTCTTGCGTCGGAGGCGAAGTAACATGCTGACATTGCTGGCAGCGGTGGCAGCCGCAAGCTTGCTTGGAAGTTTGCACTGCGTGGGAATGTGCGGCCCCTTTGCTCTGTGGGCAACTGCCGGAGGCCGCAACACGCGAACGGTATCGGGTTACCACCTGGGACGGTTGACCACGTATTTATCCGCTGGATTGGCGGCAGGGGTGATTGGAACGACGATTTCGATCGGCGGACAACTTGCCGGCTTTCAATTGATGGCTGCAAAACTTGCCGGTGTCATTCTCATTACGTGGGGTCTTGGAAAACTATTGATGCAGTGGCGGCCT
The DNA here is from genome assembly GCA_049602075.1 of Rubripirellula sp. GTDB lineage: Bacteria > Planctomycetota > Planctomycetia > Pirellulales > Pirellulaceae > Rubripirellula. The sequence continues at coordinate 63,761 of JBMYRF010000031.1, forward strand.
GTATCGGAACGTGTAGCCTCGATCACGGGCCCATCACGAATCGCTGGCTTGATCGCCGCGGCTCGACCAATGATTTCCAATCGCGGCGAATTTGGCCGTGGTTACCTGGGCGGTTTGCTAACGACGATGTTGCCTTGCGGATGGTTGTACCTTTTCGTTCTGCTGGCTGCCGGCACAGGTGATGTTCTCCTCTCCGTCGCCACAATGGCGGCGTTCTGGGTAGGGAGTTTGCCGGCGTTGACCGGATTGGTGATGGGAGCTCGCTCGCTGGTTCCAAAATTCCGCAAGGCCCTCCCGATCTTCGCTGGTGTCTTGATGGTTCTCACCGGTCTTTACACCGCCACCGGTCGAGCTTCGGCAGACCTTTCGTCGGTGGTCCCGCCACTGATCGAGCCAACGTCCGGCAGCTTCGATATCATGCGGGTATCCGACCAAAAACTTCCTTGCTGCGAACCTTAATTACCTGCGAGCCCAGCTCGCCTGTCCGAACTCGTCCTGATGTCCACCGCAACGATCCTGCCAAATGCTCCTAACGGGGTGCCCTGCGCACATTGCGGATTGCCTGCGCCGCCCCCGCGGGCCGGCAAAACGGAACCGTTCTGTTGTCATGGCTGCCGGGGTGCTTGGGAGCTGATCCGCACGTGGGGACTTGAAGAATACTATCAACTGCGAGATTCACCCGGCGAAGAGATCGACGAGGAAGCAACCAGAAATTGGGATGACCTGGACGATCCTCGTCTACTTGGTCGTTCGGCGCCTTTGGCGGTCGAGACTGATTCGCACACGCCGTTGCTGCGATCGACACTCGCTATCTCCGGGATTCACTGTGCCGCCTGCCTGTGGTTAATTGAACGTGCGCCAGAGCGGATTGCCGGTTGGCATTCATCCCAAGTCAACATGCATCAACGCACGGTTGAACTAACTTTTGATCCCACCACAATCCGCTTGTCCGAAATCGGCCGCTGGCTGCATCGAGTCGGCTACTCCGTCGAACCTTTAGCCAACAGCGAAGACGCCAGCAAGGACGAAGCATCACAACAACTTTTGGTCGATCTCGCGTTGGCTGGATTCTGCGCTGCCAACGCAATGTGGATTGCAATCGCGTTGTACGCCGGGCAATTCACGGGCATGGCGGCAAATCACCAACAATTCTTGCGAATCGCAGGAGTCGGCTTGGGCGTCGCCGCCGTGATCTTTCCGGGGCGGATTTTTTTTCGTAGCGCCATCGCCTCGGTGCAAACACGAACACCTCACATGGATCTGCCGGTTGCCATCGGATTGATGGCGGGCATGCTGGCAAGTATTTACGCGCTGATCGATCGTGACGCAGACGTCTACTTTGATTCGATTGCCTGCCTCGTTTTCTTTCTTTTAACGGGTCGCTGGCTGCAATTGCGTCAGCAGCGTCGCGCGGGAGAAGCGGTGGCGACTTTGATGCGGCTTTCGCCTACCGTTGCAACACGGTTGAACCCAGACGGATCAACCGCGCGTGTTGCTGCCGAAACGCTGGAACTCGAAGATCATATCATCGTACGCCCTGGTGAAAGTATTCCAGTCGATGGCACCATCATCTCAGGCAAATCGATGGTTGATCGATCGCTCATGACCGGCGAGAGTTGCCCGGTGCAAGCTGTGGTCGGAGATGCGGTAGAAGCTGGTACTGAGAATCTGCAAGCTGATCTGCACATTCAAGTTACTGCTCGGGGTGACGAAACGCGTTTAGCCGAATTGCAACGCGCCGTCGCCGACGCAGCAGCAACACGAACACCAATCATTCAACTTGCCAATCGCATTGGCGCTTGGTTTGTTGTTGTAGTTTTGTTGTTGTCATTGGCTACCACGATCGCTTGGTTCTTTATCGACCGCTCCCAAATGATGGGCAACGTGGTCGCACTCTTGATCGTGGCTTGTCCTTGCGCGTTGGCGTTGGCCACCCCGTTGGCAATCGCAGTGTCGATCGGACGATTGGCAAAACGACAGGTCTTGGTCCGGTCCGGTGATTGTCTGGAACGTTTGTCGCGGCCGGGGATCTTGTTTCTGGACAAGACTGGCACCCTGACCAAGGGTCGCATGCAAGTCTCTCATTGGATCGGCGACAATGAACTGCTGCCAGCAGTCGGAAAAATCGAAGCTGGGATTCGCCACCCAATCGCGCACGCACTCACTCGATTTGTCGAGGCGGAACTCAGCGTTGATCTCGATTCACTACCGCCAGCCAGCAAAGTTAACCAGCGAGTCGGCCGTGGTGTCGAAGGCGAATTCCAAGGTCAGCATTACAGACTCGGAAGCGTGCAGTTAATCGGCACACCGGATTTCGACAATCACAATCACACTGCTCAACCAAGTGGCGACGAGTGTCTCGACGACCGTTGGAAATCAGCCATCGAATCTGTCATTGCTGCTGGCAGCAGTCCGGTCGTGCTGATGAAAGACCAGCAGTGCAGGGGAGTATTCGGCGTTTCAGATCCGCTCCGCGACGAGGCCAGCGATGTGATTCAATGGTTTATCGACGAGGATTGGCAGATCGAGATTCTTTCCGGTGATCACCAGCCAACGGTATCCCAGGTGGCGAGCAAGTTGGGATTAAGCGAAGAATCAGCTCGCGGTGGATTGCTGCCGAATGAAAAATTGGCATTCGTGCAAGCGGCGGCGGGCAAACTCCCAGTGATCATGGTGGGAGACGGAGTCAACGATGCAGCCGCTTTGGCCGCGGCCGATGTTGGGGTGGCAGTACGTGGTGGTGCCAGCGCCTCGCTGGCCGCCGCACCGGTCGTGATTGATGGCGGATCGCTGACTGGCGTTCAATCATTGGTAGTTGGTGCCAAGCAAGCAAGGCAAACGATCCGTCGCAACTTTGGTATCTCGATTAGCTATAACATAGCTGCCGTCGGCTTGGCGATGGCCGGCTGGATTTCTCCGCTGGTTGCCGCAGCACTCATGCCCGCCAGCAGTCTGACTGTGCTGGGCCTGACACTGGCTAGCCCAACCAGCGGGAAAACCAAGTAAGGCGACGCACAGCATACCAGGCAAAGCAAATCACCTGAAAGAATCCTGATGAGCGTGATGTATGTCGCACTACCGATTGCAATCGCGTTGGGCGCAACGGCGCTTTGGGCATGCGTACGCGCGATCCGCAACGGTCAGTTTGATGATCTTGAATCGCCCCCGATGCGAATGTTGATTGACGATCAACCTCAATCCCCCCAGGAACCAACAGATGAATGATCGAAGACAGTTTCTCGCCTCGACCATCGGCTGGATGGGTGCAACAACGTCGTGTTCCCTGTGGGGCCAAACGGCGGAAACTCAACCCAAAGTGCTGCTGCCGCGCAACCGTGTTCCACTTTCCTTCGTGATCGATGATTCAACCTGCCTGGTTAACATGGGGCACTTTTGCACACCGCAGTTTGCCGAAGCGTTGCCAGAGCGAAAGGAATACAAGAAACCCTGGCGAACGTGGCCACGGGAAATCCCCGACTCGTTCGTCCGTTCATTCGGCCAATGGTGCGCCGAGCATTCCGTGAAGGGAAAATACAGTATCGTCCCCAACCCAGCCTGCGTCGGCTGGCTCGATCGCGAATTACCCGGCTGGTCCCGGCGTGACCTGCAGGACAGCTTGAAACTGGTGCGTGAACTGATGGTTCCCAACTGGGACATCCACCCCGAGATGATCACGCACACACGAGTGATCGATCTAAAAACAGGTCGACCACTTGAAGCCATCAACGCTGGAACGATGGAAAACTCCTACCCCCAAGAGAAAAAGAGCGTTGATGAATTGGCTGCTTACTTGGCCTACGCTTTACGAATCCTTGAACATTGCGACCTGCCTTGTGAGGGCATCACAACCCCCGGTGGATTCGGAAATCTAGTCAAAAGTGAATTGTCCTTGGCGGTGGACCAAGCAGTCCGGGACGTTTATCCAAACGTCGAATTACCGCATTACTTCAAATATGTACGCAATGGCGACGAAAGCACTGAACCGGTACTGGAACATTTGAGAGACGAAGGTACCGCTGCGGTGCGATGCACCGTTAATGTCCCGGCCGGAACAGGTGACTGGTTTGGCGGTTGGCAGGGCGATCGCAAATCGGAACCTGACCGATACGCCAATCGAGCGGCGTCGAGTGGACGGATGATTGAATTGATCGAGCGGCGACAACCAGCGATCATGCTGTGTCACTGGCCCGGTATCTACAGCAATGGAACTGAAGAGGGTTTTCAATCCTTTCAGCGTATCGTTACTTCCATCGCAGATCGATTCGGTGATCATACACTTTGGATGAAGATGAGTGAGATCAGTCGTTACTGGACTGCCAAACAACTGACCTTGATAGCACGAATCGGCAATACCGTGCAGATGCAGGCACCCTACCGAAGCGAACTGTTCACCTTGCGAATCCCGCAAGTCACTGGTCCGATCCGGTTTGGCGATCAGCCGTTAACGCCAGTCGCAGATCTCCGCACCCTCGACTCGGGAACATGGTACGCGGATGGGGATGATGCCATCGCATGCGTCAATCTGCCGACAGGCGCATCAACGCTCACGTGCCAGGGACGCACTTGACCCAAATCGGGCGACGATACATCTACGATCAAAAAAATTCTCGCTCAAACAATCGAGCGAGAATAATTTACCAGTTCAGCTTTCGATCACGACAGGTCAAAGCCCGTTGTAAAAATCGGCTTCGCTATCGAGCGATAAATTCGTGTGACTACTGAAGGTCAGCCTGATTGATGACTTCGCCTCCAGCCCGGGTTAGCAGGGCTTTGAAAACTTCAGGATCGATAAGCGTTGAAAGGAATCGCACGGAACCATCACCCATCATGACATTGAATCCACGCCGCGTCCCACGATCCAAGACTTCAACCGGATTATCAACATCCAATTGAATATCGGCCGGCTTCGTCCATTCAACGGCATCAGCCCCGACGGTTTCGACGCCCATAATTGTATTTGACGTGCCATCGAGGACATTACGAAACGTGAGCGGTTCGTCGCCATTCATGAAACCTTCCCCACGAGGCCGTTGGTAAACCGTCGTCCCGGCAGCGGATTCGATTTCTGGATGCTGCAGAAACGCTGGCACACGATTCATCAACGGTAAGTTATTCGGACTGTCCCAAGGCTCGTCCAATTTAAACTGATCGTATAAGACTTGCTCTTCCAAGTAGGGCAAAATAGCAACACGCCAACTTAGCAGCGGCGTCCCATCCGCACTCTTGATGTCGGTTGGAAATTGGCCCTGAACATCGTTGTAATTGTGCATTGCAAGAGCAATCTGCTTCATGTTGTTGACGGAACTCATGCGTTGGGCTGCCGCGCGAGCTGTATTAACAGCCGGCAGCATCACAGCTGCCAGCATGCCTGTCACTGCCATCCCCGGCGATGCTTCCACTGTCATCGTCAACCGACGCCCATTCTTATTCGGTGTCAGCATCTCCACATAATGATCACTCATGCGTTGCATGTATTGACTGGCTGCCTGAGCAACCGCGTCGTCCTGGCCAGCATTCTGATCCATCTCGGAAAGAAAGAGTTGCTGCCCCAATCGCAGTCCGTTTTTGATAATCCCAAGACATTCGTCCGCCTTCGATTCATCGCCAGCCAACATCACCATTGCAAACTGTCCTTTAGGTGTCTCCGGATCAGCACGAAACATAATGGCGTCGATCAAATTCGGAATCCTGGTGAATTCGACCAATGGCGGTGGAATCTCTTCTGCCTGGGATTGGATCATTCCATTAAGCATCGGACGCAACTGCTCAACCCCGATGACGCCTGTCATCACAGCGGTGTGCGGCACAGCAGCAGCCATTGTGGCCAGTGGTCCGGATGGTTCAGCCCCCACGGAGGAAAGCATGCCGGTAAGGTAATTCTCTGAAGCCACAAGAATGGTTCGGGGATCCTTCACGTGCATCACGACCCCAGGTACTGCCGCCAGCTTGTAGACAGAATTCCCGTCCAAGTTAATCGGCTGCTGGGTATCAACCCATTGTGGATTCAACGAACCAACATCCAAGTCAGTGCGCAAGTTAAAGATAACGCCCACCATCGCTGGTTCTGGTGGACCGATCACCACTTTGATTTGTTCAATGTCACTGACCAGAATTCCGACGTTCTGCTTGCACCAAGCATCCGCCACCTCCGTCGGATACAACTCGAACGCCGGGCTGGCCATCGCCTCACTCGCGTTCAGTACAGCCGTCGCGACTGCATCGGCGGGCAAATAATCGCTGCCCACCCGCCTTATTGCATTCTGGGCAAACCCCAGTTCGGGCACAAAAAGGGTTGCGAATAGGCCAATCACTAAAAATCGGGAAGGTCTTTGCATGGATTGAGATCGGGTGAAATGGTTGAGAATCGGTGGATTAGTATTTCGGCCAGAAGCATGACCGACGGTCATTTGTTCTCGACTAGAATCACACACTTTGCAACACAAAGCTACTGAGTGTTTGGTGGGAGTCAAGTGTGGAATGAAGCCGATCGAATGAAAAAAACCTGCCGCAAGTTTGCCGACCCCCATCGTGCGCAACGAACCACTAGGCCCAGATCCCCACCATCTGACCGGAATCTGGTCGTCCCGCTAGAGGCCGAAGTCCATTCGATCCTGGGCGATTTTCCGGTGCGTTTCATGTCGAAGAATCAAAGAGGCGGTTAAGAAGAGGACACAACACCAAGTGTCCGGAGCCGATCTACGCGAATCGCGTTCCGTCAGCATCGATTTCGGTAGGCAGATCACTCAAGCGTTAGCGGCATCGATGCCTGGACAACCCGGCTGACCAGCGGATCAGCAGCGGCTGCATAGTATTCAACGCCCCAGCACCCCAATTCACCAGAGTTTGGAACCCAGCAGCCTGTTTGCCAAGGGCCTCCGTGATGCCGTAGTTTCGACTCAAACAGGGCCGCGTGAATGAGTAGAATATGGGGATGTCCCGCCTCACCACCTACCTGACCCTGCTGTACCTGTTCGCCGGTGTCTCCACCGCGACCGCCGACATTTCGGCCGCAGATCAAGAATTCTTCGAAAAGTCAGTCCGACCGATCCTCGTTCAGCACTGCCAATCCTGTCATCAGGAGGATGAGGTCAATGGCGGATTGCGTCTTGATTCACGAGCGGCATGGATGGCGGGTGGCGAATCAGGGCCAGCCATCGTTCCTGGAGACCCTGACGCGAGCCGACTGATGGCAGCGGTCGGCTACGATGATCAAGATCTACAAATGCCACCTCGCAACAAATTAGCAGACCACCAGATCGCTACCTTGCGGAAGTGGATACTCAAAGGTGCACCCGATCCGCGCGATGCCGACTCACTTGATGGCGAGGGCACGATCGAAACATCGCCGGGCATGAGCATCGAGGCTGGCAAGGAATTTTGGTCGTTGCAGCCCATTCGCAACCCTGAACCACCATCAGTATCCAATTCTAATTGGGTACAAACCCCGATTGATGCGTTCATTCTGTCTGACTTGGAAAACGCGGGCCTGAGTCCCGCCGGCCCAGCGGATCGCCGCACCTTAATTCGTCGGATAACCTATGACTTGATCGGCCTGCCACCCACGCAACAGCAAATCGATGAGTTTGTCGCCGACACATCTCCACACGCAATCGACCGTGTCATCGAACGCCTATTGGCTTCTCCCCGGTATGGCGTTCGCTGGGGCCGTCACTGGCTTGATGTTGCCCGGTATGCCGATTCGAACGGGCTTGATGAAAATCTGGCTTTCGGCAACGCTTGGCGATACCGAGATTATGTGGTCGAAGCGTTCAACCAAGACAAACCATTTGACCGCTTTTTAATAGAACAGATTGCTGGTGATCTTCTACCCGATGCCACGACCGAAACCAAAATTGCAACTGGTTTTTTGGTGCTTGGCGCAAAAGTGCTCGCCGAGCCTGACCGCGAGAAACTGGAAATGGACACGATCGACGAGCAGATCGACGTCACCGGCAAAACATTTCTTGGAATGACGCTAGGGTGTGTTCGTTGTCACGATCACAAGTTCGACCCGATCAAGCAAACTGACTACTACGCTTTGGCTGCGATCTTTAAAAGCACACGGACCTTTGCAGACTCTCGTACCGGTGCAATCAAGCATTGGCATGAACATGTCTTTGCAGACCAGCGCGAACGCGATGCCATCGCGAGTGTTGACCAATTGATTTCGCAGCGGAAAAGCGCCGCCACGAGTTTCAAGAACCAAGCGATTTCGAAATTGCGTCAACGAACGCGTTCGCTGGCGACTGAATATTTGGTTGCTGCCGCCGCGTTTGATCTCAACGCCTCGCTAAATGAAATCTCGGAAATCGCAAAACCACTGAACCTGCACCCCCGCGTCTTGCATCAGTGCCGCCTTTACTTGCAACACCATCCCAACGAACCATTCTTTGCTCATTGGCATCAATCGCTTCGAGAAGCAACAACACCGACAGAAGCGCAAACTGCGATCGAACAGCACTATCGCCCAATTCTGAAACGTTTCTCGGATCAGCGACAGAACAATGCGACCGCCAAGCGATTGGACGAGCCAGAACTCGAAGCGGTGCGAGCGATCGTTGAAAACAATACTGGCTTGCTAGCGGTCCCGGCCAAAGCAGAATACGCGTTCGATGCTGAAACATTGGCAGAATATGACCGCCTCATGGAAGAGGCTCGGAGATTCGAAAGCAGTGCTGATGACTTAACTGCAGCAATGGGAGTATCCGATCAAGCGATTGTTAACCAACTGGCGATTCACATTCGTGGTAGTCATCTAAATTTGGGCAAACCAGTCGCGCGAGCGTTTCCCGAAGTGATGCGATTCAGTTCGGTGCCACCCATTTTCCCCACGCACCAGAGCGGACGATTAGAATTGGCCCATTGGATTGCCGATACGCGTCACCCGTTGACCGCTCGCGTTTACGCGAATCGTTTGTGGCGATGGCACTTCGGCGAAGGGATCGTGCGGACCACCGAAAACTTTGGGGTGCTTGGCGATCGCCCTTCCCATCCCGACCTGCTGGACTGGCTAGCCCGTTATTTCATCGCGTCAGGTTGGTCGACCAAAGAAATCCATCGCCTGATCCTCTCCTCCAGCACGTACCAAATGGCAAGTCGCCATACCGAACCACAGCCAGCGATGGCGGTAGACCCTGACAATCGGCTGTGGTGGAAATTCCGCAACGAGCGACTGCAACCGGAAGCGATCCGAGACTCCATCCTCGCTGTTTCTGGCCAACTAGACGAATCCATCGGCGGCAAAACCGTTCCCCTTCGTAATCGCCAGTTCGTCTTCAATCACACGTCGGTCGATCACACGAAATACGACAGTGTTCGACGCGCAATCTACCTGCCGGTCATTCGCAATAACCTCTACACCTTCTTTGCACAGTATGATTTCCCAGACCCAACCATGCCCACGGGTGACCGGAGTGCCACTGTCGTCGCTCCGCAAGCTTTGTGGATGATGAATTCGGACCTCGTGATCGATGCCGCAGAACGATTCGCTAGTCGCCTATTGAACACCTCATCAAGTGATGCATCACGAATCGAATCCGCTTACGTGCAAACACTCGGACGAATTCCGAACGAAGCAGAGACACGCCGCGCGTTGTCGTTCATTGATCGTTGGTGTGAAACCGGACGGTTGAATGCAGCAACGGTTGATCACGCTGCGGTGCATCGCGCATGGGCGTTGTTCTGCCAAAGTTTGTTGGCGAGCAACGAGTTCATCTATATCAAATAACGTTTCCCAATCTTTTTCACTGATCGACCCCATGTCTTCTCCATCCATTCCCAGTCGTAGGCGATTGCTCAAAACCACTGCGGTTGGATTTGGGCATCTCGCTTTTTCAGCAATGCTGAATCAGCAAGCCCAGGCTGAGGGCACGAATGCTTCTGATCAGGAAACCGCATCAACAATCCAGGCTAACTCACTCTCAGCAAAAACCCCGCATCTTCCCGCACGCTGCAAACGAGTTGTATTTCTGTTCATGAAGGGGGGACCATCGCACGTCGATACGTTCGATCCCAAACCGATGCTGGATCGCGACCATGGCAAGCCACTCCCCTTTGACTTGCCGCGAGTGACGTTTGCCAAACAGGGAAACCTTCTGAAATCACCATGGCGGTTCAGTCAACACGGCGAAAGCGGACTACCTGTAAGCGAGCTCTTTCCGGAAGTCGCGAAGCACATTGACGATCTATGTATTTTGAGATCGGTCCACGGCACCAATCCGGCTCACGGTGGTGCATTGCTGAAACTCCACACCGGCAGCGACCAATTTGTCCGGCCCAGCCTCGGCTCATGGGTGACCTACGGACTTGGCACCGAAAACGAAAACCTTCCTGCTTTTGTCACCATCTGCCCGACGCTGGCACATGGCGGCGTGAACAATTGGGGTGCCGCTTTCTTGCCCGCCTATTGCCAAGGTACCCCGATCGGCAATGCATCGATGCCGTCGAGTTCAGTCCAAGTCAAGCATATCCGCAACCGACGAATTGACACTGAGACACAACGGCAACAACTTGATCTGATCTCCGCCATGAATATGGACCACCTGCAAGAGATGGATGGTGATCAAACCTTGGACGGGCGATTGCAATCGTATGAGTTGGCTTACCGCATGCAGGCGTCCATGCCGGAAATCCAAGACCTTGCTAATGAAACCGCGGTCACCCAACGGATGTACGGAATTGAAAATCCTGTCACGGAGGATTTCGGCCGCCAATGCTTGATCGCCCGCCGATTCCTCGAACGAGGCGTGCGGTTCGTCCAAGTCACGCACAGTGATAGCGAAGTGCAATGGGATCAGCACAGCAACCTGTACCAAGGGCATACGCGAAATGCAGCCGAGGTGGATCGCCCCATCGCTGGGTTCCTAAGTGACCTCAAAGCCAGGGGTTTGCTACGAGACACGTTGGTCATCTGGGGCGGTGAATTTGGGCGAACCCCGACCGCGCAAGGCAGCAACGGACGCGACCATAACCCTCACGGATTCACGATGTGGATGGCGGGTGGTGGCGTGCAAGGTGGAATGGCCTACGGGGCAACTGATGACTATGGTTATTACGCCACCGAAAACAGAATGCATGTGCACGATCTTCATGCCACGATCCTGCATTTACTGGGCCTAGATCACGAACGCTTGACGTATCGTTACGCCGGACGCGACTTCCGATTGACCGATGTTGCGGGGCAAGTCGCAAAAGAGATCTTCGCCTAACTCACGGTGACGAATCGGTATTCTGACAACCTGGAATCTCGACGCGCGACCAATGACGCGCCGCCAACGACAGCCGAATTCTTGCGGTGTCTCGTGAATCCCCTCGCAACTCTATCATGAAGGGGCACCAGGTTTGATTAATCACTCAGCAATCGCTATTCTCGCTCAACGCAAGAACCGAAACGATGGATAACAGGCCGATGAACCTACCCGAACTGAGCGACGAAGAACGGGCAACCTATGAATGGCAAATGTGGGTGCCCGACCTGGGTGAGGAAGGACAACGGAAGCTTAAAAATGCCAGCGTGATGATTTCGCGGGTCGGTGGCGTTGGCAGTGTAGTCGCTTATGAGTTAGCCGCCGCGGGTGTCGGCAAATTGATTTTGGCTCATGCGGGCAATGTCAAACCAAGTGACCTCAACCGTCAACTGCTGATGACTCACGACTGGCTTGGCAAGCCACGCATCGATTCGATTCGGCGTCGCTTGCTCGACCTAAACCCACGCTTGGAAATGGTGACTGTCGAAGAAAATGTCACTGAAGAAAATGCCGCAGACTTGGTTTCGCAAAGCGACCTGATCGTTGACTGTGCCCCCCTGTTTCCCGAACGCTTCGCGATGAACCGGCAATCAGTCGCGCAAAACAAACCACTGGTGGAATGTGCGATGTACGAGATGGAGGCCCAAATCACAACAATCATTCCAGGCCAAACGCCTTGTCTACGTTGCATCTTCCCCCAACAACCACCGCACTGGAAACGTCAATTTCCAGTTCTCGGCGCTGTCTCGGGAACGATCGCCTGCTTGGGCGCCGTCGAAGCAGTCAAAGTGATTACCGGACTTGGTAAAACGTTAGCCAATCGCATGCTGCGAATGGACATGCGAAACATGCGATTTCGCGAATTGAAATTACAACGCAACCCCACCTGCGATGTCTGTAGCGGTGACCATCAAACCGGCGAATGAATGCGATAGATGACATCGCATTCCGCTGGTCTTATTTTTCTTCTGATTTCCATTTGGCAAAAGCTCTATTTCTCTTTCCAATTCTTGGTTTTACAGAAGAAACGAAAAATCAACCGACGACGTTTCAATCGGGATCCAAATTCGACCGCTCGCACCGCGATTCCCCCGCCATCGTTAAGACCGACGCGATCACGGTTGCCGCGGTTTCAATTCGATAAATTCGCTTGCCAAGATCAATCGCTTGATAGCCATTTTCGATCGCGATGGCCGTTTCCTCTTCCGTCCAGCCTCCCTCAGGTCCAATGGCCGCAGTGACCTTCCCTAAGGATCCCGCAGCGACAATCGACTGGCAACTCTCGGTGGGATGAGCAATCCAGCAGACTCCACTCTGTTGCTCGGCAAAGAATTCAAGTGATGGGCGTGGGTCGTGAACCTCCAGCAGTTGATTGCGCTGACATTGCTTACAAGCCTCAATTACACCTCGTTGCAATTTCTGCAGCAAGGACGCACTTGGCGGTCGCTGGGTTCGTTGCGCGATCACAGGGGTGACCGATTTGACCCCTAACTCGGTCAGGCGTTCAATGAGTTCACGTGCACGATCTGGCTTCGGCAAGGCGATTGCCATTTCCACCTCGCACCAGGGTTCACGACTGATCAAATGGACAGTCTGCACTTGAAGTTCGCATCGATTTCTCCCCAAATCGATGACTTCTGCTTCCGCCTCAGCCCCGTTCCCGTCAAAGAGCGTAACCTGATCTCCGAGTTGCAGACGCATGACTCGGATCGCATGCTGACTTTCTTCGGTCGACAAGGCGACCGAACCACCGGCAGGGGGCAATTCGGGAGAAAAGTATCGACGCGTCATTGCGATGCACTTTCAAGTTCGCGGCCATGATTGACCGATGTTTAAAAGAGTCGTGTGTTTCACGGATGTTAACAGATTCACACCAACGCAGCCGATGGAGTAATGGCTTGAGCGCAGACTATCTGAAGTATTGGTCCTTAACCCATCGACCTTTTTTGGAGCAATCGTTTTTTCAAGGCTCACCACAGCGTGAGGCGATTGCGGGCATCGCATTTTTTGCCGCAAGTGACTGCCAATATGCGAATCTGGCGGGACCGCCGCGTTGTGGAACCAGCGTCTTGCTGCAACACGTCGCCTCCATGCATGGCCTCTGCGACTGCGCGGTCGATATGCTGACCAGCGATGCCAAAGGAATACGATCCGAATCAGATCTCCCGATCTACCTGGCGACTGCCCTGAATTTGCCTCTGGATTCAACGCTCAATGATTCCCGAGATCAGTTGCAAAAAAACCTACATTGCGGAATACGAACGATCTGGCTGATTGATCGAACTACGCCGGCAACCGCAAATCTCTTGCAATCCTGGTCCCACGAATGCCCCGAGTTGTCGATCGTCGTCGCCTGTCAGAATCTGTGCGTGGTATCAACAACTGATCACCAACGCATCGACCTAAACCCACTGGAACTGGATGATGCCCTGCAGTATGTCCAACGTGGAATACTGCATGCCGCGGGTGACCCTGGAATCTTTTCCGATGCAGCAACCGTTCGCTTGCACGAACTGTGCCATGGCAGAATCGCTGACATGGCAGTCCTGGCTGAGCAAGCTCTTGCCGATGCGGCCACCGCTGGTCATCGGTTCGTCAACGCATTACTGATCGACGCAGTTGCGAAGCGTTGCACGAAGACTGCGAGAACCGCCAAAACTGCCGCTGCAGCCTAAAACAGCCACATTGACCATCCATCCAGAGCACTACAGAACACCAAACCACGGTTAACAAGTCCGCCTGTCAATGGGTTAGCATGGAGGACGTGAACTCAAGAAATGACTTGATCAAGAATCTCCTTCGGAGGAACCATTCATGGATTATGGATATGGGTTAGTGGCTGGGTTCATCTCTTTCTTTGTCATCGTGTTCGTGGTTAAACACAAACGCAGCGAAAAAAACCAGGACGACGACCACTGAGCGATTGTTCGACAAATACCGTGCGAATCTTTCGCGGCGTCTTCCGAACCGCCGACCTCGACGAATTGCCAGCGGCACAAGATTCAACTGGCCGAGTCGGAACGCAACCATCAGTGCAAACTAACGTTTGCTTTTCTTTTCGTCCTTCGAATCTTGTTTTTTCGCCGAACGCATCTGGGCAGTCTGCAGCAACTTGATTTTCCCGGCAGTGTATTGATGCAGAACAGTTTGCCCCCGCAACTCGTAAGCGAGGATTAATAATTGCTCGGCGTTTGCAAGACGCTGCTCCTGGTTGGTGGCATCGGGGAATTGGCTTAGGAATCCAGCTACCTGACCTGCCATTTCAGCTTGCAACACAGGAGATGCCAATAGCGTCACCTGCCGCACCCATTCCTTGACATCGACTTCCCCACAGACTCGCCCCGGCAGGGTCGACCGGCTCAAGAAAAGTTGAATGTCCGACTGCACCGCCCTCAAATCACCCAACAACTGCTGACTGTGACGATACAATTGCAGCGAACGTTCGATGTGACCTTGCCTTTCCAAAAACTCGGCTAATACGAGTGACAGTAGTGGCCCTTGCAACGCCCTCTGCTCAAGTCCTCTGACTCGCTCTAGCGTACCGCGACGGTTGCCACTTAATTCCAAGGCGTAGAGTTTGCATAACTGACCAAGCACCGAATCAGGGTCCATCAACTCCCCTTCATTGGTTGCCATAAGCACCAGCACACCTAAAACATCACGTTGCCCATTCGCCGGTGGAATGTGAAATTCATCGTCGCCCGCTTTATCCTCGGTGATACGGCTGAGAACGCTTTTCAACGGTTCCCATTCGCCAGAACTCGAATCATCCGCATCAGCTTCGCACACCAGCAATTCGAGCGGCTTCACGGCACTGCGAACTTTATCCGCTAACGCTTCGATCTCGCTTTCCTTCACAGAAGAGCATTCCATCTTTCTCCCAGCGGCATCGACCACGACCAAGTCAATTAAATTGCCGGCATGGTCTAAACGTATCTGATGCTCATGGTAGCGGTAGGTAACGCCTTGCTCATTCTCAATGCGACTGATTTCATCCGGTGGGAACCAATCGGCCCAAGCCTGCGAGGTAAAAACCACACCCATCTGAGCTGACTTCTCCTTCGGCTTCGACGAGAATGACCCACCAAGTGTAAAGCTGGTCGTCTTTCCGTTCTCCGCTTCGGCAGGTGAATGTTGAGTCAAAATCAGCGTTGTATTGGGAACAGGCAGGGAGATCGCGGCGAGCGGATCGGACATGCTGATTAATAATTCGCCCTTCCTCCAAACAAAATTCCGAACCTGGGAATCGATGCCGATTTTCGCGACAGTGATTTGCTGTCCAAACCAGAATTCGATCATCATCGCTGTGTCGAATTGCCGAAAACGCAATTTCGAACTTGGCTTCGCGAAGAGTCGTTGGTGAACCGCATTGAGTTCTTGCGTGAGGCCAGTCACCCCGGGTTGTCCAGCTGATTGATTCAGCGAGGTTCGGGGCGGGGATGCAGGCGTTGATTCAATCGTCGCAGGGTCTTCAGCGGCAGGAAGTACAAACCCCACGTCTTCATCGGATAACAGAACCCGCAATTCCTGCTCGTTTGATTGAGCATTGCGATGTAAATCAACACTCGCCTGCGATCCTTGCAATCCTAATTCATCCAACCGTTTCTGAATTTTATTGCGATGCGCGAGCGACCCAAACAAAGAACCGACCGCTGGCTTGCCGCGTCGCCAAGCCGGCTTTGCATCTTCTTCTAACTCAGAAGCAATCTGCAGTTGCGATTCAGCCCAGCGATTGACGGCGGTCGTTCCACCGGAAACCGAAATGGAGCCGCAACGAATTCGGGGGCCTTCCTCGATGAGGATTTCCAGCGACTCACCCTCGGAAACAACGGTCACACTGGCGTCAAAAAATCCACTCGCCAGCATCCCTCGCTTGATCGCTTCTTGCACTCGGTAAACGTAGGTCGCCCGATCAATGCTTACGTGCGACGCCTCGTAAATCTCAGGCAATCTCGCCAATTGTTGCCGCACAGTCGCGGGCGAAATTGTTTTCAGCCCCGCGATTCGAATCTCGGCGACCGGACGTTCCTCGGTCACCTGCGCGAAAAGAGATCCGACAAAAAGCAACTGCATGCCAAAGCACACGGCACCTGTCCGAAAAAACCAGTCCATGTCTCGATTCTTTCCCGGCGTAGAAAAGTGAATCGTGGAGTTTCCGGGAATCGAGATACAGCCGCAAGAGAGATCCCAGCAGCCCAATTCAAGGCAGAATGCCGTTGAGAATATCCCCTACCAGGGTATCCGGAGACCCAAGAAGACCATCAAAAGCGGGCCCAGCGGGATGCGACGAGAGGTGCGAATTCTAGTTGGCACCGAATCAAAGGATCTGCCCTGGTCCACAAATCTGCTAAACTGGGCGATTGGAAATTCGATTGACGGGAACCACATCATGACTCGATCACTTATTCTGCTGGCGGTAGGGCTCTTCCTCGCAAGCGATGCGACAGCCCAAGTCAAATTACCGACGCTTGACGAAGCACTGGCTCGTTCATCTCAAACGGGCCAGCCGATCTTTGCGATGGCTGGCCAAAAAACCTGACCGCCTTGCGTCGTGTTGCTGGATCGATTGGAAAACGATCGGTCTCTAGCACGCTTTGCGGGACAGTTTGTTCCGCTCAAGATCGTCACGAATAACAATCCCGACTGGAACAAGTGGGCCCGCATGTACCCGGTTGATGGGAATGGTATCCCGCGGCTGTACGTCATTCGAGCTGACGGCGAAAAACTGTATGCCGGTGTCGGATCATTACCAGGCGAGAAACTGCCGCTAATGATGCTGTCAACGCTTCAGCAGGCTGGTCGCTCGTTCAGCCAACCCGATGCTGATTTCATGAGCGCCGCGGTCACCAAAGCAAAGACCGAACTCGACCAGGGGAATCCCTTTGCCTCAGCAGTCACGCTCTCAGCGCTCACGAAGTTCGGGTCTCCCGAAAACCTGAATAGCTTTGCAAAACCAGCAATCACGGCGAACGAGATTTATACGCAACTCGTCTCAGTCTTGGACCAGCAAGCGAACGATGCCCAGACAAAGCTGAACGCGTCATCACAAGCAACCGATCAGCTAGCAGAAATCATCAAACTGTTCGAGGTCGAGGCTGCCTTCAAACTCTTCCCTTCACTAAAATCAAAAACGGGCACGCTGACCCGTAACCTGAACAAGGAAGGCGTTGATGCCGAAACGATCAGTCAGGCTGACAATCTGGTGAAAGCACGCTTGCTGGCGGTCTCAGCAAATCCAAGGCTCCGAAACCGGGCCTCATCAGCCTACACGTCGGTCATCCGGAGGTTCCCCAACACGCCGGTCGAACAGATGGCTCGAGAGGAATTGTCAGCGATCGAACCAGAAGCCAAAATCCTGCAAACAATGCCAGGGGATCCTACGCCCAGTCAAGCTTTTCGAACGTGGACGACCCGTGACGGCGACTTCTCGACAACCGCAAAGTTTTTGCAACAAAGCCAGGGGAAAGTGCAACTGCAGAAAGAAGATGGCAGCAAGGTCGTTGTCGAAATCTCGGTTCTCAGCGACGCAGACCAGACCTACCTTCAACAGCAATGATCACGGTCTTTGCGATGCCGCTGGGATGGCATCGCAAACGGGAAACTCTTGGCCACTGGCGACTCCCCAGCAAACCCGTTCTGCTGCAAATCTGTTCTGCGGCACTCGATCCACGTCGCCAACCAGTTCAAGGATGACCGGGCAGCCAGCGTCAGATCCATCGCAGTCGGTGGATTGGTGTGCGATCGAGTCCGCCGAAAAACTGGTGATGCGGGATCAACCGCATTGGCGGAATTCGTCACAACATTCTCCCGGCTGCAAGAAACCTTAGAACCGGATCCCACCACCCATCCCAGCAAAGAAATCATCGGAATCAGGCGTCAACCCTTTACCCACACGAACGTCCAAAAGGAAGTCGTCGTTGATGTAGTAATCGAGTCCGACGTTGAACACAACGATCGAGAAATCATCTTCCAATTCGTCTGAAAACAGCCCAAAAAACTCGGCATACAGCGCTGTCCGCTCTGTCAGTTCAACGCCAAGTGCGACGGATTGGCTGAAAACAACGAACCAGTCCTCAGCAGGACTCTCAGGAGTCAAACCAAAATCGCCAAGCGCACCAGTCGCGTATCCAGTCGATCCATACAGCTCCCAATGTTCGGCCAGCTCCCAGCCGTAAATATAGTCCAGCCCATGCTCAACTCGTCCAGTAGAGTAATCACTGCCGCCGGTCGGCGCAGTGAACCGCAACTCCAGAGCACTTTCGGGTCGCAGACCACATTCCTCCAACATTCCAAGCTTGAAACTCCAAATCAAATCCTGTGATCCCTGCTGATTCTCCGCTTCATCGATGTTCGTCCACACGTAGCTGTACCGCAAGCGAAACTCTATTTCATCGCTCAATCCTATCCGCAACATCGTTTCTGGAACGGTATGCGATTGTTCGATTTCCGCTTGGTGATCCTTGTAGAAGTAGCTGTACCCAGATTCGATCTGAAAGACACCACGACCGACAGTTTTGGTTGATTGTGTGAAATCGTGACGTTCCGTTTCGAGCCGCTCCTCATAAGGGTCACGCCGTGATTCACCTCGATGGTTCCCAACCAGATCGTCCCAGAATTTAAGATGGAACCAACCATCGCATGGATCACAACCGTGCCGAGCATCGCAAGATTGCCAAGCATCGCATTGACTCAGCTCATCGCAACAAACTTGGGCATGAACTTCCCAATAGGTGCCAACCAGGGACGCCAAAAGCATCAGAGAGAGAATCTTTCGCACGTCATTCCTCGATCAACAAAGTTACTGCCCATCCGAGGACGACACTGCTTCGCCCATCCGAAACGGATCCGATTTCAGACACGAAGCCCCCGCGCGCCGTTCCTGTGAAGCCCGTTGCTACCAGCCAACAGAAGACTCAGCCATGAGATCTGAACAAGCCGAACCACCTGTTCCGCGTAATGAGCAGAATCGGGCTATTTACGGTTATCGACGGGAGAGACACTGTTTTCCAAATCCGTCAAGCTCCGCTCGGCTCACCCCTACAATCGTCACAGTCCACGTGATCCGCAGCCACAAGGTTCCTCAATCAACGGCATATCCAACCCGTACCGAACGGTTCTCCCTCGAGGACAGGCGATGCTCAATTCACAATGTGCAAATAGCAACCTCAAGACAGTGTGTCGCAACCAACACCGCCACTAACTAAGCCTCTGGCATCGTCTGGGCTACTAAGCCTCTGGCATCGTCTGGGCTGGGGGATCACCCTCTTTGGTTGCCGCGGTAGGATCGGTGCACCAGATCGCAAGTGTCGCTTTGTTCTGCGGCAGATCGATATTGCGGACCTGCACGCGTACCACATCCAAACCAGTGCGCTCCCGCAAATCGGCCAGCAAGGCATCTCGGTGTTCGGGGCCAAGCCATTCCAGTCGGTCATACTCCAAGGAGTATTTTGGAGGTTTCTCACCAGAATTTTTCTTTGGCTTTGCTGCTGCTTGATTGGCAGCGTTGGCGGGCACGCGACGAACCACTCGCTCCTTTAGCATCGCCGCCGAAAAGATCACTAGATTGACCAGCGCGATCTCTGCGTAACTGGTCTTCCGATTCGACAACGAATTGATCACTGCGATACCAATGACGATGAACAGATACGTCATCTCCTTGGCTCGAATCGCATCAGTTCGGTACCGCAGCACCCCGAATATCGCAAACAGGCCAAGTGCCATGCCGATATCCAATTCGAGTTTTTTCAACGTGAAGCAGATGAAGAAAACAGTGACGTTCATCATCACTGCGGTAAAAGCAAAGTCACGCTCACGCTGGCTCGGATAAATCGCAAACCTGACAATCAACCCGAGAAAAAAAAGATTGATCACAAAGCGGACAAGCAGCTTATAGATGTCATCATCAAAAAGTGGGATTTCCAAAAATTCCATAAGTCGAATATTCGATTAGGTGGTGGTTTCGTAGGGCAACACGATAGCTCATCACGTGCTTGCCGTGACCCTCAGACGAGCATTTCCAGCTGCACTCCAAGACAAAGAGTGGCTGCAGCGGCTTGGCGAAAGGCTGCATTCGACGATCAAGTTCGTTGACCACCGTCACGATAACCAAGCGGATCAGACTCTCTTTTAATCCGTATGAGTTGCCAATGTTTCGGAAATCTTGGCGGTTTGTTCTTTCCGGAACACTGAATTCTGACCGCAGCAACCGCCAAGCCCAAGGGGCCGGCCATCTCACCATTGCAAAACCGAGCTCCGCTGATTTAACAAAACCCCTCCGGTCAAAAGCATCAATTCACCAACGCCGCGGAATCAATTGACAAAAATCAATGCACAAATGCCGTTTCTGCCAACGAACGTCGGTTTTGAAGAACTACGATTACCACCCAATCGGGGAGTTTCTGCGAAACTTTTGGTATGGTTCCGTGGTACATCCATATCCCCAATCCAATCGCGGCAGTGCGAAAGTAGCTCAATCGCGGCAGTGCGAGGGTGGTAATGCCAAGATCAGCAGCAGACCTCTCACAACTCAGACGCTTATGCACCCTTCAAAAAGTTATTCCATCATCCTTCTCGGCGCCGCCGTCATTCTTCTAATGACTCGGATCGAACTCAGTGCCCAAACACCTTCGGCGTCATCGTCGAATGCCGCTCCCAACATCATTTTCATCCTCGCGGACGATCAAAGTTGGAATGGTACATCAGTTCAGATGCACCCCAACATTCCCGGTTCGAAAAGTGATTTCTATCGCACACTGAACCTGGAAAAACTCGCCGCTCAGGGGATGCGTTTCAGCCAAGCTTACTCCCCCGGTCCGATGTGCTCGCCAACGCGAGCAAGCCTGCAAACTGGCAAGAGCCCGGCTCAGCTTGGAATGACGAATGTCGGTGGTGGTCGACAGCGTCCCGTGTCACAGTCACAGAAACTGATTCTGCCACAGTACTCAAGCACGCTACCTATCAAAGAAGTAACAATCGGTGAAATGCTGCAACGGGCCGGATACGCAACCGCATGGTTCGGAAAGTGGCATCTTGGAGGCGACGGCCCCGCAGCGCATGGCTATGACGAAAGTGATGGCCCCACCGGAAACACAGATGGAGTTACCAAGGACCCACTTAATCCCAAAGATATTTTTGGGATTACGCGACGTGGGATCGACTTCATGGAACGAAGCGTTAATGAGAAGCGACCATTTTATCTGCAGCTTTGGCACTATGCCGTCCATGGTCCGGTGCAAACACGACCAGAGACAGCACGCGTCTATCAATCCAAACCTGCTGGCCGAGTCCATCAAGCTATTCCTTTTGCCGGGATGACCGAGAACTTGGATGAAGGCGTCGGCATGATCATGAAGAAAATCAAAGAGCTGGGCATCTCGGACAACACGTATATCGTTTACATGTCCGACCACGGCGCCGGCCGAAACCTTTCTTCAAACGCTCCTCTAAATCAAGGGAAAGGCACGCTCTGGGAAGGTGGCATGCGTGTGCCAATGATTGTGAGTGGCCCGGGCGTAAAATCGGGAGGCTTCTGCGATTTGCCCACCGTCGGTTGGGACCTGTTCCCTACCTTCTGCGAGCTAGCAGGGATCAAGGGTGGATTGCCAAGCGGGCTGGAGGGCATGAGTTTGAAGTCGCTCTTCGAAACTGGCACCGCAGATTCGAACACGATGGCTCGTCAGCTCGCGTTTCACTATCCCCATGACGGCCAAGCAGGACCCCACTCCACGATCACCCAAGGTGGCTTCAAGCTCATCAAGTTTTATGAGACCGACACATCGAAACTGTTTGATTTGAATCTTGACATCGGTGAACAAAACGATCTGTCGCAACAACAACCCGAAAAAGCCCAACGGATGCACCTGGCTTTAATGAACTATTTGGCCCAAGTTAACGCGGGGATGCCTGTCACCAACCCGAATTTTGACCCCACGATCGCGGCGCAAGCTCGCGGGCCGGCGCAACCACGCGGGCCAGGGCAGCGTCCCGCCGGACGGGGAGGCCCGGGTGCCCAGCGAGGTTCGGGTGCCCAGCGAGGTCCGGGTGGAAGAGGAGGCCGCCCCGGCCCCAGTCCAGCTCTAATCGCCGAACGCAAAAAAGAAATGGACGTACTTCAGCGTGCATTGCAGCAAAAGGATTTAAAAACTGTCGGTCAACTGATTGATCAGATGAATCAGGCGTTGGCCAATGCACCAGCCCGACGAAGAAGGCCGGGAAACAATGGAGGCGTTTCACCCCGTCAACAGCGACAGCAGGAATTACAAAAACTCGACGAAGCCTTCAAGAAAGGTGACACACAGAAACTTGACGAGCTCATTTCTGAAATCAAAAGACGCCTGAACCAAGCGTCCTCCCAAGCAGCCGCGACAACGGGACCAGCCAAATAGAAGTGGCCAACGAGAAGTAGCCATCTGCGGTGGCAACCAAACTTCTGAATCCCCCCGCTTGTTTTATCTTCGGCGTATTAATTGCCCCCATCTTCTTGCAAACTGCTGCATCAATATCGGTTGCATTCAGACGACGCGTGAGAATCCGAGTCAATGGTAGTGGTGAACCAGACAGATGCGTGGCATGCCTAATTCATCATGTCGGGAACAGACGAAAGTGGGTGAGACAATCGAGGAAGGCGACTTACAGGGGAACAATGACTGTGGAAACAAAAAAATGACCGCACCGATTTCCGGTGCGGTCATTTCTACTGGAGCATCGCGGTAAAGCAGCGTGACGGTCTACTTGGAACCACCACTCTTTTGCAACGTTTCCATGACTTCGTCAAGATTGAAGGACGCTGGTTTCTGCCGGGGCGGGTATTCTGCAAACGTCGCGAGAAACTTGCCTACGTACTCCTGAGCAGGCACCAACAAGAACGCGTGATCGAGCAACCAGTCGTAGTATGTATTGGACGTAATATCCGCTTGCTCATACGGGTCGGCTCGAAGATCAAAGATTTTCGGGAGTCGCAAACTGGTAAATGGCTCGGCCCAAACCCGCAAGGTTCCAGTGGCCCGCTGCTCGAGGAAAACGAGTTTCCAGTTCCTGAATCGCATGCCAACCAGTTGCCCATCATCGTTGAAGTAGAAGAACGATTCGCGTGGCGACGCCTCCGCCTCTCCGGTTAGGTAAGGCAGAATGTTATACCCGTCTAAATGCACGTTGAATTTTTTGCCACCAACGGTGAGTCCATCCAATAGTTTCTCTTTGATGTCACCACCACCTGCAGCAGCAACGAGCGTGGGCAGCCAATCGAGCCCGCTGACGATTTCATTGGAAATAGAACCAGCTTTGATCTTGCCAGGCCAGCGGATCATGCAAGGAACGCGGAAGGCACCTTCCCAGTTGGAGTTCTTTTCATTGCGAAATGGGCTGATGGCAGCGTCTGGCCAAGTGTTTTTGTGCGGACCGTTGTCTGTGGTGTAGATCACAATTGTGTTGTCATCGATACCGAGCTCCTCGAGCTTGGCCAGCAGCGTACCAACATGCTTGTCATGCTCGATCATACCGTCGGCATATTCGGTTCTGGCAGTCAGGCCCGGCTCGTCGCGGTTCTCTGCTTTGACGTGGGTACGAAAGTGCATTCGTGTTGCATTCCACCAACAGAAGAACGGCTTTTTGCTTTTTACCTGTCGCTCGATAAAGTCGACCGCTGCGGCGGAAGTCTCATCATCGACAGTTTCCATTCGCTTTTTGGTCAGTGGCCCGGTGTCTTCGATCTTGCCATCGGCGCTCGATTTGATGACACCTCGGGGACCATACTTCTTGCGAAACTCTGGATCCCTTGGATAGTTACGGTTCTCCGGCTCTTCTTCCGCGTTCAAGTGATAAAGGTTGCCGAGGAATTCGTCGAAACCGTGATTCGTTGGCAGAAATTCATCCTTATCACCCAAGTGGTTCTTACCAAACTGACCGGTGGCGTAGCCGTACGGTTTGAGCAGTTCCGTGATCGTAGGATCTTCCGCCTGAAGCCCGAGATCCGCACCCGGCAAACCAACCTTCGAGAGACCTGTCCGATAAGTGCATTGGCCGGTGATGAATGTCGATCGGCCCGCCGTGCAACTCTGCTCGGCGTAGTAGTCCGTAAAGATCATTCCCTGTTTTGCAATGCTGTCGATATGGGGAGTTTGATAACCGACCAAACCTCGGGTGTATGCGGAAATATTGGACTGACCAATATCATCTCCGAAGATCACAAGGATATTGGGGCGTTCTTGGGCCGTCGCTACGACGGAACCGCAAAGCAGCGACAAAGCTGCTAAGCAAAGACAAATACGTTTGAGCATGTTGCAGATCTCCTGAAGGCACATGGCTTGAAAAAAATTCGTGTACGGTAAACTCGTCGCTGACAGCAGGAAACTCGTGACCGATGGCCAGAGCTTGGCAGCACATTCACCCTGAAGCCAAACCAAAAGCGGGCGACATGTTTAGTTTCCGCCACAGGCCAGGTGGTGGCAACGGGCAGCACGGCTGTTCATCAAGGATTCGAAGCAAAAGATGATCTTTCGCGATGAAAGCCGAGCCGTTGGTGGGCTGCTAATTTTAAAAATCTGCCGCACTCCCTTGGCATCATTTGTACCGACTCACCGCCTTGCCTAGGCCCATAATCTCAACCTGCACCAACTGAGCGGAACGGCGCTAGCCGCCGGTACCAACGTTTTCTGCACGGCAGAGACAAAGCGGCAGAGACGAAGGGACGAACGGGTACAATGGGGACAGGCATAAACTCCTTCGGCTGATTTGCAGTCAAATCACTTTGTGCCTGTCCCCAAATCACTTCGCGCAAAATGAGATGCCCGGGCGATACAACTGCCCTCAAAACCAGTCTCATGCGAGGTGAACCGTTCACGCCAGCCCACAAACCGGTTCCAGCAAAACGGGTGACGACCATGGTGCCTTGCCCGACTTTCGACCAATTGCCTCATCACTTCATCAACGAATCACATAAAACGATCAGTTACCTCGTGCAATGCTGATTCGATCGTTTCGAAACTTGCTTCGATCAAACATGCGATGGTTGGGTTGATAACGGTTTGTGCTGTCCTGGGCGGTCTATCTTGCCGCCAAGTCTCACCACCATGCTGTCGCATGATTCACAATCGTGAGGATGTCGGTCGTGATGACCTCGTCTATGTCGGTCAAACAGGCCGTCACTTACGACAACGCGTAAGATCCTTGGCCATTCATTCGTCACGAACGATCAATGAGCCGCCTTGGAATGACCCTCATACCGCTGCACCCCTTCTGTGGGCCTACCATCATGAGGATGGCTTTGAATTTGAGGTTTCGGTTGCTTGCTCGGACCTGAATAAGCAGCATCGTCAGTGCTGCGAGGACTTGCTGCTTTATCTTCATCGAGTCGAACACGGGCACAGCACGCTTTGTAATCACGGGAGAATGCACCGGTGGTGGACGCGGCCGAGTAACCGCAAGAAAGGCGTCGTAATGACACGACGGTCCGAGCCGGCGAACTACCGCTCTCTGTTGCCAACCCAGGGGAATGACCATCCCGCGGCAACGGATTGGCTCGGTTTAGACTGGCCGAGTTTCGCAGCTTTGCCGGCAGCATCAGTGAGTGACTCTGGTGTTTATCGAATCCGGACGGAGGGTCGGGTTGTCTATGTCGGCGAATCCAAGAATCTACAGGCGAGGCTTCGAAGTCATACGACTGATCCTCGCTTCGTGGGTTGCGACGCATCGTTCGCAATCATCCCAAATGCCGAACCTCATCAGCTGAAAGAACGCGAAGCGGATCTGATTGGGGCGTTTTACCTAAACCAAAAACAACCGCCACGATTTCAATACCAGCCCCGCGGGTGAGAAGTGACCCCATTCTTCGATACATGCTTATGAAGGAATGGGTTGGGTAATTGTTTCCACGTTGCTGTTCCGCTTTAACGTAGGGAGCGTAGCGACTGGAGTTGAAGCGGAACAACTCGCCGCGAACTCTGCTTGATAGTCACAACAGCGAATTCCCGCTGGATCAATAAACCACGCGTTTCGTCCTTAATCGCTGGTCATTACGCCAAAGGTTTTGCGGCTTGTACACTGAGGATATGCGGTGCTTGCCAAATGGCCCCGGTGGGACGTAGCGCGCCATTCTCGGGGTTTCTTCTCAGAACCATTAAACTTCCCGGCTCACGACCTGCTGGCGCGATTCGGTCGGGATCGGAACTTTGGCCTCCCGGTTGACGCGCGGTTGGGTCATCCGCATTTTGATTAGCAACGAGAAGAAAATGATTGTCGAGAAAGGTGATCGACCAAGGTGTTCGGCCGCCACTGGCAATTCGCACTTGATCCGTCGGTGCTAGCGTGCCATCTGCGTGAATCTTGAAACCAGCGACCGAATCATGCCCTCTCGCTGAGGAATACACATGACGCCCATCCGGGGAAACTGCAATGCCCGCATTGTAGTTTGGTTGCGCATTGTACATATATGGACGTGGCGGCACCTCATCTAACCAGGTTTGGGGAATCGTCATGTGAGGTGGACCGCACCGAGTTAGCGTGCCTCCAGACTTGCCAAATCGATAGCTGGATATCGTGTGGTCCAATTCATTGACGCTGAACAAAAAATCGCCACCAGTTGAAAAGCGTATGAGACGTGTTCCGGCAAGGTAATGGCGATTATTGTCAGGTGCTGAATGAGCGCGTAGGACAAAGTCCGGTTTACCCAAATCAAAAGATTCTCCAAGGGGAAGTGAAAACACTGACAAGTTACTGGTGCCAAGATCACAAACCACCAACCAGTTTCCACTGGGATGGCACGCGACTCCATGCGGGTGTGATCCATCCTCGGGAAAACCTTCTGGGAAACCCAGTTCTTCGGCCGCAGCACTCGGACCGAGTTGCCGGACTTTCTCAGGAATACCAGAATGCGTCAGCAAGCAGACTCGGGGATCGCCGCAAAGTTGACCATCGGTGTCAAGTGATAGGGCGGAAATTGAGCCGCCCATGAAATTGCATGTAAACAGGCTTTCCTCACGCAAATCCAAGCTAATGTCAACAGGCATCACACCATAAGGTGTCTTCGGGAGTTCAGGGGTAACCTGCAACAGGATCGGTCCACCAATAATTTTCCCGTGATCGCGGGGTGCCAAGTGGTAGCAGACGACTCCGTGTTTTCCAGCCGTAGTAAAAAGCTTTGTACCTTTTTGATTGATCACTTGAGCGATAGGCATCAAGGTCCCTTCCGGCAGCATCGTCTGCTGCACGGGGATCAAGGCATTTGTGGTGGAATCGAACGCGAGAACCGTCAATTTCGGTGCCCGCTCGTCAGGCAGTGGCGCGTTGTAGCAATGTGAAACACAGTAGATAGCTGGTAACGGTTGTGGTGTCACGCTGTTTACCTCGGTTTGTAATTGCATGGGGCTTTGCCAATCAGTTGATGAAATGCACTTTGACTGATCATTCTGCTTGAATTACTCCCGAGCGTAAACGATGGCTCAACGAAGAAAAATTCATCTCAGGATCGGTTCTTCCACGCAGAAATAAAGCATCAGAGATCCCTTAAGATCTTCAGCCGTTTTACACCCCTCTTGCAAACATTTCCGTTATTTCACTGGTGCATGTCTGGCTCATTATTGGATCCACAGTGAGTGGTGCAGTCGTGTTCGCGTGAAAAAGTACTAAGACAACGGAACAAAAGTACAAGGATTCAAGGTTGAATACCGAGAGTGCAAAAACAGTCCGAAATATTGATTATTTAGGCAAGCCTCTTCGCATCAACTAAAGCCGTGCGGTCGCATGTAGCTAGCGATCGCGGGGTTTTTTCATACGCCGGCAGAGATCGCGGGCAATCGTCGACGAAGGCGATCAGCGACTGTCTAAATCGAGTAAGACAAAGGACATTCAAATCACTAAGCCACATCTCGAAACAATTGAGGGTGTGGCTTTTTTCATGACGCGGCTGAACTTTGGAATACACCAAACACTGTGGCCACGCCTTCTAACCTCAACTGCATGCTCCCCAATAAACTCATCCACTGCCCGGCAAACACCCGGAAACCGCTGCCGGTGATTGGGCGTAATTCCCACCCGGTGATGTGTCTCTCGACCAGATAACTGAAGACACCTAAAGACAGTTAGACGAAGCGGGCGATCAACGGAAACTTTCTGCACCAAAAACATCCGCCAGCCCATCACCCAGTCGCCGTTTCGTAACGCGAGACGCTGGGTAATGAACTGCGAGTCATTACCGCACTCTTTGCAACTGTTCGAACGGAGTGTGGCTCCCGCAACTTCAACCCCACGGTAGCGAAA
>JBMYRF010000032.1:0-88128 GCA_049602075.1 Rubripirellula sp.
ATCGCAGTTTCGATAATTTGTTGGCCAATTCTCGCGATCTCAGGTGACAGTGGTCCTTCAATTTGCAGATCCCGGTCAATTCGAGTCAACATGTATTCAATCCCGTTACGCTCGCCCTCCGGAAGTTCTTGGACCGGATGATCGAATCCTTCCGGATGCTCGGCCGTTTGAACTCGTACGGTCTGCTCATAGTCGTAACTGGAAATCGTGCCCTTGGTGCCCCGCACGATAAATCCACACTTCGGCTGCGGCTGATGCACCCAGGGATCGGTAAATGTTCCCCAGCGGGTCTCGAACTTGGACAACCCGTTCTCGTATCGAGCAACCGTGACGCTGTGTTCATCCACTTCCAACCCGGGTGACGCCGTCGTAACACAAGTCACTTCAATCGGTCGCTGTCCACCGTTGAACCAAGTCCCCAGAGTGACCCCATAGCCAAGATAATCACGCAATGAACCGCCACCCGCTTCTAACTTGTACCACCAACTCCTTTGCTTCTCTTCTGGAGTCGGTTCAAATTCGACCTTATCAGCCCCGTGATATAGCGGCCCTCGATTGCCGCCGTAATGATGCACCTCAAAGACATCGCCAATCATCCCGTCGCTGATCAAACGCCACATCGTGTAATAACAAGGCTCCCACCGAATCGGCCAGTTGATCAACATTTTTTTCCCCGTCTTGGCGACCGCTGTGATCATGCGATCGGCATCCGCTAAGGAAGCGGCAAACGGCTTTTCGATGAACAAGTGCGCACCAAAAGGGGCGATCTTTTCAGCCCACAAGGCGTGCTCACCCGTAGGCGGACAGAGAATCACCAAGTCGGGATTCGTCGCCTGCATGCATTTTTCGTAATCCGTAAAGACATCAGATACTGGGATACCCAACGCTTCAACAGCGGGATTCATTGCTTCCCGATTCTCATCACAAATGCCAACGATGTCCGCATCGGGATGCTCCGCCACGTTGCGCAGCAAATCACCCATATGCATGTGAGAAAAGTTGATTCCGGCAATCCGCCATCGTTTTTTCATCGTTCGGTCTTTCAGATTCGTTCAGTTTCTTTCAACGGATGGATCAGGTGCTCCGACCGATCGACTGCGCCCGCCAGCTCATCCGCAGACAGAGGCAAAAAAGACCACTGACAACAAGATCCCAAAGAAAACTTGCCGTCATGTCGGTGCCCGAATCTTAACATACTAAAATTGACCGTTTCAGAAGGCTGAGCTCCGCCGCCACTATCTTGCACCCCATTCGCCCTATGTATTTGAAGATTCCCACGCGTCTGACAAGACTCACCAACGTGATGACACGACTGCACCCAAGCTGTGCTTTCGGAGCAGCATGGATCATCGGATGCTTCTTGATGCTCACCACTTCGGCCAACGCTACAGAAAACGAACGGCCAAACTTGGTCGTGATCCTCGCCGATGACCTTGGCTATTCTGATTTGGGTTGCTACGGCGGTGAAATACGGACACCCCATTTGGACCGTCTCGCTCATAACGGCGTGCGGATGACGCAGATGTACAACGCGGCCCGCTGCTGCTCCACCCGTGCGTCACTGCTCACCGGCCTTTATCCACACCAAGCGGGTGTGGGAGCGATGACTGCCGATAATCATAAACCGGGCTATCGCGGATTCCTGACAGATCGATGCGTCACCGTCGCTGAACGGTTGAAGGCGTCTGGTTATCAAACGTTGATGTCGGGAAAGTGGCATCTTCGTGGTAAAGGCAACCCGCTTTGCACCCCTACCGAACGTGGCTTTGACGAGTTCTATGGCCACTTCCGTGCTTACGCCAGCTACTACCGTCCCGATCTGTTTGTGCGTCACCCTGCCGGGCGAACCCAACCGCAGTACGAAGCAAGCAATTTTTACGCGACCGATGCGATCACCGATCAAGCGATCGAGCTGATGCAATCCGCCGGCCGCAACCAGGCTCCTTTCTTTTTGTACCTCGCCTACAACGCTCCACACTTTCCCCTGCAAGCTCCCAAAGAAGTAATCGATGCGTACGCCACCACGTACCAAGTTGGCTGGGACAAGATTCGACAATCACGCCTGCAGCGCATGCTAGACATCGGTATCGTGCGGGAGGGAGCCGAGCTTTCCCCACGCGGGCATGTCACCAAGGTACCAGAGCGAAATGGTGACTCACCTTACTACGATCAAACCATTCCGGCCTGGGGCACCATCGACCCGAATCGGAGAGCTGATTTGAGTCGCCGCATGGCGACCTACGCAGCCATGGTCCAAATCATGGATGCGAACATCGGACGCGTCATCGACCATCTGCGTCAAACGAATCTATTGGACAACACCCTGATCGTTTTCCTCTCCGACAATGGCGCCTGTGCGGAGTGGGACCCGTATGGTTTTGACAACAATCCGTATCCGAAAAACCGTTTGTACGAAGGCGATTCCCTGCAAAGCATGGGCGGACCGGGCACGTTCCACAGTTACGGCACCGGATGGGCAAATGCCTGCAACGCGCCACTGCGACTCTACAAACACTACAACCACGAAGGCGGCATCTCGTCTCCTCTGATCATGCATTGGCCCGACGGCATGTCGCGAGTTGGCGAAATTGATCGACGCCCCGCGCACATCACCGATCTCACTGCAACGCTACTCGATCTCGGTATGGCGACCTACCCGCAGCGAAAGGGCGACCAAGAAATTCTGCCGCTCGCTGGCCGCAGCCTGCGGCCGATCATCGAAAATCGACCGTGGGACACACGTCCGATCTTTTTTGAACACGAAGGAAATCGCGCCGTCCGTATCGGCCCATGGAAACTGGTCTGGACCAACTATGATCAACGCTGGGAACTTTATCAGATCGATACCGATCGGTCAGAGTTACACGATCGAGCGGCTGAATTTCCCAACCGGGTTCGCGAGATGCAGGATTTGTGGCATCGCTGGGCTGCCAATCATTTCGTCGAAACCCAACGCGTGCAACAACCCGAATCGGGAATGCCCAAGATCTATTATTCGCCCGCTGATTGAAGCAAGGACGAGGCATAAACCATGACGATGGAGCATCCCATTTCTACAGCTTCTACAGCGGCCAACCACGGTGACCAGAAACCTGAACCGGTACTCTTTTCCCGGTCGCGGAGAGCCGTTGCTTGGGCGGTCCACCTATTCACCGCGTGTGGATCGGTTTGCTGCCTGCTATCCATCGACGCCGGAATCGAACACCAATGGAAAGCTGCTTTTGGCTGGCTCGCGCTCGCCGTATTCATTGATGCGGTCGACGGTGCACTGGCTCGCGCGGTAGGCGTCAAGGAAGTGTTGCCTAACTTTAGTGGCGAACAACTCGACAACATTGTGGACTACGCCAGTTACGTGCTCGTTCCAGCGATTTTACTCTATCGGGCTGAACTGTTACCAACATCGTGGTCATGGTGGGCGGTCGCTGGGATCGTGCTGGCATCGGCCTACCAATTCTGTCAGAGCGACGCCAAAACTCCCGACCATTACTTCAAGGGTTTTCCCTCCTATTGGAATGTCGTCGTTCTGTACCTCTTGGCGATGAAGCTCACTCCAATTGCCAACCTGATCATTGTCTTGTCGCTAATCGTCCTCGTGTTTGTCCCCATCAAATACGTCTATCCATCGCGGACACCGCATTTTCGCAGGTTGACACTGACACTTTCCAGCCTCTGGGGTATCGCCCTCATTGGTATCGTTTGGCAACTTCCCGATCCTTCCTCATGGCTTGTTTTCGGATCGCTGCTATTCGTAGCTTATTACCTTGGGATCAGCCTTTATTTAACCTTCCACCGCTCGCGGCAAATCGACTAAGTCGCTGGTTTTGGTATCCGTCAGTTGCTGCACTGCGAAGAATGAATGAGCTGCCGAGAATTCCGATGGCAGATTTTCAAGGTGCAAATACCAATGCCGCCGATCCCTCTCATGCACTACTGATCTCGAGCAAGCAGTGGTTTTCGATTCGTTCAGCCGTTCGATCACTCGGCGGATGGAGAGCAATCCTGTTTCGCGGCTTCAGCCAACGGTTGCGGCGGATCAATCTTGCCCGTAACCCGCGAGACCAACCAGATGGTCAGCAATCCGGTCAACATGGCGAATGTGCGAAAGGGAAAATCACTTCCATCGGGACCTTGCCAGGGATAGGGAATGAAGGGTGGCAGTCCTATCATCGGTTCGCCTCCTCCCAACCGAAGTAGCAGTCCCGTCAATGCGCCAGTGATCGCGCCAGTGCGGTTCGCGTGACGGTTAAACAGCACCATCACCAATTGCGGAAACAGCACCACGTAGACCAAGTCGGCACACAGGTACCACAGCACATAGACACTCTGCACCGACAACGCGAGACCGGTCGCTGCCAACCCGACCACCAGAATCGCTATGCGGACAACGTACCGAAGTTCTCGATCCGATACCGAGGTTCGAACCAACGGTCGATAGACATTCCAAGCAAACATCGACGAAGCTGACAGAATTGACGAATCGACAGACGACATCACAGCCGCGGCGACGGCGCCCAAACCAACTGTTGCCACGACTGGCGGAGTCAAGTACCGCAATACGTAAGGCAAAATCATTGCGGGTTGTTCTGATGGGTCGACACCGGTCGGCCCCCAATCGGCAACCGCACCGACGGCGCCAAGAATCACTGCGGGAATTGCCATCAACAGACAACCGACCGCCCCAATCAATGAAAGTCGCATGGCAGTTTGCTCGTCCTTGGAAGCCAAGACGCGTTGAAAATAAACCTGCCACGGGATGCCGCCCAAGATCAGCAGCAGTGCCATATCAAACCATAACCAGACACCGGTGCCGGAGGGAAACGGTGTCATTTCAGCCAGGTAACCCGTCATCACTGCATCGGCACCACCAACATTTCCAATCGCAAACGGAATCGCAATACAAAGTCCCAGTACCAGACAAACCAATTGAACGACATCGGTGTAGGCTACCGAACGAAGTCCACCCACCATCGTGTATCCAACGGCGACAGCAGCAGAGAACAGAATCGAAGCTGAAACATCAAATCCCAAGACCGTCCCAAATGTGGTCCCCAGGGCAACCAGTATCGCGGCACTCCAAAACACCTCTCCAACCAACGCGGGCAAAAACAAGGCGGCGGCAACTCGCTTTCCGTAACGAATTTCGAAAGGGTCCAAGAGTGTTGTGAAGTTCATCCGCCGCATTCGGCGTGCAAAGAACAGCCCTCCTACTGCCATGCTGAGAGCGTAACCCCACGGTGCCATCGTCCACACTAAACCACGCTGCGAATCATAAACAGCCTCTGCGGTCCCGTTGATGTAGCCGCCACCAACCCACGTGGCAACCATCGTGAAGACGCCAATCCACAGCGGCAGACCTCGATTGGCCAACAGCAAACCACTGGCGGTGCCATCTTCACTCCGCCGACCAGCTGCGAACAGACCGACCAGCAAGATTAGTGAGTAAAAAACACCGATGCTCAAGAGTTGCCAACCCAACTCGCTCTCCCTTCAATCCACACGTTTAAATCGAGATTCAATGTCCCTGTATTATTCGCAAGGTGAAACCCGAGTGGTCTGCAAGTGTAAACCGTAAGACGCACCTTTCGCAGCCGATCCGGCAAAGGATTTTCCAATCGTATTCTCAACATTTTGACCGGCCTAGCTGGATCGCATGAAGATCAAGCGAGTACGATCGCAATTCACGAGAGATTACAACCTTCGCAATGCCACAGCAAAATTCGATTGTATGGCACAGAATTCGACCACCTGAGGCTTGGCTCGATCGTGTGGCGAAAAGAATGATCAGTCAACATCCAAAAATTGTTGAGCCGCTTTTGAGTCGCATCCCAGTCTCCGTCCACCGCGAATCGTTTTACTGGGCTTGTCTGTCCAGATCGCAGCGTGACGGCCGATTTTGGCAAGCGAAGTGCTTTCGCCAGGGATCGAGCGATTGCGCCATTCGCCCTCCTCTTCTCTGCCCTTGCAGAACCTTAATCTGCGACCGACCATCGTGTTCCCCGCCCACCGATTCCCGTTTGGCCCCCGGAGTCGCGTGTATTTCGCTAATCACTCAGATAAGTTCAACTTGCCCCCACATCCTCGACAGGCTCGCCGATCCCGCATCATTGAATTGGATCCTCATCGACATTGAACCAAAAAATGGTGACTTGAATGATCTAAACTCGGACGGTGCCAGAGCTTCATCCTGGATCGCACAACTTGCCAGATCAGCCATGTGCTGCACTGGCCACACTTTCGCCATTTCGATCACATCGAAACTGAAGTTATCATCATCAATGGCCGACAGCATCAATGGCCGACAGAGATTCACTGAGGTTTTACGAGCTACAGAATCGGCGATGGTATAATCCACCTCTATCCAAAATTGCTCCGCACCAAAGCTCTGGTATTGCCAGCGGAGCGACGACAAATCAACAATTTAGAGGCTTGAAGCTCCATGGATTCGCAGCCGCTTTGACTCGGGTAAGCTCGCGTCAAAGCAATGTACAACCTGCACAACATTTTGATCACAACCCAGATATGAAACGCACCATCCTATTGTGTGGCACGAATGAGGGAAAAATGGCGTGAATGATCCATCAGAATCTCCCGATCACTTTACCGCGTCTAAACCGTCTCATCATGGCTGGATGGAACAAGCCTTCCAACATCGCCCATCGACGATCGGACTGCTCGTTGCCAATGCTGTTCCATTACTAGGGGTCTTCCTGTTTGGCTGGAGCACGTTTGCCGTTGTCGCACTCTATTGGGCAGAAAACGTTGTCATTGGGGCCATCAATGTCTTAAAGATTCTGTTTGCTGATCCCAGCCTGGAAAAGATGCAATCACAAGCCCAGCCGAAAACAGGTGAAGAGCGTGAACATTTTGAAGACATGACAAACAATTGGGACAAGCATTCCAAAACCCTGCATCGAATGAAGTTCTTTCTGATTCCTTTCTTCATCGTTCACTACGGACTCTTTTGCACCGTTCATGGCATATTTATCTTCGCCTTACTTGGCCAGGAAGGTGATGCGGTACCAAAAATGCCAAACCCCGTTGGGATGTTGCAGATGTTTACCCAAGAGCACCTGTGGTGGGGAGTAATCGCTTTGGCAATCAGCCACCTGATCTCATTTGTCACGAACTATCTGGGGCGCGAAGAATACAAACAAACCAATCCCATCGTCCTGATGTTTCAACCTTATGTACGCATTGTTGTGCTGCACATCGCCATCCTGCTGGGAGCCTTCGTGACAATCGCGCTGGGCAGTTCCATCGGCATCTTGGTTTTGCTCATCGCCGGCAAAACAGCACTCGACCTATCGTTGCATTTACGCGAGCATCAAAAGTTCAATTCCACCCCCAGCCTCTTATCGATGCGATGAGAAACAAACAATCCTGACTGCCATTTCAATCTCCAAACTCACGCCATCAGAGATCGTCACCCTCGATTCCGTCGACCTCAATGCTTGGTCGACATCAATGTTTCGTAGGCATCGGGATTCTGTCCCCATCAGAATTCGTGGGTGTCAGGTTTTTACCAACAGAGGCGGCATGGGACAGTCGAGCAGATCCGAGATTCCTCTCAGCAATTCCGCCTCCTGCCAGGTCACATGGCCATCCGCGCAGATGGCCGCCGCACATGCATCGACTAATCGGCCCCGATGCTTCGCAGAAACACGATCCAGCCTTGCCAACACTTCTTGGAGACCTGCAAGATGGCAATCTTTCCGTGGTACTCGTTTCAGTCGAAACTCGGGCAAAAGTTGCACGCCTGCCTCAAATGCTTCTGCTGCTCTCTCCTCTGAATTACCGGCCGAGGCGACTATGGAAATTAACGTTGCACATTCCGATTGCAGACGTTGCATCCCGTAATATTGCACCGGCGGGCTCTTGACCACGGCAAACTGCGGTCGCAAGTGCCGCATCACGACTTGCGCAAGCATCCATTCAAACAAATCGATCTGGCGATCCGCTTCGGCCAGGGAAACAAAGCAGCGTCTAAAGTCTTGATATTGTTTCATCGACATCGCTTTAAGCGACGGCAACGCAAGATCGATCAGGGGCAGCCTGGCCCGAATGTCCAAACCATCGATTGAAGCCTGCAGTTTCACAACCAGCTTGACGACATCCGGCGTGGCGTGCTGCTGCAGCGTCTCCATTTGGGCTTTGCGAATCTCAGGCTGTGAATCGAGCAACAAACCATAGACAACCGCCCGTGCTCCATACGGTTCCCGCACCGTTTCAAGCACGACACCGGGTAATTGCTTGATAACCTCTGCCGCATAGTGCTGATGCTCGGTCGTCGGATCACCCACGTGCAGATAGGCTTCATCGATCAACGAAATCGGCACCTCTCCGGCGTTCTGAGCAGCATCTCCGGCCACCGCACCAGTCATGGAAGCCACACCGGCGGCCGGAGACCCAGCACTCCTCGTCTTGGACGAATCCCCGACGAAACCAGCTGCCCCTCCAGAGGCAAACGACTTGGCACTCGGGCGACCTTTGTAAAACTTCCCATCCCAATTTGGCTCAATCGCGCGAATTCGCTTCGGCAGCGGTGGATGCGTTGCCCATAATCCCGCGATACCCTGCCAGACCCCCTCGGCGAAATACATGTGGCTCACTTCAGCTGCATTGGGAGCCTCCAATTGCGATCCGGTGATCGATCCTCCAATTCGCTTGAGCGCGCCGGCGATTCCCGAGGGGTCACGGGTGAATTGAACAGCGGATGCATCAGCCAGATATTCACGCTGTCGGGAGACGGCAGCCTTGATGAGGTTTCCAAAAAAGGTCCCGATGAAACCAAGCACAATTGCTGCTACAGAAACGGCCAAGATGACCAAGAAAATTTGGCCACCACCTCCGTCTTTTCCTCCGTTAGAACGTGACCGACCGTGTCCCGCATAAACGAATGTTCTCAACAACACCTGTCCCACCAAGCCGATCAACAGAATCCCATGCAGGATTCCAATCAGCTTGATACTCATTCTCATATCACCATTGAGAATGTGGCTAAACTCGTGTGCAATCACCCCCTGCAATTCATCGCGTGACAGATTCTCCGCACAACCACGCGTGATTCCCAAAACCGCATCACTGGGCGAGTAACCAGCGGCAAACGCATTGATCCCGTTCTCCTCCAATAAGAATACAGGTGGTACTGGGACCCCAGAAGCAATCGCCATTTCCTCGACGACATTCATCAGTCGTCGCTCCACCCCGTCGCGTGTACTGGGATAAATCCGCCGTCCCCCCAGACTTTCAGCCACACGCATTCCGCCGCCATGTCGCAATTCCCAGACTTTAAAGAGGGAACCTCCAACAACAATAAGCAGCGACACCAAACCCGCGATCGCGGGAATGACGTAGATCTGGGATCCGGGCTGACGATTGGTTCGTTGAAACTGAAGATCGACGGCGACGAAAGCGATCGCCACTACCGAACTTACGATCAACACGACGGCAATGCCGAACAACACGACCAGCCGCCAAGTGCTTCGCCGAGCATCCGATTGACGCTGATAAAAATCGGTAGTCATTTAGTCGAATGAAACCTTCGGTGCTTCTGCGATAGCTTCGCTGTCAAATTCCAGCAGCTGCGCATTCTGAGAGTGTCCAAACATTCCAGCAACCGCTACGGGTGGGAACGTTTCCTTGTAAGTGTTGTAAGCCGTGACCGAGTCGTTGTATGCCTGACGTGCAAACGACACTTTGTTTTCGGTCGATGTAATCTCTTCAGTCAATTGCGCCATGTTCTGATTCGCCTTCAAATCAGGATACGACTCTGACAAAGCGAATAGCCGACTCAACGCACCCGTCAAACCCTGCTCGGCACCGGCAAGTGACTGGATTGCCGCCGCATTACTCGGATCGGCCGCGGCTGCCTGCAGGCCCGTCACCGCTTGATTTCGAGCTTTGATCACTGCTTCCAGCGTTTCACGCTCGTGCGACATATAGCCTTTGACCGTTTCTACCAGATTTGGGATCAAGTCGTAGCGACGCTTTAATTGCACTTCGATTTGAGAAAATGCATTCTCGTAGCGATTCTTTAATCTCACCAATTGGTTGTAGATACCTATTACGTAACCGACCACCAGTAAAGCCACCACACCGATGACGGCTAACACAATCCAAATCATGCTCTTTGCTCCAAATCTCGAATAAAAACCGCTCAACGGAAAACTTATCTTAACAGCGTAAGCGATTCCATAGAACAAGGCACATGATCTGGCTGCTCAGGGCGCGGCAATCACTTTCTCGTAATCTTGGTCACAATTCGGTTGATTTATCAACATCATCCGACACGGCGGCTACAGCCACTCGAACCAGAGCCTTGTCTTGGCACCATCAGCAC
This sequence comes from Rubripirellula sp., assembly GCA_049602075.1. Classification (GTDB taxonomy): domain Bacteria; phylum Planctomycetota; class Planctomycetia; order Pirellulales; family Pirellulaceae; genus Rubripirellula. Next base: position 10,340 of record JBMYRF010000032.1, read on the forward strand.
TTTTCTTGGCACCGTCAGCAACTGGCATCGGCCAACGCTATCCCCATCCGGACTATGGCTGATTTGGCTCGATTCAGAGAGCACCTCGTGGATCAAAGCACAACAACGAACCATCCTCTAATGCGACATAGAGACGACCATTATCACCCATCGCTGTGCCACCTTTTACTACGCCCGCTGGTGTTTTTGCGATCCACTGATCCTGACCATCGGACGTTCGAATCGCGACTAAAAAGTTCTCATTCTCGGCCCCATCCGGATGCCCGGTCGCCAGCAGCATTTTGTCTGTCGCAACAAAACTAGTGAACCGGCGATTATCGCGATCCTGCCAAAGATTTTCCGGTGGCTTCCCACCGCGACGCACCCAACGCGCTACTTCCTTGACTGGTTTTGGGGCACCACTTGGTAAAGGCGACAACCGCGCTAGATTGACGAATTGACTGCCTTCATAGCTGGCATCATGAGTCAATTGGCATCCATCGCTACATTGAAAATCAAGCGAAACATATTTCCCATAATCTGGGTAATAAGCATAAAAAGCGGTGCGAAATTGAGATGAAACCTGATTCTTTGGTGTGTTCAAGCAATCTAATGTTTCCAGATCGTACCGTGCGGTTTCATACACGCCCCCAGCCAAAAACCGAAGCTCTCCATCCACAATGGTCAGATTTCCTTGCACACTAATTCCGTTGTTAACGTCTTCTTCCAATCTTCCCGAACGATCATTGGACACCTGCAATTGACCAGTGATCGCGTCGAGCGCAACGACGTGTGTGCCATCGTAATGGGCAATTCCTCCTGCGGCATAAACCGTATCACCCTCCACCACCACACCGCCGGCAACTGGCCACGCAGAAACCAAGTGGTCGTACACCGGAACCCAGTAATCTTCGGGCCCCACTCGGAATGACCAGAGAAATCGTCCGTCCTTCGCCGCCAACGCATAGACCCGCCCGTCTGCCGAACCAACGTACACACGGTCATGCGAGATCGTCGGCGAGTAATAAATGGGGCCACCAGTGAAATACTCCCAAATCAACTTCCCCTCGGAATCTAGCGAACGAACGGCGCCGCCACGGTCAGCGATGAAAACTTGACCGCCAGCGGTGACCGGTGCCGTCGGAAGCACGCCACGCGAAACCTTGCTGGACCAAGCCAATTGAACATTCGATGGGATTGGAACGTCAGAAACATCCGAGCGTGCATTACTGCCGCGATAGCTAGTCCAATCTCGATCCTTCGCATCAATCGAAAGGATCGCTGCGTCAAGATCCCCGGTAATCAATCGATCGCTGGTAAGCCGGGGTTTCGCATCGTCAGGTGTTGGTCTTAAAGCAATATTGCCGTAGAGCGATAGCTGGCAACCACACATCCAAGGCCCCCAATAAAGATGTCCGCCCGCAATTAGCACACCGTCCTGGCATGGGGGCCGCATGGGATCAATGTGCTGCGCTTGGTTCGATTCGGTTAACACGCGAACCGTCCCACCACTGGCCCGATAAAAAATACTGTCGGCACATCCTGTCGCACGAGTACAAGCGCGGCGAGCGGGAAACGTCGCCAGCACCTCGCCAGTGCGATAATCAAACTTCATTCCATTTTCAGACTTCTGCGGTCCAGCTGCCCAGATGCCATCATCACGAAGTACCAGTTGCAAATTCCCAGTGGGATGTGTCCATGCCAAGCTTCCATCCTTGGCTGAAGCAACCACCATCTGAGCGCGTTGCGGCCCAGCGAAGAAGAGATAATTGTCATCACATTTGATGTAACAGGTGGTCGCGTAGCCGGTAATGTAATGTTGCGCTTTTTCATTGTCCCCGATCGCCTGCATCAAGTCGGTGTTGTTTGTTTTCCACTGTACCTTTCCAGTGTATCGATCAATCGAAGTGAGGAACTTCCCGGGACAATAGCAAAAGATCTGCGTGTCATTCATGCATACGGCGCGGGCATCCAGAAACTCAGCATCGCGATAATGCCAGATGCGATCTTTGGACTTCAGATCGATTGCAACCAATGTCCTTCCGAAGCCAAAAGACGTACGCGGGTCCGAATAATCGTGCCCCTCCCACATCCCCCAAGGCCAATGCCCCAGCCCTCGACGGACGGCTCGCTGGGTTTCAATTTCAATTTCCGGATTTCCAACCAGCCCGTACAACACACCATCGCGTATCGCCATCCATTTCCAAACCGGCCCATCACTAATGTCCTTGTCGACGCGAATCTCATCGCGTAATTCACCGGTCTCGCCGTCGAAAATTTTGCACGATTCATGATCTCCCATGTAAAGCGCATCCTCGGTCGCAACCATCGTATTGCGATGAATCATAAATCCGGCCGGTAAGGGCCGTCGCCACAACATCGTTCCGTTATAGGCATTCACACACAAAAGTGTGTTCAACATTTCGTTCTGATTTGCTTTGTGAGCAATGTGGCCCATCGCTTTGTAAATCCTGCCCCCGGCGATTACCGTCTGCTCGGGCATCGGGCTAAATTTTGGATAGCCAATAAATTGTGTGCGCAGTGATCCTCGCACGAGCTGGTCGTCCGAATCTGGGTTGTTATCGGGACCGTGATAGGGATGGCTCCAGTCATCAACGCCATCCGGGACAGGCTTCGTCATCGATTCATCCGCGACCCAACCAATTCCCCGCGGCCGCAATGCTCTCATTACTTCTACACGAGAAACATGGTCCTTCGCACTTTCCGCAACCAAAATTCGGTCCGCGACGTTGTCGCCGAGATGGATCGAAGCCAACGATCCTGATTGCACGAACAATCGTCTCCCCAAAATCCCACGCGCGGATGCAGCCTGACGCACCGTTGCAGCAAAAGATGGGTCATCGGTTTGAAAGTAAACCGTCAGCTCGGATTGTTCACAAAGATCGATCAAATAAGACGGATCGTCTTCATCGATCCCCACGACACCGACAATCCCACGATTCAAATCGAGACGCCTGAGATCTTCTTCGCTCGAAGCGGCCCAGATCGGGATCGCCCACAGCAGCCCAGCAAACACCAGTACCCAGCGGTTTGTCTTGCCCATCATGTCCCTCAATTCTGAGTGATTGACCACAAGGCCAGTATAAGAGTGTCAAAACACGGATTGGGCTCGTAGCTGCCAGAATCTTGCGTGTCTGCAGATTTCTTTTAAGCCATCAATTTGCAACCGTCGCAAGCAACGCCGCGGCTAGCGACACGATACTGACTGCTAACGATACTGGCTGCTAGCGACCCTGACTGCTATCGACAGAGGCGAATTCCGCTGAACTGCCAGCGCGTGTCAGCGGGAAAGAAATTGCGGTACGTGGGTCGAATGTGGCTCGAGGAAGTTGCGACCGAACCACCACGCAACACGAATTGGTTGCACATGAATTTACCGTTGTATTCTCCCAGAGCGCCCGCGGGTGGACGGTATCCCGGATAGGCGACGTAGGGACTCGCCGTCCATTGCCAAACATCTCCGAGGAGTGTGTGATCGCGTTGGGCGGCACCGGGATGAATCGCCATCCCTTGATTCAGCAACGTATCGACAAAGTTACCGCTCCGCGACGAACCAACAGCGGCAATTTCCCATTCCGCTTCGGTTGGCAAACGAGCTTCACTCCAACGAGCAAACGCATCGGCCTCGAAATAGCTCACATGAGTGACGGGGCGATCCAAATCGACCTGCTGCAGTCCGGCCAGTGTGAATTCCAGCCACGAATCGCCATCCCTTTGCCAGTAAAGTGGCGCAGTCCAACCGTGGTCTTGCACCGCTTGCCAGCCAAGTGACAACCAATTTTCGGGACGCGTATAACCGCCATCCTCGATGAATTGCAGATACTCACCACAAGTCACGAGCGAATCACAAATTTGATAAGACTCGACGAACATACGATGTCGCGGTTGTTCGTTGTCGTAACAAAACCCGTCTCCATCAAACCCAATTTCGCAGATATTTTCCTGATGGTCGATCCATTGCTTCGTCGGCCGCACGATCGGGTCCATCTTTCCTGCTTGGAAAACTGGCCAGCACGGATTCTGCGAAAGCACATGCTTGATGTCTGTCAGTATCAGTTCCTGATGCTGTTGCTCATGCTGCAAACCAATTTCGATAACCGATGCAAGTTTTGTGGCAGCGTCTGAATCAGCTTCCAACCATTTCCCCAGTGACTCATCGACGGAACGCCGATACTCCATCACGTCGGCCAAGGTCGGCCGGGAAATCATTCCTCGTCGAGAGCGCGGGTATTGTTCCCCGATCGTGTTGTAATAGGAATTGAACAGATGCACGTAACGCTCATCATGCACTCGATAATCAGGCCACTTTGAAAGAACAAAAGTTTCGAAAAACCAAGTCGTGTGCGCCAAGTGCCACTTCGTCGGACTCACGTCTGGCATTGATTGAACCAAACAGTCCTCTGACGAAAGAGGTTCGACCAACCGTTCCGAGAATCTTCGGACCTCGATAAAACGTCGCAACAAGTCACGACACTGGTCGATCGATACCAAACTCATAACCAATCCCTCTTCACACTTTCGACAGTCCTGCCAATCGGCTGATGATTCACCGATCTACTCTATCATCGCGAACCACTATCCAATCGCAACCGCCACTTGGTTGGCAATTGAGAAAAGTGATTACGAGGTGACCGTGACACCCTTCCAAAACGCAACGTAGCCCTTGATATTTTCAGCAGCCTGCTTTGGCGTGGCGTAGTACCAAGCGGCTTGTTGATTCACTTTGCCGTCAACCGCGACATCGTAATAGTTGGCGGTTCCCTTCCAGCCACAAACCGTGGTCGCTTCGCTCGGTTGAAAGTACTCCTGTTGAAGTGAATTGGGTGGAAAATAATGATTGCCGTCGACCATTTCGGTTTGGTCACTTTCGGCCAATACCTTGTCGTTCCAGATTGCCTTTGCCATTGAAATCACCTTTCTGATCTCGACACCTTCCGGAAAGCGAATAAAAAATCTCCCAAGCTCAGACAGGGCTGGAAAACTCGCTTCGCGTGCGGATTCGTCGTAATTGATTGCGGAAATTGAGAAAATCGCCTCAGCCGCTAGGAATTCGCTTGGAGCCGAAGTCCTCTTGGCACGATCCATTTTTCACCGAAGTCAAATCCTGCCTGCACAAGCAGAGCCAAAACGGCGGCGGGGACAGCACCTTCCAGGATCAGCGCCGTATCGTTCAAGCGGATTCCGGTGATGATCGGTTGCCCATAGCCACCTGCCCCAATCAGGGCTCCCAGGGTCGCAAAGCCGACGTTCAGCACCGCCGCCGTCTTCACACCGGACAGAATACTCGGCGCTGCAAGCGGTAATTCAATCCGAACTAACCGATCCCACGGCGGCAAACCGATGGCCAAAGCTGCTTCGCTGTACTCTGGCGAAATTCCTCGCAGTCCGGAGTGCGTGTTTCGCACAATCGGCAACAAGCTGTAAAGCAGCAACGCGGTGACGGCGGTGGTTGAACCGAGCCCAATGCTGTTCAATCCAAGCCACGCCACCAACGGCATCAAAATCACAAGCAGCGCAAGCGAGGGGATCGTCTGAACCACACCGACGATTCCGAGAATGCCTTGCTCAAACCGAGGCCGCTTGGCAGCCACAATCCCAAGTGGAATTGCCAGCAGAATCGCGGGAATCAGCGACCGCCGAACAAGATCCAAATGCTCGCCCGTTCGGGCGGCAATTCGCTGCCATCGACTCGTGTCCGCCACCTCCGACTCGATCCCCAGCGTATTTTCAAGAAATTCGGCGGCCGCGCGACCTTCGCTGATCCGATCGACTTCGACTCGACCGTTGGACGAGATCATCGCTTCGGCGTTCACCAAATTCTCCAGTCGCAAAATCGATTCAATGACTTCCGGGGCTCGTGTTTTTAGATCCTGACGATAGAGCAGCACTGCATCGTACCGAGGAAAGAATGCCCGATCATCCTCCAGCAGCTTGAGGTCATAAACGTCGATCTTCGCATCCGTCGAGTAAGCCTCCATCACATCAATTGAACCGTTCTTGAGCTGACGGTAGGCGATATCGTGATCCAATCCTGCAACACGTTGCTGAGGCAAATCGTAATGTTTGCGCAAATTCGGCCAGCCATCCTCACGGTTCAGAAACTCACTGCTAAAGCCAAATGCTAAATCTGGATAACGACTGAGATCTGAAACCCGCTCGATCCCGAGTTCTCTCGCTCGCGCACGATTCATCGCCAAGGCGTACGTATTGTTGAATCCAATTGGTTTGCTGACCCCAACGCCTTGCTCGGCCAGCGCTAGCCGCATCTCCTCTAGCGAACCTACCGTTTGGCCCGACAAGATTTCCTCAGTGATTGTTCCGGTGTATTCTGGATAAGCATCAATTTCTCCCTGCAATAAGGCTTGGTAAACCAATTGCGTGCCACCCAGCTCGCGATAATGGACCGAGTCGATCCCAGTGTCGGCACACAGGATGTTAATCATCTCGCCTAAGACGACCGATTCGGTGAATTTCTTCGATCCAATTCGAATACCTGCCGAACGCATCGACAAGGGCGCGAATGCCAACAGAACCAGAACGCCAACGATCCCGATTGTTCGAATCACTGTACACCCCGCTCGCCACGTTCTGGTCGCGAGTCATCAAGACGCGAGTCATCAGGTCTGGTGAATTCAAGCCTATCAAAATTGGAACTCAAACGATCGGATGGCGAGATGCCGTGTTGTGCCTGGATGAAGCGTGTAACAAAGGGATCGCTGGGGTGATCGATCAATTCCTGCATCGTACCGGCTTGGACGAGCCGTCCTTCTCGCAGCAAGATAATTTCATCGCCAAAGTGGGCAGCTTCATGCAAATCATGCGTTACCAAGACGACCGACTTTTGTAGCGACCGAAAGATTCCGCTCAGATCATTTTGCAAATCACTCCGAATCATCGGATCGAGTGCTCCGAGTGGCTCATCCAATAACATCCAATCGGGATCCAGCATCAGAGCACGCATCAATGCAACGCGTTGCTGCTGGCCGCCCGAGAGTTGTGCCGGATAACGGTCCAGTGTCGACTCCGGCAACTGTGTCAAAGCCGACAATTCCTCGATTCGATTTCGAATCTTCGTTGTGGACCAGTTCAGAAAGTCGGCGATCAGCGAGACATTTTTGCGAGCCGTTAAATGAGGAAACAAACCACCACTCTGAATCACGTATCCAATCCGCTTTCGAATCTGCAAAACGTTATCGGGCTGAAGCGTTTGCCCTTCAAAGCGAACCGTTCCGGAGTCGGGCTCTGTCAGACCCAAAGCGATTTTCAAGAGCGTTGATTTGCCACAACCACTCGTGCCCAGCAACACATAGGTACGACCGCTCGACAACTGCAGCGTCGTGGGTTCAAGAGCCACCACGCCGCCATATCGCTTCGAAACATTACAGAGTTCGAGCAAGCCTTACTCCACAATGACGAGGTGCAGCACAGCAAATAAACCATCGGGATCGGTCCAGTGCTCGTGCAACGTCAACCCAGCCTGTGCCGCCAACTCCGCAAATCCGTCGACGGTGTACTTGTGTGAATACTCGGTGTGAATCAACTCGCCCGCAGCGAATTGAAAAGAATGGTCGCCAATCTTCACTTCTTGGTCGACACGACTGATCAAGCCAATCTCGACGCGATGGTCCTTTGAGTTGTAAGCGGCATGATGCTCGAAATCGGCTTGCTGCAGATTTGCGCCAAGTTCCGTGCGAAGCCGATTGACAAGATTCAAATTGAATGCTGCGGTGATCCCATCCGTGTCGTTGTAGGCAGCCTCAATCACTTGCGGATCTTTTTGCAGATCGATTCCAATTAACAATCCACCACCACATCCGCACAGGCGAACAATTCGTTTCAGCAACGCCAATGCCTGGTCAGGCTGGAAATTTCCAATCGTCGAGCCTGGGAAATAAACTGCATCATGAGTGTGCGGTCGCGAGGGTGTCGGCAGACCAAAACCCTCTGTGAAATCTGCACAAACTGGCAAGATTTCGATTTCTGGATAACGGAGTCGCAGCCCCTCAGCCGTTTTTCGCAAATGATCCTGCGAGATGTCGACCGGGACGTACGCAACCGGTTTATGCAAATGGTCTAACAGAATCCGTGTCTTGATACTGCTGCCACTGCCGAATTCCACCAGCATCACGCCACGACCAATCTGATCGGCCATCTCCCCAGCGTACCGCTCCATAATCGCCAGCTCTGTACGAGTTAGGTAGTACTCATCGAGCTCACAAATCTGATCGAACAGTTGAGATCCCCGCTCGTCATAAAAGTATTTGCACGGGATCCAGCGTGGCGACTTTCCCAGACCCTCAATCACATCGTCGTGAAAATTGGCACTACTGGGGTGAAGGGTCTGGGACAAGGATATGCTCATTCATCAAGATTCAATCAGTTTTATCGCTCGAAGGTAGAGTAACAGATTTTGCTCGTTTGCGATTCATGGGCAAAGTCAGTTCAACCAAGTCGGAGCATCCGCGAAAGCAGCAAGCTTGTGATACGATTGCTGGGTTCACTAACCATCACCTGGAGAATTCAACATGCCTGCAGACGTGAAGATGACTTGGCTACCACTAACTGGCTTGTTAATCGCCATGACCGCGCCGCCGGCATGGTGTGACCAGCATATGGAATCGAAGCACGTGACGAGGATTCAATCGGTCACGTCGGCGGTTCTATCACCCGACGGAAATCGGGTGGCGTACACCGTTTCTGTCCCGCGAGCGCCAATGCAAGACACCGATGGGCCCGCCTGGTCGGAACTTCACGTCGCCGAAATTGGAGCTGAATCATCGAAACGGCCGTTCATCACCGGCGAAGTATCCATTGGTACTCCCCAATGGTCCCCCGACAGTAAATTCCTGTATTACACAGCGAAACGACCGGGTGATTCGGGAAAGGTGCTCTATCGCATCCCCATCGATGGTGGCGAATCAGTGCGGGTTGTGACTCACGCCAACTCAATCGGTGGTTTCGATCTCTCGCCCGATGGACAGAGCGTCGCATTTCTGGCGACCGAAGAAATCGCGAAAGAACAGCAGCAAGTTCAGGAACAGGGATTCGATCAAGAGATCTACGAAGAGGATTCAATGCCAACCCGCATCTGGATTGCGGATATTGATACCCCCCACGCAAAGCCTAACCTAGATCGAAAATCCCGCATGCTAGACCTTGAGGGTTCTGCGCTGGAAGTGGCTTGGAGCCCCAATGGGCAAGACTTGATGGTCGTGTCGGCACCGACACCCTCGGTTGATGATAGCTACATGTTTGCTCGCGCCCATATCATCGATAGTGAATCAGGCCGGGTCATCCGATCATTGGGAAATCCCGGAAAACTTGGTCAGGTGGCCTGGAGTCCCGATGGGCGACACTTGGCTTTGATCTCAGGTGAGGACATCCACGATCCGCATGAAGGCCGATTGATGGTGACGTCGATCGATGGAGAACAGCCACTCAAGGACTTGCTGCCTGGACTGATGGGACAGGTCAACTCGATCGCATGGTTAAATGATTCAACACTTATCTGGCTCGCCGCGGAGGGACTGCATACCCGAATCGGTACCGTAACGCTTGATGGAAAAACAAGCGATCGGATTCAACCAGGCGAGACGATCTTCACTTCACTCTCCGCTGCAAATAGCAACGAGACAGTCGCACTAATCGGCCATACTGCGAGCCATCCAGGTGAATTGTTCGTCCAAGCTGATGGTCAATCTGAGCCACAGCGGACAACAGATACCAATCCTTGGCTGGCAGAAGTCAGCCTCGCCCGACAAACGCCCGTCGAATACGAGGCCCGCGATGGAGTGAAAATCCAAGGGGTCCTGATCTATCCACTGCACTATGTCGAAGGACGCCGATACCCCACGATCATGTACGTGCACGGTGGTCCTGAATCCCACGAAACGAATGGATGGTTGACGAGCTATTCGCGCCCCGGCCAAGTCGCCGCCGCCAAAGGTTTTGCCGTTTTCTATCCGAACTACCGCGGCAGCACCGGACGTGGCGTTGAGTTTTCTAAAATGGGTCAAGCGGATGCAGCAGGTAAAGAATTTGACGACCTAGTCGATGGGGTCGATCACCTGATCGAAATGGGACTAACCGCGCCCGAGTCGGTTGGTGTCACCGGGGGTTCCTACGGTGGATTCGCATCCGCTTGGTGCTCGACGTATTACTCCGATCGATTTGCCGCCAGCGTGATGTTCGTCGGCATCAGCGACAATCTGTCGAAGGTCGGCACGACCGATATTCCCGAGGAGATGTATCTCGTTCACCACCGCAAACGGCTCTGGGAAGATTGGGATTATTTTCTAGAACGAAGTCCGATTCGGCACATCGAAAAGAACCAAACACCCACCCTGATCTTGCACGGCAAAGAGGACCCTCGCGTTCACCCTTCCCAATCTCTTGAGTTCTTCAGACACCTGAAAACGCTCGATCAAGCACCGGCCCGCCTGGTACTCTACGAAGGAGAAGGCCACGGGAATCGGAAGGCAGCGGCCAGGCTCGATTACAACCTGCGAATGCTCCGTTGGATGGAGCAGTTTCTGCAAAAGCAGGGTGCGGAGAAACCGCCGATCGAAATCAACTACGCGGAGGCGATGGACGCAACCGACCAAAATTGACTTGATTCTGCCAATCGGCCCACACCCAAACAACAGGTGCTGAGTCGTCAACGATCTGAAGGTCTGGGCGATCGGCAGTCGCGATCGCCAGATTCATCAAATAAACTTTACCGACGTGAGCCGGTGCCGCATTGCACCGGCCAAGCTAAGAAGACGAACCGGGTGAGCTCAGCGTTCTCCCGAGCGAAGAGATTTCATCGGGTTGGATCCAGACTGGTCCAATTTTGAGGAGGATCCATCCCGGCCCTTACTTTTGTTGATCAAATTTACCGCTTGACTCGTCTTTGTCACCGCGACTCTTCCCGCCTCCACCCTTAATCTTGATCCAAGCCTGGCGGACTTGATCTTCCGTCATTTTCCCTTCTTTCACGGCCGCCTGAAATCGTTCGTTGATCGCTCGATAATCGACTTTGCCCCGGTCGCCAGCACCCGAGAAAGCTTGCTTGGCTTGCATATCAGCCTTTGCCTTCGCCATCGCTTCCGCTTTTTCTTCGGCAGCTTGTCTGCCTATCGCTTCCCCGGCTGATTCCGTTTGTGGGCCATCGTTTTCCGGGGCGGCTGGTTGGCTCAGCATGTCATCAATGGGTGTCACCTGTAGATTCCAGCTGTGCAACATCCCAAAACGGTCGCTCCGAGTACCCTGGACAACCAATTGCCAGACGCCTTTGATGCTTTTTCCGTTGAAGTAACTCAAACTTGGCTGTCGTTTCATAACCGCCTCAGGCTGAAAAGTGCCTTTGAAAGGCGGCCTTGCTTTCACAATTGGAACAGACGACTGGTCATCAAGAATGGTCTTATCAAAATGGTCATCGCTGCCGCCCACCGCAGTGAACAGCTCAATCCGCTGGCCATCAGGCCCCGTCAGGAAAACGTCGAGGTGAGAAGCGTGAGTATGCGTGATCGAAAGCTGGAGATTTAAATCCCCGATCAGAAAATCATCATCGACTTCAATTTCGGAAAGCACCGTTCGGCCGGGCGGCAAAACCTCGGCCTCTGTATTCTGATAGCTGCCTCCAACCAAAGCTTTGGATCGCATCACCTCGGGCGCGGTCAGCAGTCCATCGCGATTGAGGTCAAATGTGGTGAACTCCTCGAGTTTCGCATCTGTCCATTCGGTAGCGAATTCAGACATAGAAACTTGTCGGTCCCGGTCCACATCTAGTTCGTAAAACCAACCGGGAATTCCTTCAACCATCGCTCCGGTTTGGTCCTGAAGTTCAGACAGGTGGGCGAATAACTCTTCCCGCGTCAGTTCGCCATCGCGGTCAAGGTCAATCTGGGTCGTCTGCAAACCCGTTTCAGCAGCTTCCGACGCTTCTAGCCGACCATTCTTGTTGGCGTCAAATCGCCCCAAGATGCTGGCGGTCAACCAGTAGCTATTACCACCGCGACGCCACCACATCGAATCTGAGCGTGATTCATCTTCACGTTCGAACGATCGAATTTCACTGCCACCCCGCCACGCTTTGCGACGCAATTCATCAGAAGACTGGTCAAGCATGCGGCGACGGGCGTAACGTTGAGCCAGTTCGAGCCGACTGATCTTGCCGTCTTCGTTAAGGTCATCATCAAATGGATCACGATGGGTCCAGCGTTCCCTCAAGGCCTCTCTTCGATCGATATAGCCATCTTGATCCCGATCGCACCGCCGCATCGTCCGATCGGCGAAATCTAAATCGTCTTTGGTGTAAGGATACTTGACCTCAGTGATTCCAAACTCTGGAACCATCGGCTCATCATCGGACGGCCCGAACCTCTTGATACCTCGGTCAGGATCAGGACGAATGTCTTCACCAGATGCCCCATTGCGCTGAGAATAGAAACGCCGAGCGGCTTCCTGAATCTCTTCAATCTCGACCGACCTTCGCCCAATGGCCATCCGATTCGCCGTAATACGTTCCAGGTAGGGGCGGGCGAGGGCCGTCACTTCCTCTGGATCGATCTCACCATTCTTATTCTTATCCAATCGTTCCAGCGATTCGCGGAGCCCTGCCTGGCCGTAAGATCGCGTAGGAGCAATCGTCAAGGCAGCAAAAACCGCCAAGGCCAACAACGGCAAGTAATATCGATTCATAATCAATTTCAGGGGTTCGACGTGCGACCGAGGTGGGATTGAACGACCATCCGTATGATTGCCGGCGTTCAAGCGATCGCTTGGGGGGTAGGCTACCTGTCTAGGTTGGAACCATTCTAATTTCCCTTGGTTCCCCGGAAAATCAAGCGCAACTCCCCTTTCCCGAGGCAAATTAGGGCTCCCAACCGCCAAATTCTTCTCAGAACAGTCGCTGTCCCCAAAAATCTTCCCAAAAATCCTTCCCAGAAGATCGGCCAATTTTCGTTGATCGTTCCCGGATTCATCGTCGACAAATCAAAGCTGGATCACGCTGCCTGAGCGGGCCGAACGCAGACAAGCATCAATGATTCGGCAAATTTCTCGTCCCACCGTTACATCCAAACTCGTTTCCGACCCAGTTTCAATCGCTTTAGAAAACTCTTCCATCAGCAAGTACTCGTACTGATCGGCAACCCGGCGGTGAGGAAATTCGCTCGCCGGTTGGCCGCGGTAGTAGGATGCGACTTCAGGACGAGATTCATGAACGACCAATGATCCCTCGGTGCCGATCAGATGAAGCTTGATCGCTCCCAAATCAGGATGGCTGGCAGCACCAATTCGACCGATACACAGAGACCCAACAATCCCTCCCTCCATTTCGAGTGTCACGGTCGCCAAGTCATCAATGGCATGGTCGACGTGCGCTTGATGAAAATGGGAAGCCGTTCGTGCAAACACGCTTTTGATGGGAGCACCGCACAGCGCGTGTATGTAAGCCAGCGGATAAATCCCCTCGACCTCCAACTCACCCATCGGCCGGATCCCAACCGCACCATCAGATCCATCTGCGTGCGCATCGATCTGTCGCTTTAACCAATTGATCGGTGGATCGTTTCCTGACCGACTGCCTTTGGGTGGGCCAGCATCTTTGGCAAAGTAGAAGTCACAATGAATCGCGCGAAGCTTGCCGATGCGACCTGCATGCACTGCGGAAAGCGTCTGTTGCAAAGCGGGCATGAAATTACGATTCCATACCAGCGTTCGCACATCAGCCGCTCGCACAGCATCAATTAAACGGTCGCATTCATTTAGTTGATTCGACAACGGCTTATCAACAATGATGTGCAATCCGGCCTTGGCCGCCTCCACGGCTAATTCACAATGACGCTCAGTTTCAGAACTGACCACGGCAACATCCGGGCGATACTTTTTGATCGCGCCGGTGATATCTGAAAGATAAGGGATGGAAAATCGTTCCGCGAACTTCTGGTTCCGCGCGTGAACCCAGTCGGGCACACCCGACTGGTCCGCAACCGCTACCAATTCAAACTGCCGATGAGCAGCAACTGCTTCGGGAATGTAAGCGTGCTTCACTACGCTCAAAACCAACACACGAAACAGCCGAGATTCATCCATTGCTACTCTCCAGCGTGATTGGCCGCTGCTGAGCGACACTTTGGTGCACGGCCCCAACCAACCGATTGATGTCCATGACATGCCGCCATTCCGCTTGCTGTGAATCGCCAGATAGAATCACCTCATAAAACGCTCGCAACATATTCACCCAAGCAGCATCACCCTGCGGTGTCGGGACTGCTTCGATTCCTCTCGCATCGATTGCCAGTTGTACATTCTCGTGGTCGTCGGCGTAGGCCGCTCCGCGCGAACCGATCAAATGCAGTGACTGATAGGAACCACCAAGTGAATCTCCTGCATCGACATCTAGAATCGCCATTCCATCACCTTCAAAACCGAGGTGCATCTGGACATAGTCACGTCGCGACACAGCGTAGACCACCGATGGCAATTGATCAAAATACCAGGCCGCGACATCGAGGTGTGCCGCCAACCTTTGGTCGTCCAACGCGTATGATCGATCCCAATCATGAGACCTTAATAAACCTGGCTGTCCCAGATTCCCCGCATCAATTTCCGACTTGATTTGACGCACGCGTGGCTGAGAGCGTGCTTGCATCGCCGGGACCACTTTCTCGCTTGCCGCGAGGTCGCCAAGACGACCTACATCCACCTGAAAGGGTGACAACAGCAAGGCGAACTGATCTCTGCCATCTGACTGCTTCAACAACACTGGGTCATCAGTGATCAAACCGTCCGCCGCGGCGACGTCCGCAATGCATTCCACGCCACGAACGCACCTCAACATTTCGACGATCTTGCCGTATTTGCCGGTCGTCGGCTGAACCGCAATGCGAATACCCATAACTGTCCTTTAACTTTCCAGCGTCATTCCGCCGGCGCTATCAATCAACAGAACCCGCGGTAAATTGCCAGCAATGACTTCCATCCGTTGGTAGAGGCCGGCCTCCTCCCCTGGATCTGGAGTCTGGAAACCGAGCAGTACCAAAGCAGCATCCGCCGACGCGGTTTGAATCACCTTGGCAGCCGATTCATTCGACACAATCACTTTTGGTTCAAGGTCGATTCGGCTGGAAGTCCCCAGTTCAACCAGGTGCTGCTTCACCTCCGCCTCGGCCTGCGCATTTTCAACCACGCGAAGCACGCGAATCGGGTTTCCCCGCCAACGCTCGTTCCGGTGCAACAAGTGGGCGAGCAATAACATCAACGCTCCGTTGTCCATCCCTCGCCACCACACGTCAATCGTGCCTGTGGGAACGGACCAGTACCCCTCTCCATCCATTGCATCGGATTCCTCGGTTCGCTTTGTTAAAAACCGCGCCGCCACAATGCTCCGCCGCATGCGTGCCAACAATCGAATATTCGCACCGAACGCTTCCGCTTTCGATTCAGCCCCTGGCCAACCAAGCAAGATGGTATTGGGGCGTAAGCCACCAATCCCGTGACATTGCACCAACGCCTCGATTCCGTCGGACAAAAACTCGTTGCACGTCACCACAGGAAACGCTTCAAGATGTTCATTCGAAATGAAGTTTCGCAACGTCTTTTCATATTGGTCACGTCGCTCCGCATGATCCTCCAGATCACCTGCGACAACATGTGCAAGAGTCAAGATCCCGTGACCTGACGTCAACCAATAGCCGTAGATTGGGATGTGGGGGCGCGTCCAACCAGTACCACTCAGCGCCATCACGATCGGCCGCCAATTTTTAGGGTGATAAACCTCTTCTTCCAACTTCAGTAATGATTTTCGGGTCCGTTCAAAAATGATTCCACTTTGCAAATCTCCCCAGCGCGATTCAATTTCCCGGTAGCGGATAAACCAATGCAATAATCCAATCACCACAATCGAAGTCGCTGCCCAGATCCAATTAATCAAAAACATCACGGCAAGACAACTTGCAGCACCCAACAGCGAACTACTCCAATGACAAAACTTAAACGTCGGACGGTAGCTGGGATTTTTCGTGACTGCTTCATAAAAAGTCGCAAGATTCAACAAACCATAAGTGATCATAAAAAACATCGTGATGATCGGTGCAATCGCATCGAGATCGCCCAGCAGAATGCACACCTGCGCGATACCAAACGTCAAAACGCAAGCGCGCCGGGGTTCGTTCGCAAGTCCGTCTCCTGAGGAAAAGAAACGGAGTGAACTAAAGACTTCGTCGCGTGCGAACGCTTGCAGAATGCGAGGCGCGCCCATCATGCTGCCCAACGCCGAGGACAAGGTCGCAGCGAACACTCCCAACGTGATCAAAACAGGCCACACCGCGATATCTCGGATGACCATCCGATTACCGACTAAGTCATCGGCCGACCTTGACGATCCGAGAAGCACCGCCATCGACAAGTATATGAGTGCCGTTGCACCCACAGCCGCTAACGTTCCACGGGGAATCGATTTAGAAGGATTCGCCAAATCCCCCGACATATTCGCACCCGCCATAATCCCGGTGACAGCGGGAAAGAACAAAGCGAACATCGTAAACACGTTCGCGCCGTCGAGAAAACGCGGCGACAAATTATTCTGAAATGATTCGATACGAAAATCAGTGAAAGCACCGCCATAAAACGATGCCAACGATGCAACCAACACTCCCAAAATTCCATACTGCACCTTGATCGTCCAACCAGCCCCCACATAGACACAAGCAAAGACAGCCAGATTCACTAGACTTGCAATCATCACTGATTGAGACGCAAGCAATGGAAATGTCGCGGAGAGTGCCTCGGTGAAACCCAGGATGTACAACGCGACCGAGATCGCTTGGGCCAGAAAAAAAAGAATGCCGATCGCACCACCAAATTCGACACCCAATGACCGGCTGATCAGAAAATAGGCTCCGCCACCCCGAACTCTGGTGTTCGTAGCAATCGCTGACAGAGACAACGTGGTGAGCGTCGTGATCAAAGTCGCTACCAAAACGATCGCGACCGAACCCCAAATCCCTGCCTGCCCCACCACCTGCCCAAAACGCAGAAACATGATGACGCCCAAGATTGTGAGCGTGCAGGGCGTAAAGACACCACCAAACGTACCGAATTTACTCGACTGCGAATTCTGCTGGCCTGACGTTTTTTTGGACAAGGCAGCACGCCCGTAATCGGGCACCCATCGATGGAAAATCTAATTGGCATCAGGCTTGAATCGCCAGCGTAAGCCCGTTCGCCGCTACATTGCGGAGAATTCAAGTCTCTGAGCCGCCATTTGAATTCGCGATCACACAAGGCTCAAGCGAATTTCGCTCCGATTCTACCCTAGCAGCAAACCAGCCCTGATCGACACGTCAACACTCCCCACTAAACCTCAGGAAAAACAAGCCTGTCAACCCGCGCTGTGAATCGACACCACGGCACCACCGCCGAAGATCTCTTCCACAAGCCATCGATCGCCAAGGACCAATAGGCAGTGATCCATCCCCCGAAAGCAATTTGTGGTGTCAGTCACCAAAAGCATTTCGCATTGCAATTTGTTAGTCAACGATTCATGCTACCGAGTCAAGTTTCCGAATGGGGCTAGCCGTTTTCTTGAAATCCTCCCATTCTATCCGCGAGATCACGTAGCGTTGGACGAACTCCAAACCTATCGACCAAGCGACGGGACAGTTGATGTCCCCTGGCTATTGGACCATCCCGACACTTCTGTGGTTGATGTTCGTTCGCCTGGTGAATATGCGCAGGGGCACATTCCTGGTGCGATCAGTGTCCCCCTGTTTAGTGATGAAGAACGTGCGATCGTCGGGACATTGTACAAGCAGCAAGGTCGCACAATAGCGATTGAACGCGGCTTAGAATTTGCAACTAAAAAAGCAGATGCATTAGCGAACACGATTTCGGATGCTGCCGGTGAGTCACCATTTGTCATCCACTGCTGGCGTGGTGGCATGCGAAGCCGCGGCGTGGCCAGACTTTGTGATCAACGAAACTTAAAACCCAAACTACTCAATGGTGGATACAAGGCTTTTCGACAATCGGTTTTGAAAAGCTTTGAACAGCATCGATTCATCATCTTACTCGCCGGCAAAACAGGCACTGGCAAGACAATCTTGCTGAAAAAGCTAACTGATGCCGGTGAACAAACAATCGATCTTGAAGGACTGGCTGTCCACCGCGGAAGTGTTTTCGGTGCAATTCCTGGCCGTCAGCAGCCCACCACCGAACAGTTCGAAAATCAGTTGTTCCCACAATGGCAGCAACTCAACCCGCTGCGGCCCGTTTGGATCGAGGGTGAGAATCAAGCGATTGGTCGCGTGCACGTGCCTCAACATCTATTCAAGCAAATGGTGGCGGCACCGATTGCATTAGTCGAAGCAGACCGAAAATCGCGACTCAAGTTCCTGTTAAAGGACTATGAGACGGTGAGCACGGAAAATCTGATCGAAGCAGTCCAGAGACTAAAAAAGCGGCTCGGTGGCTTACGGCTACAACAAGCGATTGACGCCATCCAGACCGGTAATCGGCACGAGTTTGCCAACCTAACGCTGGATTACTACGACAAGAGCTACGGTAAAGCGCTCCAACATCGAAATCCCGATGAAATACATACCGTTTCAATGAAACGCCCTGCTGATCCCCAGGCCGTGGCTCCGTTGGTCAAGTTGGCAAAGTCACTCGAAACCATGACCATTAAAGGATAGCTTGGACGAATCCCCGCCAAGCTTCAGTCGTCAGACCGCTCGTATCCCAACAAACGCGGCGATTACGCCTCACTCCCGACCCCACCTCGAGGGAATCTGCGGCATTATTTGGCTTACCACCAACTGCAAAAGGAAGGCTTTTGGCATGTGGCATAGTCAACCGCGTCAAACGGATGAGTATTTATTATCATGGAGTCATGATCCCGCCTCGCCTATTCCTGCCGTCATTCGTTTTTGCCAGTATTCGCTTGGTTGCCACTGTAAGTTTGGTGCTCGTTGCCAACCAGTGTTCCGCTCAGTTGGCACAGTTCAACCGAGATATTCGGCCGCTACTCGCGGAGCATTGCTTGGAATGCCACGGCCCTGACCAAGATCAGCGGCATGCTGACCTGCGACTTGATGTCCCTAATGATGCGGATCAAACCGTCATCGTCCCCTTTCAACCTGATGCGAGCGATCTCATTCACCGCGTCACGACGAATGATCCAGACCTGCGGATGCCACCACCGCAATCAGGGGAAGGCCTCAACAACGAACAAATTGAAAAGCTACGACAATGGATTGATGCTGGTGCCACCTATCAGCGTCACTGGTCACTAGAACCAATTCGGCGTCCCAAGGTTCCCAACCCACGTCCAAATGCTCGTACCGAAATCGATCGTTTTATTTTGAAGCGATTGCAGGGCGTAGGCTTGGATCTCTCACCAACGGTTAGCCGCGAACGCTTGATTCGCCGCGCGAACTTTGATTTGATCGGATTACCGCCGACATGGAAAGAAGTTCAAGCGTTCATCTCAGATTCATCCGAAGATGCGTTTGCAAAAGTAGTCGATCGTCTGCTGCAATCACCCCAATACGGTGAACGCTGGGGACGGCACTGGCTGGACTTAGCGAGGTATGCCGATACCCATGGCGGGAGTGCAATCGGATTCAAGAAATTTCCATTCTCTTATGCCTACCGTGATTATGTCATTGCAGCATTCAATCGTGACCTCCCGTACGATCAGTTTCTGCAGCAACAAATCGCGGCAGATCAATTATCGTTGCCCGCGAATGATCCTGCACTCGCAGCGCTTGGGTTTCTGACTGTCGGTCGTCAATATCGCAGCCCGCACGATGTGATCGATGATCAAATTGATGTTGTTACAAGGGGATTAATGGGACTCACCGTCAGTTGTGCGAGATGTCACGACCACAAATTCGATCCCATTCCCACGACTGACTATTACTCGCTGTATGCAATACTTGCCAGCAGTGATCCACCAACAAGACTGCCCGTCGTCGGTGCCTTGCCCGAAACAGAGGCCTTTCGTCAATATGAAACGGAATTGACCAAGCGCCAATTGATCCATGACGACATGGCCCGTGATCAAACAGCGGTTCTACGCGGCCGACTGAGAATGCAAGTCGGCAAATACCTACGAAGGATTGCCGAAGGGATCGGGGAACAGGATTTAGCGCAGGCTGTCTTCTCTTATCGAACGGATGACATCCGCCCACACGTGATAAATCGATGGCAACGGTACTTGGCGGCGATACCGAATGATGACCCGGTGTTCAGATTCTGGGTCCAATTGCGAGAAACGGATGAAGCACAATTCGCGACCGTTCTTCAACAGGTGATTGAGACGGCAAAAGCCGCAAATGGAGACCCTCAGAAATTTAAAGCGCAACACCAACTTGCGACCCAAACGCCAAGCTGGAACCCGCAGATCCTCGCTGCCATTGAAAAGGCAATGCCCGCGAATCTTGCCCAATTAGCCGAGGTCTACGGAACGGTATTCGCGCAAGCGCATCGGGAATGGTTAAGCGGTCTGCTGGAGGCATCACTCGAGGCAAGCGTTGAAGGTGAGATCATTCCAGATCAAGACGCGCGACACACAACCATCAATAGCGCAACAGCCCAACAATTGCGACGGCACCTTTACAATGCCGATACACCAACCGCGCTTCCCGAAGAATTGGCACGCAAACTTCTCAATCGAACGGTGCGTGACAACTTGAGTGGAAAGGCTGGTGCGATTCACAACCTGGACCTCCAATCCCCGGGATCACCACCGAGGGCCATGGTTTTGCAGGAACGCAAATCAACCGATCCGTTTCATGTCATGCTCCGCGGTAATCCCATCAACCGAGGAGAACAGGTCACGGCCCGTTTTCTGTCGGCACTCTCGGAGCCGATTCCGGCTTCGTTTGACGACGGTCAGCGTCGACTCGGATTAGCCAAAGCAATCGTGGCGGAATCGAATCCATTGACACGGCGCGTTATCGTCAACTGGGTATGGCAACACCACTTCGGCGAAGGACTGGTCCGAACACCAGATGATTTCGGAACTCGCGGAGAAAGACCAACCCACCCCGAATTGTTGGACCATTTGGCATCGACCCTGTTCGATCAAAACTGGTCCCTCAAGCAATTACATCGTCAGATCATGCTCTCAGCGGTATACCAACAAGGAGCAATTGAATCTGCAGCATCCCGAATGCTGGACCCCGACAACAGATTACTGTGGCGGATGCCGCGGCGACGATTGGATCTCGAATCAATGCGAGATGCCATGCTGGCTGTCGCGGGGGAATTGAACACCGATCAGATCGGTGGCCGACCATTTGATTTTCTGGGGAAACCGGTCGTTCCCAGACGAAGCGTCTATGCCCTGGTAAATCGAGACATCCTGTCTCCACTCGCGACAACCTTCGATTCGGCAAACCCAAGTGCCTGCACCGCGCAACGGCCAAAGACCACCGTTCCACAGCAAACCCTCTTCGCACTGAATTCAGATTTTATCCAAGATCGCGCGGCGGCCTTTGCACAGCAATCAAACATTCAAGGTGATTCCAAGTTGCGAGTCCAATGGATGATCCAAGTCGCCTACTCCCGCGATCCAACTACCGAAGAGGTAGACTCGGCATTGCAGTTTATTCAAGCGGGCCAAGACGACGCAGATCGCTGGACACAATTCGCCCACGTGCTGCTGGCTTCAAACGAGTTTGTTTTCCTGGACTGATTTAATGAACCAATGGTCAACACCGCGACGACAATTTCTGCAGCGTAGTGGACTCGGATTTGGGGCCCTGGCGTTGGGGAACTTGTTGCGCAATCAAGCGAGTGCAAGTGATCCAAAAACCCACTTCCCCGGCCGCGCAAAGCAGGTTATTCATGTTTTCTTGAATGGCGGCATGTCGCAGGTCGACACCTTTGACCCAAAGCCTGAATTGACACGGCGGGGCGGTCAACTTTTGCCGTTCGAAAATTTTAAAACTGAACGCCGCACCGGCGTGGCTTTGCCGTCACCCTTCAAATTCAAACAACACGGTGAATGTGGCACACCGGTCAGTGACCTGTTTCCGCATCTATCAAAATGTGTCGATGAGATGGCTGTGATCCGCTCCATGCACGCGGAACTGCCAAGCCACGAAATGTCACTTATGTTGATGAACAGTGGTGACCAGCGATCAGTACGACCAAGTTTTGGTTCATGGCTCACGTGGGGAATGGGAAGTGAGAACGAAAACTTGCCCGGCTTTGTCGCTCTTTGCCCGGGCGGCTTGCCCGTCGGCGGCGCCGGAAACTGGCGTTCGGCTTTTTTGCCGGGTGTTTATCAAGGAACGCTGATTGACACCGCAAAAGAAGACCCCACTCAGTTAATTCAAAATGTTCGTAATCAACGACTGACGACCAAACAGCAACAGCAGCAATTCGAACTTCTGCAGGAAATCAACGCCCGTCACTTAAATCAACGCCCGCAGGAATCAGAGATCGAAGCCAGAATCCGATCGTTCGAACTTGCCTATCGAATGCAAACCGAAGCTACGGATGCATTTGATGTTTCGGATGAACCGCAATCTATCTTGGATCTCTATGGAGAGGGTCCACAGAATCGACAGTTGCTGATCGCACGCCGATTGGTTGAGCGGGGCGTTCGCTTTGTCCAAGCTTGGCACGGAGCCGGCCAACCTTGGGACAGTCACGACAACATAAAAAACACGCACCGCACCGTGGCTAATGCATGCGACCAAGGCTTGGCCGCATTGATCACTGATTTGAAACAGCGCGGCATGCTCGATCAGACACTGATTCTCTGCACCGGCGAATTCGGCCGCACACCCTCGGTTGAATTGGGACAAAACGGTGGTGGCGCTTCGCAAGGGCGCGACCACAACCATTGGGGTTTTTCACTTTGGTTGGCAGGCGGTGGAATCAAAGGTGGAACGGTACATGGAGCAACGGATGAGTTTGGCTTTCGAGCAGTCGAAAATCGAGTCTCGGTGCATGACCTACACGCCACCATGCTGCATCTGCTGGGCTTCGATCACGAACGATTCACTTACCGCTACGCTGGCCGCGATTTTCGCTTGACCGACGTGCAGGGCGAAGTCGTGCGCAACGTAATTGCCTGACACCCCATCGATCAGCCCCCTCAAACGCGTCTGCTCTGGTCCATTTTTCGCGGGTTCACTCCCCACATAGGGTCCGGTTTCCAAAACAGCATTCGGCTCGGGTCATGGCAAGCCGCTACGCCACTGCGATGAAAATTGCAAAATGCGATGGTTTCCCGCTATCATAGAAGGCTGCTGCCACCAGTGGTGCGTCCCACCCCCTGCCCCGCCCCGCCATGCGAACTCGATTTCATCAAGTCTTACTGTGCCTGCTGTTCTCCGCCATCACCACGGCCAGCGCAGCCTCCTCGCCGATGCAACTCGCGCGGGAAATCGATCGATTAATCAATCAGCAATGCGCACCCGAGTTGCGAGCCGAACTTGTTGGTGAATCACAATACATCCGCCGCGCAACCCTGGATCTTGCTGGCCGTATTCCCACGATTGCGGAGCTCCAGGATTTTCGTAATTCCGAAAGTCTGACGAAACGCCAAGACCTGATTCAACAATTGGTCAGTTCGGCCGACTTCGCATTCCACCAACGTAACGAATTGGACACGCTCCTTTTGCGTCGTTTAGAGCACAACGACAATTGGCGTGCTTATTTACTGGAAGCGACTCGCGAGAATCGTACGTGGGACGAATTGTTCCGACAGATCATGGTCCCGGAAGACGACGAGGATCATCGATCCGCTGCGTTCCTGCGCAAACGCATAGGCGACTTGGACTCGGCCACCAACGATTCCAGCATCGCGTGGTTTGGTGTCAATATTGGCTGCGCGAAGTGCCACGACCATCCGCTTGTCATGGATTGGACTCAGGCACATTACTATGGAATGGCCTCATTCTTCAAGCGCACCTTTCAGACCCGCGCTGGATCTGTTGGAGAGCGTTTTGATGGTTCCATCGGCTACACCACCACTGATGGTGATTCGCGAAAATCAGAATTCATGTTTCTGACCGGCACCAAGCTGGTGGAACCAGAATCGGAGCAGGAAGAAGCCAAGCAAAAAGAAATTAACGAAGCCATCAAAAAAGCGGAAAGTGATGCCAAGGCTCCACCACCTCCACAACCTCAATTTCGACCACGCTCAAACTTGGTGAGAATCGCATTAGCGGACACGGAGCAAAATTTCTTTGCTCGCAACATCGCTAATCGATTGTGGGCCCGTATGTTTGGCCGCGGATTGATCCATCCGCTCGATCAAGCCCATTCGGAGAATCCCCCCAGTCATCCCGCACTGCTCGAACTGCTCGCCCGTGACCTGCGCGAGCACGACTTTGACCTACGTCGCACACTGCACGCGATTGCATTAACGGATACCTATGCCCGAAAAGCCCATGCAAATGACCCTCCACCAGACGAACTCTTCGCCGGAGCAATTCCACGACCGCTCACGCCACATCAATTTTCGCTATCCCTATTGATCGCCAGTGCAAATCCAACGGAGATGCAAGGCTTGTCCTCAAAACAAGAGTGGGATCAGCGGCGGGAAGAACTGGAACAGAAGAGTGAAAGGGTTGCGAGACAACTGGAGATTCCAGACGACGGATTCCAAGTCTCCGTAACCGAATCTCTTTGGTTTAGCAATCATCCTCAAATCCAAAACGAGTATCTGCAGTCCGGAGGCAGCCGCTTGGTTGGTTCACTTTTGAGGTTTGAATCGGACGAAGAACTCATTCGGGAATCGATCCAAGCCGTACTTTGTCGTGATCCTGATCCCGACGAAATGACCGCGATGCTGCAGTACCTTCAAAACAAAACAGAACGACGAACCGATGCAATCGGTCAAATCGTCTGGGCTTTAATGTCCTCACCCGAATTTCGATTCAACCACTAGCGAATTGGATCCTCGTGAAATGAATCTCAATGCCCAACCTAGCCTGAACCGGCGTTCGCTGTTGCGAATCGCTGGTGCCGCATCGACGGCGACGTTAGCTGCTGACATGTCAAGCATCGAAGCATTGGCCTCGCCAGCGGTAACTGGATCACTCAAACAATCAGGTAAACGCGTCATCCTGCTTTGGTTAGCTGGCGGTGCCAGTCAACTCGAAACTTGGGATCCAAAACCGGGCCGACTAACCGGCGGACCATTCGGCAAGATTCAAACCTGTGTTCCGGGAATCGAAATCTCCGAATTGCTCCCCAAGATGTCGTCACGTCTTAAAGAGACTGCAATCATTCGCTCGCTGAACACGAAAATTGCGGATCATGGCAATGCCTATCAATTGATGGATACCGGCCGAACGCCCGAACCGAGCCTGAAGTTCCCGCATTTAGGAGCGACGATTGCACACGAACTCGGCCAACGCGATAGCCAAGTGCCCGATTATGTGACCATGTACACGTCAACCGAAGGTCGCCGGCAAGGCACAGCGGGTTTTTTGGGTGGCCGTTACAACCCAATGTTTTTGACCGACCAAATGATGCCGGCAAACATCAAACGGCTCGATTCGATCACCGAGATCGACCACCGAGATCGAGCCGATCTGCGTGACCTGATGGCAAACATTTTTGAACGCAAACAGTCGCATCCGATGTATGACGCACACAACAGTGCGTACGACCGGGTACGTGGATTGATGGCGTCCGATCATCTGTTCGACATCGAACGAGAACCGCAATCCGTTCGCAACCATTACGGCCCGACTCAATTCGGCCAGCAATGCCTGATTGCTCGACGCTTGGCCGAAGCTGGTGTTCCCTTTATCAAGGTCGCACGTGCATGGTGGGACAGCCACGGCCAAAACTTCGAAACTCACCAAGAACTCTGCGCCGACCTCGATCATTGCATGTCAGCTCTTCTGGATGATTTGAAAGCCCGAGGAATGCTCGATTCAACCCTGGTGGTCACTTTAGGTGAGTTTGGCCGCACACCCGATATCAACGGCAGTTTAGGACGCGATCATTTTGCCAGTGCTTGGAGCTGCACGCTCAGTGGATGCGGTATTCGCGGTGGATCCGTATTTGGCAAAAGCGACGAGGACGGCAAGACAGTGATCGAAGGCGAAATGAACGCCGGTGATTTATTCGCAACCATCTTCGCCGCCTTGGGAATTGATCATCACAAGGAATTTATGGTGGGGAGCCGACCAATCCCCATTGCTGACTTCGATAGCGAACCTTGCTTTGACATCTTGGCCTAGGAAAGTGATATGCAACCTTCCAATCTTCACGAGCTGGCCAAATGGCCTTGCCAAGACATCGTCTTCTGTGCCGCAGCAAGCGATGATTCACGTCGACTTTGGATCGGTTCGTCCGATGCTGGCGTCTATCAAATGGACGTCGCGGAGGAAAAACCGCAAAGAATGAAACTTTCCGGCGAAGGCCATACCAGTTACGTTACTTGCCTTGCCCGCTGTGGATCAACGCTGGTCACCGGCAGTTACGATCGAAAACTCATTTGGTGGGACACTGAAACAGGTCAGCAAATTCGCCAAATCAAAGCTCACGACAAGTGGATTCGAAAAATCATATCGACCCCGGACCACTCCCGCGTGATTAGTGTTGCTGACGACATGCGGTGCCGTGTGTGGGACCTCGCATCAGGAACGATGATCGCTGAGTTCAGTGACCATCCGCCCATGACACCACACCACTATCCCTCCATGCTCTATGCGGTTGCAGTTTCGCCTGACGGCACCAAAATTGCTACCGGCGATCGGGTTGGGCACGTAGCAATCTGGGATAGCAAGAGTTTCGAAACGATTGCCGAGATCGCAACTCCAGTGATGTACACCTGGGACCCGCAGAAACGCCGACATTCAATCGGCGGGATCCGATCACTGGCGTTTTCCGGTGATAGTCAGCGACTCGCCGTTGGCGGAATTGGCAAAATTGGAAACATTGATCACTTAGGTGGGCCAGCACGCCTGGAAGTTTTCAACTGTCAAACTGGGAAGAGACAACTCGAACTTGAGGACAACAAGCTGAAAGGGCTGATCGAACAGATCGTCTGGGGGCCGGATGATGCGTGGCTGCTCACCGCAGGTGGCGACAACAAGGGTTTCACCACATTCTACAACCCGGAATCGGGTGAGATGGTTCATCAAGAACAACAGCCGGCTCACATTCATGGACTTTGGTGTGATGCCGCGTATGAGAATTTTTTCATCGCAGCACACAAGCAAGTCAGCCATTGGTCGATGACGGAAAAAGAGGCTTGAAGGGCATCTTCCCAAGTGTGCCTGTAAGTTCGCCAGGACGGGCTTGCCAAGTCGAAGCGATCGGACAAGTTCTGCGGTCCAACCATAAAAAACCCAGTCGACTAACTCGACTGGGTTTCGAATTCCTTTTTCTACACCCTCCTGCGAGCGACCGAGGTCGAATGATCAGGTGGCGTAAAGATAACTAGCGTGGCAGTGAGACGAACATTTGATCGATGCCGCGTCGCAAAGTCCACGCACGCTCAGTCGGACACTGCTGGTTCTTAGCCGAGGTCAAGACGCTGTGCATGTGCAGCTTCATCGACACGTCCATGTTGGTAGACATCAGGCCTTGTAACGTTTGCTGATACAAGTCTGCACAGGCGGCGTGGTGGCCGGCGTTGAACATCACAACACCCTCTGAAACTGCTCCATACAAAACTTCCCGAGCACTAGCTTGCTTTGCAGGTGGAAGCAAGACAGCGTCAATGACGTGGATGACGCCGTTCGACGCATCCAAGTCAGTCGTGATCAGCTTCGAATCGTTAATCATTGCTCCGGCGTCAGTAACGCGAATCTGGATCGCCGATCCTTCCAGCGTTTTCGCCGACTTCGCCTTGACGGCTTGGTCCGAATAAACCCGGCCGGAAACAACGTGATACTTGAGGATATTCGCGAGCTTGTCGAGATTCTCAGGCTTCAGCAACGCTTCAACAGTACCTTCAGGCAACTTGGCGAATGCTTCGTCGGTCGGTGCAAAAACGGTGAATGGGCCATCTTTGTCCAAGACTCCAGCCAAGCCCGCCGCCTTCGCAGCGGCCAGCAGAGTACCAAAGCTGCCCGCTTCGCTAGCGGTTGCAACGATCGATTTATCGGTTGGCAAAATCACCGAATCGATGACATGGATCACACCGTTGTCGCACTCGATGTCGGTTGCAACAACTGTGGCCCCATCGACCATGACCGTTGAACCGTCGACTTTGATATCAACTCGCTGACCGTTCACCGTGGTTGCACCGCTGAGGCCGACGACATCTTTTGCGAGAACCTTGCCGCCGACAACGTGATAGGTCAGGATCCCAGTCAGTGCGTCCTTGTTCTCGGGCTTGAGAAGCGTTTCGATCGTGCCCTTAGGAAGCTTCGCGAATGCTTCGTCAGTTGGAGCGAAGACCGTGAATGGGCCTTTGCCCTGGAGTGTGTCGACCAGTCCAGCAGCCTTCAGTGCGGCAGCTAGCGTGTTGAATTTTCCAGCACCGACGGCAGTTTCGACGATGTCAGCGGCTTGGGCCGGGATGGTCAATGAAATTGCCATCACGAACGCCAAACTACTGCTTACAAACCATTTCATGACCAAGGTTCCTTTTATTCGGGGTCGGTCGTTGCAATTCCAAAAACTCAGCTACTGATTATCCAGCGATGGCAAGTGCTCGATTCAAATATCTGTGTTTTTCCAGACTGGCCCCTTATTCGCCGCTTCTTTCCGAAAGTATCTGCCTCGAACCGGGCGATTTACAGTTCCCGGTGGAGCGATCGCCCGGGTCTGGTCATCCGGGTTACGCTGTTGCAGGGTGATTCTGCTAAAACGTTGCAGAATCCTCCGACAACATTGGATCGCCATGAAAAATGCCCCCGAAAAAGTCGTGTATGCCATCGCAACAATGGATACGAAAGCGGAGGAGAACATCTTCGTAGCGGACTGCCTGCGGAATGCAGGGATTGAAGTTCAAACAGTCGATGTGGGAACCGATACACCTCCCATTACTGCACCGGATGTGACACGGGAGACCGTCCTTGGCGAACACACTCTTCCAGAGAACGCTGGCCGCAGCGAAGCAATCTCCGAAATGAGCCGTTCTCTAGTCGACTTCCTGACCAAGCAGAATGAAAACGAGGCCATTGCGGGTGTGATCGGAATCGGGGGTAGTGGTGGCACAGCACTCATTACGGCAGCGATGCGGGCGCTTCCTGTCGGGTTACCAAAACTGATGGTCTCAACAGTCGCTAGCGGAAATACCGCGGCTTACGTCGACTGCACCGATATCACCATGATGCACTCGGTGGTAGACGTCGCGGGCTTGAACGGTGTATCGCGAGCAGTTCTATCCAACGCAGCGCACGCCATGGCCGGTATGGTCCGAAATCGATTGCCGACCGAATATCGAACAAAATCTCTCGGCATGACGATGTTCGGTGTCACGACGCCCTGCGTGACTGCTGTACGCGAGTCGCTGGAGCGCAAAGGATTCGAGTGTTTCGTTTTCCATGCCACGGGCGTGGGTGGTCGCGCAATGGAAGGACTCGTTCGAAGTGGCTTGATTCAAGGTGTCCTCGACATCACCACAACAGAAGTCGCCGACGAAGTTGTGGGTGGACTCTTTCCCGCTGGACCAGGTCGTTTCGATGCCACTGTCAACATGCAGATCCCGCTCGTTTTGAGTGTAGGCGCAGTTGACATGGTCAATTTTGGAGGCATTGAGACAGTACCCTCCAAATTTCGCGATCGAAATTTACATGTCCATAATGATCAGATCACACTCATGCGAACGACGGTGGACGAGAATGTGGCTATCGCGAAGTGGATCGCTAAGAAACTGAACCGCTCCTCTGCTCCGCTGCGTGTCGTCCTACCCGAAGGAGGTGTTTCGATGCTCGACGCACCAGACGCTGCTTTCTATGATCCGGACGCCGATTCAGCTTTGTTCGAAACACTCGAATCAGAAATCAACGTAAGCAAGGATCGCCATGTCATCCGCTCTCCCCACCACATCAATGCTCCCGAGTTTTCGCAACTGCTGATCGAACAATTCGCAACCATCGACGGTCATGTTGATCTTTAACAGAAACGGTTCGACGATAGCGGGAGAATGAAAATCCAACGCGACGCCAAGAATCAAGCATCTTCCACCGCACTACATTCCAAACCCCGACGAGAAAAGTAAGTGACCCAGACACGAGAAGCAATTCTGGAAAGGCTCCGACACAAAATTGATCAAAAGATCCCGATCATTGGAGGTGGAGCCGGAACAGGAATCAGTGCGAAGTGCGAAGAAGCGGGCGGGATCGACTTAATTGTGATCTACAACTCTGGCCGTTACCGAATGGCGGGTCGCGGATCGTTAGCGGGATTGATGCCGTATGGAAACGCCAATGCGATCGTCCGCGAAATGGCGCACGAGGTGATCACGGCGGTCAAACGCACCCCAGTGCTGGCGGGCGTCTGTGGAACGGACCCATTCATGTTGCGGAACTCGTTTCTTACCGAACTCAAGGAGATCGGGTTCGCAGGGATTCAAAACTTCCCAACCGTTGGATTGATCGACGGAGTCTTCCGCGCGAATCTTGAAGAAACGGGCATGGGATTTTCTCTGGAAATCGATTGCATCGCTGCCGCGCACGCAATGAATATGCTTACAACTCCCTATGCTTTTGATGCCGAGCAAGCAAGGCAGCTCACCAAGGCTGGCGCCGACATCATCGTTGCGCATATGGGTTTGACTACAAGTGGCACGATTGGAGCTGATACCGCTCTAAGGCTCGAGGATTGCGTGCCGCGAATCGCCGCCATTGCCGATGCTGCTCGTGAGGTGCGTGAAAACGTCATCATTCTCTGTCACGGGGGGCCAATCGCCATGCCCGAAGATGCCACCTTCATCCTGCGACAACTGCCAGCTGTCGATGGCTTCTACGGTGCAAGCTCGATGGAACGACTACCAACCGAGATCGCAATGACCGAACGAGTCAAAGAGTTCACGAACATCAAGCGGTAATTGTTTGGCTCAAATGCGAGTTGACTACCGGATGAGGGGCCAAGCAAAGTCTGCAACAGGACCTCGAAGCCAACGCCTGCTCGTCAACAGGCTGCCAATTCTTCAAGCACGCGATTCAACATCGCAGACTGGTCGGAATCCTGCGGCGAGAGCTCCCCAAACTTCAACGGCAGCTTCTCACCAGCGTCTAAATGAAGGTCATCAAAGCGTCGATCCGCGTACAGTTTCCAATCTCGTGAGCGGACACGCCGTTTACCTCGGTGATCGAGATAAATCCACTCTCGTTCCACCGACCGCTGCTCGCCAAGCAGAATAGATGCAAACCTGATTCCATCTCGTTCCGCCTCTTGCATCTCCACGCCACCAATCTCAGCCAGTGTTGGCAACTGATCTGTCATTTGGACAAGTGCATCGGAATGACTTCCCGCTGCGATCCTTCCTAGCCAAATATCGGTCAGAGGAACACGCGTCCCAGTATCATCCAGCTTACCTTTGCCTCCGAGCACGACTTCACCATCACGAGTGGGAAATCCGCTACCGCAACGGCATCCGGAACCAACATCAGAAACATCAATAGCAGCGGCCAACAGCCTTGCTCTTCATGCATGTACCTATAGCCGATTCCATCGAATCTTCCTTTTTCAGTTCCCTAAAGATTTCTTTTCTTGCTTCAAACCACGATCAAGAACACTGTCCAGATAGCTTTTGATCTGAGGTTTCAATTTTTCAAACCCCGACGCTGACCGTTGCTGCCCAAGAGCGTCCCGCATCGCGTTGTGCATCAAGTATCGCCCCGTGACCACATTCATATGGATCGCATCCCGATACAATTCATTTACGCTCTCGACACGAGATTCGCCTGATTGAATATCAGTCGCAACAACTTGCAGCAGATCCATTGCATAGGACCGGGAAAACTCTTGTTCGGGTCGAGACGATCGCAAATTTTTCAGCAACGCGTCGAAGTAGCCACGATGATGCTTCATCGTGGCAGAGGATGCATCACTTCCATTGGACCACTCCGCCGACCGCTCAATCGACCGAGCCCAGCCAGTATGAATCACGACCCTCGCGTTGGGCTGATTCTCTATTAGCTTCAAAACTGAAGCTACATCTTCTTTCAGTGTCGAACCATAATGCACTTGGATCGAAATCAGGTCGTACTGTTTTTCTTGGAGTGCTTGCGGCCACAACGTCGAACTCTTGACACATGGGTTGGTCGGGTTTTCAACGATGTAAGGCAAACTTTTGCCACAGTCGACATGCCACTGAACATCACCATCAAGCTTGGCTGGCACCGTATCCCAAGTCAGTGAATTTCCTAGCAAGAACACCTTGCCTTCTTCAGCGGACACGATCGATCCCGCCGAAACCAGCACAACCAACAAGCCCATCAATCGCTTCATCCTATTTCTCCCTTTGCAACCAGTATTCGGCTCGCTCGGACCATGGCCACGAATCACTCGTGCCCGAAGCTTGGGTGCGTCTGTGAACCAAACGCTCATTGCCACTACCCACGAAGCTGGATGTCCAAAAACATGGATGTTCGGATACCCCGGACAGCGGCACGACCGGCATTCCCACGATACGCATTGCCTCGCCAACCAGAATCGCGTGCAACAGCTTAACTCATCCGATCACGTGACTGGCATACAGTCGGATCCGAAAGAAATTTTTGATCTCCAAGCCGGGATTCTTTCCTCTTGCGCGAATCGACCGTCAAGAGGTGAAACAGAAAGCGAAACCGGCTAGGCTTATAGAATCACTTGACTACACCACGGTTCGACGGCATGCCCTTGCCGACGTGAAGTGGCCACCAGAGACATGTTTATGCGATGCATCATCCCCTTGCTTTTGTTAACGACATGTTCTCTGACCGTGGACGGCAGGGATTTGGATTCAACGCGACCGAACATTGTCATCATTTATGCCGACGACCTGGGCTACGGTGACGTGAAGTGCTACAACCCAGAGCGAGGCAAGATACCAACACCCAATATTGATCACCTTGCCAAGGAGGGAATGCGATTCACCGACGCGCACTCTTCCTCGGGAGTATGCTCGCCATCACGCTACACACTCTTGACCGGACGTTACCACTGGAGGTCTCGTTTGCAAGCGGGAATCGTTGGGTTGTGGGGGGCACCCCTCATTGCTCCCAACCGTATGACCGTGGGCACACTGGCGCAGCAAGCCGGCTATCAAACTGCCTGCTTCGGCAAATGGCATCTCGGCTGGGATTGGTCAATTCCCTCGGAGGAATCCAAAATATTCAAGCAGCGTCCGAAGGGGAACGCGATTGCCACAGATGCTCATCGCAAAGTGTGGCGAAGCATCTTTTCACAACCGATCAGCGGTGGCCCAATCGATCGCGGGTTTGATTTCTATTTCGGAGTCGATGTGCCGAATTGGCCGCCTTATTGTTTTATCGAGGGAGATCGAACAATCGGAATCCCTTCGGAATTTCTTTCCGCCAAACGACTTGGCAATAACCAAGCAAGCAATCAAGGTCCGGCACTTCCTAACTGGACATTGGAACCGACGCTCCCCGCGCTGGGCGACCGGACAGCAGAGTTCATCAAGGAGTCATCAA
This sequence comes from Rubripirellula sp., assembly GCA_049602075.1. Classification (GTDB taxonomy): domain Bacteria; phylum Planctomycetota; class Planctomycetia; order Pirellulales; family Pirellulaceae; genus Rubripirellula. The sequence goes on from JBMYRF010000032.1 coordinate 43,906, forward strand.
ACTCATCAAAACCGTTCCTGATCTATATGCCACTGACAACTCCACACACACCACTAGCCGTTAATGAACCATGGAAAGGCAAAAGCGGCTTGAATCTTTACGCTGACCTCGTAATGGAGACCGATGCCATTGTTGGCCAAGTTCTCAACGCGATTGAAACCAGTGGCATCGCTGATCAAACAATGGTTCTTTTCACGAGTGATAATGGCTGCGCTCCTTACATTGGAGTGCGTGATCTAGAAGAACAGGGCCATTTCCCAAGTGGCGAACTGAGAGGTTACAAATCCGATGCCTGGGAAGGCGGCCATCGGGTCCCCTTCATCGTACGTTGGCCGGGAATCGTTGAGCAGTCAACAACCTGCGATGCGTTAGTCCATCAAGCTGACTTCGTGGCCACCCTTGCTGATTTAACTGAAATTGAGCTTCCTCCGAATGCTGCAGAAGACAGCTTTAGTATGATGCCACTGCTGCGAGGCGGACAAAAACCGATCCGCGACATGTCCGTCAGCTGCTCGATGCGCGGTGTCCCGAGCATCCGCTATCACAATTGGAAATACATTGCAGCACCCGGCTCGGGCGGCTGGGGAACCGGCGGAGATCAGAGTCAGGCTGTGCAGCTTTATGACTTAGAAGCCGACTTGAGTGAATCCAACAACCTAGCCGCAGCAGAGCCCATCCAGCTTTCCAAGATGCAAGATTTACTGGAAACCGTGATTACCAATGGACGCAGTTCCGCAGGTCCCAATCAAGCGAACGATGTTAAGGTAAAACGTTACCCAACTCGAACCGCGAAGTGAATCTCGACGAACTCGCAAGCCGAACATACTCACGATCGGCCGCGGCTCATCGAGAATTCAACTGCATAGCACAACAGGCTTTCGCGAAAACACTGGGCTTCGCGAAAACACTGGGCTGCAAGGGAAACCGAAGTCGGTTCGACTACCAGTCGTCTGTTCGGAACGGCGAAGCCGGTAATCCATCGCGGTTATACAGATTCGCGCCTTCAGGATTCATCGAGTAAGCGTATCGAACAGCAACCGGCTCAGCCACTTGCGTTGACGAAATAACAACTTCATCGCCGTCGATGCGAGCGTCCGCCCAATGCCATTTTTTATCAGTACCGGCGACGGCGAACCGCGCCAGCTTGCCATCGGCGGCTTCTTTAGTTGCGTCTAGTCCTTGCTTCACACCAACGATCAACCCTTCGCCAACATGATCAAATGACAAACGGATGCTGTTACCGTCAACACGATGGCTCTTATAGATCGGACCACTGGCAACGAGATCCTCGCGACCGTAGGTCTGATTGAGCGCCCACTGTGACAAACGTTTACCGACATCCTGCTTATTGCGAGGATGGATATCACCGGCTTGACCAATATCGATGATCACGGCCATACCAGTGTGATCGATATTAAGTGCTTTACGTTGCGCCTCTCGGATTTTTGCCCAACCGTCGCCACCTGCAGGATTGTCTGTTGGTGCTCTAAAGTTTGCGAGCTGAACCCAATAGAAAGCGAGTTCTGGTTGAAAAATCTCTCGCCAACCGTTCACGAGTGCCTGCTTTTTGTGATAGTACGATTCGCCTTCACCACCATTCGATTCACCCTGATACCAGATGGCACCACGCATCGCGAATGGGGCTAATGGATGAATCATGGCGTTATAGATTGCTGATGGAGAACCACCCTGCACTTTTGTATTCTCGTTATACGCACCAACCTGATCAGCGATGGAATTCAGTTCAGGAACACTTTGAAATCCGCCAGGCGATGTCCATGGCTCGATCCGTGTTCCTCCCCAGTTGGATCCCACCAAGCCGACAGGAACATCTAACTCTCCCTGCAGCCGTCGACCAAAGAAATAGCCGACCGCGGAAAAGCCATTGACCGTACCCGGCTGGCAGACTTTCCACTCGCCCGGACATGTGTCCTTCGCCACCGGTGACGTCAGATGACCCTGAACGTTAAACAATCGAATGGTTGGATGATTTGCCGCAGCGATCTCTTCCTTCGGATTCATTGAATTGGCGACGGCCCATTCCATGTTGGATTGGCCAGAACAAATCCAAACTTCACCAACCAGCACATCCTTTATTTCAATCGTGTTCTTACCGGTTACTTTTAGCGATTGGCCTTCGGAATTCGCTTTGAGCGAATCGAGAGAAACTTTCCATCGACCTTCCGAATCGGCGACAGCCTGCACGGATTGGCCCCCGAAATCGACGGTGACCTGCTCGCCAGCATCGGCCCATCCCCAAACTGGCACCGCCATCTCGCGCTGCAGTACCATTGAGTCGCCAAAAATCGATGCCAACTTGACATCCCCAAGGGCGACCGTCGGTAAACAAACGACCAAGCAAACAAAACCAATCGAAAATATTCGTCGGACAATTCTCATCAGCAACTCCACATCAAGGACACAACAATCACATTCGGGCAAGCAGTATAGATTGCTGGCGGTCATCCGGGGTGTACCGCTGGAGGAGTGCAACCCAATTGACAACAGATTTTTCAAAATCTGCTTACTGACGCGTCAAGTCAAACGGCCTCAACAAGGTCACGCAAACCGTATTGGCTCGTATTAGAATAGTGGAACGTTCATACTGTCCGATGGGCCATACCTTGAAAATTTCAGATCGAGTCGTAATTGTACGTTTATCGCTGTTGGTGATCGGATTCGCTGCCGCCGAGGTTGCGTTCGCCCAGAAGACCGCAGACATTGCCTCCGCCCCAAACACCACCTTCGAATCAGATATCCGGCCGTTGCTAGACCGATATTGCGTGCGGTGCCATGGTGAGACGGACGAGATTCAGGGGGATATCAATCTCCGTTTAGTCAAGACAGCAGGGGAAATCGACGCCGCGTTCGGTCTTTGGCAATCTGCGTTGGAGCTGATCGAAGATGGCATCATGCCCCCAGCTGATGAACCACAACCAACCGCAAGCGAGCGAGACCGAATTCGACGCTGGTACCAAAGTCGATTTATCGATGACATTGCACCCCACCCAGGATTCTTCCGCCCGCGCAGATTGTCCGCCCATGAATACCGCAACACGCTAGAATCCGTTTTGGGTCTCGAGCTTGATGTCTTGATTCGCGAAGCGGAACAAACGGTCACCGAAAAATCATTGGTGATGAAACTGCTGCCAACAGATCCTCCCGGACCGAGTGGATTCAAAAACGACACATCAGCCAATCCACTGACTTCGACAACCTGGGAACAATACACATATCTTGTTGACAATGGTTTGCAACGGCTTTTCGCAGTGCCACATCGCGAAACACTTGAATCTTACATTGGCCCGCTCGATGGAGAATTAACACACGACCAAGCCGAACAATTGATCCGATTGTTTGCGCTCCGCGCACGCCGCCGATCCGTCAGTGACCAGCATCTTCAAGCTTCGCTTCGAAAACTCAAGAATGCTGCGACGGACGATCTGATGAACGCGCTACAGTCCGAGTTAAAGGCTGTGCTCATGTCACCGACCTTTTTGTACCGCGGCCTGTTGATGAATGTACCGCGGGATCGGATCTCGCCTGTTGACGATTTTGAACTAGCTGAACGCTTGAGCTACTTTTTGTGGGCGGACATGCCAGACGCCGAGTTACTTGGCTTAGCGGAAAAACAAGAATTGCAAAAACCCGACACCTTGCACCAGCAGGTGGACCGCATGCTCGAATCACCAAAATCGCGATCTCTCGCGATCCACCTTGGTGTGGAGTGGCTAACACTCGACGAGATTGAACATGTTTCGAACAATCCACCTGTGGCAAACGCTTTGCGCAACCAACCGATCGATTTTCTGCACTACCTGTTCACCAAAAATCGTCCCATTGTCGAGCTGATCGATTCAGAGGTGGCTTTCATCAACGCCCACACCGCCAAGTACTATCCACTCGATCGATCACAGTTGCCCAAGTACAAACGCCCGACCGGCATCGAGGTGGAACGCTTGCCAAACACGAAGATCTTATTGCGAAAGACACCGGAACGAGGTGGCTTGTTAACCATGCCTGGAATTCTGGCAATGAATAAGGGTCCGATCATGCGCGGCACTTGGGTCTTGGAACGAATCCTCGGCCAAGACTTACCAGAACCGCCCGCAGATGTCGGTCAGATCCCCGCAAATCGGCGTGGCGAGAATCTGTCGTTCCGACAGCGATTCGAAATGCATCGCAAAAACCCCAACTGTGCGGCGTGTCACGACAAAATTGACCCGCTTGGTTTCGCATTACAACAATACGATTCCGGTGGTGGTTTTCGGCGATCACCAAAAAACGCTTCCAAGAAACAGAAACTTCGAGCGAGTCAGGCTGACCAACATCCACCGAATGATGGTGAATTTGACACCAGCGGACGACTGCCCAACGGCGAGACATTCAAGAATTTCGCTGAGTTACAAGCCATTCTTGTGACTTCCGAAAAACAGAGGATTCTGCGGAACGTCATTCAACGATTCCTTTGCTACGCGCTATGCCGTAAACTCGAACCCGCAGACCGCATCACAGTCGATGCGATCGTCCAAAAGGTCAGTCAAGGCGACGGCACATTCGGGACGCTGATTCACGCGATCGTAGACAGCTTGCCGTTTCGACAGACCATCTGGCAGAGTATTGAGGAACGACCATGACTTGGCGAATCGACCGTCGGACTTTCCTGCGTGGTGCCGCTGGCCCGCTGATACCACTGCCATTTCTGAACCTGATGGAGAAAACGGCGAGCGGTGCAACCGCCGCAGCACCACCAACGCGGTTTGTCACGCTGTTCAAACCCAATGGAGTGCATCCGCCGAGCTGGAACATCAGCGGTGGCTCCGAATACGATTTTCGCACCTCGCCACTGATGAAGCCCTTCGCGCATCATAAGTCCGACTTACTGTTTTTGGACAACATGGGCGACTTTGGGTTTTCTTCACACGCCAACTCCACCCGACGCTTTCTCAGCGGCCACCATCGGAATACCAAATCGGCATCAGTCGATCAATTGATCGCCAACCGAATCGCTGGCGATACTGCCCACCGGTCCTTGGAATTGACGACCGAAGGTCTTTTTCCGAACCAGATTGGCTGTAGCTATATTTCCTACGGACCGGACGGGGCACCAATACCTCGTGAGAGCGATCCGCAGTTAATATTCGATCGTCTTTTTCGAAGCCCTTTGCGTGACCCAGTTCGTCGCAGTGAGATGACAAGTCTGTTAGATCGCGTCGGTGACGATGCTCGGTCATTGTCGCGAAAAGCTGGTGCAGAAGACCGACAAACGCTCGACCAATATTTGAGCGTTGTGCGTGAAACGGAAAAGCGCTTGCAGAATCTGCAGAGCAAGCATTCGACCATCCCTAAGATCACCGAAAACATCGAACGCCCAACAACACCCAACAACCTTAATGATCAAGTCGAGTCGATGCTTGACTTGATCGCATTAGCGTTATGGACCGATTCGACACGATGCATCACCTATATGCTCGGCAACAGCAACAGCCGGATGGTATTTGATTTTCTTGGCATTAGCGAACAACACCATTACCTTTCTCATTTCTTCCGTAATTCCTCCCGCAGCAATCTCGATTCACTGCTGAAAATTTCGCTTTGGCATATGGAGAAGTTTGATTCACTGTTGAATCGATTGAAATCTTATCGCGATCAACACGGCAGCCTCCTTGAACATTGCTTGGTGCTGTTCGGATCTGGTATGGGGCATAGTGACAATCACACCGCGACGCGAATCCCACTCGTCTTGGCTGGCCAAGCCAACGGCCGATTAAAAACGGGGCGTTATGTTCGTTATGCAAAGAACCAGCAATTGAGTCGGTTGCACTTGTCACTTTTGGAATTGTTTGATGTCCCGATGGAATCTTTTGCAGAAACATCCAAGCCACTTCCAGGCCTGAGCGATTCCGATTTTCAACCCTATCGGGAGATCCCTTTTGCAAGCTGGGTCCGCCATGAAAACGAAACGATCACAGTCCAAGGTCGACTACGACTTTCAGATGATCTGGACGAAGCACGAGTCTTCTATGTCGATGTTGAAAATACCGAATCCGTTCGCATTGAAGTGGCGTTCCGAGACTTCCACAACTTCAATTTAGCGTATCATTGCGGGACACCAATCAAACTGGTCGGCACCGGCACCAAACAAGGCGATGATTACCTGATCACAAAGATCAGCGATTTAACGCCCTTGCATGGAAACAAACCAGGCACCGCACCAGGCTGATTCCAGAAACTTGGACGTCATTAATTTCTTGCGAATTGAACTAGCCTGTGATCGGCTGCCGCAAGCAATGCTTTTGTTCATCGATAAGCTGGTCTTACATTCTTTGGTGATAGGAATACGTAGCGGGAAAGAGTGAACATAAGCGGAACGCACCAGCACATCTCTCATCGTTTGTTTTTGCAGATTTGTCGGGGAACTAAATCATGAATCGTTTTACCTTGCTCTCATCGTCATTCGCCGTATTGTGGGCGATCACCGCGACTGCAGTTGAACCGATCACGATTGGGGAGCAGCGACAGTTGTTCGTCGACGATTTCTTGGTTGATCGCATCGACAATGTCCAGCTTCAGATCGAGCGACCACAACCTCGAGAGGTGGTTTTAGTCACGGACCAACCATGGGAGGGAAACACGTCCGCCTACTACACGATTTTCCAAGACGGTGACAAATATCGAATGTACTATCGGGGTTCACACTGGGATGAAAAGTCCAAGCAGGCTACGCACCGAGAAGTGGTCTGTTACGCCGAGAGTGTCGATGGCGTGAACTGGATTAAACCTCAACTCGGCCTCTACGAATTCGAGGGAGCGAAGAAGAACAACATTGTTTGGGATGGCGTTGGGAGCCACAACTTTACGCCGTTCAAAGACACCAACCCAAAGTGTGATCCGCAGGCACGCTACAAAGCGTTGGCAAGAGGGCGTTCATTGAACAAGAACGATACCTCTTCAAAACATGGACTGTTCGCGTTTCGTTCACCGGACGGCATTCATTGGGAACTGATGCATAATGAACCGGTCATTACCGAGGGCGCATTCGATTCTCAAAACCTTGCTTTCTATGACCAGGTTGCGGGGGTCTACCGTGACTACCACCGCTGGTTCAACCAAGGCAAACGCGACATCATGCAAGCTCAGTCCACTGATTTTCTCACGTGGACCAAACCAGTTCCGTTGAAATACACTGAATCACGTCGCGAGCATCTCTACACCAATGCGATCCGTCAATACAAACGCGCTCCGCACATTTTCCTCGGCTTTCCAACACGCTATCTGCCGAATGAAGGTCAGCGAGTGGAACCAGTTTTCATGTCCAGCCGAGACGGCTTGCACTTCCAACGCTGGCCCGACGCTTTAATCCCAGAAGATGCACCAGCGGACCGAAGCGGCAATCGCAGCAATTACATGGCATGGGGACTTTTGCAGCTGCCAAACCAAAACCGCGAATTGAGCGTCTATGCTACCGAGGCTTACTACACCGGACCAGACAGCCGCTTACGTCGCTTTGTCTATCGTTTGGATGGGTTTATGTCCGCGGCTTCAGATTCCCGTGGCGGAAACCTGATTACGAAACCACTTGTTTTCACCGGCAGTCATTTAGAATTGAATTATCAAACGGGACCAACTGGTTCCATTCGCATCGAACTACAGGAACTGGACGGTACACCGATCGCAGGCCTGACGAGTTCAAGCTGCCAACCACTCTCAGGTGATTCAATTTCACGGCAAGTTGAGTGGGATGGCGAAACAGATCTACAAGCGCTATCAGGAAAACCAATTCGCTTAGTATTTAAAATAAACGACGGAAATCTTTACTCGTTTCGTTTTCGTTAACCGTCAAGCGACAAAGTTAGCCCCATCAAGGGAGCTGGCTGGCTCTCAAATCTCAACAAGCTTGAAGGCCTGCGACCGACACGATCGGCTTGCTTATCGGCCAGATTCCTTCCAATCCCGGCTCGTGACTCAACCAAGGGATTCACCGAAGCGAATCACAGGTAGCCGCTGATAGTATTCGCGGAAGATTTTAGCGTGCGGTGCGTTCGTTCCGCGTCACTTCAATTGCGGACAAAACCGGTGGCTCACCCTCTTCACTGAATTGGAATTCAACCACAAGGTTTTCTTCGACCTGCACGTTGGGCAATTCAATCGTGTCGATGTTGACTCGCCCTGAGGAAGCTCCTTCCAGCACGACCCCGGATCGTACGGTCTGCGATTGCACTCGAATCTCAAACGCAGCAGAATCGCTCGATTCCAGATTGGCAAAATAGAACTTGACGTCATAGCTCGACGCGTCATCGCCCTTGCCAAGCAATGGAATTTCGAACCGTTGAAGTGCTCGTCCACCCGATGCAAGCAGCCATGGTGATTCAACATCCCCCAAGTTAACCGATTCGACATTACGGCTGTACCAACCGCCCCCATTAGCTAGCGTGGGCTTCAAGTCGAATACGAACTCCAGCCGATTCCTCGTCGCGGGACGTGGATAGCCGAACCACTCGCGGCCTGACAGATCTTTGCGATCTCCTGGTGCACCAAAATTGATTCCAATTCGATTGACAGGAGTCTTGGGGCCAACTGCACTGAGAATGCCCCAAGATTTGTTCTCAACTTTCGGCTCCATTACAACTGTCGATGCAATCGAGAACTGGCATACACACCCAGCACTTGCTTCCGGAATCATCACCAAACCATTCCCGGGAATCGCGTTGATCCAACAGCCCAGGCGTTGCCCCGCGAAGTGCCGTGTTCCACTGTCACGATAAAGGTCGTAGTAACCAATAAATCCTGACCGAAAGAACATCATATTGGGTGTTGCGGTGATCACGCCGCAGTGGTGCCCCGGACGACTAAAACGCCACTGACTCTCTTCACCGGTCAATGGGTGGGGTCGCATTTTTGGCTTGCCGGTCGTCAATTCAAAAGCCCATGGCTCGGCAAATATTTCGTTACCGATGATTGCTGGCCGATTCATATAGTTCGCATTTTTCGACCATCGCTCACTGCCATCGGTTGCATCCAATACGATCAATTTTCGGCGGTCAAATTCACCTGCCAAAAATTGCTTCCAGTAATGCCCGTTGGCATTGGCTCCGCAGAGTACGACGTGCCCCTTGGCATACATCAACGTCAAACTTCCACCACCCGCACTAATGTTGGTCGTGTCAGTCACATCCACTGGCTTTGACCACAGCTTTTCGCCAGTCCGCCGGTCAATGGCGACTGCCCGCCGAATATCGTAAGCCTTTGCCTCTGCCTCAGCCTTTGCTGCTGCCTCTCCCTCAAGCTGCTTGAGATCACCCTTATCCTGCAGATAGAACTTCATCCGTTCTTCGGGGCTGATCGAACTATCAATGAAATAGACTCGGTCAGGTCCGATCGCGATTGTCGTGTGCAAAATGTTATCGCCACGATAAGTCCACATCCGTTTGCCAGTTTCGGTATCGACGGCAAAAACAGCATCTGTTTGACTCTTGACCTTCAGCCCACGACGACGCATTCGAGCTTCCAACTCTTCCCGAATCGTGCTTGTTCCGAAAAGCTGGCCGTTGTCATATGCCAGATACGCCCAAGCTCGCTCGATCCCGTCTGGTGATTCGGGCGTCTGATAGGTTGCAGTGACTTGGCCAGTCGCCGCGTCCAGCGCCATGCATTCGCTGTGGATGGCAACGTACAGTGCATCATCGCTTGCTGCCAAGTTGTGAGTCTCGCGATTATTGAAGACGCCAGTCCGAACCGCACCTGGATTTTCCAGATCCCAAAGAAAATTCCCGTTGTACGCATCGTAAGCCATCAGCCGATCGGTACCTTGAATAAACATTCTGCCATTGGTCGACAGTGGCGCTCCGGCAGCTTCATGGCGGTTGATCATTGCGCTCGGACCAGGATCGCCATACCACAGCACCCCCAAGCCATCACGGACACGGTAGTCATCGACTGAAGAAGTATTCGCGACATTGCCATATTGATGTGACCAGTCTCCCGCGCCTGCAAGCTTGCCCCGGCGGAGCAGATACCAAGGCGTCTGCGAAATCACATCGCCTTCATCTTGACCAAGCCACTGCGATAGCCATTCTATCGTTGCCTGTGAGTTGATCTCCCCAGCGATCGGCTCCCCAGCGATCGGCGAAAACGCTTTCGGTCGGCCAACCATCGCTACACCACCACATGGTTTCAGATGACGCGCCAGATGCTCTGGCCGGTCGGGTACTTGTCCGGTCAACAACATGGAATCTGAAACAATCAAATTCGCGAAGTAGTTCGAGAACGGAAGCTCACCAAGGGGCCGGCAAAAAATGGTAACCCTCGTGCCATGCAGACCTGCACGCGTCAGTGATGCTCGCGAAGCCGCAGCCTTGTCCGGATCCGGCTCAACCCCAATTATCTGTAACTCACTTTGCCGTGCCAGTTCGTAGGCCAAGCGACCCTGCTCGCTGCCAGCAACCAAACAGTAGCCAGTTCGTTGTCCGCTTTGCTGCAAAATTTCTTCCGCCGCCGATTTGTAATGCTCCGTCCATTCATCGGCAGGAAAAGGATTTGGGTCAATCTTTGGTGTGGTGACCATTGACGTGCGATCGGGCTGATCGCTACGAAACGCATAGATGGTGCCGGCGTCTGTGCTGACCAATAACAAGGATTGATCTGCAGCCAACCCGCGAACATTTCCGTCCACTTCGCTCTGCCAAACCAAACGACCGTTGCTGCGATCCAACGCAATGACCTGATTTTCACCCCCTGCGACGACAAGATTCTCCGTGGCGATCAGGACATCATCCAAGTCACTTTTGTATTGCCACTGGATTCCAACCTGAGTGAACTCCTCAATCTTGCGACGAGCTTCCGCTAACTTCTCTGGGTCACGGCGAGCATCTCGCTGCTTGAGAAACCACTTCTGCTTTTCCTGGCTTGCCTGGGCATGCTCCGCTCGGTTGACTGAAAAAACCCGCTCACCATCAACCAAGTAGGCCATGTCGTCAGCCAACACCATCTGTCGGCCATTGATATAGGCTTCCCCGACGTTTCCGGAAACTTGGTCCATTGCCAAAAAGTGGTGGGGGCCCCCTGCGTATATTTGACCATCTCCCAACAGCGCTTTGGTTCCACCAACCACACCACCCGCAGTCGTCCGCCACGAATAGGATCGCTTGAACACGATCTCGCCCGTTTTCTTTGATACCGCTACTGGAAGCGATCGCCCCGAGGGCACAAATAAATGGTCTTCACTCGCCAACAAATAACCTTGCGGCGACAAATCGTTTCGACCTGCGTCTTGTTGGCTGATCGCGTCATTTCGCCAAACAATACTGCCGTCATGTGCGTTCACTGCGCAGAGATAAACATTTTCATGCGGGAAGATTCCGGCACCAAAAAAAGCGGTGTCACCGTCAATCAAGACACCCGTTCGCACCGGCCAACGCGCAATCATCTCGCCACGCGCTAACAGCAAGTCTTCGCGTGGCCCGACCCGCATCTTCCAAACGACCTCGCCATCCTCTCTATTCAGGCAGTAAACGAAGCCATCATCTGAACCAACATAGACATTGCCGTGCGCCAAAGTCGGCGCCAATCGAATCGCGCCCTCGGTGTAAAAATCCCAAATCGTTTCCCCCGTATCGGCATCGACGCAATAAAGCGTGTGATCGACGCTGCTACCGTAGTAAACTCTTCCATCCGATACAACAACTTGCATCGCCGCATCGAAATCAACTCGATGCCGCATCTCGTGGCCTTCGATCAACTCCGAACGTGGACCAGCCCACGCCTTCCGCGGCTTGGCGGGAGCTTGACGGGTCCAAGCCAGCGTCAAAACACCGACAACCGATTCCGACGTATAACCAGCTCGATCATTCCCATTCAGGTAGGACGTCCAATCCGCGAGCGTCGGCGTTACCGTCAGAAAACAGGAAACCAAAGCAGCAAAACAAAAAGATCGGTAGATCATGATGATTTCCCCATGGATCGATCGTAAACGGTGCCCTTCAAAGTCCGGTTACGATTATACGATGTTTTCACGCGTCAACGGTTATGCCTCAATCGGGATCAGGAAGGCCCGAATCATTGCCCGCTGAAAGCGGTTTCGCGATGTGGAGAAAGGAAGCAGCGGATGCTTAGCACACCACTTCCAACGCAATTTAAACCCGTCATTCCAACCCTGGCGAAGATTGAACGTGGTGGTGAATCGACCACTACGCCGCAACGCTAGGACTCAGCCGATTGATTGCGAGGTTCTGGCCGATTGCTGAATCACGGCCAAGCAGCCAAGCGAGAACTGCTGCTGGTGGCATAAGGGCAGCTCTACCAAACCTCAATCCCAAGCGTAAATCTCAGGCCATCGGATTCTAGGTGTTGGCCTGAGCGAATCAAATTGGGCCAAAGCGACCGATCAAGAAACATTCTGGCTGCGGCTAGCCAGGAAGGGAGAGCAGCGGTACCGATCATGCTTGACGACCGGCAAGCGGTGGCCGTAAAGCAACCCACGAAGGCCCCCGCTAACTTGGAAAAATGCACGTTCAACTCAGTTAAATTCTCACCCCCACTGCATAAAAAAACCTCGCCCACCGTGAGATGGACGAGATTCTGTAAACTGGTTCAAAGATTGACAGATCTACTGGTTCAGTGGCTCTTCAATGGTTTCCTTGCCGGCCCGAGTTCCAAGTGCACCCCACAATCCGTAAGGACTTGGAGACCCGGGTGCTCGTGGACCCTGGCCTCTTCGCCAAACGGCACCCGCTTGCCGATTACCTGCCTCGACAGAGTCCGTCATGAAGACAACGGCACCATCGGACATCAGGATGTGCGCTCCACCTTGATGGTGGCTACTCGCAGGCATGGTTCCCGCAGCATCAATCCAAACGCCAACGCAGACTTCCGAGTTAGGCGGCAGAATGGTGAACATCGCTGTACTGTGATAACGGAAGTTAGCCCAGCTGCAACCGCGACCATCGAACACATTAATGCGCAACGGGTTAGGTGGTGTGCAACCAGTATCACCAACGGAACACCACTTGGTGGGCCGATCATTGCTGATCTGACCGGCGTCCCGACAATGCGAAGGATTGTTATTCACATCGTTGCTTGAGTCACGTTCCCAAGAAGCAGCGGTACGAACATCACGATCGCCCATATCAGTCATGATCTCACCCATCGCGATGGTATTTGCCAAACCATCGAGAATATCACGAAACTTACTTTCTTTACGCACCATGAAGACGCCTCGGGAAACGGCGTTGAAGTTAAGCACCGCACCCGCTCCGGTACGTTTCCTCAAATCACCTGTCTTCAAATGGTTGTGCCAAGTGCCGGGAGCATCCCCTAGGCACATCGCGTAATTGGTACGCCCGAGAGCCGGCAACCCGGTTCCGGGATCACTTGGGCATCGGAGTGTTGGGATCTCGGTCGACCACGGAATATATCCAGGGTTACGGGAATAGTTTCGGGGGTTAGGCCCCATCGCTGGCCAACGATTTGGATTGGTCAAGCCAGTGTTTCCCGGTGGCGGCGCTCCCGTCACTGACTTCGCATCTGGATTGGAGACTTGCTCCCAAAGGGCCTGCTGCTCCATGAAAGGCAACAAACCAACCAAAGCACTCAAACATTCGTGACTGGCATCATTGCCAGTTCGCCACCAACGATTGGTTTGCAGCCCAATGCCGGTTCCGCTCCCATGCGTCGGCAATTGCTTGTACGCGGAATGGTAATTGTGAATCGCTAAACCAATCTGCTTGAAATTGTTACTACAACTCATGCGGCGTGCTGCTTCGCGTGCCGCCTGCACCGCCGGCAAGAGTAATCCGACCAACACCCCAATGATCGCAATTACTACTAACAGCTCCACCAATGTGAAACCTCGGACAGCTTTCTGTCTTGTATCTCTCATCATTTCTCCCAACAAGAACGGCGTAAAAACAGCACACCCCCCCCGGACCGTACCATGTTTGAATTCCCCTAACTAGCTAAATCGATCAAAATTGGAAAATGAATCGAAACAGTTGGTTCTGGGCGAAGCGTTGACCCAACACCCTGCGACTTCGACGGCTAGTCTTTTGGCGTCTTTATCGGCATTGCGTAACAGCCGATACCAAAGCCGGCGCCCGCGAGGTGTGACTCAAACAAAGGGGCAAAACCTGAAGCATCAACAAATAACGTTTGCCCAGTCGCGGCCTCGAACGTCAGCTTTCCCAATAAAGCCAACAGCGCGCCTGACCAGAGCATCGCAGTGGCCCTTTGACGATCGATCCAGCAACGCCGACTCTGGGCAATGACGAACCAAACGAACAAGCCGGTATCGACTCCACTCAAACCTCGATAGATAACGATTCCATCGCAAAAAACTACCACTGCGATGGTTACGCCTGTCATGATCGCGATTAGCTTCAAGGGAAAGCGTCGCGGATCTGCCCGTTCGCAAATTGTCCCGAGCACCACAAACATCAACAGATCCCAGAAAAGATGATCAAAGTCGTAATGTGTCAGATGGCCCGTCCAGATCCGCCACCACTGTCCGTTATTGATGAGATGAAAATCGATTTCCATGGCAGCTGACACGGTCGGAATTGCCCAGGCCAAAACCGCCAGCACGGCAACGGCGATCGTGACCCTGCATGACTGCAAATAGCGATACATGAAGCTGCCTCTCCTTCGTATTTCGCAACTCAAGCTGCGACGTTTATTTATGAACCACATCGCATCTGTTACACCACGCTGCCTTCGTCCACTTTCTGTGCCTCCGCCTATCGTTTTTTCTTTCGGCGATTTGCCAAGGCTGCGCCGCCAGCAGTGCCCAACGCGATGACGGCAGTAAAGGGGTCGATTGCACCGCCACCCGCAGATGAACCACTCCCTGAAGAACTGAAGTTGAGGTCCACCCCGCGAGGAGAACCGCTTGGCTGCGTCGAAGATTGACTAGAAGTCGACACGTTTTGCTGGTCTCGGGAGCCAGTGGACGTCGGGTGACTTCCGTTATTTGTTGTTACCAATTTTTTCTCCCGATCGACTTCAAAGTTTTCACTACCACGTCGACGAATCTCTGTCAGCTTTTGCTGCACGGCAGTTCGAGAAGCCCGATCCCGCTTGATCCGAACTGCATTTCGTTGCTCGATCTTCCACCTGCGATACTCCTCGTTATTCTCCAGGACAAGCATCGAGGCGTACGGCGAGACGATCGAATAGGCTTCACACAGACGCACAATCTCGTTGCGTTGAATCCCCTGATCCTGCCGCTCGTTTGCCAGTGAGCCCCGCTCGTCGTTCATTAAACGTTGCACTCGCTGATACGCCCACATCCGCTCAATCTCACTATTGCCCTCGTCCCCGGTGGGCAACTCCATTTCGACCACCTCTTTCCAGGGACCACCCTGCACTGTCCCCGTCAGTGTGATTTTGACGGACCCGCTGGTGTTGTATCGGCCAAGCAATCGCAGCGGTGTTCCATAAAACAAGTCTCCTAGTTCGGTCGGTTCGACATCCGTCACTGCAGCGCCGCCAAAGTCGACCGCCACTTTCTCAATCGCTGGTCGAACCAATTTCTGTCTCATCAAATATGCTTGCCTGCGAAAACTGTCCTCAGTGGAAACAAAGGCAGCCAAACCTCCCGCTTGATTGGCCAATTGATGCAACAGTGGACGATTCACCTCGTTGCCTACCCCAATGCAAAAAACGCGGACACCAGAGGGTCGCGACTCGATCAGACGCAACAGTTCTGCTTGCTCACCAACCTCGGTCATCCCATCACTCAGCAAAATCACATTCAATGGGCGATCGGCGTCTCGATAGGCATAAGCAGCAGAAATCGCAGGCTGTAGCACTGTGCCACCCCGTGCTCGTTGAGATTCGAAAAACTGTCTGGCCTGTGCCAAATGATCGCTGCTCGCCCGTCGCAGTGATTGAAACAACGGAGTGGGCGTTAAATTGAATGCCAGACACTCAAACCGATCATCCGGACCTAAGGAATCGATAAAGGCTGCCATGCTTTGGCGGCTGATCGATAGTTTTTCATCACGGGCCATGCTGCCTGATATATCCAGCAAGAAGACGTAATCCATCGGCTCAGCAGTACTGCTTAGATCAGCACCCGGCGTCAAAGTCATCATGAAAAAACCATCTTCACCAGCAGGATGACTGGTGATCAAATCCAACCCAGTCCGCGGTCGTTTCGTCTGGAAGGCCATGACGATATCGCGAGACAAATCACCTTCCGTCAATTCCATCGCAGCCTGCGCATAATTCGGTTCATGGCTCACCACCACAAAATCTTCAGCATGTGACTCGCTAATCAACTCCTCAATCGGCACTTCACTTTTCACATCAACCGTGATTGAAAATCGCCCTGTCACACGGGAATCGATTTGCTGCCCTCGCACATCAGTCGCGAGCGGATACACGTATGTCGCCCAATCGTGGTCGACCGGCAATTGCTGATAATATTCGATCCGAATCCGTTGCTCTGCTCCTGCTGCGATGGGGAAGATCCGCATCTCAAATTGTTTGAAGTCGACCTGTTCCAGCAATCCGGGGTCGCGGCGTTTCTGTTTGTAACTTTCGTAAATCTCACGTGCCCGGACTTTTTCGACGACTTCGCCAACCATCTCCTTTCCATCAATCCACATACTGAAGTTTGACACGCTTGCCTCGCGTGGGACTGGAAACGTGTAGAGAGCTTCCACTTGTCGATTCTCTGTATTTACGAAAATTTGATCGACCTGCGTCACTGCAATTGAGTTATTGATGGTTACCCGCACATCTTGTTGCTTGATTTCAAGAACACCTCCAAAGCCGCCATCCGAAACAAGCAAGCCGGCGGCTGATACATTACGACCGCCGATCGACAGGACAAGCATCAGGGTAGCAGCGATCGTCACGACTCCTATCACCGCCGAGCGATAACCTCGGTTGGTTTGATTTTTTTGCGCACACATTGCGATACTCCTTAAAGGGTTGAATGGTTGCGACCTCTGGTTTCGATCGCTATCCCATAGAGCCCTTCACCTCATTACCCTTCCACGATTTTCTTGAGGGCTCCTAAAATGGCGGCTGAGATTTTTTTCGTGGTTTAAGTGAACGCTGTTGCGACAAGTGGGCTCCAATAAAGTGGGCGATATCGTTGCCCCATAAACTTGGATGTTCAGCGACCCGCAACCGTCTCGTTTGCAACGCTTTCGGTGAGCCCGATCGCGTTATTAGCGTTCATTGAACGAATTCAATGCACAGCACCTTCGATCTGCAATTTGTACTGCAAACGACGATTTCACAGTGGTGAATCGACCAGCAACCCATCTCACCAAAAGCGGGATTGAGTGCTGGGTCATTGATCATTGCGAATGGTGAGATATTAGAAATAAGAGATCAAATCAAAAAGCAAGCTCATTATCTTGATCTTGGCGATCCAGCATCCGATCGGCCTAGCGTTGATCAACAGAGAGTCCCTTTAAATTGGTTCACAGCAACGCTTCGATTTCTTTCCGGGTTCCCATTCCCAGCTGTGCACCATCACGCGAGGCGGCAATGGCTCCCGCGCGATTGGCAAATCGAAGGGCATCCATAAGTGCGCAACCAGCCGCCCACTCCACCGCAAGAGCACCTGCGAAGGCATCCCCGGCGGCAGTCGCATCAACTGATTGAATGGAAATCGCGGGCGAGTGGTTTACGTTCCCGCATTGATCAGCCAGCAGCACACCTCGATCGCCGAGAATAATCGCAACCTGTCGACAGCCACGATTTTGCAGCTCCCTGGCTGCTGCCTCCGCGTCTTCGATTGAATCAACTGGTTCACCGACTAGCGCAGCCTCCTAAGACTCATTGGGACAGATCAGATCGACATCGAAAAGGTCGACTGGGAATTCACGTGGTACAGACGCCGGATCCAGGACAACTGGCACCTGGTCTTTTCCGAGCAATTTTTACCGCCGCCACCACCGTCTCGACCGGGACTTCCAGCTGGACAAGCAAGCGATCTGACGATTCAATCTGACTGCGTGTGGTCAGCACATCTTCATGATCTAGCCGGACATTGGAACCTGGAACCACCAAGATCGCGTTTTGCCCACTTAGTTCGACGGCGGCGATCGCGACCCCACTGGCGCACTTCAAAGTCATCTACACAGCGGAACAGTCAATCTGATGATGCAAAAACTTTTCAACATGTTTCACGCCGAGGTGCCACGAGCCGGGTTGCACTGGCTGAGGGCAATCCCTTACTGAAAGACGAGTTGTTGCCAATGCAGCCAGCCTTGCCGCCCACTTAAACTGCGGCGATAGCAATAAAGAGAACGATTCCTCCCAAGATTTGAACACGATGCATTTCTGCCGAGTAGTGCGACTGCCGATGCTCATCCTGCTGATGTGCGGTGTTTGTCCAGTTCAGGCCACCGAACCCATTCCTATCTCCGAGCAATTGACGACCTACCAGCAGCCGCCGCAGGAACTCGAACTAAAGCGTTTCAAAAAGCAGGCATTGCAAAGTGTTTCGTTCAGCGCAGGTGGTCTCTTTGAATTTGATGAACAACAGCTCAACACCTCGTTTTTGGATGTTGGCATCGGCAGTGGGATTCCGCTCGGGAGCTTTGACAACATTGTAGCGGTGACGCCTCGCTTTCGAATCGATTGGATCGATGCAGCCGCCGGTCTCGAAATCCCTGATCATTTGTATGAATTCGAGTTACAGTTTTTCTATCGGCGTCCCATTCGGGATCGCTTGTCCTTCCTCACCATTGTGTCGCCCTCGATCCGTAGTGACCTAACGACTAGCAGCAATGCGTTCCGAGTCTTTGCACTCGGGCTTTTCAACTGGGAATGTGTCCCAGATCGTTTGACGTTGTCGCTCGGCGCGGTAATGCTCGGCCGCGCCGACCTTCCAGTTCTGCCAGCCGTGGGAATTGTCTGGACGCCCAATTGCTGGACGAAATTCGATCTGCGGTTTCCACTCACGAAACTATCATTTCGCCTCGCCAAGAATGGCGGCCAGAGCGAAACCTGGGCTTACGCATCCGGTGGTATTGGCGGAAACACGTGGGCCGTCACCCGCAACATTGGCCAGACCGATGAATTATCACTACGGGACTATCGCTTTTCGTTCGGCGTCGAGCGTCTTGTGGATGGCGGTGGCGGTTGTTTTCTCGAAGCCGGCATCGCACTCGGTCGCCGCCTCGAGTACGAACGCGACACCACGGAAATTGAATTTGATGACGCGGCATTGATCCGCGGCGGCTGGCGTTATTGAACTTAGTATTTCGCCCAACAATCAGCTCGTATACGCAGCCGTAAATCTGAATCACTGCTGGTGGGTCGGATCAATCGACTTGCGCCACCGAGTTAACACACTACTTGTAAAACTCGGGGGGATGTGGCTCGACGCCAAGCTTCTCGTAGTTGAACCCCGCCTTGAGTGGCTGATATTCGCCAACGGTTTCCACCGAGTTGTCAGGGCGTATCTCCGCTTCCATGCCGAGTCCCCAATACACGGCATTCACGGTCAGCCGTTTCACACCAGCGTTCTCAAAATCCTCGGCCGAACCCATCGTGAAGTGGAAGATCCGGGTCGGTCGACCCTGTTTACCGGTCCATGTTTTTGTCCACGCGACGGGCAGCGGTTCTTTACTCTCGTTCGGTGCTGCATCGGGTTCAAGATTAATGAGTGGCTGCCCTAACACCAAGGCTTTGCAATCTGTGGGGAACGGCGACTTCTCATTGTGGCATCGGTAGACATCAGATGTACCCCAGATATCGCCCACGCCCGTCAGGATTGGATGCGTTTGGTTCTCCTTCACGATGATCCCGCGAGTTGATTCGCGATGCCAACCTCCGTGGTGCCCCATGAAGGTTCCACCAAGCAACTCACGCAGTGAGACTCGATTGCCATCGTGCATGTAAGGCTTACCACCCCAGAAACCATGATTTGCGGTTCGCAAAGCAATCAACGGCTTTCCAGAGTCGAAGTAGTCGTGAAAATGCTGCATCTGGTCGTCGGGAAGTTGCATAAATCGAGACAACCAGATGACACAATCAGCGTCGGCCAACAGATGTAGTCCAGGAATATGATGGCGTTCGGTTTTGTCCTTGAAGGGCGCAGGCAGGGTCGGATCGACTTCACCTTGATCGTTCACCGAAAACAACACCGTACAATCAAATCCATGATGTTTTGACAGCACCTTTGCCAACATAGGCATCGACTGTTCACTCCGGTATTCCTGCTCGGCAGCAACTAGAACCACGTGCTTCCCTTTGCCTGGACCTTTGTCGCCCGTATACGTGAGCCACGCTTTGCTGGCAGTTTCTGAATCTTGTGCTTCAGTCAATTCGGACGGTACAGCTTTGGCATGAGCAATCACAAATTCGGTGAGTTTTTCGTTTGTAAACCACCCCGACCACATGTTGTGTCCCTGCCCTTTCACCACATCGAGCTCCATGCTGCCGCCGAGTGCTTTGTATCGCTCGGCAACCGTCCCTGAATTTGCCGCGAGCGGAACAACTGTGTCTTGGTCACCATGTGTGTGGAATACTGGAACTTTGGCTTGGGCCAATGCTTCCAACCGATCGATTGGGTTGTGATTCGCTAACTGTTGTTTCAACTGCTCGGGCGTCAATCCGTAAGCCCCACTTGCTCTATTCAAACCGGGATAGCTTTCCAGATTGCAAACGGGATAGATGCCAGCGATTCCGCCTACCGCTTTTGGATTCTCGACCGCCCAACTGTAGAGCATCAACCCACCGCGACTTCGCGCCAACAACACGGGACGCGTACTAAACTGGCGCTCCTTGACCAGATAGTTGTAGAGCGCGCTATACAATATTCGCCCATCTGGGCTTCCGTACGATTCACCGACATCGATTCCAGCAACCGCGATACCCGCCTTGGCAAACCGTTCAAACATCCATACTTCTGCCTTGCTAGGCAAACCCTTCAGGGTCGGCGCATACCAGACCCAAGGTGTATTCGGCGTGATCTCTTGGGGGGCGATAACAAAAGTATCGTGGCCGTCAAGACGAAACGATTCTCCGGCCAAAGGGAGAAACTTTTTGCCAGGGGAAATCTCCTCCGCCAGCACAACGCTGAAGCCACCAGTCAATAGCAAACCGAACGCAAGCAACCACTGAATTGAACGATTCATAACATCCCAAACATGTATATCGAATTTCCAGCAAGACAGAATGACTTAGACTCTCGATCTTGTGTTGGCATATTCTGCCATTTTTTCGCTGATTTCACGACCGCCATGCAGGAGCCGCGATCGCTGGTATGCTGAATGGATCCGATCTGCCAATTTTCGCAATTCTGGCGGTTCAATGATGATAGGTTTTTTCGCACTTGGGTTTGTTGAAAGTAGCAGTGGAGATCCATGAAGTCGAAAAACGGGAAGTCCCCCTTTTGCCTTATTGCCTTACTCTTCGCTTTACAGATCCCCGCATCTGCACAACAGAGCGTTGAATCCGAACCGTCGAGTGATCCGAACGTGAAGGGAATCTCAACAGCGGATTCGGATGAATTGACGCTCAATCAACTGAAGGCGTCTGGGTCTCGCCAAGCAGATGGCCACCAACGCTCAGATGACCCGAGTTCGGGCACGTTGTTTGACCTGAAGCAGCATCCGGATTCAGGAAAGGCTCCGGAGCCTCAACTCGACATTTTTCAAAAGAGAATTGCGCCAATTCTCCAACGAACTTGCGTTCCATGCCACGGCCCTGATCAGGAAGAAGGCAATATTCGAATCGACACACTCGATCCAAACTTAGTCCAAGGTGAGGACGTCCCCTGGTGGCTCGAGGTTTTCGCCGTACTGAGCAATAGCGAAATGCCGCCTCCCGACGAAACGGAATTGTCGGACGGTGATCGAAATGAGGTCATTGATTGGCTTTCGACTGAGATCCAAACCGCATCCGCAGTACGTCGCTCCTCGCAGGAATTCAGTTCATTCAGGCGGATGACGCGCTACGAATACAACTATGCCTTGCAAGATTTACTAGGACTGCCGCACGACTTTGCCAAAGATCTGCCTCCGGAACCATCTTCCGAACATGGCTTTCAAAACAGTTCAGAAATTTTGCATATGTCTGTCATGCAGTTTGAGCTGTACCGAGAATTGGCTCGCAAAGCGTTACAAACAGCGATCGTCCGCGGTGAGCAACCGCAGCCATTGTATTGGGGAATCACGATGCAACAGGCGGCCGCTAGCTATTGGGAAACACAAGAATCGGCACTCGAAAAAATCCGTCAAGAACACCAAGGGGACCCCGAAAAGCTAACGCAACAATTGCAACGCAAGATCGCAAGCTTTCAAGCTCGACATTCTCGCGCCCACTACCGCAATGGAATCAATGGTAGAACGGCAGTGGCGAATTGGCGGTACGCCGGCGCCAAATATGCACACAAACCAAGTTCGACCCGTCCAGAAACACCCGATAGCTCGAAATGCGTCGCGGTAATTCCACCAAAACAGAGGTTGATTGTAGAACTGGGAGATCGGATTCCTGAAAAAGGAACGCTGAGAGTTCGCTTTCGTGCATCAAGATCCTCAACCGAAAACGTTTCCATCCCCAGCCTACAACTGGAATTCGGTTGGCAGGCGAGTAATGACTCACAAGCCACTGTGCGAATCAGTGATCACGAGATCTTGGTCGATGCCCCACCGGGGAGTCCCAAGTTCTATCAGTGGGACATTCCATTGGGTGATATCTACCCCCGCAATACAGTTCGCAAAGTGAACAACCTGGGTGACTTACCAAGTCCATCTGAGTATCTCAAGTTCGCCAACAGCACTGCGTCACAGGGTGATGTCCAAATTGACTATATCGAAGTCACCGCACCGGTTTATGACACTTGGCCTCCGGCTTCACATGCGCGCATCTTCATCAACCACGATGGGCAATCTCCCGAATCGCGCGATGCCAAGGATATCCTTTCAAACTTTATGCACCGAGCCTGGCGACGACCGGTAACAACAGACGAGATTGAACAAAAGATTTCCCTGTTTACGAAGATTCGGCCCCAGTGCGATGACTTTCAAGAGGCGATAATCGAAGTACTGGCAACGGTGCTCTCATCACCAAAATTTCTGTATCTCAGTCAATCGAATCGCAAAGACAACGACGGCAATTCGAAAGAGAATCAGTCGAGACATAACAGGCGACCACCAGCTCTCACCGAACATGAACTTGCGACCCGAATGGCAGTCTTCTTATGGTGCAGCACGCCGGACCAACAGCTGTTGGACCTCGCTCAAGATGGCAAGCTGCGTGATCCAGCAATTCTGGACAGTGAAGTCGAGCGGATGCTGACTGATGTTCGCTCACACCGGTTTGCCAAACACTTCGTCCGACAATGGCTTGACATGCAGCTTCTCGATTATCTGCAGGTTGACCGGAAAGACTATCCGCAATTCGATCCAACACTTAAGGAAGCGATGCAAGAGGAACCGATCGCCTTTTTTTATGAGGTGTTGCAGCAGAACCACAGCATTCTCGATTTCCTGCATGCTGATTACACAATGGCGAATGAAAGACTGGCACAACACTACGGCTTGGAGGATGTCTTTGGAAATGAGTTTCGTCGAGTAGAGCTGGACCCCGCGGATCAGCGAGGTGGACTCCTAACTCAGGCTGGACTGTTAGCGATGAATTCAGATGGAAAGGATTCACACCCATTGAAACGAGGCATCTGGTTGCTGGAGAATTTGTTGGATGATCCGCCGCCACCTCCACCCCCCGCCGTACCTGAAATCGACATCGCGGATCCCGCGATCGCCAAACTGACCCTAAAACAACGAATGGAAGATCACCGCAAACAAGCAGCTTGTCGGTCGTGTCACATGAAGATCGATCCATGGGGGATCGCACTGGAAAATTTTGACGCGATCGGGAGTTGGCGAACTCACGTGCAAGGCGAAGTGGTCGATGCTTCAGGTATCCTCTTCAACCGACAACGCCTCGACGGTGTCGACGGATTGAAGCGTTTTTTACTAACAAATCGGCAAGATCAATTCACGCGAGCAATGGTGGTCAAACTGACAGGTTACGCACTTGGCCGACCGTTGAGATTCGCTGATCGAGCAGAAATAGATCTCATCACGGCGAATCTTCGGCAACAGGGTGGCGGCCTGGTCACGCTGATCAAACTGATCGTTAAGTGCGACCTCTTTCGAACGGAGTGATTGATCCGTGTCTTCGCGATGCTGCGATGGGGAGCATCAACAAGATACTCGGACTCCCCAGACAGAGTGCTCTCAATCAACGGAGCTAAACCTCAACTCAGATCTCAAAGTATTCGTTTGCTGATTAGCCTTTGCCGATAAATCAAGCGTCCAAGAGACTCCGCTATTGATCACGGTTGCCCAACGAAAGACAATCATGAGAGACTCGACTCCCAAGGGAAATCCAGCTCATGCCCGCCCACCTTCATACACTTGATCGCCGCCGTTTCCTTCGCGGTACCGGGATCGCTTTGGCATTGCCTTGGCTAGAGTGCACTTCAGCAATTTCGAACGAATCGGGTTCGGCAAAATCACGCAAGCGACTGGCTTGCTTCTATCAGCCGGATGGTGTGCCAATGCCGTTACCTGAGGATCCGGCGTACACCGACTGGTCCTGGTTCCCGCACGGCGGCGGCAAGGACTTTAAGTTCACCAAATGCTTAGATCCCTTAGCGCCTTACCGGGACGATCTGACCATTCTCTCGGGATTTTCTCATCCTGCATCACGAGCGATCCACGGTCACTCCAATGCCGACCAATTCCTGACGGGCGCAGCGACTGGTCCCGCTGGAACCTACCAGAACTCGATTTCGATCGATCAAGAATACGCGGCTCACATCGGTGATCAAACTCGCATCGCGTCACTTGTTCTTAGCACAGACGGCGGAATAGGCACCCCACGTGGTGCGCACACGCTATCTTTCAATCGGAGTGGCCGAGCAATACAGGCCGAACATCGACCCAAGCGAATATTCGACAAACTCTTTGTCAAAAGTGATCAACAAGCGGCACATCGTCTCGCACTTAGCAACAGCGCTCTCGATGACCTGATGGCAGATGCTCGCGATCTGCGACATCGCTTGTCTCAGCATGACCAGCGAGCTCTCGATGAATATCTGCATTCCGTTCGCGAAGCCGAGCTTAAAGTCGAGAAAGCCAAACGGTGGATGGACATCCCGTTACCGCAGGTCGACACCGATCACTTGAAACTCGACATCACGATGGATGACCCAAGAGGTTATCTGCAAACAATGTTTGAATTGATCTTCCTTGCTTTCCAAACCGATTCCACGCGTGCCGTTACCTATCAACTTGGGCGGGAAAACGGAATCGGTGTCAGTGATTATCTTGCTCGGGCAGTCGGCTTCACACTAACCCATCAACTTTCGCACGAGACAAAAGACCCAGGTGGCTGGAAGAATTTTGGAACCTACTGCAACTTCCTTAGCGAAGAATACGCACGCTTCATCAGCCGACTAAAAGATGCGCCCGAACCGGGTGAAACCGGCAACATGCTCGATAACACTTTGTTGCTTTTCGGCTCTGCATCGAGTGCGTTCCATCTGTCTCGCAACTATCCACTAATCCTCACAGGTGGAAAAAACATGGGTTTCCGGCACGGCCAATACCTCAATTACGCCGGTCAGAATCCCCAGGGTGGTGCTTGGTCAGGCGGCCAAGAGCCATGGCAAAAAGAGGTCGCTCACGAAGATATCCCGCTGGCAAATTTGTTCGTCACGATGCTGCAACGACTCGGTGTCGAAACGGAACAGTTCGCGGATAGCACCGACACATTCGCCGAAGTTTGACGATCGATCATCACGAAAGCCCAAACAGCGTCACAAAAACCCAAGCGTCTGTATCAAGTCCGGCCATCGATGAAGTTGAGACTGCTGCGAGAAAGCAATGATCGCCATCTAGGGATCCGGATGCAAAGCTTTCTTCACCCATGACTCTGACCTAGAGTGAAACATTAAACGCCTTGCAGGTGATTTGGCAACGCCTGCTAGTAGAGGTGACATGTGCCACGAATCTAAAAGCTGAATCACCAGCTGAGACAGCCTCAACTACTTCGCTGATAACACCTCTTTTCTGCCAGGTCTCCTCAAAGCTTGAAAGACCACTGCTGGCGAATGCACCAAATCAGGGAACCCAAGTCCATCTTTGTGACCGATGTGTCAAGATAACGCACACCCTAGGTGCCGCCGTTCAACATTCGTGTGGTGATTGCTTTCAATCACTTTTGAAACTACGTGAAAGACGAGTAGGGAACAGCCCTATGGCTCCTGCGTAGTATTAGCGTCGCCGAAATTGGCTGGAACGGATTCCCCAGCCGATTGAAGTAACAGCGTATTTGCTTGTTGGCTGACTGGTGGTGCCGCAGGCGCTGAACCTGCTTCCTGAAGAACATCTTAGTTCGATCGAGCCACTTCTGAAGTTCGCGATGGCGTTGGTTCTGCTCAACCTTGGCTGTGAGGTTGCGTTTATAAAATTTCGCCGCGTTGCAGCCCACTACCTCGTTTTATCCGCGGGCGAGATTTTGGTTACTTTCACGCTGGTAACCGTATCTTTGGTCACTGTTCGCTTCGGCGGCAACATGGCTTCACTGCAGGGATTCCTGGCAATCGCGACCGCCCCGGCAACCACCATCTTGGTGCTTAAGGAGTTCCGATTCCTAGTGCCGGGTCACAGTCAGTACGAGCTTCTTGGTTGCCATGAAAAACGTTGCCTGCATAGTGATGTTGGGAGTTTGGATTCCTGGCGATTCCATTCTCTGAAACGCTTGTACTGTGTCCCCGTTAAGACTGTACCCCCGTTGAAATCCTGAATCCGACTGATCAATACAATCAAATCTCACTTTTCAATCGATTGGAGCTTCATAAGCGGAGCCCTTTTTTGCCGGGTCACGACCTTTCCACACTTCGCCGTTGGGAAATTGGTGTCGCTGCACGAACTCGGGAAGAAACTCGAGGCCCCAACCGTGTGCCGTTGGCGCTACGTAGGATCCTTCCTTGATCGATACTGGATGCTGAACTGCCGTTTGCAGAAAATCGATGTATTCGATCAGTTGAGTCTCGGAGTGCCCGGCTACTGCGATTTGGTCCCACATTCCGTAATGCTGAATCATATTACACAACGCAATGCCACCACCATGTGGACAAACTGGCACATCGTATTTCGCAGCCATCAAGACAATTGCGATCACATCGTTGACCCCCGCCACCCGCACAGCATCGATCTGACAATACTTGATCGCCCCACTCTTCAACAATTGTTTGAAGATGACGGGTGACGCAGCTTGCTCACCGCAAGCGAACCCGAAACTGGCGTCAGCAAATGTATCGGCGAGCTCCACGTAACCCAGAACATCATCGCGGGCAATAGGCTCCTCAATCCATTTCAGATCGAACGGTCGATACTTTTCAATATGATCTTTGGCCTCGTTGAGTCCCCAATACTGATTTGCATCCACCATCAGGTTGCAATGGTCCCCAATCGCTTCTCGCATAAAACGAATTCTCGCGACGTCTTGCTGGGAATCCCGACCAACCTTCAACTTAAACGAATCAAAACCCTGTTGTTGTAGTTTCTGAATCGTCTTCAAAATTTCCTCGTCGCTTAGGCCCAACCACCCGGCGGTACAGTAGGCCTTGGGACCACGATCTCTCATTGCACATTCCCGCTGCGATAAATCGTCTTGCTTCGATCTTAGGATCGTGATTGCTTCGTCTCGAGTCAACGCATCCCTGATGTTTCGCCAGTCGATGCAATCCGCAATGAATTCTGGCTCCAAATCGACGAGCAATTTCCATAGCGGTTTCTCTTCCGATTTTGCCCAAAGATCCCACATGGCATTCAGAACACCGCCTGCCGCCATCCTAAAGACACCATCATGCAGCCAACGCAATTGATGGTGGTCGATCAGTCGGCGGTACAGCCTAAGGGGGTCACTCGCAAATTCCTCCAAACTGATCCCAACGACCAACTGGCAAAGATCCTGAATGCCGTAGCAAATCCAATCAGTACCTGCGCCTACCGTGAAGACGACCGAAACACCGCGCAGACCGGAGTCTGTTTCCAAGTGGAGTACAGCTGAGGAGTAATCAGGTTCCTTGTGGAATGGGTCCGATCCAAGCAACTGATCCGAAGTGGGAACACGAAGGTCGACTACTTCCGCAGAAACGATTTTTGTTGAGAGATCAGACATAAGTCGAATGATTTTCGCCAGAGGGGGCCTAACCTCGGATCGGTCAGCCCTTTTTAGTTTGGAATCGCAAGACAATGCACGCCCCGCCAGCTTGTCAAAGATTTAGTCCGTCCGCCAGTCCGTTGGATGTCGAGGGCTACCGTCAAGCCAAATCTGACGAGTCAAATTCCTGCCTCCCTAACACAAATCTTGATGCATTCCAGAACGCCACCACAAAAATCAAATCATCGGCATTGCCGAGTAGCAGGTATTCGATGCGGCCGGTACGATTTTGATCATTCGTCGCAGGATCCACACTGAACGGGAAAATCCCTTGGAACGACCCAATACTTCACACGCTCGATCGCGAGCAATTCTTGGACTAGTCGCTACCAACGCGATGTGGGGATCCTCATTTCCAGTTATGAAATGCCTGAACTTGGAAATGGATGAGCATTTCGGGGTCACCGAGCTAACTGCCTCCGCAGCGCTTCGCACGGGATCCGCAGCTTGGCTGATCGCGATTCGATTTGCGGTCGCGTTCGTTCTTTTGATCATTTTCATGCGTGGAACATTTTCCGGCATACGCCGCGCCCACATCTATTCTGGCATAGTGATCGGCACATTGTTTTTCATTGGCTTGCTACTACAAGTGATTGGTCTCGCAACAATTCCAGCCTCGAGGAGTGGGTTCCTCACCAGCCTGGCAGTTGTCTTTACCCCTTTGATCAGCACTCTGGGTCAACGCAAGCTACCACGTATAACAGTTCTGCTGGGAGCAGCGGTCGCATTACTAGGTGTCACAATCTTGACCGGCCTCTTGAGCGTTGAAGGCGGGCAATTTTCGATTGCAAAGGAGGGTCTCAGCCGATGGACGATCGGAGACACCCTGACGACGCTGGCTGCACTCTGCTTTAGCGGTCAAATTCTCTTAGTCGATCGACTGGGAAAACGATACAACTCAGTCGCATTTACACCCAGCATGTTCGCAGTCGTCGCGGTGATGGCATTTGCTGTTTTTGCAGTCTTCAAAGGATACATTCCGGAAGTAACATCATCACCAGGAAGTGATTGGCTGGCGCTCGCCGTGCAGCCCCGTTTCTACATTTTGATTGCACTGCTGTGTATCTTTCCTTCACTAATCGCCTTCGCATTGATGAACAAATATCAACCCTCCTTATCAGCGGTTCAGGCGGCAGTGATTTATACGCTCGAGCCAGTGTTCGCATCACTATGGGCAATGTTTATCCCCGCCTTACTAAGTGTTGCATGCTTTGTCACCTATGAGAACGAAGAGTTCAGCATGACGCTTCTCATTGGCGGCAGTCTTGTAATCGCTGCGAATGCGTTGGCCTTATGGCCAGAACCCAAGTTGGCCATCGATTCAACAAGTGAATCAAAGTAGTTTGATAAATAAAAATCATTCTTTGCCAATGCTTTTCCAGAAATGCCAACGCACAAAAAAGTTACGCTCAGGAACTGGCGCTGCAACGGCCACCAGGAGACGCTAAATACCCAGCCCCATCGTTTCCCAACCACCGGCCCGCCTCAAACATTGGATTTAGGGCGTAACTGGACGTCCTCGTGGCCGATACAAAGACCAACACGACCTGCTCAATCGTTTCTTCGGCTTCCGATCAAGATATACTGGTGGACAAAGACTCAATTCAAAGACAAATCACAGCCGCAGGAGACTACGAACCTACGGCTCGGTATTTCTGATCTCGACATTTCTGATCTCGACGCCAAGGACTAAAAAATGGACCGACGTAAATTCGCAAGTCAGACGCTTGGCACTCTGTTGACCTACTCGTTACTTGAAACGGTCTTAGGATCAAACGCTGTTGCCGGTCCGCTCAAACCAGTCGCCGCAAAGTGGCTTAGCGACATCAATCAACTGAGTCAGGATCTTAAAGGACAGACACTCAAGCAGATCGAGTGGCAGCAGCAAGTCGAACAGCTTTTCTCGCAAGTCAATCTGGCCGAGTTTCTCTCCTATGTTGACCTGCCGACGTTGACCAAAAACCTAAAACTCAAGGAGCGCGGTGAGCTTTCATTCCGTGCCAAGTTCCCCAAAGTCGAAGGCTTGCCAACAGATTTAGTGTTTGGGCATCAAATGTTTGCTCTCCGTAAAAACCGATCGGTTGTGCCTCACGGACACAATAATATGGCCACAGCTTTTTTGGTGCTTGAAGGTGACTTCATTGGCAAACATTACGATCGGTTGGAAGACACACGAGAGTACATGATCATACGCCCTACAATCGATCAAACTTTCAAACCAGGCCAATACTCGACGGTTTCAGATCACAAAGACAATGTTCATTGGTTTAAAGCGACGAGTGACAAAGGTTACATCTTTAACATTCATGTTTTGAATGTTGATCCAGAAAACAAACGTAGCGGACGAATCTACATTGACCCCAATGGTGAGAAAATTTCCGGCGGCCGAGTCAAGGCGGAACGACTACAGTCAGCAGAAGCCTATCGCAGGTTTGGTTGAGTTCAAAGAAAAGTTCTCGGCAAATGACTTTTTGCGGTCAGAACACCGACACACTTCCAGGCGAGTCAATGAATCCATACAAGGGAAACGACTCGCCCTTCGGATTTCGACCACTTGGATGACTGTAAATAGAGAGCCAGCCTCCCGAAAGACTTGATCTAAAGCAAGACGGCCAGAAACAAGCTCCAAAGACCAGACGGTCGCAGTCGATTCAGACAAACAACACCTGCGCACGACTCCGGATATCGGATTCAAAATATTTGTTTTCAGTCGGGCGACTGTGGAATGTCTGCTGATACCGAACCAACAGTGCCAGCCAAGAGTTCTCAATTTCATCGTGACTATGATCCCCAAGATTTCGATGGCGCCGTTCCTTTGCGGTTTGATTATCAGCTCCCACTTCGCGCATGGTGGTGAACCGGAAAGGGACGTCAAATACGACACCAAGCACAAGCGAAACGTACTCGACTTCTGGCCAGCCCTGAGTCAGGCCGATTCAGATCAGCCCGATTTCCAGCAAGCGGAACCTGGACCGGTTTTTATCTGGTTCCACGGCGGTGGGTTCCAGGGAGGTGATAAGAGCCAGCTCGAAAAGAACCGAGCGACGATGCTTCAGGCCTACCGAAAATCGGGTTACGCGGTCGTGAGTTGTAATTACCCTTTTCTCAGCGATGAAACCGACTATCTCGAAATCGCTCGGCATTGCGCGCGAGCAGTTCAGTTTGTCCGGTCCAAATCAAAGGATTGGAACATCGATCCCAAACGCATCTGCTGCGGTGGTGTTTCAGCCGGAGCGCTCATCAGCGAGTTCCTGGGGTACCACGACGACTTCGCAGATCCAACCGCCACCGATTCGATCCGCCGCCAAAGTTCGCGACCTCGAGTCGTCGTCAGCATCATGCAACCTCGGGGGACAAAAGAGTTCGCGTTACGTTTCATGGATCGGGGCGAAGCACCGATCTTTATCTACTCCAACGCAAGTCCCAATGATCGCATTCATCCGCCCTGGGCAGCGCTCTCGATACGGGATAAAGCACGAGAGCTAGAAATTCCTTGTGTTGCCCTCGGTGGTGGTCGCAACCGATTACCGCAGCCCAAAAATGGGGCAAACTGGTTAAGCCTACAAATAGAATTTTGCGAGAAGCATTTGGGTCAATAACGCTTAGCTCCCTAGCCCGCTTCGGGTGGCCCACAAACAAACCCAATGCCTAATTTCTGGGTGGGCCATGCAGCAACACCATGCAGGGGATGCGTGCCTCGCAAAGCATGATCAAATAGAAGGAACGCCGGCAAAAACACAAAGCCTACGAAGTCGACAAATCAAATGCTTTCAAAGCGATGACGACTATGCCGATCTAGCAGTTTTTAATACTCACCCAAGTTGACGAAAGCCACTGAAAAACACCGGTCGCCCAGTGACTTGAAAAGGCCAACCTTTGATTCATCACCTGGACCAGTGATTTTGAAAAAATCTGATCAGATTGATGCAATCCGCCTTGCCGGTCACAATGGTCTGCGCTTCGCTGGTTGGACGGCTGAAGAGTGTCTTTCCCAGACATGAGCGGAAACACAACCGAAGCATGTTGCCCGTGGACTGCGATTGCAGATCTCGCTGCCCCCAACGAAAGAGATTCATCGATTGTCGCGCGAACATCTAGCGGTCGACCAAAACAGCAGTGAACTGGAGAACATTGCAAAACGATGCTGGCAGTGTTTTCGACCGCATGCCACCTGTTTTTGCGACGAAGTTCAACCAATAGCCAACCGCACCTCCGTGGTGATCCTGCAACATCGGCGAGAACGGTTTCATCCTTTCAATACTGCTCGAATTGTCCATCAGTGGCTTCAGCGATGCGAATTGATCGCCGGGCACAATACGGAACTTTCACAGCAATTTGATGCATTCCCACTCGCCCGACGAGTGGGGCTTTTGTTTCCCGGTGAAGACGCAAAGCTGCTGACTGAATTGAATCCAGAGGTACGTCCAGATCAATTGGTGATCCCCGATGGAACATGGCATCATGTGAAAACCTTGATGCGAGAAATCCCACGATTACAAACGCTACCTAAATATCGCCTCGCACCCACTTCGCCCGGACGCTATCGCATTCGTCGCGAGCCCAATCGTCATGCATTGTCGACACTTGAAGCAACCGTTTCGGCCCTGCAGTCGCTGGAACCTGAAACCGCGGGGCTAACCCGACTAACCGATGCTTTTGATCGAATGGTCACGAGTCAATTGAGGGCCCAAACCTCGAACTCTCCGACTTCGAATTGGCGGCGAAATGAACGTCGTCGAAGTGGGATGCCGAATGTACCAAGGGTGCTAACCGGCGAGCTCAAAAACGTTGTGGTGGCGTATGGTGAACGAGAACTGGCCCAAACCGATGCGGCCGATCCTCAGACCGCCGCACTCTACTGGACCGCCGTTCGAATGAGCGATGGCAAATCTTTCCGATGCGCAATTCAGTCAGATTCGTTTCAGAACGAAAACTTGCGAAAGCACCTTCGCTTGCCGTTAGAAGAGATTGGCAACGCCGTCTCTCGAAAAACGTTCCGCGAGCGGTGGCGTCAATTCGTAAGTCCAAACGATCGCATCGTCGTTTTTCACAATAGCACCGCCGTTCTCTTGGAAAACATGAATGCGAAATTCACCACTCACTTGGTACTCAAGTCAGTGGACTTGGCGGAAGCCAGATCAATCATGAATGGGGTGGGAGATCCAAACTCACTTCCAACCGAACTTCGCAATGGTTCACGTGCGTCCGAGCGCCTGGCAAATCTCGTCACACTCGTGAGATATCTAAACGAGAATTACGAAATTCATTCCGGGCATCGCCCCGTGGAATGACTTGCGCGCCTGCAACTAATTCTCGAGGCGACCAAGGACCGAGCCCCAAGCAGCCAGAATCGATCGCCGTCCTTACGACGCGCTAAGTGCCAGCCAAACTTTGCAACTCACTGGTCGCCGAACTTCACGACCCGCGAAAAACAGCCTCTGCTGTCGTTCGATCATGAGCCTCGATGATGCGATCAACCCTGTCAGCTGAAATCTGCATCCAACACACCGTCCACCGATATTTCCGAGTGGCCCTCAAAAATCCAGATTGAATGCTTCCCTAGCTCAACTAGAGCAAAGATCGAAGTGCAGGAAGGCGACTCAGCAGCGTTTATGCTCTCTTATTTGAGTGCATTTCGGAGCACTGGTTCAAAAATGTCTGCCTGTCGCATGAATCCGAGATCGTTGGCGTGCGAGCCATCCGTCGCCCCATCACCATCGTCCCCATACAAGTGATCACCAGGAATGTAGTAGAGACCTTCGACAGAGTCCGCTTTCAATTGATCAAAAGCTGCCTGTAGTGATTGATGGTTTGCTGTGTGATGTGCGTCGCGACTGGGGAGTATCCAACTATTGGTGTTACGCCGATCTTCAACCAACACAATTGGCGTATTTGGCTTGGCTGCTCGGATCTGTTTGACAAGCGGCACACATTTTTGAGCGACCATTTTGGCATTCATGTTCGGTAAGCAATCAATCACATAAATTGAGGCATCAATTTGCACGAGAAAGTCACCGACTTCTCGATCCATTTTTCCATTTCCCGAAAAACCAAGATTCACAACAGGGCAATCGAACCGTCGGCCCAGAATCGCGGTGTGGACCATGCCCGGCCGACTCGCGCAAGCTCCATGGGTGATACTGGTTCCGTAAAAGACAATCGGTTTCTTTCGAGGTGCTAATGTTTCAAATTTACTTTTCGGATCAACTCCGATGCTGAGGAATTCCACCCCATTGTAAAGCGGTAGGTAAGCCGCGTACTCTCGCAAACCGGGCTTGAGTCCGCTCACCAATTGCACTTTCATTTCTTGTGCTGAGGGTCGCGTCACCTGAACCCAACGCCACCGACCGTTGCCGTCACGCGCATAG
Source organism: Rubripirellula sp. (assembly GCA_049602075.1). Lineage (GTDB taxonomy): Bacteria > Planctomycetota > Planctomycetia > Pirellulales > Pirellulaceae > Rubripirellula. The sequence continues at coordinate 78,480 of JBMYRF010000032.1, forward strand.
AGATCGACACCACTCACACCGGTCGCTGGCATATGTGGCATGGCAAGATTTGAACTTAACAATTTGTAATGGACATGGATCGCTGTCGCATCTGTTTTGAAACGGACCATCATGCCAGCGGAGTGTCGACTTAGATTCCAAACACTCTTGGTCACTGAATCCTCGGCACTACCAGGAAATCGATCATACCAACGCTTCCTGTCCTGCTCGGGCAAAATTCGACCCTCTGTTCCCCAAGTCGTTACGTCGTACCAGGCGATCCCATCCTCTGCCCGCTTGATTTCCGACATTTCCGGATCAAGTCTTCCAATCGAGCTCGCTGCTTTTTCTTGAGCATCGGTGGTCGCAAAACTTGCAAGACTCACCCAAAGGGCGAAAGCCAATATTCGAATCATGGTCAATAAGATGAAATGAGGGAATCGTCGTTCACCAATGCTCGCATTGTACAAAATTTCGATCGTGAAGCATTCAACCTTTTTGCTGCACATTCGCCAGATCAAACTTGACGAAGTTCGTCCAGTCGCCGGAACTCCGTGGATCGGTCCAGCAGAAAGCCCAGAGAAGAAAGCCCAGGGCAAAAGCCTCGAATAAAGAGCAAAAGCGTTGAATAGAGTGGCTAGAGGGACAGGCGATAAAACGGCGTCAGCAGCGTTGCTGCGGTGAACGTCATGTTGTGCTCATTGATGGCAACTTGAGTGGAGAAAACAGAGCTTCTAGTGCGAGATCGAGCAATACTTTGCCCGAAGAATATGCGAATTTTGAGCGGTTGGGGACAAACAATCTCATCCCGGTCGCCGCTCGCAATTCTGTCTTGCCTAGCTGGAGCGAGTCCGCATTTGTTGGGCCATTGCAAGTCGCTCCGGAGTCCAGACCGATTTCTTATTTGCGTGAGAACACGATCGTAGAAGTTTTATCGCCATCCGTCATTGTCGAATGGAATAGATCATCTTTGTGACTGAAATTCCAAGTACGATTCCCCGTTGCGGCTTTGACTTGCCAAGTCCCATCCGCCAGTTTGGCCCAGTAGAAATCGGCCGATTGTCCCGTGTCACCGCGACCCCAATTTACCAATCGCTCATTCTCTTGATCCCAGCCGACTATTGCGTTCAGCGTCCAGGCTACCTCACCATTCTGCTTGTATTGGATCATCTGATTGTTGAGGATCCTGTGAGTCACGTCCCAACTAAAACTCCAGGTACGTCGGGTACCATCCTCTGATTCTGCTACCCAGTCCCCAACAAAAGCGTCCAGACCCGCAAGATTGGAGTCCGCCTTCACGACTTTGCGACGCATGGTGATGTCCATATTCTGCCCTTCGGTGGCTTTCACAAATCGGAAGTTGTTGCTGTCCGTTTTCTGGACTTCCATCTTTCCGGTCGACACTGTTCCATCGGGGCGAACATTTCTGGCGGCGCCTGACCACTTTTTCGCAGAGTCAATGCGATAGCGAAGCTCCAGTCTTCCCTCGGTGGGGCCATACCAATTCTCCACCATTTCCCCAGTCTCAGGATCCCAAGCACTCACACCAAAATCATTGTGTATCTCTGACACAAAGGTCATCCAGAGCCCCTGCTTTCCGGGAGCCCAACGAGCCGTGTAATGCCCTTCAAAGGTCTTACCGTTTTCGATGGCGGTATAGTCCCACTCGCCTACAAGGTAAGCCATCTCGGCCTGGACCTTCGCGGGCACTTTGACGGGCTCTTGTGCTTGCAGCAGACTCGCCGGTGAAGAAATAGCAAACACAAACGCGACGGTTAACAAACGGTACATACAAACTTCTCCAAAGCGATTTTGGCAAATTCTCAAGGACAATCGGAGCAACAGAACTCGAGCAGAAGTAATCGCGGCAACCAGCTGCCAAGGCCGACCAACTGCGAAGGCCACAACACCAGCGGGAACCACATCCAGCACTCTGCGAAGCCCTCGTATAAGCCTGACAGCGTCACGACCATTTTTTCGTGGATTGCGGTATTCCGAAGGCGATCTTTCTCGGCGAAACTGGCTTGACAACGGCATTACCTGCAGAGCAGTGCGAAAAATTTCATCAACCTACCCGGTGATCTCAAACAAAATCTTGCTATGCCTCTCTCACTCCGTGGTGACCCGACTGATAATGCCGAGAAGCGAGCAGCCATCCAAAGGTTCCGTCCCGCCTCAATCGCATCTCTGACTCGTGTTTGTCAGCGATCTGCCAGACACGATTGAAATCTGTTTCCCGATGAGAAACCCTGTGTGGAATAAGACAAGCACCTACAAACCAGGTGAAGCGAAGGTCGCCCCCACTCATTCGAAGTTCAACGCGAATGGCTGCAAAGCGTACTAGCTCACCGCATTATTGGACAATCTCCGACAGCACGACTACGGTGCGAGGAGTTCAATAAGACAGTGGATCTTATAGAATTCAATGCGGCAAACGCCGTTCAATACCTGCTTGATGAAACCATTCGCTTGATGAAACCACGCCTTCGATAAAGTCTGTGCATGCGGGAGGGGTAAAAGCGGTTGACCGTACATTGATTTCGTTGCTCAAGCCATCACATGCAGTGAGTCTTCTCGTTTGCAAGACGCCGACTTAGGTGAATTCAACTCCGGTTGCCGACCGCAAACTCAGTAGGTTACGAATTCATAGCGTCCAGCAGCAAACCGATGACTCTCCGAAAAAACATCACCACCTAAGAAACCGAGATAAGCATGATGGTAACATGTTGCGTGTACAGAGCACGTCGTGGTACCGGTTCCAAGTCCAATGTGACATCTCAAGTGAAAGATCTGATGGTTCGAAAGACCGTTCTACTATTCGCCGCACACCTGATTTTCTGTTGTGCCGCAGTTGCTGATGACGAAGCCAAACTAGCGCTTGTTGCTACCCAAGATGGCCGGCCCTCGCCATTGATGAGTCAATTTCTCACGGACCGGGAAGACACTCTGGAAAATGTCGCCAATCGTGACGTGGACATCATTTACGGGCGCAAAGATGGCGTCGCTTTAACAATGCACGTCTATCGTCCGCTTCGTGACCGCAACAACCGCGGCATTATCCTTGTCGTTAGCCAGGGTTTTTGGTCGGGCCCCGAGTACCGCAGGATGCCCAAGCTTACGGCGAAGATCCGGACCCTGGTCGAGCACGGGTTCACAGTGTTTGCGGTCATTCACGGTAGCCAACCGAGATATGCAATCGACGAAATTATGGGGGACATACAACGGTCGATCCGTTTCGTCCGACACCGTCATGACCAATTCGATATCGATTCACAATCAATTGGGATTTTTGGTGATTCCTCCGGGGGACATCTCGCCCTCTTGGCAGCAACTTTGCCACCTAAAGACGTACCTGCTCCGAGAGACGCCGCGGACACCAAATCATCCACTGTGCAAGCTGCCGTGGCCTACTACCCGAACACGGATTTGAAAAATTACGGTGCTGAAAAGCGACTTATCCAAGAGCACTTCCGCGGAAAGGGCTTGGCGATGGCTGGCGTCTTCGATTTTCGTCGTTGGGACGCTCAGAGTGGCAAGCTCACATCAATGTCTGCTCAAGAAAAGTTGACAGCACTGCTTGACCTGTCACCTGTATCTCACGTTTCGAAACTTGCAGCGCCGACGCTGCTCATCCATGGAGAAAAAGACGATCTAGTTCCGATTCAGCAGTCGCATCTCTTTCTTCGCAACATGCAAAAGGCCGGTGCAGAATGCAGTCTTTTCGTCGCACCTGGGATGGGACATGGATGGGACAAACCTGTAGCGGGCGAAACAGAATTTTTAGTCACCTGGCTACGCAAGCACCTAAGTACCGAATCAAACTAAGCGGTAAATCAGCGGGACCGTGCTGGCGACACAAATTCCTCTGTGTTCGTTTCGCAATGCAAACCGCACTGATTTCCATCATGGCCACGGTGAAGCATCAAACATCGACAACGGTCATGAAAGCTAAGGCTGGTAGCGTTCGGGAACTCCACGATGGCAAACCGACACTGATACGCCGAAGCACACGATCTTGAAGAATTTCTCGAGGTCAAGTTTGGATGAGATGCCTTCGATCCGAACGGATGCAACATGTTTGTGAAGGTAAGATGATTGAAGTGTGTGCCTTCCCGGTTCAGGTAGGGTGAACGGGACTCACCAAATTCCATTCCAGCCAACTCATAACTTCGCTTCATCATAGACCTCGTCAACTTCGACTGGACTGTTGGGTAGTCGAGTCTGCTTTCATCCGGTCCCCTGAAATATGGCGGGCATGCACTGGACGTGTTTGTTGGCCGTGCACTTCACCTTAGCAGATGCAGCATTGGGAATCTCTCGCCCTCGTCGAGCGTGCTGGCGAGAGGCTGATTCATCCTTGACATCCGAAGCCCAGCTTTCGCTCAGCGAAACAGGCAGGCAGGCAGACCGGAATCGCGTTTCCCAACTCAGCTTCCTCCAGAAAACCCCTCAACCGCGCAATCACTTTGTTCAATTCTTTCATCCCTCGCAGTCGAATCAACTCTGCTGCGGATTATCTTCAGCATCGAACAAATCACACACTGCATGTGGTTATAAGAAACGTCGAATCGTCAATCAGAAGATGCATCTCTTTAGGGATGTCCAATCCACAATCGCATCTAATGAGATTTGTGAAGTCCGACCGTCAAATCTTCTACTGTGAGATTTGCAAGACGCAGCAACTGGACGAATCGTTCTCGGATCGCGAGGGCACTCAACGATTGTCGATTCAGCGTTTCCCCTCCGCGCAAAAATAGCCTGAAACGGGTAAGATGTAGGATAGCAGTTCACTGGAACGCTGCGGCTTTGAGACCCTAGTCGAGTAGAACGAAAACGCGTACCGTTGCACTCTGTCTCTAGCTGCTAACTTTTCTTGAACGGCTTGTTTTAATTGATCACCACCGGACCTACTTGGAATCTCTTTAATGAGTGAAGACAGGCTCAGCTGGACGAACCCAGTGCAAGGTTTTCCGGCCGGTATAGCTGGATCGCTGTTGAGATCCTCTACAATGGTGGATCCATGGGGTGGAGAGTTGAGCGATGGCCCGGTTGTTGCCTGTTGATGTTGAAAATGTGGACACAGAGAATCCAGCTCCCTATGTCCGTCTTAAAGGTTGGTTGCTGGTCTCCGTAGTCGCATGGTTCCTGCTCGTCGCAGCGGGCCTTGGCACCTTGCTGAGTTATGCAAACCAACCAGGGAGAGGTGGAGAGCCCGCAGCAACTTGGCCTGACGCAACCGAAACGCAGTATTCCAGGTCAAAGCCGACATTGCTCGTATTTGCTCACCCTCGCTGTCCGTGTACCCGGGCAACCATCGATGAACTCGCATGGATCATGACTCGCTGTGGCAATCGTGTCGAGTGTCGAGTGCATTTTGTTCAACCGTTGGGAAAGTCACGGCAATGGGTGCGCAGTGACACGTGGGCAACGGCATCCTCAATACCTGGAGTAACGGCATTACCGGACCGTGAGGGCCAACTCGCTGAACTCTTTGGTGCTGAGACATCGGGCCACGCCATGCTGTATGACTCGTTGGGCAAGTTGCTATTCGAAGGCGGCATCACGCCATCGCGAGGTCATCGCGGCAGTAACTCGGGCCGGGAGCAGATTGTTCAACTCGCCATCACGAGACAACCGGATCGACTGCTAGCTGATGTCGACCAAGCGGATAGAATTGATGACGTTGACATCGAATCGACATGCGTCTTTGGCTGTCCTCTCTTTTCGCTCCAACGGCTGTCTGCGACAGAAAATCTTCACACCTTTCGGGATCGATGATCATGTCGTCAACCGTCGAGAAATCAAAGGAACCGCGGGTCAAGCAACTGTTTGACCAGCAGCAGCAAAGTGTTTGGCGATGGACCGATCGCAACTTTGGTTTCTTGATGGCCTTTCAGTTTTTGTTTGGCGTCTTCACAGCGTTCACTATTTCGCCTGTCACGTGGCGGGGCGAGATTCCGGAGACTCATATTCACGTCTGGGCCGCTTTGTTACTTGGTGGCTTAATCACAAGCTTGCCTCTTTTTCTGGCCTTCGCCTATCCTGGGCAGAAGTTTACGCGACACATCATCGCGATCGGCCAAATGCTCATGGGCGCACTTTTGATCCATTTAATGGGTGGCCGTATTGAAACGCACTTTCATATCTTTGGATCATTGGCGTTTCTCGCTTTCTATCGTGACTGGAAGGTGTTGATTACGGCCACACTGGTCGTTGCAGCAGACCACTTTCTACGTGGAATCTTCTGGCCACGATCTGTGTTTGGTATCGCCTGGGAGGAACCCTTCCGCTGGCTGGAACACGTTGCATGGGTACTCTTCGAAGATTTATTTCTGTTGGTGTCCATCCATCAAGGAGTGCGTCAGTCCTGGACGCTTGCTCAGCGGCAAAATGACCTTGAAGTCGCCAAATCCATCGTCGAGTCGGAGCGGGACCGCTTCTTTGATCTGTCGGTGGATATGCTCTGCGTCGCCAACATGGAAGGTTATTTTGTCAATGTCAATCCGATGTTCTCGGTCAAATTGGGTTACGAAACCAAGGAACTACTACAACAACCCGCGATCGATTTTGTTCATCCCGACGATCGAGCTTCTGCTGAAGACGCCTTTCGCGAACTTCGGCAAGGTCATGATCTGATCGACTTTGAAGCTCGCTGCCGCTGTCGTGATGGGCAGTTGCTTTGGCTTTCCTGGTCAGCGCGGGCCCCCGGGGAAAAAGAACTGATCTACGCGGTTGCCCGGGACGTAACCAATCGCAAGCGAGAAGCCTTGGCTCTTGAGAATGCCAGGAAAAGTGCCGAACAGTCGTGGGCAACGGCGGAAGAAGCTAATCGCGCCAAAAGTGACTTCTTGGCGAATATGAGCCATGAAATTCGCACTCCAATGAATGCGGTCCTCGGGCTGACAGAACTGGTCTTGGAGACCGATCTGACAACATCGCAACGTGACTATCTGTCGACCGTTCTGGAATCTGGTGAGGCGTTGATGACGATCATCAATGAGATACTCGACTTTTCCAAGATCGAAGCTGGCAAGATTGAGTTGGAATTTGCACCATTCGATCTCCGTGAAGTGGTGGGCGACATGATGAGGTCGCTAGCGGTGCGTGCTCATCGCAAGAATCTCGAGCTCGCATGGCACGCGGAGACCGAAGTCCCGCAATACATTATCGGAGATGCTGCACGCCTACGTCAGATTCTGGTCAATCTCGCCGGGAATGCGATCAAATTCACTGCACAAGGAGAGGTCATACTCGAAATTCAATGCACATCGAACGACGGAAAACACGTTGAGCTGGGCTTTAGAATACGGGATACCGGGATCGGGATTCCGGAAAACAAACTAAAGGCGATTTTCGAAAAGTTTGAACAAGCCGATCAATCCACTACACGTCGATTTGGGGGAACCGGGCTGGGGCTTGCAATCGCCTCGCGGCTCGGAAAACTCATGGGAGGCCAGATCGAAGTGGAGAGTAAACTTGGTGAGGGTACGAATTTCTTTTTCAACTTACAATTTGAGATTGCCCCAACCCCCGAAAAGTCTGTTGCACAGAAGGATGCAAGACTGATTGATGGGCTGACCGCATTGATCGTTGACGATAATGCCACCAACCGACTGATTTTGCAGGACTTGACATCCCACTGGGGAATGTGCCCGGTGATTGCCGAAAGCGGCAACCAAGCCCTGAAGTTGCTGGAAGAGGAATCGCTACCAGATCAAAAGCCCATTGTCGTACTGACCGATGTTCATATGCCGGAAATGGATGGATTCATGCTGGCAGAGCAGATTCGGAAACACGCAACCATGAACGAGATAGTGATCATTACCTTGACTTCGGGCGGATACATCGGCAGTGCTAAACAACGCAAAACGCTCGGGATCTCCGCCGAATTGTTGAAACCGGTGAAGCAGTCCGAACTAAAGGATTCTATTCTGCACGCCGTCGAGCCACTCGAAATCGAGAGTAAAACCAAGACTTCGCAGACCACATCAACGGATTCGTCGATATCTAACAGTATCGCTGCGATGAAAATCTTGCTGGTAGAAGATGGATTGGTCAACCAAAAATTGGCCCTGGCAATGCTGGGTAAGTGGGGGCACGACGTCACGATCGCCGAGAATGGAAGAGATGCGATTGAATTGTGGGAATCTGATTCCTTTGACCTAATACTGATGGATCTCCAGATGCCGGTCATGGATGGGTTGACCGCAACAAAAGTGATTCGCGGCCTTGAGCGGGAACGTGGTGGACACACCCCCATCATTGCGATGACGGCCCATGCATTAAAAGGTGATCGAGAACGGTGCATCGCCGCGGGAATGGATGACTACCTTTCCAAGCCAGTTAGAAAGCAAACGCTCACAGATGTAATTCAATCGGTTGTGGGCGGTATAACTGGTCCTGCCGCGAACGAGCGAGATAATCATACGAATTAGCCCCTCTACCATTTTCCAACAAGAACATCTTTGGCGGTGACACCTTACGGTTTCTTATGCGGCTTTCGCAAAGATAACGCCCGAGCGCCGGGAGTCTGCGTGGAAGTGACGGAGCCGGTTTACGTTATTCGTATCGAACAAGCGACTGAAAAGGATACCCTGTATTGAAGCGACTCCGGAGGATTCTGTATCTCGCACAAAATACAGCCGAAATTTTAATGACGCGACACTGCGTTGAAAAAAATGTCCTGAGCCGTAAAGTTTTTCGCACTCTCGTGTCCCTGCATTCCCAGCATGTTGCAATTGCGACAAACGCTGACTGAGGTATTTCGAGATTAAACGAACCCCGCAGCGAACTTCGATGCAGTACCGCCATTGCTCGCACGAGGTCAGTACCACGTTTTCGTGATTCAAGTTCCGCCTTGTCCTGAAAAAATGTCAAAGTTCGCTCCAACTTGAAGCGATGATAAACGCCAAGCGGAAGCAAATTTTTCTGCCGGTGTGAAATGACGTTTCCCATTGTTCCACGGGAGCAGGGTTCGCCTGCGATACTCGATCCCCAACCGTTCGATGACAGTCACTTCGTAGCGGCGTATCCAATCGATAAGGTCCAGTGTTAATGTGGCACAGGCGTGATGCTGTAAGGCGGTGGGAGGATTCAGTATCGGCAAGTCTTCAACGGACCAGGGTGGTGACTCAAGTCTTGCATGGGTCGTGTATTTCGGGCGAAATTCATAGCGCGGCAAGAAAACGCCTCCGTGCTGTTGATCGCCATAGAACACACCGAATCCGCGTAGCACCACACATCGCCCCTCCGGCAATTCGAGCGTGTAACTACTGGCGCATTCTTTTCGGTCAGCGGGTGGATTCAAGCGACTAAAACCGATGGCGACCAACCAATTCCCTTCAGGACGCAGAATGTCACACCCCCAACACCACATCTGTTGATTCAACAAATCTATTGCGTGGCCGATCGATTCCCTTTCGATATCTTGCTGATCAGGCGTTCGCATTTCGATCGATATTCTCATCCGCCTTGAAAGTGCTGATCGCCGCAATGTTCGCCAATAACCAAGCCGACGCTGCAACTAACTGCAACCAATCTCCGCTGGAACTAATTCCGTAAGATATGACGCTTCCAATCCAGCAAAGACTTGCAACTGTCTGGCCAAGCCATTCGAAACACAGTGCACTCACGAATATTCTTCGGTTCTCACGTGGCCGGGCGAGTGTCT
>JBMYRF010000033.1:0-4947 GCA_049602075.1 Rubripirellula sp.
AATTGGGGACAAATTGGGGACAAATTGGGGACAAATTGGGGACAAATTGGGGACAGGCACAAAGTGATTTGACTGCAAATCAGCTGAAGGATTTTAGGCCTGTCCCCTTTGTCTTCGCTCCCCGTCCCCGTTCTCCCCTTCGATGCCTGTCCCCGTTCTCCCTCCTTCGATGCCTGTCCCCGTTCTCCCTCGTTCTCCCCCCGATCTACCGTTGTTTACGATGAATGGGTAATGGATCTAACTCCAACACATGAGCGATAAATGGTTCTGCGATTCCTTTTGAGCTTTGAAGATGCAATAGAATCGACTGCCTGACACGAAAAGTTGACATCCAGGAGTTCGCTCGAGGGCACTTGGGAAGCAAGGTCAACCGCTAGGTACTGTCAGCTGAAATCATGCACTATCGCCAGACCCCGAGAAAAGGATCCGATGATGCGTTGTGTGGAAACCAGCTCATCGGGCTGACCTTGATCCATGAAGTTCCTTGCCAGGAAACCTCCTGCAACCGTTGAGAAAACGTCCCACCAACAAGCCGCGGCTCGCTGGCGATCCGAGGGCACTCGGAGATATCGATCAATCGACTACAATCACGGCACTCACCTGTAGAAAAACGGAATACGAGAAACCGTCATGACCGAAGAGGACAAGGATCAATCCAACGGCAACGAACCGATTCCCGCTGGGCCTTCCCCCGACGTACTCGGGGATACGATGGACCTCAGTGGCGACACCAAATCGAACGCAGCAAATCCATCGCGATCCAATCCGGAAGCCTGGGTCGGTCTGCGGATCGGCAAGTACGAGATCACCCGTGTATTGGGGGTCGGTGGCATGGGTGTCGTCCTCAGCGGTCACGACTCATCAATCGAACGTGACGTTGCCATTAAGGTGTTGCCTGCAGACTTGTCGGCGAATCAACAGGCCTTGAATCGATTTCTTGCCGAGGCCAAGAGCGCTGGCAAACTAAATCACCCCAACACAGTGACAATCTACGAAATCGCGCAGGACGGGGACCATCATTTCTTGGTGATGGAAATCGTCGCGGGGGGGAGCACCGAAGACCATATCGAAACGTCGGGCGCTTACTCTGTCAGCGAAGCAACTCGAATCGCCCTCGAATCTTGCCGAGGTCTAGCCGCCGCACATAAAGTCGGACTGGTTCACCGTGACATCAAACCGGGTAACTTACTGGTTGCCGAAGATGGCACGGTGAAGGTTTCGGATTTCGGACTGGCTAAACGCACGCAAAGCCAATCACTGCAGATAACCCAAGCAGGGCAAATTGTCGGTACGCCCTACTACATGAGCCCGGAACAATGCAAATCGCAGGACGTTGACGCAAGGAGCGACGTCTATTCACTCGGGGCAACATACTATGGCCTATTAACCGGTAAGAGCCCCTACGAAGATAGTGGCAGCGTCGTTCAAGTAATGTACGCCCACTGCAATGCGCCGCCGCCTGACGCACGCGAAGTCAGCAAACACGTGCCATCTGCCTGCTGTCAGATCATTGAGCGAGCGATGGCAGTAGAACCGGATGCCAGGTACCAATCGATGGAGGAAATGGCTGCGGACTTGGAGTCCGTCCTGGCCGCTATTTCTGGTGATGGCATATCGCTTCCGAGCAAATCCGGGGTTCGCTCCGTGGCACCGGCGAGTTCCGCAGAAAACAGGGAAGGCAACTCGGCGATGCGCAGAAACCTGCTGTTGACGAGCGCCGCCGTACTCTCATTCATAGGACTCACAGCCATCGGTGGCTTCTTGCTGCGTGGACCAGAGAAGGAAACAGAGCCGAATGCATCGCAAACAGCAATCGTGCCACCATCCGGCGAGCCAATCAAGGTTGGCATCTTGCACTCGCTTTCGGGAACGATGAGCGATAGCGAATCACCGGTCGTTGATGCTGTTCTGTTGGCAATTGAGGAATTGAATCGTAGTGGCGGCCTGCTCGGTCGCCCAGTCGAAGCGGTCGTTGCCGATGGTCGGTCGGATTCCGCGACTTTTGCCCGCGAAGCGGAAAGATTAATTGTTGAAGAAAAAGTTTGTACGGTCTTTGGTTGCTGGACGTCGTCCAGTCGTAAGACCGTCGTGCCGGTGTTTGAAGAATTTGACAACCTATTGATCTACCCGGTGCAGTACGAGGGAATCGAGGAGTCACCAAACGTGATTTACACCGGAGCGACTCCAAATCAACAAATCATCCCCGCAGTAAAGTGGGCATATGCTTTCGAAGGTAAGCGTCGATTCTTTCTTGTCGGAAGTGACTATGTCTTTCCGCGCGTTGCACACGAAATCATCAAAGACCAACTCAGCGAATTGGGTGCTGAAGTGGCTGGCGAGGCGTTCCTTGCATTGGGTAGCACCAAAGCGCAATCAGCAGTTGAAAAGATCAAACAGTCAAAACCCGATATCATCCTCAATACGATCAATGGCGACAGCAATACAGCGTTCTTCGCCGAATTACGCAAGGCTGGTATCACACCGACGGAAGTGCCAACGATTTCCTTTAGCATCGGTGAGGAGGAGCTCAGGAATCTGGATGTCGATTCAATGACAGGTGACTACGCTGCCTGGAACTATTTCCAAAGCATCGACTCGTCCGAAAACGAAGACTTCCTTGCCAAATTCCACAAGAAATATGGGCCGCAGCGGCTCGTAACCGACCCAATGGAGGCCGCTTACTTTGGTGTCAAACTTTGGGCCTCGGCCCTAGAGGATGCCGGGACAACCGAGGCACCCAAGATTCGCCGCTCCATGCGAAATCAACGACTACGTGCACCCGAAGGTGACGTGCGAATCGATTCAACAACTCAACATACTTATAAAACACCACGGATTGGCCGAGTCCAAAATGATGGACAATTCGAGATTGTCTGGACGGCCGCCAAGCCGCAAAAGCCAATTCCCTATCCTTCATCGCGAACAACGGAGCAGTGGCGTGCCTATCTGCATGACCTTTACACCGGATGGAACAATCAATGGTCGGCGCCAGCGAAAGAATAATGCCCACCTCACAGAGTTGAACATTATCCACACTGGGATTGGCCAAACATGTTCTCGCTGATGTCGCCGAGATGGTCGAAAATTCCCATACAAAACCCCCTTAGATGAGCCCGGTCCCAGCCATTCAGCGTATCCTCACAAGAGTGCGTCAAGCATTCGAGCTCTGCGCTCTTGGCCGCTAGAGAGATGGTCGGGCTCTTTCCTCATCAGATCGAGGAGGAGACGAGGGCGATCCGGGGGGGGGTGGTCTGATGCCCAAGAGATGGAGCGGCGAGGGCTGCCGCCAATTCACGAGCGGCTCGGAAAGCTGACGACTTAGCCGCCGGTCCCCGCCTGCCCGCAGGACTTTTAGAGCGAGATTTCAGCTGTACCTAAAAATGTACCTTGCCGACGGGATCTTCGAGTGAAAAGAATTCCACTGGCGTTACGGTTTTACCGTTTTCCCCAAGTGTTTTGGGGGTCTTTCAATGGGCGATGAGGGACTCGAACCCCCGACATCTTCGGTGTAAACGAAGCGCTCTAGCCAACTGAGCTAATCGCCCTGATCTTGATTCCGACCGGCGTGGCAACCGGTAGCTTCTCTTGTTTTCGGGGCTAAACCCGAATCAGCGGTTGAGTGAACGTGCTCGGCTCGCTCGACGTTCGGCTCGTACTCTAGCACGGCGATTGGTCTCACTCGGCTTTTCGTAGAACTCGCGACGCCGCATCTCTTTCTTCACACCGCTTCGTTCGACTAACTTGCGAAATCGACGAACTGCTTCTTGAATCGATTCTCTGTCTCTAACGACTAGCCTAACCATATCTGCTCCGAACTCATTCTCTTCTGCACCCTCCGCTGGAACGGGGAATTTTGCCAACCCAACGCCGCTCCTGGCGAGGGCACCGAGGAGGCAGAGTTTAACGATCAATCCCCGCTAGTGACAATGGCTTTCTCTACGCTTTCGCGTTTTTTGAAATTCGAACCAAACCCACTTGCTGTTCGATGTCGCCACAGGCAGGGGGAGACCGCCATTGTAAAGCTGTAAAAAGCTGAAAAATCGGCTCGTACGCTCTTCTTTTAGGGGCAGTGCCTCGTGATTTGACCGTGATCGAACAGTGGCGGGCCGAGGAGATAGAAAGTGGCAGATTTATTCAACCGCCGGGATTTTAACATCGCGGCTAATGAAGTCTTTGCTGCAACGCCCCTGCATTCAGAACCCCAGTTTTGAGACGGTGAGCAAAGCGATTCAGGCAGTGGGCAAAGCGGTGGATCCTGGGAGGCATCAGAAATTTCGTGACTGATAGAGGTTTACTAGCAGTCAAAGTTTGCCTCCTTTCGCGGACCGGTGCGACCGGACCATGGCTGCCGATGGGTCGAGGATTGGTCGATGCAAGGGTGTGCCAGGTTTTTCACCACGAGCATTTTTTGCACTCCAGGCCAGTCCCTCTAGACCCAATCAGTTGCATGTCGCCAGCTTCCCCGCCCCCTGAAGCCATTGAACCAGGCCAGTTGCTGAAAGAACTTGAGCAACGGCAGGACGATGTACTGGCCCAGATTGATGAGCTGGATGAAAAAGTTCGGCAGGTCCTGCAAGGCCTTGGTGTTAGCCTTGATGAGTCAGACGAGTCGCTCAGCTAGCAATGCCCCCCGACTTTCGGGAGATGCCCCCGCCTGCTGCGGTGGTGAGTTGCATCGCGAGCCAACTGAGTTGGGGACAACTGAGTTGGGGACAGGCATTGCTTGGGTTGCTTGGGTTGTTGGGGGACAGGCATTGCTTTGCAGATGAGTTGGGGACAGGCATTGCTTGGGTTGGTGGGGAAATGAGTTGGGGACAGGCATTGCTTGGGTTGGTGGGGGACAGGCATTGCTTGGGGCTTGATAGCAAATGGATGGCCGCAAATCACGATCGCGATGGCCGGGGAATTGCAGGCCCAGCTACAGCACGTTTCTATCGCAGGGCCAAG
>JBMYRF010000033.1:5044-85425 GCA_049602075.1 Rubripirellula sp.
GTTCTATCGCAGGGCCAAGCAGTGCCCGTTTTTGGTTTGATGGCAAAGGAGTCGTTGCGCTCGCGACTGCAATTAGCTCGCTTTTACAGCCACGCGCGGTTCGATTGCTTGCTCGCTGATCGCGCTGATTCGTCCAGCAAGGCAGCCCCTCTGTGCCACTCCACGTCGAACAAGTCTTGTGTCATGTCGCGGCCAAGACTAAGTTGATCGAACGGTGTAGTCGGTTTCACGCAATCTGCTAGGGAGGGCAATCGCGTGCTGAAGAGACGACCTATTCGAATTAAATTGTTGGTCGCATTAGCGCTTCTGTCTGCGATCGTCCTGCTACTCGCTTTCAGTGGCATCTGGGGTCTGTACCAATATCGGCCGGTATCTGATGCCATCCGGCAACGCACCGAGCAATTGAGATCCGCTGGTGAATTGCGGCAACATGCAACCTCGCTGCGTGAGTCCTTCGATCGTTTTAAGCAATCCGGTGCCCCAGCAGGGATGATCGAAGAGTCATCGCTGATCGACAATCAGCAGTTGTCGGAGTCTGAATTCGATTTGGCGTTGTGGGCGTTTCCGATCGAGCTCGACAAGCATGACACCGTTTTGAACAGCCCTGGCTTATCGACCCTCGTCAATGTAGAGGAGCAAGCCGCGAGCCTGGAGTCGATTGCAAAAACCTTTGCCACAATTCGATCGACCAGCAACAAGAAAGGCCTCCTGGAAACGAAAGACGAACTTCAGCGTCAACTCGTTTCCTTGGACGATCAAACGCAAGCCCATCTGCAGACGATTGAAGCGGAGATGGTAGAAATCAGCCAGTATGTCGATCAGCAATATCATAAATGGATCGCGATGGCATTGACCTGTTCGATTCTGGCAGTGCTGATGGTTCCGGTTCTCTTGTGGTTATTCCATTCGCTAGTGGTGAAGCCGTTCCGAACACTGCTGGACGGATCGCGTTTGGTTGCCGGCGGGCAATTCGATCATAGAATCGACCTGGGAACAGGTGATGAATTGAGTGAATTGGCGAACGCGATGAACCACATGACTGATCAGTTTCAAGGTGCATTGGCGCAGGTCAAATCTTGGTGCACCGACCTGGACCACCAGGTTCAACAGCGAACTCGCGAAGTCATCCAGAACGAACAATTGGCAAGCGTTGGCTTTTTGGCCGCTGGTGTCGCACACGAAATCAACAATCCACTGGCGTCAATCGCTTGGAGTGCCGAATCGCTCCAGAGTCGCTGGTCAGAAGTCATTGCGACTTCACCTGATGATCGACGTTTAGATGATGAGCTTTGTGAAGTGCTTACGACTAACCTGCGGCGGATCGAAGACGAGGCCTATCGCTGCAAAGGTATCACTGAAAAACTACTCGACTTTAGCCGCCTGAACGAAGTTCGCCGTGTGCCAACGGACCTGAGTGAATTGGTGGGCGATGTGATCGCGATGGTTGGCAAAGTTGGCAAGTTTCGTTGCAAGACGATCCAGCTACACGCGGACGAGCCGGTCATCGCTGAGGTTAATCCACAAGAAATCCGGCAAGTTGTTTTGAATTTGGTCACCAATGCATTGGAGAGTGTCGACACGAATGGGCGAGTCGATGTGATCTGCCAAACCCGAGATGGCCACGCGCAGATTGCCGTTGAAGACAACGGCTGCGGAATGTCTCGCGAAGTACAGCAGCATCTCTTCGAGCCTTTCTTCACGCGAAGAAGCGATGGAACCGGCACTGGATTAGGCCTGAGCATTACTTATCGAATCGTCTCGCAGCATGGTGGAACACTCAATGCCCACAGCGAGGGAGAGGGGTGCGGTTCGCAACTCAATTTGGCCTTGCCACTCGTCCCCGACGAAGACACGCAGCGGCCACCAACCATTCCTGGGCGACCGGCGTTGGAGACATCGTCGAACGCCGCTTAGGTTCGTCCCCAGAAAACTTGGTGGAAGTAATCACAAAACATGTGAACTCGAAACCCAATACATAGGCAGTACCCAAGGTAGAGACAGTGAAACAATCATAAGAATATTGATGCGACCAGAGATCACCGCATAGGTGTGGCGGCAAAGACGGCTTGGGTGGTGAAATTTGAAAAGCGATTTTTCCTACTGAACGATGAGTAGCGTGAAGGGCAAATAGCGTGAGCGGCAATGACGTGCATGCACCGATGCAATGAATGGAATGGATATGAATAGCGAGGGATTGCAATGAATCGATCCGGAAAAGCAGAAAGTCACGACGCTACCGGGATGCACATCCTGTTCGCCGACGACGAAAAAAATTTACAAGAGCTCATGCGGATCGAATTGCCGCGAATGGGTTATCGTGTCACGGTCTGCCCCGACGGCTTGACGGCGGTTGCGGCATTGGAGAAAGAGCCGTTTGACTGTCTGTTGGTGGACCTCGATATGCCAGGTCTCAATGGCATTGAGGTGATTGGCAAGGCGCGAGAATTGCGACCGGAAATTGAAGCGGTTGTGATGACGGGCAAGCCGAGTCAAGACACGGCGATCAAAGCTCTGCGATACCAAGCCTTTGATTACCTGACAAAGCCATGCCGATTAGCTGAGTTGGCGGGATTGCTAGGCCGTGTTGGTGAGCGACGGCATAATCGCCGTCAACTCGCAGCACTCGAACACCGCTTGCGTCGCGCCGAAGGTGATTCGACGCTCGTCGGCTCTGGTGCGGCGATGGATTCGGTAAAACGCTTGATTGCAAAAGTGGCACCTACCGAAAGCACGGTGATGATCCGTGGTGAGACGGGGTGCGGCAAGGAATTGGTTGCCCGTGCGGTTCAGCAATCATCATTGCGTGCCGAGCAGCCCCTTGTTGCGATCAATTGCGGCGCGCTTCCCGAAAACCTGATTGAGAGTGAGTTGTTCGGCCATTGTCGCGGGGCTTACACCGGCGCCGACACGGCGCGTACTGGCTTGTTCGAAGTCGCCGATGGCGGAACCATTTTTCTGGATGAGATCGGTGAGCTTCCAATTGCGATGCAAGCCAAACTGCTTCGCGTCTTGGAGACTGGTGAAATTCGACGGCTTGGCGATAACCAAATCGTTCAAGTCGATGTCCGCGTGATTTGCGCGACCCATCGAGACCTGGAACAAATGGTCGAGGAAGGAACATTCCGTGAAGATCTGATGTTCCGCATTAATACGTTCGAGATTTGTGTGCCCGCGTTGCGAGAGCGAGTCGAGGATATTCCTGTCTTGGCCGAGCACCTGTTGCGCCGCCATCGGAGTGATGGGGCGGACCAACAGCTGTTCACCGAAGCTGCTATGGAGCGTTTGAAGTCGCACAGCTGGCCAGGTAATGTTCGTGAGTTAGCCAATGTGGTCGAACATGCTGCAATTCTGTGCGAATCACTGCCGATCGATAGTGATGATCTACCACAGCATTTCGGCAAGCGACAACTTCGAAAAGAGATCCGCGATTCGGAGCCCAAGACGCTCCGGGAGCTCGAAATGGTCGCGATCGAAGATTCGCTACGACGGCACGATGGAAACAAGCCTGCCGTTGCGGCAGAATTGGGTGTCAGCCTGAAAACGCTGTACAACAAGCTCAATTCTGCTGACGAAAAGAAGCGATCGGCCTAGGTGATCCACGGGTAACGATCGGGTTTAACCCTCCACCCGCTTTACTAACACGATGGTCATATCATCCAGTTGCGGGTGCGATCCAACGAAATTGGTTAGATCGTCGCGCAAGGCCTGCACCATCTCGTCCACATCACGATCGCGATGCTTCAGCAGGAAATCGAGAGCTCTCTCGTTGCCGTAATCACCGCCAGATGGAGCTGTAGCTTCTGCGATACCATCGGTCATGAGCACTAACAAATCACCGTTCTCCAGTGGCGGTGAATTGGCAACCTCCCAGGTCTCATCCGGTAATACCCCCAGTACCATCCCGGTGGCTGGCAATTCGGTGGCCGTTCCGTCGACTGAAAGGTGCCACCCCTGATGGCCTGCGGAGGCATAGCAAAATTGATTCGTCTGTTGATCCAGGTAGCCCAACATCAGTGTCACGAAACGGTTGCTCCGATCCCCGCATAAAACGTTATTTGTAAGCTCCAGCAACCGAGCGATATTGGATTCCAGCAGCGCAAAGGAGTGCAAGCAAGCGCGGGTTTCGGACATGGTCATGGCCGGACCCAAGCCATGGCCCGCCACGTCGCCGACCGCAATCCCACAGACCGATGAACCGTCGACTTTCAGTGTCGCCAAAAAATCATAGTAATCGCCAGCGGTTTCAATCGCAGGGTACATTGCGCCGGTAATATCGTAGCCATCAATCGATGGTGATTTGTTGGGCAAGAAACTCTGTTGGATGATGCGTCCTGCCTGCAGTTCGGCTTCTGCGTGAAGTCGTTTCTTTCTTTCAATCGCAAACCGGATCGACCACATCAATTGATTGCTGTTATCCGAGCCTTTGATAATATAATCCTGAGCTCCGCAACGGACCGCTTCCATCGCGATTGCTTCGGTGTCGTCGCCGCTCAGGATCACGATTGGGGCTTCTGGGGCGGCCCGGTGAATCGCTTGGAACACATCCAGCCCACTACCATCCGGTAGGTGCATATCAAGGATCACCAGGTCGATCGCTTTCCGCTTGAGCAGCTCGACTCCAGATTTCACGGTATCAGCATGATGAACTTGGTGCGGCATGGTTAATCCCGAGTTCAATCGGGCAATGATCCACTTCGCAAATGGTAAGCTATCTTCGACAACCAACACCTGAAGCTGAAATTCGCCTCGGTTTAATCCATCATTCATTGGTGTTCACCTTTGCTTCCGGCATTTTGATGCGGGGTAAGTATTGCGAAACAGATGCGAATCGTCGCACGCTTGCTTTGGAGCATTTAAACTGGGAAATTCAGTTAGACGGAAGCTGGAATTCGTTTAATCGCAGTTCGGTGTAAAGGTCATGATGTCTCGATCTTGGGACTTGGTTATTTCCGACAAGAGCCTCGTTTTACAGAGCCTTGTTTTAAAGAGCCTGTGCGGACGGCAAATTTCCTGCGGTTTGGCAGGCAGCCTGTAAAGAGTGCTCGCCATTTTTCCAATACTGAGCATGATCCTTAACGGAATCTATAAAGGAGGGTATCGATTTGTCACGTGCAGATGACTTTAAACTGTTGCAGGAATATACGAAATCGGAGAGCCTTATTCGCCACATGTTGGCAGTCGAATCGGCGATGCGCGCCTACGCCGTTATGTTTGGCGAAGACGAGGAAAAATGGGGGCAGGTGGGACTTCTGCACGATTTTGATTATGAGCGATGGCCGGACCCGCCCGACCATCCTTTGCAGGGATCGGTCATTCTCGCTGAACGCGGCTACCCCGAGGATGTGATTTATGCAATTAAATCACACGCTGATTATTTGACGGACTGCCCGCGTGTTTCAAAGATGGATAAGACCCTTTACGCTTGCGATGAATTGTGTGGGTTTATCACCGCCTGTGCGATGGTGCGTCCCACAAGACTCGCAGGTCTAAAAGCGAAGAGTGTTCGGAAAAAGTTAAAGCAATTGTCGTTCGCGGCCGCGGTGAACCGTGATGATATCACTCGTGGTGCGGAAGATCTCGGTGTCGACCTAAACGAGCACATCGATTTTTGTATTCAAGCGATGGAACCGGTTCTGAAGTTTGACGAATGACGCGGGCGGCCTGGAATGTACTTGGTTTAGGAGTCAAGTTTCTTCAGCGCCCACTCGCACGCTTCTCGAATCAGGGCTTCTTCGTCACGGCATCCATTCTGAAGCGCGCCGCGCGATTGCTGGTCGCCGGAGTTCCCAAGCACGATCGCAGCGTTTCGGAGGATGCCGCGACGGCGAGCACGCCATAGTGGTGTTTTACGAAAACGCTCCCGAAACCCATCGTCACTTAATTCAAACAGTTCGCACAGGGAAAGGCGGTCCAATGGCGTGGAAGGGCGTTCTGCGAATCGCGACGGGCGGCGATTCCACGGACAAACCTGCTGGCACACGTCACAGCCAAAGAGCCAGTTGCCAATGCCATCCCTTAGTTCGACCGGAATGGTCTCTCGATGTTCGATTGTTAGATAGCTAATACAGCGACTGGCATCGAGCACACCCGCTTGCGGAAAGGCGTCCGTAGGGCAGGCGTCCAGGCAGGCCGTGCAAGTACCGCAGTGCGAGGAAAAATGCGGCGAATCGATCGGTAGATCCAGATTTGTTAACACGCATGCCAGGAAGAAATAGCTTCCATGGTGCTTGTTAAGTAGCAAAGTGTTTTTTCCACGCCACCCCAAGCCGGCCAGTTGAGCGATTTCCCGTTCCATCAGTGGAGCGGTGTCGACCACACCACGGGCCACAGCGTCTGTATCGCTTTCGCAAATTGCGCGGCAGAGTTTTTTCAGTTTGGGGTGAATGATGTCGTGATAATCAGTATGCCCCCAAACGTAGCGGGCAATTCGACCTTCATGGGCATCCAGCGGTGATTCTTTCGCAGCCGCATATGGGAGGGTCAGGACAATGATTGAACGGACTCCCGCTAACACTGAATCGGGATGACGATAAGCGTTTTGCCGATTGCGAAAGTAATCCATCTCGGCTGCGTAGCCGGCATCAATCCACCGAAGTAAATCCGAATAACCGGCCGACTCAATGGCCGGTGCAACGGCAAATTGTTCAAACCCCAGTTGGCGTGCTTGATCCTGTAAAGCTAGCCGAAGCAAATCAGGGCTCATCTTCGCATGCCTGTTTGATCAGCAATTCGAGTTTTGTTTTGACGTATCGTATGCCGGTAGTAGGTTTCCAGGCACAGAGCTCCCATCGAAGTGGTGTAGACGGTGCCACCATATCCTCCCCACACCGTGTCGGCCGCCCAACTTCCATCGCTCCGTTGGGTCGCCAGGAGTCGTCGTTGGAGTGATCCGTTCCATTGCCGCCACGCATCATCCTGCAGTTGATGTAAAGCCAGTGTTGCGTAGTACCAGTAGTAATAGTTGTCTTGGCCGTTGCCTGGCAAGCGTTTCAGCAGGTATTCCTCAGCTTCCGCAATCTCAGCGGAGTCCACTTGCTCTCCAATTAGCAATCGGGTCGCTAACGCTTCAGCGGTCATGGTTTGACTAGGCGCTTCACCGGGGCGATAGGTTGCGATTCCTCCGCTCGTTCCCATCCGAACTCGCCGCAAGAA
Source organism: Rubripirellula sp. (assembly GCA_049602075.1). GTDB lineage: Bacteria > Planctomycetota > Planctomycetia > Pirellulales > Pirellulaceae > Rubripirellula. The sequence continues at coordinate 12,197 of JBMYRF010000033.1, forward strand.
TCTTTGCACTCCCTGAACATTGCGTGTGTCAATCGGGATCCCTGCTCGGTGACCTGCATCCAAGACCATCGCTTGCCAGCCGAGTTGGCTGAGATCACCTGGGTCGCCGGACACGTAACGCCAACCACCGGTTGTCGGATGCTGCATTCGTTGTGTGAAGGCGATCGCGCGACGACTGCAAGTAATCGCGTTGGCGTCCCGCGTGATCGCAGCTGCTTCGCACATCGCGAGGGCAGCTATCCCATGGCAATAGGTTGCTGCGTTAAGGGTCGCATCTCCGGCTAGGGACCCATTGGGCTGTTGTGCTCGAATCAAAAAGGCCAAGCCACGGTAAACGTTATCTGCATAGTCCCCGCCTTGATGAGTGTGCCCCGCGCCCATCAAGGTCAGCAGCGCCAATCCTGTAATGGCGGTATCAGCACGTGAGCCAGCCCCGCCACGAGTGATTCCCAGCGGTCGTCGCTCGATGCCGCCTCCCGAAGCTCGCGATCCCCACGATCCATTGGGCTTTTGCGAATTGGCCAAGAAACGCAACGCTGCCTGGACCGCCGCTTCGGTTTGTTCATTGCCGCCTGTTTGCTGAAGCGCCAGCTGCTTCGCCTCACCAACGCGATTGGCGAAATCATTCTCAACCGAACCAGGAACCAGTGCTGCTGCCGCCACAGCCGATACAGGTTGGGTGACAACCGGTTGATCAGAGGAGACCGCTGTAATGACAATCTGTGGAATCTCGGCCGCTTGAACTGGAGCTGCATCAGCGGCAGATGAGGCTATGAAGGCAGCATCGAGAAGCTGCGATAAGCTCGAGTCAATTTCAGCCATTGAATCTGAAAACGAAGAATCGAATGCTTCATCCCAATCGCCAAGCACTTGCTCATCAAAAGCTGCGAGGTCATCAGCAGGCGTCGACTGATCGACAGCCGATTCTACGTCCAATAATTGACTGTGCGCCGGGACAGCTTCTGTCGCCGTAGTATTGAGGTCAGAATCGTCGGCCGTTGGCATTGGAGCCATCGGCGTTTCGGCCTGAATCGACTCCGTTAAATTGGAGACTGGCAAAGGGGCAACAGTTGGCTGTTCGGAGATACCGGCTACATCGTCAACCTGTAAATCAGGATCGAATGTGGCAAATTCGACAGTTTCGATTCCCGCCGCCTCTTCGTTCTCTGGGCCTGTAATGGCTGATCCCCCGGGCGGTGGATCGAGCATCGGCACCAGGACGATCAGTGACAAGTGCAATCCGAGTGAGAGTGTCAGGCAAACAACAGCCGCTTGGCGACCTTCCCTGCTTCGGCGGCGGAATAGCCAAACCGTAACCAACAGCAGCGCGACTGCTGCCGCTGCAACTGAGTAAACCAATCGATGATCTGCCCAGAAATAGGCCTCTTCGCTCAACGCCGCATCCTTTGCGTTGAAATTCCAATCTGATCGACGCCACTGCCACGCACAGCATGCAAAACTTCAACTGTTTGCTGAAGCGATCCGCTGGCCTCACCGCGTACCACAACTTTCAAAGCCGGGTAGTTTTCATGTTGATCTCTTAGCATCGAGGTCAATTGAGTGAGTGAAACCGATTGTCCGTCTAGGGAAACGGTGCCATCCACACCAATATCAACCGTCAGTTCATCTGGTCCGCGAGTGATCGATCGCATTTCACCCACGGCTGGCACATTAACCTCGATGCGACTCTCGGCTTCGCTGAATTTACTGCCGACCATGAAGAAAATGACCAACAGGAATACGACATCGATCATTGGGGTCAAGTTGATCGTTGCATCCTCCGCTTGTTGTCGACGCGATGCCATCTGGTCTTCCTTTTTCGGTTCGCCTGATAGAGTTAGGGGCTTAGCATTTGGTTGAACGCGGTAGGGTGACGTGCATGCGTTCAGTGGTTCTGTCGAACCCGATTTGGTTTTGGGGTTTCGCTGCTCGAATCTTGCCTTAAGCAGCCCGACGCTTGCGATTCCCTTTCGGTTTTTCTACCTCAAGACCCTCTGCCGAGATGCATTCAATGACTTTCTGGCAAAGTCGATCGATTTCTCCAAGATAGCGATCAGCCTTGCTGCTGAAATACATGTAGGCCAGGTAAGCAGGAATCGCGACCAACAAACCTCCGGCTGTCGTCATCAATGCTTTGCTAATCCCGGATGCAAGCAGTTCAGGTCGGCCAATTGATTCTTGGTTGCTGATCGTTTCAAAGGCCTCGATCATTCCTAACACGGTTCCCAGCAATCCAACGAGCGGGGCGACGTTGCTGACCGCGTGAAATACACGTAAAAAACGCCTTAAGCCATCGGCGACGCGATCACCTGCATCAACGACCGCCTGTTCGATTTCGAGCATTGGTCGGCCCCAGCGACGCACCGCGGCGCGAAAAACTTCGGCGACTGGGCAATCAAACTCTTCGCACAACTCGGTTGCTTCGTCGTAACTTAGTTGTCCATCTTCGACACATTCAGTGAAGCGTCGCACGAATGGCCGTGGGATTACACGTCCACGACGCAACGCAATCATCCGCTCCACGGACAATGCAATCACAATCAAAGAGAAAACGGCTAAGGGGATCATTAGCCAACCACCCTGGGCAATTTTTGCGATCCAACCAGTTGCGTCTAAGGTCGCTTCCTCGGCGACGGGCTCAGCTGGCTGTGCAGGGGTTTCGGTCGGCATTGCTGCGGAGGGAATCGTAGGCGGAGCTGTCGCGATATAGGCCTCTGGATAGGGCTGCGCCTGAATCTGATTCCCCGGCGGCGGAACCGAAAACTGACCCATCGCCACTTGCATTGACCCCATCCACCACAAAGAGCCGATCGCCAAAATCAGCAACGGAATCACGCGTGACACAAGTGCGACCATGTGGTGATTTCGATGAGGGATTTGGTGTCGCCGATTGGACGAGCGTTTTTTAGTTTCGTTCATCTTCGAAGAGCTGGTGAAGAGTTTTTGTGATCTGGTTCGTTTAAAAAGGCCATGCGCCGTCGTGCTAACGCGGCGTGGTCCGTTTCCGCGAATCGGCTTAGTAAGTGTCCATAGCACATACTGGCTTCACGCGGGCGACCGAGTTGTTCAAAGGATTTTCCCGCTTGGACTAAGGCAGCCGGAACCCAGATCCCACCAGGGTCGATTCCTTCCACCCGCCGGTACGCCTCGATCGCCATGGCAAAATCTTGTTGCAAGTAGTGCGTTTCACCAATCAGCCATTGAGCCCGTCCGCGAATTCCGCGGTTCGTATCGCTTTCACGAACAACACTTTCCAAGTGAGCGCGGGCCTCATCAAACCGCCTGCGGCGTATCGCCATCTCGGCATCCAGTAAATTGACCAACGTCAGCTGAAAGCGGTCTTTGCCCGCTGCGTTTCGAGCAGCATCGATCCGTTTTTTCGCGATCTCAGGATCACGCCCAACAGACGTCTCAGCCTCCGCACAGCGGATCAGTGTCGCAAAGTCACTCGCGTCATGAATCTCGATCAGGTGGTTCCACCAGGGCAGCGCTTCAGCCATCTTGCCGGTCTGGACCAATGCCTCTGCCATCAAGCGTTCCACTGCGGCTGTGCGTGATTCGGTTTCTTGTTCCAGCGACTCACCCTCGGATGCGAACGCCAGCATTGACCAGCGTTGATCGCGGGCAGCCCAACGGCAGGCTGCCTCCCGACCTTTCGGAGTCACTCTTTGATCATCTTGTGGTGCGATCATGCGAGTCGCGAGTCGTTCAGCATCAACCGGAGAGGACTGATCGAGGTGAGACAAGGCATCGGAAACGGCTTGGCCCGACTGGTCGATTGTGGCTAAGTGTTCCACTAATGCACCCCAAGCTTTGATGTCTTGGCGGGCGCTGGCAATCTGCAGTCCGAGGAGAGTCAACGCGACATCGAAACGACTGACACGGTCTGTTTTCGCTTCATGCATTAACCAGTCGGCGGCGGTTGGAGGAACGAGATCGGCCGCCATCTCACAATAAGAACGAATTATTTCGCTCGCAGCATCTGATTCGGGCCAGCGTTGCAGCAACTCGGTCTGCATCGCTGCTGCGGACTGGTCCATGTCGGCTTGCTTATAGCATTCAACGCAAGCACGAGCGGCCCGCACTGCATCCGGGTGATCCGGGAATTGGCTAATGAATTCCGCCAACTTTTCAGCGGCCTCTTTGGGGCGATCTTGCATGATCGCAGTAGCCCAGGCGCTGCCAAGCATCGCCGTTGGAAGTTGAGTTGGATTTGCGTCCGCCAACGCGATTGAGTAGGCCTCGGCCGCTTGCGATGCGGCGCCGGTCGACAGGCTGCTCGCACCAATTTTCAGCAAAATTGCGATTGCAATTTGTTTTTGTGATTCTGTGGCTGTCGATGCTTCCCGTAGCAGCGGTTTGGTCGCTTCGATTGCCGCTTCAAAATTCTTCTCTCGAGTGAGAACGGCCCCCGCCGCCAAGCGAATCAATACGATGGTTTCAGGTGATATCTCCGATGCTGCTGATCGAGTTGAAGCATGGACCGCACGTTGGTAAAACTCGGCCGCTTCGTCGAGTTGGTTCGCTTGCTGGAGCCCGCGAGCCAGGCGAGCGAAGGACAACGTCAAATCAACCTCAGTCTCAGCGTGATCATCCAACTCCCGTGCCAAGAGCAGAGCTTGGTCCCATTGTTGCCCTGAAACCAGCCGATCTAAATGCTCAACCGCAACCTCGTCAGCGCGCACCATCACCGCCGTGGCAAGCAGAAATAGCAGCCACGCTACACAGGCGGTAATGAGATTTTTTGCAGGCATCTTCCTCGATCGCCTAGAGTCGCTGATCACGCAATGTTTTTGTCGCCCACCGGTTAACGTGTGGACCGTCGGACCAATCCATCAATTGCCAATACCGCAAATAACCCCCCCGACGCAATCCCGATGATTTGCTAGCACGCCGAGAGCGGCGACTTCGGAGAGGTAGGGTGCGTAGCCTTTCAAGTTTTTAGCGGTCGCACCGTTTCATCGCTTCATGGCTGAACCTCGACGTTTAGGGTCCAGACTACGCAAATCCTCGTATTTACTGAGTTAAGTACGGGGCAGGCCACCCAAGGATGTTCACGGCAGGCGTGATTTTCAAAAGGCGAAAGTTTTTGCCAGATGGGTTTGCCTTTTCGACCAGTCGCATTCCGGGGCCACTGCGTTCAGCACGATCTTGCAAAAACTTGCTTGGCAACCGCATTGCTGCCTTTCGAAAAAACGAGCGTCTTCCGCGTCATCGTCGGTATAGCCCAGCTCGGCCAGATCGCGGATCGATTGTTCTTTTCACGTTCGGAATGCTTGCAAGAAGAATACGAAGAAGTTGATTGCCTGTCCCCATCTGTCCCCCCTATCCCCATCTGTCCCCCGTCATCGTCGGTATAGCCCAGGTCGGCCAGATCGCGGATCGATTGTTCTTTTCACGTTCGGAATGCTTGCAAAAAGAATACGAAGAAGTTGATTGCCTGTCCCCAACTATCCGGAATGCTTGCAAAAAGGAAGAAGAAGGTGATTGCCTGTCCCCATCTATCATTCCCCATCTATCCGAAGAAGGTGATTGCCTGTCCCTATCTATCCCCCTATCTATTCCCCTGTCCCTATCTATCCCCATCTATCCCTCCACCGACCAGCGCGGTCGTTTTCTTTTCAAAGGAAAGTGGAATCAGCTCTCCTGAAATTGTTGCCACAGCTTGAACCCGCCGCTGAGGTTCCGGATGTTCGCAACGCCGTTGAGACGTAGCATTCGCTCCGCGTAGTAGCCTCGCTGCCCAGCATGGCAGTAGACAATGATTGACTTGTCACGCGGGACCTCATCGATCCTTTCCCGTAGTTGCTCCAAGGGCAAATTAATCGCCCCCGCAATCGCCCCAGCAGCAAACTCCGCCGGGGTGCGAACGTCCAGCCAATGAATGTCGCCAGACTGAAGTTCCGCATTCTCATCTTGTTGGTCTGGCTGCGGACAGTCCATCGGATGGATTGGCTGGGTCAAACCTCGCAGTTGATTTGCGGCGATAAATCCAACCATGTTGACCGCATCTTTGGCCGAGCCAAACGGCGGCGCATAGCACAACTCGGCTTGCTCCAGGTCAAGTACAGTTGCCTTCATTTGAATTGCCATTGCGATCACGTCGATCCGTTTATCAACACCATGCTTACCGATCGCTTGAGCACCGAGGACCCGTCCACTCGGTAGCTCGTACACCAGTTTCAACGTGATCGGTGTCGCCCCGGGATAGTACCCTGCGTGATGATTGGGGTGGGCATAAACACAGGCATAATCCTTGCCACGCTGTTTTTCTAATCGCTGCAGCGACTTCTCGCTCATCCCGGTCATCCCAGCTGTCCAGTCAAACAGGCGGACGATGGAGGTTCCCTGTGTTCCCCGGTATTCCTGCGGCGCATGGTAATCCTGGTTCTCGTTTTTATTCGATGGATCTCGATCCCCTGTTGGGAGCAACCGCTCGGCTTGTCCAATGTTGTCTGCCGCCAAGCGTCCTTGGCGGTTCGCAGGGCCGCCCAAAGGAACAAACGTTTTCCCTCCAAAAATTGGATCAGCCACTTCGACGGCATCGCCGACAGCGAAGATTTTTGGATCATTGGTTCGCTGAGCTGAATCGACTTGCACGGCACCCCGATCATTGAGAAGTAGTCCGGCATCCTTCGCCAAATCGGATTCGGGCCGCACTCCAATCGACAGCAACACCAAGTCAGTCGAAAGCACTTCACCACTGTTCAATTCGACCTCGACGCCCTCGCCAGCGGGACGCATCGCCGCAACGCCATCAGCAAGATGTAGTTGAATTTCATGTCGCCGCAACGATTGATGCAGTGGTTGAACCATTTCGGCATCGAACGGTGGCATCACTTGTGGCAACTGCTCGACCAATCGAGTTTTTATCCCACGATGGACGAGCTGTTCGGCAACTTCCAGTCCGATAAAGCCAGCCCCGATTACGACGGCCGATTGGATGCCGGAATCGACGATCGCTTTGACGTGGTCGACGTCGGTCATATTGCGAAGACTGAGGACTCGCGGGTGATCCTGGCCCACATGCTGCAGTAAGGGAGCAGGGCGAATCGGTGCGGCACCGGTCGATAAGACTAAGTAATCGTAGGGTTCACGATAGATGCGGCCGGTTTCCAAGTCCTCGATTTCAATCTCTGACGAATCGCGGTCGATTTTTTTTACTTCGCTTCGCGTGCGGACGTCGAGATTCAACCAATCTCGAAGTTGTCGTTTTCCCGCCACCAACAACTTGCTGCGATCAGTGATCTCACCGCCAATGTAGTACGGCAAGCCGCAGTTGGCAAAGCTTGCCTCTGCCCCACGCTCAATCATCAAGATCGACGCGTCCTCACTTAATCGCCTGGCCCTTGCCGCAGCACTGGCGCCTCCGGCAACTCCTCCAACAATGACAATTCGTTTGGCTGCCTGATCCTGGTCGGTCGTTTGGTTCAATGTTCTGCCTTTCGAATGAGCGGGAATTCGTAATGCGTTCAGGATTTCCCCACCGAGGAGCTCTGAAGGACTGGTTCCATTGGCTCGAGCAACCACTGGGGGGGGCACAACCCGTAATGATTTGCTGATACCGGAGGGTTGTAAACCGACCTATCGGCTTGTGGTGTCATTTCTTGCCATCACGAGCACAATTCAATACGCTTTGCTACGGACTGTTTTACTGCGAAACACCGCGTCGAACTTGCTGCGAATCATCTCGACTATTTGGTTGGAGAATGGATGTCAGATACGCCCCCAAACATGGACACCCAAGAATCGGAGCCGGGTTATATCCCAATTCGAACGGGCCCCTATCCCGAATTCACTTGGACGGCGGTCCTGGTGGGATGGGCTATCGGTGCGTTGATCGCTGTATCGATTGGCTATGCCGCGTTGATTCTCGGATTCGCGATTGAGGGATCCGAGCTCGCAGCGATCCTCGGCTGGGGAATTCTGCGTGGCGTACTCAGGCGGTCTAGTATCGTAGAGAACAATATCAATCAGACGATCGCGTCGGCGGTCAACGGTGCCTCCTCGGGCATCATGTTTTCCGTCCCCGCGCTGTTCATTCTCAGTCGCCGCGAGGGTTTCGAAGCGGTCGCCGATTTCAATGTGCCGCTGATGATTCTGGCTTGCATCACGGGATGCGTGCTGGGGCTGGCGTTTGTCATTCCGCTTCGAAAACAGATGATCGATTTCGATCGCTTGGCGTATCCGGGCGGAATTGCCGTCGCAACCATCCTGAAATCGCCTGGTGCGGGGGTGCGAAAGGCAAACCTGCTTTTAGGTGGTGCCCTGTTGTCAGGCGTTGTCCATCTGTTGGTCCTGTCGTCGTCGATGGGTGAGGATCCCAACTGGAAAGCCAATAGTCAATTTGATTGGCTCCCTGAAATGTTGAACATCACGATTTACTTGTCGGTGATGACTGTTGGTGTTGGATTTCTGTCGGGAAAGGGTGGTTTCTGGTTTGGGGCGGGTGGATTCCTCTGTTATTTCCTGCTTTCGCCGCTGCTGTCTGACTTCGGTAGTGATGGGGTTGCCGCGATGGTCGATACCCCCGATGTCATGCGCGATGTTCTCTACAAACCGCTCGGCATCGGGATGCTGGTTGGAGCGGCTGTCGGTGGGATCATCGCAGCGTTTCCTCTAATTGCCAGTGCAATGAAGGCAATGCATAACGCTAGTAAGAGTAGTGATTCTGACTCTAAGAATGATGAAATGCCGATTGGCTTGCTCTACGCCGCCATTGGCATTGGTGCGTTGGTCTTGGTGTGGATCGCGTTTGCCTCGGTCGATGGGATGACGCTCGGGCGAGCGATTTCAATGGCACTGCTGGGGACTCTCTGGGTGTGGGTCGCCGGCGTGGTTGTGGCGGAATGCATCGGGCGAACGAATTGGTCGCCTTTGTCTGGCATGACCTTGATCGCGGTGACGATTTTGATTGTGATCGCGAAAGGAGGCTTGAATACGGTGGAGACCATTACCAGTTCGATGCTGGTTGGTGCTGCGATCTGCCTGGCCATTTCGCAGGCCAGTGACATGATGCTCGATCTGAAGTCAGGATACTTGGTTGGTGGGATACCACGCCGCCAACAATTGGCGCAGTTCATCGGTGCGTGGCTCGGCCCCATCATCGTGATTTCTTTGATGCTTTTATTGAACAGCCAATACGAAATTGGGTCAGAACGTCTGCCGGCCCCGCAAGCGCAGGCGTTGGCCTCGGTCACCGAAGGAATTTTAGATAACAATATTCCGACTTACCGATACACCGCCGGCGCCGGGTTGGGATTGTTGTTGGCGATCAGCGGGCTTGGTGGCATTGGCGTGCTGATCGCACTCGGTTTTTACATGCCTTTCGCGATCGCGCTGACCTACACCGTTGGGAATGTATTGCGAATTGCTTCAGATAAAGCATTCGGCAGTAAGTTCAGCCACGAGGTTGGAATACCGATTGCAGCCGGATTGATCGTCGGTGAAGCGTTGGTGGGAGTGGGCCATGCCTTTTACAAAGTCTTCTTTGTAAGTCCCGATGAAACAGAGACAGCGTTGCTTGGGGTTCACTTTTTGTGTGGCGTTTTTGGGTAATCAAGGGAGACTGAGCAAATGCGTCTACTAGGACACTTATTGATGTGGGGAGGCTTCCTCGTCGGAGCTTTCTATTCACTTTCCTATCTGGAAGTGGCTGACAACAAATGGTCAACGGTGCCATGGGGCAATTACTTTGCGGGAATCGGCATTGGCATCGTCGGCATTGTGTTTTTAAGAATCACCGGCCAAAAACTCGAGGGTGATGAAGAATCGCATGAAGCAAAGTTCTCCGTGCTTTGCGAGAATTTAAGAGAGGTTATTTCGTCCGTCTCGGAAATGGCGAGGCAAAAGAACCATGACCCAGCCAAGGTGCTAAATCAAATCGACAACGAGTGTGCTGAACCACTGTCTGAATTTGCCAATGCAAGGCAAGCCCTTGTCCGACGTTTTGGAATGGGTGTTTACGCCGAGGTAATGACTGAATTTGCATCGGCGGAACGGTACATCAACCGATGTTGGTCGGCTGCTGCCGATGGGTACGTTGATGAAATTCGCGACTGCCTGCAAAAAGCTGATACTCATCTGGCCAAAACAGATGCCTTGATTGCGGCAGCGGAAAAACTGTGAACGCAAGGTGAACGCGTCACGGAGTACTTGAACGATTTTTTCCAGCACCTTTACCTGCGTGCCATTGGCGGACCGAGCGGCATGTCGGGTGTTTCTTGATTAGAGCGGGTTCTCGTACCAGATCACACCAAGATTGTTGACCTCTTCGCAGGTTAGGACATCGAGATCACCGTCACCATCAAGATCGTGCAATTTCACGAGGTCATGCTTGGTTCCATCCAGGCCGCTGATCGACTGGAATATCGGTTTTTCACGGAGTGGGTTCAGGATGCAGCCGATGCCGATCTTGCCTTGGTTTGCGCGTTCTGTTGTGAAAACAATTTCCAGGTGACCATCTTTGTCCAAGTCGGCGGCAGCTGCATCTTTAGCTGATCCAAACGTCTTGGGAATCGTAATGGTGTCAGACTTCCATTGCGTGCCAGCGGCGTTTTGGCGTCTGCAGACAGCAATCGTTTGCGGGCGAATTGCGGCAATGACATCCTGCAATCCATTACGGTCAACATCGGCCAACGAAAGGAACATTGCTTCCTTCCCTTCGAGTCCCACGGCATGTTCTCGCCATGGTTGATCGACTTTTTCGCTGCCGGGATGCTCCAACCAAAAGCAGCCTGATTTGCTGCCCTTCCGGTCGGAAAACAGGATGTCGAGGTCTCCGTCGCCGTTCATATCAACAGCTTTGATCGACATCACCCAGCCGAGTTGCTGGCGTAACGGATTCCACTCCCAATCGCTGAGATTTCGTGGGTTCACCGGCAACTTCCACCAACCCAATTGTGAGTTCTGCCCTTTTCCACCCGCGACCAAATCAATTTGACCGTCCTGATCGACATCAATCGGGCAAGCAAACATCCAGCGGAATTTGTTCTCGGAGTCTGGGATTTCCGCTGTTTTCCAACCCTTTGGTTCAAGGTATTCCTTGGTGGGGGCCCAGTGGACGAGCATCACTTGTCTGGATCCTTCACAGCAGCTGACGACATCCATCGCGCCGTCTCCATCCAAATCGACGAGCACGGCATCTTCGACGTTGGCGGCTGATCCGACGGTGACCGCTGGCCACGGTTGTTTGGCTCGGTTGTGTCCGGGGTGCAAGTAGACTCGCGTGATCCCGCCCTGCTCCCACCCGGTGGCTATGTCCAACAAACCATCGCCGTTTGCGTCTGCCAACCGCGTGCCGTCAGCACCTCGTGACGAGTTGTCAATCACGTGGCGTTGCCAGGGTTTGTTCGATTCCTCTGCCGTGCCGGCACGGGGCAGCGTCAGCATGACAATGATCAAACTCCAACTGATTACTGCCCTAGTTGCCCACCTGTTTGCACAAGTCAGATTCATCATCAGTTTACTGCGTTCCTTTTGCGATGCTTTCGCTATGTCGCCGGTGGATGGCTTCCAATTGCCGCACGATTTCCGGGTGTTTGTCGGCTAAGTTTGTTCGTTCGCCAATGTCTTCACGAAGATTGACCAAATACGGATTCTCAGGACGTTGCGTGTTTTCACGATCTGAGCGATCTAAGGGGTTCCCAAGCAGTTTCCAATCTCCTCTGCGGACCGCCCACTGAGCGCCCTTGCCTCGCCCAAGCAGCCAATAGAAATGATCATGAGGGCTCGTCGCTTCTGCGGACTGCAGAATCGACGCGATGCTTTTGCCATCGATCCGGCGATCCGAAAGTGGTACTTCACAAAGTTCGGCAATCGTGGGAAACCAATCACAGCCCGTCACCAGTTGATCGCGGACTTCGCCAGCGGGGATATGCTGCGGCCATGAGACGATCGATGGGATGCGAATCCCGCCTTCAAACAAGCAGCCCTTCGCGCCCCGATACGGTCCTGGATTTCCGCCACCATAGAAAGCTCGTTCTTCGGTCGAATGGCCATGATCGGACTGAAAGATCACAATTGTATTTTCGCGTATGCCCAATGTCTGCAGCGTATCGAGCAGTTGTCCTACCTTTTCATCGACGGTTGAAACAAACTCGGCATACTGCCGTCTCGGCGAAGGTAAGTCCTTGTATTGGTTTCTCCACTTTGCTGTTCCTTGCATCGGATAATGTGGCGCATTGATGGCCCAATACAAGAAAAAAGGCTGCTCACTTTTTCTCGAGACAAAGCGGTTGGCTTCTTCAACCATGAGATCAAGGAAGTATTGTCCATCCATGAAAATCTCTTCACCGTCACGCCACAAATCGTGACGGTTTGGTCCGTTCCAATAAAAGAAATGCGAGTAGTTATCGATGCATCCACCCATGTGCCCAAACGTGCTCTGAAAACCTTGTCCTCCCGGCATCGATTCAGGTGTATAGCCAAGGTGCCACTTTCCAACGTGCCCCGTTCGGTATCCTGCCGAGCCCAATAAATCAGCCATTGTCACTTCGTCTGGCGGCATGCCTGGCTGGCCCTTCATCGAAGAGACATTGCCGGGTACTCCGGCACGAGCAGGAAAACGCCCTGTCATTAACCCAGCACGCGATGCCGAGCAAATCGCTGAGGGGGAGTACATTTGAGTGAAGCGGATACCTTGCTCTGCTAACCGATCTAGGTTCGGTGTCACCAGATCGTTGGAGCCGTAGCAATTTAAATCTAGACTGCCCTGATCGTCAGAGTAGATGACCACCACATTGGGACGTTCGGCAGTCGCGACTGAACCAAGCATGACCGCAAAGACCATGACAACGCGAAACACGATATGCAAATATTGCATCAACAATCCCCTCAACCCATGTAAACAACGATTCTGCTTGTGAACGCCAGATTGTAATCGATGCTTGGCGGTCCGGTGTTCGATAGGCCGAGGATTCGCAAAGTCCAGCGAGTCGTCCGGCATTAAACATATGTCGCGACTTTTGTGCTGGGATGCGTTCCAATCTGATCATCAAGCTGGCCAACTGGAAATCCTCGTTTGTTCCAAGCAAGTCCATTCGTCAAAGCAGCGTGCAGTGCTCTAAAAACGTTCGACAGCTCGTAGTGCGAAAATCGACAATCTCCGGGTACCATAGAGAGGACACGCTTTTGTTTCACTCCAACCCGTTCTTGGCATTTTGATGTTTCGAAGTCTTCTTTGGGTATTTGCGATCGTGGTTTTCGCTTTTTCCCGTTCCCTTGTTGCCGAAATCCAAATGGCACCCGGCCTGCGAATCCAGCGGCTTGCTGGCCACGACATGGTGCCTGATTGCACGAACCTGACGGTCGACGGTCAAGGCCGGATCATTGTTTCAGGGCCCGGCTATATCCGAATGTTGACGTTGGATGACAAGCGTGGATCTGTCATTGCGGTCGATTCTCTTATCGATCGTCCGTCGCACGGTGCTCACGGACTTTGTATCGAAAACGATATGCTCTATTTCGTTGGCGATGATGGTGTCTGGCGAATGCGAGACACTGATGCCGATGGTGTGCTTGATTCAGCCCCGAAGCAAATGCTGGAGATTAAAACTGGGGGAGAACACGACGCGCATGCATTGCGAAAAGGCCCGGATGGTAGTTGGTATCTGTTGGCGGGGAACAAGACCGCCAACATGTATCAATTACAAAATACCGACACGACCGAGGTGCCGAATCCACGCGCTGGAGCGATCTGGAAAATCTCAGCCGACTGGTCGCAACGAGAAGTATGGGCGCATGGGTTTCGCAATGCGTTTGATTTTGACTTCGCGCCAGATCACACCATCATCACGTTTGATAGCGACGGAGAGCGTGACGTGTCGCTGCCATGGTACCGTCCCACCCGCGTCTATCGTGTTTCGCAAGGCGACGATGCTGGTTGGGTGACTCGCAGTTGGAAACGCCCGAATGTGGATACTGAAATGCCGCGTGTGTTGGCCGAGTTTGGGCGTGGTTCACCGACCGGGGTCTTGCGTTCCACCAACACCCGACTACCTGCCCGCTTTGACGAGGGTGTGTTCGTGCTGGACTGGACCTTCGGGCGAATTTTGTTTGTTGCGGATGATGGATCGACTGAAAAGGTAGCCCATGCTACGGGGAGCACTGGGTTTGCGGTGACGGATCTGGACGCATTTTCTGATGGACCTATGGTGGTATGCGTCGGTGGTCGCGGTAGTCAGGGCGGGCTCTATCTAATCGATGCGATCACACCTCGCTCTCAGCCACGCAATCAGGTGACTTGGGAATCCAACAAACCGGCCAAACTGAATGGTTCCCTGCGAGACGCGATTCGTGGTTTGCGGCGAAGCCCCGAGCGGCTGCTTGACCTCGCGGCGGCGCAGATGGCTGTGACAGCCATCGAAAACCCGCAGGCAACTCGGCGTCAATTGCTGGACGGGATCACGCTACTGATTGAAAGTCTGGGCGGGCTTGGCGCCGGTGATCCGAGGGATGCGAGAGGGAAGTATCAGGTTGCCGCTGTTTTTGATGGTTACCGCAGCGTTCTACGGCCAACTCTTCCCAAACCGCTACTCGACAGGGCGGCCAAAACAATTGTGGAGAGGATTCCGGGAGCCGCTCAAGATCCTGTATTGGTCAATGAGTTGATTCGTGCTGTCGCCGTTCTGGAACCCGAATTTCCTGAGGCGTTCAAAGTCATTGCGAACGACTTGCGAGCCGTTACGAGCCCCACCGACAAACTGCATCGCCTGATCGCATTGGCGCGTCTGCCTGCTGCCCGGGATGACGAAATGACAGCTCAGATCATTGAGGCGATGATCGAGATCCCCGTCTTGGTCCAATCCCAGAACCTATCCCTCGATCGTAACTGGACTCCCCGGCTAACCGAATTGATGTTGGCGTTGCATCGCCGTGACGCGTTAATGCCAGGTCGATTGGTGGCCCACCCTGAATTCGGCCAGCCAGCTCATCTTGTGTGGACCGATGCGATGGACCCTGAAGAATTAGAGCGTCTGCGTGTTAAATTACTGCGACAATCGGGTGGGCCACCGACGGAACCAAGGCTGGCCAGGTTCATCGCGTTGGGAAACGATGCCGTGGCACGTTCCGTCATTCGGCTCTGGCTGGAAGATCAATCGACTCGAGATGCGGCATGGTTAGCAATTTCGCGATACCCCGGGTCATCTGACGCCGAACAAATGAAGCTTGCCGCGCAATCGGTCGACCCGGTCGTGCGCGAATCCGCTCGGAAAGCACTCACGAAGATCGGTGTTGAACTGCCGCAGCCACAACCAACCAGATCCGAAACCGCGAAGTGGCTGTCCGATGCACCAGACATTCTGTCACTGGCCGGAAATGCGGAAAAAGGAAAGGCACTCTTTCAGGAACGTAAATGCGCTGCTTGTCACGATGGCGTCACTGCACTCGGGCCATCATTACAAGGAGTTGGACGGCGATTCAGTTCTGAGGATTTATGGAGAGCGACCGTGGACCCAAGTCATACGGTCCCCGATCGATATCGTGCTCAAATGGTTCTGACGACGGACGATCGCATTCTGGTCGGAATGAGGATCTACGAGAGCGTCGATGGAATTACGCTCTTGACTGCTTCGGGAGAGACTGTTCGCGTGAATGCTGAAAACATTGCTGAACAGCGCGGTTCGAAGTTGTCGCTGATGCCAGAAGGTTTGCTGATAGGTTTGGATCATCAGCAGGCCGCTGACTTAATGGCATACCTGCAAAAACTCTAGATCAGGCGACCGTCTGTTTGCGTTTTAATCGTTTGATCAACGGCCAACCCCACAACAAGATGCACAGTCCTCCAAGTGTGATGGAGATTGGGTTGGCGAAAAACGCTGACAAATCGGATGATACCGTTAACGATTGCAGGAAACGATGTTCAAGTTGGCCTCCCAGGATTAACCCCAAGACGATCGGCCCCAAGGGGACTTTCCAGGTTTCCAACATAAATCCAAGTAAGCCCATGGCAAGCATGAGCGAAATATCAAAATAGCTTCCCGTCATGGAATAAGCACCGATGATGCAGAACATCACGATCAATGGGAGCAATATTCGCCGCGGGATCTTGATCAGTACAGAAGCAGCTCGAATCGCTGCCAAGCCGATTGGAATCAGCATCAAATTCGCAACGACAAACGTCACATAGATACTCGCGACCAGGGTTGATTGATCGGGGTTCGCATCCGTATCAAAGATTCCAGGGCCCGGTGTGATGTTTTTCATCATCAGAACCCCAAGTGCGATTGCCGTGACCGAGTCGCCAGGAATCCCGAACACCAAAGCGGGAATCCACGCACCACCTAGCGCAGCGTTGTTCGCGCCGGTTGCATCGGCCAAGCCTTCGGTTGAGCCTTGACCATATTGTTTGGGATGGCGAGAGAACTGCTTGGAAACGGCATAGGAAATCCAGGCTGCAATGTCGGCACCTGCGCCTGGCAACATCCCGATCGTAGCCCCAATCGTACTGCTCCGAAAAAGTGGCAATTTGCGGTTCCACAACAATCCCCCAAGACTCTGATCCAAATTATCTGTCTGGTCGAGCGGCGAAGCTGGTTCACTCTGTTCTGATTCGCTTTGATTTAGCCCGTCTGGTTGATTTAGCCCGTCTGGCCTCAATGCGTTCCGTAGCACTTCCGAGATTCCAAACAGGCCGATCATGGCTGGGATAAAGCGAATCCCGGTAATCAGCTGGTCGAACCCAAACGTCATTCTAGGGGCGCTGAAATCAGTCCCCAATCCAACCGTCGATAACAGTAGTCCAATCAGCAAGGCGAGGATTCCCTTGAGTCGTGAACCTGGTGATACGATGACGGCACACGACAACCCGAGCAAATAGAGCCAGAAATATTCAAAGCTGGTGAATTGCGTCGCGATCTGTGCCAGTGGTGGAGCCGCGCACGCGAGAATGAAGACCCCGAACAACCCTCCCAAGACACTGCACCACAGGCAGAGATGCAGCGCATCCATGTGCCGTCCGGATCGTGTCAATGCATAGGCGTCATCGGCATAAGCTGCCGATGCCGGTGTGCCTGGGATCCTGACCAATGTGGTTGGTAAATCCCCGGCAAAGATGCTGCAAGTTACGGTCGTGACAATTGCCGCAATCGCCTGGACATCATCCAGATAAAAGGTCAATGGCACCATCAGGGCCACCGCCATCGTCGCCGTCAATCCTGGAATTGCGCCAATCGCGATTCCGTAAACCGCAGCCATTGCGATGACCACCAAGACGTCCAATTGAAAAACGGATTCGATGGCTGCGGTGAACATAAAACTAAAATCGGTTACTTATTCTCCCTGGTTCCAATTCGGTTGGACACCCAAAGCAATCGCTTGCCGCAAGGCGCAACGACTCAAAAGCTGGGAGGGCGGTCAGTAGGAGGGGGCTTTAATCAATTCATTGTTCAAATGAAGTTGCGGTCGAGATCATCAACGATATTCGCACTGAAATTCCAGCACTTGGAAGTGTAAGCCGAATCGTTGTAAATCAATTTGTCTAAGGCAAGGGGACACGTAAAATCATCGCGAAGACGAAATAAATAATGGGCACGGTGACCGCTGTAATGGCCAAACTCACAACCGTGTTTGTTTTAAATAGTAACAGTAACAGGAACAGAATCGCACTTGCCAGCACAAGAAAACCAACATGCTCTGCCAAACAGACGTAAGCGACAACTGCGATCATGATGGATCCAACATTCACCACGCTCGCGCGCGAGATCGGTAATGATTGTTTTGCGGCCTGATTTGGCGTTGGTTCTTTTTCATGAGTGAGGACTAAGCCAATCAAGGTGGCTGCGATGAGTCCCAGCAAAATTAGAGGGTACGTCATGGGACTGAACCGATCTTCGTTGACCACTTGCATCGCATCGCTCTTTAGTAGCGTCCCCAGCTTACGGTCATTTTCTGCCAGGAATTCCTTGAATTCATTGGGCCCCCGCCACGTATGATCGAATTTTTGAGTTTCCATGAATTCAGCAAAGTTGCCGGCCGAAGGTGACTCGGAAACGATCGGGATGAGCACATCAAGTAGTAAATCGACGATTTCGGTCGGTGTGCCCCGTGGAACCGCTAAGCCGCGCCAGCCTCCGAGCGTCCAATTGCTTCCCTGCTCAAGAAACGTTGGGACCTGTTCGAAGCCGCCAGCCCGCTGCGGCGACATGACACCTAATGCACGTACCTGATCTGATTCCAGTAATGTGCGAGCCTCCGGTAGGCTGCAGCACACCATGTCGACACCACCGCTGATCAATTGTTGCAGTGATGGCCCGGCACCTGCTGATGGTACCCAGGTGACTGCGTCAGCGTCCAATTCGGAGGCGACCAGCCAACCCGCCAACGCTAAATGCCAAGCACCACCGAGGGCGGTCCCTGATGCGGTCAAGGTTCCGGGCGCTGCGTTCACATCGGATTCCAATTCGGCAACGGTTTTCCATTTGGCGTCGTTGCGAACCATCAGTGCCGCGTAGTCCTCGTTGACCGAGACAAGCGGAACACAATCCTCGTACGTTAAATCCGTTAACCCGGCCCAATGCATTGTGTTGAGCTCAAACGTCATCATCGTCAACGTATGGCCATCAGGACGTGCGCTGAGTCCACGGCTGTGTCCGGTGACCCCTTTGCCGCCTGTAGCATTGACCACAGTGACTGGTTGACCTAGGCGTTGCTCCAGCAAGATGGCCATTTGCCGTGATACCCGATCGGTGCCGCCACCCGCTGCCCAGGGACAAACCAGGGTGATTGGACGTGAGGGGTAAGGGGCAGCCCGGTCGCAACCGCCAGCCAGCAAACAGATCAGCGATAAGAATATGTTGCATCCGCGCATCGAGACATCTTATCACGTTCGTCGCGCGCGGTGTGTCGCCCGTTAGGTGGCCTTCAGAATGGAAGAATGATTCGTTCGCGAGTTTACGACAGATCGCCGGGAAGATTGCCCGTCGTCGAAATCAGGGGCGGTCACCAAATTTCCGTGTCAGACATCAGCGGGTTCGCTGTCGATCGAGGCCGAATCCTCCCGCTTGGAGGTGTTGCCGCAACGTGAAGTTGACGAGGTCCTGCAGTAATTTTAAGGGTGCCAGAACCGGTCTAGATTGACGTCCACTGCGATCTTATCTCTCAATCGAACGCAATATTAGCAGGATCGGCATCATCGTTCCATTCGTCAGTGGGTACCCACATTCCGTTTCTTCCTGGAACTGTCTTTCAAACATCCGCCTTTGCTAACACCAACAGTTAGGCGTGCGTTTAAGAAGAACAGACTCATCCCGACGAACGATTCGCGAACCATGTGCACGCTGATTCAAGATTCACTTCAAATCGGTAACACCAGCAATCTCCCGCAAGAATTGGTTGATTTCGCCAGGCGACAGGTTGTTAATGCGATCATGTACAAGGGAGATCAGCAGAGACGCGACGAGCGACAGCCGATGTTGATGCCGGTGCTCGCAGTTGCTGTAGATCAGGAAAATCAACCGCTCGGCGAAACTTTTAATCTTATCACTCGCGATATTTCACCAAATACGATCGGACTGATCTATACCGAACCATTGGACGCGGACAGATTGGTTGTTCAATTCTCGATTGCGGGAACCGACGTGACACTTGTGACAGAGCTCGTGTGGTCCGGAGCAATGGGGCCGTTTTACGGTTGCGCGTGCCGATACGTTGATCGCCTCGATCAATTTCCTGTTCTGTTGTAAGCATCGCTCGCCGAAGCCAAACACGAGGTGTTTGGGTCGCGTCGTAAATTGCGATTCTTATTCTCTCTCTGCAGCTAGAATCGTCTTTGTGAGGAAAGCAAAGCTCTTGACTGGGAAAAGCCTTGCATCGTGTCTCTAGTTGGTGAAGTGCTTAGGCATCGCTCCAAGCTGGCTCTTTAGTCGCATTGTGGTTCGCGACACAAGCACGGCGGGGACGCTTGCTACAATGCGGCTTTGTTTTCCTGCAGGGAGCCAAGGTCCATTGTCATTCCGTCGCAAAATTTTAAATTCGAAGCGTCATGTATCTGACGCTGGGTGCTTTGCTTCCGATGGGGAGATGGAGACGCTGCGCGTTATCGACGTGTGCGGAAAGCCCGGTTCGAAAGGCCGTGACGGGCAAAGTTTTGTCTCCCCACCGATGGGAGCTGGGAAGCATGGCCGACGAGGCGGCGACGCAACGCCGGCTCAAAGTGGCCAGCATTCCGGGCATGTTAATTTGCGATTGTCCACTCCTGAACAAGAACCACGAAGTCGACAGGTCTTGGTGGTTGGACGCGTCGATGCCGACGACACCTCGGTAGCCCAGCTACGAGACACGGTGGAAATTGGTTCCGAGGGTTATCTCTTTGTTCGTGCCACTGGCGGCCGAGGTGGCGATGGCGGTCGGGGTGGCAATGGGCAACCCGGTGCCGCAGGTCGCCGCGGGCGTAATGCAACACGATTTTCGAGCGGAACCAATGGTGGCGCTGGGGGCATGGGTGGTGACGCGGGTAACCCCACAGATGGTGCGCGGGGGGGCAATGGAGGTAACGTTTCGGTCGCCGTCGATCATCGCGATACCGGATTGCTGATGCTCATTAAAGGAAATTTGAAAGGTGGGGAGCTCGGTTTCGCTGGTGATGCGGGCGTTGGTGGTGCCGGCGGTAAAGGGGGGCGTGGAGGAAGCAGCTATCACTGGACCGAGAGCCGATCTTATACCGATAGCCAAGGCAATCGCCGGACACGGACTATCCATCGCTCCAATCCCGGCGGGCGCAATGGACGACCGGGACGGAGCGGGCATCGATCACGGTATCGAGCTGACGACGGAGCACCAGGAAATGTTGGGCTTTTACGAATCGTTGTTGAATCAAAGAGTGGAGGTGTTCTTGAGTACCCTTCACCCTATGACCTCGGGTTGATTTCTTTCGATATTGCCAGCGAATACACGATTCTTGAACCCGACAGCCTGATCTCCCTCGATAACATCGAGATCGAAAACTATGGCGGAATGCCAACCCCAGACAACTACACCATTCGTCTCTCCATCCAATCTGATCGCTGGTTAATTCATGATGAAGTCGACTTGGTCATGCACCAAGCACTGGCACCGGGTGAGCGATACACGTTCACTCAGCATGGACTAAAAATACGCCTTGGTGATTACATCGTGGACGGCCCTCGGCGGCGACCCTTTACGCTAGACCATCTCATCAGTCCCATTGCCCGAATGGAAAGCGGCATCTGCCGACCCTTCCGAAATTTTGAAAACGGCGAAGAGGCGGAGATTCGCTTTCCGGTCGAGCTGAGCGACATTGTTTCGCTACGGAGCCTCGCGCCGGGCGAATCGACCCGCCTGATGTTTTCGATTGCAAATGTTGGAACGGAAACCCTCTCGCAAAAATATTTGCACCGTGCCTTGCGCTGCAACATACGCAGGTTAAGCGGTGACCTGGACCCTGCCGCAGTGGTCTTTTTTGATGTGGAAGGAAAGGAATGCGACATCGTGCAGCATGCGTTTACTCAACCGATTCAAAACTTGGACGCTGGGCAATCCATCCAGATCGAAGCACGTCTTGGCATCAGAGAATCCGCACACGTTACCCCCTACGAAAAGTTCGAAGTCGGAATCGACATTGACCTGCAGCGTCCCGGTTCCAGTCAGTCCCCGGATGCGTATCGAACCGTCGATTGTCGCAAAACGTTCATCCGGATTTCGGAACAGTATCAATTCGAAGAGGGGTCGCGGTTTCTGTTGATTGCGAATCAGAAAACGTCGGTCAACGACATCGAGAAATGGACCCAACTGGCCGATTATTTTGGGAGCGGGTTAGATGTCTGGGATGTATCCTACTATGGTTTTTTTGACTTGATTCGCAAGCTGCCCGGCGATCAATCGCTGCTGATGCACTGGCGTGGAAAAACAATCATCATCCCCAACAATTATTTCCAGACTCCGGCTGGATCATCGGTCGCATTCGATCAGCTCGCAAAATGGCAACTGCGGAAAGCTGCCGCAGACTTCGATATTAACTTCTATGTTGTCGGTGACTCACGAACCGGTGGAGAAAAGTTACTGACCAATGCCCTGCTTCCCGTTGATGAAATGAGTGGGGCGAGTGATTTAAAGACGCAAAAAGATTTCCTCCGAGAAGTCGATCGGTGGAATCAATACATCCGTAAAAGCAAGCAGGTGGTGGGGGGAACGACCAAGGACATCCGCGAGTTTGCTGATATTTCACTGGGATCCGTCCATCGTTTTGAGATTCAACCCCGAACGTTCTTATTTCAACCTGATCGAGGTTGGCTTGAAAAACAGGCGTTCAAACTACAGCGATACCTTGGAAAGCATGACCCGCTTCACCGATGGATTGTGGTTCATCGCTATGATTCGGGTGACACCGAGACGGGATGGGGGTTTTTCCGCAAACGCCAGTGTGGAACACTCGAGGTCCGCCGAACCCTCGATTCCAGTCGAGGTTCTGCAGTGCTGTATGAAGTGGATGGTATCGACGCAATCGATCAGGATTTTATTTCCAGCAAGGAAAACAAACACGGCATCTTCCTCGCCTTGAAATTTGAAGACAAAGTGGATCGCTTTATTCGCTTGGTCAGTGAACGCGTTTTTCCGCGTTATCGCGAAGAGTACATCGACCGGCCGTTGAGCGAAGAAGAGATCGCTCAAATTGGGAATGAATTGCTTGATTCAATTCTCGTCGACATATTCAACGAGCAGCGAATCGCACGGCAAGCGCGAACGTGGGGACGCTCTCACGTCGATGTGTTAATGCCCAAGCTGAATTATCTCGCTGAGCGTTCGCTGAACTATGGGGTCAGCCTGGAGCAAATGCACATGCATCACACCAGTATGGATTTGCTCTACGATTTGATTACCCACTTGCATTACATCGCGTACCAATCCAGAACGGCTTGGGACTCTACTTGGATTCCAACCTCTGTTTTCAAGCGTGGGCGGGCTGTTTCTGCGCACCTGGAGGATCGAGCAGAACGCATCCTCACGAGTATCTTTGGCCGCAAGCTTTCCTGGTGGCAGCGGGCCAGTTCACCGAATGAAGACTTTGATCCCAAAGGAATGGCTCGCAAAGATCATCCTGATGGAATCGAACGGCAACTTGCAGACCGAGAGATCAACAGTCGCTTCGAAAAATTAAAACGCCGACGTTTTCCGTTAAAGCGATATACAGCCGCCCAAGATCACCCGGGACTCACCTACGATCCCGAACTGCTGACGCCGGCACAGCGAGTCCTGACGGGAGCCCAGTTCGACGAATTCGCACAGCGAGAAGCAGATGCGGCGCACCATCGGACAGTGACCGAGGCCGCCGTCATTACCAAGCGATCCGATTTGCTCGTGCCACTGGCTAAACCAACAGCTGAGCCAGTGGGAAAAGGGTTAAGCCAAAGTTCTCCTTCCTGAAGGCTAACAAAGCGACAGGGAATCGAACGCATGATTCGACTATTTTGTTTTTTTCGTTTTCGCTGGTGCATCGATGGGGATCAAGGGAAAGACCTGCGATGGAACCCGCACCTCTTCCATCATCTTTTCCAATTTCTGCACGACTTGGGGATGCTCGCTGGCAACATCGTTCTGTTCGCTGACGTCCGTCGCAAGGTTGTAAAGTTCGGTCTTCAATTTTCCTTTGGACATATTTTGTCGAATCGCTTTCCAATCCCCCACACGAATACTCTGTTGTCCACCGTAAGCTGCGAATTCACGGTACAAATAAGGTCGCTCGGTCTGTGTGTTCCCCAGCAGGGTTGGCAGCATGGAGATTCCGTCCACCTCATTCGGGACGCTATCGATTGCACCAACGGCATCTAACAGGGTTGGTATCCAATCCTCAAACCCCGTCACCCGATCGCTCTCGCTTCCTGCCTGCACTTTTCCGGGCCAGCGAACGATCGTCGGAACCCGAACACCACCCTCGTAAAGCGATCCCTTCAGACCGCGTAATTCACCCACGCTGCGAAAGAACTCGTAATCTACTTCTCTTCCCAGGTGCGTCGTGCCATTGTCGCTGGTGAAGACAACCAAGGTGTCATCCGCCAACCCAAGTTCATCTAACAGCCTCAACACATTCCCAACGTAGGTATCCAGTCTGGTGATCATCGCCGCATAGGCAGCACGAGGCGTGAAGTGAGGCGTGTAACCATATCCCGCGTCGCGGGTGAATGGCGGGTCGTTCCAACCAAGATCTAAATATGGCTTTAGGTCTTCATCAGGCACATGCAACGCGACGTGTGGAATGACCGAGGGGTAATACAAGAAGAATGGGCGTTCTTTATTCTCTTTGATGAATTCGATTGCGGCGTCATGAATGCGATCGGGCGCGTAATCAGTCCCCTGAAACATCGCGTAGCTTTTGGCGTCTGTCTTGTCCGCGCCATCGGGAAGCGACGCGTGTCCGGGTACGGGAGGATCGTTATTTAGCTGGATTTGCTTCGCATCATCCCAGAGGTACGAAGGGTAGTAACTGTGAGCATGCGCCTGACAGTTATAGCCAAAGAATCGATCGACCCCTTGATTAAGCGGGCGTCCGCTCGACTCAGGGCCGCCGAGTCCCCACTTTCCAAAGGCTCCCGTCACATATCCCCCGGATCGCAATAATTCTGCTAGTGTGACTTCGCTGTCGGGAATCGGCCATTGCCCTTCAGGAGGAGTTGAGCGGTTGTTGCGGACAAACGCGTGTCCAGGGTGTTTGCCTGTCAGCAACACGCAACGCGATGGAGCACAGACCGCATTCCCACTGTAGTGTTGGGTGAGACGCATTCCATCTCGTGCAAGTTGATCCAAGTTGGGGGTGCGAATCAGCTTTTGCCCGAATTCACCGACCTCGCGATACCCAAGATCGTCGGCCAAGATAAAAACGATATTTGGTTTCTCAGCCGCTCGCGCGATTCCAAACGCTGCCACAAAGAACATCAAAGCCAAGTTAATTCGCATCATTCTCTTCTCGTTTTATTGTTAGGTAGTTGGTCAAACTTTAACCGATCTACCCAGTGAACCATCTGCCAGTAATTCCCGGCGTCTGGCGTTGCCCCCGTCATGATAACAGGAGCTGGCAGTGCAGTGATTCATGCTGCTAACGTCGATCCTCGTACGCTTGGTTGACAAGGCTTCGCGAGGGTGCCCGCCGCTGCTCAAACGCCCGCTCTGGACTATCATAAGCCACGACGGCGGGACTTTCATTCCCTGTTTTCTTTCTGTTGATATGCTGATGATTCGTTCGCTTATTTTTGCATTCTTCTGCGCGACTTTACTGGCGCAGCAGCCGCCCTATGACCAACCTCCAAAGGCAGAGCCGCCCTATTACCGTGTTCGGTACGAGGCGTCGACGCGGGAGGGAGAGTGCAGCTTTCCCGTTAGCTATACGCTCTGGGTGCCTCCTGCCATCAATAAGCTCCGAGGCGTGATCGTCCATCAGCATGGATGTGGAGAAGGTTCCTGTCGTTCCGGGCAAACAGGGGCGTTTGATCTGCATTGGCAAGCGCTGGCCGCCGAGCATCAGTGTGCGCTGCTGGCTCCAGCTTACGAACAACCACAAGATGCAGATTGCCAGCTGTGGTGTGATCCACGCAACGGATCAGGTTTGGCCTTTGAACGCGCCTTGAGCGAACTGGGGAACGCGTGCGGTCATCCTGAGTTGGCTACCGTTCCTTGGGCACTGTGGGGGCACAGCGGTGGCGGGCACTGGGCCGGCGGCATGTTGTTTCTGCATCCTGAGCGTGTTGCTGCGGTATGGCTGCGTTCAGGGGTTCCACTCTTGGAACCAGTCGACGGTCGCGCTATCAAGCCGCATGAGATTTCCAGCGGCTCACTCCGCGTTCCAATCATGTGCAACTTTGGCACGAAAGAGGGATTTACCGTTAAAGACAGTCGGTTTTCTGGCGTTTGGCCGGCGAACGAGAAATTTTTCAAAGCAATGCGAAGCCGGAACGCGCTAATCGGCATCGCGGTTGATCCGCTCAGCAGCCACGAGTGTGGAAATCAAAGGTACCTAGCGATTCCTTGGATGGATGCTTGCCTGAAATTACGCTTGCCACAGCGCCCAGATCAACCACTCCGTAGCATGAACGCTACCTCAGGCAAGATCGTTCCATGGAATCAAGCCTCACTGGGACCACCGCTTGATTCGATCTGGTTACCTAACGATGCGATTGCAACCGCATGGAAAGAATATATCGAAGATACCGAGGTCGTTGACCGCACCGCACCGCCGCCGCCAACCAACGTCACACTGGCTGGTGATCAATTGACTTGGCACGCGATAGCGGATCTTCAAAGCGGAATCTCGCACTTTCTAGTGCAGCGGGATGGGGTGACAATCGCAACTATTCCAGAGAAACCAAGTCGCTCCTTTGGTCGCCCCTTATTCCAAGGACTTCAATACAGTGACACACCCTCGTTTCCACTGGTCGAGATGAAATGTTCGGTTCCGCCGATCGCCGCAGGTGTAGCCAATCCCTACCAGGTGTTGACTGTGAACACGGCGGGGCAGGTCTCCCGGCAAAAGTAAGGAAGTGCGAGACTGCAAGCATGCCGCGAGTTACCCTCTCTCGCCATCTGGTTACTTTGGGGGCTGGCAGCTTTGGGTAATGACTACATCGCAAAGATAGTTAGTGAGGGTTCTGCCAATCGTCATTCACCATTTGGTGGAGGTTGGGTAAAACCAGCGTCTAGCAACGTTCCACTAAGGAAACGCGAGGCGATGGATTGTCGAAACAACGTCGTCGGGGGGATAGGCGACACACTGCCGTTGGGTAGAAATCAAGGTCGGCGTGCTGATCAGAACATCCGTTGCAGAGCATGAGTGCTCATCTTGGAATTCTGTTTCGTTTCAGAAATCGATTCTGCGGCACAGACTGGTGGTCCGCTTGGACCCTCTTTCAGGGCATTTCTGAGGAAACGCCGAACAATCGACACCACCGATGCGATCACGATTCCAGGGAGACGGAGGGTAGGGTAGCGGCAAGATGCTGGGATCTTTTCGGGAGAAGATGCGTCTGACTATTACAATGGAAACTCTTCCGATGCTGCTTCCATCGCTCAGCTTGGACCAGTGAGATGCCCCCTAAATCCTACGACCGCCGCCTGTCGCAACGCCGTGATCCGCGGCGATTGCTCGCCGAGCGACTTGAAGATCGCAGGATGTTGGCTGTCAGCTTCCAATTTGATTACATCAGTGGCAATCAAATCGGCTTCAATGACCCGACGCAGGGCGATGGTTTTAAGTCAGCTTTGGAATCGGCTGCCTCTCGGTTGGGTGACCAATTGCAGCATGATGCAACCATTGAAATGGAAGTCTATTCGTTGGAATTCACTGGCTCTGAGGTAGCCCATGCGGCATCGGAGAGTCAGCCCTCGGTTCCAGAGGGCGGTTTTTTAGCGAATGTGATTTCGAACAAAATAATCAACGGCATTGATTCCAACGGCACAGCCGCCGATGGTGTGTTGGAGATCTTCTTTTTCGATGAGAACGACGAGTTCGTTTACGCAACTGACCCTGCTAACGGGGTCACCGGAAATCAACTCGATTTGCAGTCAATCGTCATGCACGAACTGGTACACGCGATTGGATTTACCAGTGCTACGAACGGCAATGGTAGCGATGATGCAGGAGCCGGCCTCACAT
Organism: Rubripirellula sp.; assembly: GCA_049602075.1. GTDB lineage: Bacteria > Planctomycetota > Planctomycetia > Pirellulales > Pirellulaceae > Rubripirellula. The sequence goes on from JBMYRF010000033.1 coordinate 39,792, forward strand.
CCCCCGGAACCTGGACGCTTTACGACCGATTTTTATCTGATCGGGACGGCAACCGATTGATCGATGCCGATCCGCTGTCGGAAACCGCTTTCCGGATGGACATGTCGGCGACCGGTTGGCCGACCGCCAGCATCGGTGGTCCTGGCCCGACTCGTGGTTTATTTTTTGACGGGCCATTGGCAACGGGAGTCTATGGTGGGCCTGTTCCACTCTACTCCCCTTCGACCTATTCGCTTTCCTCAACGGCGTCTCATCTTGACAGCGAGGGCGTTCCAGGACCTTCAGTCTTTTCGCCGCTCACGCATCTGATGTCGCACGCGACGGTTGTCGGTGCTATCCCGCAAGAATTGACTTTACTTGAAAAGGCAATCCTGTCGGACACTGGAATCATGTTCCAGCTGAGTGAGGGATACGAGTTTGGGGATGCCGTAACTCCATATCCAGTTTCGCTCGCCCAAGATGGCCCGCGACATTTTCCGAGTGACTTGATGCTTGGCGTCGTAAAAGATTACGAGCAGGAGGGGTCACCAGCGATTGACGTGGCGGATCTCGATGACGATGGGATTCTTTCGATTTCAGATTTTGTGGTCGCTAGCAGCGTCGGGACGAACGCAACTGCAACAGCAAGCATTCGTGTGCAAGCATCGTCAGCAGCAACCTTGGATGCCTGGATCGACTGGAACCAAGATGGCGACTGGAATGACACGGGTGAACAGATCTTTGTAAACCAAAGCATGGTTGCCGGCTTCAACCATCTTTCGCTACCCGTTCCAGCCACAGCGACACCTGGCTCGACCGCCGCTCGCTATCGGCTCAGTACTCAGCGTGATCTCGGTCCCACTGGCTTAGCTGCTGATGGGGAGGTCGAAGATTACCAACTGACCATTTTGGACGGTTCGCGTGCTCCATCGGTTTCCGTGAGCGTCGTGGCAGGTTCCTCCACCGTATTCTGGTCGAATGATCAACTCAGGATTGCAAGCGGGGATCTCACTGCCTTTGCCGCTTCCATTGAGGACATCGGTTCGGTCCACCTAACTGGCGAGGCCGGCGATGACATCGTGACGTTAGCGCTCGATGATCTAACCTTGCCGAGTGGTGGTCTGCATTTGACTGGCAAAGCTGGTCAAAACTCGCTCCGGACCATCGGAATCGGGCAAACGCTGGACCTTACCAGTCAAAGCCTCATAGCGACTGAATTTCAACACCTCGACCTGACGCACGGTGAGGCGAACACCATCACGCTCGATCGACGTGCGATCGGGGAACTTTCACCAGTCACCCAGACGATCTTAGTATCGCTGGGGAAAGGTGATCAGATTGATTTGCAAGATATTGAGACCTGGCGGATGGGGACGCCCGTCATGGAGGAATCTTTTTTGCTGACGGCGACCAATTTCGTCGGTGGTCAAACCATACACGTCAACACTGATTACCCATGGCAAAATGTGCTGCGGGCCGGTGACGTCAATGCAGATGGGACCGTCAGTAGTTCAGATGCGTTAAGAATCGTCAACGAATTGGCGCGGCGGTCTTTCTCGGAGGCAAGCACCCAGCAACTAGTCAACCCAGCGACGCTCACAACTTGGCCGGCAGCGTATTTTGACCACAATGCTGACAACCGTGTCTCCGCATTGGACGCGCTGCGGGTCGTCAATGACCTGGCTCGCCTGGCGATCGCAGGTGAAGGCGAAGCGAATCTCGCTGTTATCGTTTCGAACGTCCAGTCATCCAGCAGCCTTGATCCATCGAGGGATGAATGGTGGATGCAGCAAGAGCTAAGGAGGCACTACGCGATCACGGCACGACCCCCTAAGCAGACTGGCTGGAATGCGACCGTGATCGATGGAATAGGAGAAGTCGAGGGAAGTTCCTCCGCATCTGAGGCGGGGCAAGATAAGAGGATACCGGTTGTTGATGCGGCCCTAGCCACTTGGCCAACGGCTTTACCGTCCATTTAATTTGCGAATCGCTGGTGCCAACTAGCAAGCTTCTTCTTATCGATCTAATCGACTTGATTGTGCCTGCTCGATTTCGCGTAGCTCAAACGGAATCACAGCATGCACACCTGAGGCACCAAGGAGACGAGGGCTGTTAAGAAAACTCCTAGTGACTTGTCAGCCTTGGTCAGTTTTCATCGAGGTGATTCGTGGTGCTTACCTTCGGCGACCGCTACTTCTTCTTCGGGGATTGGCATCTTGTCAAAGGTCCCCAGGAACCCGCTTTCAAAGAACCTACCCAGCGGCCCCGCCAAGATCGCTGGCAACAAAACCAAGTCCCCTAGCAGTGCCGCTAATAAGAGAAAAACCATCAGCCAAGCGAAATGGAGAATGGGTACGAAGGTGCTGATCGCGAATACCAGTAAACCTGAAGCGCAGATAAACGTTGTATGGGTCATTGCGCCTGCACAACGACGAAAAGCGATGTGCAGTGAACGAATTCGAGAGTAACCAGAATCCAAGCCCCGTCGGAACCATGTCAAAAAGTGCACGGTATCATCGACGGCGATTCCTAACGCCGCGCTAGCGGTCATCACCGATCCGATTTGAACTGGGATATTGCACCACTCCAAGCCACCAAACACGATGACGGCGGGGAATAAATTTGGAATCATGGCCAACAGGGCCGCCGAGACACTTCGCAACACTAGAATCAAAACGACCGCGATCACTCCAAAGGCGGCCAAAAAGCTGCGTACTAAATCCTGCAGCAATTGTCGCTGAGCTTTATAGATTAAAGGGATCACCCCAGTGTAAATCGCGGATGCCGAATCCTCCGCCAACAAGGGATCGACCTCACGGCGTAGTTCCTCGGCAAAGTAGCCGTAATCCAAGTCGCCGATCGCGGGGGCTCTCACAGTGATCCGCCACAGTTGGTGAGTTTCGGTATCGGTCAAGAAGTGAGCTTGGGACAATCGGTATTCCGTCGAATCCCGGTTGATTACTTCACGTTCAATCACACTCCGCACACTACTGCCCGATTTTGGGACCGGAGGCAGAACATTCAGTGCCGACATGGTCGAAACATCTTTCTTTGATCCATTGATTGCACTTTGGACCTTTGCCACCAGTTTCATTCGTTCGGTCAGAGTTCTGGAATCTGATTGTTCGAACTGCAAAACGATCTCAAGTGGCACCATCGGGCCGATGTTCTCTTCTAGCCAGCGATAATCGGCGATCATATCGCTGCTCTCCAGGAAGCGATCCTGCAGTTTGACAGTCGACCGAATCGACGGAATCGCCCATGCGGCAAGCCCCATGAAGGTCAAGCAAAACAACATCAAAGGTAGATGTTGCCGGGCAATGTAGCTGATTGCGCGGTTGCCAATGCGTCTTCCAAAGGCGTTCCGAGCTTCGATCGAGGACTTGCCCGGCGGAAAAAGATGCAACGCGGCAGGGAGCATCACAAATAGGACCAAGACACTCGCGACGACTCCAGCCGCGGCATACACACCAAAGGCGCGAATCGGATCAATCTTGCTGAGCACCAGCGAGACGAGTCCGATCGCAGTCGTCACTGCTGCCAACATGCAGGGAGTCCATCCGTGTGCGACTGCGGCTTTAACTGCGGCGTGGGTAGGCAGGTGGCTCGCGGCGTCCCGGTAGTAATTGGCCAAGTGGACCGCCGAGGAAATGCTCAGCACATAGATCAATGGCGGCAACATTGTCATCAACAAATTCATTTTGCCGCCGCTGTAGAACAGGATCGCCAGCGAAACACCTGTGCTATATCCTGCAACCGCCAGCACCATGATCGCTAGCGGAAAACTCTTCATTCGCAACGATGCGACGATAAAGGAAATCAGTGCTGAAAAACCGGCCAACTGGAACAGTAATTTACGGCTTTCAGCATCGATGGCTGCCGCGTCGACGGTCGGGCCCGCTAGCTTTAGTGTCTCGGGGTCGATGGCCGTTTCGGATTGAGCCAAGCTGATGATTCGGTCAATTGCAGCCGGCCGGTCCGCGCGACCTGCGGCAGACGTGATGAGAACAATGCACGTTGTCTTTCCATCAGGTCCAAGCAGCCCACCCTTCATTCGTCGTAAAGCTTGATTACGACTCATGCCGCCCGCTTCGAGGTCAGCGATCGCACCGGGGCCGGTCAGTGCGTCCTGAAAGTATTCCGTTTCCTTAAGTGCTTCCGCCAATAGCGGAATCCGAGGATCGTCTAAGTTGGCACCAGGCCAACTCACCACCACCGCCTCGTCTGTCCCAAATTGTTCTTCAAACCAGTCATAGACATCCGTGGCTGCAAAGGAACGGGGCAACCATTGTCGGGGATCATTTGAAGTGCTCTTAAGAGCGCCCCGAGCCCCGTAGGCGACAAACGGGGCGGCCGCGGCCATGAAGCCCAAAATCAAGATCGAGATGAGCTTGGAACGCGAAGCTGATTGATTCGGTCCATCGCTCATACGTTCAGAAGGCTCATTGCCAAAATGGCGAGAGAGGGTCCAACTTGACGCCCAGCATTCCCAGGCGAGACAGTAATAATCAGCGAGACAGTAATAATCAGCGAGATAGTAATAATCAGCGAGACAGTAATAATCAGCGAGACAGGATTACTCAGCGAAACAGGCTGGCAGAAAGTTTTCCAGAAGACGAGCAAATTCCTCTGGCTGCTCCCAGCTCGGTGCATGGCCACACTCATCAATGAATTCCAACTGCGCGTTCGGGATTCGCCGGTGGAACTCTTCAGCGGTGGACGGTGGAGTGATCTCGTCGTTCGCACCCCAAATGATCAGCGTCGGTAATTGCAAACTATCCAACTCGTGTTCGACGCTGCGGTCTCTCGTTGCTCTCGAAACTCGCAAGATAAATCGAGCGTAATCACGATCCGAAACAGCGCGATGCCACTCATCGACCAACTCTTCGGTCACCAAGTCGTCTTTGTGAAGAATTTCCGTTACTGTCGAACGAATGAACTCCCGGGACGGTCTGGAGTTGAGTCCCCGCATCGGACTCTTCTCAAATAATCCGGCGCTACCGGCCAGGACTAGTCCCTTTGCAAAGTCAGGACGCGTAATGCAAATATCCAGCGCGACGAGCCCACCCAAAGAATTGCCGCAAATCACCAATGGACCGAGATCTCGCTCCTCCACCAGATCGACGATCATTTTACTCAGATCACTAATCTTACGGATCCCGCGTTGACGGCGACCCGGCTGCGGGTCAACCGGTAATTGCGGTGCCAGCACACGATACCGAGGAGCCATTGACTCCATGACGATCCGCCAGTGCTCAGGCGTTCCAAACAAGCCGTGCAATAACAACACCGTCCGGGGACCATCGCCCATTTCCAGGACGTGGTCGATGTCAAAGTCAACACAAGCACCTTTGGCTTGTGACGAAAAAGGAGATATCACGGAACGATTTTTCCCGTTTCAGTCGTGCTCGCGGTCGCGTTAAACAAAAGATTGTAACGCCAGGACCTCCTTTCGTCGAATGGAGGTGTTTTCGACTTACAATACTCCAGATTTTAATCTGTTGTCACGACAAACTGCCGGTCAATAGAGTCGAGACCGTAAAACCGGAGGTTGGTCGCCCTGAAAAAGAAAACAAACGGAACCACCCGGCGGAGGGGGTGAGCCGCCGCCAGAACGCATCTTCGTCCCCCAACCTTCTCACTCAATCCTTTGCTGGCTGCTCCGCTTCATCGTGGTTGAGCGGGCCCCAGGGTGGAAGAGTTTGCATGAAGTCACCATGGGGTAAAGGTAAATGGCTTCCTTCAGCCGATTCACTCGGCCGTCGGTAAGTGGCCCTGGCGATCACAACCCATTCGGATCAAGCTCTTCCTGAATCCTTTGGTCCTTTCATCTCCTGGGTATCCTGATCACAGGAATGTTGCATCCACTAAAAGCCAATTACATCCCGCGTCTTTCACCGGCGTGTCGCAAAACACCTAGGCCAATATCTCTTTGACGACCCGACCACTGACATCAGTCAGACGAAAATCGCGTCCCTGAAAGCGGTAGGTCAATCGTTTGTGATCAATCCCAAATTGATGCAGCATCGTCGCGTGTAAATCATGCACGTGGACTTTGTTCTCTACCGCTTCGTAGCCTAACTCGTCAGTGGCTCCCCAGCTGTAACCAGGCTTGATTCCTCCACCGGCGAGCCAGCAGGAAAACCCCATGATGTGGTGATCCCTGCCGCTCCCCTGCGCCATGGGGGTTCGTCCGAATTCGCCACCCCAAATGATCAAGGTATCATCCAGCATCCCACGCTGTTTTAGATCTCGCACCAGTGCTGCGGTACCTTGATCGACAAATCCAGCGGTGACCTTTGCGCCATTTTTGATCCCACCATGATGATCCCAGCCACGATGATAAAGCTGAATAAAACGAACACCACGTTCCGCCAAACGCCTCGCCAGCAAACAATTCGACGCGAAGGAACCGTCGCCGCCTTTGGTTCCATACATATCCAAGATGTGTTGCGGTTCCTGCGAAATATCCATTAACTCGGGAGTCGACATCTGCATTTTAAATGCAAGTTCGTACTGCGCAATCCGCGTGTTGATCTCCGGGTCGTTGTAAGACTGATTGCCGATACGATTGAGTGACTGAACGGCGTCGATCACCTCTCTTTGTGACTTGACATCCACCCCGGGAGGATTGTTCACATACAGAACAGGATCACCCTGGGAGCGAAATTCCACCCCCTGGAACCGACTGGGCAAAAAACCACTGTGCCACTGACGCGCGGCAATCGGTTGCGACTGGCCGCCGCCGACCGATGTAAGAACGACATAGCCAGGCAAATCACTGCACTCAGATCCCAACCCATAAAGCAACCATGAGCCCATCGAGGGCCGGCCAGGAATCGCCGCGCCAGTGTTGAAAAGGGTATGCGCTGGATCATGATTGATTTGATCCGTCTGCAGCGATCGAATAATGCAGATGTCGTCCGCGATCGATCCGATCTTGGGCAGTACCGTGCTGATCGATTGGCCGGACGCACCGTAGCGTTTGAACGCATGTTGGGGTGCGAGGCATTTCAAGCGGTCCGCTTGGCCCTGTAATTGCGCAATTTGCTTGCCTTGGGTGTACGATTTTGGCATCGGCTTGCCATCCATCTCAGCCAACTTTGGCTTATGGTCAAGCGTTTCTAAATGAGAAGGGCCACCTGCCATGCACAAGTGAATCACACGTTTGATTCGCGGCGTTGCGGTGCGGGGCTGATATACACCAGTCCAATCCGACGCATCGATGTTGGCTTCGGCCTGCCCTTCTTTTTGCATCATTGCCCCGAGGGCCGCCGCTCCGATTCCATAGGAACCGGCTCGCAAAAACGTCCGCCGACACAGGTGGCTACTCAATGGATGAATCATGACTCGACTCAGTTTCTGGTAATGAATTCGTGCATGTTGAAGACCGTTCGCGTCGCGGACAGCAGAGCCGCCACTTCGACGAGATCTAAATCGGGGTCCAACGCCCGATCGCCCACTGCTGTCAATTCTTTGGCGGCGTCTGGGGCAGCAGTGAAACGCTGGCGTTGAGACTCGATCAATTGGATAAGGACTTTTGTCTCTTCTTCGCTGGGCCCGCGACTCAAAGCTGTTTCAAAAATCAATTGGATACGCTGGGTATCATCCGCTGCGTCACTTTTGAGAATTCGCTCTGCGAAAACTCGTGCTGCTTCGATGTAAGACGGATCATTCAACATCAATAAAGCAGCTAGAGGAGTGTTGGATCGATTTCTCTCGGCGGTACACTCCTCACGGGCAGGGGCGTCAAATAGCTTCATTGCGGGATGCAAAAACTGGCGTTGCCAATGGGTATAAACACCTCGCCGATATTGATCGGCCCCTTGATCAGGTTTGTAAGTACGTCGGGGAAAATTTAAGTGACGAAGTAGCCCAGCGGGCTGATACGGTTTTACACTGCGTCCGCCCAATTCTCGGACCAATAAGCCACTGACGGTCAACGCATTATCACGCACCATTTCGGCATCAATTCGATACCGCGATTGTCTGGCTAGCAGGCGATTGTAGGGATCCTTTTCCACTAACTCTGGTGGGGCGACCGAAGCTTGCTGATACGTTTCCGACATCGCGATTAACTTCAGGATATGTTTTATGTTCCAGCCGCTTTCGACAAACTCCAATGCCATCAAATCGAGCAACTCGGGATGGGACGGAAACTCACCTTGCGACCCAATATCATCGAGCACCTTTGCCAAGCCGGCACCAAAAAACAGTTTCCAAAACCGATTGACCATCACTCTGGCAGTCAATGGATTCTCTGCCGATGTTAACCACTTGGCTAAATCCAGGCGATTCGCCCGGCGCTGTTCAGCTAGCTTCAGAGGGGGTAAGAAGTGAGGAACATTGGGTGTTACCACTTCACCGCTATTATCCATCCAATTGCCTCGCGGCAGAACACGCATTTCGCGTGGCTCAACACTTTGGGTGACCAGTGTCAGGCGAGTGTGGTCGCTTTCCAGCTTCGTCTGTTTTTCCTTTGCTTCTTTTAAATGCTGGCGTACCGTCGCTAATTCAGGGGCAATGGTCCGATAGTATTCGAGCAACTTTTGGGCCTGCTGTTCGTTACGTTGCTCAGCCGTGAGTTGGACAATGGGCTTCACTTCAGCGGGTAGCTCAAGTCGTGGGTCTAGCTGCACGTCACCCGTGGTAGCAGACAATCGAATACGTCCCAAGGTGTGGTCCGGATTTGCGTGGTTTTGCTTGATGGTGATAACCAAATCCGTCCCCACAGTCGCAGGACTTGTCGCCTCCAATTCACCTACCCATTCGTTTGCTTTTCCAAATACCGGCATCACGGCCCAGCCCCAGGTTGCGCCCTTCGTATCACCATCAATGGCCGCGATGGCTTTCCAGCCTTTGAATGGATTGGCTTTGCTGGAGTCCTCCTGTTCAAAACTTGCTTTCGCTGTCGAGAATGGGAGTTGATTTAGGTTCCCCTCCCCATCCATGATTGCAACCTCGAACTCACTCATCACAAAGTTGCCATTGCCTGCCCGACCGGGGCCTTGATGCGGTAGTGATTCATGTGGCAGCACTTCAACGCGAAAGCCACGCATTTCCGCGATCGGAACTTTTGTCTTGATGGTGTATGTATTGGTTCCACCGGTGGGCCCCGATGCGAGCAACGATTGATCCTCTAACACCTCGAGTTTGGTTCCATGTAAAGCCGTCGCCTCCAGTGGTGTCAGCACCTTCCAGCCGTCATCACGACTACGCAACTTGGCTGCCCAAAGGTCCATCGATTCCTTCAGGTCTGTGTTCTGATACTCGTCTGTCAATTTGCCAATCAGGTTTTGGACAGGGGCTAGCAGATCACTTAAATCCTGATCCGGAACCCGAACCGTCGGCCCCCAATTACCATTGCTGTTGGCGCCCGAGTAAAGACCTCGCTCTTTGATGTCAGCAAAGAAAGATGCGAACTGATAGAAGTCTTTCTGAGTGAAAGGATCGAACTTGTGATCGTGGCACTCAGCACATCCTAGCGTCGATCCCAGCCAGACGGTTGACGCCGTGCGAACTCGGTCTGACGCATACTTCGCCAGATATTCCTTCGGCTGCGCGCCACCTTCAGCCGACATCATGCCAAGCTTGTTGTAGCCCGACGCGACCAGTTGTTGCTGAGTCGGCTCGGGGTATAGGTCGCCAGCCAATTGCTCTCGGGTGAATTGGTCAAATGGCATATTGGCATTAAATGCATCAATCACGTAATCGCGGTACGGTGAAACGCTCACATCTTGATCACCGTGATATCCGACTGTGTCAGCGTAGCGGACCAAATCGAGCCAGTAGATGGCCATCCTTTCGCCGAAGTGTGGCGATGCGAGCAAGCGATCAATAAGATTTTCCCAGGCGTGGCCAGATTGGTCATTCAGGAATTCGTCAACCTCCGCTGGAGAGGGTGGCAATCCAATGATGTCAAAATAGGCTCGACGAACCAAAATCCGTGGGTCGGCAGGCGCGGAAGATTGTAGGCCCTGCCCGATCAGTTTCGATTGGATCTCTCTGTCAATCCAGTTGCCATGACGGTCCCGAGTCTGCAGCGGCGAATACGCCCAATGCTGCGACCAGACAGCGCCTTCTTCGACCCACCGAACCAGAAGTTGAACCTGTTCAGGAGAAAGTTGTTTTGGGTGATCCGGCGGCGGCATTGCCTCGCCATCATCATCCGAGGTGATGCGTTGGATCAGTTCACTTGCCTCCAAATCCCCCGGAACGAGCGCGAAATTCCCGTCCAAATTGGCGAAGGCACCCTGTTTTGTGTCCAACCGCATCCCATCGACGCCCCCTCCCTGCCGTTGGTCAGCGTCTGGGCCATGACAGGCATAGCAATGATCCGACAGGATGGGCTTGATATCGCGATTGAAGTCAACTTTGTCTGCCGCGTTGGTTGCGACCGGAACAAGCAGCAAAAGTGCCGCGGAAATTTGAACCAAAACACGCATGGGAGTAGGTGGATAACTCAAGGAGTGATTGCCGAAGGTTTTTTTAGTGCACGCCGGTATTGTAGCTGACGAGACATCAAGCGTAGAGATCGCCTCGCAGCCTGATTCACGTACAAACCGCCCGATTTGCACAGAATCCATCCGGCTTGAGCGGAGGGAAAGAAGCAGGCTGGATTGTCCCAGGCGGATTGAATCAATGGTTCGGAGATGAATCCACCGCCCGTCGCCGCTAAAAGACTTGCGGCGATCCTGAAAAACTCGGTTTGATCGTTAAGGCAACTGGTGGTGCCGCGCTATGCGGCCCTTCGCTGATATTGCAAGTTTTCGATGCATTGGTAGCAAGCTCGCCGAACCGCTTGCTCACGCGGATCGTCAAAGATCCGAAAACTAAGGGTGTTGGTAAGATAAGAAAATCCCAGTTCCGCAGAGGGATCAGCCATTCCAAACGATCCCCCAACGCCGGGGCATCCAAACGCCGAGTAATCGGTGCCGAATGCAAAGCCTTGACTTGGTCGTGAAAACCCAAACCCGTAGTTGGTGTCGAGCTTTAAGATGGCATCGCGTGAGCCGGCGGGGGGAACACTCGGGCGAGCCACTAACTCGTTCCAGGTCGTTGGGTTGATCCCCAGTTCCGAGCCGCCTCTTGCGAGCACGTCATAAATCTTGGCAATCGCCCGTGCTTGACCGATACCATTGGCCGATGGGATTTCCACATGACGATATTCGGGGCCGCCGACGTCCGCTGGGTTAGAAATCGGTAGTGTGCGGATCGACTTCGATACAAGTGACCGCGGCCAGATGCCGGACAAAACCATCATCGGTGGCAGCTGATTCAAGTGTCCGAGTACGGCCAAGCGGTGATAGCCTTGTACGTTGCTAAGACGCTCTTCTGGGATACGCTCGGGTAGACCGATAAAGAAGTCAACGCCTAGTCGTTCGGCAATTTCCTCTTGAAAGAACTGCCCCAATGTCCGTTGTTTCGGATCGGTCCTTCGTAACAATTCGTTCTGGTACCAGCCCAGTGTAAGCGTGTGGTATCCGTGGCGGGTCCCCGGTTTCCAATGAGTTTTTTGGTCAGCTAGCGTTTCGGCCAATTGGTCATGATCGCGAAGTTCCTCGGCACTTAGGGATGGCTCCACCGTGATCAGGCCGGCTTGGTGCGATAGCAATTCCCGAACCGTGATCAGTTCTTTCCCGTGTCTCGCAAATTCAGGCCAATATTGTGATACCGGTCGATCTAGTTCGAACATTCCTTGGCTATGGGCGACCAACATTGCTGCGGCGGCCATTCCCTTGGTCACTGAAAACGCGACCGACATGGTCTGTTCGGACCACTTCTTTTTTGCAACTTGACACTGATATCCTCCCCACAAATCGACAACCTTCGTTCCTCGGAAGAAAATCGCGCAGGCGGCGCCTTGCTCGCCCCGAGCTTCAAAATTGCGGATGAACTCCTGCCGAACCAGTTCAAAATCTGGCCGAACGCTTCCCGAGATCGGATGGCTATCTTTCGAAGAAAAAATAACGGTCTCTTCGCCTGCAAGGTTGTGGTTCATCAGCCTGGTTCGACAAGTGTCAGTAATGAATCGTAGCGGTCGATTGTTAACGGACCAGTCCCGTCGGCACAACGGCAATTGCAGTTAATCGTGATCGGTGGGCAAGCCGATTCCTGCATCCTCTAAAAAGCCCAGTTTTTCACGTCGGATCAAGGTAGCAGCCAGCAACCGTATTTTGCTACCTAAAAAACATCGAGGTAAGTCGGCAGCCGAGGGCCGCTATCGCCGAACAGCAGAAACTATTCGTAAAAGACTGGGATTTCGAGGAGTCCCACAAGTGAGGCTTTTCATGCAACCACAAAGCAGAACACTTCTCAATCTCACACTCATGATCGTCTTTGCGACGCTTGCCGAGCGAGCCTGCGATGGGCAACAGGTTCAGGCTCGGCAGGCGTCTTCTGTGATTGCTCGAGCCTCGACTGAACCGGACACTTCCCAGATTGATGCTGCAATCAAGCTGGCTCAGGAAAGCTTGCAGCACCTGCAAGACAACGTGAATGATTACACGGCTCTGTTCGTGAAGCGATGTCGAGTCAACGGTGAATTGCCTCCGGTGCAGTATGCAAGGGTCAAAATCCGCAATCGAAAAAACAAAGATGGCACAACGGCCATTCCACTTTCGGTCTACCTCAACTTTCTCAAACCGGCGTCAGTTCAAGGCCGGGAAGTCATCTGGGTAGAGGGGCGAAATGATGGGAAAATGGTGGTGCACGATACAGGCATTGGCGGCCTGATCAATATCAATCTCGATCCGAACGGCGCGCTTGCCATGAGAGGTCAGCGGTATCCAATTACTGACATCGGGATTGAAAATCTTGTGCGAAAAATGATTGAGACGGGGATTCGGGATCGTCAGTACGGAGAATGCAATGTTCAGTTTTTTGAAAATGCAAAAATCGGCAAGGTCACTTGCATGATGCTCCAGGTCACGCACCCAATTAAACGTGATCATTTTGACTTCTATCAGGCGCGTCTCTATTTCGACCAGAACCTCAAGGTTCCAATTCGATATGAATCCTGGTCATGGCCGACGACACCCGGTGGTAAGCCAGTCCTCGAAGAAGAGTACATGTATTTGCAGCTTGCAGTGAACGTAGGGCTATCCGACCAGGATTTCGATATTGGAAATCCTAACTACCGTTTTCGTTGAATCGAGCATCTGGATTGGGCCTTTGATGCGGGGGCGAGCGATGTAAGGGCACTGCTGGACACCGGGGTTGTGTCGGATCCTAGGGCGTCCTCCGCCACCTGGCATTACATCAGAGCTGACAAAGGTCTCTGGCTCGAGGTTCGTGTCATTCCCCACAAACCGTAAATCCGTAACGTGGCTGAAATCAGTAGCTGCTAGAAACCGACTCGTTCTGTCGGTTCTCTCACCACAGCGTCCCTCGTAACGTAGCGTTCCGAGGACCTCTTGAGCGGGCCAGTCGAATTTGACTTCCCACCGACCCGCTCGATGCGATTCCCACTCCTGTGCACCTGCAGGAACAAGCAAGCAAAGGCGAATCCATGCGCAGAACACACCAGCGGTCAATCACGGCACCTTTATCCAGCACAAGATACGATGCCGAACCGGCCACCGTCTTGTGCATCGACGATGACCCGAACGTTGCCAATGCCATTAAGTTGTGGCTCAAGCAATACGAAATTGGCCTGTTGGTTGCCGAATATGGAACGCAAGGGCTTGACCTCGCGACCAAGCACCGCCCCTCCGCCATCATTACCGACGTAGGGATGCCCCAAGGCGATGGCGAACATATTGTGGCTTGCCTCAAGCAACTACCGGAAACCTGCGAAATTCCAATCATTGTACTGACGGGCTCGAAGGATCGCTTGTTGCAGCTGCGAATGACGCAGCTTGGGATTAACGAATTTTTTAATAAGCCCGTTAGCTGGAAACTGCTCGAAGAGAGTCTCTTCAAGGCAATCGGACAGGCCAACACAGGTCGATCGCAACCGACATTTCAGTCCCACGCATTTTGAGTGATCCGATGTCCTCGCTAGTATCAAGCATCAATGGATTCATCGTCGATCGTGATTTGAAGTACGGTCAGGACCTGCGTGCGTCTCTTGCCCGTAATCAAAATCCAAGCATCAATCTCGAGTGCTACAAGACGACCTCGCAATGTACAGATGGAATCCGCCAATCTAAAGACGCATTCATCTTGCTGGGCATGGATTCCATCGACAGCACCGACTTGGATGCCATTTCGCTTGTTCGGGCGATGAATTCAAACATCACCATTCTCGTTTTGGTGGATCAATACGATGAGTCCGCCGCAGTACAGTGTGTCGCCCGTGGGGCGCAAGATTGCCTTTTCAAACAGGGCCTTGGTGCGGAAGCATTGCGTCAAGCAATCGTCATGTCATTACGCCGTCAACGTGTTGTATGCGATTTAACCTCGCGTCACGCATCGCTCGCTGATCAGCTAGCACGGCACGATGAGCGACGTCAGCAAAACCAGCGTTTCATACGGACCGTTTCTCACGATTTTCGGAACCCCTTAACGGTGATTTCTGAATTCGCCGCACTGTTGCAAGACGGGTTGGTGGGAGAGTCAAGGCTCGACGGTAAGCAACAGCATTTCCTGCGTGTCATCAGTGATCGCTCCAACGAGCTTAACACGATGGTCGGCAACCTAGTAGATGCCACCAAGCTCGAGTCGCAATGCTTGCCGCTTTGGAGAAAGCCATTTGGAATCGCCGATGCGATCGCCATGCTTGAATCCAACCTGCGAAACAAAGCAGCGGTAAAGCAGGTCGCCTTGAGCGTGGATGTCGATCAACAGCTCCCCCAGATATTTGCTGATGAAGACAGCGTGCAGCGAATCCTGAACAATCTTCTCGCCTACGCGATCAACTCGTGTGATACGGGAGGTATCGTTCGCCTTGCTGCAGTCAAAAGCAAAGCAGAAAAAGATCTTGTCATCTCCATCTCCAATACTCAGGAAACGATCGATCCCGACCTTGAGACTTGGCTCACAGAGAGCCTTTCCAGGCAGATCCCTCCAAGCAGCTGTAAAGGCCATGCGTTGTCGCTCAGGATTGCAAGCGAAATCACTTTTTTGAATTTGGGCGATTTGCAGGCTGAAGTGCTGCCGGGGTGCGGCGTGGAGCTTAAACTCGCTATTCCGCTCGTCAAGGCTAACGTAATTGCAAGGCGTTTCAAGCAACGTTTCGCAAAAAAAAATCCAGTGGCAATTGCAGAAATTCGAAATGTCGACGATCGATGTGATTGCGATGACGAAATCAATGCGTTGTTGAATTTAGTATTAAAACCCAATGACTTATTAATTCAAGTAAGCCAAGGCCGATCGCGATTGTTAATTCCGGCTGAGGGAGAAGAGTCATGCCTGGAAGATTTGATTTCGGGGTATCGAAACCGATTCGAAGAAGTACTCGCCGGTGTTAATCAACACCGTGGCAACGAAAAACTCGCGATCCGACTTCAGTTTGAGCTGCTAAATCAATTTACGGACGCAGAAAATTACGAACCAGCGAACCTAATTCCAATCGATCTTCTCGATGGAAGCCCCACTTCCTCGCTGCATTTTGCAGCGGCGGGAAACCATGAATCCGTAGTCACAAATCCAAACTGCACAATCTGAATTAGTGATGTCGGGAAATGAGGATGCAGAGGCGAAATTGGTTGAAGGGTTCAGATTATCGTCCCACCTTTGTTTACGGTCGTTCGGATCAACCAAGATCCGCACGGTCATCCGTTCGAATCCCACGCTGATGAAAAGGAATTGAAAATGCAAGCGAGTGAAGAATCAAGTCCAGAGAAACTGGAAGGCACCGTTCTGATCGCCGAAGACGATCGCTGGTTGAATACGGTGCTTGAAGCCCGCTGCAGCAAGCTCGGCTTAACCGTCGTCGCGGTCGAAGATGCCTTGACGGCTCTAAGTTCGGCCGATTTTGCCAATCCCGACTTGGTGATCCTGGACGTCGAAATGCCCGGCGGAAACGGATTAGCAGCTTGCGAAATGATTCGAACTGCCCCAGAGACAGAAAACATTCCTGTCGTGATTCTTACCGGGCGTTCGGACGCCGATACAATCCAACGGTGTCGGAATTTAAACGCTCATTATGTTCAGAAGGGGACTGATGCGTGGCCTCAGATTGAACTGATCATCCGAAAGGAAATCCCCAGCAACTGTTATGCGGGCCCCGGTTTTCCGCGCGCTCGCTGAGTTCGGGCGTTCGCGACGGTTGAAAAAAATGGTAATGGGGCGATGCGATTACTGACGCAATGTTTCCACTGACAATTGGATGAATCTCAGAAGGGACAGAGGTCGTTCACAATCCGCTGACAGCAAGCTATGGATCTGCGAACTCTCCAAATCCTTTGCGTCAGCGGTGACCCGGCCAACACTTGCTTGGTCAAAATCGCATTAGGAGCAGCAAGCGATCCTGAATACGAGGTGCGGATCGTTCCTAGCTTGCACGATTCCTACAAGGCTTTGGAATCGCAATACTTTGATTTCGTGTTCTTGGATCTTCAACTGCCGGGCACAAGTGGGCTGAAAACGCCGAGAAATTCCGGCGAATTAACAGAAGTATTCCAGTCATTGTACTAGTGGAAGCAAATCTCAAGTCGGTGACACACCACACTCTTGAACGTGCCGCTCAGGGCTACCTGCTCAAAGACGATTTGTGTGAGGCGAGTATGGTCAGAGCCATAAGATTCGCGATTCAGCGTCACGCTTCTCGGGCAGAAAACAAACGTCTGCTCGGGCTTGTTCGAGCCAACGAAGCGTTGTTGCAAAGAAAGAATCAACAACTCAGGAAGCTTTGTGACACGGACCGTGACTTTATCGATAATGTTTCATACGAATTTCGCATGCCATTGACGGTAGTAAAAGAATACGTCGCTTTGATTCGCAAGGGCACGCTAGGGCAAGTCAAGAACAAACAGGCAAGAATTTTGCGAACTGCCGAGGATCGAGCAGACGACCTGAACGTGATGGTCGACGGCATGCTTGATATCAGTAAATTGGATGCCGGCTTCTTGGCGACTCACCGCCATCCCAATGAATTTCATGATATAAGACGACGAATATTTCCATCGGTGCAAGGAAAGGCTGAGATAAAGCAACTTGCATTGTCGTTTGATATCGAGCCGGGATTTTCGGCCGTCTTTCGTGATAGTGAAAAGATTCAACGCGTGCTGATTATTTTGGTCGTCAATGCGATGAAATACACACCGCCCGCTGGGCGCGTTCACATTTGGGCCCGAAGCAGGAGTAAGGAATTACTGGTTGGCGTGTCCGACAACGGGAGCGGAATTGCGGCTGAAAATCAAGAAACCATTTCTGAGCGTTTTGAACAGGGAAAGGTTGATGTTTGTAGCAGCACAAAGGGTTTTGGTCTGGGCCTAAGTATCGCCAATGAACTTGTTGAACTGAATCTTGGCCAGATGAGTGTCAAAAGTGACCTTGGGGAGGCGACTACCTTCACCTTCACAGCTCCGAAAAACGAATCAATCGAAGTCGCTCAACATTTCCTCTGTTTGCCTGATCGAGAGGACCTTCGATTTCTCTCGATTCTTAGTTGCGAAGTCGACGCAGTTCTGTTCAACGGGGCCGCCGATGAAATCGAAGGTTTCTTACGCCATCTGATCCGAGGTAACTACCTCTGTCTTGCGATCAGCTTACAAACTTGGTTGATTCTGATTCCGGCGCCAATCTCGGAGGCAGAGCTATTTATAAATCGGGCACAACGCGAGTGTGAGCACGCCAATGCAAATCGCCCCCTCGGCCCATTGTCATCGATCGATTTTAAGTCGGAGAAAAGCTGGGTCGATCAGACGAAACACCAATCAAAAATTCGCCAATACCTGCATGGGAATGCTGGGGAACCTATGTTTTTCTCTGTCGTCGCAAGTTTGCCCGCCGATCAAATGGCCTTAGAGGAATTGAACCAATGAGTGACAAACTAATGGTCCTAGTCGTTGATGACGACCGTTATATTTCCGAGGGAGCAAGCCTTCGCCTACGCGCGGCCGGGTTTAATACCGCGATCGCCAATAATGGCGCCGAAGCTATTGCGATGGTCAAAGAAATTGAGCCGGATGCGATGGTGCTTGACATACGAATGCCAGTCATGGACGGCTTGTCTGCACTCAAGGCAATTAAGAACGACGAACAGACAAAAGACATTCCGGTGGTGATGCTGTCGGTGAGCGTTGTCGATCAGGATCGTGCGTTAGATAGTGGCGCAAGATTCTTTATCCGGAAGCCCTTCATCGGCCCCGCACTTGTCGAAGCGGTAGCGGCTGCAACTGCTCCTAGTCAGCAAGCTGCTGGCTAGTATTTCTGGGATGAGTGCATCGCCGCGTTGATTAGCAGCAAGAAGAGTTTTCGGCTGACTGCGTCGATCAAATTATTTCCAAGATCGATTTTCGGGCTTGTCTCATTGATGTTTGACGCAGCGTCAAGCGACCTTCTTGCCGCAAGGGGCGCGGAGATCAAACAATCCAAAGATCTCGTCACGCGACAAGCCACCCCCGCGTGCTACGCCCGTTCGGTCGCTGAACAGGGTGTCGAACATCTCACGCTTCTGATCTAAGACCGAGGCGATCCGTTGCTCGATGGTATTCATCGCCAGCATGCGGGTTACGGTCACAGCACCCTTCGCACCAATTCGATGTGCGCGATTGATTGCCTGGTCTTCAATGGCCGGATTCCACCAACGATCAAACAAAAAGACGTATTCACAAAACTGTAGGTTCAGTCCCACACTTCCAGCGCCGTAGCTCATCAAGATGACGTGACAGTCCGGGTCCTCACGAAACTGATCGATGACGGTTTCGCGTTTTTTGTGAGGGACCCGTCCATGGTACTCCAAAGCGCCAAAACGCTTCATTTTATCTTTCATTTTGTCGATACTATTGACCCACTGGCTGAACACAATCGCCTTCTTTCCGCTGGCAGCGACTTCTTCCATGTCTGCGACCAGTCGATCTAATTTGACGCTACTGCCGGTGACTGGGTCAAAATTACATATCTGTTTTAGTCGCAAGACAAGTTCAAAGACGTGCTGAATGGTCAATGCCTGTTCGAGCTGTTCCAGATAGATCACACCTTCGCTTTCAGCTGACTGGTAAGTTGCCCATTGTTCTGGGGTCAGGTCCAGTTCTGCGTCGCGGTACAATTTTGGCGGCATGTCCTCCATCACCATGTCCTTGGTGCGGCGCAAAATGTAATCCTGTGATGCAGACGCCATTGCTGTCATTGGCATGCCGACACTCAGGTAGCCGGGTGATAGGAAATCGAAGATCCCCACCAAATCATCAGGTGAATTTTCGACCGGCGTGCCCGTGAGTGCCCAGCTGCGAGTTCGAGGAATCGCGCGGATGACTTCACTCGTCGAGCTATTGCGATTTTTTATTCGCTGCGCTTCATCCAGTGCAACTAAATCAAAATGGGTGTCGACATCGTTTACAATATCGCGATCCCGCATCAGCAGCTCATAATTCGCAATCACCACGGGGACCTCTCTGGACCGCCATTGGAATTCCCGTTTCTTCGCTGGTCCGCCGATCGTTGTAATTGGGATTTCTGGCGCCCAAACTTGAAACTCACGGATCCAGTTGGAAACCAATGGTTTCGGACAAACCAAGAGCACGCTTTGCGCTTCGCCACTGCAAATCAGCATCCGGATCGTGCTAATCGCCTGCATGGTTTTCCCCAGCCCCATTTCATCAGCGAGGATGGCGGCATAGCGAGGAAACAAAAACGCGATGCCATCAAGTTGATAAGGAAAGGGCTCAAACGGAAATTTCATTTGACCGCTTCCAACCAGCGAATCAAGTGGCGGTTGCAGCAAATAGAACAACCGATCTTGCAGCTTGACGACCTCGTTTGGTGGCTTGATGCGATGACGCCTCAAGGTTTTAGCTTTGTCACGCAGTCCGCTTGGTTTTTCCTTCGGAGTTCCGTGCTTTTCAGCATCAGCCATGCTGGCGTTTGTGGCTTTTGGCGTTTCCTTTAACGATGACCAAGAGCCAGACTGCGGGAATTGAAACCCGACACACTTCGTTTCAAACACAGGGACACGGATCGGAAAAGCCCTCGGCGTTAACTTTTCCAACAGAAGTTCATGTGTTTCCGATGGAATTAACGTAGCTTCGCACCAGCTGTTGGTTTGATCGATTTGAACTTCCAGCGATCCATGCTGTTTCATCATTTTCTCAAGCGGCCTCGGATTCATTTGACTCAACTTGCCGAACCTTGCGAGAGATCTGGGAATGAGCTTCCTTGATCGCTTCTCGGATACGCTCGAGCGGTTCGAGCGCGTCTGGTAAGTCCTGCATTGATTCGCAA
This sequence comes from Rubripirellula sp., assembly GCA_049602075.1. Classification (GTDB taxonomy): domain Bacteria; phylum Planctomycetota; class Planctomycetia; order Pirellulales; family Pirellulaceae; genus Rubripirellula. Next base: position 60,099 of record JBMYRF010000033.1, read on the forward strand.
GCTGCGATAGCGGCTGGTAATTGTTCTATCGCGACGCGTAGGTGCGTGTTGCCAAGCTTGGTCGTGGCTGACCCTTGCCGGCTCTCATCGTGGATCGGCTGCTCTTCTTCCTCGGCGGCCTCTTGTACTAACGCGACCGGAAAATCAAATGACGATTGCAATCCGAGTGCTTCTGGTTGATCACAGCAAAGCAGAGTGACAGGGGTTCTCGCTTTACGAACAAGTATCGGGCCAATGATGTCGGCGATTAGGTGCTGTCGCAACGTTGTGCCGTACAGGATTTCGTGCGTGCGGGTCGTTCGTACCGGCAACGTGCATTGGAACTCAACCGGACGACCGTTGGGGCCCAAATGCAGCAAGCCCCCAGTCCATCCGGTTCGCTCGTCTTCGACAACCGTGAAATACGCAACGCTAGCAAGATTTGCTGGGGCCATCCGTGGATTGGTCAATTGGTGAAGAAGTGGGTTTCACGACATGAAATACATCAACTGATTTAACAAAATCGCGGTTGCGTTTGTGAAACAGTAAACATCGAGGCCGAATCCGCTCGGCATACACGCCGTACAGACAGTTTCGGCCTAATGGTTGTGCTGACTTTAACGGTTGCGGTGCGATTTGGTGGTGAGAGGAAAGCAAGAAAAAAACTACTGATTATCAGGAAAAGTTTTGCTTTAAAACAAAAATGGTGGAGCGGTAATGATTGCTCAACAATAATCCCCCTCCTGTGGTTATACTCTGATTGAACGCAGCAATGAATTGAACCGCAAGGTTAACAGGGACTTCATATATGTCTTATGAGCACGAGCCGATTTCACCTATGTTTCGTATTGACGTTTCTGCGGAATCTGACTCGAATCAGCATGCTTCAGGCGATCGCATTGTGATTGAGCTTTTGCGGCAAATGTTGGCGAGCCAGCAACAACAAAATCAAATCCTCGAAGAATTGGTCCAGCAAAATGCGGCTGCAAACAAGCAGCGGGCCAGCGAATTGCAACAATGGAAAAATTCAAATCCTGCTCTCGCAAAATCTTGTCGCAACGCCGCTGAGACGCTCAGCAAAGTTCAGACCGAATTCCTTACTTCGCTTACTGAAGAGATCAACGATAGCGAAGATCATCTTCTTGAAGGTGACTATATGTTAAACGAATTCGTTGATCGATTTGGGCCACGTTTGGCTCATCTCAATGGTGTTCTGCAGGTTCTGGCTCAACTTGGCAGTAGCGATCCAAATGCCTAATTGCCTGAGCGGCGATCCAGGTTAGGATTTTTGGGCGATTTTTCCGCGGATTTCAACGTTCGTTGATGTCCTGAGGATTCACGAGCATGGCTGTGGGTATCGTTCTTCGTCGCTGTACCATTTTCATGCCATTGCAGGTTGCCAGCGGCGGCTAAGAATTGCTGGCGTTCATATCGGCTGCACTTGTTGGTGCGCAGTTTCATTACGCTTGCAGTTTCATTGCGCTCGTTGTTTTCTTACGCCTAGCGGATTGGTCATATCGATAGCTTCAACGCGATCGTTGTTCTCTAAAAGAGCGTCCCGATTCGCCAATCTTCTTCATCATTGGCGAATCCCAGCTCGTAAGCTGCAACCGTTGAATAGGTTTTGGGCAGAAAATCGGCGGCCACAATCTGTTCACCGGCTGCGAAATCGAGTCGAGCTAGATCGTTGATTACTCGCAGTGCATCGAGAGCGGTTACTTTGCCGTCGCCATTCTGGTCGTAATATGTGTTTGGCCACATCGAAACGCTTGCCGGGTCGAACAGGTCGCCAGATGTTGGATCCGAGAAAGCGTGTCTGGATAATTCGTTAATTACACGAAGTGCGTCTGCGGCCGTCAAATCCCCGTCATTGTTGATATCGCTCGATTGAGCCACGTTCTGCCAAAGCCTACTAAAATCGGTTTGGATGAAGGTATCCGGTAGGCGGACGACGTTGAAAAACATGCCTGCGATTCCGGTTGGGGCTGACATCCGCCATTGCCTGCCATCCTCGATTTCCAGCCGATCGTTCAAGCTGCCAACAACAACTAGCCCATTACCGTTTGGATCGATCGCGCGTGCGGCCGTTGAATCAACTCGGAGCGTCGATGCAGCGAGGTCCGTCATGTCAACCACATCGATGTTTGCCAGTTCAATGTCGCTTCCAGCGGTTAAATTTAGAGACAACCCCTGGCCAACGAAGCGAATCGTATTGACCCCTTTTCCACCATCGAAGGAAAGTCCATGGTCCGGAAGCGGAACGCCGCCAGCGGAATTAATGATCAGCACATTGCTGCCCGCATTGCCTTCAAACCGAAGGTGAGACACCGAATCAAAAGACACTCGAAAAAAATCTCGGTTGGCGCGGCCGATGATCAGTTCGTTTCCTGTTCGACGTAGGGTTGTTTGGCCGAGTGGTAACTCGACGCTCACGCTCGGTCTTGTCCAGCCGTCGATCAGGGTTACAGCGTGATCCTCTACTTCGCCATCGGCCGCTGCTCCCGTTGGCAGCAATCCACCTTCTGAACTGAGGCGGAACCTCGCGAAGGTATTGCCAGGCGAAGCGTCCGCCGGGATCGTAAAGCTGATTCGATTTTCGCCACTGGCCAATGGCAGGCTCTGACCGCCCGAGAGATGTTCGGCGTTGTGATCAAACAGTCCATTTCCGTCAAAATCAATCCAAGCATCCAGCTTCCCGCCACGCGTGGAAGTGGCAACCAACACGGTTGCAACGGTAGGCTGAGTTGGATCCACTAAGAGGCTCGTGATGAAAGTCACGCCATCTTCATCCTCTCCATCACCGCTCGCATCGGGACTCGCTGACCCGTCGGGCTCAGCATCAACGGTTGCCCCCATAAACAAAGTTCCAATTACGTGTCGCGGACCATCGTCAGCGTGTTGAGTCGCGTAGTGATCCGGAGCATCGCCACGATCTGATTGATCGACGATGCTGATAGACACGGCCGCGTTCACTGACGAAAACACCGTCGTGTTTTCCGGCACGAATTGAACAGTCAACTCCTGGTTATCCCCAAGCGGTAAAATCGTTCCAAGGGGAGGTGTGTAGACGAACTCGCCAGCGGTGTTCGTGGAGGCATTTAGCTGGTTGGCCCCGAGTGGTGTCCCAGCAAAAAGGTTTGCTGGCCGATCCCAATGGATCACAGGTGCACGGGGTGGTTGAACTTCGACCGCTCCTTGATCGACCGTTCTGAATCGACGTTCCAGTGGTTCTCCGCGACCATCAAATGTTAACGCTGTTCCATCGGATGAAACCGCCAACAGATCGTTACCAGAATCGATTGTTGGACTACCTGGCATCGGCAGATGGGTTGGGATCGATCCACCATTGTCGGACAATGGATGCAAGAGAGGATCGATCATCCCACCGTCAACCGATGAACCGATCCGGTTGCCGTTGTTGTCGGGTTGCTGTGATTCTAGAAGGCTTGATCCCAATCGATCACCGATCAAGCTAAAGCGGAATGATAATTCGGCTTGGCTGGCAAACTCGGTGAACAAATCAGGAGATTGGGATGGACCTTGGTTGGCTGCCACAATCGAGTTCGCGACCCTCGAGTTATCGAGGTCTGGCATTGAGTTTTCTGTATGAAACGCTGCGATGCCACCACCACCACCGTCTGCCGCGTTGGCGGTAATTGTCGAATTCGTGATTTGTAGGTGCCCGTCGTTGGACAAAATGCCACCTCCAAAGGCATCGTTCCCAAGGGCAACATTCCCGGAGATTGTACTGTTGGTCAAATCGAGTATTCCCTGGGTAATCATCAGTCCGCCACCACCTGCGGTGGATTGTTGTGTCTGATTAACTGTGATTGCGGTGTTGTAAATTCCGACAGTTGCCTGCTCGGCGATCAACCCGCCTCCTGAGGCATCACCAGTTGTTTGATTCTGACTAACCTGGCTATTGAAAAGTAAAAGCGTTCCTTCTAATGAGGCAATGCCTGCCCCATTAGATTCGCTTCCTGCGGTTTGGTTCGACTGCACGACCGAGCCCTGTAATTGCAACTCCGTCTGGAATGTTTTGATCCCACCGCCGACAGCCCTATCCCCAAGCGTTTGGTTATTTCGAATCTGACTGTCGATAATTACCGCGTTTGCTGACCGAATCAGAATCCCTCCTCCGCCTGCGTCCTTGCCCTCCGTTACGTTGTGAGCAACGAGGCTTTGGTTTAATTCCAGCCTTCCGCCATCAACAAACAGGCCGCCACCTCCGCCGTTCATGCCAGCTGTCCCGTTTGCCGTTAGTGTGACATCTTTGATGGAAAGGGTTCCATTCGAAGCGAATCGAATACCACCGCCTGGACCAGTCGATGTCTGACCACCAGTGATGGTTAATCTGCGTAGCGTGACATCGACTTCGGGCTCGGCGATATCAAGCACGCGATCTTGTGATTGTCCATCGAGTGTCAGTCGTTCATTGCTCGGGCCCACGATCTGTAATGAATCATGAATCCGCAGTGCTCCACGCGAAAGCTGAATCGTTTGCGGTGTTGAAAAAATAATGGGGTCAAAGCGAATCACCTCCGCGCCTTCACTTGCCGCCGAAAAAACAATCGCCTCACGCAAACTAATGTGGTCCGAATTGTGGTTCAGTTCGTCCGCCAGTGTATTCACCGTGAAGAAACGCGGGTCGAGTGTTTGCGTTTCGAAAGATCCTATATCAGGACCATTGCCAAAGTCACGAACGAATGGCTCACCTCTTTGGTCGGTTGTCAATTCTGTCAGTACGTCAACACGGCCGGCGTCGATGGCAGGGCTGTCGGCGAACAGTGAATGAGACGCGGTGCGACCGCCTCGATTCGCTAGTGGGGTCAGCCGTGGATCAATGACACCAATACCCAATGAGGAACCAATCAGATTTCCATAGCTGTCACCGTTGGGTGTTTCAGGCAAAGTGGTTCCGGCGTTATCGCCGAGCAGGTTTCCGAGGAAGCGCAATTGTCCACTGCCTGGGTTCAAATAAAGATCGGGGTTCGATGCAGAGCTGGTATTGCCCGCGATCAGATTGCTACTAATGTCCGTGTTTCCACTAACGCTGATTGTCGCCGAAAGTCCACCTCCCGCCCCCTCGCTATGATTGTTGGTGATCGTTGAGGCTAGTAATCGATGCGTATCGACCGTTTCAGATTCCCCCGGGAGATGTGACCAAAACAGGCCCCCACCCCGGCCTTCCGCATTATTGCCGGAAACCGTAGTGGAAATGATTGCGGACTGTCCGGACAGCACGGCGACAGCACCACCATCGGATTGAGAACCCGCGGCAAGATTTCCTGACGCGGTGACTCGGCCCATCTGCAAGGCAAGTCCGCTACGATTCGAAACTTCAATACCCCCACCGTGTGAGCGATGGCCTAATGTTTGGTTATTGGCGATGGTACTGTCGTTTGCCTCCAGTTGCCGCGCTCGAATACCACCTCCTCCCGCAAAGTCACCGCGGGTCGAATTTCCAGCGACTAAGGAACGGTTCAAGGTAACTGTTCCAAGGGACGCATCGATGCCGCCCCCGCCGGCGAAGTTACCGCTGGTATGGTTATCGAGAATTTCGCTATCAGTCAGTGTGAGGTGACCCGGTGATGCAAATCGAATTCCAGCACCGCTTGCCCCCGCACCGGAGGTTCGCCCATCACGGATGATCAAGCGCTCAATTGCTAAATCGGTTGCTTCCAAAGCGACATCTATCACGCGGGTCTGCCCCACTGCAGCAAGTGTCACCGAGCGATCTGCAGGTGATTTGATGGAGAGTGCGTCAGTTACAAGCAGCGAACCAGTGAGCTCGATCCGAGCGGTGGGTTCGAAGATCGCTGGGGCGAACGTCACTAAGTCGGAGCCCGGCTTGCCATTCGCGACAATGATTGCCTCACGCAGACTGGTTTTTGCGTTGTCGAAGTTGACTTCGTCAGCAAGAGTGTTGACGACAAATTGCGATGGATCGATCTCTTGAGCTTCAAAGGCTCCCATATCGATACTCGAGGCAACGATACGATCAAAGGGTCTGCCCCGTTGGTCAGCGAAACGACCAAGACTCATTTCGTTATCGCCGGCATTGATGGCTGGACTGCCGGGTAATAGCGGGTGAACCCGTGTTAACCCGACTAAACGCAATACCCCCAAACCAGGATCAATTACACCAAGCCCGGACTGGGCACCGACCAGATTCCCTCCGAAGTCAGGGATTTGGGATTCTAATAGTGATGTCCCTGTATTGTCACCAATCAAGCTCGCGATCAGCATGAAGGGGGGAGCCCCGCCCGAGATAAACAGATCGGGCGCTACACCATCATCTTGATTGCCGGCAATGATCGAATTTGAAAACTTTGGACCACGGCCGACGCTGTCGAAAATAAAAACTCCACCGCCTTGGCCGGCTGATTGATTTTCGGTGACGGTACTGCTTTCGAGCTCGAGCGATCCAAAAAAGATCGCTAAGCCACCGCCGTCAGATTCAGTTCCTTGCGCATGATTGGTCGAAATGGTTGAATTCTGAATTGTCACTTCGCTCCGGATTGCAAAGAGACCACCGCCATAGCTAAACCTTTCTTCGCTTGTATTGCCCGTGATCGAACTGTTGACGATCGAGATGTCTGCTGTGTCGACCGCCATCGCTCCACCGGATGCACCGATGCCGGACGTTGAATTGAGTGACAAGTCACTGTCGGCCAGCGTCACCGGACCAGTTGAAAAAAGTGCTCCACCATCGGAATCAGTCCCAAGGGTTTGGTTACGAAGTACTTGGCTCCGAAGAAACCTTAAGCTCGCGGAACTCCAAATCCCGCCGCCGTCTGCCTGTCCTTGGTCTGTTTGATTTGTCGAAATGATTGAGCCGACGATCGATACCTCGGTTCCTGATGAAAAAATCGCCCCTCCTCGTGATCCTAATCCTGCGGTGCGGTTCCCCGTAACGTGGCTGTCGATGATCGTTAAGGATCCGTCAGCGACAAACAGAGCGCCGCCGGGGCTGTCGCCACCTTCAGTCAAATTGCCGGCGATGGAGCTTTGTCGGATCAAGACATTGCCAGGAGCGGCAAACAGACCGCCTCCCTTTGCCCCGCTACCTTGCGTTTGGTGCTCTAGCAGATCGACTTGATCGAGAGTTAGGGTGCCACCGGAGGCGAAGCGAATCCCACCTCCGCTTTGATTGGTATTGATGTCCTGGCCTACCGTTCGGCCACCCGTCAGCGTGATCCGACTTAGGCTCAGGTCACCGTCCATGCTCAAGAATTCGAAAACCCGAGAAGCTCCACCCGCATCAATCGTTAGTCGATCTTTTCCGGTACCTTCAATTAAAACCGAATCGGTAGCCTGCAATTGCCCTAGAGCGAGGTCGATTCGCGAGGGCTCAGAAAATCGAGTGGAGTCAAATGAGATTGTATCTGGCCCCGGAATCGAGTTTGCCTGCTCAACCGCTTCCCGAAGACTAAGTTCCCCATCCTGTGCATCGACAACATCGAGGTTGGTCGTCACGACCAGAGAAGCGAGTACTCGTCTCGATTCCAATGACTCCATACGCAAGCGACGACGCGGCTCAGCGCTTTGGCGGGAGTTTTGATCGCGACGTTTCCGTCTCATTGCCACAAAGCTTATCTTTTTTTGTCCCGCTTCTTAAATGCAAAAGGCGCAGCTTAGAAGCGAAATGCATGTTTTAAAGGCAAACCGCTCTTCTCTCATGTAACCCCAAACTGCCTTTAGCAAGCAGTAAGCCAGGTCGGATGGGCTGCACCATCTCATCAATCGCAAACCGCTACGCGAGCTCGGACGTGATCTTTAAGCAACCGCTTCCTGTTGAAAACGCGTTTTTATTTCCTTGCCCCACGAAGCAAGCAGTTGTTTTGACCTGCGACGTACGACTGAGGCGGAGACCACAAGGGAGGTTGCCCGACTGATTCCCTGTAGGACCTCGGTCTCAGCTAGGTTGGCCGAGGCGGTGCCAACCTAGCTTAGACGCGAACCTCGCTACGGCAGTTCGACCGACTTCAAGGTGGTGCCGGCATCACTCTGAGCAACCACCAACGCGTGCTTGTCATCCAGCTTGTCCAGCTGGACGATCCCTTCCCAGGCACTTACCGTCTCGTAACTTTGGCCTGCCACACCGCCACCGCTAACGCGCTCGGTTAAACCAGTGTTTTCGGCCAAACGATCCGTGCTAATCTTCATCACACCGCGGGCGCTGTTGGCCATCAAGACATAGTCCTTTCCATCCTTGTTGTAAACAATCATGTCGAGTGGGCGATTTCGATTTCCGAGTTCGGCCACGGTCGTCCCTGTTACCTTCGTTTCGCTTTCCAGTTTGGCGATCGGTATTTTGACCAGGGGAGTGCAGGTGTAACCGGCCAGCAGGCTGGCTTCTCCGCCGATGTTAAACGGCACGAAAGTTTGAATCGGTGCATAGTCCTCTGAACGTCCGTGGGCTGCATGGAAAATCTCGACGCGAATTCCAGCGGCTGATTCATTGAACGGAAAATCAAATTCGCGAACAGCACTAGGGGAATCGCCTGCGGCTAAGCCTGCAACCAACACCCGCCCCGCCGTATAGGCTACATCGGTGATAGAACTGTCACGAGGATTTCGTGGACGACGACCTTGGCTCAGCTTGTCTTCTGGTGCGTTGGCGAGAGCAACCGAGGCGTTGGGGATCTTATCAAGATTCAGCACTGTGACCTTTCCATTCGGTGTCACCTTAGCGATCCCAAATGTGCCACCAGCGGCGACTGACAAGAAAGCATTGCCCGTTTCTGGATTCACTGCTAGGTCCACGATTGTGGCCTCGTCAGCCCCGTAAGCGGCGGCAACCTTGCTAGCCAAATCATCCACATCGTAAGATGACGCTGCATTGGTTTGTTTATCGTCCGTATTGATGGCGTAAACCTTTGCGGCTTTTGCGTCACCAACGAACAGGACACTGGAAGGGCCGAACGATAATGGGCCGGCGGATTTAAGTTTTACTGGACCTGGTGTTAGGCCGTACAACTCGGCCCCGTCGGAAGATGCTGGATTCACAAATGAAAATGCAACACAGCCAACGAGAAGAGTTAGTGCAAGGGAGCAACGCATTCGCGGATTCCTTTTTGAAAAAGGGATTCAACGGGTCACCTACGACAGGCGACTAGCCGTTTGGAAAACAGTACATGTCTCAAGAGGCCGCCACGCCAGCAACTCTGAAGAGGCGATCCCCAACGTAGAAAAATCGAAGCTTCGATCAGCCGGAATCGTGATTCGAACAATCCGGTCTCGGATGACGAATCCCCGCGAGCCATCCACAAGTGTATCGTTTTTTGAACGCTGCTACGACCAATGAAGTCCATCCACTGGGCTGGGAGAAATCTGAATGGAATCGCCGCGACGGGTTCAAAACCCAAGGATTATCGCGGCCCAGACGATCTTGTCGGGGCCAAGATCGTCTGGGCCAAGATCCCTTCGATGAGCCACGCTGCCATGGGGCCCGATACCACGCGGGCTGTTCCACCAAGGGGAAATTCGACCGGCGAGGAACATCTGCCCGCCAGCACGCTCACATCGGGGCGATTCGGCGTGAGCCCATGTCGGTAGTCAGGACAACGTGGGCGTCGAACGCCTCGCGAATGAGTTGATGCTTGATGGATTGACAACTCTCCACCTCCCAGAGGTCATCAAATTCCCATGGATCGTTACGCAAATCGTAAAGTTCGCCGATTTGCTTGTCGTGGTAGAGGCAAAGCTTGTGCGATTTTGTCCGATACATGGTGCCAAAGGTTCCGCTGCCTCCGGTGAAGTGAGGGTCCAAGGCATCAAAGTACTCACAGCGAACGAAGTCGCGTGTTGGATGTGGCTGTCCCCGCATTGCAGGCAGCAAGCTGCTGCCTTGCATGTAGTCCGGGCATTCAAGTCCGGCCAATTCCATCAAGGTCGAAGTCAGGTCAAGTAACTCCACCAATTCGTCATTAACGAGTCCCGATTCAAGATGTCCGGGCCATGAAAAGATCAGTGGCACACGCACCAAACCCTCGTAGAAACGGCAGCCCTTAAACATCAATCCGTGATCGCCCAATGATTCACCGTGATCGCTGGTGACAATGATCACGGTTTGATCCCGCTGTCCTGTTTCCTCTAACGTTGACAGGATTCGTGCGAACTGATCATCGATCTGCGCGATCATAGCGTAGTACAAAGCTTGAACGCGGAAGGCGTCGTGCTCTTCGGGGGTGCGTATCTCGTCTTGAAAGTCGAGTGATTTTAACTTGTTTTTTTGTTGCTCCAGGTCGCTTGGCCGAAAATGGGGGCCAGGCATCTGCTTTGGATCAAAGCGGTCGGCGTAAACCTTCGGTGGTATGAATGGTGGATGTGGATCATAGATATTGACGTTCAGCAGCCAGGGCTGCTGGCGGCCAGCGGCTGCCGTCATAAAGTCAATTGCGCAATCACTGGCCCAAGTTGTTTGATGCAAATCGGGTGGCACGCGATCTTCACTTTCACGCAACTCATCGAGATCCCCGCCGCGATCTCTTACCCATTCGGCGTAGTGGTGACCACTTTGCCAGTCATCGCGTGGGGCATGGCTAAATTTCCAATAGTCGAAACCGTCATCTAGTCGTGGTTCTGTGCGATGGCCGGCGCTCTGTAGATGAAATTTGCCGATCAATCCGCAGTGATATCCGGCATTGGCGATCAGCCGTGTAATTAGCGGGGGATATCCGGGAAAGGACTCGTTGCCATTACGCGTGTTGTGCAAACGGGACGGATACATTCCAGTCATAAAACTGGAACGGCTTGGTGTGCAGATCGGGCTCTGGCAAAAGGCGTGCGTGAAAGCGACCCCACTCTTCACCAAGCTATCAATCACCGGGGTGGAGACGTATTGATTGCCGAGGGCAGCGATCGTGTCGAACCGCTGCTGGTCCGTGCAATACCAAAGAATATTCGGGGGTGTGGTGGTCAGGGGATTGGTGCCAAAGCGTCGTTCGGGTTTCAGGAAAAAATGGTCGCGGCGACTGTTAGCTGCCTACGTCACTTGGCAGCCAATGTTCTAGGCTGGGGAATCCGGATGAGCGGCGGGGTTAGGTTTTCCAAACAATGGATCCTGATTCAGGGCCAGTGGTCCGTGTTAACCACCACCTTATTAGACACCACCTTTCCAGGTTCGCCTCCGCTCGCCTCGAAAACGGCCGCGGCGAGGAATTTACTTCCCCGCGATGGATGCCTAATGATCAATCGAGGTCTCGTTTGCCGCGCGGTTGTGCTGCTCTCGTAATTGGTTCATCGTTTCGATGATGGCGTGCGACTGATACAGGATCGCTTCTTTTTGCGAATCGGCTTTCAGTGCAGCGATGCCCCGCTTTTGGAGTTCATTAACTTTTCGCCAATCCATCATCCAATTGTTTTGACTTGCGGCTTCCCTAAGCTCTTTTACTTTTTCCCCGAGGGATTCGTAAAGTTCTTTCGTCGCGGTGGCATCACCCCTGCGGTACGGACCTTTACCGCCAGATGCGGTGACGGACGGGGTGCCGCTTTGGCCAGTGCTCGCTTGCAGCAAGCACGCCACTACCGAAATAACAGCCAGGATCACGGCTACTACAACCAATCCCCAAGACTTCATGATGGCGAACAGACCAGCGATCAACAAGCAAACAACCGCAGCGGCAATCATGACCGGGGAGACCGATGATTGCCCCCCACCGGCCTTGGACCTCACGCGACGGGGTTCGACATTCGGCGGATCCTTGACGCGGACAACGACCACCGTCGTGTTGTCTGGTCCACCACGCAAATTTGTCAAATCAACGAGCACACGCGTCGCCATCTCTTCTGGTAAGCAATCCATCAATGTGCCAATTTCGCTGTCTTCCACAAGACCTGTCAGCCCGTCGCTGCAGAGAAGATAGCAGTCGTTCGCTTTAACCTCGAACGGGCCTTCGATGTCAATTTCAACCGTGGCGTTTGGACCGAGCGACCTGGTGATTACATTTTTCGGAATCGCGGAGCCCCACACGCTGTTACCTGCGTGCCCACTGGCTTCCATTTCCCAAACCAGCGAGTGATCAAAGGTAAGCTGCTCAATCAGTCCACCACGCAGGCGGTAAACGCGTGAATCACCAACGTGCGCGACCACAGCACCGGCGGGCAAGATTGCCAACGCACTGGCGGTTGTTCCCATATTGTGGAATTCCGCGTTGCTTTGACCCCGTTGGTGGATGGCTGCATTCGCTTCTGACACGGCGGAACGCAACGCCTCGATCGCATCGTCGTCATTGCCTCGAAAATAATGCATGGCAATTTTATCGGTCGCCATCTGGCTGGCTAATTCCCCTGCCGCATGCGCCCCCATGCCGTCGGCGACGACGAATAAATGCCCTCGCAACCCAAAACGTTCAGCGGTCTTTGAAGGCAAGCAGGCCGAGGAATCCTGGTTATTCGCCCGGCGCATACCGACATCGGTCAATTCGGAAAATACGATTCCGGAATTCCAATCGTCCGCCACCGATAGAGACTTTTGCTTGAGAGTTTTGCGAGTTTTGACCCAGGCTCAACAAGCCTACCCAATCCAGCTCGATGCTTGCTTAGCTCACCGTATAATACAAAAGCGTACGAGCAAATGGCACCACTATTCGTTTGTTTCGGTCGTAGAGCCCTTTGTTATCGTGGTTGAGCCCTGCGGAGACTCTCACGACGCTCCGAAATCGGCTGAATCGCCCCATTTGTCGCTGAATACCATCTCACGAACCGGCAAGCGGGCTCGTGGGCCAGTTTCTCGCTGCTTTAGCTCCACAGCCGACTCACCGCGAGGCTCGCTTTGATCTGGGTATCCGACGGCGAGCGCCGTTTGCGGCTCGTAGCCCTCGGGAATCTCGTATTCGTGGCGGATCTTGCTCAGATTGACGCCTCCCATCTGATGGACCTGCAGCCCTAAGGTCGTCGCCTGCAACGCGAAATGGGCAGCGGCTTGCCCCAAATCGTGCAGCGCCACACGATTCGGCTTACCACCTCGCTTGAAACGCGTGTTAATTACGGTCAGTACCAAAACGCCCGCGTTCTGCGCCCAGGTCTGGTTCGCCTCCATCAGACAGGCCAGCATTCGCTTAAACGAATCGTCATTTTCGCGTTGCGCAAGCAGGAACGACCACGGCTGTTCGTTATAACTGCTCGCTGCCCATCTGGCGGCTTCAAAACACTGGCTCAGCTTTTCCGATTCAACAATCCGCGGCTCGAAACGATAGGGGCTCCAACGAGCGGCGATTGCGTCCAGTACTGAATGTTCGACCGGGTTGAGCGACATTGATAATAGAGCTCCAATTGTTGGGTAGCTTCGATCTCGTGGTGGTCCGTTCCACCGCTAGGATTGCCGGAACAAACCAGGTTGTGGAATAAACCATGCTCCTGGGTAAACCATGATGCAAATCGGGGTGAGACGGTAGACCCCCGGTGGGTGAACAGGACAGAGACGTTGATTGGACAGAGACGTTGATTGGGCAGACAGTGGTCGCAAGGGCCAGGAATGCTGGCTACAACCAGTCAAAATGTCTAACCGGCCCCAGGCACAAACAGGGAAAGATCAATGGACGACTGTAGTACTGTGTCCAAATGGGCGGCGTTGACGACCGAGCAGCGCTGCCGTCGGGTCGCCAAGGTGGCAACCACGATTACCGAGGCTGCGGAAGAGCTTGTATCGCTTTGCCAAAGCGAACAACGAGTGGATCCCGCAGACACGCTGGGGGCCGAATTAGTGCCATTTTGCGCGGCATTGAAATTTCTTGGTCAGCGAGGTCCCAGGATTCTTCGACCAAGACACCACGGAGTCAGCGGGCGGCCACTCTGGATGTGGGGCATCCAAAGCACAGTACATCGGGTTCCTTTGGGAACCGTTTTGGTGCTCGGGACGTGGAACTATCCGCTGCTGCTGGTGGGAACACAAGCCGCACAAGCGCTCGCGGCCGGAAATCAGGTAATCATCAAACCGGCTATCGGATCTGAGCAAGTCACTGCCAGAATGGTTCAAGCGTTTCACGATGCCGGCGTCCCTGAGACCGCGCTGCGACAGATTGACTCGTCCACCGAATCAGCGATCGCAGCGATTGATCAAGGTGTCGATTTGATCGTTCTGACCGGTGCGGCGGCAACTGGGCGCAAAGTGCTCACGCAAGCGGCCCAATCGTTGACGCCGACCATCATGGAACTCTCCGGCTGTGACGCGGTGATTCTGCTGCCCGACGCCGACTTAGACAGTGCCGCAGAAGCGATCCGTTTTGGCATAAACGTGAACAGTGGTGCGACCTGCATTGGTCCGAGAAGGCTATTAGTTTCAAACGCAATGGCTGATTCATTGACGGAAGCACTCCATGTGAGGCTTGCCAACGTCGAGCCGATGGTTGTTCATCCGTCAGCCCGAAAAGCCGTTGCCGATACCCTGGATCAAGCTCTCAAGCAGGGTGCGACCGATCGATTTAACGTCGTCGATACCGAACTGATCCGGAATACAGGTCAGATGTCGCCCGTGGTGCTGGACAATGTTCAACCCGATCACGAAGTTGCATCGGCTGACCTATTTGCCCCAATTACCTCGATCATCCGCGTCGATCAGGTTGACCAAGCCGTTAAAATCGTCAACGAATGCCCGTATCGGCTGGGAGCGTCCGTTTTTGGACCGCCCAAGTTGGCTCAAATGGTCGCAGCTCGGTTACAAACAGGCGGAGTGGTTGTTAACGATTTAATTATGCCAACTGCAGATCCTCGGCTTCCCTTTGGTGGTCGAGGGCAAAGCGGGTTTGGCGTAACGAGAGGCGAAGAGGGGTTGTTGGCGATGACGACCCCAAAAGTGGTCAGTCGGCGGCGGGGTCGACATGCTCTACACTTAGCGCCACGACGCGAGGAAGACACCGAGGCCTTGTACGCATTGCTACAAATACTGCATGCTGGATCGCTGTCGCGAAGACTGGGCGGTGTGAAGCGATTGATTGGGTCTCGGAAGCGATGAACAGCCTTGAGCTGAAAGAGACAGCCTTGAGCTGAAAGAGACAGCCTTGAGCGGAAAGAGACAGCCTTGAGCGGAAAGCTACTTCGAAATCCAAGCAGGTCGAACGCGTCTGCTACGGATTTTAAGTGGTGATTTTAGGTAGCGATGTTGGATGATTAACACTTCCAGGGAATTGGAATCTACAAGGGAACGCATGATATGATTGCTCCAAAACCAGGTTCGACGCACACCGTGGTCATCGGCAGCGGTTTGGCTGGCCTCTCGTCCGCATGCGTGCTCGCAGCGCGAGGTCACCGAGTGACCCTGCTGGAAAAGAATGAATGGGTCGGCGGTAAAGCAGCCGTTCATCAAGCGGAAGGCTACCGCTTCGATATGGGGCCTACGATCCTGACGCTGCCCAGCGTGCTACGGCGGATCTTTGCCGAGGCCGACCGCGATGTGGATGATTACATCAAAATGGTCCCGCTTGACCCGCAGTGGCGGTGCTTCTTTGACGGGGAACAAGCCGATGGAAGTGATCGAAGCGTGCTCGATTTGGTGGCTGATGTCGATCAGATGAAGCAGCACATCGAAAAGTTCACCAACTCGGCCCGCAATAGCGAAGGCTATGCCCAGTTCTTGAAGATGAGCGAACAACTTCACAATGTTTCCGATCGCTTCTTCTTCTGGCGAAGCGTTGGTGGCCTCGCAGACACGATGGAAGTTGGTGGTGCCTTTTCGGCTGCCGTGCTGAAGGATGTCCTATCGCTACGAATGGGACGTAGTGTCGCATCGGTCGTTCGATCGCACGTTCCCGAGAAACGGGTTGCGCAGATGATGGATCACTTCACCCAATACGTCGGTTCGTCTCCCTATGCTTCGCCTGCAGTCTTGTGTGGAATCGCTCACATGCAAACTGAAGAAGGAATCTGGTACCCGATCGGTGGGACCCGAGCGGTACCCGAAGCGCTAGGACGCTTAGCGGAAGAACTCGGCGTAGAGATTCGCACAGGTGTCGATGTAATGCGAATTCAACTTGACGGGGGGGCTGTTAGTGGTGTCGTAACCGCCGGTGGAGAAACGATTGAAGCGGACGCTGTCGTCAGTAATTGCGATTCAGTCCGAACCTACCGAGAACTTTTGGAAGGGACGGAAGCTTCCGCGAAATTTGAAAAACGCAATCGACACATCCCCGCTTGCAGCGGTGTTGTATTGTACCTAGGACTCGACCGTCGCTACGAACAACTGCTGCACCACAACTTCGTCTTCTCGAAAGACCCAGAAGAAGAATTCGAGTGGATTTACGATCGAGGAGAACCAGCACCCGATCCTAGCGCGTACGTTTGCGCTCCCGCGATCAGTGAATCGGCGGTCGCTCCCGAGGGTGGCGAAGCGCTCTACATCCTGGTGCACACGCCTTATCTTCGCGAGGGACACGACTGGAAAAAAATGCTGCCAGAGTACCGCGAGGTCATCCTAGACAAGCTTGAACGCACCGCAGGGCTCGATGGGCTGCGAAACTCGATCCGATATGAGTCCTCATTAACTCCAGAAGGAATTCACAATCGATACCGAGTGCTCAATGGTGCGATTTACGGGCTCGCAAGCCATGGAAAATTTTTGGGAGCGTTCAAACCAGCGAACCGACGGAAAGATGTGCAAGGCTTGTACCTCACAGGTGGTGCGTCACATCCGGGCCCCGGGATGCCAATGGTCATGATGAGTGGCTGGATTGCGGCGGACTCGCTTGACAGCGATCGAAAGTAATCCTGTTTGGGAAACGCCCAAATGCTTGCTCTGGTATTTCAGGCTGTTCGATAGCAGAACTACGATTGAGAGATCGAATAAGTGGCGTCGGGAATCAAGGTGCCTCCGAATGGTGGGTTGCTCCACGGCGGGCATCTTGGCGTGAATGCGACCGCCGCTTTTGTGCGGTCGGCAATAAAACGGCTGCCGCTAATATCGGATGTTTAAGCCAATGACAGCGAAATGTACGTCAAGCTCAGTGGTGACTGAAGAGCCTGCGATCGTGCCAGTAGGAAGGTCATAAGGACCGGTCGAACCAAATTCGAACATGTAGTTATAGGCAGCGCTAATACTTGCGTTCGTGTTCAGCGCGTAGGAGCCGCCCATCGTCACCATGTGCTGAAAATTCAAGGGACTACTGATGTTAAAGAACGTCGCGTCTTCATCAAAGAGATCGGTTGAGTAGTAATAGCCGACCCGCGTGATAAGGTTTGGCGTCAATTGAAATTGAGCTCCTGTTGAAACGGAGCAAACGTCCTTCCAGCCCAGTCCGTTGGCGGCACCGTTTCCTTGATAGGTCGCTGAATCGCCAAATCCTTCAGTCCAGTCATAGCCTACATAGCGGACGTCAAGGGTCAGCAAAATGTACTCGAAACCTTTGTAGCCAAGTCCGCCACTGACGATCATCGGCAAATCGACGTCGACTTTATCGGTCCTTGGTGCTCCCGTCTCGTCTTCGCTGAAGTATCTGAAATCTTCGTACCAAGTGGGCGATTTGATATTGGCACCAAATTCCCAACACGCGTTATGTAGGTAGTGGAATCCAATTTGCGCTCCGAGTCCCCAGTGATAACGAGTCCCGTCACCCCGCGGATAGGTTCCGTTAGCGTTTGCAGCAACCAGTGGGTTTTCGTCCAGCGTGACCTTGCCGAGTCCCACGACAGGCCCTGCGGCAACCGAAAGACGATCAGTCAACTGGACAGCAAAGTTTGGATTCAATTGAAAGAATTGTGCGTCGGACTTAATTCCGCCAACCCCTGTACCACCAGTCGCCAAAGGCTGCGCGAGAATTGGGTTGCTGGGGTCTCCACGCAAGTTCGCTGAGAATCCGGCAACACCGGCGATGCTAACGCCAAACTTCAAATAAGGATTTTTGGTTTGATGCACCCATGCAATGGTTGGGACCGGTGATGCCCCATTCTCCGCATCGCTCGAACCTGAGCCGACGCCTGGAAAGGTCGACGACAACTCATAATTCGAGTAAAGCACTTCGAATCCAAATGCCAGCTCATTGCCCGGTAACTGGCTTATCGTTGCTGGATTCCAGAGCATCGACCCAATCGATTCGATCGCTGTACCCGTTGTTGCTCCCGCCATGCCACGGTTGACTGCTCCGCCAGCCGGGAGCAGAACCCCCTGCCCACTGGCTTGGCTGGAAATGAGAATTCCCAGGACCCAAAGAACAGCCACTTTCCAATACTTGCTGTGATTGGGCATAGGTTTCTCCTGGCAACTGGCGGCCGGCTTTCGATTCGTCTTGCAATCGACGGAACAATCGTTCCAATGGATGCTATAAGTTTTATCGGTAAACTGAGCGTGATCAGTCCAGCCTTTTCAGTTTGACGTTGGGTCGTGCACCTTTTTTCGAAAATGCGAACGCAGAAAAAGAGCCCCAAAATTTACGCGGTGCGGTTCTGCAAAACCGCGGTTTGGTAACAAATTCCGTTAAAAGAGACTTGGGGATACGTGTTCGATGGTTCGGGAGTGAGTGGTCTGTAGGCAAGGAGCATGGCGGAGAAACCCCCGTTTATCGCACGATAGCCAGGACAACAACATGCTGTATCCAGGACAACAACATGCTGTGGGACCCTGGTGATTTGTGTTCGGTGGAACCATCTGCGTCGAGTTAGCGACCGAAGTCCATTCGGCATAATTTCGGCGGCAGAACAGGTAACGGCGGTCGCTTAGGGAGCTTTTGGCCTCCCCAACGTTCAGCCAAAAATCTCCTCCACCCGGCGACACTTCGGATGTTCGTCGCAGAGCCTCGGTCGTGACCGAATCGAAGCGTTGGCGACGATGGCCCAAGACACTTGCGGTTACTTTCGAGTAGACGCGGTTGGTGCCCCCAGGGCCCCCCAGCTCCGTCATGTCGCGCTGGAATGTGACCTGATTGGTGGGTTCGTTTGTGAATCTCTTCCATCTTCTGGACAGGCTTCGTAGACTATTTGGGGGGGAAGTTTTCCCGTAAACGAAATTGGGAGCGGCAGATGGGACGTATAAATTGCGTTTTTTGGGGGGCCTCGTTGCTCTTTCTGGCTGGACCTGTCCAGGCTCAACGGAGAGTTCGAGGGCATGTCTTTCTGCCGCCAGCGGCGGGCGCCACTGTCTTGTCGACACATTTGCATGCCCAGGGTGTGCGGGCGGTAGCGATGGGCGATTTTTTGGAATCTGCAGCAATCGCCCGACGGATCAACCTGAAATCCGACCGAATCGCTATGGAGAACTCAATTCTGTGGGTTGAAACGTATTTTGAGCGACGACGTTTGAATCGCGAGTATCGTGACGAAGAGCGGTTGGATTATCAGGAACGCAAACTTGTCGTCGGTCGCTACAACCATAAGCGGATTGAACAATCTGATCCTGGTGGCGATTTTGCAGGTGGCATCAACTTCATGATGGGTCGCTTGATCGCAGATCCGATTGCCTATCGGGGCATCGTCTTAGGTCAGATCCCCAATATCGCTGGGGCTGATTTCTCGCTCTCGTCCGAGGATTTAGGTCATGTTCTTTTACAGCAAACAGGAGGATCCGAAGGCGCCCGCACGATGCGGCCGACCGATCCCGAGTTGGTGAGTGAAACCTGGCCCGGAGTATTCATGCGACCAGAACTGGAGCAGCAGCGAATCAATTACGACCAGGTGCGACAGAAAGCGCTCCAGGAAATTCGCAATAACGATCAGTTGTCCGTTCTCACCCTTGAAGCCGTGCAACGATCACTCGGCGAGTTGAAAACAAAGTTTGACGAAATTTATGTTTGGGCGCGGATGAAGGGAACGCTTGATATCGCTACCTTTTCGCACTCACGACAAGTGGGCGAGAAATTCTTCCGCGCACAAGCGGCGGGAACACTCCGCGCCTTTGCCATGAGCAGTCCGGATAGTTATTCGAATCAACTGCTATTCGAAGGTGACGACTTGATCGACTTGGTGAGACACTGCTCTCAACACCAGTTGGAATTTGCCGATCCCGAGGCAGGCGATGAATCGACTTATGCTTCTGTCTACCAGCAAATGCGTCAGTTGTATCTTGAATATGTGCCGAATGAACCTGACTTCTAGTCGTTGCTTGGGGTCGGTCGTTCCGTTCCTGAGGACGATGATTCAAGTATGTTGCCACGATCGGGATCGATTGATATCTACGCCACTATTGCATTTCCTTTTCGAACCCCACCTGTCCGCCGATGCCAATCCGAATCACTATTTTGTCGGGTGACCGGCAGGGCCAGCAGCTAGAGTTTGATCAGGCGGCCATTGAGATCGGTGATCAACCGACCGATGACATTCGTTTTGATGTGACGGCTAACCCCGGCATTCGCGATCGCCGCGTTACTTTGAAATGGCTAAGCGGCGGCTGGTCTGTCGTTTCTGGCGGTGTGATGCCGATCTTCGTGAATCAGGATCTGGTGGAGGATTCTGCCGATTTGAAATCGGGTGATTTCTTACGGATGTCACATGAGGGTCCCGATTTGTCTTGCGAATTTATCAGCAAGCTTTCACCCATCGCCACGGTCAAACCCGGCAGTCGCGACACTGCCCAACCTTCAGCTAATCCAGCCAAAGCTTCTGCGGCACCCGCGCCCGCTACTGCAACGAGCCCCGTTTCAACTTCGAGTGAAAACTCGCCTGCAGCTTCAGCAGGGCAACCTTTATTGGCGAGGTCTGAACCGGCATCAACGCCTGCCTCGGGGCCTGCTGTCTCGCCCCGGTTTTCAACGAAGCAGATTTTGGCGGCCACCGGGACGTTAGGCTTATTGATCGTCGTGATGCTGGGGATCCAATGGGCGGCTTCTCGCACTTCCAAAGCAGAGATGAGTCGGCCAAGCTTGGTGCCGTTTGGTGTTCTCGTGGTCAAGGAAGGTGACCAGCTGTTCTGGCGACCCACCTTGACTATCGCCGATTCGCGAGATCGGTTTTCATTGGGGGACGAAGCGCCACCGACAATGACGATCGATGAAGTGACCGGAACGATTCGCTGGCAAACTACCGAATCGGATGGGCCGGGTGAATACCGTTGCGAACTCACCGTCCATCGAGGTGATTCACCAGAGCAGCAGGACTCACAATGGCTTGAGATTAAGGTTGACGAGGTCAATCGCCCGCCAGAGCCTGAGACGGTCCCGGTTCAAACCGTCAATTTGTTAGAACGACAAGATTTCAGTATCAAACTGACTGCGACGGATGTAGACCTGCCAGCCCAGTCTTTGGTCTTTCGGCTTGGCCCAGGTGCTCCGGAAGGAGTTCAGCTTGACCCAGATACCGGTGTGCTGAATTGGAAAATTGATGATCGGTCCGCGAACCGGGAATTCACAATTCCATATCAAGTGGATGATGGTTCCGGCGAGCGAGGGGCAGAGGGCCTTGTCCGAGTTCGTGTGTTTAAACCGGATCCTTGGCAGGTGGCTGAGAAGAAACTACGTGAATGCATCTATTTGGTCGTCACCGAAACAAAGCCGGGTAAGTTACTGGTCCCTCTCGGAACTGCCTGTGCCATCGAAGATAACCGTTTACTCACCACCGCATCGGTTGCCCATGGCATCAACGATGCTCGAGGCAGGGGGTGGAAAGTGTTGGCGACGGACACTCGCAACTTGGATTTAATCGAACCTCAAGGGGTGGAGATTGTTGAAGTGCAATCCCACGCGGCCTATGTCAAAGCCGAATCGATCAAGGATCCACAGCGGCGTGGGCTGCAACAAGCTTTCTTTGATCTCGCTCTGCTGACGACGAAGCAAAGCTTGCCAAATCTGTGCACGCTGGCAGAACTCGAAAAGACGGTCAAGAAAGATCAAATGGTTGCATGCTTTGGCTTTGCAATCGAAGGTGATTCGTTATCCCAATTCGATTCGCTCGAGCCTCAGTTTACGAAAATCAAATTGCTCGACGTGGTTCCACCACCGAACGAGTCAGGAATTCAGGGTCGCCCACCATTTCTGCTGCAGTTATTGGGGGACCTGCCTTTTCAGCCATTTGGTAGCTTGCTGGTCAATGAACAAGGAGAGTTGCTGGGGGTCTATGCTTTTGAAGGTGAGATTCCCGACGACATTGAGTCAGAGCCTGTTCATTATGCAGTTGAAAGTGTGCACGCGCAAGCTTACCTCAATCAGCGTGGCCTTGACTTGTGGATCAAAACTGAACCAATTAAACCAAGAGATGAGAATCCGTGAATCGCCAACCAGCCAATTCAAGCAAAGATACAGCTGACGGGCCGGCTATCGGTATCGATTTGGGGACAACTTACTCCGCCGTCGCATGCGTCGATGACACCGGCAAGCCTTACTGTTTGCCAAATTTAGAAGGTGACATGCTAACGCCAACGGCCGTTCTGATTGACGATCATGCGATCGTAATCGGCCGCGAAGCGGCGATGGCCGCGGCAATGGAGCCGGAGAACTTTGCCGAGTGTTTCAAGCGTGATGTCGGATCACCGGTCTATCGCCGTGGCATCCGCGGCGTTCATGTACCGCCACAGATTCTGAGTGCCTTTGTTCTCGAACAGCTTAAATCGGACGCTGAGCGTCGGCTTGGTTCGATCCAGCGAGCGGTGATCACCGTCCCCGCGTTTTTTGATGAAGCTCGCCGCAAAGCGACGCAAGACGCCGGCCGAATGGCGGGGCTGGAAGTCCTGGACATCATTAACGAGCCGACCGCCGCTGCGTTAGCATACGGCTGCCAGCATGGGATGCTCGATGCCAACGGCGCAACATCCGATGGTCTGACTCGCATCCTGGTTTATGACCTCGGCGGAGGAACATTCGATGTTACCATTTTGGAGATCGACGGTAACAAGTTTCGAGCAATCGCCACCGACGGAGATGTTCAGCTAGGCGGCAAGGACTTTGATGAAAGAATTGCTCAATACTTAGCCGAGCAATTCATCGAACAACATGGGATCGATCCTCGCAGTGATCCTCGCGATGCTGCACAGCTTTGGATCGACGCTCAGCGAATCAAGCATACCCTGTCGCAACGATCTCGGACCTCGGCCGTCGTTTTTCACGCCGGTGTCCGGTTGAACGTTGAAATCACGCGTGACCAATTCGAGCAATTAACGCGCGACTTGCTGGAGAGAACCGAGACCACAACAGCGCAGGTTACGCGGGAAGCTGGGCTGACCTGGGACGATATTGATCGCGTGTTATTGGTGGGCGGGTCCAGCCGGATGCCGGGGGTCACGCAAATGCTCAAGAATGCAACTGGCCATGACGTCGACTGTTCCCTGTCGCCCGACGAAGCCATTGCCAAAGGGGCTGCGTTACACGCGGCAATGTTGACTCGACAAGGCGAGACAAAAGTGCCCCAAATCGAATTGATTAACGTCAACTCGCATAGCCTCGGTATTCGCGGCGTTGATCTGCAAACGAAGCGACGGGTCAACGCGATTATGATCCCAAAGAACACGCCGCTGCCATGTAAACAGGTCAAGATTTTCACCACCGCGGAGCAAAATCAGCGAAGCGTCAAAGTGGTCGTTCTGGAGGGCGAAAGCCACCGTCCAGAAGATTGCATCCAACTTGGGGATTGCGTCATTCGCGATTTACCAGCAGGGCTGCCGAAAGGATCTAAGATCGAAGTCACCTATCGCTATCTACCCGATGGCCGGGTGGCGGTATCAGCGAGAATGCCCAACACAAGACAATCGGCCCAGGTAAAAATTCAACGTTCCGATGAAGCCGAATTAGAAGATTTAGAATCGTGGCGGCAACGCTTGACATCGTCCACGCCCATTGACCCTGAATCCGCGAGTCCCCCACAGGCTAACGTTCCCGCGTCAACCGAGAAGAGTGATCTTGGGAGCGTGCTTCGTCGACTTGATCAGCTTTACATGAAAGTTGGCCTTGCTGCAGTTCGTACTGCGGTGCCAAGCAATCTTCAAAAGGCGCAGCAATCAGCGCAGGAACATCAAGCAGCGTTTCGGTCGGCATCGGCGGCGCTCGACAAAGCCGAAAAAGATAATCAAAACCCGCCCACCCGCGCTGATGCGGTGCGGTTTGGCGCGGTCCGAGCCAAGGCGAAAACAAAATTCGAACAAATGGAATCTCGTGCGAATTTCAGTTGTTTGCTGCTCGGCAGGGAATGCATCCAAAACGGGGCCATTCCAAAAGCCGTCAAAGAACTCGCGGCAGAGATCAAGTCGCTGCGGGCTCGTTTAGAATCGCGCTGAGGTCTTGCACGGTTCCGTTGGTTTTGAGGGTTTGCTCCCTGAGTGCGGAAAACCACCCTTGCAGCGACTCACGAAAAGGTGCATCCAAAGCCAGCAGCCCATACGAAGACTGAATCCGGTTCGCTCCTTTTTCATGGGGGACGGCTTCAGCGAATACCTGGGATCGGCGTCTTTTAATCAAGGTTGCTGCCGTCAACGAGTTACCGCCTGTGGTTTGCTGATTCTATTGCGGGCAGTTCTTCGACCAGGGAAATTCGATCCAGCAGCGGCGTTGCAGACGGAAAAATTTGGTACCACCGAAGGGGGCAGTGATTTGTTAAGCTATCGAGTGAGTTGCATCACTGAATCCGCCTTGGAGTCCGTTTCATGAATCCCTGCTGCCGACTTACGGTTGCCCTGTTCCTGTGCTGTTTGTCCTACTGCCTACCCGCCGCAGCAACCGCTGCAGACATTCCAGAATGGGAAGCCGCCAATCCGATTCAGCCGATTCCTGATCCACCCCTGGGAATTCCTGGTGATAAAGACTTGCCGAGCAAGCTGACGGATCTCAAGAATCCTCCGACCCCGCAGACCGTGCGTCTCGGTCGCTGGCTGTTCTTCGACGAGCGACTGTCGGCGGACAATACGGTTTCCTGCGCCTCGTGTCATCGACCGGAGAACGGGTTTTCCGAACCAACACCGGTATCGACTGGAATCGATGGACAAAAAGGTGGCCGCAAAGCCCCTTCTTTTTTGAATGCAGCCTGGGCGGCTAAACCAAATTTCTTTTGGGATGGTCGGGCAGGGTCCTTGGAAGAGCAGGCCGGTGGACCCATTATCAATCCCATCGAAATGGGAATGAAAGATCACGACGCGGTCGTTGCCAAAATTCGCAGTATCGATGGCTATGCTAAGTATTTCGATGAAGCATTCGGAAGCAGGGAAATTAGTATCGATCGGATCACCAAAGCCATTGCTGATTACGAGCGAACTCGTATGAGTGGAAACTCCGCTTGGGATCGCTGGCGTGCCGGTGACGATGACGCTGTGTCCGACGATGTAAAAAAAGGTCATCGTCTTTTCTTTGGAAATGCGTTTTGCAACAACTGCCACAAGGGTCCAAACTTCAGCGACTACGACTTTCACAACCTCGGCGTGGGTTGGAATGCTGAATCGATGTCCCATGCCGATGAGGGTCGCTATGCGGTGACCCAAAAAGAAGACGACAAAGGTAAGTTCAGAACACCA
>JBMYRF010000034.1:0-42893 GCA_049602075.1 Rubripirellula sp.
TGATTGGCTGGTCTTGAGCAATTCGTCGAGCCCCACCTGTAGTTGCCGCAAGATACGGCCCGATTTGCCATCGCCGATGGGAGTCCCGTTGACTGAATTCGCGAACCAGAGGCCGCCATCGGTTCCCATTAACAGCACTTCATCAGCAGTGAGCAGTTGTTCTGGTGCAATTGGTTGCTTTTGCCACGGCAGGGATTGCTCAGCAGCTAACGTTTCGACGATGGCTTGTGTGATGCCGCCGAGAACGCGATCTCGGGGGGGGGAGAGGATTGTTCCGGATTTCACGATCGCCAAGTTGGCGATGCTGGTTTCAGTGATGCTGCCATCTTGATCGAGCAACACACCGACGGAATTGGGGTCTTGGCTGCGGGCCTCGCGATCTGCCAAGTAGTAATGGATTCTCGCGCGTGTTTTGATACCGCGCGGCCAGGAGAGACTGTCGGGTTGAACAACCGACGTAATGAATAGCGGTTGGCCCGATTGTTGGCGTTGCTCGATTTGCTGATGATCAAGCGGATTCAAATGGAGTAACAGGGTCGCCTTGGATGCCGAGATTCCCGGCGTAGCGAGCATCGTGATTCCGACATCGCCTCGGCTTCGAACCCACTCAGAGTTGCGTTCCAGCAATTCGGACATCAACCGAGCGATCTCAGCCCGGGCAGGTAGTCCTTCGATTGCAAGCGTCTCGGTTGTTTGTTGCCAGCGATCTAAGTGCCGTTCAATCGAAAAAAGTTTTTGATGATAAGTTCGCAATCGCTCCACGGCGATGACACCTTGGCGGATCCCAGTGTCTTCGGCATTGATCGAAATCTTATCGTGTGGCAGCCAGCATCCGTCAGCGAAGCTGATTCGCTGTGGGGTTGAAACCGACTCATTCGGATTGCATTCCGTCATTGATCAGGGCCGCCATTTCAGGGCCAGCGCTACAAGCAGAGTTGTAATAGTCGAGTTCGACATGATTGATTCCAACCGAGGATGAGCAGTCGCGGGAGACCACTTTGAGTTTGGTGCCATCGAATCGTGGCGCGAACGACGCAGGGCCACTGTAACCGAGAGCCATCGTTCCGCGAACCCGGTTCAATAACCAGAATCGTTTCAAAACCGCGTCACGGCGATTGTATAGCAGAACCATCTTTTCGAGATTCTTTGTGGCTTGTGAGTGGACTCCGCGTTGCGTTAACGCGAGGCTCTCTAGGGCCGGCGCTACTAATCCACACCGGAACAGCGTTCCAGTTGTTGGTTCGCCGGGCATCAATCTCCCACCAAGTTTTCCGCCACTCAAGGCATGTAGTGCCCCCGTGATCACGCGACCCCCGAAGCTGTATCCAATGAGAGTCGTCGGCGTATTAGCGGACACGTGCTTGCGAAGCAACCAAGACAAATACAAGCCTTGGGCATCCAATCGACGAAATTTGCGGCGGGCATCGTGGATCAAGATTCCCTCTTTATCGCTTGGCCAACTCCAAATCACCCAGTCGATCCCTTCCCGCTCAGAGCAACCTCTTGTCTTGCGATAAACCTGGAGGCCGCGGCGAATGGCATTATTCGAACTCATTCGATTACCATGCACATAAACGATCACCTGTCTCGATTGTCCTAATTGTTCAGTGTATTGATCGAGATCAGAGGGAGTGCCGCTACCGTTCATGCTCAACCGAGAAACCCGTAGATTGGGTTGTTCAAGATTTGCCTGACATACATTCGCGGTGATGCCTCGTGTGCTAATGCTCCAGAGGCGATCTTCTGCATCTTCGCAACAGGGCTGGCTGTGTATTTCGGGGCCTTGGTGCCCGGTTGCGCCGCACTGGCAAGCTGTGATGCATTCACACAGCCTCTCGTGATTGGCATCGCCGTACAAGTGAGTTTGGCCTGCCGTTATCACCGCCATGATCGAAAAGATCAAAGATAGGTGCTGTCGAAGCGGCATCGGAATTGGCATCGCTAGGTGTCGGTAGGTGTGAGGCAGGTTGATGTGCGAGGTCAACACATTGTTGCTGAAAAAACACGTTGTTGCGTTTGCACACCACATCGAGCAACGTAATTTTGTTTGGTCTCGCAATCGAGATCACCGAATACGCTCGCTATGCAGATCAAGGATTTTAAAATGAACAACCGAATTTTTACGGTGGTGTTGCTTACGACACTTTTAACGGTTAGCTCCGGTTGCTGTTGCAACATGGGCAAAATGTTCTTTGGACGTGGGGCCCGCTGTGGCCTGTGTCGAGGTGGTACCGCTGCCGTGGCACCTCCGGCAACTTACGCAGCGCCACAACCTTATATGCAGCCCGTTGCAAGTGTTCCCGTACAGCAGGTTCCCGTCCAGCAAGTTCCTGTACAGCAGGCACCAATGCAAACGCCGGCACCGATGCAAGCGGTTGCACCTTATCAAGGGCAGGTTACTTATCAGGGGCAATCGTCCTGCTGCAGTCCGATGCCTTGCCAGAGCATGCCTTGCCAGAGCCAACCCGCTCCTCAGCCACCACGAAAGAGTTGCTTTCTGAAGGATTGGTTTAGCCATAAACGGCAGCCTGCTCCTCAGCAATACGCGCCGCCGATGGCTTATCAAAATGCACCTTGCTATTCCTGTTACGGTTCGGAGTCGATGGGTGGCTGTGGTTGCGGAACGACCATGATGGGGGTTGATCCGTACACGATACAGTCGGGCCAAGTCATCGAAAACGGTACGGTGATTCAAGGGGATGGCTTTTCGGCGCGTCGGTTCGACACCGATGGTGCGCAAATCATCTGGGAACAGCCATCGAGTTAATCGGCGTCGGTTTCGTTTTGCATGACCGGTGGATTTGGCAGTCGCGCAACGGGCTGCCGATTAAACTGGTGTAAATGGTAGCGAGTGACGGCCGGAGCATTGATTGCGTTTCGCACTGATGTGCTCCGGCCGTTTCGGTACAGCGTCTCTCTTCTTCGTCCAGCAATTGGCTGCATCCCCATGCTTCATTTTCAATCATCGAGTCGCTCGACACGACGCCAGTTCGTGGCCACCTCGATTGTCTCCTTTGCCGGGTTCCGATGGGCGGGCCGAACTGAGGCGCAAGATTCTGTTGATCCTTCGGCGACGACGGCGTTGCAATATCAATCGCCCCAGATTCAAAATTGGCGGATCGGACTGGTGTTGGATACGCCGGTTACGTGTACCAACGTTTTGGCGACGTTTGTGATTCCAATCGATTGGCCGGAACAAAAAGTGACTGTGACCGGGCAGCAGATTAGCCCTCTGGTCAACGCCTGGAAATCGCGAGATTTGCCAACGGGGGCTCGACAGATTGTGTTGACGATGCCTCGCGTGCCGGCAGGCACAACCGCAGAGGTTACATTCACACTGCAAGTGGAGAGATCGCGAATCTTGGGGCCTGATTTGACGGATGGCTTCGTGATTCCGAAACGCCCCAGTCGAGATTTAAGGATGTTCATGGGGAACAGCCCCTTTATCGACGCCACTGATCGACGGATCAAAGCGGCCTCCCGTGATTTGGCTGCGGTGGAGGTTCAATCTGATTGGGAGCGAGTTGAATCGATTTATGATTTTGTTCGTGAGAATGTCGAATATGTCGAAGGGTCTTTGAAAAATGCGTCTGATGCGTTGAAGGACGGCACGGGCGATTGCGAGGAGATGACAAGTTTGTTTGTCGCGCTCTGTCGTAACGCTCGAATCCCGGCTCGGATGGTCTGGATCCCCGATCATTGTTACCCCGAATTTTATCTCGAAGATTCTGAAGGGAACGGACACTGGTTCCCTTGCCAGGCAGCCGGGACGCGACAATTCGGCCGGATGGACGAATATCGGCCCGTCCTGCAAAAAGGCGATCGATTCAAAGTACCCGAAAAGAAAATGCCGACTCGGTATCTCAGCGAGTACTTCAAGTGTGACAAGAAAGGGAAAGGCGATCCGGACCCGCGATTCGTTCGGGAACAAATCGAGATTTAACGACGGCCTCAGCAGGCGAGCCTCAAGCGAGCGGGAGGCTGTTTGCTGTTGTCAGATTGCAATGTTGGACGAAGATCGTCGGGGGAGATTTCAAAGCGGGATATCAGTTGACCGCTTACTTCGATTGCAACGTGGGATCTTCGACGCTGGCAAGTTCGACTTCTAGTTCGATCTCTTCGCCTTTGCGGAACACTTTGACTTTTTGAATCGATCCGACCGGCAAGCGTTCGATTGCTTCTTGTAAGCTGCCGGGATCGCGAACGCGTTCCCCCGCAAATTCAAGAATCACGTCCAGCGGTTTGATCCCGCCTCGTTCTGCCGCCGAGTTTTCAATCACTTGGTAAGCCAAAACTCCCAAGCGGATCGGCAGGTCAAAGCGGCCGGCGATCTTCGGGTTCAACTCAGCCATTCGAATCCCGATGGCTGCTCGCCGGACCGAGCCGTGTTGGGCGAGTTCATCGGCTATCCACTTGGCTTGGTTGATCGGGATGACGAATCCGATCCCTTGGTATCCGCCGTTTCGCGTAGCAATCGCGGTGCTGATGCCAACCACCTGTCCATCCAAGTTGATCAGCGGGCCTCCGGAATTGCCAGGATTGATGGCGGCATCTGTTTGGATCAACCGACCACGGTTGATTCGTTGCAAGGTTCGATCCTTGGCACTGATGATGCCGGCGCTGACGGTCGCCTCAAGTCGAAACGGGCTGCCGATCGCTAAAACCCAATCGCCAATCTCCATCGTGTTGGAATCGCCCAGCGGCGCGAAATCAAAGGGTTCGTCTCGTGTGATCCGAAGGGTTGCCACATCACTGTCCGCATCCCCGCGGACTTCCGTGGCTTCGATTTCGGTTTCGTCGGCCAATTGAATCACAACTCGTTTGGCTCCACGGATCACGTGATTGTTGGTAATCACCATCCCATCGCTGCTGACGATGACTCCGCTTCCAAGGCCTGACAATTGCTGATCGTTGGCTCCGTCCTCGGACTGGTCCGATTCATCGTTTAATTCGCCTTGTTCGGGGGCGACATTTTGGCCGTAAGAGAGAATCGTAACGACCGAGGGGGTCGCAATTCGAGCGGCACGCCGAAACGCTTGAGACAGGGCACGGGCATGGATGGTGACCTCCGAAACGGTGGTTTCGGGATCGGCAGTTTCGCCGCCGGATGCAACTTGATCGACCGGGGCGGGCACCGCTTGCTGATTTTGCTCGCTCTGCTCCTGGGCCAAGCACTCTCGAGCGACCATGGTGTTAACCAGCAACAGCATTGCCCCAACGGTGAACAGGTGAATGCTAAGGTTCGGAGGGAAAATCGTCTTGGTCATGATGAAGCCATTTTCACAGAGAATGTCGGGGCCGTGGTCGATTCACGACGTCGGTCCTTAAGGCGGTCGATCGCATTGGGGGGAGGAATCCAATATAACGTTCACCGGCTCGATTGTACCGGCCCTCCAACCGGAGGCTCTGTTCCTCCCACGGAAAATCTTTTCGCCCTCTAATCTGCAAACGCGTGTTCGAACCTGAGCTGGTTGTAACCCGATCACAACCGGAGTCGTCGCCGGCGACAACTTGCTGGGGTTCGCCTGCGAACTAGGAGGCCGTTCGAAGTTCGCCTCCAGATTGAGTCTGCTGAAAACCGTTCGTCGACTGGAAAACTGAGTCTCAATCGTTCACTCGTTCTCGCTCGATTACTGCACTGCCGACCTTCAAAGAACCGGATTTACGATGCTTGTCACAAACTTGTTGAGAAAAAAACGCGACGGCGGCGTTCTGCAGCAGGATGAAATCGAATTTCTGATTGACGGTTATTGCCGCGGCGATGTGACGGAATATCAGATGTCGGCGTTTGCGATGGCGGTGGCGATCCGGGGTATGGATCCAGTGGAAACAGCCACGTTGACCCGTGCGATGCTTGCCAGCGGAAAGTTATTGCAACGTCCCGATCGGGGCGGAGATTTGAATGCGGAGCGACCACGGGTTGATAAGCACAGCACCGGCGGTTTGGGTGACAAAGTCTCTTTGATCTTGGCACCATTACTCGCCGTCTGCGATCTTGATGTGCCGATGATCAGTGGCCGGGGACTGGGATCGACCGGCGGTACGCTCGACAAATTGGAATCGATCGCTGGATTTCAGACTCAATTTGAGGCGGATCAATTAGATCGCATCCTCGCTGACTGCGGTGCCTTCATTGCCGGCGCCACCCAGCACATTGCTCCGGCCGACCAAAAGCTTTACGCCTTGCGCGACGTAACCGCGACAGTGGAATCGGTTCCGCTAATTACGGCGAGCATTTTAAGTAAGAAATTGGCCGCCAATCTGGATGCCTTGGTGATGGATGTGAAAGTTGGTGATGCAGGATTTATGAAAACACCGGAACGAGCGTTGGAGTTGGCAAAGTCGCTTGTAAGCGTGGGTGGCCAAGCAGGGTTGCCGACCACCGCTTGGCTGACCGATATGGATCAACCGCTTGGTGAAGCGGTCGGCAATGCGATTGAGGTTAATGAATCGGTAGAGATTTTGCGGGGCGCGGGCGGACCTGTCCGCGATTTAACCATCGAATTGTGCGCAGACCTGTTGGAGCGTACGAACGTTGCCGACGATATGGACAGTGCTCGAACGATGCTGGCTCAACGGCTGGACAGCGGTTTGGCGATGGAGCGATTTGAGCGAATGGTTGCGGCCCAAGGTGGAAAACTGACGCACCCTTTGCCGCTCGCTGCCTCCCACCCGATTCTGGCTCCTCGGCAGGGCTACCTCAGCCACTTTGATTGTGCTGCGATTGGAGATGCGGTGGTTTGTCTTGGGGGTGGTCGGCGCAAAGTTGGGGATCGAATTGACCATCAGGTTGGAATTCGAGTCCATGGTCGCCTCGGTGATTTCTTCGAAAAATCTCAGCCGGTGATGACACTGCATTGTTCGGTCACTCAAGCGGATGAATATACTAACCTGCTCGCTGATTCGTTCAATTTGAGCTGCGAACGGGTGGAGTCCCGGCCGCTTGTTTTGGAGCGATTGGGGATTCCCGGTCTGGAATAGTACGCGCGGACGGGTGAAATGCGATGGAGGGTCTATCATGTCAAACGCAGAACTAAAGAGCGATCAGGTTGAACGCTTGGTGCGGCACGCTATTGATGCCCGAGATCAGGCGTACGCTCCCTACAGCCATTTTTACGTCGGGGCTGCTTTGATGCTGTTCGATGATCGAATCTTGACCGGCTGCAACGTGGAGAATGCCAGTTACTCTCTGACTCTGTGTGCCGAACGGGTCGCTGCCGTCAACGCGGTAGCCTCCGGTTACCGGCATTGGCGAGCGATCGCCGTGGCGAGTGTGGGGGGCGTCGCACCATGTGGTGCTTGCCGACAATTTCTGGCCGAGTTCCAATTGGATATACCAGTGATCATGGTCGATGTGATCGATGGGGCAAAGCGGATTTCCAAGCTGTCAAAGCTGTTGCCCGATGCTTTTGATGGATCGAGCCTACCCAGTTCTACTTGAGTAGGTGGTTTGACCTTGGCAGGCGTCTCTGAGTGAGCGTTGTTGCTGCGGTAGATTTTTTCGGCGGTTTCAATCTCCCAGGTTGCGTCGCGGTGATTTGGTGGTCCAGTCACCTTGGACCTTAGGGTCTCGGCATGAGCCCACTCGTTCTTGCATGAAGTGGCATCGTGCTACGGCGCTCGCTCGAGAGAAGGTGCTCGTACGAGCCAGCCTCCGGCAACGATGGGCCAGCCCAACGAACGCATCGTCAAATCCTGATGTGATCGTACGACAGGATGGAGTGGTCAAGCCATTGAGGGTGTGCCTTGCCATCGCCGAGTTCCGTTGGCTGTAAGACTGAGTACGGGGCGGAATGAATGCCAAATCCAGATAATGCGTTGAGCTGGCGGACGGCTTCTCGGGTTTTATTGATGGAATATCAATCGCCCGTTCTCGGTGACGGCTAGCGTTGTCGCCACTAAATGAGTGCCGCTTGGGGGAGTGGCGTAGTTCTGTGGTGGCGGAACGCGAAATGCATCAAGTGAGACAAGCTGGCGTCAGCACGGGAGGAGGCGAATACCGCAAAATTTTGGCACATTTTTTTCATTTCCCTGTGCGGAGGGTTTTGGTGCGCCCAGAAAATGTCAGACTTTCGCCATAATCTTGGGCGACGCAGTTTCCCATCTGAGTCAAATTTGACCCGCAAGCTTGCCGCACACTTTCAAGGACTGTTCCATGGCCAACGTGACTGATGAATCCGCCCCCCAATTCCAGGACGCACCGCAGAAATCAGGGTCGAAGGGCTGTCTTTACGGATGTTTGGCGGTCATCGTCGGCGGAATTTTATTAGTTGTTTGCGCTGGTGTTGGAGGCTGGTGGTTTGTCAAAGGGCAGATTGAGAAATATACATCGACCGAGCCTCAGTCGATTCCCACAGTGGAATACAACGAGGAACAGATGGCCGAGTTGCAGGCTCGCGTGGATACTTTTACCGCGGCGATCGAAGGCACCGCGCAACCCCAAGAGGATCTTGTTTTAACGGCGGATGAAATCAATGCCATGATCAATGCTTCGGAGCAGTGGAAAGGAAAGCTCTATGTCACCATCGAGAACGATGAAGTTTCGGGTGATGTGAGTATCCCGCTCGACGGAGTTCCCGGAGCGTCGGGACGTTACTTCAATGGTTCAGCGAGTTTGTCGGTCACAATGCAGAATGGCAAACTATTCGTGAGTTTGGTTGACGCCGAGGTCAACGGTGAGCCAGTGCCCAAGGAAATCGTCGACGCGCTCGCCGCAGAGAACTTGGCAAAGGATGCCTACAAGGATCCAGAGACCAAGAAGGTGCTCGATAGGCTGGAGGATATTCGCACCGCAGGTGACACGCTGATCTTGAAACTTAAACGCGAAGAAACTTCTGAGGATGTGACAGAAACGCCTCCAACCGATGAATCGGCCACTGAGAGCGGTGACGGCGAGCAAGATCCGACAACCGGTGATGGCGAGCAAGATCCGACAACCGGTGATGGCGATGCAGATGACCGCAGTGAATCGAGTGAAGCCGTTGAATCGAGTGAAGCCGTTGAATCGAGTGAGCAGGCTGAAACTGAGTTGCAGCCTGCTGATCCGTCGTAAATCCCTGCTCTTTCTCGAAGAGTGATTGCCCGACGTTGTGAATGATCAGCGTTGGGCCGTCACAGCAAAGAAAAAGAACACGGCATCTGTTGGATGTTGAGGCTTTAGCCGCTCACGATCACGTTTGCACCGGGGAGTCTTGCATGCCACGATTCGGATGCAGCAAAGCTGCGAGCCGGTCTGCTCGTGGCGGTTTAGCTTTGCAGGTCGATTTTGATCCCGCCGATCAATGCTGCCAGCAGGTTGTAGAGTACGGCTCCGATGATTCCGAAGATGAATCCAATGCCTCCGTAGATGATCGGCATCAGGATCATCGCTCCCACGCCGCCCACAAGACCACCGATCAGGGCATTGCCATCGCCCGCTGCGGCAACGCCTAGGATCGCCATTAACGAGAGCAGACCGCCGATGAGCAGCCCCAGCAGGGCGTAGAGTCCGCCGATCATCAGGCCGGCTGAGACAATGTCGATTCGCTTCACCGAGACTGTCCGCATCGCGCTACGCTGAATTGTGTTGGCAGGGGATTGAGCAGGTGTATTGTAAGGATTGTTGGACATCGGTTTTTGCCAGGGCTGGGGCGAACGGTCAGTTGCAAAACGAACAGAGTCAAGCTTGGCCTGTCGCTAAACAGATTAACAGGTTTTGCCTGCGCGTTCGGTAGGCTCCAGCACGCGTTTCATTCGATTCGCGGTGTGGGCCTGATTTAACGTCCGAGGCGAGTGACTGCGTTCGGGAAATTTTCATCTCGCCGAACCTTGTTCTACGAGGCAATGGTGCCGCCGTCACACGATGGTGACGGTGCTCTAAAGGGGTGGGCTATCTGATCGTAGGGTAAGCACCGTTTTGCCTCAAAGGGCACGTTGATTAGGAAGCAGAATTGGTCAAGTCCGAATTCATTTTGGCCTGATATGCCTGCAGTCTGGACTGATACTCCTGCAGGCCATGCAAGGCGTGGTAGAGCACACCGCATTCCAGATCGACAGTTTCGCATTGTTGTAGGATTCCACAAAGTCGCCGCGCGGTTCGTTCAACCCACGGTTCTTTGAGCATGCGGTCGGGTGCCGACAACGCGATGAATTCAAGAACATGTCCGGTCGTACCCAGCGATTCGCCTAAGTCGCGTGTCCAGCCGGGGCGGTGAAGGTAATCGACGCCGTAAGAACCGTCTGGGTTTTGATTTTGACGAGCGTTTTCGACGGCGTTGGCCAAAACCATTTCTGCGTCTGCCCAGACGCCGGTAATCGGCCTCCCCTCGGCGCGGCGTTTCGACAGTGCCGCGGCAATCCCGATCAAGCGATGAGTGCCGCCGCAAACGCTTGATGGAATGCTCTGATTGACTTCTGATTGCACCAAGTCTTCGATCGAATAGGAATTGCCATCGCGGGCCTTCCATTGGTGATTGGTATCGCGGTACTGCGTGAGTGCGATCAGTGTCCAGCTGAATTCCAGTTCGAGATTACGGGGCAGGTCGTACTCGACTTGTCGGACCCAGTCCTCGATCGTCATAGCCGGTTCAGCCAAGCCGATTTTTGTCTCTGGCGTCAGGCCCGACTGCGAGAGCACGGCAAGCCACTGGTCGCGGTGTCCCTGTCCGATTTTGGTCGAAGGTTGCATTTCCATCCGCAACCCAAAACTCGGCGGATCGCCGAGTCGGTCACCTCGAGTCGGTTCAAAGCCGGCGACCGGTTTTCCCTGCAGCAGATAGTCGATCGCGATCTGAGGACCATCGGCGGTTTCCAGTGTGAACTGGTCGCCGTAAGCGAGGATTCCATGCAGGATTTGCCATGCCCCGTGCGTTTGAACAGCTAGCCGACGTTGAACGCGATTCTTTTCGAGCGTTCGCTGGACAAGTTCAGCGATTGGTTCTTCGGATTGTGAATCAGCTGCGGGTGGTAGGGAGGGATTCCCAGCCAATGGGCAGCCAAGGCACAGCAGAGACGAAACGATTAGGAGAGCGGGTGCAGCACGCATCCCTTGTAGATTGGACACGAGCCAGGCCCTTGTCAATCATTTACTCCTGATCAGCGTCTTCCTCATCGTCACGATAATAGGTGCGAACCTTCTCGGGATACGGATCAATTGCCAATTGGTCCGTCAAGAATTCTTTGTTCTTTGCTTGTCGCAAGACCGTGATTACATCGCCATAGCTGCCACCAACTTGCACAATGCCGCGAATGACGGATGCCAAATCGTTGGGGACTTGGATTTGTTGATCGTCCTTGCCAAGCCTGAAATGGCTGATTCGGATCTCGCCGGAATTGCCTGGGTTAGGTTTCAGTATCAAACCACCCACTCGCAAGAATTCGGGGATTTGTAGCGTTCCGGTTGCGCCCATTAAGACAATTTCTGGGGACTCGCGAAGGGAAACGATCACCGCCGGGGTCGATCGAGAGTTCATCGTGTATAGGAAAAACGGCCCGACAGGATTGCCAGTCAGAACGCTTTTGGCATCCGGTCGGCGACGCATGGCGACAAACGCGCCGTACCTCGTTTCCAAGCTTGGTTCGTCGATCAGTTCTTGAAGGGAGGTCAGGGCAGCGTAAGTCTCCATGCCCTGCAGCGCTAGCAGAGCCCAGTAGCGGAATGCTGGTTCTTCGCGGGCGGCGGTCTGCAACGGTTGAATCGCTTCCTCGCGATCCAGATAGGCGAGTGCTTCCGCGGCATAGAAACGGATCTCAGCATTGTCCGAATTCAGTCCACTGATCAACGTTGGGACAGCACTCTCGCCCATTGCCTCTAGCTTGACGCTTGCATCACGACTGGTCGTTGGATCACTCAGGCGTTCGGCCAATTCAGCCAACTGTTTTTGGGTGTCCGATGCCATCGCGTTGCCGCTGATGGACAGGATCGTGTTCATCATCCGCTGCAAATTATCGCGGTAGCGTGGGTGAACATCGATTTCGATGTAGTCATCTTCCAGTGGTTTCGCGATGCCGCGGCGTGTCGTTCCATCGAAGAAGAAGTATCGTTTATTGATGGATTCACTGAGCAGCTTCGCCATTTTTGCGTGCTGGAACTCGGGTCGCAGTACCAATCCAAGCTTGCGGCTGACCTGCACGCGGCCACCGGACAACACATTGCCTTCGAGCTTAAGTGATTCGTCCTCACCGGGAGAATGGCTCGCCCGCGTCAAGACGGGGCCGACACCAATAGCTAGAACTTCGCTTTGCTTGACAACGTTTTGGATCAGTTGTTGCTGACGCAGGCGGGTGTCAAGCAACCAGCCATGTCGAAGATTACTAGCACGGCTTTCGGTAGGGGCCAAGATCCGAATATCCAGCGGGTCACCGCGTTGAGCGCCTGGCGGAATCGTGGCGCGGACACGTACCAATGCGGTTTCAGTGCTCTCGAGAAAACGGTTCGGGTCGACCACATCGTGCCGTTTCATTTCTTCGATCAACGCGTCCCGGTATCCCGATGGGTCTGCTGGGCCACCAGTACCTGGCAGGCTGTTGATGGCGCCCACGCCGTCTACTTCCAGCGGGCGCATGCCGAAGGGTGCCGCTGCGTCTCCGATGAACTCTGGCGGATCGGGGATCTGCATCAGATCCGCCAGCCTTGCGTCGCGATCGGCTTCTTCGCTGTCACGCCAGAGCGAGGTGCAGCCAGTCGAGGCGAGCGCTAGCGGGCCTGCCATCAGCGACAAGAGTTGTCGCCGGGTCACGAATTGGAGCTTTGGCATCCTGCGCTCGCTCTGGGTCTTTGGGGTAATCGGTTGATGAATATTGCGGGAGTCTTAGTTCATAGCGGTGGTGGTGTCTCGAGGGCAAGATCAGCCCAAAAACTCAGATTCGAGGCGAATCGAATTTATCGCCCTTCAATTTGGGGTGTTTCAATTTTGGAATGGGCTCACTGGAAGCCAACGCCGGGCGAATTCCCTTCTGGGGACGAACTGCCCGACAGGCAAGTTTGCCAACTGAATCCGATGAGGGAGCAGATCGAGGGCTGGGCTGGAGATCGAGGGCTGGGCTGGAGATCGAGGGCTGGGCTGGAGGAAGGAAAGCTAAAGAACCGAAATAATTTGCTCCCCGGCATCGATCGCCTCCTTGGATTAGCTCCCAGCGGTGGTTTGTAATCGTCCGCAAAACTGTCGAACTTGGACTGGAAACGGGCGTTCGTCACGACTTGGTTTACGGAGTGGTCCCGAGATGATCTGCCGCTGACACTCTTGACAGGAATTGAAAGACGGGCATACTTTGCGTCTTGAGGGCGGAAAAGCCGCATTTTTCTCGCCTCAACTGCTTTGTTTTCTGCTTGCTCGTCCAAGTTTGGCCCGAGCGAGACCGCCCATTGTGTGGAAATCACCCACTCCAACACTTCTTTCCATGCCCACGATCAACCAACTCGTCCGTAAACGACGCAAATCCAAGAAGAGTCAGAGCAAGTCGCCGGTACTCGAGAAATGCCCACAAAAACAGGGTGTTTGTTTGCAGGTCCGGACGATGACCCCCAAGAAGCCGAACTCGGCACTGCGAAAAATCTCGCGTGTTCGTTTGAGTAACGGCAAAGAGGTGACGGTTTACATTCCGGGCGAAGGCCACAATCTCCAGGAACACTCAATCGTGCTCGTCCGCGGCGGCCGTGTCCGTGACTTGCCGGGGGTTCGGTACCAAGTGGTCCGGGGGTCACGCGATGCCCTCGGCGTGGAAGGTCGTAAACAATCCCGCAGCCGCTATGGCGCGAAGAAATAATCGGTTCCGAACACCTCTCAACGCACAAACTGAATAACGACACACGATGGGACGTATCACAGCAAGCCGCACCCAAATGAAGGGTGATCCGAAGCATAACTCGCTTCTGGCCAGCAAGTTCATTAACTGCTTGATGAACGACGGCAAAAAAACCACTGCTCAGCGAGTCTTCTACGACGCACTGGACGAAATTGGTCGTCGTAACGAAACAGGCGAGCAATCTCCGATTGAGGTCTTTGAGACAGCTGTCGAGAATGTGAAGCCTTACATCGAGGTTCGCAGCAAGCGAGTCGGTGGTGCCAGCTACCAGGTTCCCATGCAAGTCAGCAGAGCTCGGCAGCAGAGCTTGGCACTGCGTTGGATCCTGCAGGCGGTGCGAGACAAGAAAGGTCGTCCGATGCACCTCAAGCTGGCGGATGAATTCTTGGCAGCCTACAAGAAAGAGGGCGTTGCTTACACCAAACGCGAGAACACGCACCGAATGGCTGACGCCAACAAGGCATTTGCTCACTTCGCTTGGTAGAACAACCGCAGGAATAAAATTAGACCGCGATACGGATGTTACCGTGTCGCGGTTTTTGTTTGCGCGGGAGCAATCTTCTCCCAACGACCAAGTAACTGTGATTTCCCTGTAATTGTTTTGGTGCAAGATGGCTGACGATATCGCCCAGCTTCGCAACATAGGCATCATCGCTCATATCGATGCTGGTAAAACGACTGTCACCGAGCGGATGCTGTTCCTCAGTGGAGCGAAGCACCGCGTCGGCCGCGTTGATCATGGTACGACTGACACGGATGATGATCCCGAAGAACAGGAACGGGGGATAACGATCTTTAGTGCCTGCGTGAAGTTCAAGTGGAAAGATTACGACATCAACTTGCTCGACACGCCGGGGCACGTTGACTTCACTGCCGAAGTGGAACGTTGTTTACGGGTGCTGGATGGCGCGGTCGTTGTGTTCTCGGCCCGCGAGGGAGTTGAAGCACAAAGCGAAACAGTTTGGCGACAAGCGGACCGATACCGCGTCCCGCGAATTGTTTTTATCAACAAGATGGATCGCGAGGGAGCTGACTTCGAATCGGTCTTTAATGATATTGAGCCAAGGCTGGGTGGTCACCCGGTGGCCGTTGAGTTGCCTGTGGGGCAAGGGCCGGCCCACGTTGCCGATCCGTTTCGTGGTGTGATCGACTTGATCGACCTGAAGTTGCTTCAGTTCGATCCCAACACGCAGGGCAAAGAGGTTACCGCGACCGACATTCCTGACGATTTGATGGACGAGGCTCTGTTGTGGCGTGAGCAATTAATGGACGCCATTTATGACATCAGTGAGGAAGCTGCGGCTTTAGCGCTGGATGACAAGGAGGTGCCGCGTGAGCTAATGATCGCAGCGTTGCGTCAAGGCTGCATTGATCGCACTCTACAGCCAGTGCTGTGTGGATCGGCATTGCACGGCATCGGGGTGCAACCGTTGATGACTGCTGTGGGTAACTTCCTGCCGAGCCCGATCGATCGACCTGCGGTAGAAGGTGTCGACCCAAAAAATGAAGACAAGACTTTGTCGCGCGATCCGACGACAGACGAACCGTTTTGTGGATTGGTTTTCAAAATCCTGCCAGCCAAGACTGGTGACAACTATTGGATCCGTATTTACAGCGGCAGCCTGAAGCAGAACTCTCGTGTCTTCTGTCCCAATCGACAGAAGAAAGAAAATATCGCTCAGTTGTGGCAGATTCATGCGACCAAGAAAGATCGTGATGGGCAGATCGATGTCGTTTCGGCCGGCGATATTTGTTGTGTGATCGGCCCGCGTTTCGCAATCACCGGTGACACTTTCTGTGATACCAAGGAACTGATTGAGTTGCCCAGCATCAAGTTTGCAGATGCTGTGCTGTCAATGGCGATCGAGTCGGAAAGCACGAGCGACAAGAAGAAGTTAGAAGAAACGCTCAGCATGTTGCGTCGGCAAGATCCAACATTTCGCGCCGTTGAAAACGAGGAAACAGGGCAAACGCTCATCAGTGGAATGGGCGAGTTGCACCTGGAGGTGATTCAGCATCGGTTGACGCGTGACTTTGGTTTGAATGTCAAGTTCTACAAGCCAAGAGTCAACTATCGTGAAACGATCGGTGGTAGCAGTGACATCATCGGTCAGTGCAATCGGCAAATTGGCGCGAGCCAGATGTTCGCCCGTCTGAGTGTGCGTGTTTCGCCACTCGAAGATAATTCCGCACCTGTATTGGTGTTCGATCGTCTGCCACCTGAGGTCGGATTGCCGAATGCCGTGCGTCAAGCTGCGATTGACGAACTCCGCGAGCGTGCCGCGGGTGGTGGATTGCTGGCAGGTTTTCCCTTGTCAGGAGTGAAGATTGAAGCGTACGACGCTGAAATGCAGGAAGAAGGGAGTGATGAAGTTGCCTTTCGGATTGCCGCCGGTGATGCATTTGATCGAGCGTTGGAAGCCGCTGGTCCCGTGCTGCTTGAACCTGTGATGCGGGTAGAAGTCACGACTCCCGAAGATTACATGGGAGAATTGGTGGGTGACTTGCAGCAGCGTCGGGCAATCATCTCGGCGACCGAAACACGTGGGGCGATGACCATCATCACTGCTCACGCGCCCTTGAAAGAATTGTTCGGCTACTCGGGGGCTGTCCGAAGTTTGAGCCAAGGACGGGCTGCTGGCAGCATGGAGCCTCACAGCTACCAGCCCGCACCGAAAACTGATGCGGAAAGTTTCCAATACTGAGCCAGTCACCTCATCTTGGAAAACGCTGGTTGCATCGGCAAACGCTGGTCTTGCAGCCGTAGTGTTACGGCGTGCGGCCCCCCGGCGGCCATTGAATACGCTGCAAGTTACGTTGAGCAGGCTCGCTAGCCCGCCAGA
This sequence comes from Rubripirellula sp., assembly GCA_049602075.1. Classification (GTDB taxonomy): domain Bacteria; phylum Planctomycetota; class Planctomycetia; order Pirellulales; family Pirellulaceae; genus Rubripirellula. Next base: position 16,626 of record JBMYRF010000034.1, read on the forward strand.
GTGATTCAAGAAGATCCGCAGTGTCGGTTCGGTTGTTGCCCCGAAATGATCTTTGTTGCCTTGACGGTCGGTCGCCCGTTCCTCTGGCGAAGTGCCGGTTTGGGCGGTGTTGGTCAGGAAAAATCCCCACATTCGCTACAGCTTCGTGTCAAGCTCGGGCTGAATGGCGTGGAACTAGAAAGTCGACCGTCCCGCTTGATCGGCAGCAGGCTAATGTTACAGGGACTCCTCAAGTGGGGCAGGGTTCTCGCTTCACTGCCCTAGCTGTTCAGTTTGCGTCGACTTGTTGATCGCTGGCGGCATAGTGCCGCTTGGTCCATTTCGTTTCCCGGCTCCGGCTTTCTCGCTATGGCGAATCTCGCTGCCCTCCGCCAATATCAAGATCATTTCGGGCGTCGTCGTTCAGGGATGTCACCGATTGCGATCACGATCGCGATTGTCATCGCTGGGATTTTTGCCGTTTACGGCTTGCCCCATATGGTTCGGGGTGGTGAGCAGCGTAGGGCATCGGAATCATTCCGCTTTCTGTCCGCTGTACGCGAGGCCCAGGCACATTTTCGGGCCGAGCACGGGGGATATGCATCTGACATCGATCTGCTTGATCTTGATCAAACCGCCCCCCCCTATTTTTCGGTCGGGAGGATCTCTCCGGTGGAAGGTGGTCATTTTCGAGATGGCTGGAAGTTGACCCTCCGGCGTGTTGGCCGTAGCCGACTCTACGGAACCTACACGATGACGTTTACACATCTCGGCTACGATGCGACGAGCAGCGATCTACCACCGGGAATCCGCCCACTCTAGCCTCTGCGGGGCGCGGTCTCGGCTTTCTGAGCGATCGAAACTCTCGTTTTTTGGGGCACCGCTGTGGTTGAATGGTATCGCATCTGCCAGGGGCTTTTCGGCATCTGTTGGCATCGATTGGGCGAGATTCAGTCTGAATTCTCAGGGCTGAATTGGCGATCGAGGCCAAGCGGGGTGGTTATGCTGGTAAACTAGTAAAAGAAACGGAGTTGCTCTGCTTTTGCCCCTTTCCTACTATTCAACGGGTCTTGCGACCTGCTTGATCACTGCGAATGACGTTACGCTTCCTTTAGGATTGCCCTATGCCCCAATCACCGGACTGTTTCCTGCACTCATCGGTCACGCCAGCGCGGCGACGCCCCACTCTGTGGATGGGCGTGGGACTGATGCTGGCCGCTGCCTGCATCGCCCCGGTCAGTTCTTCGCAAGCCCAAGATGGTGCGGTCGTTCAGGCCGATGCGGCACCCGTGTTGGCGGAGCCTCGTAAAGAGGATCAAGTGGTTGCACGACTGATCGCGATGCTGATGCCTCGTAATCACATCTCCGGTGAGAAGCTGAACGATACGATCAGCAAGCGAGCTCTTGAACTGTTCGTCAAATCCCTTGACCCGATGAAGCTCTACTTTTACCAAAGTGACATCGACGAGTTCTCAAAGAACGAAACCCGCATCGACGACATGTTGATGAACGGCGACCTGTCGCTCGGTTACGATATTTTTCGACGCTTCATTCAGCGCGTCGACGAGCGGGTGGCGGTCGCGCAAGAGTTGCTCGAGGGAGATTTTGATTTCTCCAAGGATGAAACAATCGTGATCGACCCCGATTCGGCCGTCTATGCCACCAACCCTGCCGAAGCTCGTGATCGATGGCGTCGGCAAATCAAGTACGCTCTGCTCGATCTCAAGGACGAGGGTAAAGAGGGCGAGGAGGCTGTTGAACAACTGCAGCGTCGCTACGGTCGTTACGCACGGCGCTGGAAGCAAACCGATGGCGATGATCTCTTGGAGATGTACCTGACGTCGGTCACGACTGGATATGATCCGCACTCCACTTACATGTCGCCCGGAACGCTAGAAGATTTCCAGATTCAAATGCGGCTAAACCTGGACGGCATTGGTGCGCAACTGCGTGAAAAAGATGGGGTGACCGTCATCACCCGCGTTATCCCCGGCGGTGCCGCTGCGAAACACGGAAAACTAAAAACCGACGACGTCATCGTGGCAGTAGGCCAAGGGGACGAAGGCGAAATGGTCGATGTGGTCGAGATGCCACTCACCGATGTTGTTGACAAAATTCGTGGGAAAGCCGGATCAACGGTCCGCTTGGGTGTCAAACCGGGCGGAGTCGGTAACGTCGAAATCTACAAAATTGTGCGGGCTCGAATCGAGCTCGAGGAATCAGCCGCTCGCGGAGAAGTGATTGAACACAAAAATCCGGACACCGGTGAACAGCTGAAAATTGGTTACATCAACCTGCCCAGCTTTTACTTAGATATGGAGTCAGCCAAAAAAGATAAAACTGACTTCCGAAGCAGTACGCGAGACGTTCGTCGAATCCTTAACGGGTTCAATGAGCAGGGCGTCGATGGAGTCGTACTGGATCTAAGCAAGAATGGCGGCGGCAGTCTGACAGAAGCGATCAATCTGACCGGATTGTTCATCGACCGTGGCCCAGTTGTCCAGGTGAAGAACTCGGACGGCTCTGTGCAGCAGTACGCTGACGAAGAGAGCGGAACGACCTGGGATGGTCCGCTGATCGTGATGACAAGCAAGTTCAGCGCAAGTGCCAGCGAAATTTTCGCAGGCGCGATCAAGGATTACGGACGCGGCATCGTTGTTGGTGACCCAACGACCCACGGGAAAGGTACCGTGCAAACCTTGATGGATCTTGGGCGTCAACTGTTCCGGACGCAGCGTGAAAATTATGGTGCCTTGAAGGTTACGTTGCAGCAGTTCTATCTACCAGACGGTCAAAGCACTCAACGAAATGGTGTGCCGGCCGACGTGATTCTGCCAAGCATCACCGCCAAAATGGACATCGGTGAGGGTGACCTGCAATACGCGCTCGAGCACGATACCGTCAAAGCGGCTCGCCATGAGATCTACAGCATGGTGCCTCCCGATTTATTGGGGGACATTCGTCAGCGTTCGATGAAAAGAGTCAGCGAGGATGAAGAGTTTCAAGACTTGCTGCGTCGTGTTGCCTCCTACGTCGATCAGAAGGAGCAAAACGAAGTTTCGTTGGAAGAAGTCGCTTTCTTTGACCGTCGAAAAGAACTTGATGCTCAGAAAGAAGAAGAAGAGGAGCAAGTTGAAGCCCAGCTCAACAGCGAAAAGATCTATCGCGACAACTTCTACAACAAAGAGGTCCTCAATATCGCGCACGACTACATCGATAGCCTGAGAAAGCAAAACCTGGCAAAGGCTGGGTAGTCATTTTTAGTCCAGCGATTCAACGAGAGCGAGCCGGTTGGAAATGTCGGCTCGCTTTTTTTGTAGCTGGATCCGCGCTGTCTTTGCTGCCAGTCCAGGTTGTTTGCTGCCAGTCCAGGTTGTTTGTTAGCAGTCCAGGTTGTTTGTTAGCAGTCCAGGTTGTTTGTTAGCAGGGTAACGCGTCGTCGGTGATCCACCACTGGGTTGGCTGAATCAAACGCGATGGGTAGACCCGTTCATTGCCACGGCCAGAGAGCACTTCTGCTAGAGCTGGTCGCTTGTTTTCGCCTGCCACCAAGAACCATATTCGCTGGCCTGAATTGATGGCTGACGCGGTTAAGGTGTACCGGTAAGCGTCGAACTTCTCGACCCAGTTTTCCACGAACCAGAGTTTCTGCTCGCTCAAGGCATCCGTATGCGGGAAGAGTGACGCGGTGTGACCATCATCCCCCATCCCCAGAAGTACTAAGTCCCAAGTTGGGAAGGTGTCATCTGGAAAGCGGGAGCGTAAGGTTTCTCGATAGCGTTCTGCCGCTAGAGCAGGGTTTTGCGGTTCGACGGCAACCGGGTGAATGTTCATCGCGGGAGTTGGGACTCGATCAAGCAAGGCAGCCCTGACCATCTTGGCGTTGCTGTCTGAGTGATTATTCGGCACGTTCCGTTCGTCACCCCAGAACCAGTGGATCTGATCCCATGGAAGTTCGCGTTCAGCAAGCAGTTCATAAAGTCGTTTCGGGGTCGAACCGCCTGACAGGGCAATCCGAAAGCTATCCTGCTGCTCAAGCGTGATCGAAACGGCTTCGCAAAAAGCATCAGCAACCGTTCGTTGCAGTTGATCTGCGTTTGCGAAACGCTGGATTGGCAATCGTCGGAGAGGTGATGGTTGGTTGGGTTCCGTCACTGAAAGGTCTCCGAGTCACCTGGGAAATCACCCTGCTGAATCGCTTCGGCATAGTCCTTGGCTGCCTGCCCTATCGAAGTACGGATATCAGCGAACTGACGAACGAACTTGGGAAGGTAGCCGGAGTGAAAGCCGATCAAGTCGTGCGTCACCAAAACTTGGCCGGTAACATCTGGTCCAGCACCGATTCCGATCGTCGGAACGGATACTGCGGCGGTGATTGCTGCGCCCACTTCGGCGGGAACGCATTCAATCAGCACGCAAAAGGCACCTGCCGATTCGGCCGCCTTGGCATCAGCAATCAATCGCTCAGTGTCTCGTTGAACGCGGTAGCCGCCGTCAACATGGACGTTCTGCGGCCGCAGCCCAACATGTGCCATGACCGGGATACCTGCCGTGACAATGGCTTCGATGCGATGAGCTTGTTCGGCACCACCTTCGAGTTTGACTGCGTGGCAATCGGTCTCTTGAAGAACCCTCGCGCTGGCCAGCTGACTGCGGGAGATTTCTAGCTGTCCTTCCGGAAAGGGTAGGTCCACCACGACCATCGCCCGCTTCGCCGCGCGACCTACCATTTCGGCGTGATAGATCATTTGATCCATGGTTACCTGCAGCGTCGTCTCGCGGCCCTGCACGACCATACCGAGCGAGTCTCCGACGAGCAGTACGTCGATCCCTGCCTCGTCCAAAATGCGAGCGGTGGGAAAGTCGTAGGCCGTCAGCATCGAAATCCGGTCACCATCGTCCCGGGAACGTTGAAGTGTTCGCGTCGTCACTCGTGGGCCAGAGGCTTTTGTGTTAGGCATCATTCGAGATGTTCTAACCGATCGGCTGGACCCGACAAAGTGGCTGTTACACGAACAGCCCAGCCACAAACAGCCCAGCCACAAATAGCCCAGCCACAAATAGCCGGCACAATAGCCCAAAAGCAACGACCCGTATCAACCAACTGTCGGCTAGTCCGCTATTTTACATTGGCCCCCCCGTGTTGGTGGTTTGTTGCGGCGTTGAGGTGGTGTTCCCGAACACCGCCCACGGCGAGATTGGCGGACGATGACGGCCATCGGTCATTCTATCAATGCCCAGGTGATGCAAGACGTTCGAAGAATCAGCCAGCAGAATGATTAGGCATCTGGGCCAAGTGAAGGTTTGTCGCGTAGCATACGGGGCCTACGAAATCTCTGCTGTCTGGGGCGTCTGTTACCGTGCGTCCTGCTATCCCACCTCTAACTCAAAGATTGCTAACTGATGAAGATTCGAATCTTGTTGAATTTGACCCTTTGCGTCGCTGTTTGCGCCATGTCCTTTCGAGCAAGCGATGCGTTTGCGGCCGATCTAGGAATCGGATCAGAGGCACCGGCACTTGATGTCGAGCATTGGGTTCAAGACGGCAATGGGTTTTTCAAGCCTGTGACCACGTTCGATGCTGGAAAGGTTTACGTGGTTGAGTTTTGGGCAACCTGGTGTGGCCCTTGTATCGCCAGCATGCCGCATTTGGCTGAGCTGCAAAATAAATACCGCGGACGTGGCGTTCAGATCGTCAGCATCTCGGATGAATCGCTCGATGAAGTGAAAGTGTTGTTGGCGCGAGAGAATTCTGAGGTTGGAAAGACATTTGAAGAGATCACCGCTGCCTATTCGTTGACGACCGATCCAGACCGTTCGTCTCATATCGCTTACATGGAAGCAGCTAACCAAAGCGGTATCCCGACATCATTCTTAGTTGGAAAGACTGGGCTGGTTGAATGGATTGGGCATCCGATGGAGCTGGATGGACCTCTTGAGGCGGTCGTTACCGACAGTTGGGATCGAGAAGCATTCAAAGCTGAAATGAAAGCCAAGGAAGCTCTTGACAAAAGCATGCAGCAAATCGCGATGCTGGCGGGAGCGGGGAAGTTTGATGAGGCGCTGAAACTGATCGACGAACAAGCATCCGCAACAAAATCCGAGCAGATCAAAACGCAATTGACCGCAGTGAAGAACAGTTTGAAATTGTCCGCGGGGAAGTTGGACGATGAAGTGTTGGCATTTTATCGCGGCCAGATGCAGGAGATGAAAGGAGATGCGTATTCTATGGGCCGATTCGGATTCTCGCTGTATGGCCAGATGCAGCGTGGCGCCGATGTTGGTCCACTCGCGAAGGAAGCTGCTGCAGCCATCGCTGCTGAAGTCGACGGTGCCGACGATGAGATCAAGCCGCTGATGTACAACACCGTCTCGCTGTTGCAAGATGCACTTGGCAACGTCGATGCTGCGATCGAAGCACAACAAGCGGCCATCGCTGCCTCGGAAGATCCTCGCCAAAAAGAGCGACTGCAGCCCTTCTTGGATCAACTGATGGAGAAGAAAGAAGGGAAATAAAAGATCGCCTAGCGGCCACAGCCATCGTTGTTGCTTGGGTCAGCCTCTCTGTTCCAGAGGCTTGGCCCGAGCGTTTTTTTTGCACGGCTGTTTTGTATCGTTTGGTTGACCTTCCTCAGCAAACAGATCCGCGTTCTTTGCGGTAGGTTGCTCGATGGCTGGTTCCACGTACTCAACCTTGGTGGCGAGTATCGACGTTCAAAAGCAGCGCAACAATTCGGAAGGTGATCCAGCGGGTAGAGCGGCCGGCAGCCTGGAGCTTGCTGGGGGCTTCACTGGTCAGGCTGGCGGGATATCGTGGCAAAGGTCGTACCGTTGCCAGCAGGATTTCGCCGCCAAAATCGTTGCGATTGCAGTGGCCCAAGCAGCAGTGAGTGAACCCGTTACGAAGGTGGCCATGGTGATCGATTCGGGAAGGGTTGCACGACACCAAATTGCCCATGCCACGAGCAGTCCCAAGGCCACGGCGATCACGGTAGCTTTGCCCAGAAAGGACAGCTTTGCCCGGATCATCATTGCCAATCCTTCTGCGTGCTCGTGGTGTGGATAAGTGAGAAAGATCGCGTTCTCGGCGGCAAACGTGATGACGGCCAACGCATTCAGTAGACCTGTCCACATCAGCAGTTGTGGCCAGCCCGGTCCGATCGCGATGCTGGCAACCAGAAGTGTCAGCCACTGATAAGACCAAGTGATCATCACCGGTAGTGCGAGTTGACCAATTACCATCGACAGGGGGTCGACGGGCAGTGAACGGAGCAGCAACATCCGTTTTAGATCTCGCCGGAAATCAATTCTGAGGGCAGGCGGAGCAAGAAGCATCGTGCACATGGCGATGCCACCCACCACAAAGAACCACTGTTCGGTCGCTTGGCCAGTTAGCAGCGGCGACAAACAGAGCAGGGTTGGTACGGCAAAGCTGAATGCAATCGTGCTGCGATATCGAACGACACTCATCCATTGACGCGAGATGACTGCGATGGTGTCGCCCGCCCATGCAGGAGCGAATCTTGCGGCTGTTTGACGCCAGCGGCTCGGCTCCGTTCGATTCACATCGAACCACTCGTTTTGATTGTGTTTAGTTTGACCACAATCGAGTCGTTGGCGTTCGCGTCGCAGCAGGCACTGTTGGCTCCACGCGTCAACTTTGACCAGGGTAATGATCGCAACTGGCAGGCTGCCGATCGCGATGAAAAGATTGCCTAGAGTCGACAAGCCAAACGATTCTTCAATCGTGAGGTTAGCTGCCGCGATCCATGGAACAGCGAGCCATTGAATCATCTCACTGGCTGCTAATTGTCCCAAAGCCTTGAAGCCATTTAAAAGATAAATCAGCGTCGGTGATCCGAAAGGAGTGATCACGATCATGCGCGTCATCACTTGGATCGCTGCTGCTGCGGCAATGCATGTGATTGCTGTCCGGAACCGTCGTTTTTGTTTATGACTGATTCCGGTCGACCAGCGGGCAACTAAAAGTCGGATGATTTCCAGCAACAGCAGTGAGCAGAAGATTCCTGTTACCAGTAATGGGACATATTGGACGTCCATCGCCAAGACAACGGTTAACAGCAGTGTTTTCAGCAGGGTTGGCAATACCATGCTTCCAACGTGGTAGGTTGCCAGGGACGATCGTCGAACCGGGGCGCCACCAATCCATAGCTCTTCGGCTGCAGTCAGTTCCGAATCGGATGCGGCCCGCGAGGACCAGACACAGCGCAGGCAGTGGTACATCGCGTACAGCACCATGCCACCGGACAGCCATAATCGCAAGCGTTCGGGATCGGCCTGCTCGCGCGACGAAAGGATAAAGGCGCCATTGATCAGGTAAAGTAAAAAGAACGCGACTGCCAACGCGGTCGCCAACACTCGTCGTGGCGAGCGAATTCGGTGAAACGTTCGGCGGATGCGAAACCGGCACCGCATCGTTGTTAGGCGAGCCAAGTTCAGGTGAGTTGCCGGACGATCCCAATTTCCTGTGATCACGTTCATCGACCATGCTTTTGACGCTATCACGAACGCACCTGCCTGCGTTGGAAATCACGGATGGCGATGGTTGCTGGTGCGTCTGTTCGCTCGTCATCGAGTGCGAGTTCACCCGTCGCCGCAAAGTAAGCTTCTTCAAGTGATCGAGCGGTGGGGTATTTGTCTTTTAAACGCTCGGAACGATCGAAGAATTGTTCCTTGCCCTCGGTGATTACGAGCAGGTGCGTGCAGACCGATTCAATCATCGCCAACAGGTGACTGCTGATGATGATGGTGGTTCCAGCTTCGGCGCGTTCTCGAACCGAATCTAGGAGGACGCGGATTCCGGGAGGGTCGAGGCCGGTGAGTGGTTCGTCCAGAAGCAAAACTTGGGGGTTGAACAAATAGGCACAACAAACAGCAAGTTTTTGACGCATGCCCCGAGATAATGTTGTCGCGGCCGCTTCGTATTTTTTCAGTAGATCGAATTGTCGCAGCAATTCAATTGATTTCTGGTGATGATCCGTAACTCGGTAAAGTTGTCCGATGAAATCGAGATGTTCACGGACGGTCAAGTCATCGAACAAAGGTGGGTCGTCGGGGACATAAGCCACTCGCTGCTTTAATGGCAGCAGGTCAGCCGACAGGTCGCAGCCAGCAACTTGCAGGCTGCCCGAAGTGGCAGGAATCAATCCTGCGAGGCACCGAAGCGTGGTGGTCTTGCCCGCACCATTGGGGCCAACCATGCCGCAAATCTGACCCGGCTCGAGAGTGAAGGAGATATCGTCGACCGCCAAGTGGTTCTCATAGAGTTTGCGGAGGCCGCGGACTTCGATCATGCCAGAAACCAGAGAAAGGGAAAGGCGGGAGAGAACATCGCGAACGATGCCTAAAGTTAGCTCAAAACTAACGCATAGCAGCGTCACCAATCGAATCCCGAAAGAAGTCATTCGCGATTCCCGTTTGCTGGCGGCGTATTCCCATTTGCTGATGGGGTACAGTGTGCCTTTACCGCCCCTCATCGACAAAATCGATACGATTGGTTTACCTTGTCACGAATGCCTGAGCCTCATTCCGATCATCGGCAAGCCGCATCCGAGCCGGAGATCGAGGATCTTTCTGCGTGGGCACCCCTGTCGGTTCCGATTTTTCGTGCCTTTTGGTTTGCTTCCATCGTTTCAAACCTCGGGACTTGGATTCATGAGGTCGGCGCTGGTTGGCTGATGACGGAGCTCGATTCGTCGCCAGAAATGGTGTCCGCGGTTCGTTTGGGTATTTCAACGCCGACCATGTTGTTGGCGATTCCTGTGGGTGTGTTAGCGGATCGAATTGACCGCCGCAGGCTTTTAATTGCGACCCAGGTGATGTTGTTCACAACGACGTCAACACTCGCAACCTTGACGTTTATCGAAGCCATCACTTCGTGGTTATTGCTCGGGTTGTCGTTGTTGATGGGGGTAGGGACAGTGCTGTACGTCTTGGGATGGCAGGCAACTGTTCCAGCACTGGTTCCCGTAAATCAAATTTCACGTGCCGTCGCGTTAGGCAGCATGAGTTTTAATTTGGCTCGTTCAATCGGTCCGGCAGTCGGTGGCCTGTTGATTGCCTTCGCGGGTGTTTGGATTGCGTTTGCGGCAAACGCGATTTCGTTTTCGGTCGTGTTGATCTTGTTGCTGCGCTGGCGGCGTGAGCCCGTGGAGTCGGCAGCAGGGCTCTCGTTTGGTCAATCGATGAGCGAGGGGCTTCGGTTCGTCGCCGGCAATCGTACCATGAGGCATGTCTTGATCGGCGTGCTGAGCTTTTTGGTGCCGGCGACTTCGTTATGGGCGCTGCTTCCGCTGGTGGCTCGCGAGCAACTTGGCATGCAGGCCGAGGGGTTTGGATTGTTAGTGACGATGATTGGTCTGGGTGCCGTCGGCGCCGCTCGCGTGCTGCATTTGCTGCACAACTGGTTGGGGCGTGATCGAACGGTGACGTTGGCTACGATCGCTTTTGCGGGTGGATTGACGACACTCGGATTCAGCCACAGTGGAATGACTGCTTTCCCCGCGACTGTCATGGTCGGCGGCGCCTGGATGATTGTCCTAACGACACTCAACGCGAGTGCCCAGATGACACTTCCCAACCAACTGCGGGCTCGCGGCATGGGGTGCTATATGACCGTAATGGCGATTTCAATGTCGGCAGGATCGGTCCTGTGGGGGCAAGTCGCTGGTTGGACCGGGCTTTCGGTGGCTCATTGGATTGCAGCAGCAACGTTGCCGATTACCGCCGCTGTGCGATCCATCTGGTTTCGCATCGAATCGGCCGAGAGATGAGCTAGGGCAAATGCAGGGGACATCCGCTCGGGAGCGACTTCGTGTCCACGTTGCACCGCGCTGCAAAATCTCGGCACTGCAATCTGTCGGCACTGCAATTTTTCGGCAATGCAATTTTTCGGCAATGCAATTTTTCTGCAATGCTTTACAGCCAGGCTGGTTCTGGCACCAGCCTCGATGGTCACTGCGAAAGCTCTGCTGATTTAGCTCAGCATGTAACCTTCTTCCCCGTGGTCGTTGACATCCAATCCACGTTGTTCGGCTTCAGCGGTGACTCGCAAGCCGATCAAGATGTCGATGATTTTGAGCATCACGAAGCTTCCAACACCGGCGAAGATAACGGTCACACCAACGGCGATAATCTGGCCGAACACCAGGCCAAAATCGCCACCCGATTCGATCAATCCAATCGGTACACCGTTGCTAACGTCCAAGCAAGCTCGCGAAGCGAATACACCGGTCAATACGGCGCCCAGCGTTCCGCCAACTCCGTGGACACCGAACGCATCAAGTGCGTCATCGTACTTCAACGCGTGCTTAAGCTTCGAGCAGGCGATGTAGCAGACGACTCCCGCCATTGCACCCATGATCAACGCGGGCATCGGTTGTACGAAGCCAGCGGCGGGAGTGATGCATACCAAACCGGCGACCGCGCCGCTACTTGCACCCAGCACCGTCGGTTTGCCAAGCACAAACCACTCCGTCAATGCCCAAGCGACGGCACCGGCTGCAGCGGCAAAGTGCGTCGTCGCAAATGCACTGCTGGTCAATCCATCTGACGCCAATTCACTGCCGGCGTTGAACCCGAACCATCCCACCCACAGCATGGCAGCACCAAGAGCCGTGTAGGTCAGGTTATGTGGCTGGATCGGTTCTTTCAGGTATCCCATCCGCGGCCCGATCAAGATCGCAGCCACGAGTGCCGAAACACCGCTGCTGATATGCACAACGGTGCCACCGGCAAAATCCAAGGCACCCCCTGCGATCGCCTTATCGCCCGCAAAATAAGAGAGCGGACCCTCATCCCAAACCCAATGGCATAGCGGGCAATAGATAAAGGTGCCCCAGAAAATGGCAAACACGACCATCGAACTGAATTTCATCCGTTCGGCAAACGCACCGCAGATCAAAGCTGGCGTGATGATAAAGAACATCCCCTGAAACAGCATGTGCGTCAGTCGGGTCATGCTGCCTTCCATCGGTGTGACAGGTTCGATTCCGTTCCATTCGCGTTGGACGCCATTCATGAACACATAGTCGAAGTTGCCAATCCAGCCGCCGCTGCCACCAAATGCAAGTGAATAGCCATAGAGTGCCCAGATAAAGGTCATCAGTCCCATCAGAAAGATGCACTGCATCAGAACGCTCAACACGTTCTTGCGACGCACCAGTCCGCCATAAAACATCGCTAAGCCCGGTGCGGTCATAAACAGCACCAAAACGCAACAGGTCAGCATCCACGCGTTGTGTGCGGCGACCGGGCCATTCGCGATTTCATCGTCCGTCAGCGCCCCTGGGCTAGTTTCGAAAGCTGGAGGCTGTTCCACGATGACGTCGGCTTGAGCCAAAGCTTCCATGGGTACCAGAAAGCTTCCCAGACCAGCTAAGCACGCCAGAATCGCAAGACGTAATGCAACATTCACAACGAAAAACCTTTCTCTGAATCCACTGCCCGCAGCGGTCACATGAGTCGTTGTCCCCAGAGGACAACCTCGAATGGTCAAGAGAATAAACGCGCCGCTTCTGCCTTTCTAGGACGGACCCCCTATGTGGGTGGTTAACTTGTCGGTGTTGATCGGCCGCGCAAGCCGGGATTCAATGAAAAACCGCCGCAATCACGGCTGATTGCGGCGGCGATAAATCAATATGGTGGGCGATGAACCCATCGGATTTTGGTCATCGATCGGATCAATCGAGCGAATAGGCGTGAGCACCGTGCTCGGAGATGTCCAGACCTTGGGCCTCAACTTCGGCACTGACTCGTACGCCCATGGTGACTTTCAGGATACTGAACACAATCAACGAGAAGACGAAGCCGAACCCACCGATAGCGAACGTTCCGATTGTCTGCCAAAGCAGGCTGTGGTCTGGGTTGAACGAGAAGATTCCGACGGCAATCGTCCCCCAGATCCCGCAAACACCATGTACCGAAATCGCGCCGACGGGGTCATCGCACTTGATCTTGTCGAAGAACAGGATCGATGCGACGACCAAGCCGCCTGCCACACCACCGATGATGATGCTGGAACCCTCGCCGACGGTGTCCGCACCTGCAGTGATCCCAACTAGGCCGGCCAAGATTCCGTTCAGCGCCATCGAAACGTCTGGCTTGTTCAGCAGCACCCATGAGCAAACAATCGAAACGATTGCACCCGCTGCCGCTGCCAACGAAGTGGTGACGAAAACGTAAGACACGGCCTTTGGATCAGCCGACAAGGCGGAGCCGCCGTTGAAGCCGAACCAGCCGAGCCAGAGCAAGAAGACACCGATCGCGGCCAGCGGCATGCTGTGACCGACAATTGGCTTGATTCCCTCCGGCGTGTACTTGCCCATTCGAGGGCCAAGGACCAAAACACAGGCCAAGGCGGCGAATCCACCGAAAGCGTGGACGATGCTCGAACCTGCGAAGTCATAGAATCCGTTGGCGGCCAGCCAGCCGTCACCCCATTTCCAGCTACCGCTGACAGGATATGCGAAACCGACCAACAGTGTTGAAAATAGCATGAACGTCGGTAACTTGACACGTTCCGCGACAGCACCCGAGACAATGGTTGCAGCCGTTGCAGCAAACATGGCCTGGAAAATAAAGTCACCCCACCAAGTATAGCCAAGATTATACTGGGCGGTTGTCAGGCTGGCGTCGGTCAAGTCGCCGCCAAACCAGCTGCCCATTGCAAAGAATCCATTCCAGGCCGGTGTCTCTCCAGCCTCTAACGCTGCTGCGTAGTCACCCGGGTACATTGCATTGAAACCCCAGGCTGCATAAAGCAACAGGCCAGTGCAGATGATCCAGACGTTTTTGAAGATAATGTTGACCGCATTTTTCTTCTGCGTCAGGCCGGCTTCCAGTGTGGTAAAGCCAAGGTGCATGATGAACACCAAAGCGGCAGAGATGCAAATCCACAGGTTGTTCACGGTAAACTCCGCGAACGGCTCAACCTCTTCTGTCGCAGCGCGATCAGCGTCAGTGGTATAAGCATCTTCACCAGCAGGTGAACTGTCGTCGGATTCTTCTTCGACAACTGTTTCTTCAACAACCGCTTCTTCGGTTGTTGGTTCTTCAGCGGCCACAACCTCTTCGGTTGTGACTTCTTCGGTCGTCTCTTGCGACCAGATAGGTTGGGACAGTGATACCACCAATCCGAAAACGGTGGACCCAACAAGCAGGCGATAATAATGACTCACAAATGGTCTCCTTCAAAGTCAATCTTTTTACGGAATCACACTCCAAGTCGGACGAAACGAAGCCCGCTTCACGTGCTGACCGGCCGCCTTGTTCCGGAGTCTACGGAACACCGATCAACACGCACAAAAAGTGCGTGAATAAAGCCGCAAGGCATACAAACCTGACGACAGAACACAGCGTAGGTGCGCGGCGAGTCAATTGAAAGCGTTTAGCTTCGGAAGAAAATCGGCCGGTTCCCGAAGCCAACCGTAATGGCGGCGTGGGGAAAATACGCCCCCCTTGAAGCCGATATTTTTTTTTGACGCGGGGTGGTGCGTAGAGCCCGAATTTGCCTTCGGTTGCCCGCAGGAATCTTGGCGAAAACGAGTCACTCAGGCCCTGGAAAAACGGTGTCCTGATTTGCTGGAAACGCAAGCAAGTAAGCAAGTTACGACAAACCCAACTGCTGACGAGTTGGGTTGCTGTTGATCGCCGTTTCACCCTCGTTTTGGTTAAGCTTGTTCGCCATCGCTAAGAACCGCCATGAACGCTTTTTGGCTGATTTCGACATTCCCAATCGCCTTCATCCGCTTCTTGCCTTCTTTTTGCTTTTGCAGCAGTTTTCGTTTTCGGGTGATATCACCACCGTAACACTTGGCGGTCACATTCTTCCGCATTGCCGGCACGGTCTCTCTGGCAATCACACGGCTACCGATCGCCGCCTGCACAGCGACCTCAAACATGTGTCGCTCGATTTCCTTCTTCAGCTTTTTCGCAACCGCCCGACCTCGTCGGTCTGCATCCGCCTTGTTGCAGACCACGCTAAGCGCATCGACCCGCTTACCATTGACCAGGATGTCCAAGCGACACAGATCAGCTGGTTCATAACCGATCATTTCGTAATCGAGTGTTCCGTAGCCTTTTGTGCAGCTCTTGATCTTGTCGTGAAGGTCGTAGACCACCTCTGCGAGTGGAATGTCGTAGGTCAGCATGGCACGCTGCATGCCGAGGTATTCCTGTGACTTCTGGATACCGCGTCGCTCCTGACATAGCTTCATGACGGCACCGATGAAGTCGTCGGGAACGATGACGTTGCAACGGACGATTGGTTGGCGAAACTCCTCGACATCACCGGGATCGGGAACATCCTGCGGCTTGTGAATGGTGATTGTTTCACCACGTTTGTCGATGATCTCGTACGTCACATTCGGGGCGGTTTGCACCAGGTCGATATCAGCTTCATTCTCCAGTCGCTGCTGGATGATTTCCATGTGCAGCAAGCCTAAGAACCCACAGCGAAACCCGAAGCCGAGCGCGTCGCTGGTTTCTGGTTCGAATTCAAAGCTTGGATCGTTGATTGCCAACCGTTCCAACGCGTCACGCAGTTCACTGAAATCTTGGCCATCGCTGGGGAACAAACCACAGTAGACCATTCGCTTGGGACGCGCGTAGCCAGGCAGTGGTTCAGCCGCCTTGTCGCCTGGAATGCTGATCGTGTCACCGATGTGTACATCGCCCAGGCTCTTGATGTTGCAGATCAGGTAACCAACCTGCCCGGCAGTCAATTCTTGGCAAGCTTCCCGGTGCGGAACGAATTGTCCAAGATCGACTACGTCGTGTTGTGTACCGGCTCGCAGGAAGCGGATTTTTTGTCCCTTGCGGACCGTTCCTTGCATCACCCGGACATAGGTGATCGCGCCGCGGTAATCGTCATAGTTGGAATCGAAAACCATCGCTTGCAGCGTTGCATTCGGATCGCCGGTTGGGGGCGGCACTCCTTCGACGATTGCATCCAGCAATCCCGCAACGCCCTCGCCTGTCTTGGCACTCACCTTGACGCATTCGTCGGGGTCGGTTCCCAGCGAATTCATCATTTCTTCGGCGACTTCGTCGGGCCGAGCATGCGTCAAATCGATTTTGTTGATCACCGGAATGATCTTCAAGTCGTGCTCCATCGCTGCGTAAGCGTTGGCGACTGTTTGGGCTTCGACGCCTTGAAACGCATCGACCAACAGCAACGCACCCTCGCAGCAAGCGAGAGACCGCGAAACCTCGTACTGAAAGTCGACATGCCCAGGCGTGTCGATCAGATTCAGTTCGTAGGTCTCTTTACCCTTCTTGAATTTCATGGCGACCGCGCGAGCTTTGATCGTGATCCCGCGTTGTCGCTCCAATTCCAGGTCATCCAGCACCTGTTCTTTCATCTCTCGCGTGGTCACAGTGCCAGTGGCTTCCAGTAAACGATCTGCCAAGGTGCTTTTCCCATGGTCGATGTGCGCGATGATGCAAAAATTTCGAATCTTGGAGGACATACCGTTTTTCTTTTTTCTCACAAATCGATGACGAAGTGATGGTGCCTGGCATCGTCTTCTGGACGCATGGCCGATCGTTCGTCGGTTGGTTCGCTATTCAAGACAAGTCACGAAGACTTGACTTGCCTGTTGCCAGGCCGATGAGGCCCGACGCAATTTCTGGTTCCGTTGTGGTCATCTGTGCACAGGCAGCATCAATGCACTCTGTAGTTATCGCAGTGATTCTCGGGTGATCACCGTAATCATGATCGCTGGGAGCTTGGTAGGTTATGATCGGGAGTTCGGTAGGTTATCACCAGGCGCTGGGCGGAATTCTGGTCCGGTCCGTCTCAACTGCCGGGTAACTCCCCGTTATATCGCTGGCTGTTTTGTTGTGTGTTCATGCCTGGCAAATCCCGCGACGCCGAGATAGCCGGCATCCGCCCCCAGATTCGCGAACTTGATTGTCGTTCCCGTGAACACATTGTCGAAGGTCCGATTTTTGAACTCGAGGGCAATTCCTGCCAAAAATCGTTGGCCGATGGCACAGTCGGCGCCGCCAAAGTTCATTGCACCCCCCAAAACGATCGACCCAGGGTCCAGGGTATGAACCAAGGTCGTGATTCCAATCCCCAGCCAGTATGCCGTCTCGTCGACAATTTTGAGCGCCAATTCATCTCCCGTCAGTGCTGCTTCGTACACTCTCTTTGCCGTCAGTTCGGTATTTTCGCCGCCCAGCAACCCGCTCAGCGAGCTGTTGGCTCCCTCGGTCAGACGCTGGCGTGTTCGCTGCACGACACCGCTAGCCGATGCATAGGCCTCCAACTGTCCTCGACCGCCACCCCAAACGCAGAGTTGTGCGGTGGGCGACGGATCGATCACGATGTGCCCGCATTCACTGCCGAAACTGTTGACTCCGTTGACTAATTCGCCATCCACGATGATCCCGCCACCAACGCCAGTTCCCAACGTCAGTAGCACCATCGAGCTATCATCCCGGCCGCTACCAAGCCAAAACTCTCCATAAGCAGCGGCGTTTGCGTCGTTCAGAAAGGAAACCGGCAATTGCAGTCGTTCGGCAACGCGATCCCGAATCGGATAATTCCACCACGAGGGCAACTGCGGAGGTGCTACCAGGTAACCAGCGGGCAAATCCATCGGACCAGGTGCTCCGAGTCCGGCTGCAGCGATTTGCCCGACCGCGGCTATCTGGCCATTTGATCCCAGTCGAGCCTTGATTGCGTCGACCACATCGCCGATTCGCTCCACTGCCGAATCGGCACCCTCGCTTTCTTGCGTGGGGATCTTTTCAAAGGCGATCGTTTGGCCGACCTGATCGACTAGCCCAATCTTGATACCGGTTCCACCAACATCGAGCCCCCAATAAAAAGGAGGCTCTGCTTGATTGACTGCAATAATCTCAAGTGAGGATGCCATGGGTAGAGTTAAGATGGGGGGGTAGCGGAATGCCTTCGGGCTGAGAGCTGCTCCTGCGGAGTATAGGAGCGGGCTAGTTTTGCCACAACGAGCGTTTTTGCGATCGGTTGACCGGGTTGTAATTGCTCAACCCGAGTCCCCTGTAAGGAAAGGCACTCGAGGATGAATTTCGTCAATCTCGAGTCTTGCAGGAGACCGTGGTCGCGTTGAATGTTGCTTATTTTCCAGATCATGAAATTGGCGCGAGCGTCGACAGTAGAACGGAACGAACACGGGTGCCCAACAGCCGCCGGGCGGTTTTACCTCACCAATATTGCGAACCCGCTCCCCGTCGAGTGGCTGCCTAGGGATTCGAATTGATGTCACAGCGAGCTCTTTTCCTGACTGCCGGCGCTGCAGGGATGTATTGCGGTAGCTGCATGCACGACAACGCGCTCGCCAAAGCCCTGCGAGAAAAGGGAATCGACTGTTTGTTGCAGCCGATCTACACACCGATTCGGACCGACGGGAAAAGTGTTGCGACCGAGAAACTGTTTTTTGGGGGCATCCACATTTATTTGCTGCAGCAGTTGCCTTGGACACGAATGATGCCGGCACCACTACGCCGCGCACTTGATTGGCCTCCGCTGATTCGTTTCGCAACTCGCCGCACGCACACTGCGAGCGCCACAAAGATGGGCGAACTGACTCTGTCGATGTTGCGGGGTACCGCTGGTCACCAAGCAGATGAGGTCAAGAGGCTGGTCGATTGGATGGTTGACGAGATTCGTCCGGACGCCGTGATTCTAAGTAACCTGTTGATCGGTGGTGCGTTGCCGGAATTACGAGCGCGACTTCCCGACACGCGGCTTGTTGTCTTGCTGCAGGGGGATGACATTTTTCTCGACTTCCTGGAGCCGCAGGATCGAGCCGAAGCGATTGCATTATGCGAGCGTTTGGTGCCATGCGTGGATCGGTTCGTCACTTACAGCGATTTTTACGCTGAGAAGATGGGGAGCATTCTTGGGATTAGCCAAGAACGAATGGTCGTCACACCGCTATCGATCGACCTGACCCCGTTTGCTGAGGCACGTGAAGCACCCACAGAAACTGACGACTGCGGATCTCAACAAGCAACATCTTCGGACGCTGCCAGCACGGATGACTATCAACCACAAGGTTCTCCTTTTCGCCTTGGCTATTTCGCTCGCATCGCGCCCGAAAAAGGACTTCACGATTTGGTCGATGCGTTCATTCAGCTGCGGAAAAATCACAACGATATTGAGCTCCATGTAGCGGGATGGTTAGGTGAAGCAAATCAATCTTATCTCGATCAGCAATTGAAGAAGATCAACGATGCGGGATTGGAGGACCAATTTGAGTATCACGGCAGTCCGTCCCTAGAAGGAAAGGTGAATTTTCTGCGATCGATCGATTTGTTCAGTGTGCCAACGACGTATCAGGAGCCGAAAGGGTTGTTTGTGTTGGAAGCATTGGCCGCCGGTGTTCCAGTGGTCCAGCCTGATCATGGTGAGTTTGGCGAGTTGATCACCTCGACCGGGGGCGGATTGGTTTATCCGCCAGGTGACTTGAACGCCCTTTGCGATTCGATCGAACGCTTAAAGCAAGACGATGCCTTGCGATATCAGTTGGCGGCAACCGGTCGCGAAAATGTCTCCCGAAAGCACTCCATCGAATCAGCCGCCGATACCATGCAAGAAATTTTGTTTGCGGATGAAATGAATTAACCGGCTTCCGCTGGCACACTCGATATTCGCGGAGCTGCTCGCCTGATGGGGCGAGATATCGGTGAGCCCCGCACTGATTGACCCTGCTCTGATTGACCCTGCACTGATTGACCCGCATGGGGTGAAGGTCTTGGTTGAGGTTTGGCGATGTCAGTTTTGAATCTCGCATCATTCGTCGCGACGATTTTTTGCGTCTGATCGTAGGCATCTAAAACTTATCTCACGCTGCTCTTGCAGATGATCTATAATCGGCGGTCAGAAAGATCGAAGATGACGAGATCAGAGGTGCCAACCCATGCTACGGATCAACACGGGGCGTTCGTTTGCGAATTGCACCGGGATGTCACGGCGAAGTTTTTTGGCCGCCGGTACGTTGGGCATTCCGGGATTCAGTCTTCCCGAGCTGATGGCCGCCGAGTCGGCTGCCGGGATTCATGGCTCACGTAAGTCCGTCATTGTGATTCACCTGGATGGCGGACCGCCGCAGATGGATTTGATCGATCCCAAGCCGCACGCGATCCCCGATTTGCGAAGTCCGTTTCGGCCAATTTCCACCGCGGTTCCCGGTCTGCAACTGACCGAGTTAATGCCTCGGTCGGCGGAGATTGCTGACCAACTGGTGTTTCTGCGTTCGTTGGTGGGATCCGATGGTAAGCACCACGCTTTTCAGTGTCAGTCGGGATACAAAGAAAATGTGTTGCAGACGATTGGTGGTCGGCCTGCGCTGGGGTGCGTGATCAACCATTTACTCGGGTCGGCGGAGGATGAAGTTCCCTGTTTTGTTGACTTGATGCAGGGCCGACCCTTGGTACGCAACAGTGCTCGTCCCGGGTTTTTGGGGCCTAGTGTCAAGGCGTTTCGTCCGGATATCTCCCATCGTTGGAAACGGGAGCTCGAAACTGGCATGAAGGGTGAGTTGTCGCGACTGGGTGACAATCACAAAATCGAGCTGGAATTGATCGATGAATTACCGGTGGCGCGGCTGGACGATCGATTGGCCTTGTTGCGTCGTCTCGATCAATTCAACCGCTCGCTTGATTCGTCCGGCGCAATGAACGCAATGGATCACTTCACCCGCCAGGCGTATCGTGTTTTGACATCCGGTGCATTTGCTGGTGCGATGGATATCGATCGTGAACCGCCCGAAATGATCGCCCACTACACACCGACCTCGGATTGGGGTGGAACTCAGTCCTACACAAGCGAAGGTGCTGATTCAGTTTTGAAGTTCATGTTGGCGAGGCGTTTGGTCGAGGCCGGTGTGCGAGTGGTCAGTTTGTCATTGAGTGACTTCGATACGCATTCGGACAACAACAACCGAATGCAGCATCTCGGGCCACTGTTTGATTTTGCCTTTCACGCCTTGGTGACCGATCTAAAAAACCGCGGGATGCTCGATGAGGTGACGGTGCTGGCCTGGGGCGAATTTGGTCGGACTCCCAAAATCAACAGCAATGGTGGTCGAGACCACTGGCCTCGTTTATCGATGGGCATGATGGCGGGTGGCGGTTTAACAGGGGGTGCTGTGATCGGTGCGAGTGACCGAAACGGTGGGGAAGTTACCGATCGCGCGACGACGTTTGCTGATGTGGTCGCCACGCTCTACCACCAACTCGGGATCAACCCGCAATCGATGATTCATGATCCCACCGGACGCCCTCATATGATTGCTGACGAAGGCAGTGTGATTCGGGATATCGTCTGACATCGACGAATCGTTCGCGAGCGTGTCACTTCCGTTGGGCAATGCGTTCAATTCCGTTCAATGATCCGAACGTGGTTCTTGTAGTGTTCATGGAACCAACGTATTGCCTCGCCCCAACGTGGTGTTTCCATTTTGGCTTTCCAGGCAATCATGCTTTGCTTCATCGAATCGACTCGCTGCGGGTTTTGCTTGGCCAAGTTGGTCGTTTCGTTTGGGTCCGCAGACAAGTCATAAAGTGCATAGCCGTAATCCTTGACATAGATCAGCTTCCAAAAACCATCCCGCATGGCGGAGAACCAAAGTTTGTGCCAATAGAGCGTTTGGTGGGGAGTTCCCCCTTTAGTACCGGTCAAATATGGACTCAAATCGGCACCATCGAGCTTTGCCGCACGAACATCACCACCGGCAGCGGCAAGGGAGGTCGCAAAAATGTCCATTGATGAAACCATCTGGTCATAAGTTCGACCGCCTTCGATCTTGTCCGGCCAACGCATCAGAAATGGCACGCGGATTCCCCCTTCGAACTTAATTCCCTTGTGACCTGCTAGCGGCAGATTGATCGATCCGTTGCCGGTTGCCCCACCGTTGTCACTTAAAAACCAGACAATCGTATTGTCCGCTTGACCTGAGTCTTCTAACTGCTGCAGGACCTTTCCGATGGCGCGGTCCATCGCCCATACCATCGCTGCGTAGGTTCGCCGTTTGGGGTTCTCGATGTTCGCGAATCGTTGCAAATCTTCCTCGGTCGCCTGCAGCGGTCCATGCGGTGCGGTGAATGATAAGAAGAGAAAGAACGGGTCTTCGCTTTCTTTCGCAATGAACTGCGATGCTTGATCCCCCAACACATCAGTCAAATAGCCGTCGAAGGCAACCGTTTCCTGATTGCGTTCGATTCGCTTATTACTAGTCGGTTTGTCTTCGCGGTCCGCATTGTAGAAGTATCCACGCGAGCCTTCACGCAGACCGTAGAAATAATCAAACCCGCGTTGCAGTGGATAGAAACGATCTGCGTTACCAAGATGCCACTTGCCAATGACCCCAGTGCGATAACCAAGTTTTTTCAACGCATCTGCCATCGTGACCTGTTTGAGGTCCATCCCCTGATCGTTCGGTGGGGTATTTGCTTCATGTCCGAAACGCTGTTGATACCGCCCGGTCATCAGGCCGGCTCGCGATGGACTGCAAACCGAGGCGGTCACATGCCCATCAGTGAAGCGGACACTTTGAGCCGCCAATTGATCGAGATGAGGCGAGAGCACATCCTTGGAACCCTGAAAACCAAGGTCCGCCCAGCCAAGATCGTCAGCCAACAGGATCAGCACGTTGGGAGGCTTGGCGGGAGAAGAGACGGTGAGCAAACCGGCAACCAGGAAACAAAGAGTGATCCGATTCATTTCTGACACGAACAAGGATGAGACAGGAAGGGGAACAATTCATGTACGCGTGAATTGTACGTCAAATGGCGATACCGTCGGAGTCGCGTCGTCTGCGAGACTGACTACCGTAATAGTTTTTTCATCGCACCAGCAACGCCCAACGTCACCTCTGTCATGCGAGCATAATCAAGTGTTTCGGGCGTGTCGGTTGGTTTGTGATAGTGAGGATTGCGCAGAAAGCTGGTGTCTGTCAGCATCAATGCCGGATAGCCTTGGTCCCAGAATGAACTGTTGTCGCTCAGTCGGATTTCGCGAACTTGCTCCGGTAGTGAGATTGAAAAGAGAGACAATTTTGAGCCTCGTTTGAATCCGCGTCGAAATTGCCAGCCCAGTTTCCATGACTTCAGGTTGCCGACGGCCGCCAGGAAATTGCCACGACGCGGAAACAGCCAATGCAGTTTGCTGGGAATCGTAGGTGGAACCTTCTGTGAGCCCACTTCATCTCGAAAGTAACCAACCATTTCAAGACACAGCATGCCCACGATCTGGTTGTTGCGTTTTCGGGCTGTGCGAGCGTGATATTGACTGCCCATTGAATCCAGGTTGAAGTAGGGTGCTTCCTCGCAAGCGAATGCGACGTAGCGAGCGGTTCGCCCACCCCGGTAGTCACTGAGCAGTCGGCTGACTTCCAGCAGTACGGCAACGGCGGATGCATTGTCATCGGCTCCGGGCGTCCATGTGACGGTATCGTAATGTGCGCCCAGCAGGATGACCTCCTCGGATCGATTCGTGCCGACGCTTTCTACGATCAAGTTGGTCGCATCATTTTTGACGTTCTCATTGCCAATCGCATCGTAGGTTTCCTGGCCGACTTGCCACTGCATTGATTCCCATTGTTCGCGAATGTAGCCAATGGTCGGATCGATCGTCCCGGGAAGCGTCAAGGCCCGAGGCCCAATCTGACCAGCCAAAACATCGACGTGCCGACGCAGGTTCGACTCGATTGTTTCGGCATCGAGGGTCATGTTTGGAAGAGACCTGTTGTTCGTGATGCGACTGCCGTCTGCGTACAGCGACTGGCTTCAATCATTTAATTGAAGCCGCAGGATCCGATTGTGCCCTGTGTCGACAACATACAGTGCACCATCATGCCAGCGGACGCCATGCGGGCGATCAAGGGTCACGCGTTCATCGCCATGGCCGCGTCCCAGAACCGTCGTGACTGCGCCGGTTTTCGGGGCATACTTGCGGATCGCCCGATTCTGGTCATCGGCGATGTAGACATTTCCACTGGGGTCGCAACACAGATGTTTTGGCGAACCAAATTGCGCTTGTGTTGCCTCGCCATCGCGAAACCCTTTTTCGCCTGTTCCAGCAAGCGTGTGAATCGTGCCGTCACTTTTGACGACTCGGAGCGCGTGACCACCCCGTTCCAAAATATAAAGATTACCCTTTGCGTCGGATGCGACGGCGCGTGGGTCCACTAAGGGAGCATCCGTTGCCAGTGATCCGTCTTGGGGCCGACCACGCTGACCATTGCCGGCGACGGTCGAGACTTTACCGCTGGCCAGCACGACATTGCGGATGCGATGATTTTTTAAATCAGCCAAATGCAGCGTTTTGTGGTCAGCTGAAAGTGCAATACACATCACATAATTGAACATGGCTGCGGGAGCCACGCCGCCATCACCCGAGAATCCTGGTTGGCCGGTTCCCGCCAGAGTGGAAGTTTGTAAGGTCTCAAGATCGACTTTCCGGACACCATGATTCCAGCTGTCCGAGATCAACAGTTGGTCGTCAGCCGCGACGACACAATTATGCGGGCCATTGAAGGATGCGTTTCCCACGATATCACCGTCACCGGAATAGCCTTTTTCATGAGGGGAACGCAGCGTTTTAAGCGAGCCGTTAGCGTTGTAGCGATGCAATGCGCCGCGGGATAATTCGATAATGTACATCGCACCGCGGGAGTCAAAGTCGATCCCGAACGGAGATTGCAGTGGACTCGTGTTCGGATCCCATGTTCCACCCTCTGACTGCAAATAGTCGCCGACGAGAAAACGAATGGAATCTGATTTTTGTGAGGCAGTTGCTTGATTGGTTTGCCAATGAACGCTGAGCCCGCGTTTGCTGCAGGAAACGATATCAGGTTTTTTGTCAGCGTTTAGGTCAGTCACCAAGACGTCCGTTCCCACGCCGGAATCGCGGTCGATCAGTTTTGGTTCGAACTGTATGCCGTCGTCACCGCGTATGCATCGAAACCAGTACAGGACTGGTTTTTCCATGCCGCCGGGGTCGTTGCCGCCGTGTGCCATCCAGCGTTTTCCCGTGACGATATCATGCACCCCGTCGTCATCCATGTCGACCAATTCGACTGCGTGCATTTGGCTGAATGCCACGCCAACAGGACTGTCCTTGGCGGTTTGTCGCATGATGTCGTGCCGAATGAAGGAGTCGTTGGTTTGCTCGAACCACGCCAGTCCGTAGGCGTGAGCGTTCAACGAGGTCACGATATCGGCATCTCCATCACCATCCAGATCAGCGACACGGATTTGGGCGCCACCGCTGCCGTAGGGATCTGCCCAGCGGTGCTCGGTCCAATGCTGTTGCGTGTCGTGTTGGCCCACCTTTACTTGCTCGGGTTGTTCCCACCAAAGATTTTGATCTAGCAGATCAAGTCGACCATCCCCGTTAACGTCACCGACTCCCATTCCATGTGTGAAACGACCCGGGACTGCACCCGCACGAGTAACGGGCGTCCAGATCCACGGTTGGGTTACGTCATCACCGGCGGAATAAAAACCGTACTGTCCTTCGCGGCCACAAACTAATTCGGGCAGTTCACTACCAAGCAGGTCGACGATGGCCGGTGATTCGTTATCGACGATGTCGGCAATCAGGTGCATTGGCCAGTGCTGATTCTCAGCCTCGGCGTCCGTTGAATTCGTTGGACCGGTGACAAGGCGACGTAGCGAATCATGACCAGGGTTCAGGTAAAGTCGTGCTTCCGCACCTGGAAAGCCGATCACGAGGATGTCGGTTGCCCCATCCTGATTCGCATCAAGCGTCCCGCTGAAAAATTGGTCGCTGTAGCCGGCGACCGGGAATTGCCGCGGCGGAGCGAGTTCAAACGACTCCTTGAATTCTGGTCCCCGAAACCAAATGGGGCCGCAAACAACGTCGATATTTCCATCGCCATCAAGATCGCCCGCTGATGCCCCCTCTGCATAGAACTGTTCGTGAATCCGCTTGGTGCGCCAACCCGCTGCAGTCCCCCGCTCTGTGGCCGCCTTTTCTGTAGCCACTTTTTCGGCGGCACCGTTTTCGGCGGCGGGCAGTGTGGGAGTCAGTAATGTGAGCGACAGCAATAACGCGAGGCGTTTCATCGTGGTTGCGCGCATCATTGTCGTACCTTTCTGTTCGGGGATTTGGCGACGATGGATTTTGCGGAGCACGTGGGTGCTGCATTACAAAACGAACCGGTCGCATTTTGTCACAGTGCATTTTGTCACGATGCGTTCTGTCACGATGCAACCGGTCAGACTGCTCGCCGCACACCAATCGACTCACTGCTT
>JBMYRF010000034.1:42990-45418 GCA_049602075.1 Rubripirellula sp.
TGGAGTTTCTAAGGGGACGCAAGCGGCCGCGAACAAGTTAGTTCTGCTCGGTTTCTCCGTAGACCGGCGGTTGCCAGTTTTTGGGGAGTCGACCTTGTGGCCTGACACCGACTGCACCCTGCGGAATCGGGTGATCCTCCGCTTTTTCAAGTGGCAGATCATCCGGTAAGTGTTTGATCTTGAAATCCTTGTACTGCACCTTCATCTCGGGGCCGACGTGAACTTGAACTGCGAGTACCCCCTCGATCACCCGTCCTTTGGCGTCGAAGTCCAATAAGTCAGCTGTCGGGTGGTCGTCGATCCAGTGTTGATGATGATTCCCCCGAACGAGGACGCGATAGTCATGCCATTGGTCAGGTGCAAATTGCTTGACCGGCATTTTGTCGATCACCCAACCATTGCCTTGCGGATCGATGATGACTTTTTCGCCCGTGTGGGAGAGAATTCGCCGTCCCTTTTCTTCGTACAGCATTCCGTTGTAGTTTGGGTTTTTTGCGACCACATCGCACTGGTAACCTGTCACAACGTCCAGTCCCAAGTCGGGGCGTGAGGTGCCGCGGTACTGAATGCCACTGTTGCCACCCTCACTGATTTTGACTTTGACGCGGAGGTCAAAGTTGCGGACTGTGGAAGGGATCCATGTGATGAAGCGATTCTTTTTGAGTGTGCCATCGGCGATCCCAGTCAACGCACCATCCTCAACCGACCAGTATGCCGAGTCACCGGACCACTGATTCAGGGAGCGACCGTCAAACACTTTGACGAATCCGTCTGCATCGCGGCGGGCTCCCACGGCGGCTGATGCTTCGGGATGGGGGACGGTCGAGGGGTTGAAGGTTCCTTTTAAGGGTTGCAGTTCCCCGCCGAGTTCATCGACGCGACGCGTGGTCCGCGATCGCATTTCACGCAAAGTGTCTGCATAGTCGGGATCGTCCGCCAGATTGATCAGTTCATCGGGATCGTTTTTCAGATCGTGCAGGAACTCTCGATCGTCATGATCGATGTAGCGAACGTATTTGAAGTTCTTGTTTCTCAGGCCTTCAAATGCGGGGATTCGATTCCTAACTGCGAAATGCTCGTGGAATGATTCCGTTCTCCAGTCACTGGGCGTTGTGTTCGATACGATCGGTCTTAGGCTGTGTCCTTGGTAACGCTCGGGAACTTCAGCGCCGGCCCAGTCGAGAAAGGTTGACGGTAAATCAAGGTTCAGTGCGATGGCATCAACCGCTTGGCCTTGCCGCTCCTTCGCGACACGCGGGTCGCACACGATCAGCGGCACACGCAGCGATTCTTCGTAGTGCGACCACTTGCCCGCCATGCCGCGGTTGCCCAAGTAGTAACCGTTGTCGGCGGAGTAGACGATGATTGTATTCTCGGCCAAGCCCGCTTCTTCCAACGCAGCGATGAAACGACCAATCGCGCCGTCGATCCCGCTGACCATGCGATAGTAAGCGCGGATGTTGGTTTGATACTTTTGCGGCGTATTCCAACGCCAAAAGAAACGCTCGCGGTTGATCGTTGTTTTCAGGAAGTCGGGCAACGCGTTGAAAATCGCCGGGTCGCTCAAGCGGGGTGGGGCAATTTCGATGTCTTCGTACATGCCGTCGACCGCGCGAGGCCATGGGAAGTGGCCAATGCCTGGACGCCGATCGCGATCCTCTGCATGACAAGCGTTGAACCACATGTTCAGTGCGAAAGGCTTACCTTCAGGTTGGTTGCGAATGAAATCGATGCCTCGATCGACGATCAATTCTGTCTCATGACGCAAACTGCCGTCGGGCTGTTTCTTGTAAAACGGATTGCGGCCAATGGCTTCGAACTCGTCAAAGTGAGCTTCACGACGGTAGCCTTTGGGCATCTTCGCATGCCACTTGCCGAAATAGCCGGTTCGATATCCGTTGTCGCGCAGAATGTCAGGATAGAGCGTTGACACGGCGTCGGGCCTCGCCACGTCGCCGTTGCCGGGCGCTCGGTATCCTCGCCCGGTCAACCCAGTCAGGATTGTTGTTCGGCTAACCCAGCAAATTGAGTGGCTGACAAAGGCATTTTTGAAACGGGTTCCCCGCCGCGCTAGCGCATCGATGTTCGGCGTTTGGACGACGTCATTTCCGTAGCACCCGAGCGTACTGATCGTTTGATCATCCGCGAAGAAGAAGACAATGTTTGGTGGGGTGTCCGCGAAACAGGGACGAACCGCCAATATCAGGATTGGCAACAGCAGCAGAAACCTTCGGTGCATTACTTCGCTATCTTCTCGGGGCATGAATCGGAAGCCCCGATTGTAGCCGCTTTCGAACGGTTGCGTTTCATTCGATCAGGCATTGCCGTGGAAGGGGGGATCCTCGCGGTTTGCGCTTTCGCGAGGCGAAGCAAGCTGGTGCCAGTGGGATCGGGCTGGTGCCAGTGGGTTGGCGTGTCCGTCCAAGTT
>JBMYRF010000034.1:45517-82167 GCA_049602075.1 Rubripirellula sp.
GGCTGGTGCCAGTGGGATCGGGCTGGTGCCAGTGGGTTGGCGTGTCCGTCCAAGTTGGGAATGCGATTGATTCACTAGGTTGTGGCTGAACGAGCGTATTCAGTTTGGCTCAGCTGGTAGAATCAACCGTAGTGGCTTCGCGTTGCGGCCGACTGCCTTGCCGCTGATTCGCATCTGCTGTCTTTTTACAAGCTGCCCACTCACCCCAACGATCCAGCTTTGACTACGACTGAACCAACGGCGATCGATCCTGTCTGCGGGATGACCGTGCCGACCGATGGGCCTCATCGAAGCGAGTACCAGGAACAGACCTATTTTTTTTGTTGTGGTGGGTGTTTGTCAAAATTTGAGCGGGATCCGGATGGCATTTTGCAGCGTCGTGCTGGCGGGCCCACGTTGGTGTCATTGACGGCGGCCAAGCCCGCCTGTTGTCAGAGCCAGTCTGGTTCGGCCAAGCAAAGCTCAATCGATCCAAGTGATGTTCCAGAGGGAACCGTTTTTACCTGCCCGATGCATCCGGAAATCGAACAGGTTGGTTTTGGTGATTGTCCGATTTGTGGAATGGATCTGGAACCCAAATTCATCTCAGCTGACGATCCAGCCGGTGATGAGCAGTACCGAGAAATGAAAGTTCGGTTCTGGGTGGGGGGCCTCTTTTCGCTCCCGTTGTTGCTGGTTGCAATGGCGCCGATGATTGGCATGACTCTCAACCAGTGGGTCTCCAATCAGCTAATTGCGTGGGTTCAATTGTTACTTGCGGCGCCCGTTGTGTTCTGGTGTGGTTGGCCACTTTTGGTTCGCGGCGTGAAGTCGTTCAAGACAATGAACTTGAACATGTTCTCTTTGGTCACCGTTGGGGTCTTGGCGGCCTTTGGTTTCAGCTTGGTAGTTGTTCTGGTGCCCGGCCTGATTCCTGAGGCGTTCTACGAAGATGGGCAGCCGCCACTTTACTTCGAAGCCGCCGCTGTGATCATTACGCTGGTGTTGATGGGGCAGGTGCTTGAGCTTCGGGCCCGTCAGAAAACTGGTGGGGCGATTCGGGCATTGATGGAATTGGCTCCTGAGATCGCTCATCGGGTGACGGATAATGAATCGATCGAAGATATCCCCTTGGAACAGGTTCGGTCGGGGGATCAGCTGAGTGTTCGCCCCGGTGAAAGAATACCTGTGGATGGGAAAGTGCTATCCGGCAGTTCGCGTGTCGACGAGTCGATGTTGACGGGCGAACCGGTGCCGGTCAACAAATCGGTCGGTGATTTGGTGACCGGCGGAACTATGAATCAGACCGGCTCGTTTGTCCTGACAGCAATGAGTGTCGGCGACGATACGGTGCTCAGCCGGATCGTTCAAATGGTTGCCGATGCCCAGCGCAGTCGTGCGCCGGCGCAGAAATTGGCAGATCAAGTGGCTGTCTATTTTGTGCCGATGGTCGTCGCCAGTTCCGTGATCGCGTTCTTCGCCTGGACACTGTTTGGGCCTGATCCACGTTTGACGCATGCCTTTGTCGCAGCCGTTGCGGTTTTGATCATCGCCTGTCCCTGTGCGTTGGGATTAGCGACCCCGATGTCCGTGATGGTTGGCATTGGCCGTGGAGCGAACGAAGGGGTTTTGATCAAAAGTGCTGAGTTCCTCGAGCGATTCGAGAAAGTCGATACGGTGGTCGTTGATAAGACCGGAACACTGACCCAAGGTCGTCCCGAGGTGACTGAGGTCAACACCATGGAACCCTGGGGCATAGGGGATATCTTGAAGTTGGCAGCCGCAGCTGAATCGACAAGTGAGCATCCACTCGCGCGTGCGATCGTTCGGAAAGCAGACCAGGAGCAAATCAGCTTCAGCAGGCCAGCCGAATTTGAGAGTGTGACTGGTGCGGGTGTCAAAGCGACCGTCGACCGAAGGCAGGTTGTGGTCGGAAATCTGAAGATGCTGGCCTCGCAAGAAATCACCGATGTCGAGCAGTTATTTCACGGAGAATTCGAAAAGAACAGTCGCGGTCGCACTGTCGTGGGTGTCGCGGTTGATGGAGAGCTTGCCGCTTGGTTTTGGATCGCGGATCCCATCAAGAAAACCACGCCCGCCGCGCTGGCGACGTTGAACGAATTGGGGATGCGGGTTGTGATGCTTACTGGCGACGCGACGCCGACAGCGAAACTGGTTGCCAACGAATTAGGCATTCAGGAATTTCATGGCGATGTCTCTCCGCAACAAAAGTATCAATTCGTCAAGCAATTGAAGCAGAGCGGCCGGATTGTTGCGATGGCAGGTGACGGAATCAATGACGCCCCGGCGCTTGCCGAAGCAGATGTAGGCATCGCCATGGGGACGGGCACTGGAGTCGCGATTGAATCAGCCGGCGTCACCTTGGTTGGCGGAGATTTGCGAGGGGTCGCCGCCGCTGCGAAGTTGAGCCGAGCGACGATGAAAAATATTCGTCAGAATCTATTTTTTGCCTTCGTCTATAACGCAATCGGAATTCCAATCGCCGCCGGAGCGCTGTATCCCGTTTTAGGCTGGTTGCTCAGTCCCATGCTCGCGGCTGCCGCAATGAGCTTCAGCAGCATTTCGGTAATCACGAATTCACTCCGCTTAAGAAATGCAACGCTGAGTTGATCTTTCTGATGCTGTACTGACAAGTTTGATTTCTTCGGCAACAAGCAACGCGGCCGTCGCCGTGTCGCTCTGCAATTGTCGAATTCAGGAGAGTCGACGAAAGCACCAACGCATCGCGCTGGTCTCGGTCATGCAGGATGCTCGAGATTCCGATGGGACGCGGGCAAGGCACACTGGTTTAATCAGGTCAGCGCCAGCCGAGGATCGCGAGTGGCAATGCACCCAGCTTGATGGGCACCCAGCTTGATAGGTGGCGCGAATTCGAGTTCCCAGGGAGTCTGAGCCGCACTGTTTAGGAGATCTGGAGTTTTACTCCGTCGGTGCGGCCGCGTCACTTTGTTCGGCGGGAGGGTCTTGTGCTGCGGTCTCCCCATGGTCGTGATCCCCGTGGTCGTGATCCCCATGGTCGTGATCCCCGTGGTCGTGATCCCCATGGTCGTGATCCCCATGGTCGTGATCCCCATGGTCGTGATCCCCGTTCGCAGCAACGCTGACGAGCGTGAACTTTTCTTCTTTCTCCTCGTCGGTGAGTTTGGCCCAGCCTTGAGGACATCCATCACAACAAAAACCGATCGTTTGGCCGTTGTATTCTGCGGTCAATTCCGCAGTTGGTTTGCCGCCCATCATCGGGCACTTGGTGTTGGCAAAAACAACGCTCGTGGCATCAATCGACGAGGCTGCATTTGAAGCCGATTGGTCCGTCTGCGAATCGGTTGGTGCGCAACCGGCCAACGAGAAAATCAAAAGGAAGGCTGGGATTGTGCAAGAGATTTGAGCACTCATGGTAGGTCGGTTTTGATAGAGGGAGGCACTAGTGAATTACCGTATTATATCCCGTGAGATACCAATTGGATCAAGCAGTGAGGGAAATTGCGCGATCGCATCAAATCCGCTGACTGTGGGCAGTCCAGTGACCCCATGTCGAGGTGAATCCTGTGTGCGAGACTGCGTTAGCAGGCATAATAATGAAGGTTTTTTCCTGTTTCCTCGTTGAGTTCGGTCAGATGCAAAAGCGACTGCGAATGCTTTTCTTTCTTCTGCTTGGTTCTGCAGTGTTGCCCTCATTGCTGGGTTTACCCGCATTGAGAGCGTCCGAGCGTCCGAATTTCATTTTCGTGCTTAGCGATGATGTCGCGCAGGGGGATTTGGGCTGTTACGGGCAAAAGCTGATCCAAACCCCGCGTCTCGATCAAATGGCGGCCGAAGGAACTCGCTATTTGCAGGCCTATTGTGGGACGAGTGTTTGTGCACCGAGTCGTTCCTCTTTTTTTTCCGGCCTGCATTCTGGGCATTGTCCGGTGCGTGGCAACTACGAGTTGCCACCCGAAGGGCAACTGCCGCTCCCTTCCAAGACGGTGACCATTGCAGAGGTTGCCAAGTCGGCTCAGTATGCCACTGCAACTTTTGGCAAATGGGGCATGGGATACTTTGACACGACCGGAAGTCCTATGAAGCAAGGCGTTGACCATTTCTTTGGCTACAACTGCCAACGACACGCCCACTCCTACTTTCCCACCTACCTTTATGACGATGCACAACCTTTTCTGTTGCCTGGCAATGATGGCCGAAAAGTTGGTCGGACCTATGCTCAAACGTTGATTCAGAACGACATGATTCGATGGCTGCGTTCGAATGCAGATCAACCATTCATGATGTTTTATGCAATTACTCTTCCGCATGGTCGACATGAAATTGATGACTACGGAATCTATCGCGATAAGAACTGGACCGAAAAACAAAAAGCTTATGCTGCCCAGGTCACTCGAGTAGATTCTGACATGGGAGAATTGATCGACACGCTGCGCGAGCTTGGGGTCGCTGAAAAGACGCTCATTGTTTTTTCAGGTGATAACGGGTCATCGTTCGATCCCGCGTCGGAAATTGGTAAGCGATTTGATCAAGCCAGCAACGGATTGCGAGGCTACAAACGTGGCATGTACGAAGGGGCGCTCCGCCAAGCAGCTTTGGCTTGGTGGCCCGGCACCGTTCCCGCAGGCCGGGTTGATGATCAACCTTGGGCGTTTTGGGACCTCATGCCAACCTTCGTGGAATTGAGTGGAGCCGAGCCACCGCCGGGTTACGAAACCGATGGGTTATCACTGGTCGATTATCTGAAGGGCGGGTCTGCCCCAGCACGCGATTATTTCTATTGGGAATTACACCTGGGGAACCGTCCGGTTCAGGCCGCGCGATGGATGCATTGGAAGGCGGTGCGCAACGGTTTCGATAAGCCAATCGAAATCTATGACCTCGATCAAGATATCGCAGAGTCGATCAATTTGGCGGAGCAGCGTCCCGATCTCGTGAAACGCGCTGAACAGATTCTTGTCGATGCCCATCGGCCCGATCCGAATTGGCCGCTCGACAGACGGACCGAAACCCAAACCCGGCAATCCAAACGTGCCTGGGAAATCAAGCGAGAGCGTGATCGTACTGGCTGGCATCCGGAACGAGCGATTTCGTTCGAGACATACAGTTCACAACGCTGAGCGATTGATGCTGAGCGATTGATGCTGAGCGATTAATGCTGATAGATTGATAACGACTTCGAAGAAAGTTGCACTTTGACGAAGTGCAGCAGGATGACGTTGAGTTCAGCGAGAGGTAACCGTGGATCCCGTTATTCAGGACTTCGGGATCAGCTCGGTTGACCGACGCGGGGAAGTCGGAACGCGGCCACGTTTCCCCGGTGAATTTGTTTCGATTCGCATTTCAGCATGTCTGGTTCCAGGGCATCCTGGCCAAAATCATCGCCATGCCACATGCGTCGGTGATCCCCGCGAACATCAGTCCGCTGCCCACGAATGCGGGCACCAGCGCAAACCAGATGTTCCAGAAACTGAGCAGCGCGCCGAGTAAAACCAGGAGGCCGGCGGTAATCCGGACTTGACGTTCTAGCGAGATTGTTTGTTTTCCGCGAACAACCGGCAAGCCTGCTGTATCCCAGGCCGTTGTGCCCCCCTCAATGCTCCAGACATTCGTGTATCCAGCATCGATGAATTGTTTGCATGCGCTGCTCGATCGACTGCCGCTCCGACAGATCACATACAACGGTTGGTCTGCCATCTCGTCGCGCTCGGCCATCATCGCGCGTGGATCTAGCGTGTGAAGGGGGACATTGCGAGCGATCGCGGCGTGAATTTCCTGGTACTCGGCCGGTGTGCGAACATCGACTAAATCGATCTTCTGCTCCGCTTTTTTGAGTGCAGCAAGTTCTTGGATGGAGATGGTGGGAACTTCGGCCATTTCAACACCTCTTAGTGTCGTCGTGTCGCTGTGTCGTTATGTCGCTATCCGGCGATGTTTTAAGAAAAAAAAACCATCCCAGGAAACTTACCGGTCAAAAATAGTTGATTCAGGCCGATTCGGAAAGGAATCGACTTTCAATGCAATCCATGATTTTTTGGAGATGTGGTTCCGCAACTTCGTAATAGACCTTTCGCCCCTCACGTTGGCTGCCGAAAAAACCACATCGCTGCATCAGCCTAAGGTGTTCGGAAGCGACATTATCCGGAACTCCCGAATCTTCGGCTAACTCACCAACGGTGTAACGCCCATGAAGCAGCATCTGCACCATCCGCAATCGCACTGGATGCGCAAGTATCTTCAGACACTCGGCCGCCTGGGCAAACGCCTGGGGATCGCCTTCCGGTTTCGCAGTCGCTTCAGTTGATGATTGGATTTCCATAATTTCCCTTCCACTACACCATATCGGAATGTCGCGACATTTCAAGTAGAAAAGTTGGTGATTTTTTCAATGATCGACGCTGCTGACTGCCCGACTCGCAGGAAATTCGCCAAATTTGGATGCACCAATCTTAACCCTTAAAACGAGTCCGTCGTCTAAAGTTTAAGGCATGAGCGTAGGTGAATGCCGAAAAAGATGTCTCATATTGTACACCAGTAGTAGATAACGCCCTCTGCAGGGGAGCTTACCCGTAGGGGGGTGCGCGATAAGAACCATTGATCGTGCTCGTGGACCCTCGATGGAGTGGTCTCGCTTAACCGCTGAGCGGGGCCGTTCAGGCCCGGCAGAGGGGCGGTTTGAGCCCGGCAGATACGTTCTTTTTGTTCGGTTCGGTCGGAGAAGCGAGGTATCTGGCAAGTTGCGAGCTGCGGAGATCGGCAGCGGGCATTTTCTCTGACGCGGCGCAAACACCGGCGGAACGTATTCTGAGCGTGAGTGATCGCTTTCTTCGGTCGAATACTTCGCAATGCGGAGTATTTTCGCCACTGCCGCTAAATCACTACTTCAGCAGCGTCCGCCGGTTTGGCCGGCGATTGGATTCGAGGTGTTCCGGAGAATCAATTTTAGCGACTTGTTGCTGAAATTCTGCGATCAATGCCAGCGGGCCACGCAGCGGTTGAAACCACAAGAGTGAATCTGGAGATTCAATCAAGGGTTGGCGTTTACCGTCGTGTTGGGGCGAATTTTTTGGCGGTGGTAATATAATGATGTGTTGCTTGAATACTCAGCGAGATTGGATTTGCCGAAGGCCCCACTCCCTAGGTTTTCAGCAGCCATGGATTTTTCCTATGTTGATGAGCAACTCCATGCGATCTGCGTTGCGATTGGCTGGTTCAGGTTCGCTGTACGGCAACACAAACACAGGCTTGGGGCGTTATGTTCGTTTGCGATTCTCTGTCATCGATCAGTGAAGAAGCCAGCGGCGATGAATCGAGTTGTTTGGTGAGGTAACAGATGCGGCCGAAAGTGTTACTAGTTGAAAATCTAGTCACTCAATCAGAAAACGGACCGGACCAAGTTTGCGAGGTTCTGGGGAGCCTGCGATCGCAGCAAGCACAGAGCAGTTTTTCACAAATTCATTACCTTCTGCCAACGGCAACGCATCCAGCCACGCGACGAATCGAAGCTGGTTGTGAATCCACCGCGAGCATGGTGGGGCCGGCAGAGTTGCCGAGCCGAACCGAGTTACCTAGTGAAACCAAGCGAATGAAACCAAGTTCAGTCCGGTGCGGCTTGCAAAAAAGCTTCGCATCTATCGGTGGCCTCCTCGTCATGCTGGCGACAACTGTTTGTGCCCATGGCCAGTCAGCTAACGAAATACCAGCTAACGAAACGCCAGCCGGTCGGGTGGCAGCGGCTGAGCGACTGTTCACCCTCCGCGTCCTGCCGCTACTGCGTGAGAAGTGTTTTGGGTGTCATGGCGGAGATCCGGATGATTTGCGTGGTGATTACAATTTGGTGACGCGAGAGAGCATGCTGCGTGGTGGTGAATCGGAGGAGCCATCGTTGGTTCCGGGCGAGCCGGATAAAAGCTCGCTTTACTTGGCTGTGCTTTGGGACGGCTTGGAAATGCCGCCCAAGGAGAACGACCGTCTGAGCGAGCGACAGACGGGCTGGATTCGTCAATGGATCGAAGCGGGAGCGCCGTGGCCGGATGAGAAGCGACAGCAGCAAATTCAGCGGGCCGAATGGGCTGTGCCTGAGAATGAAGATGGAGTGATCGTTGCGACGAGTGCTGGAGCATCCGATGATTGGACTTATCGACGTTACTCGCCGGAGGATTTGTGGGCGTTTCGCCCCGTCGAAAAACCAGCGGTCCCGGAGATCGCAGACCATCCCGTTGATGCATTTGTCAAACAACGTTTAGATCAAGTTGGGCTTTTGGCCGCAGGTCAAGCGGATCCCCGCAGCTTGATACGCCGTGCGACTTACGATTTGACCGGCCTGCCACCGACGCCACGGGAAGTCACAGAGTTTCGTCGCGCCTTTGAGCAAGATCGCGAGGCGGCGTGGGAATCGCTGCTTCAGCGTTTACTTGAAAGTCCGCATTATGGCGAACGTTGGGCGCAGCATTGGTTGGATGTCGTCCGGTATGCCGATACCGCCGGTTTTTCAAACGACTATGAGCTCTCCAATTTATGGCGTTACCGCGACTACGTGATTCGGTCATTCAATCAAGACAAACCGTTTAACGAATTTGCAATCGAGCAAATCGCCGGTGATGAGTGGCGTCCCGACGATCCCGAGGCCAGGATTGCCACCGGTTTGTTGCGGCTGGGGCCGTGGGGTACGGCGATGATCCCGAAAGAAGAGGCTCGTCAGATGTACTTGGACGACCTGGTGCACAACGTTGGCCAAGCGTTTCTGTCGATGCCGATGCGATGTTGTAAGTGTCACGATCACAAGTTCGATCCGATTCCCACTCGGGATTACTACCAACTGTACGCTGCCTTGGCGACCACGCAGCCTGCGGAGCTAGATTGTAAGTTCTTGCCCGAGGAAAACCGTGCCCAGTTCGCTGACAGTCGAGAGCGTGCTGAAGAGTTGTTGGAGTACGCCAAGGCGAAGTTAAAAGAGGTTGATGACAAACAGGAAGCGGCGGCATTCGCGTGGTACGCGGCAAGGGATCTTCCTTATAAGAACGAAAAGCAGCGGCGTAATGATCCCGAAGATTCAAAGCCACCTCGGCACGTTGGGCTGACACCGGAAGATCAAGGACGCAAAAAAGTCCGTGAGCAGGATGTCTGGATTTGGGAACGCCGTCTGAATCGTTATAAGCCGATGGTCCAATCGGTCTACAGTGGTCAGATGCCAAAGTTCCTTAATTCTCGCAACCTGCGGATGCCCGAGATTGACGAGCAATGGCGGCCGGAAACATTCATTCTCGTCGGTGGTGCGTTGCAAGCGAAAGGTGATCCGGTCCAGCCCGGTGTGTTAAGTGCCACAGGGGTTTCAGCGTCAGCTAACGAGCAGACTTATCTGATCACCGATGGTCTGCGTGGTCGCAGATTAGCTTTAGCAAAGTGGATCACAGATGACGCAAACCCGTTGACAGCACGCTCGATCGTTAACCGTGTTTGGCAATACCATTTCAAGGTGGGGCTGGTCAAAACCGCAAACAATTTTGGCGTCAAAGGGAGCAAGCCGACTCACCCAGAGCTCTTGGATTGGTTGACAGCCGATTTCATCCAGCACGGTTGGAAACTAAAGCGTTTGCATCGCTTGATTATGTCGAGCGAGACCTATCAGCGTTCCAGCCAAGCGATTGATGCCGAGAAACAAGCGACCGTTGATCCAAACAACGATTGGCTCGCGTCGTTCCGTCCTCGGCGACTCACTGCAGAGGAGCTGCGTGACACAACGCTGGCAGTCAGTGGTGAGTTAAATCGCGAACGGGGTGGCTTGCCGGCCATGCCGGAAATCAACATCGAAGTTGCACTGCAGCCCCGCATGATTCAGTTTTCGATCGCACCAGCCTACCAACCCTCGCCGACACCGCAACGTCGGAATCGGCGGACCATCTATACCTACCGTGTTCGGGGCCAGGCAAACCCGATGCTTGAGGTCATGAATCTACCGAACCCGAACGAATCCTGCGAACTGCGAGAGTCTGCCGCGGTGACCCCTCAGGCGTTCACGCTGATGAATAGCGAGGCGATGACCGACCGCTCGATTGCATTTGCGTCCCGTGTACAACGTGAGCGTCCCGGAGATACACAGGCTTGGATCAAACGTGCAGTCCATTTGGCCTACGGGCGACCAGCGACCAAGATCGAACAAAATCAACTGCATGCCTATCTAAAGTCTATGCAGGCCTACCATGCTGAGCATGACCCGAAGCCGCGTACATATCCCACTGAAATTACTCGCTCGTTGGTCGAGGAGTTTACAGGAGAGCCATTCGAGTTTGTCGAGAAATTGAATGTCTATGAAGACTATGTAGCAGATCCGAAGCCTTGGACAGTCGATGCCGATCAACGTGCGCTCGCCGATGTCTGTTTGTTGTTGCTCAATTCAAATGAGTTTATTTATCTGTACTGATCAAGCTTCAGATTGGAGTCAAACTCTGTGGTCGTGGTTGTTGCGGTCGTCGTTGCAACACGACATTGAGTCTCCCTGATTCGAAGCATCGAGATTGAATCAAGCCGAGTCGAACAAAATGAAGATCGGTCCCCATCAACAAAAAGCGATTGGGGCCCGGTTGAAGTGAAATTGCAACTGGGTTCCAAACGCAAGAATAAAGCGGCGTAGCGAACCTCTGGGAGTAAGTGAAAGATGAGTATTCGAAGACGTGAATTCCTGTATGGACTTGGTTCCTCACTCGGTGCGTTAGCGTTGACGGATTTGCAGGCGATGGAGAGCGGTAAAAAGAACCCGCTTGCCCCGAAGCCACCGATGGTTCCCGCCAAGGCCAAGGCGGTCATCATGCTGTTCATGGAGGGCGGGCCATCTCAAGCTGATACCTTTGATCCAAAGCCAGATCTGAATGCCCTGCATTTGAAAGAGTCGACACGAACCAAGGGATTGGCGACTGGCAAACGCTTCTATGTTGGCAGTCCTTTCAAATCCCGCCAGGTCGGCAACCATGGTATCGATATGTCCGAGCCATGGCAGTTTTTGGCGGACCCGGAGGTCGCCGATGAACTGTGCGTCTATCGGGGCTGCCAGGCTGAATCGTTGAACCATCCCGAAGCGCTTCTTCAGTTGAATACCGGCAGTCGCTTGGGCGGTGACCCTGGGCTGGGAGCCTGGGTTACCTATGGACTTGGGAGTGAGAATCAAAATTTGCCCGGCTACGTCGTGATGACTGAGCTGGCGTTGCCCCAAGCAGGGCCTGCGAATTGGTCCAATGGTTTTTTACCGGCTCATTTCCAAGGGACGCGATTGCGGAGTGTCGGGTCTCCGATTCTTGATCTGAAGCCGCCGGCGTTCAAAACCCGACAGCATCAGCGGCAAGCGTTGGATCAGTTGGCGAAGTTGAATGGAAAACATGCTGAAATGCACCCAGAGCACGCCGAGTTGGCGTCGCGTATGGAATCTTATGAACTAGCGTTCCGAATGCAGATGGAAGTGCCAGGGATTGTTGATATCGATTCAGAGCCCCAGGCTCTGCAGGATGCTTATGGTTTGAATCGTAAGGAAACCGCCTCGTTCGGTCGCCAATGTTTGATGGCGCGGCGGTTGGTTGAAAAAGGCGTGCGGTTCGTTCAGATTTTCTCCGGTGGTTGGGATAGTCACGATTACCTTGAACGCGGCCATTCATCAAGAATCGCCAGCGTGGATCAGCCGATTGCGGCGTTGATCAAAGACTTGAAGTCGCGTGGTCTGCTCGATAGCACGCTCGTCGTATGGACCGGGGAATTCGGTCGCATGCCTGATAATAACTATCGTGGTGGTGTGACCGCGTTGGGAAGAGGACACAACGCGGATGCGATGAACATGTGGTTTGCTGGTGGCGGTACCAAGCCGGGAATCGTTGGGGCCACCGATGAAATCGCCGCGGAAGCGGTTGAGGTAGTTCATCCGATTCGAGACGTGCATGTGACATTGTTGAAACTGCTCGGTTTGGATGACAACAAACTTACCTATCTCCACGGCGGGCGTTTCAAGCAGCTGTCTCAGTTTGGCGGCGAAGTCATTCAGGAATTGATCGCTTGACCTTCGCCGGGCACACCTCAAGTTTCGTCCGTTGGTTTGACCCAGATGTTTCGATATCGCACTGGGTTGCCGTGGTCTTGCAGGTAGATCGGTCCCTTGCTGGGATTTTCTTTCACCGGAGCGGCAGTTGTGGTGCGTGGTAGTTCGACATCTTTATGCACGAGTACCCCATTGAGTTTGACCGTCAATTTTGCATTGCTTGTTTTCTTACCGTCGTCATCGTAGCGGGCTGCAGTAAATTCGACGTCGTACGTTTGCCATGCCAAGGGTGGCAGGCACATATTCAGGTCAGGATCTCGGATCGAATAGATACCGCCCGTTTCGTTTTGTTTTCCCTTCAATCCAAACGAATCTAGCATCTGCGTTTCGTAACGCCCTTGGTGATAAAGACCGCTGTTGCCGCGACCTTGTCCGCGTGCTTTGGGCATGTAGGGTAGGCGGAATTCCAGGTGCATCGAATAGTCACCAAAGGTATCGCTGCTGGTGCACCCCTGGATCAACAACCCATCGTCAGACATGCGCGTGCCAGGCTTCCAATGGGCATCTAGTGTTGGCTGTGTTCCATCGAACAGGACGACGGCTCCAGAGGGTGGTTTTGCCCCGAGCGTTGGGCTGCGTCGCTCAACACGTTTATTGAAATCGATTTTTTCCTTCAACGCGGCGGCATCAAGGTCGGCCCGTTCGACTGCTTCTCCGTTCCAGCCGTCACCTGGCAATCCACCAGGATAAAAGACCGCTTGGAAGTTTCCGTCACCCATCGCAATCACTTGGATACCACGCGATTCCTCCTTGTACTCACCTTGTAATGCAAAATCAGGGTCCTTCTTTGCTTCCGCAGGTGACACGTACACCTGTGCTTGTGTGGCAGCAGAGAATCCAACCAGAACGGACAGAAGAACGAGGTTTCGCAG
Source organism: Rubripirellula sp. (assembly GCA_049602075.1). Lineage (GTDB taxonomy): Bacteria > Planctomycetota > Planctomycetia > Pirellulales > Pirellulaceae > Rubripirellula. The sequence continues at coordinate 58,445 of JBMYRF010000034.1, forward strand.
CATCAGAACACCATGGAATACGGAGCATTGGAAGCGAGGATTATAACCAGAATGGTTCGTCCAGTGGTGTGGTTCGCCGCGTGGGTGTCTTGCTTCGGGTTTTGGGCAGGACGTTTTGAGAGAGAGTTTTTGTCCCGTGGATCGTAGACTGACCTTGGGCCGTCGTTACTGCCGTTCCCGCCAGTCTGGTTCGCCCGCCAGATTGGTTCGCCTGTTAGTCTGGTCAGTCAGGAGTTTCGATCAACGAGGCAAAGGCATCACTCGTCCCGCAGTCACTGTCCACTCTCTATACTAGTCGCTTCGAAATTCCCACGAGGCAAGAAGCAACGATGAGCGAAATGGATCCGTCGTCCAAACCACGGCGTTATGGAGTCAAGGCGAGCAATCGCCGCGAAGCGATCAGTAAGCTGGTAGCGAAGTATCCGTTGATTAAGGAGCTGTACGATGACGGTCCTAATCGAGACGGCAAGGGTGGTTGGGTCAACGCGATTAAGGATCAGCGCGAAGCCGTCTATCGCGTTCTTTTCTACGTCGACCGCTTGCCAATGGCCGATGAGTACAGCGATTCTGAGCCTTATGAGGTTTTATACGGATCGGTTGCCGACTCTGACGTCCCCAATTTTCCTCGCGTGCTGTACACAACGACCGGGGGGGTGAATCTTGATCCTGCTGATATCCCCGCTGAATCTTTTTCCGTCGCGGTGAAGACCAATTCGCTCGAGATTGTTCCCGTTACCTTTGGGCGGGATGTGCGCACTGACGCCTTGGTCGAAAGTGGCTACGCCTACGTCTGTTTGTACGACGCCGCGATGGACGCCCTGCGGATTTTGGATCTTAAGTTGTTCACCGAAGTCTACATGATCAAAGAACGACAAGAGGTTCAGGTACGCACCGAAGAGGAGGTCGTGGTTGGTGATGCGACCTTTGTCCGGCCATTCTTTTTAAAATATCGATTGAAAAAGTCATCTGAATTATTGGATGACGCGAAGGATGCCGCAGCCAAAATGCTGGACGAGGATTGAGGATGGCAAGCGAGCAGGCGGTTTGTGGCGAAACCTGGGGCAAAGTTTTTCAATCAGCAAATTGCATTTACGGATTAGTATCACGTGCATGCCTCGCGGTGAAATCCGATGGAACCATCGCCGTGATCAACGTCAGGATTGTTTCATGAAGTCGATGTTCCTAACGGCCCCACTCCGCTGGCTGCATCTTCTGCTGGCTCATCTGCTGTTAACACTGTCCTGTGCGGCTGCCAATCCGAGTGAAGCATACTGGGGTAACTGGGCGATGGTGATGCCAGATGGGTCGGCCGGTTGGCTGACACTTTCGGCGGTGGAGGGGAAGCCCCAAGGAGAGTTGTGGACCGTTGGGGCTGCGAAAAAATTGATGGACGTCGGGTTTGAGGCTGATCAACTGGTTTTCCAACGCCGGTGTCGGGTGGGAAAGCCTGATTATCAGGGTGGGCCACGCACTGGATTGCGGATTGCATGTCGGCATGTTGCCACGGTTCAGGGTGACACGATCAAAATCGTGATGAGTTGGCCCCGAACGAGTGGCGAGCGGGAATCCAGTGGCACGCGGGAATCCAGTGGCGAGCGGGAGCAAGTCATCTTTGAAGGGAAGCGACTGCCGCCGCTTCCTGTTCGACCCGACCTCGGCAAGATTCAGTTTGGTGACCCGATTGAACTCTTTAATGGTCGAAATTTGGATGGCTGGCGATTGACCAATGAGAGTCAAGTCAATGGTTGGAAAGCAATCGATGGGGTGCTTACGAACACGACTCCGAAATTAGATTTTCAGCCCTATTCAAGGTACGGCAACCTTCGTACCGACCGAGAATTTACCGATTTTAATTTGACGCTCGAGTTCAACGTGCCACCAAGCGGTAACAGCGGCGTTTATCTGCGCGGTATGTATGAAGCTCAGGTAGTTGATCGCGATAGTCGCATGCAAGGGATCCAGGGGGTCGGCGCGATTTTTGGACGAATCCCACCGAGTCAAAATGCGGGTAAGCCGGGCGGTCAATGGCAGCAGTACGACATCACGTTGGTCGATCGTCACGTGACTGTGATTCTGAATGGCAAGTGTGTGGTGGACAATCAGCCGCTTGTTGGTTGCACCAACGGCGCGTTATTCGCGGATGAAACAATCCCCGGACCGCTCTATCTACAAGGCGACCACACTGCGGTGAAGTATCGAAACATTGTGCTGCGACCGGTGGTGAACCAATGAGCTTGAGCGGGGATGCGTGCAGCGGCCGACCGCGACGCAGTGATGGGTTCACTTGGTCACGAAAGCTTTGGCTTAGCAGCATTGTGCTGTTCTGGTCGTTGCCGGCGTTTTTATCGCATGCAGATTCGCCCAATATTCTTTATGTGGTTGCGGATGACCTTGGCTACAGCGATCTCGGTTGTTTCGGCGGCGAGATTGAAACACCTGTTCTTGATGCTTTGGCCGCCGGCGGTGTCCGGCTCACTCAGTTTTACAACGCTGGCCGCTGTTGCCCCTCGCGAGCTGCGATCTTGACTGGTCAGTATCCGCATCGTGTCGGTCTTGGGCACATGACCACCAACGACTTGGGACATCCTGGCTTTCGCGGCGCGGTTTCTGATGACGCACAGACCATTGCCCAGGCTTTAAGTGCAGTGAACTACCGCTCCTTTATCGCCGGCAAATGGCATCTCGGGACGGCTGATCCCACCAGGCATGGGTTTGAGGAGTTTTATGGAACGTTGGTGAGTGCCAAGCGTTTCTTTGACCCGGATCACTTCATCCGCTTGCCTGCTGATCGCGAGCCCCGGCAATATCCAGCTGAAGCTTTTTATGCGACTGACGCGGTGACCGATCACGCGATCGACTTTGTGCGTCTAGCCGGTCAGACTCCTGATCGCCCATGGTTCTTGTACCTTGCGTACAACGCGCCACACTTTCCGCTGCATGCGCCACGGGCTGAAATTGCCAAGTATGCCGATCGTTACCATCAAGGCTGGGACCGTGTGCGTGAACAGCGGCTTGATCGCATGAAACAGTTGGGGGTTGTGCCTCCGACGACGGAACTCGGTCCACGCTCGGCATGGCGGAACTACGGCGAAACCAAAACGGGCGTCAATCCAGCGTGGGCTACTTTGTCCAAGGACCGGCAGATTGATCTGGCGCGCCGGATGGCGATTTACGCCGGAATGGTCGACCGTATGGATCAGCAGCTTGGAAGGTTGTTTGAGGCACTGCGAGAACAGCACCAATGGGAAAACACCTTGATCGTGTTCACCTCGGATAATGGGGCTTGCTTCGAATGGGATCCCCTGGGGTTTGACGGTGGCTCAAGCAACCAGAATGTTTTGCACCTCGGCGAGCAAATCGATCAGATGGGTGGCCCGGGAACCTTTCACAGTGTGGGTTCAGGTTGGGCCAATGCATCCAATACACCTTGGCGGCTCTATAAACATTTCAACCATGAGGGGGGCATTGCTTCCCCGGGAATCGTACATTGGCCAGCGAAACTGCATCGACTGGCTGGGACGATTCACCACCATCCCGCACACGTCATTGATCTCTTTCCCGCAGCACTGGCCGTCGCGGGCGCAGCTTATTCGGGAAAGATCCCTTTGCCAGGCGTTGACTTGATCTCCCAACTGGTCGATCTGCCTCGCGAGTCGGGGGCGATTTTTGAAGATCGTTTTTTGTTCTTTGAGCATCAGGGCAACCGCGCTGTCCGGCACGGGAAGTGGAAGCTTGTTGCTTTGGATGATCAGCCTTGGGAGCTTTACGATTTTTCTGTCGATCGTATTGAATCAAACGATCTGGCGGACTCCAGGCCAGAGGTCGTTCGTTCGCTAGGCAACGCTTGGGATAAATGGGCGGCTGAGAACCAAGTCACTCCCCTGCCCCGCGACCTTCGCGTGCCCTATCTGAAACCCGATCTGTGATAGCCGCGTGGAATTTGCCTGCCGGCTTGAAACGCAGCGATTTACCCGTTCGTCACATTTTCACACCGTTGACCTTTCTTAGCATCGTAGGCGAAGCAAACCGAATCGAATGAGCTTTGTGAATGGGATAAACGGTAACATGCCGATCACTGGGGATAAAAAAACCTTAGGGATAAAAGCCATGCAGGATCATCGTTCTGCGGCGTAATTCATCTGGTCATTCCCGCTATTGATTCGGTTTCCTTCCTGAATCCGGAACAAATTGCGGTTCGACCGGTGGGCCGTGAGTGGTCTCGCTCGGTTACACTTTCCGACTTGCTCGTGATTCGAAGCTGATCGATTCGCAGTTGATTGTCTCGGCAAGACGGAATCAATCAGTAAAAAATGGATCGCAGGCGTTGCCACGCTATTGAAATTCGGCGGCACGTGAAGAATGCTTTGGCAACTCTTAAGTGGCCTTTGCATGCGTACGATGTTTCCTCCCACCTTTCTTCCTCTCGTGAGTCTTCATGCCCCGTTCGGTTGATCGTTCCCTGGACGTGCCCTTCACGGTTCCATTCATACACCGGTTGCGTGTGACCGACGATGTTTGTGGTGCCGACGTGGAGGTACTGGTTGAATTGCTGGAATCGGGGGATTCAGGACCCGCGAAGGTATTGCTGGTTGCCGAAGCGGCTCTGGAAGCGAGTTCACTACGCTTGGCGGATTGCCTTCATCGTGACGGTTCCGTCGACCTGATCGGGCCGCCGCTCCTGGTGCCAGGCGGTGAGGAGGTCAAGAATACATCGGAGGTGGTGGAGCAGTTGCTGGCTGAGATCAATCAATCGAACCTCGATCGTCGCAGCTACATCGTCGCCATCGGCGGTGGTGCGATGCTCGATGCAATCGGCTACGCCGCCGCGATTGCCCATCGCGGAATCCGTTTGATTCGCCTGCCGAGTACGACGCTGGCTCAGGCTGATTCCGGGGTGGGCGTTAAAAATGCGATCAACCAGTTTGGGAAAAAGAATTGGGTGGGGACGTTTGCGGTGCCGTGGGGAGTTATCAACGATGCCAAATTGCTCGGTACGCTCTCGGATCGCGATTTTTACAGTGGATTCAGTGAGGCGGTGAAGGTTGCGTTGTTAAAAGACGAGGCCGATTTTCAGTGGCTTTGTCAAAGTGCAACGCGGATCCGGCAGCGTGATCCCAGCATCGTCGGCGAAGCTATTTCGCTCTCTTGCCAATGGCATTTACGGCATATCACGCAGGGTGGCGATCCGTTTGAAATGCTTGAGGCACGGCCGCTTGATTTCGGGCATTGGTCGGCTCACCGCTTAGAGCCGCTCAGCCAGTATGAGATTCGGCATGGTGAAGCGGTTGGGATCGGAGTGTTAATTGACTGTATTTATTCGAGCCTGAAGTTCGGGCTCGATCCAACCGTCGTTGAACAGGTCCGGGATTGCCTGAGCAACCTCGGATTGCCCTTGTGGCATGATTCGCTTCAGCCATTGGACCGCTTGATGGTCGGACTGGAGGAGTTTCGGCAGCACCTTGGCGGCCGCTTGACGATCACGATGCTGCGAGGCGTTGGCGACCCGATCGACATTCACGAAATCGACGAAGCAGCGATGAGGGAAGCGATCGGCCAGTTGAAGCCTTAGTCGTTTCGTTTCAAGCGGTTCGTGTTGGGCGTTCGCTGCGGCGGATTCAATGTTGGGCCGGTTTGCCAGAGCGTCTTGTTGTCAGAGCGTCTTGTTGCCAGGGCGTCTTGTTGTCAGGGCGTCTTGTTGTCAGGACCCTGTATGACGTTTACTCGGCGGCCACGTTCACAAAGACCTTCAACGCGTCTTTCACTTCGACGAGCAGTCGCATCATTTCCTGGTAGTTGTCGAGTCCGTCGACTGGATGAGTCAGAATCTTTTCGAGCACGCCTGGGTACATCATTTCGCCCAGGGCGAGATCGCGAATGCCCATTTCGAAGTGAGTGCGGTTTGCATTCACACTGCCCAGCAACAGTTTGTTCCCCAGCACCCAGTTCAAGTTGATACTGTCAGCAGGAACTTCGACTCGATTATCGCCTCCGGTGATTCCAGTCCAGACGACGACTCCGTTATGACCTAGGTGTTGCATCGATTCAAACGCCAGCCGACTGCTGCCGGTTGCATCGACAATCAGGTCTGGTTTTCCCGTTTCCTTCACCAAGTCGTCCATCGACTTCTCTTGGGTGCTGACATAGTTTGCTTCGATACCGGCGGTGATTTCCGCTTTCAGGTTCGGAGCTTGTCCGCGAGCGAGCGTGTAAACTTCCAGCCCACGCAGTTTCAATACCAGGGTGGTCAGCAGGCCAATCTGTCCGGCACCAAGTACGTACGCGGTTTTAGGCCGCCAGACTTTCATTCGCTGCTGAGCTTCGTAAGCTTGCGAGACTGCCTTCGCCGCGCAACTCATCGGTTCCATCAGGACGTGCAGGTGCTTCAGACCCTCTGGCACGCGGACGATGTACTCTTCTTCTTCCACGATGTACTCAGTCATGTACCCGTGACGAAGGTTGATCCCGCGCTCGTAATAAACCTCTTCACTGGTCATGTCGTTGTGACCGATCAGGTCATAGATCGATCCACCCGGACGGCGGACCGTCGCTGTGACGTAATCGCCAGGTTTGACCCGTTTGCAGTTTTCGCCGACTGCTTCTACGACTCCGAATGATTCATGGCCAATCACCAAAAAATCGTCGCCCTCCGGAGCATTGCCGTAGAGGGCGTCATTGATTTCTCGGTCGGTCGCGTCGACGCCCACCTTCAATACACGCACCAAAACCCCCATGCCGTCCGGGATCTGTTCCAAGGTTGGCTTCGCGATTTCCTCCATGTGGACGCTATTGGGAGTCCCCGGGGTGACGGCAACGGCTTTCATGATTCTCAGCAAAGTCGGGTGGGAAATAAGTACGAAATTCTTCGACGGATCGTAGCAAGATGGTTGTGAATGCGTGAGTGGGGCCGGTTCCATTTCTGCTGGGGTTGCCCCTCGATTTTGCCTTGCTGCACCGCCCGGCAGTTTTTCCCCGTCTTTTTGACGATTTATTTTTAACAACACTGGTTGTCAAAAATGGGCAAGGCGGCAATCATGGGGTTAGTTGTCGGAGCGATGTTTTCCGTTTTTCCGCTTTTTCCAGTTCCAATGAGCCGATTCATACTCCCCAGCGATCACCTGCGGCCGGTTGACCGTGAATTGCTCGTTGCGATGCGCAGCGGCGATTCGATGTCGATTGGGCAGTTGATCGAGCCGCTGGGTGTCACGGCGACAGCGGTTCGGCAGCGGATTGATCGGCTACTCGAAATGGGACTGATTCAGCGAGAGAAGGTCGTTTCGGGGCGGGGGCGACCGACCTATAGCTACCAGTTGACGGTCGACGGACATCGCCGGCTAGGGGCGAATCCAGTTGGTCTGGCAGATGCTTTGTGGCGCGAAATGTTGGCGATCGAAGACGCGGAACTGCGACAGCAATTGCTCGATTCGGTGGCTGCTCGATTGGGCAGGCAGTATGCCGCGGTGGTACGGGATAGTGTTCAGGAGAACGATACTTTCGAATCGAGAATGCACCGGTTATCCGAGATGTTCACTGCCCAGCGGATGGAGACTGAGGTCACTCATCAAGGAGAGTTGCCAGTGTTGGATATTGGATCGTGTCCATATCCATCTCTGACCGACAACTCCGATGAACGTGCGATGTGTCGGCTCGAAGAGCAAATGATCTCCGAAGCACTTGGCCAACCGGTCCACCTCAGTAGCTGCCGGCTCGATGGAGATTCCTGTTGCCAGTTTAGTGCGATCGAGAGCAATGAGACGCCGGCGAGTTAGTTCGCCCACGATGAAACAATACACCGTTTGAAATCTTTTATCTCACTTGACGAGAATACGATAGCGACGATGACACATACATTGAAAATTGAAGACCTGCACGTTGCAGTTGGTGACAAGCCAATTTTGCGAGGTGTGAATTTGACGATCCATCACGGCGAGACCCATGCACTGATGGGGCCAAACGGGAGCGGTAAGAGTACGCTCGGCATGGCCATCATGGGGCACCCCGGGTACGAAGTGACCGGTGGCAGTATCACGCTAGACGGCGAAGACGTGCTGGCGATGGGGCCCGACGAACGGGCGCGTCATGGAATCTTCATGGCCTTCCAACGCCCGATGGCGATTCCGGGAGTCAAGTTGGCGGACTTTCTGCGGCATGCGACGACCAATGTTCGTCGGCCCGACCGCAAAGAAGGTGAAGAGTTGATTCCCATGCGAGAGTTTCGCAAGGAGTTGAAAGACAACATGGCCCATCTGAGGATGGATGTTGAATTCGCTCGTCGATATGTCAATGACGGGTTCTCCGGTGGCGAGATGAAGCGGGCGGAAATCTTGCAGTTGGCGATGTTGCAACCGAAGTTCGCGGTACTGGACGAGACCGACAGCGGCTTGGACGCGGATGCGGTTCGGTTGGCCAGTGAATCGATTGCTGACATCGGGCATCAGAAAATGGGACTGTTGATCATCACTCACCACGACAAATTGCTCGAGCACAATCCGCCCGAATACACGCATGTGATGCTCGGCGGGAAAATTGTTGAAACAGGCGGCAAGGAATTGGCAGAGGAACTGCACCGACAGGGATATGACCGAGTTCGGAAGTCGCATCCGCAAGCTGACGCGGTCAATCAGGAAATGCTTGCAGAGGAAGCGACTGTTTAAGCGACAGTTGATTGAATCGATCCAAAGCCAAATACACTTTTAAGCACCACTGGGAACGACATGGCAACCGACGTTACGCAATCCGAAGACATCGGCGAAATCAACAAGTACAACTTTCGCACCGAGACGAAGGGTGTCTTCAAAGCGAAAAAAGGTCTCAACCGAGACGTGGTTAATCAGATTTCGGACATTAAGAACGAACCTGATTGGATGCGGAAATTCCGATTGGATTCACTGGAACTGTTCGAGTCGCGGCCGATGCCCGAGTGGGGCGGCAGCATCGATATCGATTTCCAGGACATCTTCTATTATCTCAAGCCAACTGACCATCAAGGCAAGTCTTGGGATGATGTGCCGCAAGAGATCAAAGATACCTTTGACAAACTTGGGATCCCCGAAGCGGAAAAGAAATTTCTTGCCGGTGTGAAAGCACAATTTGAAAGTGAAGTCGTTTACGGATCGCTAGAGGAAGATCTCGCCAAGCAAGGCGTGATTTTTACAGACACCGATACGGCAGTTCGCGAGCACCCCGAACTGTTGCGTGAGTACTTCGGGAAAATCATCCCGCCAAACGATAACAAGTTTGCAGCGTTGAACAGTGCCGTGTGGTCGGGTGGTTCGTTTATCTACGTGCCAAAGGGTGTCCACATCGATTTCCCGCTGCAGGCTTACTTCCGAATCAACGCGGAGAGCATGGGGCAATTTGAGCGAACCTTGATCATCGTCGACGAAGGGGCTAGCGTCCATTACGTCGAGGGATGTACCGCTCCCATGTACAGCACGGAGAGTCTGCACAGTGCGGTCGTCGAAGTCGTCGTCAAGCGTAACGCTCGTTGCCGATATACCACCATCCAAAACTGGGCAAACAACATCTACAACCTCGTTACCAAGCGGGCGTACGCCTACGGTGACGCCACGATGGAATGGGTTGACGGCAACTTGGGCAGCAAGTTGACCATGAAATATCCGGCCGTTCATATGATGGAACCGGGAGCCCGAGGTGAGATTCTCTCGATCGCGTTTTCGAGCGCAGGTCAGCACCAAGACGCCGGCGCGAAGCTTGTGCACGCCGCGCCCAATACCACCGGCCAAATCATCAGCAAGAGTATCAGTAAAAACGGTGGCCGCAGCAGTTATCGCGGACTGGTTCGTGTCGAACCGGGCGCGCACAACAGTAAGAACAACGTTGTTTGCGATGCCTTGATTCTTGATCCTCAGAGTCGCAGCGACACCTACCCTTACATCGAAATCGCTGAACAAGATGTTCAGATTGGTCACGAGGCGAGTGTCTCGCGAATCGGTGAAGAGCAGATGTTCTACCTGCTTAGCCGCGGACTGACCGAACAGGAAGCGAGTACGATGATCGTGAACGGGTTCATCGAGCCACTCGTCAAAGAATTGCCGATGGAATACGCCATCGAAATGAACCGACTGATCCAATTGCAGATGGAAGGCAGCGTTGGGTAATGCCCCAGGGGCGGCACGCGGGTCTTTCAAGATCCAGCGGTTTGTGGCCCGACATCTCCTGATTCAGATCTGGCAACTCGCAATCGACAACTTACAACTCCTAGCTCACCATGCCCCAAACATCCCTTTCCACTTTCGACTCCGCTGGGTTCGAGTCGTTCGTTGCATCACGAGCGCAACCCGACTGGTTGTTGGCGTTGCGTCGCGAAGCATGGCAGCATGCTGAAACGATGCAGTGGCCTGACCGGCGACACGAAGAGTGGATCCGAACCGATATTCGAACGTTCCAAATTCAAAAGTATCCGGCCCCGGTCGATACCGATGCGACCTCGGCGGTCGACGTTTTGGCGAAGATGGAATCGATACATCAGCTTCGTGATGGTGTCGATTTGGCCGGCTCGATCGAAACGTTCGATAGCCATTTGGTCAATGAGTCAATCGACGAAAGTTTGGCTGCAAAGGGGGTTGTCTTTGGAAGCCTGGAGCGAATCGCGGCTGAGCATCCCGATCTGGTCCGTGAGTACCTGTATACCGCGTTCGATCCTGACTACGATAAATTTGCTGCTTTGCATGCGGCATTCTGGTCAGGTGGGCAGTTTTTGTACGTTCCTCGCGGAGTTGTTATCGACCGACCTTTGCACATCGGTTCGGTGATGAGCGATGGTGGTTCCGATACCTCGCACACGCTGATTGTGCTGGATGAGGGTGCCGAGGCGACGGTATTGCACGAATGCAATAGCGTGACCGCTGATGCCAAAGGGGTGCATCTGGGTGCGATTGAGGTGATTCAGAAGCCAGGCTCTCACCTGCGTTATGTCAACTTGCAAGAGTGGGGGCACAAGTCCTTTAACTTTGGCCATCAGCGGGCGACGATCGGTCGTGATTCAACGTTGCAGTGGACCATCGCTGCGATGGGATCAATGTTGACGAAGGTGAACCAGACGGTTGAACTAACCGGCGCGGGTGCGAACAGCCAAGTCAACGGAGTGATGTTTACCGAAGGTCGCCAGCATCTCGCTTACCACACGCAGCAGCATCATCGGGCCGTCAATTGCCACAGCGATTTTCTGTACAAGGCCGCCCAGCAAGATCAGAGCCGAACCGTTTGGCGTGGCATGATCAAGGTGGACGAAGAAGCCCAGAAGACCGATGGGTATCAGCGAAATGACAACTTGGTGCTGTCAGCCTCGGCACGTGCGGATTCGATTCCAGGGCTGGAGATCGAGGCAGATGACGTCCGCTGTACACATGGCAGCACGACCGCAAAGGTTGATGAAGAACAGATTTTTTACGCGCGATGCCGCGGCTTTACTCGAAAGGAAGCAACGCGGATGATTGTCAGTGGCTTCTTCCAACAAATTTTTGACCGAATCACGATCGATTCGGTGCGTGAAGCATTGGGAGCAGCGATTGCCCGCCAAGTCCGCGAATACGAATAAACCACTGATCAACTACGGAGTTTTTCCATGGCATTAGCCGAAGATAGCGTTCGCGAAGCCCTCAAGCAGGTGATCGATCCCGAGCTGTTCGTCAATATTGTCGACCTCGGATTGATTTATGTCGTCGAGGTAGGCGACGAAAAAGAGGATGGTCGACACGATGTGAAAATCGAAATGACCATGACCAGTCCGATGTGCCCTGCGGGCCCTCAACTGGTGGCTGGGACGAAGTCTGCTGCCGAAGGATTGGAAGAAGTTGATGAGTGTGAAGTCAAAGTAGTGATGGAACCTGCTTGGTCACCTGAGAAAATGACCGATGAAGCACGCGACCACCTGGGTATTTTTTAAACGCTCCCAAATCAGGTATCTTACGGAGACGAAGCTGGGGGATACTCGGCTTGGCGAAGTCCCGGATTGTAGCGAAGTGTTTTGCAGGCAGGTCGGCTCGAAAGGTTCTAGTCATGCGAATCATGGTCGGTGAGTTTGTCTGCGGAGGTGGACTGGCTCGGCAGCAAATTCAAGAGATCCCAACGAGCTTGCGACTCGAAGGGGCTGCGATGCTGCGAGCGGTTGCAACCGATTTGTCTGCATTCGCCGAGGTGGTCGTGCCGCTGGACCCGAGGTTTAGCGATGTCGCCCCGGAATCGGCTCAAGTTGTTGGCGTTGACCCTCAAGAAACGTTGTGGGGTAACTGGATCAAAGCCGCCGAGGATTGTGATGCCGCGCTTGTGATTGCCCCGGAGAGCGATGGGATGTTGGCCAAAGGGGTGGCGATGTTGCGGGCGGGTGGAGTCAATGTTATCGCTGGTAGTGGCGGGTTCCTGCGGGTTGCGAGCGATAAGGAACTGACCGCAAAACGCTTGTTAGCTGCTGGCGTGGCGCATCCGCCATTCATGACTTTGGCGGAGCGAAAGAACGAAGCAGATCTGGAAGGCTATGACCGTTACGTGGTGAAACCGCGAGACGGATGTGGAACGCAAGAGATCCAAACCTTTGACTCGCTTGCGGAGGCTCGTGCCTGCCTGGAATCAAATCTGATTCTGCAAGCGTGGGTTGTCGGTCGCCCCATCTCGGTAGCGATGTTGGCTACGGCAAGCGATCAGATCTTTCTGCCAGCAGTTGCGCAGGTCTTAACCGATGGCACCTGCGATTATGCCGGTGGAAAAGGGCCCTTGAATGAGGAGGATCAGCGTCGTGCAACTGCTCTCGCGTCTCGAGCCGCTGCGGCGATGCCGCCCACTGTGCGCGGGTTCGTCGGTTTTGATTTGATCCTTGGTGAAAGTGTTAGCGACGATTACGTCATCGAAGTCAATCCGCGTCTGACCACCTCTTACGTCGGTTTGAGACGCATGATCAACGGGAATTTAGCTGCCCGGCTGTTCGAAATCGAAACCGGGCCGGTGTCTTGTTGCACATCGGTCGATTCGGTTCGCTGGACGCCCGATGGTCGCGTCTGGATCAACGATGCGGTTGCTGAACCGGGCTAACCGCGTCACGCTAGCGAATCACGGGAACCGATATACTGCTGGCGAACCTTGGATTCATGTCAGCGTTGAGCCGTTTCTCGGCTAGAAAAGACAGCACGCTCGGCACAACGAACGAGTGGTCGGGGGCAATGGCCTAGGCGTCAGTTTGAGCGTGTTGTTGATGATGATTTCAATTCCCCGCGATCTATGTTTCACCATGGTTCGCTCAACCAGAGTCTCCCACGGTGGAATGCAGCAGCGTCATCGGGATTGATATTGGCGGTGCCAATCTGAAATACGCCTGTCGGGATGGGCGTGCATGGTCGTGTCCCTTTCCGATGTGGAAGCAGCGGGACCAGGTCAGTTCGGCAATCGCAAAAGATTTATCCGAACACTTTGGTTTCGTTAACGACCTCAAAGGTGACTCTTGGAAGCAGCGGACGCTTGCGATTACGATCACGGGAGAATTAGCCGACTGCTTCGTTGATCGAGCGGAGGGGGTGCAATATCTTGTAACTCAAGCGATGGATGCTGCAGCACACCTGGGGATTTCTGAGGTGCGGTTTTACGGCGTGGACGGAACTTTTCACAACGCTGACTCGGCATCTCGACAACCCAACCTGATTGCTGCCGCGAATTGGCACGCATTGGCGACCTACGTCGCCCGCGAGGTCCTTCCAGATGCTCTGTTGATTGATATCGGTTCGACCACGACCGACATTGTCCCGATTCGTGATCGTCAAGTCGCGACTCGCGCGTCAACTGATCATGAACGCTTGAACGAGGGATCACTCGTTTATATTGGTTGTCGTCGGACGCCGGTTTGTGCTCTTGTTGATCGCCTTCGATTTCGGGGGCAATCGACGCCGGTAATGAACGAGTTTTTCGCAACCATCGATGACGCGCAGTTGTTGCTTCAGTATGTGGACGAAGCACCCAGTGATCTGGACACGGCTGATGGCCAACCGAGAACACGCTTGGCGGCTGCGAATCGCTTGGCTCGCATGATCGGTTTGGATCGACGTTCCGTGAAGTCAAACGAGGCTGAGGAAATCGCTGATCAGATCATGGCTGCCGCTCGTCAGCGCATCGCTGTGGCAGTCGCAACGCTGAATCAAGGTGACCCGATTGTATTGAGTGGCCACGGCCGCGGATTGCTTGATTTTGCCGGAAAAAAAGTGGTCAAGCTGGCAGAGCGTTTCAACGAGGACGTGGCACGCTGTGCTCCCTCGTTTGCTGTCGCTCATCTGTTGCACTGCGAATTGACGGAGGCTCGAAACTGATGCGGCGAGTCGTCAAAATTGGAGGTAGTCTGTTGAGCCGGCGTGATCTGCCGATGGCATTGTCGACATGGATGTCGCAACAAACGCCTGCCGAAACGTTGTTTATTGTTGGCGGTGGCAAGGTCATCGACGCGATCCGTCAGTTGGATGGGATTCATCCTGGTGATCCGACGATGATCCACTGGCTGTGTGTCGATTCGTTGCAGACGACGTTTCATTTTGTTGCGTCTTGGTTCGATTGGCCGACAATCGTTCGTCCAAGCGAATTCCAAGAAGCGATCGCAAGTGGGTTTTCTACGGTCGCTCCCACCCTGCTGAACGTTCCTTCGTTCTATTTTCCAGCCGCGGATTCTTTGACGCGAATTACATTGCCGCGTGATTGGCGAACAACGACCGACGCGATTGCCGCATTACTGGCGATCCAAACAGAGGCCGATGAATTAGTGCTCTTGAAGTCGTGTGAAGTCGAGTGTGGATTCACACCTCAGCAACTGGCAGATCAGGGGATCGTCGACGATGCTTTTCCCGAAATCGCGGAGGGGATTTCAGTGATTCGAATCGAAAAACTGTGATTCGATTCATGGAAGTCAGTGCAGTCGCAACCGGCAAGGCTACTTCAGTTGCTGCCTAGCACGGTCCGCGGCTCGGCCTCATTGCCTACGGGTGCTCAGCGGACAACGATTGGTCGGATCATTCGTACTAGAAGATTGCAGTCGCAACACAGATTCCGACGGAAGCGGTGCAGGACCGGGGGTTACGCGGGTCAGAAGTATCGAAACGCTAGTTCGATTCGCCCGCAGGATCATTTGCCTCGGACGCTTGCCCAGCCTCGGGCTTGGTTTCCACGGGAGCACTGGTGTCCGCTTCGGCTTGAGCGCTGGTGTCCGCTTCGGCTTGAGCGCTGGATTCGGCTTGAGTGCTGGATTCCGCTGGAAGTTCCTCTTCTGGCGTCTCTGCATCGCCATCTGGATCAGCTTCTTTGTCATCGCGTCCAAGTAAACGGGCTCGAATTCGGTTGCCATGTTCTTGGGGATCGCCATCGGTTTTATAAAGTTCGACAGCTCGCTCCAGTTCACCCACTCGCTCGCTTGCCCGAGCCAAGTTGTACCGCGCTGACGGCTCCCAGAAAGAAATCTGCTCATCGGTTAGTACACGCTTGGTAAACCAATTCACTGCGGTGTCGTAACGTTGGTCATCGTATTGAATCAGACTGATCCAATAGGTGGCCGTTCGTTTGCCGAGCCGAATCATGGCTTGGGTTTGTTGCAGTTGCATTTCGTACTGCTCTGGCGTGGTTCCTAGGTCTCGTCGCACGTTATACGCTTTCTGCAGATCAACATCGATTCGCAAGTCTTCGATTTCGAATTCGGGAGCACGCTGGGCCAAATACAGGGTGCGAGCTCCCTGCGTATCTTCGTCGTCATCGTCGTTGAACTGGCCTCGCAGATGTCGCCACCGTGCCATTGCCAACGGGCCTTTTTCGTCGTCGAGCATTGCATACCTCGAGACATACCAGAGCATGATCAACGGATCTCGTTCGACCGCCTTTTTCAATTCTTTTTCGTATTGCTCTGCCAGCAACGGCACGTCCCACATTCGCACTCCAGCAATGCCGGCGACGCTATCGATCTCTTCTTGCAACGCATCGACGTCGACGTAGGTGTTCATTCTTCGATCGCCGGTCAATCCAGACTGCAACAATTGCATGCGTGGGCTGATCGCTTCGGGAACGAGGTTCAGCAAGGCGATGCATTGTTGGACGTCGCCTTTGCTCCGCCAGTAATCAAAGAATCCCGGCACGTTCATTCGTCGCAAGATAGCGGCATCGCTTCTTGCCTGGGCAAGCGTGGCGATTCCGACTTGGCCTGGGCCGGGAATGTAGGTGGCCAATTCGAACTCGAACAAGTAGATCTCGTCCGCGATCTTCACTCCCACGCACCACGGTTCGAGTGCACCGGTGTCGGTTGATTGGATGGCCAGCATGAACGCGGGGATCGAAGCTTGGCGACACAACAAAGTGAACAGCCCACTTCGTTGCAAGGAATCTCCGAATCCTCGCCAGACAGTATTGAAGTCGGTTTGCCGATAGCCTTCGCCGCGGAACTCCATCCCCAGCGAGAAGCTTGGTGCCTGCGGTGCTCCGTCGGTCAGCACTTTTGGTTCGTAAGCAATGTTGCGAATGGTCCAATCGAAGAGGCGGGTGGCAGTCCGAAGTTTCGCTGCATCCGTTTCCCCAAGTTTGGTTTCCATCTCTAAGAGCCAATCGGCCAGCAGTGGGTCGTCGCTTCGTTCTTGGTCGACCCACTCAATGATTTTGCGAGTGAGGAAGGCATCCCGTAAATGATCGACGTCTGTCGGCTGGAATGTTGTTCGTGTGATTCGTTCGGTCGCGACCTCGAGCGGCAATACGTTGCTGACGGTGCCCACAATCGCGGGAACGTCACCGGAGGAAATCGATTTTGATTCGGCCCAACGGTTCAGGTTGTAAGCGATTTGGCGGCGAGCTTTCTCCGGATTCAGTTCCACCAAGCGGTTGAGCAAACTGAACGCCTCGCCCAGATTGTCCTGCTGCGATTCGGCTTGCATTTTTGCTTGCCGCTGCGCTTGGATTGTGCGCACGGTGTCACGGTCATCTGAACAACCGACCGACAACCCAACACTGATGATCAGGATGCACGCCAGTGCGAAGGAACAGAAACTGGTCGGTGCGAATCGGGTCATGACAGGGGCCGCGAAAGCGAATCACGAGGGAGGGCTGGCCGAGTTGGCCTGAGCAATGATTTGAGAGGAAGTCCTCCGCAGCTGCAGCAGGCGGTCAATCAGCGGTTCAAACTGGTCCAACGGAATCATGTTTGCCCCGTCACTGGGAGAAGTCTCCGGCTCTGGGTGCGTTTCAAAAAACAATCCGTCGATACCGATTGCTACGGCTGCCCGAGCCAATGGTTCAACCATTTCCCGGTTTCCCCCGGTCGCTCCCCCCAGCCCACCCGGCCGCTGGACGCTGTGAGTCGCATCAAACACGACAGGAGCGTTCAGGGAACGCATGACCACCAACGATTGCATGTCGTTGACCAGCCGACCGTAGCCGAAAAAGGTGCCTCGCTCGCAAAGCAGGACCCCACCTTCTCCACTGCCCCGAACTTTTTCGACCACATATTGCATATCTTCGGGTGACATGAATTGGCCTTTCTTCACGTTGACCGGCTTGCCAGTTGCCGCTGCCGCAACCAGCAGATCGGTCTGGCGTGCTAGAAACGCCGGTACTTGCAGCACGGCACAGACCTGGCCAACAGCTGCCGCTTGCTCGGGTAGATGGACGTCGGTCGTCGTCGGCAAACCGGTCACTCGACTGACCTCTTCCAGCATTGCTAAACCCTCCTCCAATCCGGGGCCCCGCTCGGCTTGCAGGCTGGTGCGGTTTGCCTTGTCGAACGAGGCTTTGAAAACAACATTCAGATCCGCGTTCTGGTTGATTCGCGCCATCGTGTCGGCAATCCGCAGCGTCAGCTCACGGGTTTGCAAGACGCAGGGGCCGGCAATTAGCAGCAAGGGCTGACCGTCACCGCATCGATAGGAGCCAATGGCGACCGAATCCATGATTCATCTCAGGTTGAAAGGCAACGTTTCCAGAACACTGATTCATAAGGGCCCTGATTCTCAATAGCCATGATTTACAGCCATTGCGGCCATCACAGCAAGGCAGGTCCAAATTGAGGCGGGTCCAAATTGAGGCGGGTCCAAATTGAGGCGGGGATGTTACCGCAGGGATCTGGTAACTGCCAAGCATCGGACACCAGGTTACAACGATTCAGCCGACAGGCTTCATCGGTTTGGACGTGTTTGAGCTGGTGACGTACCGGTTTGAGAAGAGGTGGGCGGTGGGATCAGAAAATCGACCGACGCGGGGTGCATTTCAAGTTTCAGCGGCAGTTTGCCGGCATAATCTCCATCCAGCTGGTACGGTACACGCGAGATTGATTCGACCGTGATTTGGCGGCCACGGCACCGTACGACATCGCGAAGTTTCCGGTGTTGTCCGGTCCAGATCGTGGCTGCATATTTCAAGCCGCTCGGGATCGAGCCACCGCGGAACAGAATGACGTCAAATAGCCCGTCATTGCCGACTGCATTGGGTTCAATCCTCAGCCCGCCTCCGTAGCAAGGAAGATTGAATACCATTGCCCAGCGGCATTCCAATGGTTCACCGTCATCGATTCGGACCCGCAGCAGCGGAAAACGGTAACGTCGTATCGCGTGCATCACCGGTCCAAAATAGCTGAACCGGCTGATGTGTCCGCTTCGGGTCAGGTGCATTGCGCGAACCACTTCGGCGTCAAAGCCACAAGTCGCCATGATCAAAAAGGTTTGGTCGTTGGCAGTGCCGACGTCCAATGCATAGGGGACTCCATGGCGAATCGTGTGAATGACTTGCTCGGCGATCGCGCGGTGGCCAAAGTGTCTTGCCAACAGATTCTCGGTCCCAAGCGGCATTGGGGCGATTAGAGGTCGCCGCTCCGTTTCCCGTTGTGTCGGGGTCGAGACGGCTCCTGCCGCCAACGACAATGTTCCGTCTCCACCGGCCGGTACGATCACCGCAGGCTGAGGGCCGTTCTGAGAGGCTAATGCCTGTAACTCGCTCACTTCGTGGGTGATCTGCACGTCGACCGATTGTTGTCGAAGCAGGTCGACCAGTCGCGGGATTTGCTCTCGATGCTTGCCACTGCCAGCCTTGGGACTGGTGAAAACCAGCACGCGAAGGGGTTCTGTGTCAGCAAAACGATCGATTGTCACGCGGTAGTCCAGCAAAAAATGGATTTGGCGGGAAAGATTGACAGATGCTTTCACAAAGCCCTTGTTTGTGAACTAAGTTTTAGCGGTTTATGGCAGTTTGCGAGTCTCCCAGCCGCCCAAAACCAAGCATTGATCCGGTATTTTGACCCGCTTGAGCAGAGACCATTCTAGTGAAGCTTATTCGCCGATATTGGGTCGCAGCCACCATTTTGATGATGGTTGCTGTGCATGCAGCGGTGATTGGTTATGTGCGAAGCCGAGTCGCCCGACTGGTGACCCTGGAAAGCACTGCGTTGGAGGTCGGCCGCTTCCGCTTCCAGCCCGTCGCTGATTTGTCGCGGGTCTACCAATTCGAATTGCATGCCGTCGTCGATCCGTCGCGGAGGCATCGTGGGGAGCTACTGATTAATCAGCGGCGAATGGAAATCCTCGAAGATGCCGAGCAATTGCTGCGTACCGTCGATTTGAGGTGGCTTGATGATCCGGCTCAAATCCAGATCCGCGAGCAATTGATGAAGGTCGTCCTGAAGCATCTTCAAGAGCCGCTCGTTCAGAGGGTCCTGATCACGGATTGGCTTGAATTGCCGGTCAACGCCTTCGATTTGAGCGGCAATTTGGCGGTAAAGTAAAAACCGGTTCAAAAACACCGCTCCAAGAACTCGTTTTCTGTTCGAGATCCTGTCTGACAACGGTTTTTTTGATTCTCATTTCTTGCGGTGTTCTGCCGGAGACGCTGTGGCGGAATTCCGTTTTGATTTGTGTTCGCGGCGGACCGTGCGCCATTGAAACGGCCGATCGGAGCGGGATGTTTCGCACTATCGGCTGTCGATGCCGTCGCGTGGCGTCGAGGTGATCCCGCTTTTCCATTCGATTTCTCAACGAAATTGTGCTGTTTCACGGCGGGAATCCAAAAACCTCGTCGTACCGGTCCTGCTTCATCCGAATCTGACTTGTGGCGACTAGCTTTTCGTTGGTAGTTACCGAACACCTGCCTGAATGCTCGTAATGAAACAGGCGGGGTTGCAATTTGTTCTTGCTCGGTTGGTTACCTCGGTATGCAACGACCCATTTCAGTTGATTCCTATCGCACTCAGCCCACGAGGGTTTTCCACGGACGGATTCGCACCGTGTGGCGACCTTGCGTTGGAATTTGGGTGCTGCTGCTCGGATTATCCACCCCCGCAGTTGCTCAATTTGGTGGCGGAGGTGGTGGGATGGGCCCTGGTGGCGGCGGTGCTGCGGCACCACCACCCGATGCCAAGCCCAAATTTCGGGACCACATTCACAGTACCGATGGCATCGCATTGCGACGTGAAAAGGGCGATGCAATCGTCTTAGATGTGCGAATCGTCGGCAATCAAAAAGTCGGGATTCATCGAATCTTGCAGCAACTCCAAACTCGCAAAGATCGCTTCTACGATTACGAAACCGTCCTCGGCGACGTCCGGCGATTGAACGATATGGGATCCTTTGATCATGTCACCTTTCGACTTGATGAGCAGCCGGGTGGTATGGCCGTCACGTTTATCGTGCATGAACGCCCGGTGATCTCGCGAGTTGTCTTTCACGGCAATCGCGCCGTCAATGATCGCGAACTCAGCGGCCGGGCCGGTTTGGATAAACAGGATCCGCTCAGTGAGTTTGCGATTGAATCGGCTCGCCGCCGAATGATCGATTACTACCAGGAAGAAGGGTTCAACCAGGTTTCGATTCTCAGTTCGATCGGCATCCAGGATGATGCGGGGGCAGTTGTCTTTCGCATCAACGAGGGACCGAAGGAACGGATCAGCGACATCCACATCCTTGGGGCGACCGTTGTGAGCGAAGCCCGCTTGAAAAAAATCATTCAAAGCCGCGGGCCGATGGCCGGTGTGATTGGCTATGTCGGCAACATCGCCGACCTCAACAAGATTGATCAGGACGTCGATGTGCTCGCCACTTACTACCACAACCTTGGCTTTTTGACTGCGACGGTGGGCCGACAACTCAAGTATGACGATTCAGGTAAATGGTTGGATGTGACCTTCGTGATCGACGAAGGCCCACGCTTCACCGTCAACGATATCCAAATCATTGGTAACCAGTATGTCACTGAAGAGTCTTTGCGGAACCGCTTGAAACTGAAACCGGGTGACATGTTCGACGGCACCTTGCTGCGGCGTGACGTCGGTGAGTTGGTCTACGGATACGGTGAGTTCGGTTACATCTACGCCGAAGTCGAACCAAAAACCGTGATGCGAGATGACGGCAGTGTCGTTGACTTGGTTTACCAGATCACCGAAGGCGATCGTTGGAAAGTCGGTGAGATCCGCGTCAATATCGATGGCGAGCCTCATCTGATGCGTGAAACCACAATGCTCAATCTTGTCGATCTGCGAGAGGGTGATTGGATTGACCGGCGCACGCTGGAGCTGAATCGACGTCGATTGGAGCGCAGCCAACTGCTCGAGACGAACCCGTCAATCGCAGACCCGCCAGATATCAAGGTCGTTCCCCAAGATGAATTTGAGGACAGCCTGTGATGCTTGGCCGCAACTATTTGTTTTTTCCCCTTCCTGACCCAGACGTAGCTGACCGCATGAAGAAATCGAATCGCGCAGCAAAGAGCCGCCCGATGAGTTGGCTTGCGATCGCCGGATTCGCCTTTGGCGTCTCAGGTTGTGCGACGCCGCTGACGCAAAACCAATCGCTTCCAGCGCCCGGTGGGTTCGTGACGAACACGACAGCGCAGCAGGGAACGCCGGCGGCCGCCCAAGCCCCCGCGTTTGCGAGTTTGTCAGACACCGCGACGGGCATGACAACGACAGGCACGACCGCGACGGTCGGCGATATGAGCTCGGCACCGTTCAGTGCCAGCCAAGCCAGTGCGACCCAAGCGGGTGCCAGCCAAGCCAGTACGGGCTTGGTTTCGGATCAACCTGCCGGACAGATTCCGATGGGCGGTGTTCGTCAAGTGTCGGGAACGGAGCGGTACACGGCCCGTCAATTTCCGCAAGCACCGATGTCCGGTCCGGTTCTTCCGCAAACCAATGACTACACCCAACCGCAAGCGAATTCACTCGGTGGGACGGGTATGGTTGATCCTTATGCACCAGTCCCTGCCTATCCTCCCGGACCGCGGGTTCGGGAAGCGGACTTGGTCATCAATGGTTATCCGGCCCGAACTGGCCGCGTGATTTTGGGCGGGGCGGTCAACAGTGATGCCGGTCTGACCGGTAACTTGACGGTGGATGAGAGAAACTTTGACATCACTCGCTGGCCACGCTCGTTCCAAGACCTCTTCAGTGGGACCGCCTTTCGCGGAGCGGGGCAGACGTTCCGCATCGAGGCGGCTCCGGGAACCGATTTTAAACGTTACACCATGCAGTTCGCCGATCCGAACCTGTTCGGCTACAAGCCGGTCAGTATGTCGGTGAGCGGATTCTTGTTTGATCGTCGCTTCAACGACTGGGACGAGCAGCGTCTCGGTGGACGGTTGGCGTTTGGTTATCGGATCACCCCGGACCTTTCGGTCGCGTTTGGTGTCAGTGGCCAGAATGTCGAAGTCTCGCGTCCCCGAGTTGTGGGCGTGCCGCAGCTAGATGATGTGGTTGGGGATAACGAGCTTTACACTGGCGAAATCACACTCAAGCACGATACTCGCGATACGCCGCTGCAGGCATCCCGAGGTCACTATTTTGAATTCAAGTTCGAAGAAGCCTTTGGCGACTACGACTACGCTCGATTCGAATTGGAATATCGAAAGTTTTGGTTGTTGGCCGAGCGGGCCGACCGAACTGGCCGTCAGACGATTTCCTATTCGACCCAAGTTGGATTTAGCGGAGACGAAACACCCATTTTTGAGAACTTTTTTGCCGGGGGTTACGCCACCCTGCGAGGCTTTGATTTTCGCGGGGCGTCGCCAGTGGTTGGCGGAGTCGAGGTTGGGGGGCGATTCCAGTGGCTCAACTCGGTGGAGTATATGTTCCCGATCACGGCGGATGACGCTTTCCGAGGTGTGGCATTCGTTGACTTTGGAACGGTCGAGCAGGATATAACGATTGACAAAGACAATTTTCGCGTCGCACCGGGGGTTGGATTACGGGTTGCGGTTCCGATGCTGGGGCCAGCTCCCTTGGCGTTTGACTTTGCCTACCCGCTGTCAGAGGCCGATACGGACCAGCGTCGCGTATTTAGTTTTTACATGAGTCTGATAAACTAGGTTGGAATAAACTAGGTTGGAACTGGGATGCGAGTGGGGGTTTCGGCCGGAAAACGAGTCTGTTTTACGGAAGTTGATTCCTCCCTTGCGACATTGCCAAACGTGGACTAGATTTTCTCAACAGCGAGGCAACTCGCGACCCTCCCCTGTAGCTCAGTTGGTAGAGCAGGTGGCTGTTAACCACCTTGTCACAGGTTCGAGTCCTGTCGGGGGAGCTCGTTTCTTTTCTGCGGAAAGAAACCACCGACCAGTTAACGCCCGGCGTCGAGAGATCGGCTGCCGGGCGTTTTGCGTTCTTGGCCAGTTCTGGCAACGGTTTGCGACGATCCCGCTCGTGGCGTCGCGCTCTCTGTTTCGAGAGAGAACTTCCGGGGTCCGAAAGCGACCTTCAAGGTTCCTTCCGCACCCCGAAATCTCTCGCCAAA
>JBMYRF010000035.1:0-37649 GCA_049602075.1 Rubripirellula sp.
CGCGGGCCAATTGATTGCGTCCGACGGGCCGGTCGAAGTGACCACCGCTGGCGATCTTATGCCGGGATCAAACGAAACCAATGTGCAAGGTTCCAATATCGTGCTGAACGTAAAAAACGGCAGCATTGGTACTCAGGCAGACCCACTGACCATTCAAACCCAGGTCTCGCAACTCGAATCGGGAACCGTGACCGACGGATTATTGTCCGCCACGGCAGAGAACGGCATCTTTCTGGTTCAGCCTCAAGGGGACCTGCGACTCCTTTCCGTCACCACGAATTCGTCCCTCGGCGTGGTTTCCATTACCACCGAGGATGGCGATATCACGGACGGGAACACATCTGACGTTTTCAATCTGAACCAGTTGACGCGAGAGCAGGCTGAGGAACTGATTGAGCAAATCAAAAACGTCCAACTGAACACGGCCAGCGTCACCGTCACGGCTTTCGAGGCCTCCGTCGACCAAAACTACTTGCAATATTGGACACTCCTGTGTGGAACAAGCACTTCTGATACGCAACAACCATGCACGGCTGCAAACGGGTCCTACGATGAACAGACTGGTAAGTTTGTCTTGAATGACACCGGTGTTGCCTATTATCAATCTCAGGCAAATCTCTACTACACCGAACAGGCACAGAGCGAAACAGAGGTCACCGCGACTGAATCCCAGGTGCAAGACTATGGAAACACCCTCTATCAAAATAGCGTGACCGTCTTTCAAGACAGTCTCGTCTTCGGTCTTGATTGGGCCGACCTGCCGCAGTTCCAGAGCTACGACCCCACCTACACGTTTAGCGCCTCGGAGGTCGTGGTCGAGGAGTTGACCTATGGAGCGGAGGACTTGAGCAATTCATTCGCGATACTTTCACTCACCGCTTTGGGTCCACAGGGGACCGCCGTTCTCGGTCCCATCAATCCAGCCATCAAAACAACGGTCTTGAACCTGGATTCGGCGGGGAGCGTTGGATTACCATTCCACGTCATTGAAATCGATTACGAGAAGCTCCAACAGGACAAGCTGAGCAATGAAGAAAAGGCAATTCTGACGCAAGCGACCGCGGCAGGAGAATTGCAAATCGTTGGAGTCAACCAAACGGGTCAACGTGTCGTTTATCCGTCCGGCAGTCAACCAGATAACGTCACCCCGGTCGCGATCCTGGTTCGCATCGACAAACCAATCTTCGTCGATCTCGCAGAAAATGGACTGGCTCAAGTCCAAGCAGACAATTCAATCAATTTGACAGAGGTTACGGGCAACCTCAATCTTCTTCATGCAGAGACCCCAGAGATTGTCAAATTCGTTTCTCAGGTCGACATCATCAACGTGCCCGTGAATATGACAACATCGACACCCGGTTGGTCAAGCGACAAGAACGGCGTGCTCGGTTACACGGATAATGATCTGAGCTACACAGCAACTGACTTCACACTGGGAAGCCCGGTATTCTCAACTGGGATGATCGAAAACGGGAGCTTCGAATCCCCAGTCCAAACAGCCGGCGGATTTAGTTACACCCCGTCATCCTTGGGTTGGAACTTTAGCGGTCTGGCGGGCATTTCCGAAAACGGGAGCGGTTTCACCAATGACAACCCGGTTGCACCGCTGGGCAACCAGATCGCGTTCATCCAAGAACAAGGCATGATGTCCCAAGACATTAGCGGACTCGTTGCCGGCCAATCCTATACGCTCCAATTCGATGTCGCGCAGAGGAATGGCTATCCTGCTCCGACTTTCACCGTCGACCTGGACGGACAACAGCTGACCACACAAACACCGACATCGATCGATTACGAAACCGTCAGCATTCCATTCACGCTCGATACGACGTCGCTGGAACTGACGGATGGACAAGACAACGAAGCGAACGCCTACTGGTATCAAACCCCTTTGATTGTCAGCAATAGCGGGCAATTCACCGTCGAATTCACCTATCAGGCAGCCGGTGATGCGGCAGCCGACGGGATCACATTCACATTCCAGAAAGAGGGCACTCAAGCCTTGGGTGCCAGTGGCGGATCGCTTGGCTACGTCGGTATCTCCGGACCGACCGCTGCCTACCAAATCAATCTGTACGACGGTCATCAACGCGGCTCGAATTTTGTCACGACCAATACGTCGGAAAGCTATCTTCCGACATCCCCAATCGATTTCAATAGCGGCAACCCCGTCCAAGTCCAACTGGTCTTTAATGCTGATCAGCAGACGGTCACCGAAACCCTAACCGATACGGTTGAGCAAACCACTTTCTCTCGCACCTACAACGGAATTGATTTGGCGACGCTGCTTAACGAAAACGCCTACATCGGATTCACCGGCGGAGATGGTGGCGCGTCTTCGATTCAAACGGTGACCGATTTTAAATTGTGGCGAGAAGACCAAAGCAACTCGCCGATCATTAGTGGATTTGGAGGTTGGCAATTCACCGGTCAGCACACGTTGACATTCAAGGGAGTTGACGCCTCACTCGTTGATCAGACCGCGTTCCTTGATGACGTCAAGATCACACGTTCGCCCGGCGTCGTCTCCGGCGATTTGCGATTGGTTTCGGGCGGAGACATCGGTTCCGGTTCTGTTCCCATGAATGTGCAGGTGGGTGGCCGTTTAGATTTGTTTGCCACCGGTGATCTTTACTTGACGCACTCAGCCAGCAACAACTTGCGTTTGAATGCGATCTACGCTGGTGGCGATTCCATGATTGAAGCTCCCGCCTCCAATGTCTTTGCCGTTCAGAACTTTTTCAAAGGTTCGATTGCTGGATTCGGCATTGATGGGGCCGGACAAGGCTGGGAGATCGATTCCGTCGAAGGATCCGTTTCTTTTGCTGACGATGTACTGACGTTGCAGAATGACGCAGCGCCGACCGAAGCGTCCGAAACTTGGTACAGCAACGCAGCGACCCTGTTTGATACCCCGGTCACCATCGAGAACCGGCTCATTTCAAGCTTTGTTTACCAAAACGCCGGATCTGATTCAAATTTGAGTTTTGTGCTGGCTTCCGTTGACACCGACGTGCAGACGCTGGCTGAGGCGAAAGAGACAAACATCGCGAATACTTTTGCACTCGTGATTGAGAATCAATGCGAAGGATGTTCAACGTCTCATGCAATCGGTGCCGCCTACGGTGACGAGTTGCATTTGACCCCGGTTCCCGATGAACTCGGGCTCTCCTCCGGCGACCCGATTGAAGTTTTGATGATTTATCAATCATTGACGGAAACGGCCTCAGTCACTTTGACCAATGCAGGAAATTCTTTCACCTTCAATTTGCCGCGACTCGACCTCCTCAAGATTCTGGGAACGAATCAGGCGCACGTTGGATTCGTGGCACAGGGCAACGGGCAAGCTTCCACCCAGGAGATCACAGCTTTCAGTTTCGCCTATGGAGCTCCAACCGTCGAAACCAATGAGTTGACGATCAATTCTGGACAACAAATCGGAGCGCCGCAAAATCCAATCTTGATTCTTGCTCTTGGTAGCGTGCAGTCCAATGCACCGAATGGCGTTTACCTGACTCAAATCAGCGGTGATTTGCTCGTCGAATCGGCGACCAGCGACGGAAGCGTGCAATTGAGCGCCCCTACCGGCTCAGTTTTGACGTCCGATGCTTCATCGACCGCCGATGCCCTCGTCATTCTCGGCACTGAGAATCTTGCGTCTCTCAGTGACTTACCCCATGTCGCAGCCGAAAAGCTCGCCATCATGGGCCTGAAGCACATTGGTAAGCTGAACAACGAATTACAACTTCAGATCTCGCAGCTTTCGGCAAAAACGGTGTTGGGTGACATCAACCTTGGACAGATCGGTGACCTGCTGATCGCGGATCCACTGCTGGCCGGAGGCGCCGTTAAACTGTTTGGTGATTCGGCGATCACCGTCGACGCAAAAGTCATGGCGGACGCAGAGGTCGATTTCCGCACTGAGGGTGACACCGGTGTGCTGAGTTTCCTTTCCGGTGCGAATCTGCTTTCCAATCAAGGTTCGATCCGATTGCATGCCGATCGAACCCTGTCGACAGAAATCGGATCAATCATCGAGAGTTCGGCCGGTGTATCCCTATCGGGCGGCGCAGCAGAGCTTGGTTCAGAAGAAACACACAGAATGCGGTTGCTCGGACTGTTCCGGGGTGGTCCGCTTCAAATGCTATCGGGAGCAGACGGCGACTCGCTGCAAGTTGGAATTTCCGATTGGATCGGAATCGCTGGAAATCCACTGGAAGCGTCGCTCATCGATTTCTCAACGCTGCACTTGGATGACAGTCATTCCAGCCTTGGCAAAAATTACGTGGCCACCAATGGGCGGCTTGAGTCAGAAGTTGCCAACCTTGAATTAGGCAAACTGCAAACCTTGCGGATGGACCTGGGGAGCGGGTCGGATTCATTCCGAACGGAACCCAGCTGGCAAATGGATTCGCTTAACATCAACGACTCAGGTGGTTCCAACCAATATGAGTTTGCAGGTGCCCTCAACGGTCAACCTAAAGCAATCAGCCTTTCCGGTGGAAGCGACTTGGAACAGCTCCTAATCGATGGAAATGGCACTCCGATTTGGTTGGCAGAAGGAATCGTGCACGTCGGCGATTTTGAGATCCAGCATTCCGGCATCGAGAAATTACTTGTCGAAAATGAATTATCTGCCCTTCGACCAGAAATCTCCAATGCAGTCGAAATTGATCACGAAGCATTCCCGGAAAACACCGTGACACTGGTGGGAACCGCCGGCAGCGACGACCTTTTCATTGACCTCAGTAATCCATCCACCAGCTTGATCGGGCTATGGAATGAAACAAATGACTTGCGACGCGATTTCGAATCGATGGAGTTTGACGCGTTGAGATTCATTCTACTTGATGGTGATGATAGTTTGCTGGTGGATGGCAGCGCGACGGCTCCTCTTTTCGTGGAAGGCGGTCCGGGTAGTGATTGGATTCAAATCGATACTCATTCTGATACTTCTGTGATTGACTTGTCCGGAAACAACGTGATCAAAACCGCGTCGGGCATGGATACAATTCATACCGGTCCAGGCCGAGACAGAATCGATGCGGGCGGGGGGAATAACGAGGTGCACGATTCCGGTGGCGTGAATTGGATTTTCGCCGGGCGTCAAAATGACCAGATTTACCACGCAAATGCGAGCGACTGGATTGCGGCTGGCCAGGGCGTCAATGATGTCTGGCTGAACGGATCACTTGTCAACTGGCACAACCAATCCCTTCGTTCAGATGTGAATCGTGATTTGAAAGTCTCGGCACTGGACGCACTCACTCTGATCAATGAACTGCAGGAAGTCGGCATTGTAAACTTGGAGGGCTCGCCCAACAGCACCGATGATCTTTACGACACGAACGATGATGGGCGGCTAACTGCCATCGACATCTTGGTTGTAATCAATGACCTTGACCGCAGTTCCAAGCTCGAAGGTGAATCCATCAGCAATCCGAATTCGGCTCAGCCCCAGGTTGCCGATGGATCACTCGCAAGCGATGAAGTTTTCTCGGCTTGGGAAGGGGAATTCGATGAACTCGGATCGGCCGATCGCTTCGACATGATTGACCTCGATCGCGTGGTGCATCAAACGGATGATGAACCTCTATCTTCGTCGCCTGACCCAACTGCCCTCTGGGGCGCCGATGAATTGCACGAAACGCTGGAAAGCATGCACCGGGAAAGGATAATGGAGGCGTTAGAAGACCATTTCCTCGCATTGAAGATTAGTGAGTAAACCGGTTCAGTCCGCTGACGCAGTAATCAAGACTACTTACGGCAGGCAGGTTTAAGGCTGCTCTTGGAAAAGCAATCACTTGCCTGCTTTACAGTCGTTTTGACGGGCGCATCTAAAATCGTCTGTCATCATCACGACTGCCTCAGGCAGTGGGTTTCACCCGTGGCTCCGCCCCTTCAGAAACCGCAGGCAACCATCTGCGATCAGAGACTCGACCAAAAATTGGCCGACAGAACACCAAACGTCAAAGACGAGGCAGTGCAAGGATGGCACTGGCACGGACTTACGAGGCTGTAGGTGTTTCAGCGTAAAACGGTCCCAAACCGGTTGTCAGCTGCAGCGATTGCAAATCGAAGTGAAAGGCATCATCCCGATTGACCATGATGATCAATCGTCAACCGCAAGCCCTTAATCGTGTGGCTACAAAACAAGTACGGCTCGCGGGAAGCAACCCAGTTTATCGCGAGCTGAGAGGAAACTTCGGTGAGAACGGTTTCCGAAGCTGGTCACGCCGTTCTGACATGATCCTGGAGGGGAGAGTGCATCCGAGGTGAAAGCGGTGTGCCTGAACCGCTTGCGTTCGCTGTGTTTCATGCAAGACGCTCGAACCCGCTCTTTTCTTCGATTCGCTTAAGCCTATCGCCCCCTCAATCCGATCAATCGATAAGCAGAAACAGAGGATCGGCTGCAGGGCACGGGTACGGTAAAAGGGTCGCGGGTGCGAAAAATGCGGGCGAATCCCCGACGTTCTACCTTGCCTCGTAACGCTTGTTGGCAATCAGCAAATCGTTAGCGTTAAGCAAACACCTGGGTTACACAGATGCTTGATGGGATCACAAAGAAGCCGCACCAACTCTTCATATTGCTAGCATGTTACTTTGCTTTCCAAGTGATGCTTC
The DNA here is from genome assembly GCA_049602075.1 of Rubripirellula sp. Classification (GTDB taxonomy): domain Bacteria; phylum Planctomycetota; class Planctomycetia; order Pirellulales; family Pirellulaceae; genus Rubripirellula. The sequence continues at coordinate 6,625 of JBMYRF010000035.1, forward strand.
GCGTCGCATTGTCTGATTCACTGGACATTGATGAGAGTGAACAGATCTTTCTGTCGCAGTGGTTCCATTTGGGTTACAACGCTCAGCCGCCATTTTACAACTGGGTCCAAACATTCCTGATTCACTTATTTGGTCCATCAGTTCTTATCCTAGCCGCATTTAAGAACACGTTACTTTTCTTAACGTACCTCTTTTACTTTTCGGCGGCACGTTTGATCACTCGCGACAACGGACTAGCTGCCGTTGCAACGCTGGGTCTTCTAACCATTCCGCAGATTGCATGGGAAAGCCAACGGGATCTCGCCCATACTGTTGCCGCGACCTTTGCGGCATCAGCATTTATTTACGGAGTATTTCGGGCACTAAAAACGCAACAGCGGCTGGACTATTTATTCACCGGCGTTGCAATCGGCATTGCAATGACCTCGAAGTACAACACTCTTTTAATAATCGCCTGCACGTTAATCGCCTGTATTTCGATGCGGGAATATCGTTGGCGTGTGCTTAACCCAAAGATTTTCTATGCGGTGGTCCCCGCTCTGCTGATTGTTACGCCGCATTACCTTTGGGTGCTGAACCATTTGCAATTAGCCTCGGGTACAACAGTCGCCAAAATTTCGGCCAACGCCGGAGAAACATGGTGGCTGAATGTCATGACAGGAACCCAGTCACTCCTGTCTGCGATCCTGAATTTCAACGCTCTGACGATGCTTCTTTTCTTGCTCGTGTTCGGGCGAACATTTCTCAAATCCACCCGGGCAGATTCCCCAGAGATACGCTTTCTAAACCGGATCTTCGGGACGACGGCGATCCTACTCACTGCCTTGGTGATCACCGGCAATGTTACGGATTTCAAAGATCGTTGGTTGCAGCCGGTGCTCTTTCTATTACCGCTGTACATTGTCTTGAAAATGAATGCAACCGCCGTCGTCGAGCAGCGAGCAAGGATTCGTTTTGCTGCAGTCGCAGTGACACTGATGCTCGTTGTTTCGATTGGAATTTTCTTCCGCACCGCAGGGGCATCCATCACGGGCAAGTACTGCCGTCTGAACCTTCCTTACGCAGCCGTAAGCCGTCACATTTCAGATGCAACAGGCGAGGCTCCCAAGGTATTTGTCACCAACGATTACCGGATCGCGGGAAACCTTCGAATGCAGTTCCCATCGAGTTCTGTTGTATCCACTGACATGAGTCATTTGGGATTCGACCTGACAGAAAAAGATGTTCCGATGGTAATCCTGTCTCAGGGAGATGACACGGAAACTCTAAATGAACTACTCCGATTTGCCGAATCATTGACTGGCACAAAGCCAGGATCCAAACCAGAATGGCAACAGCTAACGAGTCCTTGTCTTTATTGCGCTGGCGCCGAAACCGCATCAATGACATGCACCATCCGTCGCTAAATCCCACATGCGGTAAATGAACTTCGACGCGGAACGTCGCGAAATCGCATTGGGCCAAGGGGCATTCGCTTCTTGCCGGTCCTTCCTGGCTTGCACTCGCGCGAAAACAACTTGAACGCACTCACGCTGGCGTCCCGTTGGAACGGAGAAAACAGTGTGCCAAAACTATTTTTAATTCCCCGTGGTACTTGCCGGTACAAACTGACCACGCCGCCCACAGCGCTGACGATGACGCTATTGACGGATTCCAATCAGTACAGGATCGTGGTCAGAACTGCGGTAAGGACCAGGGGAGTAGAGCGACTTAGGATTGAACTCTTCGTTGTAGTCCATGAACCGTGGTTCGTCAGCATTGATGTGCCAGGTCGCAATTCCCGTGACGTCGTTCGCAAGGGACTCAGTTGCAAAGGCGTGATCAAGGCTACCGCATTGGCCATAATAAACAAACGAATAGTCCAAGAGGGAAGATCCCGAAGGGCCAGCTGATCCAGCTCGCTCCAACAGATCAACCAAGCCATTGGCACGCAACATGTCGATCGGGTCTTCCTGTTGGTATGCATTCAAATCTCCGATAACAAGCACACGTGATCTTCCGTTGTTCGCAGAACGGCGGGAGATGTAATCGCAAATCGCCTGCGATTGAGAACGGCGTGCCGCGTTGTATGCTGCTTGCCCATCACCTTTATTCTTGTTGGCAGGATCCGCATTGCTTGCGCCACCTTTCGATTTGAAATGGTTGACGATGACGGTCAACGGATCGCCACCTTTCACTGACCTGAACGTTTGCACGACCGGAGTTCGGGCAACAAAGAAGGCGTTATCTTCAATCATCGAAACGTCTCCCACGGGAGCGACTCGATCTGCGCGGTAGATAATGCCAACACGAATCGCATCGCTACCGCCAGGCGAATCACCAAACCCCTTCGGAATTCCGCAACCTTTGTACACGTTCTTTGCAAGTTTTTTGTTCAGTGCTGCAACGAGGCGATTCTCGGCATCCACATTGTTCTCCATCTCCATCAACCCGATCACATCAGCTTTCAGTCCAGCAATCGCGGAAACAATTTTCGCCTCTTGTCGCCCCAGTTCCGTTTCGGAATCAGCGCCTCGCGCGTTGTTCTGCCCATTGTCAATGGTCGTGAAATAGTTCAGCACGTTGAAACTGGCAACGACTACGTCGGCATCGCCAATCGTAGGACGCTCCGGACGTGGCGCCGGAGACCATCGAAGTGGTTGGTCTGACTGCAAGACCAGTTTGTTTCGCTCTTCAACCAGGCGGCCCGAAACGCCTCGAATGACGGAGCCTACGCGGACCGTTGGATAAGATTTGCCGAGCTTTGGAAACAAGGGTGGTGGAAATACATTTTGAGCTGTGGTGGTATCATCAATGACGATCGTTGCGCCGTCGTTTCGTTTCTGCGCCGCTGTTACTTTGGCAACATTGCTACCACCTTCGAAAGACGTTTCGCGGGGGTCGGCATCATTGGGATCAATTTGGCTGGTGGGAACGTACAACCGCTCTCGTGCCACCGTGACTTGTCCGCGGCGAGCGAGATCGTAGGTATCTACGACCACCAAGTCTCCATCGATCACAACTTGCTTCCCCAAGTGCGACCGCCAATCCACCGAGTTCAAATCCCCGGGAATCACAACATCTGCGTCGTTACTCGCAGGTTCAAACAACACCAGGGCAATGGCTGCATCGCTCGAGGTGGAAACTGGAAGCACCGCATCTGGGAAAGATGCGGACTGGGCATCCGGTACATCAGCATCTGAATCAGCATCGAGACCTACAGACTCGTCAGCAGAATCCGAGGAGACAGAATCCGAATCAAAGGACGGAGCGTTGGGGTCTTGTTGATTTCCTGGCTTGGTTTTCGGACCGCAGCCCGAAGAGAGCAAAATCGAAATCAAGAGAGTCGGGAGCAGAGAACTCCAGCGGTGGGGGAACGCGTGGATCATGGGGGTGTTTGGGAGGATGGGCAAGAACCGGATGTATCAATGGTGAGACTATAGTGCTTCGGCAGCCCGTCGGCGAGTTGCCAAATTTTCGCGCGAGTCACCAGATTCCTGCGTTAGCCGGCGACTCGATCGCCACGTTGTTTCTCTACCCGAAGCAGTGATTTGTATTCGCAGATCAGTGAGAGCAAATGATTGAAGTAACAACGGGGTGGCGGAACGGTCTCTGAAAACGTGACACCCTCGTTTCCACTACCATAGGGGGACCGAGTTTGAGCCCAAATGTCCCCCCCCCACAACTGAGTGCCTGAATGACGCGAGTTCTCCATAGCCTGGCTGCCCTGATCGTGATCTTCAGTCCACTCGTGATCTTCAGTCCACTCGATGCGTCGGCAGAGGAACCTTCAAAGCCGAAAACAATCAGCTTGTTTAACGGCAAGGATTTGACGGGCTGGCATTCCGATGTCCCCCATCGGGACAAGCACCCCGATGCAAAAGATAGCTTCATCGTCCGAGACGGCATGCTTGTCAGCCTCGGCACCCCGAACGGACATTTGATCACCGACCAACTTTATGAGAACTATCGCCTGGAAGTCGAATACCGGTTCGCCGCCAAGCCAGGAAACTGTGGCGTATTGGTACATTCATCGACACCACGAGCGCTCTACAAGATGTATCCAAAATCAATCGAAGTGCAAATGAATCACACGCACGCCGGAGACTTCTGGTGCATTGTGCAAGACATTACGGTGCCAAGCATGATCGAGCGGAGAGGGCCGAAAGAAAACTGGGGGATCACCGAGGGTAAGGCTCGAAGGATCCTAAACCTAACGGATGGCTCCGAGAATCCGGTTGGCGAGTGGAATTCCATGAACATCGAGTGCGTTGGTGATGCCGTCAAAGTTTGGGTCAATGGCGACTTGGTGAACCATGGAACCGACTGCACTGCGAGCAAAGGGCAACTTGCACTTCAAGCGGAAGGGTCGGAAGTAGAATTTCGCAAGCTCGAAATTAGTCCGATCAACCAATTCACCGAGTAACCGAAGTCGGGCGACTCCAATTCGATTGTCGAAAGGCGATAGCTTGGGACACGAGTGAATCATTCGGCTCAGCAAGCGGTGAAGAACCTTGCCACTCAATGAATTGGTAGTGACTTGGCTTTAAAAGCCACAAGCCAAGATCCCGGAAACCTCGTCGGGCTCTCCTTGGTAGCTGACCGAGGCGATGATTGGGATGTCGCAGTAGCGTTCAATTTGGCTTCTGTTGCTCGCTTTTGAAGGCTCGTCTTGATCGCTTACATCGGAGAGGATAACTCCTGCGATTCGAACTCCGCAGTTTGCCGCGGCCGTCACGCAAGCAAGGGTTTCATGGATGACCCCCAAGCGATTGGCAGCCACCAGCACGATGGGAGCATCCATGCTGATTGCTAAATCAACATTCAAAACACCTTCGGCGAGCGGACTGAACAAGCCCCCGGCCCCCTCCACCAGCACGATGTCGCAATCGCCGCACCAGCAATCGACGCCGGCAAGCAGCTTCGCCGGGTCGACGGCGTTGCCTTCGCAAGCCGCCGCTTCAGGAGGAGCGAGTGGAGCCAAGAATCGTTGCGGGCAAACGTCCTCGAGCGTCCGCGGCTGACCCGCCGCCCGCCAAAGCTGGACTGCATCCTCCGAGATTCTCCCATCCTCCACGCCCAACCAAGAATCAGAGGCCGATTCCCCCCGTTCGTCCCGACAACCGCTCGCCACAGGCTTGTAGACACCGACCCGTCTCCCTTGATCAACCAGATAGCGAGCGACCAACGCGGCAACGTAAGTCTTGCCAACTTCGGTACCGGTCCCTGCAAAAAACACTTTCGTCGGCGTACGATGAGGCACGTGCATTCAATTCCGTAGCAGTAGAAAAAAGGATGACCTGTGAGTGGCAATGTTCGTCTATCCATTGTGCAAATGCGAGATGCCGGGTCCAGCCATGCCTGTATCGATTCAGCCATCCGCTTGATCGAGGGGGCAGCTGCTGAGGGAGCACAGATTGTTTGTCTGCAGGAGCTCTTCCACGGCCCCTACCCCTGCCAATCCGAAGATCATCGGATGTTTGATCTGGCCGAGCCCATTCCTGGACCAATCACTGAACGCATCGGAAAAATCGCCAAACAACACGAGATTGTGGTTGTGGCGCCCATTTTCGAGCAACGGGCCGCCGGCCTGTATCACAATTCAGCTGCCGTCATTGACGCGGACGGCTCAATCGCCGGTGTTTACCGAAAAATGCACATCCCCGACGATCCACTGTTTTACGAAAAGTTTTACTTTGCCCCCGGCGACCTCGGCTTTACTCCAATTTCGACTCGTTACGCCAAACTGGGGATTGGAATCTGCTGGGACCAGTGGTTCCCCGAATCAGCTCGGTTGCTCGCGATGGCCGGCGCAGAGATATTGCTCTATCCCACCGCCATCGGATGGATCGATGAAGAAAAGCAGGAATTCGGACCAGGGCAATTAGATGCCTGGATCACCACGCTGCGTTCCCATGCCATCGCCAATGGGATTTGGCTGGCTGCGCCCAACCGAATTGGCATCGAAGGCCGATTGGAATTTTGGGGATCGTCTTTAATCGTTTCACCACGAGGTGAAATTGTCGCGCAAGGAGACCACAACACCGAAACCCGTTTAACAGCCGACTGCGCGATCGGCGAAACCGACCTCGTCCGCACCCATTGGCCGTTCATGCGAGATCGACGCATCGACGCCTACGAAGGACTGCTAGAGCGTTGGATCGATTGACCCGAAAACCAAACGCGGTGCTGAACTCTCAAAACCAGTTTCAAGCTAAACTTCCAACAATCGTTTCGAGCTTCGCCAATAACAGTGGCGGAACGGAACCGTTCGATTCAAGTATGTTCCGCCGATTCCCACGCGGGGAGAATCACGCAGCTACTGCAACCAGGGACCGATGCCACCTCGCAGAGCGAACTCAACTTCAAAAACCGACGTTGATGCCGTCTGCGCTGACAATCAAAACTTGCACCTGCACAAACCACTCGCTGCTGTGATGCTTGATTTTGACCGACACCTCATAAGGGGTTTCTGGTGCGAGGTCGGAGGCAAGATCCACTTGATCGTCCCGCATCACAATACTCATCAACTTCAAAACCGTCTCATCGATCTGCCCATACCAAGGCTTGGTCTGATGCGCTGCTAATACCACCTCTACGGCTTGAACAACCTCCGCGTCGGTCCAATCGGCGGGCGGCTTGATTTGCAGTTGCGAGTTATTTTTAAAGAGATTGCCGAGCAACCAATTCGCCGTAAATGATTTTTTCTCAGCATCTCCTTCGACAGGTAGCTCGTGTTCAACTTGAAACGAGGTCCCCTTGCTGGCGCGAAGCGAGGATTGCAGCTGGGAGGCAGTCGAGGTATCGATCGGGCCTCGCACAACGGGCGGTCCCGGCTCAGGCAAACATCCCGCGATCATCAGGACCACAGTCATCAGGACCACGGTCATCAGCGCCGCGATCAATCCGCTTGGATTCAGGATCCGCATAGCTGGTTCCGACACGAGAAAACGAATGACCAACAAACGATGGCAGACGGCGGCTGTGATGAAGAAACGCGGCGATCACGAAGCGTGAAAGCAGAATACGCGTTTAAGCTAACTGAACCAACTGCTTGGGATCACGACCTTGATCCGCAGCGATCGCTTTCTGCTCCAACTCGGACGAAACCAGGTTGTAAAAGACATCGCGTTGTCGCGGCTCGTAGCCTAACTCCTCGATCGCCTGGCGAATCTGCCCCAGCGACAAATAGTGCACTGTCCCCGCCTCAGCGACGACGTTTTCTTCGATCATCAAGCTGCCCATATCATTCGCGCCAAAGAGCATCGCCAGCTGGCCAATCTTCAAGCCTTGCGTCACCCAACTGCTTTGGATATTCGGGATATTGTCGAGGTACAGTCGCGAGACGGCTTGCGTCTTGAGGTATTCGAATGAACCGGAAGGCGGAATGTCCGCCATGTCAGTGTTGTCAGGCTGGAAGGTCCAGCAAATAAAGGCTGTGAATCCACCGGTTTCATCTTGCAACTGCCGCACTCGCTCGAGATGCTCGATTCGCTCGGCCAAGGTCTCGACATGCCCAAACATCATCGTCGCGGTACTGATTCCGCCGAGTCTATGCCATTGACGCATGACATTTAACCAATCATCCGTCATTACCTTCCCACGAGTCAGCACGTCGCGCACGCGGTCGACCAGAATCTCCGCACCGCCACCGGGAATACTCCCCAACCCTGCATCCCGCAAACGAACCAACACTTCACGAATCGGGAGGTTATTGACCTTTGTGAAATGGTGTAATTCGGGAGGACTAAAACCGTGAATGTTGACGTCGGGGTAGTCCGTTCTAATATCGCGAAGCAGCTCCTCGTACCACTCAAGTTTGAACTTGGGGTGAAGCCCACCCTGCATCAAAATTTGGTTGCCGCCAAGTTCAACAGTTTCTCCGACTTTGGCGAGCAATTCATCCCGCGGCACCACGTAACCTTCCTCGCTCTTCGGCCCTCGGTAGAACGCGCAAAAGTTACAGACGGCTGTGCAGATGTTTGTGTAGTTGATATTGCGATCGACGTTGTATGTCCGAAACGGCTCTGGGTGCATTCGCCTCGCAACTTGATCCGCAGCTGATCCGATCGCTGCCAAATCATGACTTTCTAGCAACTGGATGCCCTCAGCTGGCGTCAAACGCTCTCCCTCAATCGCTTTATCCAAAATGCCACGGATTGAATGTTCGCTTGTTGCGATCATCACGTCTCAATTCTTAATGCTTGGAAGTTTTTCGGAGTTAAACAACGGTCTTCAAATCTGCGGGAATCAATCCCCGCTGGGCGGCCTTTTGCTGAAAAGCATCCAAGCCTAATCGTTCACCGGGTCCGAGCCGGAAGTGCAAGTTTTCGGCAAAGTATCGATGCAAATCTTCTTTTGTTAAACCATGCTGAGCGGCATGACTGCTCGCAATTTCTTCAAGGGACTCCAGTCCGGTATCCCGCGATGCCTCCAACATGCTCGTCAACTTGGAAAGATCGAGTTCGCTACTCCACTGAATTCCCGGGCGAGCGACCCACATCGCGAAAACAAAAGGCAACTCCGTCCAACGACACCAACGATCGCCAAGGTCCCAAATCTCGCGGTAGACGCCGCGGGCGGGGTGCATCGCGCGATCACCGATCATCAAAATTGCATCGGCGTCAGCTTCTTCGGGCGATTGATCAATTTCCAGCTGGGTAGTTTCGGGCTGTAGCTGGTACATTTCCCACAACAGCAGACGCAACATCGCGGCACTCGTCCGACTGCCCTCATCCAACGCCAGACGGCGAATCTCCGGAACCGGCACACGACTGAGCAGACGAACGCTCCAAACAGGGCCTCGGCAGGCAATGGCGGCGTTGGAAACGATCTCGTAATCGGTACCCCGAAAGAACTCTACCGAGGGGATTAACGCGACATCCAATCGCTCCGCCGCTAGGTCAGCCGCCAGACGGCTGGGGAGATCGAGCGACAACGTCCCTTGAGCGCCCAAACGCTCGTTCAGCGTATGAATCAGCGGTTTGGTGTTTAGATAAGAAACGGCGCCGACACGTATCACGGTACTCTCTCCTGCGGGACAGGGTGTTAACCGTAAATTGGACCTCCCAACAACCGCCGCAGCCTAGATCTCGCGCGACTCCAGTTTAGCGTCCTGAGGTCGGTGTGTCGCGAGGTTCGGCCGGACTCGCCCCTCACTTTCTCATTGATCTCGCCCAAATCGGGGCGGCACGCTGACCGCCGAATCTCCAACCGCATGCCTGAGCTGCGTTTCACGGCCGACACTCTCAGAATCAATCGCCAGGTTGAACCGCCGGAAAATCGGGACCTCGCGACACGGTGTCGCAGATGGATTGACCGCTTGGATAGCCACCGCAGTCCAATCAGGTCCAACTTGGATAGCCACCGCAGTCCAATCAGGTCCAACTCCGATGGCCGTTACCATACAATCCGGGCATGGATGCGACCGAAACTGAACCACCCCGCCGCAGATCGACGCGAATCAGCCTGCGTGAGTATCTCGGATTGGTGACGATTGTGATGCTGGCGGTCGGCTTGTCGGTGAATTCCTATCGCCTACGAGATCTCCGCCAGGAAATCGACGCACTGAGGATCGAAACGGGTTATTTGGCGAAAACGGGCCCTGACCAGATTGCTGCCGCACGGGCTCCGAGCGATCAACCTTTGACGTATCGCGTTCGTGTTCGCGTTCCCGATGGGGATACACGATTTCGCGTTGCTTACAGCTCGATTTGGCCGAGAAACTCGGCTAGGCCGCAATGGTACGGAGCCGTACCAGTTCCAGCAGGCGAGTCGATTGTGACGGTTCGAATCCAAGAAGACCCGCGCGACGGCAAGTGGAAGATCGCAACGCTAATCGGTTCAAAGGAAGGAAATCGCCGCATGGCGACCACGCTGCCTCCTGAGCAAGTTCAAGTTTTCCGGGGTTCCCACGACGCATTGAGCACTGGAGTGGGGCGTGAAACGGTGGCGGTCAAGGCATCGCGATCGATCCGCGTTCTGGACGAAAGATGGCTGGTCGGCGAAGGTAGTCTTCTACTGTACGGTGATAGGCCGCCGGACCGCGATCAAATTGGCGTCTATGCCGAGTTGCAACCCGACGACGGTCCGCTCTAATTGTTCGCTCAACAGCTTGCCCGAAATTCAAACGTTCCAAACTGGGGTCTGACCGTTTGGACAAAAATTGTTCACCCTAAATTCCCGCCTTACCAATGAGGTCCAGACACCTCTTGGATCAAGTTGATAAGACACCAACGCCATGCCTCGCGATTTTCTCAAAGGTGCCAAGGACGAGTACGACGTCGTCGTCATCGGCAGCGGACTAGCCGGAATGACTTCGGCGAATATCCTCGGCCGCGCCGGCCACCGAGTGCTGTTGCTGGAACAACATTACAAGCTGGGCGGCCTTGCCACTTGGTTCCTGCGGCCCGGGGGGCACACTTTTGATATTTCCTTGCACGGCTTTCCTCACGGCATGATCAAATCGTGCCGGCGATATTGGAACCGCGATATCGCCGATCGAATCGTCCAACTCAAAAACATCCGGTTCGACAATCCACAATTCTCACTGACCACCACGTTCAATCGTGAAGATTTCACAAGGTTGCTGACCACGGACTTTGGCTTGGCCCCACAAACGGTAAGTGATTTTTTCGATACCGCGCGAGGGATGAATTTTTACGACGACCAAACCACAACCACTCGCCAGCTATTTGATCGTTTTTTTCCTGGCCGCGATGACGTCGTGCGGTTGCTCATGGAACCGATCACTTACGCGAACGGTTCTACCTTGGAAGATCCTGCCATCACCTATGGGATCGTGTTCAGCAACTTCATGAGCAAGGGCGTGTTCATCTACGAGGGTGGCACCGACGACTTAATTGCCCGGATGAAGAAAGAACTGGAAGCTAATGGCGTCGATATTCGAATCAACTGCGGCGTCGACAAAATCGATGTTGAAAACGGTCGAGTTGCTGCCGTTCACACCCGAGGCCGACGAATCGGGTGTCGCGCCGTGGTCAGTAACGCCAATCTGCGAACCACGATCCTCAAGATGATCGGTGCGGAAAAACTGGATCGCTCCTTTGTGGAAGAAACCGAAGCCGTTCGGCTCAATAACAGCAGCACCCAGGTCTACATGGCCCTGAAAGAAGGCGAAGAAATTGACGAATCGTCAGGGGATTTGTTCTTCACGAGTACGTCGAAAGAGTTCCGAACCGACCGACTTCTCAGCCGCGACATCACCAGTCGCACCTTTAGCTTTTACTACCCAAGAGCCCGCCCCGATAAAACGAAAGAACGCTACGCAATCGTCAGTAGCACGAACGCGAACTGGTCGGACTGGGCTGATCTGAGTGAAGAAGATTACAAAGCGAGTAAAGCAGATCTGGTTGAAACCACAATCGATGCTCTAGACAACTATCTCCCCGGCGTTCGAGACAAAATCGATCTCGCCGAAGCAGCCACCCCAGTTACATTCAATCACTACACCCAGCACGAGATGGGAGCCAGCTTTGGCACCAAGTTCGAGGGCCTTGCCGTCAGTCGGGCTCTACCCCAACAAATCGGCGGCATGTACCACGCTGGCAGCGTCGGCATCATCATGAGCGGCTGGCTAGGCGCAATCAACTATGGCGTCATCGTGAGCAACGAGGTCGATGGCCTACTCACCAGCGAAAGCTCGCACGTTGGCTGACCTCGGCGGCGATTTGATCCTCAAACAGCCAATCCTCAAACAGCCAATCGGGGACTCGCGACGCGTGGGAGACACCACTGCGATGCCCACCCAGATTCCGCAATCCATACGCCAGAAGCTTTTTCCGCTCAATCCGATCTCTGCTCACCATCGTGGCTGAAGATTAGGCTAAAACAAAGGGTGGCCCGACCGATAATCGGTTGGCCTAGTCGACCCCGGTCTGCTTGAGAGGACAAAACGATGTACCGCAAAATCACATTCACGATCATTCCAGTGCTGGCATTCGCCATGCTGACGGTCGGCGATTCATCGCGGGCCGAAGCCCAAGCGGGTGGCACCTACCGAACGCCCAGCTCTAGCTACCGCACGCCAAACTACAGTTATCGAACCCCGACCTACAGTTACCGGACGCCCACTTACAGCTACCGCACGCCCACTTACAGCTACCGCACGCCTATCTATAGCTATCGCACGCCGAACTACGGATATCGAACGCCTACCTATCGCTACCGGACACCGAACTATGGATATCGAACGCCCGCTTACGGATACCGCACACCAATGACACCCTCATTTGGTGGATCCTTCCGCTATCCGTTTTACGCACCACAGGTCACCCCCTTCGGCAACTGAGTTTTTCACACCCTCAAACCAATCACCACAACAGCGGTAAACCTGAAACGGACGCCGTCTCAGGCATTTAAATCGCCATTTTGGTATTAAGACCCCGGTGATTGCTTCGCCGTTATGACTGGCAAGGTGATCAAACTTCTTTAAGCTGCGAAATCCGCGGTTCTGCCACGTTTTCTGGCGGAGATCGACGGATCTTGGCTTCCACTTTACGCCGACTCTAAACTAGAGGGATGCAACGCACCTATCTCCTTACCGCCAGCTTTTTGGTCACCCTCGCCTCTGCATTTGGGGCGGAGCCAATCGATCAGGCCGTTTTCGACGCAGGCGGTACGATTTTCCGCGAGCAATGTGCTGGTTGCCACGGGACGGATGGACAGGGGACTGAATCGGAATACGACCAACCACTACTGGGCAACAGCAAGATCCCAGAATTGGCACGCGTGATTGAATCGACAATGCCTGAGGACGATCCGTCCCAATGCGTTGGCAGCCATGCCAAACAGGTCGCATACTATCTTTATCACGAGTTCTATTCGTTGGCCGCTCGGCGACGCAAAGGTCTCGCTCCGATGCCGCGAATTGAACTAACGCGATTAACCGTGAATCAGCATCGCAATCTTGTCGCTGATCTAATCGCCGCCTTTACCCCATTACCACAATACGAATCTCAACCGCCTGCCGGATATCACGAATCGACCGGTACACCAAGACACTCCGCTGCGTCCATGCTCTCTGAACCAGGCTTGCTTGGGGCCTACTTTCAATCACGTGGGATGAGCAAGGCCGATCGGTTGAAGCTTGAACGAATCGACCGGCGGATCGATTTTGATTTTGGACCGGGCAGCCCGATTGCGGAGATCAGCGCTGACCAATTTGCCATCATCTGGGAAGGATCGGTCGCCGTTCAAGACAGTGGTTATCACGAATTCCGAATCCGCACCCAAAATGGTGCGAGGTTATATGTGAACCACGGTGCGGTACAAATCCGCCGCCGTCTGCGCGACGACAGTTCGGTGGCGGGAAATACTGCGTTAATTGATGCCTGGGTCGGCAGTGGAAAGATGCGAACAGAAACGGCCCGCCTCTTTCTCATTGGTGGTCGTCGCTACCCACTGCGGCTCGAATTCTTCAAGTACCAAGACGACTCGGCATCCATTCGTCTCGAATCGAAACCGCCGGGAGGGGTTTGGCGAGTACTGAATCAGGATGATCTGTCGACAGCCCCGGCCAAGCGAATATTCGTCGCCGACACTCCTTTCCCACCCGATGACCGAAGCCTGGGGTACGAACGAGGCAGCTCCGTTTCGAATCAATGGCACGTCGCAACCAGTGACTATGCGGTAGCTGCGGCTGGAGAAGTAATCGATCGCCTGCCAAGCTTGGCCAAAATTGAAAACGACACGCCCGAGCGGCAACATCGCATGGAGCAGTTTGCCAAGCAATTCGCGGCTCGCGCTTTTCGGCGACCAGTGACGAACATTGAAGCGGAGCGTATTGCGGAAATGCTTGCCGACCCGTCCGATCATCTCGACCGTCGTCTGCTTCGTGTGCTCTTGATGATTCTCAAGTCACCGAACTTTCTGTACACCCAACTCCCGATGGACGCATCGCATCACGCTTATGAAAGATCTGCACTTCTCGCGCTGATCATGTGGGATTCGATTCCCGATGATGACCTCACCGCCGCGGCCGAGAACGATTCGCTGAACTCACGCGATGACATCCGGCAACAGGCCAAGCGTATGCTTGATGATTCACGCGCACGAGCGAAACTCGCAGGCTTCTTTGGTCACTGGTTAGAAATCGAAGACCGTGATCTCAGTAAAGATCGCGATTTATTCCCGGAGTTTGATGCTGCAGTCATCGCAAACCTGCGGACCTCGCTGCTGCGTTTCATCGATCAAGTGGTTTGGAGTGAGAAATCTGATTACCGAGATTTGCTGCAAGCTGACTACTTGCTGTTAAATGATCGCTTACAAGCCGTTTACGCCCCGCGTGATCAAGTCTCCCAATCCCAAACTTCCCAATCCCAACTTGGCGATGAATATCGTCAATTCGGTCTAACCGGTCAGAATCGCTCCGGCGTATTGACTCACCCTTATCTACTCAGTGCGTTTTCTTACCACAACAACACATCGCCAGTGCATCGCGGTGTCTTTTTGACCCGCAATATTATTGGCCGTGGTTTAAAACCACCCCCAGAAGCCGTCGCCTTTAACGACGATGAATTCCCTGAGAATTTGACAATGCGTGAGAAAGTCACCTCGTTAACTCAGGCAACCAGCTGCATGTCGTGCCACTCGATCATCAACCCGCTGGGATTTACGCTCGAAAGCTACGACCCCGTCGGACGATTCCGAACTTCCGACGGAGCAAAACAAATCAATACGACGGCACAGTACGTGACCGCGAACGGAGAGCCGATAGAGTTCAAAAACGCAGTCGATCTTGCTAAATTCGCGATTGCCAGCGAAGATGCTCAACGAGCATTTGTGAAGCAACTGTTCCATCACCTCGTCAAGCAAGACCCTGATGCTTACGGCGAGGAAACGCTCAACCGACTCGTCGAATCGTTCGCCAACAATCAATTTAACATCCAAAACCTGATGGTTGAAATCGCGGTGGTGGCGGCGTTCAACAGCGAGAGCGAAGATTGACAAGCGGGCAAAGTAGTGAGGATGCTGATCAAGATCGCCGCATCGATCGGTCGTGCTGCCGCCCCTCATTGTGTCGTTAACCGGCCACCTCCCCCACCAAGCCGAACCATGCCTGAATCCAAACGCTTCCGCACAACGCATCGCCGGCAGTTCTTGCGAGATCTGGGAATCGGATCGGTCGCGACTCTGCCATTTGTCAGTGGCTTGAGCAGTCTGACAGCTCAAGCACCCCAGGCGTCTGCTCGCAAACGGCTGGTGATCATGTTCTCGCCAAACGGAACTTTACCCGATCAATTTTGGCCCGATCAATTTGAGAACGAAAGTAAGCTTCAGAATGAGGATCAACTCGGGCAGCAGCATGGGCTACAGCTCAAATCGATGCTCGCCGCGTTGGAACCCTACCGCGACCAGATGTTGATGCTGAAAGGGGTCGATAACAAAGTTCGAGGAGATGGCGATGGCCACATGCGTGGCATGTCGTGTTTGCTAACGGGTCGAAAACTGAACCCCGGAAACATTCAAGGTGGTTCAGACAATCCCGCTGGTTGGGCCAGCGGAATCTCAATCGACCAGGAGATGCGTAATTTCTTCCAAAGCCAAGCAGCTTCGCGGACGCGGTTCGGCTCCTTGGAATTTGGGGTCGCTGTCCCCAATCGCGCGGATCCGTGGACTCGCATGTGTTACGTCGGCGACGACAAGCCGTTGGCCCCGATTGACGATCCAGCGCAGATGTTTCGCAAACTGTATGGCGGCACGACCGATCGCAAAAGCGTCGCCAGCGTGTTGGACCATGTTCGCGATGACCTGCGCCACGTATCGACACGCCTCAGCCCCGGAGATAAAGCGTTGCTCGATCGACACCTAGAGCATGTCCGCAAGCTCGAACAAGACATCGCAGTTGCTCAACAGCAATCGGAGCGGACCCATCCCGAACCAGACATTGACCCAGAAATTGAATTGGTTAACGACAACACACCTGAAATTTCCCGGATGCAGATTGACTTACTCGTCAACGCGCTCGCCAACGATATGTGTCGGGTCGCAACCTTGCAATTTATGCGAAGTGTCGGCCAAGCCAGAATGCGATGGCTCGATATCGAAGAAGGGCATCACTCGCTCTCCCATGAACCGGACAAAAATGCGACCGCGCAGAACAAATTAAAACGGATTAACGAGTGGTTCGCTGCCCAACTTGCGGCTTTGGTCAAACAACTAGACGAAACGCCGGAACCAAGCCTCGGTGGCGGGAGTATGTTGGACCACACTCAAATTGTGTGGGTCAACGAACTCGGTAAAGGCAATTCACACACACTCGATGATATTCCGTTTCTGTTGATCGGTGGCGGTGCTGGCTTCAAGACGAATCGGGCGCTTGATTTTAAAAATGTGGCCCACAACCGTTTGTGGTTGTCGATCGCTCACGGACTCGGCCATCAAGACTTAAGAACGTTTGGTTCTGAACGTCTGAGTGAAGGTGGCGCATTGGATCTGGCGTGATACCGCCGAAAGGAATTCGGCATTGAGCCGCGAAGTAATCTCTGTTCGCGGTTGCCGCGTTCACAATCTGAAAGACGTGGATGTTGATATTCCACGCGGGCAGCTCGTTGCAATCTGCGGCTTATCTGGCAGCGGTAAAACTTCACTGGCTCTCGATACGCTGTATGCGGAAGGCCAGCGAAGCTACATCGAAAGTTTCTCGGCTTACACGCGGCAATTCCTGCAACGGCTGGACAAACCAGACTGTGACCAAATCGCAGGCATCCCCCCTGCGATCGCTGTGACGCGAGCCGGCGGATCGAAAACCAACCGTAGCACTGTCGGCACGACCACCGAAATTGCGGATCACTTACGATTGCTGTTCGCGAAATCAGGTCAACTCGTTTGCCACGGCTGCGGCAATCCCGTTCGCAGCGATGATCCCGCAACGGTGGCTGAGGAGTTACAGCAACTCCCCGCCAAGAGTCGTTCGATGATCGGGTTTCCGGTTTGGCTGCCAGACCGGAAATCTGCCAGCGAAATCTTGCTGGGGCTGCAACAAGAAGGTTACTTGCGACTGGTGGCTGGTGAAAAAACGTTCCATCTTTCCGATGCTGATCGTTCGTCGCTCGCCAAGACGGTCGGACGCAAAGGAATTGAATGCGTCGTCATCGTCGATCGTGTAACCGGTGACGCCGAACTAACGCGATTGACGGAATCATTAGAAACAGCGATGGGTGAAGGGCACGGACGTGCTGTCGTGCTGACCTCAGCTCCAGCGATGAAAATGGAGGCTGAAACCATGCCTCGGGTCGTCACGATTGACGAACGACCGTGGCAGCAAAAAATCATCAGCCGAGATCGCCGCTGCGATGCCTGCGATCTCGATTACCCCGACCCGGCACCGCGGTTGTTCAACTTCAACAACCCCCTGGGCGCATGCCCAACGTGCGAGGGTTTTGGGGATGTTGTTGAATTCGACATGGATTTGGTGGTTCCCGACCCAACTCTCTCAATTGAAGAAGGCGCGATCGCTCCCTGGCGAACCCCCGCCTATGAGCATGAACTGCAAGAACTACTCGCGCTGGCGGAGGATTACGACCTCCCAACTGACTTGCCTTTTAAAAAACTGAAGAAGAAACATCTTCGTTTAATCCGAGAAGGATCACCCGAACATCACTTTGGTGGACTGAATGGATTCTTCGCTTGGCTGGAACGCAAAAAGTACAAGATGCACGTGCGGATCTTTGCCGCCCGCTACCGTAGCTACCGCCCCTGCCCAACCTGCCATGGAAAACGGCTCAAGCCAGAAGCCTTGGCTTATCGGATTGGCGAGCACAGCATTGCCGATGTCCTGGCGATGAAAGCCAGTGAGCTATCCGATCTGTTTACCAATTTAGAATTGCCGAGCCGTGAAGCTGAGATTGCTGCAGAGCCGATTTCCCAGATCCGCGACCGGTTGGGCTACCTGCGAGATGTCGGACTCGGCTACTTACAGCTTGACCGAACCTTGCGAACCCTCTCGGGTGGTGAAACCCAACGCGTCGCCCTGACCTCCGCGCTCGGCAGCAGTCTCGTCAATATGTTGTATGTCCTGGATGAACCAACCGCGGGCTTGCACCCGGCGGACGTCGAACGATTGTCGCACGCAATCCTTGGATTGCGTGATCGGGGGAACACCGTGGTGGTCGTCGAGCACGATGAAACAATGATTCGGCTAGCCGATCATGTAATCGAGGTTGGCCCCGCCGCCGGCACCGCTGGCGGTGAGATCGTCTTTGAAGGTTCACCCAAGAAACTGTATCGCGACAAGAATAGCTTGACCGGGCAATTCCTGACCGGCAAGCGAGGCTGGACCCTTCGTGATCGTGAGCCGCGAAAGCATCGCGGTGTCATCTCGCTGCGAGGTGCCACCGGAAATAATTTGCAAGAAATTGATGTCGACTTTCCACTCGGTGTACTCTGCTTGGTGACCGGCATATCTGGAAGCGGCAAAAGCTCACTCGTGCAAGACACGCTCTACGGCGCGATTCGTCAACGCAAGCATCAAGAGGCTGCCAAGCCATTACCCTATCGCTCCATCACGGGACTCAGCCAGATCGACGACTGCCTGCTAATCGATCAATCACCAATCAGCCGCAGCCCTCGTAGTGCGCCGGTCACCTACGCCAAAGCTTTTGATCCAATTCGAAAAGTCTTCGCTGCGACAGTAGAGGCAAAAACACGAAATTTCGGACCAGGCCATTTCAGCTACAACAGCTCCAAAGGACAGTGCCCACAATGCGAAGGTGCGGGCGTATTGGAAATCGACATGCAATTCATGGCGGATGTTTCCATGCAATGCCCTGAATGCCGTGGCACCCGATATCGAGATGATATCCTGCAGGTGCATTACCGAGATCGGTCGATTGCCGATGTGCTAGCGATGACCGTCAAGCAAGCTCACAGTTTCTTTCGCGGTCACGAGAAGGTCCAAAATCGGTTGAAAGCAATGATTGATGTGGGCTTGGAATACATCCACCTGGGACAAGCGGCAACCACACTTTCCAGTGGCGAAGGACAACGCCTGAAACTGGCTGCCTTTCTCGCCTCAGCTTCCCGGCGGCGAACGCTCTTCATCATGGATGAACCGACAACCGGCCTTCACTTCGCCGATATCGTACGACTGGTGGACTGTTTTGACGCCTTGCTTGCCGATGGCCATGCCTTGATTGTCATCGAACACAATGCCTTGTTGATGCAGGCTGCCGATCATCTGATCGATCTCGGGCCCGGTGCGGCTGACGAAGGGGGACAGCTGGTGGCGGAAGGCACACCACGTGATGTCGCCAAAGTCAAAGGTAGTCGCACCGGCCAAATCCTGAACTGACCGGACTCCGCGATTCCCTTGGTCAGTCTCCCTAGGGCTGTTATTCAATGGGCCCAGCATTTTCTGGGGCCGCTATTTGCTGGGGCCGCTATTTGCTGGGGCCAGCGCAGTGAGCTGCCTTGAATTTGCCACGGCCTCCCACTCTTCACCAGCCGAGCGCTCCATCAGCCTGCACCGTAAAACCTTTGTCAATCTGACAATCTTCTGAGAATTCGCGTGACGATCGCCGTGCTACCCTGGCATTCATGCGTCACACTAGAGTGTTGATCTACTGCTCCTTTAGATCCCCGATCTACGCAAGGTGAATTCTATGTCGTTTACACGTTCACTCGTTGTGTTGCTGCTCGCAGCCATGACTTGGCACTCAGCTGACAGCCAAACGGCAGAAGACAACGGTGCAGATTCTGACAAGCAAAGCGTGATCACCTCGCTGCCCTCAATTCCCCGGGTAATTCATGACGCGATGCAATCACGCGACTACGCCAATGCTGTCAAGCAAATCGAATCGGAACTAGGCAAGCAGGACACCAAAGCACACGATTATTTGATGTATCTTCAGGGTGTCGCGTTGACGGAGGCCAAACAGCACGACACGGCCCTCGCGACATTGGACAAATTGGTGAAGCAATTTCCTGATGGTGATTGGGCATGCCGAGCGAGATTTGCCAAAGCCCACATTCATGTGCTCCGCCGTCAGTACGCCGAGGCTGGTGAAATCTATGGATTGGAAGCGGAACGTCTGCTCTCGCGAGGTCGCAAAGACGACCTCGCGCAAATCTACTTGGAGTTCGCCGACCGTTACTTTGAAGGAATTCCCGCAGAGGACCCGTCCCAAGCGAAAAAGCCTGATTATCAGCAAGCGCTGACGTACTACACCGAGGCGGTCAAGCTGGGTCCCACGATTGGGCTGCGTCAACAAATCGAATTTCGAATCGCACGTTGCCAACAGGAACTCCAACAGAACGACAACGCGATCGCATCCTATCAAAGGTTTCTCCAACAGCATGGGGAAACCGACCCGATCTCGGAAACCCCAGCTTCGGATCTAATGCTGGCGGAAGTGAGATACCAACTGGGCCTCGCGCAACTGGCTGCATCACTCCCAACGCAGACGCGTCGCACTTGGCAAGATTTCATCGAACATTGGGACGAGCATCCAGATCCACCAGCCGAGGTTCGAACTCTGCTAGCGGAAGCCGAGTACCGCTTATCGCATACCTACGGGCTTCCGCAACCGGCATCGGTTGGCGATCTCGAGTTGGCGGTAACCCTCGCAGAACGCTTTCTAAAAAGGTACCCGAACCACTCGCTTGCGGCTGTAGCTGAGTTAGAAATCGCAAAGGGCTTTGCCAACCATGCGCGGCATCAACAAGCGGTCGAACGACTGCGAGCTATGATCGAAAACCCCACCTACAAGCAAGCAACCCAAATCGCGAACGCGAGACAAATGCTAGGGCAAGAGTACTTGCGTCAGGGAAAGTTTGATCAAGCCATTGAAGCTTGGGCGGAATTTCTGAATCGACACCCAACCGATCCCCAATGGCCCAAAGTACAAAAGCGAATCGTTGACACCGAGTTCGCGCGAGCCGACGCGGCCCGAGCCGAAAAAAACTATGACCAAGCACGGACGCTGTGGCAAACGTTTCTAAACAAATACCCACTGGACAGCCGCGCACCGGCAATCCTGCTGCGGTTTGGCGAAATGAAATCGGCCGCTGCAGCCGATTCACACCAACAACGGATTGAAGCAGCCAAGCGGCGGGGCGAATCGCCACAATCCGTCCAAGTGAGCAACCGCTGTAAGACACTCTTCGAGGAAGCAATCGCAGATTGGCGGCGTGTGGTCAGTAAATATCCGCAAGGAAACCAAGCATCTCGCGCCTCGCTGATGATCGGAATCACTCTTGAGAATCGGCTGGAGCGACTCGCCGAGGCCCTGGAGTCATACAAAAAGGTCCAAGGCCAATACGCCGGTGAAGCTCAACAACGCATTACGCGTTTGACCTCTCCGCAGTTGCAACTGGTCACCGAACGCAAATTCCGAACCGACGAAACGCCGCGCATCCGACTGACCTCCCGTAATCTACAAAACGTCACGGTCCGCACCTACCAGATCGACATGGCAGACTATTTTCGCAAGATGCACTTGGCTAGTGGGATTGAATCTCTTGACATAGCGTTAATCGATCCCGATCAACAATTTGAACACACCATCGAAGGATATCAAGATTTCAAACAAATCACCGGTGACATCGAAATCCCTGCATTCGACGGCCCCGGCGTCACAGCGGTAACCGTCAACAGCAATGAACTCGAAGCCACCACGATGGTGGTGGTCAGCGATCTGGACATGATCGTTAAATCATCACGCAACGAACTGTTCCTGTTCGTTCAAGACATGCTGACAGGTCAGCCAGCCGGGGATGTCAGCATCCTCATCAGCGATGGATCAAAAGTTTTTTCAGACGCAACGACCAGCAACGACGGCACGTTACAAAAAGATTTCAAGGAGCTCAAGTCAATCAAAGATTTGCGAATCTTCGCAATCCGTGAGGGGCACATCGCCTCCACCGTCAGCAACCTCAACGGACTTGACTTTGCTGTAGGGCTGTCACCTCGAGGTTATCTCTATACCGATCGCCCCGCCTACCGACCGGGCCAACTGGTCAACCTGAAAGGGATCGTGCGTTGGGTCAGCGAGGATCGGTTTACATTCAGGCCCAACGAAACGCTTACGCTCGATGTTTACGATTCACGCGGCCGTCAATTGCACAGTGAAGCGGTAACGACAAACGCCTACGGTACCATTCAGAGCAATCTGCTGCTGCCACAATCAGCAGCACAAGGCGAATACCGTGTTCAATTGCATCGCCAAAAAACGGGAGTGAATGATTCCATTGGTGAACTGTCGTTTGAAACCACATTCGAGGTGATGGAATATCGACTGGAACCGGTGGAGATCGCAGTCGAAACTGAGAAACAAGTTTATTACCGGGGTGAATCAGTTAAAGGCACCATCTCACTGAATTACTACTACGGCACGCCTCTGGCAAATCAAACCGTTGAGTATCGTTTCGGTCCAGAAGCAGAAGTTCGGTCAGGAACAACAGACGATCAGGGCAAGATCACGTTCGAATTTGAGACTCAGCGATTTAGCGAATCACAACCACTATTACTGCGAGTTGATTATCGCGAACGGGGTTTGGCCACCGCTCACACCGTCTATTTGGCAACTCGTGGTTTTGAGATTTCGGCGTCGTCGTTGCGTGATGTATTTATTAATGGCGAAACCTTCGAAACGACTTTCAAACTGACAGACCCAGCCGGTGAACCAGTCGCAACCGATCTGGAAGTGGAGGTTTTCCGACGAATCTCGACGGCCGGACAAGCCGGCGAAAAATTGGTCGCAACACATCAACTCACCAGCAACGCCCAACTGGGCGAAGCCAGGCAAGCATTGACCCTTGCTGAGGAGGGTGTCTATCTCATCCGCGGCACTGCCACCGATCAATTTGGCAATCAAGTCAGCGGTCAGCATTCCGTTCGCATTTCTGGTGAGCAAGACGAGACACGTCTGCGAATCCTAGCCGACCAACTGACTTACGAGGTTGGCGATCAAGCTGACATCAACCTTCATTGGCGAGAGGATCCGGCGTTAGCACTGATCACATTCGAGGGCGCGAAAATCCTTCGCTACGAATTGGTCGACTTGCGACGCGGAAAAAACCCCATGCAATGGAAAATGAATGCGGACTTCGCGCCGAACGTATTCGTTTCCGTTGCAGTCATGCAACGCAATCAATTCCACATTGCGGAAGCTGAACTCCAAGTTGCTCGGCAACTCCGCGTCGCGATTCGCCCACAGCGTAAGGAAGTTCGTCCCGGCGAGGATCTTCTCATCGAGATCGAAACGAGTGACCCTCAGGGGAACCCTATCGCAGCCGAACTGTCATTGGCACTGGTAGAAGCGAACTTGCTCTCGAATTTCAGCGACCGCCAATCTCCCGCCGATCGATTCTTTCATGCAGGCCGCCGTCAGCGATACGTCCGCCAAGTGACCAGCTGCACGTTCCAGTACAAGCCCCGAACCCAGCGCGTCAACGCAACCGTGCGAGAGGAAGCCAACCGCCGCGAAACCCAGCAGCAAGAAAATCTTGCGTGGCGTGGACTGCGAGAAGGTGATTCACGCGAACAAGCAAACCAAATGCCCCAAGAGATGGATTTGTTCGCCAACGGCATGGATAACGACATGGATGGAATTATCGACCAACTGGGGGACACCTCCGCAGAAATCACCCAACAAAGTGCTGGAAACTCGATCGCGTTTGGTTATCACATGAACGCCCCCCAAAGAGCACTTCTGGGTGGCGAAGGATTACTGGGCGAAGAGTTTTCACAAACGGCCGAGGCTGGCACCATTGTGATCCGAGGTGCCCAGAATGACATACACCGTGTGACCCAAACCCTTCAGGCCCAGCTTGGGAGAAGTGCCTTACAGCGGATTAATGAAAGAGGCCCTTCCGCTAATTTCGGCCGCGATCAAGAACAATCGCGAAACGAAAATCAAATACAAAATGGCCTCACCGCGAATGGCCGCTTTCTGACGTTCAATGCAAACGACACGGGCGTGATCAATCGGTTGCAACAAGAGGAAGGGATGCAAGTGATGCCATCGCTGGCCCGCAGCGAAACTGCGTTCTGGGATCCAGCTTTGATCATTGACGAATCAGGAAAGACACAAATTACGATCACCATGCCGGACCGGTCGACCGCCTGGACATTACGAGCCAAAGGTGTCACCACCGATACGCTGGCTGGAGAAACGACAGCAAAAGTGATCACGAAGAAAGAATTGTTTGGTGAGATGAAATTACCGCTGGCGTTAACGGCAGGTGACAAAATCAACGTGCCGGTTGAAATCCACCATTTGCTGGAAGGACCACGAACGATCGAAGCTGTACTGAAGATGTCTGCCGCTGAAAAATCAACGGAGCAGCGAAAGACGTTCGATACTCAAGGCCCCGGCATCACCAACATTAACTTTGAGATCTCGATCGAAAAAGCCAAGCAAGCGACTTTTGAGCTACAGGTTTCTAGCCCGGAGATGGCGACTGATCAATCCAAACGGATGGTTGATATTCGCCCGTATGGTTTTCCGGTTTATGAAACAGTCAGCGGGTCTTCAACCCAAAGCACCGTTGCATTGATTGGATTTGATTCAGAACTACCGGTAACTGAAACATCGTTGCAAGTGCTGATCGGGGCCGACGTTAACCACAGTTTGATCGAGAGTGTCCTCGGTGGATACTTTCCGCTGATGCGTTGCGGCTTACCCGCCTCGAGCCCCACTGAACGAAGTGCTTCTGATGTGATTGGTGGCATTGCCGTATTAAACATGGTCGGCAATGCACGTCAAAATGATACACCTCAAACCGCCGCGATCGGACGGCGGATCACTTCCGCCGTCGCGCACTTATTGTCGTCTCAGAATCAAGAAGGTGGCTGGGCCTGGAATGGATTGGCCGAAACAAAAACCTCCGATCCCTATTTATCGGCCCGTGTGATGTGGTCGCTCAGTGAGGCCAAACGTGCCGGCTTTGTCGTGCCGCAAGATTCATTCGCAAAGGGCAATGCGATGCTGCAATCTTCGTTAGCTTCCGCATCCCAAACTGATCTCGCTCAACAAACGATCCTGCTGCATTCACTCACCTTGGCGGGATCGGGTGATTTCTCGGTCGCCAACCGACTTTATCGTGAACGCAATCGTCTGAATGCCTCTGGGTTGATTCATCTCGCTTTATCACTGGATCAACTAAAACGTCCCGAGATGGCACGTGAACTGATCCCGTTGATCAAAATTCCGGATGTGGAGACTTCGACGTTCAACGATCGCGCTGCGGTACCGTGGATGCGCAACCGGACCGAACTGCAGGCGTTGTATCTCTTGTTGCTTCAGTCGATCACGCCCGATGACACCGAGATTTCGACACTGGCAAAATCGCTGCTGAGTGCGAGAGTCGGATCACGCTGGGCCGTTGAGAAAACAAATGGACCAGCGATTGCAGCCGTTGCGAAATGGTTGACCCGTTCCAAGCAAAAATCTGAAAAATACCGTTTGAGGATTTCGGTCAACGGTCACCAATGGAAAGAGCTAACGATTGACCCTGCAACCGACGGCAGCCAGCGATGGCCTGTTCCCACCGAGTGGTTGCAAACGGACAGTCCTCAACGAATTGAAATCCAATTAGAGGGTCGCGCGACCTTCAGTTACTCTGCCGTTCTGACGGGAGCCGTCGCTGCCGAAAAAATCAAAAGCTCCACTAATTTATGGACTGTCTCGCGACGTTTTGAACCAGCGCAAAGAAGGATGGATGGCAAGACGATTCCGCGTGGCTTTGGAGTCGTCGATGGAAATTACAAATGGTTCACCAACCCGCTCACCCAACTTCCAACCGGGCAACGAACGGAGGTCACCGTATCACCCCGGCGACAGCGAATCACAGGGCGAAATGACGAACGCTACGACTACTTGGTGCTGACTGAACCGATCCCCGCCGGTTGCACGGTTCTCGATGGTTCCGTCAACG
This sequence comes from Rubripirellula sp., assembly GCA_049602075.1. Taxonomy (GTDB): domain Bacteria; phylum Planctomycetota; class Planctomycetia; order Pirellulales; family Pirellulaceae; genus Rubripirellula. The sequence goes on from JBMYRF010000035.1 coordinate 32,503, forward strand.
GAGCCTTCGAGCGTTACGAAATCGAGCCAGGGCGGATTACATTTTTCATCGGTAATCGTCGTCATCCGGGCGACATTCATTACTCGCTTGTTGGCTACACGTCGGGCGTTTACCGCGCTCCCCAGTCGATTGTCCGCAGTTTCTATGACCCATCGCTATTCGCTGTTTCAAAGATCAAGGAACTTGAGATTCTGAACGCGAACGCAACGACCACAGACGAATACCGATTGACCCCAGACGAGCTTTACCATCTTGGACAGCGATATTTCGAGAAGGCGGATTACGGCAATGCTCACAAATACTTCAGCGATCTCTACGCGAATTGGCTGCTTGACCGAAACGAGCACAAGAATGTCGTGCAGTGGCTTTTCACCGCGTCGCTTGCGTTGCAAAAACACGGCGACACGGTCAAGTATTTCGAAGAATTAAAAGAGAAGTTCCCCGACATTGAAGTTCGCTTTGAAGACATTTTGCGTGTCGCCCGTTCCTATCGTGAGCTTGCGGAATATGAGCGGAGCTATCTCGTTTACCGGGCAACCGTCGAGGGCAGCTTTGAGCGAGAGAACCAAGTCGCCGGTTTCTTGAACGCGCGAAACGAATTTGCACGCAGTGTCGAAATCATGGAAGGCTTGCTGCGTGACTACCCACGCGAATCTTATGTCGCAACGGCGACCTATGCGGTCGCGCAGGAAACTTACCGCCGCGCCCCGACAGTGAATGGGGAGGCAAGACTTAAAGCAGCCGGCCTGACCCGTGTGCACATGATCGATTCCGCCATTCAGATGCTCGATCATTTTGTGACCACTTGGCCCGAAGACCCTGCAGCAGACCAGGCAAGTTTCGCATTAGCCACCGCACTGATTGACCTGGAGCAATTCGACACCGCGATCGAACGCTGTAACCAATACGCAGATCGCTATCCCGATAGCCGGCTAATCGATTCTTACTGGTACATCACCGGCTATAGCCACTTCGAACTGGGAAACCCAGACGAGGCCTTGGCCATGTGCCGTCAAGTCGCAGAAGCGAGGTTCAAGGTCCCAGCGACTGGAGGTACTCGAGTCGCAGATAATCGCTGGGAAGCGACTTATATCATGGGACAGATCTACCACAGTCTCGGTCAGGCAGCCCAGGCGATCGCTGAATACACCAAGGTCAAAGAACGATTTGCGGATGCAGCCGAAGCGATCCTCTTTTTTAAACGTAAAGACATTTCGCTTGAGGAAGTCACCACGATCCGCCCAGATGAACCAAAGCAGATCGAGCTTTCTTTTCGGAATGTCCGCCAAGCAGCCATTAAGGTCTATCGGATCGATCTGCTGAAATTCGGATTAATGCAACGCAATTTGGACCGCATCACGGCAATCAACTTGGCCGGCATTAAACCGTATCATGAACAAACCGTCTCACTCGGTAACGGAAATGACTTTCGCGACCGCGAACATCGCTTAGAACTGCCACTGCAAGAGCAGGGGGCATACCTGATCGTTTGCCGCGGCGACAATCTGTACGCCTCGGGCTTGGTCCTGGTGTCGCCACTTTCGCTTCTGGTTCAACAGGACTCAGATTCTGGACGTGTGCGTGTCAGCGTCAAAGATGAAGCGGACGATTCATTCGTTCGTGACGTCCATATCAAAGTTATCGGATCTGCCAACGATGACTTTGTGTCAGGCGACACCGATTTGCGTGGCTTGATGATTGCCGACGACATTCGCGGCAACTGCACCGTGATCGCGGCTGGCCAGGACAACCAATACGCTTTTTTCCGAGGATACACGTCGTTACAGGAGACGAAACTCGTCCCTGAACAAGTGAAGAGGCCCCAGGAACAAGAAATTCTGCAACAAACGATGGAGCCCGCCGCACAAGCAGGAAAACAAAGCCTTCGCGACAATCTGTATCGTCAAAACAACATTTTCCAGGAGGAACAGCAGCAAAACTACATCGATTTGCTGAACAACCAGCGTAGCGGAATCAAGTCAAAAGAAGCGTTTTAGACACCCGTCACCGGCGATCTAAAATTGACATTTTCGAACTTTTGACTACCCTAACCAGATTGGTGACAGACTGATTCTTGCAGGCACGATACGTCTTGTAATCCCCCGCCTTCCTGCCGAAGCGTCTCCGATTCGCCTCTACACCCTGGTTACGGTCTCCACCGTGGTCACAAACGCCGTTGGTACATCAATAATGAAAAATGCCTCAAAGCTTGGTATCGCAGCTCTGCTTACCCTTGCTTTCTCGCTCAATCCAGCCAGGCAAACGGCAAATGCGCAACAACCGGAATCACCTAGCGATTTGCCAACCGCGGTAGAAGCCAGTGAAGAGCCGACTGAGGTAGAAGTCAGCACACCCGCTTCTGTCGACGATACACCCGCTTCTGTGGATGATACGCCGGAACTAAAGTTCGCATTTGACGGGGTTGCTTGGCGAGATGTAATCCGCTGGCTCGCCGATGAAGCAGAGCTGGCGCTTCACGTGAGCGACTTGCCAACCGGCAGTTTTACCTACGCTGATGGAAGTACGTTCACGCCTGACGAAGCCATTGATCGCGTCAATTTGTTCTTGATTCCACAAGGATTTGCTCTTGTTCGTTCTGGAAAATTGCTGTCGGTGATCAACTTGGCGGATCCCCGTAGCCGCCAGCAGCTCGACGCGATCGCCAAGTTGGTGACCGCCGATCAACTTGACAAATTGAACGACCAGGACGTGGTGAAATGCATTTTTCGTCTCGGCGAGATTGACGCAACGGATGCGGTGGATGAGTTATCCGTACTGAACTTGATGACCACGCCGGAAACGTTAGCACGAACGAACCAATTGATCATCATCGATACAGCAGTGAAGCTCCGCAATGTGAAGTCGATTCTCGATGCTTTTGAATTGGACAAGTTAGACAATGGAACGGTCGTCGAAAGTTTTCCATTGCAGTACGTCGATGCCGAGGACATCCTGATGGTTGCTCGCCCGCATCTCGGCTTGGCGACCGACGAATTGATCGGTATCGATGTCAGCCTTTCGGCCGATCCGCAGGGCAAAAACATCTTCGCCACGGGAGTCAAAGACAAGGTCAAGGTACTGGAAGGCCTAGTGAAGGCGATCGACCGCCCCAAGGCTAATACCTCGGCAGTCGAAGGTGAGACGCGTCTGCAGGCGCATTTAGTCGATGGCGGCAACGTCGAGATGGTTTACGACGTGCTGCAGACTTTATTGGCCGGTCGAGATGTACGATTGTCGATGGATGAAACAGCGAGCAGCGTGATCGCATTAGCATCCGAGTCGACACAGAAAGAAATATCTGAAACGGTCAAGCTGCTGCAAGCTACCGAGGCCGACTTCGAAGTAATCCAACTACGGTCAGCTGACCCCTATTTTGTGGTCAGTCTGCTCGAAGAGATGCTAGACCTGCCCGATTCGTTTACAGACCCAGACGACATTGATCCTGATACGCCGAAGATCGATGCGGATCCAGCCTCCATGCGTTTATTTGTCCGCGCTAAGCGTCCGCAACTTGACCAGATCAAAAAGATCGTCGAGGGGCTTGATGGTAAGGCGGACCGCGAAAACAAAACCAACGACCTTCGCATCTTGCCATTACGCGGCAAGGAAGCGGAGAGAGCGTTGGAGATCGCTGCAAAATTCTGGCGTGAAAAAAATCCCATTGTCTTACTGCGGTCGACAGATCCGGCCCAAGATACCGAAACGGAACGCGTCATTAGCGATGTGGATGTGCGGTCAACCAAATCGATACTGCCACACAAGAGTTCTCCGTTTAGGGCTTCCGAAACAAGCGACCAACGCTGGCTGACTTCCAAGACCGACAGCCCCGCTGCCTCGATCCGCTGTCAAATCACCAGTCGCGGGTTGTTGATCCAGTCGGATGACCCATCGGCATTGGATCGTTTTGAAGAACACCTGATCACGATCGCGGGCCCCGCCAATTCGACCCCGTCGCCCCCAATCGCCTTCTACTTAAAATACACGAAGGCTGATGATGCTTTGCGTATGCTGGCTGAACTCTTGGATGGCGGTGACGCATCAGCAGTCGCCGAGGCGGGTACACTCGTCAACGGCTTTGTTTCCTCCATCGACAGCTTGTTCGGTTCACTGATCACTTCACGCGATGGCACGATGACCTTGACCGGCGACACGATGACGGTCGTTGCCGACACTCGGCTGAATCGATTGATTGCACAGGGGACCGAGATCGATATCGAACGCATAGAAAACTATTTGAAAATCGTCGACAAAGACAACAGCATCACCTCCATCGAAACTTATGGATCTTCTCACGTCATTGAATTAGTCAACACTCGCGCCAGCGAAGTCGCTGCCGCATTGCGTGAAGCATTCGCGGGCCGTGTTACGGCGGGAGCGAGCGGCCAACCGGGGCAGGGAGGTCAACCGCAAGCTGGGCGTGGTGCGCCACAGCAGCCGCAGCGAGGCGGCGACGAGCGTGACCGCAGTAGTGCAGAACGCAGTGATAAAGGAAACGAAAAAGGAGCCCCCAAGGGCAACAATCAGCCAGCCGCAGGTCGTGGATCAGCAGTTCGTGACTTGGAACCAAAGATGACGGTCGCCGTCCATGAGCCGAGCAATTCACTGATCATCACTGCTCCCGATTCCCTCTACGTTGAGGCTGAAAAGCTGGCGAAGGAACTCGATTCAAGAGGCCAACAAACGGTCGAAGTCATTGCGCCACCCAACGGCGCCGTTTTTGAGGCTGTGCTGCAGCAAGTCTTGCTCGGAGAAGCCGGCAACCAGAGTTCAAGCTCCTCCGGCAAAGCAAATCTACCATCCCGAATCGCCCGCCCCGATTCTAAATCGAGCTCGAAATCGTCGTCCTCCAAGTCGACCCCCAAGCCAAAGCGGTAATCGCGTTGGTCAGGGCCTAAACGCAGGCGTTATCGGCCAATAGCAGCCGGCCAACACCTCTAGCCCCGTACCCGGGTTGGTCAATCCAGCGGGGACCGAAAGCTTCGGGAAGTTGAGAAACCGCGATGCGTGGTCCAGACCGTTGCCCTGACTGCGACCAGTGACCGGTTGTATTTGACAACCATGGCCAGTGATCAGTGTCGGGGTGATCAGTGTCGGGGTGATCAGTGACGTGCAGTCGAACCCGATCGCCCTAGCGACGGCGACGGATC
>JBMYRF010000035.1:37748-60297 GCA_049602075.1 Rubripirellula sp.
CGGGGTGATCAGTGACGTGCAGTCGAACCCGATCGCCCTAGCGACGGCGACGGATCGTCCAGTTGGGATGTGGAACATGTGCTTGATCCATCATCCCCATCGCACGCAAGACGATTTCCTGGTGTTGATCGGCGACATCATCTTGCTCGCCGATATCTCGATCCAAATTAAAAAGCTGAACATCACCCGTTTTCATCGGTTGGCGAATTGCTTTCCACTTGCCAAATCTCACCGCTTGCCGACTACCCTGCTCGTAGAACTCCCAATACAAAAAATCGTGGGCGGACTGCAAATCTGGCTTTCCCACCAAGGTCGGTACAAAGCTAATGCTGTCCGTATTCGGCGGCGGATTCGCGCCGGCCAATTCGGCCGCTGTCGCCATCCAATCTCCAAAGTACGCGATGTGATCCGTCGTTGTTCCAGCTTGAATGGTTCCGGGCCACCACGCGATCCCAGGTACGCGAATGCCACCTTCGTAAAGCGCTCGCTTGATTCCTCGAAGTGGACCCGACGGATTGAAACGAGCAAGCTGATGCCCCGCCTCATTATGCGGCCCGTTATCACTCGTGAAGAAAACGAGTGTACGTTCGGCGATCCCCAGATCGCGAAGCGAGTCCAGAATCTGCCCCACGTCACTATCCATCCGAGTGATCATTGCCGCTTGCCCCTTGTCCTGGCTGGGCCAATCCTGCTCAGCGTAAATGCCGTGATCGGGAACCTCAGCTCCGTCACCGGTCATCCGAGTTCCCTCGTTGTTGGCGTGTGGAATCGTCAATGGCAAGTACAGAAAAAAGGGTTCATCCCGGTGTGTCCGCAAAAACTGCCGTGCCTCTTCGACAAATAAATCGTGCGTGTAATCAATTCTTTTGGTCGCCGCACCACCGGTGAATCCGCCATAGGAACGTTCAGCCTGCTGAACCACATTTCGCAGTGGTAACTTTTGATCGCCAGACCAAACGAATTTAGGGTAGTAATTGTGCGCATGGACTTGGTTCAGATAACCGAAGAACTTGTCGAATCCCTGCCTTAATGGAAACCCTGGTTCGTCCACTTCGCCAAGGCCCCATTTGCCAATCAACGCGTTGGTGTATCCGACGGTATGAAGCACTTCGGCAACCGTGATATCTTCATCACGCACTGATTGGACCAACATATTTTCACCGTTGGGCGCATTGCCTCGGACCTCGGTATGCCCCATATGCTGACCGGTCATCAGCACACTTCGGCTTGGGGCGCACACTGTGTTGCCTGCGTAAAACTGACGGAACTTCATTCCTTCAGCCGCCATCTGATCCAATCGAGGAGTTTGAATCACCCGCTGGCCATAGCAACCAAGGTCACCGTAACCCAGATCGTCGGCCATGATGAAAATCAGGTTCGGCCGCTCCGCTGCAACGCCGACCACAAGGGACAACAGAAACAGGAAGGTCGGCAGTAAGCAGAATCGAAAACAAGCTTGCATCTGGGGCTCGACAAAAGGGGAAAACGAAACGGAGAACTTTTTAGTCTGTCGCGACAGCCAATGAGCGTCAATTCAACACCTTAACGCGATATTTCCTGCGGCGAGGAATTTCGGGTGGCGAAGTACTCTGGATCGCGACGTCTGGGAGTCGCGACGTCTGGGAGTCGCGACGTCTGGGAGTCGCAACGTCTGGGAGTCGCAACGTCTGGGAGTCGCAACGTCTGGGAGTCGCAACGTCTGGGGTGGCGGACCAGTCAGCACACGGGTTCCTGATGGCAATATCCTCAAGGTGAGTTTTCGAGGCGGATCTCTCGATCAATATTTCACCTCCAAGGTGCCGTCTTGCCTTATGGGGCCGACCCGCGAAAATAGAGTGCCCACCCCTTTCCCCACCTTCGGAGCTTAACCTCAGATGCAAAAACGAGTCTTTGGTACCCACCTGCTAACGATCGCCGTTGCCGCGATCTTGGCCACCCAGTCGATTCTGGCCCCCAACTCAGCGATTGGCCAAGAGAGTGAGAAGGGGAAAAACCCACAGGTTGAACTGGAAACCACGATGGGAAATTTCGTGATCGAGTTGAACCAGGAAAAGGCCCCCAAAACCGTCGCAAACTTCCTGCAATACGTCAAAGATGGCCATTACAAAGACACCGTTTTTCACCGTGTCATCGCCGACTTCATGATCCAAGGCGGGGGAATGGACGCAAATTTGAAAGAGAAAGAGACACGCCCGCCCGTCGTCAATGAAGCTGGCAATGGACTCAGCAACAAGAAATACACGGTGGCAATGGCACGCACATCAGACCCGAACAGCGCCACCAGTCAATTTTTCGTCAATGTAGCTGACAATGGCTACCTCGATCGCAACAACGCTCAAAACCAAGCTGGCTACACCGTATTCGGTAAGGTCGTCAAAGGCATGGATGTCGTCGATCAGATTGGCAAAGTCGAGACACGAACGGTCGCAACCCGGGGGCTGATGCAAGATGTCCCGGCCAAGACAATCACGATCAAAGAGGCACGCTTGCTCAAAAATTAAAGGACTTTTGCCAGAAATCAGCTGGCAAGTGGAAAAATCCCGGCCGATCACTCGGCCGCGACCTGCTCGGAGGACAGAAAGGCTTAGGGCTGGCATTACGAGGACTGGTTCAATCGGTCAGGCTCCCCTGGCCGATGGAGACCGTCGGCGACGAAGGGCCTAAACATCTCCACACCAAGTACTTAGGGTGGATTTCAATCACCTTGGAGGAGCACCGGGGTTGTTCCGAGCCGTTGCTTATCCGATCGGGAGTGATCCGAAGCGACGGTTGACGTGATTTCCCTCGTTCGAAAGGATTTTGGAAAGTTGTCCTGCGAAAGCAACGGAATCGGTCTGAGACCGGGGAATCAGGAGATTTCTGCCGGCTCACCAAGGCCGAAACGGACCTCGACTTTTGCACTGCCTCTTGACCATCGGACCTGATTTCGCGTATTTTTTTCGTCAATAGTGGGCTTTTTGGCACGGCGATTTTTGCCATTTCCACGGAGTCGGCTTGCCAGCGTAGCTTCAATTGGCAGAGCATCGCATTCGTAATGCGGAGGTTGTGGGTTCAAATCCCACCGCTGGCTTTTTTCACCTGCTACCTCGTTTTCTAGCCAACTCGGCGGGAGATTCGTCTCGATGAGCGAAGTCGAACTAGACGTCCTCGACCTGAAAGAAATGGTTCTTTCTAACAATTCGTTTGGCCCCTCGGATGTGGGAACGATTCGAACTGCCATTGCCGAGAATTATGGTCACTTCGGTGAACTTCGGGATGCGGTCAACGAAATGGAAGTGGATGACACCCTGAGCCCTGCCGGCAAGACAAAGATGGGTGTCTGCCAATTTCTGCTTGGAAAATTCAGTGACTCGTTGCAAACGCTTCAGGCAGCCGACGGCAGCGCGATGGCGTTGTTCTATCAAGCCCGTGGTTTGTTTGAACTCGGGCGTTACGACGAAGCAATTGGCGTCTACCAGCAAGCGCAAAGATCCGGCTACAACGAAGACCAATGCAACATTGGGATCGCAGAAGCCCATCGTTATGCCGGCAGCATTGAAGAGGGACTGGCAATCCTCGACAACATTTTTGGCCCTGCCGAACAAACAGCCGACTACATGTACCAACGTGCCGCAACGGTGGCTGCCGTTGGTGGCCGCATGGATGAAGCATTGGCGTTGTATCAACGGGCCGTTCAAACCGATGAAAACCACGCCGGTGCCTTGTTTGGGTTGGCCCTCGAAAACGATCGTCTCGGTAACGACAACGAAAGCTTGGAGCTCTACGAGCGGGCAGCCAAAGCGTTCCCTACTGGGATTGGCGTGCTGATCAATCTGGGTTTGATTTACGAAGACAACAACCAGTTCGACAAAGCACAACTTTGCTACAAGCGGATTTTGGATTGCTATCCGGATCACCCGCAGACTCAGCTGTACATGAAAGATGCCGCGGCAACCGGCAACATGCTCTACGACGAGGAAGCCCAACGCCGCAACGACCGACTGGCACAGACGTTGAATATGCCCGTCACCAATTTCGAGCTCAGTGTTCGCAGTCGCAACTGCTTACAGAAAATGGGAATTGAAACGATTGGTGATTTGACACGAACCTCCGAAGCAGAATTGCTGAGCAGCAAGAACTTTGGCGAAACCAGCTTGTTCGAAATTCGTGAGATGCTGACCAGCAAGGGCTTATCGCTCGGCCAATTCGCTCATGAAAAGAAAAGCACCGAACCGCCGATCGACACCAGTCACATGTCGCCCGATGAGCAAGCCCTGCTCGACCGACCGATTTCAGATCTGAACCTGTCGGTGCGAGCCCGCAAGTGCATGGCCAGGTTGCAGCTCAATACGATCGGCGAGTTGATCCGCAAGACCGGCGATGACATGCTGGAGTGCAAGAACTTCGGCGTCACCAGCTTGAACGAAGTCCGAGAGAAACTGACGGACCTCGGATTGAAAATGCGTGGCGACTGATCGTCGATGAATCCTTTCAAATTTGAACTTTCGCACCGCGATGCGTCGACCGAGGCCCGTCGCGGTGTTTTTTTGACACCACATGGTCCCGTGCAAACTCCGGCTTTTATGCCCGTGGGCACTCAGGGAACCGTCAAAGGTGTCACCATTGATCAGGTGGCGGCGACCGGTGCCGAGATGATCCTCGGGAACACCTATCACCTGACATTGCGGCCGGGCCACGAAACTGTCCGCCGACTCGGCGGTTTGCACGCGATGTCTGGCTGGCAAGGTCCGATCCTAACCGACAGTGGCGGGTTTCAGATTTTCAGTCTCGATGCGATCACAAAAGTCGATGAGCAAGCGGCCACCTTCCGAAGCCATATCGATGGGGCGATCGTCCGGCTAACCCCTGAGCATTCGATCGAAATCCAAGAAGCGCTCGGTAGCGATGTGGCGATGGTGCTCGACCACGTGATCGCGTTGCCGGCAGCACAACCCGAGGTCCTCGCTGCGATGGAACGCACGATCCGCTGGGCCAAACGATGCCTGGACGCGGCGACACGCGAGGACCAAGCACGATTTGCCATCGTCCAAGGAGGCCTCGATGAAACGCTTCGTGTTCAGTGCGCTAATGAACTGAGCCAGATGGATTTCAATGGCTATGCCGTGGGCGGCCTAAGTGTCGGGGAAGCGCCAGAGGAGATGTATCGCATCACGGCTGCCACCTGCCCCGCTTTGCCACCGCATAAGCCGAGATACCTGATGGGTGTCGGACGTCCGATTGACCTGTTGGAAAGCGTCGCTCGTGGAATCGATTTATTCGATTGCGTGATGCCAACTCGCAATGGCCGCAATGGACTCGCATTCACCGATCAAGGACACTTGAAATTACGGAATGCAATCCATCGCGAGGACACCCGACCTTTGGAAGATCATTGTCCCTGCTTGGCCTGCCGCCACAGTCGAGGATATCTGCGCCACCTATTCGTGGCCGGCGAAATGCTCGGCCCCATTTTGCTGTCCATCCACAACCTGACTTACTACCAACGAGTCATGGCGGGTGCTCGTGAGGCGATCGAGCAAGACCGATTCGCAGAGTACCTGCAGCAAAAGAAGATCGGCTGGGGAATGTGAAGCGTTTATTGAATTGAACGCCTCCACGGAAGGCGCCATGCCGATGGAAGCAGCCTGGGTCGTGAGCATTAGCCCCAACGCCACCTTGCCGACCGATGCGGTTGGCACCGTACGACATAACAACCTGCGCCGCCGCGGAATTGGAGCAGCTAGACAAGCTGTCCAAAAACAACATCGAGGGCGGCGATACGCTCGTCTTCGTCATCGTCGTCACTGAACAGATCAACAGCGGCCTCGATTCCCGTTGCCTGCCGCGCTAAGTCGTTCACGAACATCAGCGAGTCGAGCGCACTGGTACGTCCGTCCCCATTGACATCGGTCGCTTGACGTTGGTTGATCTGCTCCCCTTCGCCCATCGACTGCTGTGAATTCGACTGCAGTCATAAGCCGAATGCGAAAAGGCCACAAGATCACCCCGATCGTAGCCGGTTCCCCCCCGCAAACGGTCGAATCAGTTTTACCGACTCGCCAACATCTTCCAAAAACATAAAACGGATCCAAACCAACACGTTTCAGACAAGGCAAAATTTGCCGAAGACAAAGCGGCTCAATGCGAGCAATTTCCGCAAAGCCGCACCGCTGGAAATCGCAGCTGACGTCCTCTTGCCCACTCTGAATCGACAAGCGGAAGAAAACCGTGTCGATCGATTCGCGTAGGAAACGCTGGGTTGATTGCTGTGGCAATCAACTGGTCCACGAAGGTCGCAGTGCGATGAAGGGGAGGAGAGAATCAGATTAAACTGACTTTTGCTTCCTGGCCGCTTCGATTTCCTCGAAGGTGTAGAGGCGACCGGTTCCGGACCCGGGACATACCTCGCACGTCTCTTTCCAGTCCTTCTTTTTCTTCAGATTGGAATCCCAAAATGGCCAAGTACGGCACTGGATGGGACGTGCAGCATAGACCGTGCACTTCCGCGTGCGTGGATCGAGCAAGATGCAGTCACCGTCGGGGTACTCAATCAGACTTTTGTCGCGACCGACGCGTCGCACGAATTTCCGTTCAAACGTTTCCAGATCCATCTCCATCTCAACGGCCATTGCCGCGATCTCATCCTGATCCACCCAAACGTATCCAGGTTCACCGGTGCAGCAGTCCCCGCACTGCGAGCATTCGAAACGAAGTCCGTCAGCATACCAGGGCAACTTCTCGTTCGGTTCCCCAAGCCTAGCCGTTTTTCCAGGCTTCGCGGATTTGTCACCGCCACCCGATTTCTTCTTCGACTTGTCTTTTTTCTTATCTTTTTTGCCCATGGCAGAATTATACGCACACTCGACGGAGGACTGGGACCGTTTGAGTGATATGGAAGGAATCGTCGACGGTGCGAGGTGGTCGCCGGACGCAATTCGAATTTGCACGGTCCGAAAGGAAGCGGTTCTCGATCCCGTTTCAGTCGAATTCCATTGAGATACCGTTATTCGAACTCAAAGCACGAAACGCCCCGGGCCAGGCTTGGCAACTGCCCGGTCACCACGATTTCTTCGACTCGATATTTCGAGGGATTGAACCGCTGGCTACTTCGCTTATCGGTGAAGACCCGCTGCGGAAGTTCCAGAACCTCTTCAGCAGCCAGCGGCGAGTCTCGAAACAACAAATACTGACCATTAATTTCAATACTCAGCTTGGGTATTTCATGAGAGGTCAAGTTCTTCACCCGCACAATCTCCGTCACAACCACGCTGTGATTGTCCTTCGTGACCATCGGCTGCTTGTCAAGCTCCACCTCGACAGGCAGAGGCGGGCCGCCGACACTTGCCGGGAACAAGGCATAAACCCCCAAGCCAGCGAGTACCATTGACCCCAGGCTGAGGATCAAGCCTCGGCGAGAGAGTTGCAGGGTAGGAGCCACGCTCGGCGCAGCCCCGTCGTTCGCCTTGCTCGTATCGTTTTCAACATTCATAGCCATACTTAGAAAGATAAACTGTTTAGGGAAACCGGCAACCCGTTCATAAAATCGTTTCGTGCGACCCTCCCGTTCGCTCTCCACCGGTCTGTTCGGTAAAGATTGAATTTCGACGTCGGTGTGCGGCGGCCACTTCCTATTCAATCCTAGCTGCTTGTCGACGCAACACAGGCCTTGAAGGTCTCCCCTCCGCTGTGTCCCCGAACATTAAGCCGTTTGGATAACCGCAAACGCAACCAATATTGAACACAGGGGGAGTCGTGAACACGAGAGAAGGTTTCAGTGTCGGGGTTGTGATCAGTTCACGCCTCTTTTTTTGTTACGATGCCACTTCACCCAAACAGCGTTCCTCCCCGGAATTTGACGACCGCTTCTCTGATGAATTTGCCGGCCTCAGCAGCGGACCCCCCCAAGCAGCAAGCACTTGTTGAAGCAGTGGACCTCGCCAAATCGGGTTGTTTCATCGATGCCTACCAACGATTGCTCGCCTGTGGATCGCTAAACGATTGGTTTGGCAGCGAACGCACGGAGATCGCTTGGATCGTTTCTGAGCTTGGTGCACCACGTCTGAGCCGCTGGCATACGCTCAAGGGATTTCGTGAGGCGCCCGATTCACTGGCGGTCCGCAATGCGTATGGGGCCCTGATTGTCGCGGACAACGGACCGCTGGATACGCTGGAGTTCGTTGAATCGAATGTTGAGCCGACCGAGCAAAATAGCGGCGAGGACCGCATGCGGTGGCACTGGCTGCGAGCGTCCAGCTTTACGCAACTGCGCGATTTTGCCGCAGCTGAACAGGAACTCGATCGAATGGCATCAGTGGGGGAACTTTTGGAAATGCTCCACTTCTCCCGCGCCTACTGGCTCGAGCGGCAGGACCGGTACGATGAGGCTCTCGATGCAATCAGCCAAGCACTCGAAATCCGAGACTCCCGGAGCACCATCTCCTATCAGGCTCACCTGCTAACGCTAGTCGGTCGCGATGACGACGCTTACGCGCTGCTGAAACGGTACGACGGCGAAAAGCAGGTCGCTTCGTTCTCTTGGCAAATGTCTGCGATCGCTTACGAACGACGTGATTATGCCGAGTGCGGTCGTCTACTGGAAAGATTTGAATCGTTGTCCCCGCTACTGGAACGCGCCTTCGGTGAACGCTTCACGATGTTTCGCTGCGAGCTCTCGCGTCGCGCAGGAGACGATGCAAAAGCGATTCAGTACGCCAAACGATCCAAGTCTGCATTTGGAAAGAAACTGGCTGAACGTTTAGCGGATCCGGTACGTCAGGATCGTATCGATAAGATTCTGCCGGTTGATTTTGTTCGCCAGCATGAGATGACTTGCGGCCCTGCAACGCTTTCGGCAATCAGCCAGTATTGGGGCCGAGCGGCCGAGCATTTAGAGGTCGCAGAAGAGATCTGCTACAACGGCACGACTGCCCATGCAGAACGCGACTGGGCGAATCAACACGGCTACGTGACTCGAGAATTCACGGTTACCGAACAGGCAACCGAAGCGTTAATCGGCCGTGACATCCCCTTCACGCTCGTGACTCGAGGAGCCGGTTACGCTCATCTGCAAGCAGTGATCGGATACGACGGTCGAACGGGAACGATTCTGATCCGCGATCCCTTCCATCGGGTCCGAGGTGCCGCGGCGGCCGATGAATTGCTGGAATCACAAGCTGCCCACGGCCCGCGCGGGATGGTGCTTATCCCCGATGATCAGCAACATCGGATCGACGACTTGGAATTGCCCGACTCCGACCTGTACGACCTGATCCATGAGATGGACCGCGCGCTGATTCAACACGATCGTGACGCCGCAGTCATTGCGGTCAAACAGATCGAATCCCTTGCGCCAGATCATCGTTTGTATTGGCAAGCCGAGCGGCAGCTAGCCACTTACGATGGAAACGAGCAGGGCGTCTTGGCCGCAGTCCAAAACGCTCGACAGATATTCCCCGAAGATGTGTCGCTGCAAATGTCCGAGCTTTCCTTGCTGGGCAGTCTGGGCCGGACCGGGGAACGTGTGACGCGACTGCGTGAACTGGTCGCCGAACCGACACCCCATCCCCTGTTAAAAATGCAGCTTGCCGAATCTTTGGCGATCGACGGACGGCATCGCGACGAAGCACAAAAATTACTGCGTGAAGCCATTCGTACGGGCCCATCCTACGCACGCAGTTACTTAGAACTGGGCGATCTGTGGTGGCAGCGGAATGATCGGACCAACGCCTTGCGTCTGTATCGCTTCGCAGCCTGTTTGGAAGAAAAAGACGAATACCTCGCACTGCGTTACTTTGACGCCTGCGTGGCGATGGGACGAACCGAAGAAGCTCTGCAGTGGCTGCGAGCAAGATTCCAACGCTTTGGCAGCCAATCGAGGCAGCCCGGCGTCACCCTCCAACACGCACTCAATCGCCTGCGACGACACAGCGAAGGGATCGTCGTGCTGGAAGAGGCGATGAAGCTCCGCCCGGATGATTCGGAGTTGACTCTCGCTGTCGTTCAATCCCTCTCCAGCACATCGAGCGAATACTGGCCACGTGCGGAGGAGCTCTTGCATTCGGTACGAGACAAGGCGTCCGAACGTGGATGGCATGAAGCCGCTTCCGAGTTGGCGGTGCTGCAGGGGAAGTGGCAGGAGGGGCTCGACCACCTCGAGCATTTACTCCCCCGAAGTCCACTCTCGATGTCGCTTCGCGAGAAGATCACCGAGTTGGTCAGCGAGATCGGCGGTGACGAGGCGGCCATCGAACACTGGCGACAAGCCGCCGAGGAGTTTCCTCACTACCAACCATTGGCCGAACGCTACGCAATGTCACTCCGCTCCCATCCCCTGGAAGCGATTGAACCGGTCCTGCAAAAAATTCTCGAGCAGTCTCCCGACAACGCGTGGGCTGTGCGCGAATTGGCGCAACACTTCGTAGCGGCTGGCAAGTTGGACCAAGCAGAGGCATGGATCGAGCGAGCCTGTGAACTGGACGGGGAAAACACGTTCGCCGTCAGCTTGCAAGCCTCACTCGACTCACGACGTGGAAACAACCCCGGCGCGCGGCGACGCCTGCGTGAATTGCTGCAGAATGACATCTGCAACGAATACCCTCTGTCGAAACTATTGGATAGCTGCGACTCCGTCGAAGAACTTCGAGAAGAGTTAGATTGGGTTCTTGCCGAATTGAAAAGACAGCCGATCACCGACGACGGGCTGATCATTTACCGAAACTACGCCGAAGCAGTCATTCCCGCAAACGAATTACTTAAATCGCTGCAAGAAGCTGTCCACCGCCGTTCCGATCTCTGGCAGGCACATCAAGCTTTGATTTGCCAACTGACCCACATGGAACGACTTGATGAGGCGATGGAGTCTGCCCAGCAAGCGACCGAAAAATTCCCGCTTGAACCAAATGCCTGGTTCGAAAAGTATCGCGTCGCGTTGGCGATCGGAGATGTCCCGGTTCAAAAATTGGCACTGCAACGGTGTCGCCTGCTGCGGCCCAGCAATCCAGCGGTTGTGCGAGCACTCTCCGATGTCTTGTGCAATGAAGGTCAATTCAGCGAAGCACGCGAAATGCTGGAGCAACTTGTTTCCGGGCAACCGCTCGATCCCATCAATCGCGGTTACCTCGCCGATGTCCTGGTGGAACTGAATGATCGTGAAACGGCGTTAGAACAATTTGAGCATGCCGTAACGTTGGAACCCGACTACGAATACGCTTGGGGAAGACTCGATACGTTAGCCGATCAGCTTGAACGCAAAGACTATCGTTTGAATCTTTCCGAGCGACTGACACAGGCAAAGCCGAACTCCGCTGGACTGTGGTTGGAACGTGCCCGAACCCTCGGCCTTGATGAGCATTTTGACGAAGCACACCTTGCACTCGATCGGGCCGAGGCACTCGAACCATACCGGGAATCGATCCACATCACCCGTGCTCGCTTACGCCTCAATTCTGGCGATTTTGACGGTGCGATGTCGGCACTGCAAACCGACATTTATCCGGCGGCACCCGCAACGCTGGAAGCAGCACGCGCGCAAATGTTGTGGGATGTTGGCCAACAACAACAAGCCTATGAATTGATTTTGAAGACCGCCGAACAGAACCCGGGGCACCTCGGCATTTGGAATCGACTGGAACAATGGGCGATCATGCGCGGCGATCACGAAAAAGCGATCGCCGCAGTGGAACACCAAGTGGAATCCCAACCGCATGATCCCGATGTGCTGAACTCCGCGGCCGAAACCTTTCAACAACTTGGTGACATTGACAAAGCAATCGAATCGTATCGTCGGACCATCGAAATCGCTCCCGGCTATGCTGGCAGTCGCTGCGGCTTATTCGATTTATTGGCTGAACGCGACCGATGGGATGAAGCCTCGGCGGTGATGAATGATCTACCACGTTGCGACCAACATCCGACGGTGATCGCTCGCCGAATGCGGGTCGCCCAACACGAGCAACAGCCGAGTCGGGCCGAACAGGATTTCGACGCGATCTTGCAAAGCGATCCATGGTCTTGGTGGGCGGTCGAACAAGCCATTGAAATCATGACCGAACTGGGCAAGCGAGAATTCGTGCTCGCTCGGATCGAACACGAACTCACCAACCCAGATTCCAATGAAGACTTTGGTCGGGCTTGGATCACCGTAACCCTATCGGGCAAAGGGCGTTTCGCAAAAAAACTTCCGCCGATCGCAACACGCATTCAGCAACTCTTGGCTGGCCAACATCCAGACGCAGGTCGCGCCGCCATCTCTACGTTGATGCCACATTTGTCACAGCAAGAAACAACACCGCTACTGAAACGCTTCATCAAACAGAATCAAGACTGGATTCGAAACGATACCCATTGCTGGACGCTGGTCGCGTTTGCAATCTCTGAACAATCAGCAAACCTATCCCAAGGATTCATCAAAGACTGGATTCAGGGCTGGCGGGATCGAACCGATTTCGAACCCTGGATGCTTACCAATGTGCACGAATTGTGTCGCATCGTCGGCGATGAATCCTCCGGTCGCGAAGCCGTTCACCTGGCACTGCAAATGCCAGCCGACATCATGCAATCCCAACTGCGTCTATGGGCGGCCCACGATGCGTTGGTGCGTGGCGAACAGCAATTAGCGTTGCAGCATTTTATGTGCGCAGCTCGCTTGGAAAACTTGGAGGGTACGGATCGCATCTTGCATCATTGGGTCGAAGCGGTCCTGAACGCCCGACAAGCGTCCAACAAACAGGCCGCGTTGTCGCAAATCATTCGCCAATTTAAAGAGCTCGGCTTAAAGCCGGCGTTCTTCAAATCTCAACCGTTGTACGTGCTGCCCTACCTTCGAACGCTTAAGATGGTCGGCGAAGCAATCGGTACACGCCAAGCAAAGTTCTGGGCTTGGTGGAACCGTGTCCGAACGAAAATGTCCGCGGGTTTTTTCAGCTAACCCAATTCGGTCGTGGCAGTTCAAGCCGTGGCTTGTGCAAGTGGAACCACAGGGCAACCTCTGGAAGATGATGAAATCTTGCGATTCAAGTTGCAGTTGCAGGGTGGGTCAGGCGGGCTCGCCGTGACGCGGCGAACAGGCAAATTGCTTGTCCCAAAGGTCAAGAGCGTTGCGTTCAGATACTTTGCCTGTGATGTCCTGCCAACGCGTAGACATTCCCCGACGTGGTGCAGGGCAAGTGATGGGATCCGATTTCAATCCAGGACAGCGAATGTCATCCCTGCAAGACAGTGATGTGTCGCATATCCTTGCGATTGCCCGAAACACTGAGAGTCACAGTCCAAATGAGTTCACGGCGTGGTTCACATCGGTGCGAAGCCCGAAAACGCTCGACCTGCGAATGTCGATCATTTCCCCTGACACAGGAATCACCAACATGAAACGTCCGGCATTAACGCGAGCTCAAGTCCGCGAAGTGGATCGAATTGCGATCGAACAGTATGCGATTCCCGGCATCGTTCTAATGGAGAACGCCGGCATCGGAGCGACCACCGTCATCGACGCAGTCGCACCAAGCGGAAAGATCGTGATCGTTTGTGGGAGCGGCAACAATGGCGGAGATGGTTATGTCATTGCCCGACACCTGGAAATCCTCGGACACGACGTACAAATCATCGCCTTGACTGAACCGGCGAATTTGAAAGGCGATGCCAAGACCAACGCAAACATCGCAGTGAAGTCGGAGCTTGAAATTATCGTCGCCCAAGACGTAGAGGCGATTCGAAATGCATTGCGAAACGCTGGCACAATCGTCGACGGCATGCTGGGGACCGGAGCGGCGGGCCCCTTACGAGGTCTCTATCTCGAGGCTGTTGATGCCTGCAATGCGTCAGATGCCTTGCGTGTGGCTCTGGACATCCCTACCGGCTTGGACTGTGACTCTGGCGAGCCATCGGCTTCGACCTTTCTCGCCGATCACACAATTACCTTCGCTGCAGAGAAAGTCGGGTTTGCAAAAGAAACCGCCCGATCCGTCATCGGCCAAGTCCATGTCGTGCCCATCGGTGTCCCCAACCAACTGCTCAGCCAATTTGATATCGATCCAGCCAACCCGTCGTGAGAAACCGCATGGCCGAGGCGGGCTATCCAAGATCATCTGGAAAGACGAATGGCACACGAGGGACGGAGGCAAAGAGGTCTCCACAGCAAAACAGCAGAGCCAGCTGCCAAACGCGTTTGATGCAGTGGTGGTCCACCTGAATGCCGATCCGATTGAGCGGCACGATTCATCAATGATCACGCTTCATTAATTGCCACGTTTGATCAACAGCCACGCTTCATCAATCGTTGTCGCATCCGTTACACACAAAAAAAACGCGGACCGTGCTGGGGGCCCGCGTTCTTGCACGGGCAGCAAAACCGCCCGAGAAAACTCGCTTTGAATCTTTCCGCCGATCAGGGCAGGCGTGATTGCCGAACGACGGGAAACTCTCCAGTCAAACCTTCGTTCATGAATGCAACGACATCCTTCTTTTCCTGATCGGTCAGGTTCAGCTTCTTCATCTTGTCGCTGAGAGTTGCGTTAGGGTGTCCGCCCTTGTCGTACCAATCTACCACTTCTTCGAGGGTCTTTTGACTGCCGTCATGCATGTAGGGTGCTGAGTAGACGATATTGCGGAGGGTCGGCGTTTTGAAAGCGCCGCGGTCCTTGTCGGCCTTGGTGACTTCGGATCGCCCGACATCTGGCTTCGCGACTTCCATCCCGACACCCAAGTTGTGGTACTGCTCGTCGGTGAAATTCGCACCGGCGTGACATGCGGCACAATTTGCTTTTCCCGCGAAGAGTACCATCCCTCGCTGAGCGGATTCGCTCATTGGATAAGCTTTGGTCGCGTCAATCAGACCTTGGTAGCGAGCCTTCAATTCGGGCTCTTCGTCCAGATATTCCAAATCGTCCGCGAACACCTTTTCGAACTTCGACTTGGCATCGTAGGCGTCGTATGGCATCGGCCCGGTCACCAATACACGTTCGAAGGTCGCAATCGCTTTACCGACATTATCGATCGTCACACCGTCGTCGAAGATCTTTTCAAACTGCATTTTGTACCCGGGTATCGATGCGAGCGTCGCGACCGAAGCCGCGTGGCTGTTTCCCATCTCGATCGGGTTCGCGATCGGGCCAACGGCTTGAGCCTCCAAGTCGGCGGCACGGCCGTCCCAGAACTGAGCTTTGCTGAGGATCCGGTTGTAAGCAACCGGTGAGTTGCGTCCGCCCTGCTGGCCTCGGACTCCGATCCCGAACGAAGTTTCGGCGCTGTAACCCTGTTCAGGATCGTGACAAGATGCACAGGAGATCGTGTTGTCGGATGACAATCGCTCATCAAAGTAGAGTTGGCGACCGAGTTCGATCTTGGCACGAGTGATTGGGTTGTCGACCGGGATGTAAATATTCGCTTCCGCCGCATCGAGACCCTTGGGCAATTTAACGGTGAGCGGATTGTGATTATCCGGATTTCCCAGCCAAGTAGCGAGGTCCTGCTGAGTGAGGAGCCCGAATCCAGGAATGCCCGCGGTGAGAGTTGGATCACCCAGCGTGACCTCCTCAGCACGAGCAGGGGCTATCACCAGGGCGACAGCAACAGCGAGCGAGGCGGGAAGAAGTGCAGCAGTTTTTAACATGTCGGTTTGGGCCTGTTTAAAAATCGAACCAATAATCTGCGAGGGCTAAATCGCACGTTCTGATCTCGCATCTCCCGACCAAATTTCGATCGGCGATACGTGTGCAGTAAAACAGATCAGCGCGATTATAACTACGTGACAAGCATTTCTCCCACTCTAAGAACCCAACATTTTGGCAATTTGACGTCCTGTCACGCTCATCGGCAACTGCTCGATTTCGGTGAGAGAACAATATTTCCAAGGCTTTTCCGGTGGGTCGCTCGGATTAGCAAGCGTTGCCTCGTGGACTTGCAGCGAGATTCGATAACGGGTGACAGAATGCTTCAGTACCGCTAACCGCGATCCGGCTGAAACACTAACACCCAATTCGCGACTCAGTTGATCAGCCGCCTGATCGGCCGATACCAACGCATCCTCCGTCAGACGCGGAAAATCCCACAGGCCCTCCCAGCGGCCTCCGGCAGGAATCTGGCGGACGAGAAATTGGCGATCCCCGTCGCCGATCGTCTGGGCGATCACCAGCGCGAATTCGGTTCGATCTTCGTACTTGATCTTGGATAACTTGCCGGGAATTTCTGCCGTGAGCCCACGTCCCTGGGCCGCGCACAAGCCGCGAACCGGGCAGATGTCGCACGCGGGTTGCTTCGGAGTGCAAACCAGCGCGCCCAGCTCCATCGAGGCCTGGTTGAAATCACCGGGACGCTTTCTGGGGAGAAGAGTTTCGGCGATTTCCCAGAGCAGGCGATTGGCTGGCGGTTCGACGGGCGCTGCTCCTCGCAACGCAACCCAACGACTAAAGACCCGCTGCGTATTCCCTTCCAAAATCGGCAACTTTGCCTGCCGGGAAATCGACAAGATCGCACCTGCGGTATAGCGACCAACCCCCGGCAAATCGATCACCTCCTCGAACGACTCCGGGAATTCTCCGCCATGCTGCTCCATTATTTTTTTCGCGGCAGCGTGCATGGAACGGGCACGACGGTAATAGCCGAGTCCTTCCCAGAGGCTAAGCAACGTTTGCTCTTCCGCTGCAGCGAGCGACGCAATATCGGGAAATGCGTCCAAGAAACGTTCGAAATAGGGGATCACGGTCGCAACCTGAGTCTGCTGACACATGATCTCACTCACCCAAACCCGATAAAGGGTCGGCTCTCGTCGCCAAGGGAGATCGCGGGCGTTTCGCGAAAACCAATTTTGCAGCCGTCGGCGCAAACACCGTCGCCAATCCGGATCTTGCCAAACAGCATCGTGCTGCAATGCCGCGGATTGAGTCTCAGCCGATTTTTTCTTGGCCAATTTAGCTGCGACTGCGTGGCGTTCCATTGACGAACGACTCACGATTCCTCGAGCCGTCGCAGTCGTAGCTTAACCGTCTGAATCTCACCGCCCCGTTGAAAGCGAACTTCTACTTCGTCACCGGGGATATGTTTATTTACCGCATCCTGCAGATCTTTAAACCGTGTCACTTTCGTATCCTCGATACCAATGATCACGTCATCACGAATCAACCCAGCAGCTTCTGCGGCGCTACCCGGTACCACGCTGCTGATCTCACATTGATCAGGACCATCCAAGCACGAGACGCCCAGAAAACCGCCTTGCCGATGAGTAATTTCCAACCCAGGCAATCGTGTTTCCATCGAGGCAACTTTCGCTTCAGACAAACCTGTCCCCATCAAACTAAGTGATTTCCGGATCGGGATTGATGCGATCAGTTCCGCCTGCTCGTCACTAAGCCGCACGTAACGAAACTCAAGCGCTTCGATCCGATCCATTTCGATCAGTGGGATGAGAGTATTGTTTTCGACCTTGCCGTCGATGATCACGAGCGAAACCAAGTCCGGGACCTGAGCGACAGCTTTCAGCACATCACGCTGCACTGCCACCCCCTTGATACGGGCGTTTTCGACGCCTGATAACCACGCCAACCATTGCAATGCTTCGGCGTTCCCACGCCATTTTTCGTCGACCTGCACGATGGTGACGGGACGACTGATCGCACCAATCGCGAACTCATCGACACCGACAAAGACACCGGCAGATGCCAATTCTTTGCGAGCTTCCATCGATCGATGATCTCGTATTTCTTCCATCGCACTCTTGGCGCACGACGCGCGTCGCCCCCCTCCCTCGGCCGCGACCTTGGACAATCGATCCCAAGCACCACCATCCGATTTGGGGGCCGTGTTCAGAGCAATGGAGGTGATTAGGGCCATTGCCTGCTCGACCAACTCCAATTCACCACTGCGAGTCGCCTCGATCAAGGGCGTTACCGCAGCAGGGCCCGCTTCCCGCAATTTCTTGTTCGCCAATTCACGACGCAGATACTGATCACTTCCGAGTTGCGAAACCCAGTAGGAAATCGGCTTCTCCTCGACTTCCTGCGCGAACAGCATCCCGCTGCCCAAAACAGTTAGCAACAGAATCATCAGGCATGGGCGGTGTGAACGAGCCATGAGTCCCTTCGCTCCCGAGGAATTAGACCGTCTTAGTATACTGACCCGACGACCTGACGGGGATCCCAACTCGAGCGATGCCGATCCACGAAACCAAGCTCAAGCATAGAAATTTGCAGGATCGGATTTTCAGTTCGGCGTGACAGACATGCGGAAAGATCGGCCGGCAGCGATGTCCCCCAGTTCACACGCTGCGAACCTCTTAGCGCGTGCGAACCGTTGAGATAGTGCGATCCACTCACTAGCCGCGAATGGTCGCCAATACCTGTCCAGTGTGAACCTGATCGCCGACCGAAAACTTAATCTCGTCGACGGTGCCGTCGACAGGCGAAGCGACTTCCATTTCCATCTTCATCGCTTCAAGAATCAGGATGGCTTCTCCGGCCCGAACTCGATCACCCGACTTCAGCAGTTGCTTGAAGACTGCCCCCGGCATTTGTGATTTGACTTCGGTGACTGAAGCAGCCGAAGATTCTGCGGAGCTAGTTCCTGTTGAACCTCCCGGCGTTTCGTGTGGCTGGATGCCGACTCGATAAACTTTGCCGTCGACGGTCACCATATTGCCTTCGAAGGCCATGAAGATCTCTTCGCCGTTGACGGTGACCATGTATTCCGCTGGTCCACTTGGCGGTGCCGCCGCTGTGGATCCGGCCGCTGTGGATCCGGCCGCTGTGGATCCGGCCGCTGTGGATCCGGCCGCTGGGGATCCGGCCGCTGGGGATCCGGCAGCGGCTTCGGCGGCCTTGTCGATTTTCCGAACTCCGACTTCGGCATCACCCTGCAGGAAACGAATTCCTTTTTCTTTACAGGCTGCCGCGATGAAAATATTTTCGTCGGTCACCGGCAAATTGTGTTCATTCAAGACCTTCGTCGCGGCTTCGATCCCTTTGTTGGGATCGGCATCATTGAGCGTCAGCACGGGTTGGGTCGTTGGTTCAAGCTCGAGTTGCTCTTGCGCTAAACGAACAATTTCAGGATCTGGTTCAACCGGCGTTTTGCCGAAATAACCGAGCACCATTTTTCCGTAAGGTTCGGCAATTTTCTTCCAGGGTCCAAACATCACATTGTTGAACGCCTGTTGGAAATAGAACTGGGACACGGGCGTCACGGAAGTGCCAAAACCGCCCCGCCGTACCACATCACTCATCGCCATGATGATCTCTGGGTACTTCTCCATGATGTTGTTGTCACGCAACATCTGCGTGTTGGCTGTCAACGCACCACCCGGCATCGGACTCCAGGGGATGAGTGGCTCGACAGCCGTTGCTTCAGGGGGCAGGAAATAATCCTTCATGCAATCCTTGAACACTTCCTCCGCTTCCCGCACTTTTTCAACGTCGACGTCTAACTCATAGTCAGTGCCGCGTAGTGCATGCCACATAACCAGAATGTCTGGCTGGCAGGTCCCGCCACTGCAGGGAGACATCGACAAATCGATTGCATTGGCACCCGCATCGAGGGCAGCCTTATTCGCCAGCACACTGACGCCGGCCGTCTCGTGAGTGTGGAAGTGAATGAAAGTATCACTGGGCAAGATTTTTCTCGCCTCGACAATCGTGTCGTAGACCTTGGACGGAACAGCAGTGCCCGACGCATCCTTGAAACAGACGGCATCAAATGGAATATCTGCCGCCAAGATGTTCTTGAGCGTTTGGGTATAGAAATCGACATCGTGAGCTCCGCCGCAGCCGGGAGGCAGCTCCATCAAGGTCACACAAACCTGGTGCTTCAGCCCGGCGTCGACGATGCATTGCCCGCTATAAATTAAATTATTGACATCGTTCAATGCATCGAAGTTACGAATGGTCGTCATGCCATGCTTCTTAAACAGATCAGCATGCAATTTGACGATATCGCTGGACTGGGAATCCAAGCCGACAACATTGACACCGCGAGCGAGTGTTTGCAAATTGGCATCGGGGCCAGCGGTTTCCCGAAACGCGTCCATCATGTCGAACGCATCTTCGTTGCAATAGAAATACAGCGATTGAAAACGGGCGCCTCCGCCCGCCTCGAACCAGCGGATGCCGGCATCTCGCGCCGCTGCGACCGCAGGCAAGAAGTCAGGGGTGAAGACTCGGGCTCCGTAAACGGATTGAAACCCGTCGCGGAACGCCGTGCACATGAATTGGATTTTCTTCTTTGCCACGTCTCTTACGCCTATCGAAAATGATTCATTATCAAGGACTGCTCAGTTCAAGCTGAGCACAGACCACAAAACCCCGGCAGCGATAGCCGAACCAACCACGCCCGCTACGTTAGGTGCCATGGCGTGCATCAACAAAAAGTTGTGCGGATCTTCTTGTTGTCCCACCATTTGAACGACCCGCGCCGAATCGGGCACGGCTGACACCCCAGCGGCTCCAACAAGCGGATTGATTTTCTCTTTCAAAAATAGATTCATTAATTTTGCAAAGAGCACGCCGCCAGCGGTAGCGATCGCGAATGACAAAGCCCCCAATCCAAAAATCTGCAATGACTGACTTGTCAGGAATGCCTCGGCTTGCGTGCTGGCACCGACGGAAAACCCTAACAAGATCGTCACAACATCAATCATCGCCGTTCGAGCTGTCCTGGCCAGTCGTTCGGTGACCAGACTTTCCTTCAGCAGGTTGCCGAAGAACAGCATCCCCAACAGCACCACCGCCCCCGGTGCAATCAGTGTCGAAATCAAGAAAGCGGCAACCGGGAAGATCATCTTTTCGCGTTTGGAAACCTTGCGAGGCGGCGTCATCCGAATCAAGCGTTCTTCGCGAGTCGTCAACAAACGCATAATCGGCGGCTGAATCACCGGCACCAATGCCATGTAGGAGTAGGCCGCGATTGCAATCGCTCCGAGTAATTCGGGTGCCAACTTTGCCGCCAAGAAGATCGCCGTTGGCCCATCGGCACCCCCGATGATTCCAATGGCACCCGCCTGATCACTGGTGAACCCCAGTTCCAGCGCCCCGATAAACGTTAAGAAAACACCCACTTGGGCCGCTGCTCCCAATAACACCAATTTCGGGTTTGAGAGCATCGTGGAAAAATCGGTCATCGCGCCGATTCCCAAAAAGATTAGCGGCGGATAGACCCCCTGGCTCACGCCAAAGTAGAGGTAATACAAAACACTCCCGCTGTCATAAACGCTCAGCCCCATCCCGGGGCCCGTGGGAATATTCCCGACGATCGCCCCCATTCCAATCGGGACCAGCAGCAACGGCTCGTAGTCCTTCATGATGGCCAGCATGATAAAGACAATCCCGATCACAATCATGATCGCGTTGCCCCACGTCATGGACGTGAAACCGGTCGTCCCAAAAAACTGTAAAAAGGTATCCATCTGCGGTTCAGATTCAGTTCCGGCGGGTCGTTTGTTGGTCTGCTGCTAATTGCTTCTGCATTTCCGTGTGCAATACGAAGCCGATCGCAGCGAGCACGGCAGCATTGTCTGGAACCTGGCTCTCGGGATGCCCCGCAGTCACCTGGGGCTCATCCGTTTCCGGCCAGATCCTTGCTAAAACGTTCAAGATTCTAGGCATCAACGCGATAAATAGACTGATCAGAATCAGCGCGGTGAATACGATCAGCAGCCCAGTGAGAGCAAGCCCGAGGGCCCACCAGCGGTCGACATCGCTCTGCTGTGCAAGGATCAGCAAGTTCATGAATGACAGGACTCGAGGCAAGGATTTAGACTGTTCAGATCGAGAGGATATCGGATCGCACCCGCTTGATCATCCCCACAGAAAACGAGCCGCTCACGCGGGCCACCGCCGTGCCACTCACGGCAGCGGGCCACACGGCCGGGAAAGACAAACAATCGGACGGCACAACGAGGCTTTCGCCGAAATTGGGCCGGTATCGAGCCGGCTTTCAAAAGGTCGAAACCGGCTTTCAACAATTGCGGCCGAAGTTGTAGACCCGGCAAATCCGCCTGCCATGGCAGACGCAGGGCCGGTCACAGGCACCAAGAACTGCGTTTCCATTGAGCTGGCGAGTGGCTCAAGCTGGCGA
The DNA here is from genome assembly GCA_049602075.1 of Rubripirellula sp. Classification (GTDB taxonomy): domain Bacteria; phylum Planctomycetota; class Planctomycetia; order Pirellulales; family Pirellulaceae; genus Rubripirellula. The sequence continues at coordinate 59,781 of JBMYRF010000035.1, forward strand.
CTCAAACTTCACCGATCTCAGGGACGCGGAATCCAGGATTATTGGGATCTTTCAACAATTGATTCGCTTGGTCGGCAAACTCGCCGGTGTGAAGCTCAGTCTTGGGATCAAAGGTCAACCAAGGACCAACGGTGTACTCGGCCTCGTCTTCTGGAATCCCGACCCCATCTCGCATGATTTCATGCAGCTTCAAAAATTGCTCGGCTGCATCAGCGTTGTCACCAAACCGAGCGGCCTTGGCATTGAATGGGACCTTCTCACCGAGCCGGTAGGAATTATTCATTAAATGGCCCATGACGCATCCGTAATGAGCATCTTCAACATTCCCATTGGCCATGCTTGGATCACCTGCCCGAATGGCCGCGATGAACGCACCCCAATTCCCACCAGGTGTTACCTTTCCGGGCTTGAGCTTTAGCGGCTCTGCTTCCTTGCTGCCAGGACGGAAAATCTTGTAGCTACCTTCACCAACGATTTTACTGCCGTCTTCCAAGTAGTACTCATTGAAGACCTGATG
>JBMYRF010000035.1:60396-71676 GCA_049602075.1 Rubripirellula sp.
CCTTCACCAACGATTTTACTGCCGTCTTCCAAGTAGTACTCATTGAAGACCTGATGTTGGTACCCGTCGTAGTTCACGTTGCGGACATTGAACATCACCGTTTGCCCGTTGGGATACTCGGCAATCGCGTACATCGTGTTCGGCGTTTCGCCTTGATCATTCCACTTGAAGCGACCGCCGATGGCCATCACACGAACGGGATGGGTTTGGTCGGTATCAAGCGCCCAACGAGCGACGTCCAATTGGTGAGTCCCTTGATTGTTCAGATCACCATTACCGGTCTTCCAGAACCAATGCCAATCATAGGGATGATAATTTGCGTGGTAATCACTGATGACGGCGGGACCTTTCCAAAGCTCCCAGTTCAAGTTTTCTGGAGGTGGCCCAACTGGCTCATGGCCAATGCTGCCACGTGGTTTACAGCAATAGCCGTAGGAAACTTTCAACCGGGGCAGTTCGCCATTCTGAAACGCCTCGTGTAGGCCTGCGATACCGGCGTTGCTACGCCGCTGCGTTCCATGCTGGATCACGACGCCGTATTTCTTTTGCGCTTCAACGGCGATGCGGCCTTCGCCCACATCATGGCTCATGGGCTTTTCCACATAAACGTGCTTGCCAGCCTGAGCTGCCCAGATCGTCATCAGTGAATGCCAGTGATTGGGTGTCGCGATGGAAATCGCGTCAACCGATTTGTCTTCCAAGACTTTACGGACATCGCTAACGTCCTTTGTTTTCAGCGTGCCTTCGGTTCGCTTTTCCAGTCCACTCATCGCTCGAGCACGGACCCGCTCATCCGGATCAATGACGTAAGCAACTTCGACATTGTCTTGGCCCATCCATCCGGAAAGGTGACTCTGCCCGCGCCCATTTAGCCCGGCCACCGCGATGCGAACTCGCTCACTGGCATTCTGAACAGCCCCCGACGACTTGGTTCCGGTAATCAGCAGCGAACCACCGACAGCAGTTGACGTTTGCAAAAATTGACGACGATTTTGCCAAGACATGAGGTGGACTCCAAAAAGGCGGGAAGCAAAGCCAAGCAGGAGCGTATTCTAACGTAAGTTGAGTGCCGCGAGAGCAACGGGGGAGCTGATTTAAAAAGAGAGCTGGCGACCGCGGAGATACCACCGAAATGCGGTTGCCGAAAATCGTTCCCCGGCGAAGCGAGAAAATCACAGCCGCCAGGAAATCACGCCAGCCACCGAGTTCTCATCGGGCAAACCGAGCCGAGAGCATCCCAACCGCCTCGCCCCACAAACTGAGCCGAGGAGAAACCGAGCCGAGGAGGTGGCCAAGAGCCGATTTTGTGATCGAACATCTCGGGTTGAGCAGGCCAGCAACTCGGGTTGAACAGGCCGGTGAACCCTGTAGCGAAGCGCTAGAGAAACTGTAGCGAAGCGGTAGAGAAACATTCCGGGGAACGCGAAAGAGATCACGACGCTTCTCTTCTCGTCCGCCTGCAACAGGGACCCTATTTTAGTCAGAGAATCATGCGCTCGGGCGACGGATTACTCGTCGCTCAAGCCGAGCTTCGCCAGCCATTTCCGGGTCGGCTGCGAACCAGTGGAATCGACATGCTTGGCTTCCTGGCGAATTTGCTCTAACTGCAGCTCCATGTCTGCCTGCTTCTCCGACAATGCTTGCCGCTCACGAGAAAGCTGGGCGCGTTCGAGCGACATTTCGATTTCACATTGACGGAACTTGCCTTCCCATTCTTGCTGCAATTGCTGCAACCGCTGCCGCTCTTGAAGGATGAGCTCATCGGCATCGATTAACTCGCCAACGGCGTTGGCCCCGATTACTGTGCCGGCTTGTCGGGTTGTACTCTGCTGATCCAGCAGGTGCCGCAATTCCTGTATTTCCCGATCACGGCGTAATAGCTCGCTGGCCTGACAATCCATCTCGCTGCGCAACTCGTCCAGTAGTCCTGCGGGATCATGCTGAGCCAACTGCTGCTTTTCCTCTTGTAACGAAGAAACGAACTCATCCGCGCTGAACGAATCCTGCTCCATTTGCTCCAGGATCAGTTGCTTACGTTCTTCCCAGGACAGGGCATAGCCAGCGTCAGCACGCACCGTTTCCTGAACGGTCTGGCTGGCGAGCTGTGAAGCGAGATCGCTGTTTTGTTGCTCAAGATCGTAAACCTGGTCCTCCAACTGGAGGATGCGCCGCTGATATTCCCGGTCAAGCTCTTCTGTGTTGCCGTCGCCAGCAGACAAAGACTCGGGCGTAGCCGCATAAAGATGGGCGGCTATCACGTCACGAACTTCGGCCACTTGCTGCAATAAGCCCTGCAATGACAGGGCGTTCGATTCGACAGCCTGTAATATTCGATGCTCGCGGCTCTCGGACCCACCGGGGTGATCGGAGAACCCGTTTGCTTGATCGGAAAGATCTGTGACTGAATCACGCATAATGCTGAGGACTGTTTGTTAATTACGAATGCTGAGTCGAGGCAATTGGATTGACCGATATCCACACGAGCTGAAACTGCATACCGTTTGGGATTGGTATTACCGTCTGGGATTGGCCCATGCAGCATCGACCTGCCCCCCCAGTCAACACCGCTTGCAACGGTTAGAATCGGAATGATTACGCTAACCGTCGCAGAGCGAAAAAAATGCATCTCCGTACGCAGATTGGTAGATCGGCAATTCGCTCTACGTGTTCCTAGGTCGAATTGGCGACCGTGTCAAAGAAGATTGATGGCGAAGAAGAAGGCAAGCTCCCCCAAAACAGCCTCCCCAAAACTGAAAAAACCGGTCGATTTTGAGTCGTCGCTGGCGGAAGTCGAGCAAATTGTGAGGCAGCTAGAAACAGGTGAGCTGAACCTGACTGAATCACTCGGCCAATACGAATTAGGGATTAAACGCCTGAAACAATGCCACCAAGTGCTTGAGGCGGCGGAACAACGAGTCAGCCAACTGGCAGGATTTGATGTCGACGGTAACCCAATCCAACACTCTTTGGACGATTCGAAGACCGCCTCCAGCGGTACCTCAGCGTCACCCAGCGTGGACGATAAGCCCGGTCTGTTTTAGACTTCGACAGGAATTTGTCTGTTTGCGACCTCAATCAGACGCTGCCTGTCTTGGAAACTGGCGGTCCTGTTGATCGGACTCTACTACATCGGAACCGGCTTTGTTGAATTATAACCGGCTTCGATGAGTGGGCACTTCCAGCAATGCAGCGTTCCCTGGAATCGAATGGGGCGGACCACTCCGAGCCATTCATTCGGCGTCTGCTTGGTTTGCAAGAGGCTGTGCGGCGGTTTTACCTTAAGCGTAATGAATCAGCGGATCTCCTATTCAATTATCCCGACATGCTTCTGCTCCCCATCCGACCTGCAAACCCAACAGTCACTTTGTGAAGACCGATTCCTCCTCCATCACTGATGATTCTGCCGCAAGCCGGTCCGGCATCGATGACCTTCGATCGCTGATTGAGCCTGCCCTCCAAGCGGCTTGCCAGCTCGATCCGGGGTGCCCCGAACGTCTTGGCGAAGCGATGCGTTACGCATTACTCGCTCCGGGAAAACGGCTGCGTCCTGCATTAGTGCTGATGGCATCCGAAGCCACTGGCGGCTCAGCGGAAGCGGTCATGCCGGGCGCCGTCGCCGTGGAAATGATTCACGCTTACTCGCTGATCCACGACGACCTACCCGCCATGGACGATGATGACCTGAGACGTGGCCGACCAACGGTCCATATCCAGTTCGACGAGGCAACCGCGATTCTGGCGGGCGACGCGTTATTAACGCAGGCATTCGCCCATCTTGCCCAAACGGTTACCGACGCCGAAAAGGTGGCCGAGGCCGTGCGAGTTCTGGCGATTGCGGCCGGGCCTTGCCATCTTGTGGGGGGTCAGTCCGACGACTTGGCCGCCGAGCGAAAATTCGCCACGCTCGATCAATCGCTCACGGCGCCAGAAATCTCAAGACGGTTGGATCACCTGGAAACCATTCATCGACGAAAGACAGGGGCTCTCTTTTCCGCCTCCCTGCAACTCGGAGCCATTTTGTCGGGGGCGAACGAGGAGCATCGCGGGTTGCTCCGCAAATATGCTGACGATATAGGCCTCGCCTTCCAGGTGGTGGATGATCTGCTGGATGCGACCGCCGATAGCCAAACCCTCGGGAAACGGACTGGAAAAGACTCCAGTCGAGGCAAACTGACCTACCCAGGACTGCTAGGCAACGAGGGAACGCGTCAAAAAGCGGTCCAATTGATCGAATCCGCGAAGCAGCAAATCAATATTTTTGGTTCGGCCGCTTGGCGGCTAAACTGGTTGGCTGACTATGTTTTGGAGCGAACGCATTGACCACATCAAATAACGGCCAGCCAGACGCCACGCACCATTCTCTGGGGAAGCACCCACTGCTTGCCAGTCTGGATGACGCCTCGGGTCTCCGCGATCTGACGCATCAACAACTGGAAGATACCGCCGCGGAAATTCGCGATGTGCTGTGCAATTTACTGGCAACCCGCACCGCCCATTTTGCGTCCAACCTCGGCGTTGTTGAACTCTGCCTGGCACTGCACTGCGAGTTTGACTTTCGCAGCGATCGGTTGATTTGGGATACGGGCCATCAAGTCTATCCCCACAAATTGATCACCGGACGCTACCACGATTTCGCCAGCATCCGCACACGGGGCGGGTTGATGGGTTACCCAAATCCCGCGGAGAGTGTCTACGACCTGTTCATGACCGGCCACGCAGGCTGCTCTGTCAGCACCGCAGTCGGGCTGCGAAGCGGCGATGCCATTCGGCAGCAAACCAATCGAAAAAGTGTCGCTGTGATCGGTGATGGAGCCTTTCCCAGCGGAATCGTATTCGAAGCGTTGAACAATGCGGGGGAACTACGTGACGATCTAACCATCGTCCTGAATGACAACAAAATGTCGATCTGCCCGCGGGTCGGTGCGGTGGCAAACTACCTGGACCGTTTGCGAAGCAATCCGTTCTACACGGGGCTCAAGCATGAGGTCGTCCGCTTGCTGGAACGCGTTCCGATGTTTGGTGATCCAACCGAACGGTTGCTGGCCCAAATGAAAGAGGGCGTCAAAGCCGGCTTACTCGGTGGAATGCTGTTTGAAGAATTGAACATTCGCTACGTCGGCCCCATCGATGGCCATGACATCGCCTTGGTCCGCAAATATTTGGCGATGGCAAGGGAAACTCCGGGACCCGTGTTATTGCATGTCGTCACCGAGAAAGGGCACGGCTACAAACCAGCAGCCGAAGACCCGGTCTTCTTCCACACGCCTCCGGCATTTGAAGATAATGACGGCACCGCCATCACCCGTAAAAGCGAAGGCTTGCCGCCTTTTACACTGCATGCCCGAGAAGCAATCTCTAACCTGATGAGCAAAGATGAGCGAGCTACCGTCATCACCGCTGCGATGTGTCAGGGCAACAAACTAGAACCCGTTCGCGAACAGTTCCCCAAACGATTTTTTGACGTTGGCATTTGCGAATCACACGCCGTCGCATTCGCCGCTGGCCAATGCAAGACTGGCCTGAGACCGATCGTCGATATCTACAGCACCTTTCTGCAACGGAGCTACGACCAAATTTTCCAAGAGGTCGCGTTGCAGGACCTACCTGTGATTTTCATGCTGGATCGTGCAGGGCTGACGGGGCCAGATGGTCCAACCCACCATGGACTATTCGACATCGGGTACATGAGAATTTTCCCGAACATGGTCTGCATGGCGCCCGGCTACGCCGCTGAACTTAGCGAGATGCTGTCCTTTGCGACGCAACAAGATCACCCAGCCTCGATCCGATACCCGAAGGCATCGGCCCTACAACTTGAGCGAGAACCGGAACCAATTCAACTCGGCAAGAGTGAGAAGATCCGTGAAGGAGAGGACGGCACGATTGTGGCGTTTGGTGCGATGCTCGAGCACGCGTTGGAAGCTGCTGAATTGCTCGCCGGCGAACTAAACATCGCGGTCGTCAATGCTCGCTTCGTCAAGCCGATTGATGAACAGATGGTTCATGATTCGCTTCAGGACGGGCGATTCGTCGTAACCGTCGAAGAAGGTGCGAAGGCGGGTGGTTTTGGCTCCGCTTTCATCGTATCAGCAGTTGAGCAAAATCTCGACACCCGGGGCATTCGTGTCTTGGCACTGCCGGACGAATTCATCGAGCACGGTGATCGGATGGACCTGTTGGCGACGCACGGATTGGGTCCTGCCCAGATTGCAGATGCCTGCCGGTCCGCAGTCGCGTCGAACGCTTCTTAATCCGCGAACCTTCGCGATTGGGCCGGCCAAACAACCGGATCCAAACCGAGCGACGGCGAAGGCTGTGCGTGAGTGACAAAGCAGACTGGCCGAGGCCGGGTGCGGCGTAGAAGTGTATGCCAAAGCCGTGTCCGCCACTTGCTCTTGCTTTGATTGGCATGTTCTGCCAACCTCCTTGCCGTGAAACACTTGTTGCCTGCGTGTAAGGAGACCGCGATCGTGTTCCAGAAGTGCCTCGTCGCCATCATTGCGTTGAGTTTGTCCGGACTGTCCTCGGCCCAACAGGGGGAAACCTCTGCCGAAAAACACACACTCCGATACTCACTTCATCCCGGCCAGATGCTTCGCTACGAAGTCACTCACGTAGCGAAGACCAAGACCCGCATCCGCGGTGCGGAGGAGGTCTCCCAAGTCCACACGATTACAAAGCGGCACTGGGATATCACCGATGTCTCGGCTGATGAGATGACATTTGACCATGTGCTTGATGCGGTTGTGATGACGCAACAGACGGGTGAAGGCGAGGAACTACGATGGAATAGCGAGAGTGGCGAAGATCCAGCCGCTGTGTTCAAAGCCGTCGCCGAACAGATCGGCAACAAGATCGCGATCATTACCGTCAATGGGAGAGGACAAGAAACACACCGCGAAGCAGACGCCGGCACAAAGGCTTCTCTCGGAATGGGATCGCTGACACTCGCCTTTCCTGAAGAGGCAATCGCAGTTGGCAGTTCGTGGACCATCCCCCGCGAATTCAAAGCGAGATTGGAAGATGGGCGGATCGAAAACATCAAGATCCGTGAGGTCTACACACTCGAAAAGGTGAAGACCGGCGTTGCCACAATCTCGGTTCGAAGTGAACCACTCACACCGATCAAAGAAGAGTCAGTCCGCGCTCAGGTAGTGCAGCAACTCAGTAATGGAACACTCCGATTCGATCTCGACAATGGCTACATGCTAAGTAAAGAACTAAACTGGGACGAGACAGTGGTCGGGTTCCAGGGTGCCAACAGTCTGATGGAATACCGAGCGAGACTCAGCGAAGAACTAGTTGACGAAGTCAAGAAAACGGCTCGCAAATAAGAACTAGCTGATGGGATGAACTTCACCAGCCCGAACGTTGCGGGGAGTTCGTCTTGATAGACAAATGATGATCGCGACAGAGGCAATTTGCATCATCGCGATCACAAGCGGGGAAGTCCTACGCACCGTTTCCATCGCGTTCCCCAACCATCGGGACTGCACTCCTCGCGGCAACTTGGGAATAGATGTCGCCTCGGCTTGGCTGAAATGCCACTGCGACGTGTGCACCCACCCCTTTGCCGTTCTTCGCCAACCTTCCGGTATAACCGCTTCATCCTGCTCTCGGACTGAATCGGCATTCACGCTCTCCTGCACGACCGCGGAGACATGCAAAATCGACACGAAGGCGATAATCGCTGCAACGCAAACCAGGTTGTTTCGAAACCAGCGTTTCAACCAGCGACGATCATCCGGATGGAGATAGAAATGACTCATGCAGGTAGCTACCTGCATGTTTTGGTCCAGCGATCCAATCGCAGCCAGTGCTTGCCACCCTAATCCCTTGCCAGTGCAGACCTTACGTCAACACCTGACTTTCTTTGCCATCCGGGAAGGTTGTTTTTTCGCCCCATCGAAGCAGCATCGATGATGTGATAAATCGACAGCTGACCCAAAAAAACAACATCTGCTGAGGGGCTCAAGCCGCGACCGCACAATCCTTCCAGCGATCGCAGAAGCCTACCCAATAAAGGAGCAATCTTTTCGCCGACCGCATTTGTGCAACGTAGCATTCGACGCAAGAAGGTTCGGTCGCATACTGCTTCCGACTATCGCACGGTTGTTTCAACTCAGCTGACATTCGCAATGACTATCCAATCGACAATCTCTCTGGACGACGTATTCCGCTCAGGTGTTTTGCCTGCCTTACCCACCAGCGCCGTCAATCTGTTGCAACTGTCGCAAGATGCCGAGTGTGGCCCTCCAGATTTTGCTGTCCCCATTGAAGCCGACCCCGGTCTGATGGGCCAAGTTTTGAAATTCGTCAATTCGTCGTATTTCGGTTTCAGCTGCGAAATCATGAGCATTCATCAGGCGCTGACATTGGTCGGCACCGGAGCCGTGACAAACTTCGCACTTTGGAATGCGGTATTCAGCGTGATCCCAAACCCCAAGTTTGGTCCGTTCGATCTCAAATCACTTTGGCAAGACTCGCTACGCCGGGCCCTTTTCGCACGGGCGTTTGGAAAAACACTGAAGCTCGACAATTCGGAGGAGTTGTTTGCGGGCGCATTGCTGCAAGACATGGCGATTCCAATTCTGCTGAAAGAGCTACCTGATGAATACGAACCGCTCCTGCAGAAACGGGCAATGGAGAATCGACGATTGAGCGGGCTGGAAAAAGAAATCTTCGGCTGGGACCATGCCGATGCTGCCGCCATGCTTGCAGAGCAATGGAATTTACCACCAGAATTTATTCGGCTCATCAGACAACACACTCAACTTGAGGAACTCATCGAGAACAATGATGACCGCGGCTCGGCTACTGTCGCACTCGCCTCCATGCTCCCCTCATGCAGTGATGATCACTGGAACGAGCGAGACGAATTCTTTTGGGGTTTCGAAAAGCTCACCGGCCAATCGAGTGAGCAAATCGCAGCGATGTTCGCGGCGGTTGATGAATCAACGGCCGACTTCGCACCCCTGCTGAAGTTGCCAACACCAAAAGTCTCGCTCACCGAGTTCCTCCACTAGCACCCAATGTCGAGGCATTGCGGTGTTCAGGCATTGCAGCTTCCTCGGCCAGAAGTCGCAGGGGCGACATGCCCCGTGCAGCAAGACTGCCCCAATTACGGTGGACCTGTCACGGTGAACCAGTCACTGTCGGATCGGGCAATCGGTCGGATCGGTGATTCGCGGCGAAGATTGTACTACTGCCGCTCAACGGATCACCAAACAGCGGGTAAGCGGCTTCATCGGTATCAGCTGGGCTGTTAATGATCGCTATCCGGCTCGCATCCCGAATTCGCTTCGAAACTGACTGATGTGGTCGCGGTGACCAACGACCATCACCACGTCACCATCAGCGAACTGCTCACTTGCAGCCGGGTTGAATCTCAAGACGCCGCTGGCATCCTTGATCGCGACGACCAATAAGCGGTACCGTCGATGCGCCTCAGTTTTCTCGACGGTCATTCCGACTAAACGGTTGCCCTCCTCAACAATCAACTCATCTAAATCAAATTCTCGATTGCTACCTTCGTCGACAAGGTTAATCAGGTGAGCGGTTGAGGGTCTCGTGATCATTCGCCCCATTTGCCGGGCGCCAACAACCGTTGGCATCACGATTGTGTCGGCACCTGCTTGCCGAAGTTTCTGCTGGGTGCTTTCCCGTTCGGCTCGCGAAATAATTTTGATGCCCGAATTTAAGTTGCGGGCAGTGAGTGTGATAAAAACACTTTCAGCATCATTGGGAAAGGTACTCACCAAAGTAGAAGCGCGATCTAAACCAGCATCCTGCAACGTGACTTCATCGGTGGCATCTCCGAGGACACACAAAAACCCATTCGATGTCGCTTCGGCGACTTTTTCGGTATCGTGATCGATGACCACTAATTGACGACCTTGTGTCTTTAACTCTAACGCCAGATTGTGCCCCATTCGACCATATCCGCAAATGATCGAATGGCCTGACAGACGTTGAATGTCTTTGATCATGCGACGTTTCCCCAGCACACGTTCCAGTTCCCCTTCCAACATTACCTGAATCAAGCCACCAAAGGTATAAACCGAAGCAGAGATCCCAACCAAGATGACGGCGACGGTAAAAGCTTGCACCTGCGGCGACTGATCGGATGTTTCGCCGTAGCCAACGGTCGAGACTGTGATGACAACCATGTAGACCGCGCTCAGCCAGTCATAGCCGCCCAGAAACCGATATCCCAAGACGGCAACCGTGAACACCAACGCAAGTACGAGCCCACCAATTCGAATTCGCATGAGTGGTGTTCGCATGTTGCCTCTCGATCAAAACGCGGGCCCTGCAGGATCTACTGCGACCGATCACACGAAAACGTAGCCGCCTCATAAAAACGCCGGTCGCTCGAGCTTTACAAAGCCCGAGCGACCGACGAGGAATGCCAAAGGCTTTTACAAAAAAGAAGAATAGGGTGACGGCAGCATTAGCAGGGAAACCAAAGGCCTGATGGGGCAACCACCGAAATTCCGCTTGCAGAAATAGGTGCGTGCCCCAACCTTCGTTCCCAGTCATCGGTCTCAGCCATCGTTCCCCGCCATCATGCGGTTTTCACTTCCCGCCCCCAAGCCTTATCAAGCCTGGCAGCACGACTACGGCTTGTGCTTGCTGTGACAGGCTTTGCAGTTCGCTGCTTTCTTGAGCATCGCGCCGCCCTCTGCGTCACCATCAACAACCGCTTTCCCCGCCTTCACCAACGCAGCATTTAGTTTTTTCCAGCTGTCTGCTTCACCCTTGGGTGGCTTATTTTTTCCCAACGCAACCAACATCCCGTAGAGCTTCTTCTTTTCCTCATCCGAAGCGTCACCCGCAGCGACCTTTTTGATCAGCGGACCTTTGAACGCCGCTTTCATTACTGCCTTGGTGTTGTACTTCGGCGTTTCATCATCTTCGGCAGCGCGAGCAGAAAGACTGAGAATGGTTACAGCACTGAAACACGCCAAACAACAGAACCATTGTTTCTTCGACATTGACTTACTCATCGAGGCTAGGTGGGAGAGGTCTCACAACGAGGAATGACCTCATGGACGAATACGATAGACGATCGGTTAGGCCAATGCCAATATTTCAGCGTCCAGCCTTCATTCGCGATCAAGTTCCCTCAATGCTGGACGTTTCGGCACGACAGATATCTGCGGGGATTAAGACATCTCGATGGGTGAAATCGAGCGATTTCACCATGCCAGATGTAAAGCACCGTGCCAGATGCAGAACACAGTGTCAGATGTAGAACACAGTGTCAGATGTAGAACA
>JBMYRF010000035.1:71775-80355 GCA_049602075.1 Rubripirellula sp.
TAGAACACAGTGTCAGATGTAGAACACAGTGTCAGATGTAGAACATTTTGTCAGATGTAGAACATCGTCGAATCGCCATGCTTAGACTGTTCCACAAGATCACTCAAGTGAGCCTCAGCCAAAACACGTCTTGATGCCTCCAATGCCTCGTCCCAAATGCCCTGCAATAACTGATCAGCTGCCGTCGCCTTGCCTTCGGCTCTCGGCCCCGCACCTTCTTGACAGCCAACCGCCTCGACGATGTCCAACAGACTTAACTGTGTTGGATCAACAGCCAACCGGTAGCCGCCTTGGCTGCCCCGAATACTCTGCACCCATCCAGCAGCCCGCAGTGTCCGCAAAATCTGAACTAAAAAAGGGCCGGGGACAGCATGGCGATCGCTAATTTCACGAATCGTCACGAGATCGCCACTCGCACTCCGAGAAGCCAGTTCCAATAAAGCCAGAGAGGCGTAGTGGGCCCGTGCAGAAATCAACATGCCAGCCCTCCCTAGGACGAGTGCAACCCACACTCGGTCTTTTGAAACCCGCTCCAGCGTCCAGAACGTTCATCTTCGCCTAGCATCGTCGCCCGCGTGCACGGTCGGCAACCCACGCTCGGATAGCCCTGGTCATGAAGCGGGTTGTATGGAATCTCATGTTTAGCAATCAAACTCCAGACGTCGTTTTTCGTCCAATTGGCCAGCGGACTAACCTTGACCAACTGAAATTTCCGGTCCCAGCCGACAATGGGCGCCTTCGCTCGGTCCTCGCTCTGATCACGGCGAATCGCGCTCGCCCAGGCATGCTGGCCCCGTGCCGCGGTATGCAAAACTCGCAACTTTCGATCAAAGCAGCAACGGTTAGGATCCGTCTGATAGACCGGTCCGCCATTAGCCGCCTCGTACTGCTCCACCGTTGTGTCCGGATATTTGAACTCCACCTTGATCCCGTACCGCTTCGCCACACGCTCGCGAAGCTCCAATGTTTCTGCGAACTGATAGCCCGTTTCCAAATTGAAGATCGGAGTCGCCGGGTCAACCTCCGCCAGCATATGGATCAGCGTCATTCCCTCTGGACCGAAAGCAGTGGCCATCGTGAACTTCGGCGCGAATCGGTCGACTGCCCAGCTCAAGATTTGCTGTGGTGAAGCCGATTCCAGTTTCTGGCTCTCACGCTCCAGCTCAGCCAAAAACGAGTCAGTCGGCTGCAGCGGCGGATCAGCGGCAAGTGCCCCTCGAGGTTCGTCGGAGTCGATCGAGAACAACTGCAGCGGTGGGCGGGCCGAACCCGGACTAGCTTTACCGCCCGAGGCAAAATCGTTGACGGCTCTCGATCCAGCAGGCTGCTGGTTCGATCTGGAAGGCTGAGATTCACTCATATTTCGTTTCGGGCAAGCAGACATTGCATCCTCCGGTCGCCTCGCAAGACCACCACACTCCGAATAGACTACAAACATGATCCAGATAGTCAAGTATCGGTATCGGACCGTTTTTACCGTTCTCTGAACGAATTCGTGGAAGAATCGGCTAAACTACTGCAATTGACTGTAGCCTCGCGGATCGCCTTTAACTGCCGGACCACGGTCGGCGTCACCTGGAGCTTCTGATGCGTTTACTTGCAATCACCACGACGCTGCTCATCGCAATGTGCCCCGCCTTTGCGGATACAGTCGAACTTTCGGGGGGCGGGCATCTAGACGGCACAGTGGAACAAAAAGCCGACGTCGTTATCGTCGCTTTGGATGATGAAATCCAGGTCGCGATTCCGGCCAGCCGAGTCCGTCGGGTGATCACCGGTGACCAATTAACGGCCTATCGCCAGAGCGTCGTTGCGGCTGGCGAGATCGCCGAAAATCATTACCAACTTGCAATCTGGTGCGTCACCGATTCCAACGTCCCAGGGGACTCACAAAAGTACAAGCGTTACCACCTCAGGCGGGCTATCGAACTCGATCCGGACCACACCAAGGCTCGCGCTGGACTTGGTTACACCCGCAGTGAAGGGAAGTGGATTTTAACATCGGAGCTGATGCGAAAACGCGGCATGATCACTCGTGGAGGCAGCTGGGAACTGCCGGAATCACTTGCGATCGAGGATTTCCAAGAGGCTACCGATGTTGAGTCCAAAAAGTGGATTCGGGAAGTCAAACGATTGGTAGCTGTGGTTCTGCGAGGTTCCAGCAAGAGTGGCGAAGCAATCGAATCACTCAAAGCGATTCAAGACCCCCAGGCGGCCATCGCCATCTCGCGACAACTTAGTGAATCACGAGAAAACAAGACACAGAGCCGAGCGTTGCGAATCCTGTGGGTCGACCTACTTGCGCAGTTCGGCACCGGTGCGGCCATCGAAGCGTTGGTCCGAACGGGCATTGATGAACCTGACGAGGTTGTTCGTGAACGCGCCCTAGATCATTTGACCAGAGTCGGCACTTCGTCTGCCGTCGCCACCTATCTTCCGATGCTAAAGTCGAACGACAACCAGTTGGTGAACCGAGCGGCCCGCGCGCTGTCTTGGTTCCCTGATCCAGAATTAGCCTTAACCTACATCGAAGCGCTCGTCACCACGCACAAACAACAATCAGCGGCGGGGCCAGGCATGCAAGTTGGATTCGGTGATGGCGGTGGCGGCTTATCCACAGGAGGCTCACCGAAAGTGGTAGTCGAACGGCGGAACAACCCTGCCGCGTTGACACTCGTAAAAACGATCGAGCCAGACGTCGATTATGGCTACGACGAACAAGCTTGGTTGCTGCATTTTGCTCGCGAACGCTCGAGCTTCAGCGGTGACCTCCGGAGAGATCGATAACGCTCACGCCTCACCCCGCAGCAACGCTTCACCTTCGTGAACAGCATCCCATCGCGAAGGTCGATGGTTGACGTGAAGAAGAACTTTTCACGAGGAAGCGGATGCTCCTGGCGAGACACAATGCCAAAAGCCATCAGGCGGTGGCCTTAGCTTGCTGATTCGATGGCGGCCCGCACGTCCGCTTCGTCGATACCACCAACCAGTTCAACGACACCAATCTCAGTCGGCAAGATAAATCTCAACTTCCCATAGGCGACTTTTTTGTCACGCATCATCACCGGAATCATCTTGTCCGGATCCGCTCCCTGATAGCGAGTAGGCAGCTGACAAGCTTCGATCAATTCGGTTTGTCGTTGGAGCAGTGTGGAGTCAGCCATCTGCAAACGAAGGGCGAGTTGGGCGGCCATTTGCATGCCGATCGCCACCGCTTCTCCGTGCAGCAACTTCCCATAACCTGCATTGGCTTCGATCGCATGCGCGAACGTATGTCCATAATTCAAAATCGCGCGGCGACCAGTCGTTTCCCGTTCATCTTCGGCAACAACGCGAGCTTTACTGCGACAGCTACTTTCGATCGCGTGCCGCAAAGCGATTCCGCTTCGATCCACCAATGCGGTCGCATTCGATTCTAGCCAAGCAAAGAACGGGGAATCATCAATCACACCATACTTGATGACTTCCGCCAATCCACTCAGGTAGCTCCGCTGTGGCAAAGTCGACATCACCTCAGTATCGATCAACACCAAAGAAGGTTGCCAGAACGCCCCGACCATATTTTTGGCTGCGGGCAAATTGACACCGGTTTTTCCGCCAACGCTGCTATCGACCATCGACAGGAGCGTGGTCGGCACCTGTACCAACCGGATCCCTCTCGCGAAGGAGGCAGCAACAAAACCAGCTAAATCGCCAATCACACCGCCGCCCACCGCGACCACAACACTGCGACGATCACCACCCACCGATAGAATCCACTGCAACAGTGACTCAAACTGCTCGATCGATTTACTCGGCTCGCCGGAAGGCACATCACGACGACTCGCGCGGATCTCTGATTCCTGCGACTCGAGACCGACGGCAATCTGGTCCGCTAAATCGGACACGGCTTGGTCAGCGACCACGATCGCGTGACTGAGATCGGGGATGGATCCAATCAAACATTCGGCAAACCGATTCACTTCGCCCGTCGTGATATGGATATCGTAACTTCGCTCATCCAGCGATAATCGAACTAGTGCTCGGTCGGGGTCCCCTTGCGTCGGTGTTACCATGACAGTGTCTCCATCCTTTCATCTTCTTAGGTGCCAGCCGCACAACTTAACCCATGAGCGAACCTCCCATCGATCCCAACTCGACGAACGCTAGCCCGGAAAACAACCGCTCGCCGGATTCCACTGACATTTGCCCCCCCGATCTTGCGGATGAAGTCGATCAGACGGCCCCGGCAATTCACGCTGACAAGTTCAACGATCCACGTGCAAAGATTACCGGTCGGGGCATCGGGATTGGACTCGCGGTCATCCTGCTAGGAATCGCGGGGGCGTTTGGCAGTATCTATGCCCGTAGAACCCAGCTAGTCGAGTCGACTCGGTTTTGGGGAGAAGAAACAATCGCCGCGTTCCAACTCGCCGAAACGGTCGAACTACTGCCCGCAGGGAATTCTCAGTTTCCCCCGGTCGAACTGACCACAACTCCCGGACTCGGGCATTTAAGAAGAGCGTTGCTGGACGAGCGAAATTATCAGTGGGACACTGAAACAAACCGCCCGGCACTGGAAAATTGCCCCGAAGCAGAGCCGACGAAAACCTCGGATCGAAAACTAAAGAAGTGCATTCGCCTTCGGCTGACGGACCCAACCGGTAAGCGATTCGACACCGTTGAAGTCGACATCAACCTGAAAGAGGGGTGGATTGGCCCAGCAGACGGATCACGAAGAGTCCGAACAACAAAATACGTGCAACCAAAATTACAGAGCTACTTTGCCACGATCGTGAATGTTGAGCAGTTAAGATATGACCTCCGTGACTGAAGAAATTTGCCAAAGTGGCTAGGCGCAAGCCGAACCCTGTGACCGTCTCTTTCGCCAAAAATCATGCTGGACGCCTCGCGTTCCGCCGAGCGTCGATCATTGAAACGCGAATCGCGGCCCAAATCGATCGATAAATTCCGGCGGATCCGGCGGATCCGGCGGAAACATGGCGAGACAAAGGTACAAATTGGGCCGCAAGGCGTTTCTAAGGCATTGAGCGAGGCCTAAATCGCTTATAATTTAGGTTTGATACTCTTCTAATCTGTTCGGTGTTTATGCCTGATAACGCTTCCTCCGCCAAGCCTGAGTCGGTCAAATCTCCCGAGGACGCAGAGGAATCTGCCGAAAATGCCTCAGAAGATGCCGATCCGCAACGTCGCTTTTTGATCTTCAACGCGGCCCCCGCCTGGATGGTCAGCATGCTTGTGCATGTGCTGATCTTGCTCGTTCTGGGGCTGGTGACAATAGCTGATCCGATCAAAATTGTGAACGTTCTAACGGCCAACAATACCGGGGACGATGGACCCGAGATTGAGGAGTTCACGATCGAGGAGATCGACCCGGGCGAGATTTCCGAGCTTGAAGAAACCGAACCCGTCGACGTGACCGAGTCAATGGAAATGGCTGAGCCCACCGAGGTCGAACAGGTCGACATCCCAACCGTCGATTTGGAAACGGCTGACCTGGCTGCTGAGATGGCGCCCACGGCCGTCTCCCTACAAACCTTAACCTCCACCCAACTGCAACCACTTGGCAGTCGCACGTCCGAAATGAAGAAGAAACTTCTTCGCGATTACGGTGGAACTGAATCAAGCGAGGCGGCGGTTACCGAAGCGCTCAAATGGTTAAGCCGTCATCAGCTACCCAACGGCGCATGGACTTTCCAGCACCATTTGGCCTGCAACGGTGCATGCGGGAATCCCGGCGAGATGAATCGTGCGAAAGCATTCAATGCGGCAACGGCAATGGCACTGCTGCCGTTTCTGGGAGCCGGCCAGACGCACATCCAGGGTGAGTTTCGTCCGGTCGTGTTTCGCGGATTACGTTTCCTGATCCAGAACGGAAAACCAGGCCGCAAAGGTGGATTGCCAGTCCTGGACCTTAGCGAAGGCGGCGGCAATATGTACTCGCACGGGTTAGCGGCCATCGCCCTTTGCGAAGCCTATGCAATGTCCGAAGACCCTGAATTAGCTGGGCCGGCACAAGCCTCCCTGAACTTCATCACCTATGCTCAATGTCGTGATGGCGGCTGGCGATATCGCCCTCAACAACCCGATGGCGGTGACACCTCGGTGACCGGCTGGCAGGTCATGGCGCTGAAAAGCGGATACATGGGGCACTTGAGTATCCCACCACAAACGATCCAGGGATCGATGCTGTTTTTGGACAAGGTTCAATCCAAGAACGGCTCACTTTACGGCTACGCCTCACCGAGCCAGCAGGTCCGACCATCCTGTGCTGCGATCGGTTTACTCTGCCGAATGTATACCGGCTGGGACAAGAATCACCCCGGCATCGTGGAAGGAGTCAAAGAACTCGCCAAGATTGGTGTCCTGAAAAACGACATCTACTATGATTACTACGCCGCTCAAGTCCTCCGCCATTACGGTGGTTCGGAATGGGATGAATTCAACGTCGAATTGCGTGACTGGTTGGTTTCAACACAGGATCAGTCTGCTGGAGCCAAAGGTAGTTGGCACTTTCCAAACAGTGCTTCCCACCGCGGCCCCAAAGAAGGCGGTCGACTCGCCAGCACTGCGTTTGCGACGATGATCTTGGAAGTCTACTATCGCCACATGCCACTTTACGCTGATGCGGCCGCGGAAGAAGATTTCCCCCTCTAAAACTTTCACAAGACGACGAGGCGGACCAACATCGGCCGCGCTTCATCCCGCGAAAGACTGATTCGCCGCGGCAGAACGAGACGCTTCAATACCAGACACTTCGGCTAGGATCTCAATACAGATCCCCTAAGCCAAAGTTGCATCGTCGATGCCTGGCAGTGAAATGCTCCACCACGACTCATCCAAGCTGCAGCGGACTGGATCAGATTTCTGATGCTGCGGCTAGCGAGGAATCTGAACAGATAAAACAGGACAATCAGCATGGCGAATGACATGGGCTGTCACGCTTCCCAATACAGCATCGGCCAAGGCTGAACGACCGACGTTCCCCATGACGATCATGTCGATTTCTTTGTCCCGTGCATAATCCTCGATCACTTGATAAGCCGTACCCAATTGAATCGCCATCACAGTACGAAATCTCTCTCGATCTTCGACAGGCATCAAGTTGACGAACCTCATCGACATCTTGTCTTCATGCTCGTCCCGAAAAGATTGGTCGGTCGCGGCATCTATCAAGATGGGATCGTCATCAACATACAAGAGATGAAGCCGCGAGTTACTTCCGGCTGCCACTCTCTGAGCGAACCGCAGCGCATGAATTGAACACTCGCTGAAATCCACAGGAACCAGGATTTCTTGCAACGGCGTGATCTCAGTCATCACATCAACTCCTTACCATCGAAACACTTAATTTTGCCATCACTTTTTAATCAAACCGCCCCCACGGCGATAGGTCGGGAGCACTCGATGACCTTGCCCCTCCTTCGATCACAAACAAGACGTCACGCCGATCCAGAGCATATTTAAAGACCGGATGTTTCAGCGACGCTCGGCACCCTGCATCCACTGGCGCAATCGGCGAAAAGGATTCGCTCATTTCTGCTAGCAGTTTCGACCTACCGCTCCAGTAAGACAATCGGCGAAACATTGAGTAGAGAAGGGCGGTGACACCAATCAAGTGCCCGCAGAAGTTGATTCCATCGATCAACCAACCCGTTTATGAAATCAGCTTTCCCAAAATCGCGCGAGCCACAATCGCGAACCAACGCTGACCAAGGAACCAAACGCCGGCATTTACTAACAGCAGGTCATTCACAGTGCTAGCCCTCGCCAAATCTTGCTGCGATCTGACATTCGACAAGAATTTCGCCCCAGCAGAGTTTTGACCGATGCCAGCACGAATGTCGCTGCCTTGCGGATTGACTAGCTGCTTCTACCTGCGACTCGACTAGGCGACAATGATGAAATGGAGATACGTGGGATCTCTATCGATCATCCAATCGACGAATACTCGCAGGATAATCCAGAGGGTACACGGGAAACGAATCGAGGATGCAAAGCCGAGAACACCAACTAGACCAGTTTTGCGATGAACCTACCGACCTTATCGGGGACGCTTACCGGGGACCGCCTATCGGGATTTATCGGGGACAGTGAATCCGATAGGCCAAAGTTTATTTTGCAAAACCTTCTTAATTCGATTGTCTGTCCCCGAGGCGATCCGTCGCCCGCCAGCGAGTCACCTCTCCCCGGTTTGGCCCGCCCGAGTCAACTGAGTCATTGCCTGTCCCCAAATCAAGTCATTGCCTGTCCCCAAATCACCCATTGCCTGTCCCAAACTGAGTCATTGCCTGTCCCCAAATCAAGTCCTTCCAAATCACCCCCAAACGAATTGCCTGTCCCCAAACGAACCCAAACGAATTGCCTGTCCCCAAACGAACCCCAAACGAACCCACACCGAGTCATTGCCTGTCCCCATAACTCATGGCCTGTCCCCAAATCACCCCTCCCCAAATCACCCCCAAATCACCCAGTCCCCAAACGAATCACCGAGTCATTGTGTGTGCCCAAATCAAGTCCTCCGAGTCATGCCCGAATCATGCTTTGCCCGTCCCCGAGCCAGCCTCCCGCCGTATCGCC
>JBMYRF010000036.1:0-4248 GCA_049602075.1 Rubripirellula sp.
CAGGCAGGGCTGCGAGTCTACCGTCGGATGTCGACAATCTAACACACCCCGTGACTGGCTGATGCTTGTGAGCGTTACTCGCCTCGTTTTCGTGTTTTCCATGCGTCGACGCATCCACGCTCCGGGAGATTGCTGAGCCGACGTGCCTAGTCGGATTTGGCTTGACCCATCGGCGGGCTGAAATAGCCTGGGATGTCTGACGCTCGCCCGCCGTTTTCGCTTCCTTGACATGCCAGATTCTCAGCAGACCATCCGTATCTTTATCTCCAGCCCCGGGGATGTTGCCGAGGAGCGTGAAGGCGCTCGGCGCGTGGTCGAAGGTTTGAGGCACCTGTATCCCGGTGCTCAACTGCAGACCCTTCTGTGGGAGGATCTGGCGCTGCCAGCGACCGCATCGTTTCAAGAGACGATCGATATCCCGTGCTATCTAAAAACTGATCCCAACAGCAAAACCTGCAATTGACCAACTTCGGTGTTCCGCTCTTTTCGGAATCTCATCCGAGTCGAGTGTCGCGAGCGGGATTTCAACGCCACTTTGGCGTGCGGATGCTTTCACGAACGGCCTTTTTCATGCCGTCGGCGCGTAGATATCCCGTACAAAGCGGTTAAGCTGCGTTTCGAGATTTGCGGTGAGAGATTGCTGACTGAACAACCGCTGGCGGTCCACGTGATGACTGCGTCGTCGGCTCCGATAGGTGTCGGATCGGGATTGTGAACGCCGCGAAAGAACACCTCGCGACGCCGTTCTCTACAGCAGCGTCACCGACATCCGCGTTACGATCAGCGACGGGCCCTAAGACGTACTTAATGAGTTTGCTGAACCAAAGTGTGATCGATTCTAGGCCGGATTCCTGGAAACTATCGAAATGCGATTTGAGAAACGTTTTCCAACTTGTTGTTTGCCTTCGAGTTGGCGCTGGTTCGACGCCGTGTGCTTTGAGGATGTTGGCGACTGAGCTTTTACCAATTTGAAATCCTACGTTACTCAGCTGGCCCTGAATTCTCTTGTAGCCCCAACTCTCGTTCTCCCTGGCCATGCGAAGAACCAGGTCGACCACTTCTTGGTCGATACGAGGTCGCCCCGCGACGTGACTCGATTTAGAACGCTGCTCAGGTTTTTCGATCAGTTCTCGATGCCAGCGAAGAACCGTGTCAGCTTGAGCAATGATCGCCACCTCCTCCAGCTGACGTCTCCCAAGAGCTTTCCCTTTGACGGCTATACGGCGCCGCTGGTCGTCAGTGAGTAGGACACGATTACCGCCAATCGTCTCGCGAAGGATTTGGCATTCTACCTGAAGATATTCAATTTGTTTCTCTTGCTCCCTGCGCACGTACTCACTGAGTACGATGAGCATCAGGTGTATGGGTTGGAGAAGAAATGGCATAGGCGTGCTTCCGATTGACACCGCAATCTCAGGTTTATCTGGGGAAATGTCAATCGAATGCGTAGGACTTCGGATGAAGATGTGGGAATCTGTCAACGCTAAGTCGTTATAATCGCTGCGGTTTCACCTCGGATGAGTTTTTGGATAGCACGGGCGTGAACCGTTGTGGCGAACAAAGTTCGCGAATTTGAAATCAGCTCCCCGAAACGAACTTGTTTCAGAGGAGTTCTCTTTCGCGAGAATTTTCGAAGTCAAGTCGGAGCAATCACGTGCGCCAAATCCGTTCGTTTCGGTGTCGGCTCGGGCGAAAACAACGCTCGCGAAACTATCAGTGCTTGGGTTAACACAGAAGCGGTTTACAGGGGTCGAGCGCAGCGAGCATCCCTGTAACTGTCGCGGGGGGCGATGGGAAACCGGCGTCCCTACCGCGACCGTTCGTCCATGACCGCCACTGAACTGCTTGCCAATGCTTGGCATTGGCATCAATCGTTGCATCAGCAAAAACGCTCACTGAGTGCCCGCCCCACGATCCGCGCGGAAGCACGAGCTGCGGCGGCTAACAAACGGTCACCCGACACGCCAGTGTGATGCTATTTTTGCAATTCAATCCCTAAAATTGAAACATCATCCTTCGGGCCTTTTTGCTTACACCACTTGTCGACGGAATCCAACAGTGACTGAACGATCACGTTGATTTCTTGATCTGTATTTGCTCGAACAACATCCAGCATGCGATCATCTCCAAATTCCTCCAAGTCATGGCTCATCGCTTCAGGGACACCATCGGAGTATAGAAAAAACCGGTCGCCGTTTTCCAACTGCAGCGAATGTTCCTCAAACTCAGTATTTTCGATCCAGCCGATCGCCATGTCCGCAGTCTCGATCAATACGGGCTCTCCGTTTGCTGGAACTCGTACCAGATTTGGATGACCGGCCGATACAAATCTGAATTCCCGCGTATGCAAATCGAGAACCCCGTACACCATGGTGAAGTACAAGTTGCCTTGCTCTTCCATGGGGAACCGGTTGTTCAATTCAAACGCCACTTCCGCCGGGGGTACGATTCGGCGTCCCGTCGGACCATCGCGTTTCACAAGCAAGGACGTGTCAGAAACCAATGGCGTCATAACTCGACCGATCGTGACAGCCAGCAAGGAAGATGCCACACCGTGGCCACTCACATCCACCACGAATGCCCCCAGATGCCGATCGTCCAACGGGAAAAAGTTTAGAAAGTCACCTGCCAACTCATCACAGGGCAGATAGGTCCAAGCGCAATTAAGGTTTGGAATATTCGGTGTTTCACTAGGCAACAACGACTGCTGGATTTTAGCAGCCGCTTCCAGGTCGTGAGCCATCCGTCGATTGGCACCCTCGAGCTTTTCGTTAAGTTGCTCGAGGTTCCGATTCCACTCTTTAAGCTTATCCTGTGCGACCGACAATTCCTCATTGGTCGTGAGCAACTCTTTGTTTTTCCCGACAGCATTTTCGAACGTCGAGACGAGCAGATTCAACACCTGCTGCTTGCCTGCTTTCACGCGGTAATCTTTCCCGGCGAGCTTCACGTTTAAGACTTGAGTGGAGTCTTCGCTTTCATCCTCAAGGGGCGTGTTCAGTAAGTCACTCACACGCGACAGCAAGAATGCGGGATCAAACGGCTTGGTAACGTAGTTATCTGCTCCCACATGGAGCCCCCGAATGATGTCCTCCGCATCGGACAGCGTCGAAAGCAGTATCAGTGGGATGCTTTTCAGTTCGGGGTCACTTTTGACAGCCTCGCAATACTCGTAGCCGTCCATCTCCGGCATTTCGATATCGGAAACAATTAAATCGGGACGCTTCTCCCGAGTCATTTCCAGGGCCTCCCGCCCATTCTTGGCATGCCGCACCGAGTAACCCGCTTCCTCGAGTTTCAGTTTTAACATTTTCGCTTGGATGCGGCTGTCTTCGGCGATCAGCAATTCCGTTGGATTCGACATCTCGATCACTTCACTTTCTTCATTCGGTAGCAATTGCCAACACCGGCGAAGACGCGTTCAAATTGATCATCAATCGTCAAGGTCGTTTCGGCCCCGCCCAAGAACATCACGCCGTCTGGCTTCATAGCAGATCGTAGCTTAGCGAATAATTCTTGCTTGGTGGGAAGATCAAAGTAAACAAGTACATTTCGGATAAAAACGACATCCATCAGGGGTAGAACGGGCCAGTCATCGATCAGATTGATGTATCGAAACTCGACTTTTTTCCTCAGACTTTCATTGATCCGCCATTGATCACCCTGGTGATGAAAAAACTTTTCCCGCCTTTGCTTTGAAAGACCTCGCTCAATTTCCAACGAGGTATAAACACCCAACTCGGCTCGGCTGAGCATCTCTTTCGAAATATCGCTGGCGATGATTCTCAATTCCCAGCCTGGAAATTGAGCCTGGCATTCATTCCAAAGCATGGCGATGCTGTACGGTTCTTGACCACTCGAACAGGCGGCCGACCAAACATTCAGGATCCCACCATCCCCTTTTTTCGAAATCACACTTTTGAAGATCTGGTCACGCAAGACGTTGAACGGCATTCCATCTCGAAAGAATGAAGTTTCATTGGTGGTCATCGCATCGACGACATCCTGCCAGACAACCGGGCTGACCGGATGTTTCAGGTGCTCCACATACTCATCCACGCTGCCCATTCCCGATTTCCGGGCCAGCATCGCCAAACGCGTCTCAACCAGATACTGCTTGTTATCGGTCAACGCGATTGCGGAACGCTGATATAGCGCTTGGCGAATGAATTCGAAGTTCTCCTCTTGAATCGCCATGGATTGTTTTTGCCCCGAGCCTAATTCCCCGAGCCTAATTCCCCGAGCCTA
>JBMYRF010000036.1:4345-71247 GCA_049602075.1 Rubripirellula sp.
TTCCCCGAGCCTAATTCCCCGAGCCTAATTCCCCGAGCCTTCTCTTTTGTTGATCGGGGTTCGCTTTGCCCAGGCTCGCGACACGATCTCGCCCGCAAGTTGATCTAGTGACAAAACACGATCCGCGAGTCCCGCCCTCACCACGCTTCCCGGCATACCCCATACCACGCTTGAGCTCTCATCTTGAACAATCACTTCGCCACCCGACTCAGTGATCGCTTGGCTGCCGATCATTCCATCGGCCCCCATTCCGGTTAGCACGACGCCTAATACACCTCGCCCATAAACCGCACTCGCTGAACTGAACAACAGATCTGCCGCAGGTCGACAAGCATTTACCGGCGGATCTTCGCTGATCGCCGTTACCACCTTTCCATGTTTGCGGGCAACCTTCAAGTGGACGCCGCCTGGAGCGATCAAAAACTGTTGACGTCTAAGAGGCTCGCCGTGGGTTGCTTCGGTAACGGGGAACCCACAATCCTGCGTAAGTCGATTGGCAAGGTGTTTGGTGAAACCGACCGGCATGTGCTGAACAATTAGAACCGGCACCGGAAAATCTGACCGCAGCTTTGGAAGCAGCGATGCAAGGGCTTGCGGGCCGCCGGTGGATACTCCCACAACGACGATCTCCACTCGACTCTTCATCTTGGCGGGCATGGACCTGCTGCCTGCTAGGGTGACGGACGCATTCTTTCCTAGCGACACCTTTTTCGCTCGGGGCCCGAATTGCTTGATCTTGGGGATCAACTCAGTTTCGATCGCTCGTTTCCCTTCGGTCGTGTCTGCCATGTAAGCGCCGCCGGGCTTCATCACGTAGTCCTTCGCGCCAAGCATCAGTGCTTCAATCGTTGCCGGACCACCTCGCTCCGTGAGACTGCTGAACATGATGACGGGAGTCAAATCCCGTTTCAGCTTCAGCGTTTTGAGAACGTCAAACCCATTCATTCTTGGCATCTCAATGTCGAGCAAGACAACATCGAATGACTGCTTTTTCATTTTGGACAGTGCGATCTGGCCGTCAGCTGCCGTGGCAACCACCTCCAACTCCGGATCACTTCCCAAAATCTTCGAGATGATTCCGCGAACGACCACTGAATCATCAACCACCAAGATCCGAATGGTTGCCGCGGACAAATTCGCGTATCTAGCAACAATCGGTTGGGTTGTCGACTGAGAGGGTACGACTGCAATGGCAGGGGGCGTCGCACTCCGGCGTAAAGAAACATCGGTGGGTACCGATGAAGATTCTGGCTTTGCCGGTTCTGGCTCTGGCAGCGTGGGCAAGGTGACACCAAGCTTCGCCAGATTGCTCCGCAACGTGTTGGCGGTTACCGGCTTGACCAAATATGCATTGGCACCGGCAAGTGAAGCTTTTGCAACGGTGCTCTCACTCGAATCAGCGGAAATCACAATCAGAGGCACCTCGGTGTAGCGTGCAACTGAACGTACTTTGCGAATGAAATGGAGGCCATCGACCTCGGGCATATTCCAATTGACGAGGAATAAATCGGGCGTGCCTAAATCCCGCAAGCGATCGAGCGCTTCACGACCGTTCTCTGCTTCGACCGTTTCATATTTCCAGCCTCGCAACATCTTGGAAAGGATGCTGCGGACGGGCCGGGAATCATCGATAACGAGGGCAAGCATAGGCAAAGGCTATCAGATCGAATCGCCCAAGCGGTATTTTTCGACCAGCGCCCTCAAATCGGCTGCCATGCGGGCGAGTTCCTGAGCGGACATTTGCGTATTGGAAGCGCCTTCCGCCGTACTTTCGGCAGCCGTGACAACCTGGGTGATATTCTGGGCAATTTCGGCACTTCCGATTGCAGCTTCGGAGACATTGCGACTGATTTCGGAAGTCGTTGAAGTTTGCTGCTCCACGGCACTGGCAATCGTATTTTGGAAATCGCTAATCCGATTGATAATGCCACTAATTTTACCGATCGCCTCCACAGCGAGGCCAGTGTCATCCTGAATCGCATCAATTTTTTGCCGAATATCCTCGGTTGCGCGTCCCGTCTCATGCGCCAATTCTTTGACTTCGTTTGCCACCACTGCGAAGCCTTTCCCGGCATCTCCGGCGCGAGCCGCTTCGATCGTCGCGTTCAGAGCCAGCATATTGGTTTGCTCTGCGATGGAGGTAATGACCTTGATTACCTCACCAATTTCGGAACTGCTTTCGCCCAATTTGGTGATCCGTTCATTTGCCGACACCGCAACCTCGACCGATTCCCTGGCGACCCTTGCCGCCTCGTTGGCACTTTCAGAAATTTCGCGGATGCTGGCCGTGATGTTCTCCACCCCTGTGGAAACTGTCTGCGCGTTTTGACTGACCTGTTCCGCAGCGGTCGACACGACATTGGCCTGCGCAGTGGTCTCCTCCGCATTCGAACTCATCTGCTGGCTTACCGATGTCAATTCCTCGGATGCTCCCGCGAGCGAAGTCGTGTTATCAGCAATGCTTTTCACAAGAAAGTCTTGCCGTTCAGACTCTCGATTGAATCGCTGTGAGAAGCGATACGAGACCCACAGCACGAGCACGACAGTGACGAAGAGGATTCCCATTGTCGAATACGCGATCCTTTTGACGGGGCTACGAACCTCTTCCAGGTCGATCTCGGAAATCAGTGCCCATCTTTGATCATTTTTTGATTGTTGGGAATCGATCCCCAAGGAAATGGGCTGCCAGGAACTCAACACGGGCGTCCCACGATAGTCGAGGATAACCTCCGTTCCAGTTTCGCCACGCGACAACGCAGATTCGCTCGCCAAAGAATCCACCACAATGTCTGGATTCATGATGGTTGTGTCGACGCCCAGTTCGTCCAAAAATCTCGATTCGTTACGAAACAACTGATCAGGACCGATGGCATATGTTTCTCCAGTTTCGCCGAGACCGGTTCTTTCCTCCATGATCTCATTGATACGCAGGATGGGCATCTGAAAAATAGCGACGCCCACTTTTTCTTCGCCATCGAAAATGGGCGATGCCACGAAGCTGGCCGGATCACCGTAGGAAGGTAGGTAACTTTGATAATCCACGTACGCGACTGCGTCCTTCCAGGTCGCGGCAGCTGCATCTTTGAAAGCACGTCCGAAGTTGGTGTTGGAATAAGGCCCATCACGCAACGATGTGGTGTAGTCCACCTCCTTAAATACAGAATAAACAATATCACCTGACTCAATGTCGACGAGAAAGATGTCGTAGTAGCCAAACTTCTCTGAGTAACTTCGGATGATCGGATGGAAGAGGCTGTGCAATTTGGTGTAGGTCGATGCATCGTCCGCCGCATTCAATAATTGCTTTGAACCCAAAGGATTTGGATTGTTGCGCAAGTACTGGTATTGCAAAAAGATCGAATCGTCGTCGAGCGGCTGCAATTGGGATTCGATGTTTGGCTCCAAGTTATCATTCCGCTTCATGAATTCCTGAGTGAAATCAACCTCGTAATACCGCTCCAGTCCTTCTCGCATCGCTGCAAGCTGTTCTTCAGTAATCTCATTCTCCGCCCTAACGACATCCACAGCATCACGAAATCCAAGCATTGCATCGACCACCATCCGATCCTCTGAAAAGGTCTGGATTTGATCCCGGATACCCTGCAAATACATCTCCACCTGATTTGCTTTGATGGTTCTTACTGCGTCCAAACGATCAGCTGCCTGTTGCATGATCGTCTGAGAAGCAAGGTAATACAGCGAACCACCAAGGATGACCAACGGAATGATCGAAATGCCGAGCAACGCTAGAAGCAGCCGGTTTTGAAACGTGGCGAAAAGGAGCTCTTGGGCCCAGCCGAGCCCAACTTTTTGCATTAGATTCTTCTTTTCGCTCATCTTTCTCAGCCTCAATGTATTAGCTTCTCACCAGCATCTTCCTGATTGGACGAAGCTGTTGCAAAGCAATCGCAATGCGATTTTTCGTAAAAGTTTTGTTGGAAAGTTTTGTTGGAAAGTTTTGTTCGAAATTGAGAGGGGCGGCGTTTGGTTCGCATGCCAACTCTCGTTATTTGGTCTCGCCTTCGGCAGTGCGATAATCCGCGACGCAAGCCGAAATATCCGCAACGAGTTCGGTGTCCAAAATAAGGAGTAGCCGATCGTTCAGCTTGCAACATCCCGTGACGAACGAACGCTCGATGGCATTCATCGTGTCGGGCGGGTGATCGAGCATTTCATCGGTAACCGAAAGTACGTCATGTAACTCATCCACAAGCAAGCTAACGACGCCATCGGGCGTTCGCACCACCACATTGACGGCGGATTGATCCGTCGTCCGCTCAGGAAAACCCAATCGCAGCCGAAGATCAATTGCCATGACGACTTGCCCACGCAGATTGATCATCCCGCAAACGATGGGTGGCGCGAGAGGGACTCGAGTTGATTGCTGATATCGCAACACTTCTTGAACATCTTGCACATCGATGCCGAAGGAATGCCCTGCCACTTTGAAAACGCAAATTTGAAATTGCTTGTCGGCCTGGTGCAGGTTGGTATTCATCTGGCCATATCCTCAATCGAGGCACCACTAACGACAAACTCCTGCATCACACCGCGCACGTCTACCACCTCTGTGACGCGTCCATCAATGATCGCCGAGCCGCAGATGTAGCCTCCTGCATGCCTCGACTCGCGGATGGGTGTGCCGCATTTGACAACATCAAGAATTCGGTCCACTGCCAATGCTGCGGATTGACCTTGGTCACTAATCACCACCGCCTTGATTCCCGCATGATCAACGCTGGTGTTTGGACGTTGCTCACTGATCAAGTCCTCTGACAGCTCATGCGAGGGTCCGGACAGATCGACCATGGGCATGATTTGATTGCGGTATTGCACCACCTGCCCACCATCGGCATGTTCAATCGCTGTCGGTGGAAAATCCTCTAATCGGTCGACTTCGGTCAACGGAATTGCGAGTCGACGACCTGAGCGAAGTGCAAAGATCAACAAGCTGGTCTGGGCAGCCGCCTGTTCGCTGCTCACTTCACTAACAACAGCCTCATGCTCCAGTTCCTCGACGGTCAGACCAACGCTATCGGCCAGTCCCAGCACATCAAGAATCAAAGCAACCCTGCCGTCCCCCATGACGGTCGCGCCCGCCAACTGGGGAATTGAACTCAAAGCACGGTGAAGCGGCTTGACGACGATTTCCTCCGTGTGCTCAACCTTGTCGACCACCAGACCAAACCGGCAGCTGTCCGCTTGCAAGATCACAATGTTTAAACAACTTTCACTTGCTTCGGTTGCTCCATGCGAATTCGCAAACGTTTGGTTCAGATAGACAAGAGGCAAAAGCTTTCCACGCAAACGATACACGGGGGCGCTGCGAACCATCTCCACCGCGTTGCGTGAATGGAATTCATCCAGTCGCAACATCTCGACAAGGTGGACCTGAGGAATCGCAAAACGCTCACCACCGCTCGAGACAAGCAGGGCGGGAACGATCGCAAGCGTCAGTGGAATCTTGATTTTGATGGTTGTGCCAATTCCAACCCGACTCTGAATGTCAATCGTTCCTCCGATACTTTCAATGTTCGTTTTTACGACATCCATGCCGACGCCGCGACCGGAAACATCCGTAACTTTCTCTGCTGTCGAAAAAGCTGGCTGAAAAATCAGGTTGATGATCTGCTGTTCGGTCATTCCTGAGGCCAAGTCATTTGTCAGCAATCTCTTCTCAATCGCCTTTTGACGGATGCTGGCTGGATTGATACCGCGGCCATTGTCTGTGATCTCAATATTGACCTGACCACCTTGATGCCACGCTCGCAGGTGAAGATGTCCCTTGCGAGCCTTACCTGCTGCCTCGCGAGCATGGGGTGTTTCAAACCCATGATCAATTGCATTGCGAATTAGATGCGTGAGCGGATCTTTAATCGCTTCCAGGAGAGATTTGTCAACTTCCGTATCGCGACCGTCCATGGTGAGATCCACCTCCTTGCCGCAGGCAACGGCTAAGTCACGGACAACGCGCGGGAATCTCCCCCAAAGATTGCCAATCGGTTGCATGCGTGTCTTCATGACACGCTCTTGGAGCTCAGTCGTGATCCGATTCACCTGCTGCGACACATTGGTAAATCGCCGGTCCTCGTCGCCGGTCGAAAATTGCATCAGTTGGTTGCGAGCAAGTACCAATTCACCCACCAGGTCCATCAACTGATTCAACAACCCTACATCAACGCGAATGGTGCCTTCTGATACAGCAGAGGAACTCTTGGAGGCCTCACCCGAATCACCTCCCTGACGCTTGCTGGTAGTTTTCGTCTTATCCAGGCCATCGCCGCTACCTTCTGGCTGAGATTGTGTTGGGGCAATTTCGACTCTGTCGCCAGAGTCGCTCATTGGTGAAGTAAATGGCTGGTTGCCGTGGCTTGGCTGCCTGACAGAGAAATCGATCTCCGAATCATTTCCTAAATCACCAAGCGTCTGCGAGGTTGGGTCACTCCCTTGTTCAGCTGCCGCTTTCTTATTTGCCGAGCTGAGACTTTCGGCGCGGCGGAGATTTTCCTGCGAATCACGTTCTTTCAGTTCTAGCGATACAGCCCCCTGCGTACCGCCGGAGGCCTCCGAATCCGCTCCTGTTGCAACTGGTGTCTCATCAGGCGGGATCGCTGTTTTTTTCGACGCGGCGGCAGCGTCGAGTGCCTCTTCGTTGGACTGTTTTTTGTCGAGCAAGCTGGCTAGCCTGCTATTGAGTTCTCGATAGTCACCTTCTCCTTCTGTTCCTTCATCACCGATCCTGGCCAAGACTTCGCGAATCGCATCAACCGACTTCAACAGTGCCGAGGTGATTTCCTCATCAAGGATCAGTACCCCATCGCGGAGGTGACTGAGCAGGTTCTCACCGGCATGTGCAATCGCGCCGAGTTTCGCAAAGCCGAAGAAACCACTCGTGCCTTTGATCGTATGAATTGTGCGGTAGATGCTGCCGAGTCTCTCTTGATCGCGCGGCTGCTTCTCCAATGCGACAAAATCTCGGTCAAGTTGATCGAGGTTCTCCTCTGACTCCTCAAGGAATTCACGGACGAACTCTTCGTTTTCCAATTCTTCTTCTCGGATCGTAGTAGCGTCGACGATTCACAGTTTCCCCTGCGAGAGGAGACTCGTTGACTGAATGAACGCGATCTCAATCCCGACTCGACCGAGCCGGAAGATCGTATCCAGACTAACATCGGCAGGCCGGCGTTGCTCCCGCTTCAAGCGAATTCAAGGTGTGGTAAGTCCACGCGCCGACCCTGACCATTCGGCCGATTGAATTCTGACAACCTGAAAGTGGACCTTTGTCCGTAACTGTGCCCCCATTTGGTGGGACTGGCAGGCGAGGCCCAAACGTCTGTTGAAGACGGGGCGAGCCACCGACAACCAGCTTATTGAGCATAATCACCACGGAAAAGAAAACTCCCGATCTGGCGATAATTGAAGAATATCGCCGAAAATGAGTGGGGGCAACCATGCAGCCCGACCATTTCCGACACCAAAAGACTCGGCTTCAAAATACCTCGTGGGGTCAAAAAAGTCGAACGAACATTCTGGCCAGTGAAATCGGAGTTTGCGTGGGTTGATGGAGCCAGAATCTCGGTCGAGATAGAGTTCTGACAGAGCGGCGATGACCAAAAGGTCGGCCAAAATCGCGGCACCGCGCAACAGATATCACACCGATTGTCTTGAGACCGGAGTGTCGGGGAGCGAGTGAAGCCCGGACGTGCTAAGTGGCTCGTCGATACGACCGAAGTGAATCACCAAGCAGCTCGGTCGTTTCGATCTCAGCATCGATGTCAGCATCGATGTCAGGCGGTCGGTCCATCGGCACGATTAGTTCGTTGCCTAAGCCCCGGTGATTTCTTTCGGTGTGATAATGCGTGACGAAAGAGCGAACAGCTTTGCGCGTTGCAGCCTCGCCAAAGCGAATCAGTTTGTGAAGGCATTCAGATTTCAGCGACCCGAAAAAACGCTCCAGATGTGCATTCAAGTTCGGACTCCGCGGTGGCAACCGTACTGACTTCACACCTTCGCGTCGCAGGCATGCACGAAACGACTTACCGAATGTCGTATCGCGGTCCATGATCAAATACTTCTTGTCTTTGAGAAAACCGTCGCATGGTTGGTCAGCTCGCGGGCAATCGTTTTCATCCCCGCTTCATTCGGATTGGTAGTGCAGCCTGCAAAGTTGACGCGGCGCGTTTCTAGCTCCATGACAAGGAGCAAATAGAACGTCGTCAGGCCGCCCTTGGTCCAGACTTCCACGGTCGTGAAGTCGATCGAAGCCATCACGTTCCAATGCGGCTTCAAAAGGGGCTCCCGGGATCCTGTGCGTTTGCGGTCTGGTGCGGGCGCAATGCCGTGAGCTTTGAGGATATTGCTAATCGTGGAGTCGCAGATCTTGTAGCCGATGTTCGATAGCGCGCCGCTGATCCGGTCGTAGCCCCACGTAGGATTCTCTTTCGCGAACTTGACGCTCAAATAGCCGATCACTTGTCGGATCCTTGGTCGACCTGTTCTCTTCTCTTTTCGGTCGGAGTAGTCCAACTTATTGGCGACCAATTGTCGATGCCAACGCAGGATTGTGTCGGGAGTGAACAAGTTGCCAATCTCGGCAAGCTGCTTGCGGCCGCGAAGTTTGCCTTTCACGGCTATTCGTCGGCGCTGGTCATCGGTCAGCAGGATTCGCTTCTTGCCGAATTGC
Source organism: Rubripirellula sp. (assembly GCA_049602075.1). Classification (GTDB taxonomy): domain Bacteria; phylum Planctomycetota; class Planctomycetia; order Pirellulales; family Pirellulaceae; genus Rubripirellula. The sequence goes on from JBMYRF010000036.1 coordinate 13,029, forward strand.
TCTTTCAGGACAGCCAGTTGTGTTTCCAGGCATTCAATTTTCTGCTGTTGTCGTCGATTGATCCAGCTGGCAACGATGATCAGCATCATCTGCCACGGTTGCAGAATGAATTTCATTGACGTCTCGGGTCGGGCAAAACCGAGACGATCGGTGGTGTGATGCCAATTGTAAACCTGCATGGTCAAGTCTGTGAGCGATCGAGGCTTGTCGCCGTTTCGGTGAGAACGATCGCGGAAACATTGAGGAAGCAATTGCACTCGTCAGTTCGGCCGAGATCGACCGATGACCATCGCTTGAAAGCCCCGTTTTCGCGTTGTCGATTGCTCGGCTGAGTATTTTGACCATATGGGTCCTGCACAGGGATTGGCATTACCTTCGCCGGTTTGTTTTAACTTCTAGCTGTGCATTGCAGATTCGATGACGTGCCCAGAGATTCCTGTGTGCATTCGAGGATGTTAGCAAGCACCAAGAATGTTCGATCACGACATAGAGCTGTGATCTTTGTTTCTATCTCGGGTCCGGTTATGCCGTTTGTAGAACGTTTAAGAAATGTGCCGACGAGCGCGCGGAAATACGATGCTATCGCTCGCGAATTCCTGGAATTCAGTACCCCCTCAATAATACCGAACTAATCTGCGAATTTACAAAGTTGATGAAGAACGACTCGCTATCCAAGCGACGGCATCAACGAGGTATTCAAAAAACTGGAGTTACTTTTAATGAAGTACATGTTGCCACTCGCCTTGTGTCTTCTATCACTGCCGTGTTATGCGGCCGACCTTGAAAGTTTTGGCATCGAGGAGATGACGCCAATAACTAGCCAGGAGGCAGATCAGGTTCGCGGTCAGGGGATTATGACCTCGGTCAATTCAATTGGAACCCAATCTTTTGCATTCGCCCTTGCAGATCATCTATCGGGATCTGTTTTCAATCTAAATTCGACTGCTCAGCAAAACTCACTTGACAGTTCCAACCTTTACTCAAACGCAAACGCGGGAAGCCAAGCCGTTGGCGTCATCTCACAGGGTGGAGTCCAACTAGGGGATGCGATGTTTGAGATGGGTGAATTCAAGTTTTCGCTCGAAGGGTTTCAAACTCTCTCACAGTCTAGCCTTGTCGCTGGTCCTTCGTCTGGACTCGATTTCTCAGCTATGCTCGCCCGTTAAAAATATCTCGTAGCATCATAAAAAACTCCAAGGACAATACATCATGAACTACAAAATCGTAAAAATCGTTTCCTATTGTGTCTTTGCTATGCTTCCCTGCCTTGCACAGGCAAATGAACTCGCAATCTATGGAATTGAGTCGCTTGAAAAGATCGACGATGCGACCGGATCGATGATTCGGGGTGAAGGTTACTCAAGCTCTGAATCTGTCGCCATGTCTTCAGTACAGATATTCGTTTTTGACAGTGCGAGCGGCTCAAGCGTAAACCTTTCAACCAGTTCTGTGAACAAAGCGAACGATGCATTGGCATCATATGATCCGGGCTATGACTACGATCTAGGCTATGGATCTGATTCGGACTATGGATATGATGCTGAACCAGCGGGTTACGCGGCAACGAGTATTTCCGAATCGGGTGTTCACATGGGAGAAATGGAGTTGTGGATCGGTGATTTCATGATCGGCAGCAGCGATATTACGCTGGGTGCTTGGGGAACAGGACTCGGTTGGTGATCCGAGATAATCAAAAAACCGTTACCTAATCGAGAATGGCCTGTCGCTTCACCATTCTCTGTCCTGAATGACTTCACCCCGTTCGTGTTAACGGGGTGAAGTGCGTTTCTGAGAAAATTCCGGGGCATCGTGGCATGTTGCCCAAAAGCCGTGATTGGGCGGTTTTCATCTGAGCGCTGACTCCCTCATGCCCGTGCATCATTGCTCCGCGCTCAGCTAGGGATAGTCACGCGGCTGTCCAGTCACCGAATCGGTAAACACTACCGATTCGACGTCAAGGAAGTGTGTTTCGATGTTTTAATCTGGTAACGCTGCGGGAGAAAGTCTGCATTGCGTTCTCTTCCGCAACCTGGCGTGCATCGGATATTTCGTTTCTTTACAGCGGACAATCGTCACCAGGATCGAAAATGCATCGTTCCTCTTGGAAAGCGAGCGATGTACCACGATTATCAGTTTGCGTATCCCTTCGATGTCCTTTGCCGTCTTCTTCGGATGAATGAGGATTCGAGCCGCGACGTCCCAAGCAGTCGCGTTTGATTGCAATGGAAACTTCCGAGTCGCTCGGTGAAATCGTTTCTTTGTTATTCCACTCTTCGGATGCTCGTGTGAGTAGCAAGCTGGGGCAAAGTACATCGTTTCGGTGGCGTTTTAAATCACGCGAGCTAAACGTTGCTTAAGGCTCAAAACACATTTGCTCCTTCGGTCAAGATGTCAGTCTGTCTAAAAACGATACTCCCTCGTGAAACTCCAGATTCCTCTCTATCAGCGGCGGCCTTTCGGCAACCACAGGTCGGGTGTGGCTGGTGGGCTTACTCGCCGAATCAGCAATGAGCTTTCTGAAATAAAGGGGATCGCTTTCTTGCCTTACCACGACCACGGCGTGGCGAGACAACTTTCGAGTTTTATAGTTTTAACGGCTGTGGTGGTGATTCCGTTTGTTCTGAATGTAATTGTTGGATTCATTGCGGGATTGAAGCCGAAAATTCCATTAGGGCTGGGTGTCTCGTCTTGCGAAATTACATCTGACGCCTCGCAGGCGCACCTGGATTGATGTGCGGCCCAAACCAGCTGATACGTTCTTAATTGCCGCGACGGAGTTTCGTTTACCGCATGGATTGTGACAAATCACCAAGCCGTTTCCACGCTGTATTGGCGGTGGTGATTTGGGGAGCGCTGTTCGTTTCTGTCGCGACGCACGGGCAAACACCAAGTTCCAGCTCTCCAGGTCAGACCAGGAGACCGACTCGCTTGCCCAACGCGGTTTCTCCACCACAAAACGCAGACCGCCTGAACAGCACCATCGATGCGAGCGGTCCGGATTCGGGGCGGCTCGGCGGGCCTGCGCGTTCCACCTCTCTATCTGCTGGGATTGTGAAGCCTCCGGCACCGGGTGTGTGGAGAACCACTCCGAACAAAAATACAACCAAGCGACCAAGACCGGCAGGAATTGGCAGGCCTACTCTTCTCGGGCAGGTCGCGCAGCGGGACACAAAGAACGAGAAGGCGATTCAGGCTCCCATTGCAGAGCCACTTCCCCCCCCATTCCCGACCAAGTTGCCGACGCCGCCAGCACCGCGGCCTCTGGTTCCAAATCCTGCGATAGCCCCCACATCAGCGCCTAAAAGTTTTAGTTTTGAGTTTGACGGCGCGGCTTGGGGTGATGTTCTCAAGCGATTCGCGAAAGAGACTGGGATGTCTCTGCAGATGGGAACGGTACCAGAAGGGACGTTTCACTGCACCAATGCGGAGTCAATGGAACCGGATAAAGCCCTGAATCTGCTGAACGGGCAATTGATTGAAGCCGGGTACATCTTGCTCAAACGAGACGGCTTTCTAACGGTTTATTCGCTGGATGAGGAAATTCCTCCGAGCCTGATTCCGATGGTTGGCCCACAGGATTTGTTGAGTCTGCCCTCCAATGCTCTCGTAACCCTGCGCACGCAAATCGAAAATGGTGATGCAGCCGTCTTGGCAAAAGAGATCGATTTGCTCATCAGCGTTTTTGGTGGAACGGATGTTCTGACAGAGTCCAATACCATCTATGTCACCGATGTGGTGCGAAATTTGATCAAGATCAGTGCTGTAACTCGCATCGCCGAGAAGGATGTCTTTCAGCGGCCAACGGCAGTGATCAAGCTAAACCACACCCCAGCGGATGTGGTTAGCGCTGCGATCAATGAGTTCTTTGGAGAAAGTGGGGGGGTTGCTGGTGCCGCAGGGCGGCCAGCCAATGCCACGCGACCGGGTGGTATTGGCGATCCAATTGATGGGGCCAAGCTGATCTGTGTTCCCGAGATGACGACGAATAGCTTACTCATCAACGCGCAGCCACGGTACTTTGCCGCCGTCAAGGATTTGATTGCGAAACTCGATGCTTCGCCTCACCAGGTCGTCATCAAAGCGATGCTTGTCGAAGTGGATCTTGGATGTACAAATGAATTTGGTGTAGAACTGGGAATCCAAGATTCGGTTCTTTTTGACCGAAGCGTTGTCGACGACATTTTGACCATCACGGAGACGGTGACGAACGGAAATATACAAACGACGGATCAGGTGGTCTTATCTCAGCAAGGATCACCAGGGTTTGCATTCAACAACGCCCCCTTAGGCAACAACATAGCGGTCAATCCATCGAAATTGGGTTCCCAGGGACTTTCCAATTTTTCAGTGGGGCGGATCAATAACGAAACCGGGTTTGGTGGCCTCGTTTTGTCTGGAGGTTCCGAATCTGTCAGCTTCTTGCTTCGTGCCTTGGCCGCGAAACGTGATGTTTCCATTTTGAGTCGCCCGCAGATTCGCACAGTCCACAATAAAGCCGGGAAAATCCAGATCGGCCAGGAAGTGCCGGTCGTCGATGGAGTAACGATCACCGCAGTTGGCAGCGCCAATCCGGTCATTCGTCAGGCTGACGCTGGAATCATTCTGGAGGTGACTCCGAGAATCAGTCCGGGTGGAAATGTTGTTGTTGATGTTTCTGCCGAGAAGAGTGCCTATCGAACAGGCAGGGGCTCCGGTGTTCCGATCTTTACCGATGCAACGAGCGGTAATGTGATTGAAGCACCGATCAAAGACTTGACGCTTGCAAATGGAACAGTAAGCGTCAAGGATGGTCAAACAATTGTTCTAGGAGGAATGATCGGCAACCAGACGGTGACTTCCGAGTCCAAGGTTCCATGGTTGGGTGATATCCCCTACGTTGGTCGGCTATTTCGACATGACCTCGAGCAAGTGATCCGAAAAGAATTGCTGATCTTTCTTACTCCCACGGTGCTTTATAACTCCGATGATGCTGCGATACACGATCAGAATGAAGTCGGGCTTTTGAACCTTCCAAACTGCACGCAATCGGAGTTACTTCGATTGGGAAACGCACCGGGTATCGGTAGCAACCCCGAAATAGAGACGGAATTGATCGACGGCGATACAACGCTGAACGAGACAATGCTCAATGCAGCAGAGATGAATTCCTTGCTTGAATCCTCTCCTTAGTCCAGAATGCCCTTCAGCACCTTTGCATGAATGGAATTACGTTTCGGATTGGGGATTGGCGAGCAAGGCGGTCATGCAAGGCGGTCACCGAATCGCCGCCCGCTAGCAATTTACATTCGCCAAAGTCGCGGCAACCAAGTTAAAAGCAGACCTCTTTCGACAACCTACCGCTGCTTGCCTCCGAGCACGATATTGTTGTCACCCCGTGTGTGTTCGAATTCGGCCGCGAGTAACGGTGCAGCGTTCATTCGGTCTCCTGCTGTTGGCATACAGTGAGCAGCGTCGCGGCGCGAAATCAGACTCTTGGACACATCCGTGGCAATCTATTTTAAGTGCGAGGTCTGGTACTGCTTCTCATCACCGATCACAACACGATCCTTCAAACTCTCGGCAAGCAGCCATCGCGATCGCTCACCGTCGATACTGATGACCACCGCTTTCCTTTCAACTCTCTCAATCAAACCATTGACCCCATAGAACTCAAATACGTCACCTTCCCCAAGCACCGACTTCTCATTCGTGACACTATCGATGAACCATGCCTCGCCGACGCTGCCGGCGAATACGGTGCCAATTTGGATGACTCGATCGGTGAGGTCTGGTGTTGGAGGTTCGGTCACGGTGACCTCCACCTTTGGAGTTTCCTCGATCACCTCAATTGCCACATCGTTGGCTGGCGGTTTCTCCCGTTTTTTGATGACCAAGAAAGGCGACGACCTTTTCTCAATACCCTTTGCGAGCGAGTTTTCTAATTCGGTGATCTGCAACTCGGACAACAGCCAGTTTCGATCTTCCGCATCATTGAGGATCAAAGCCTGTACGTCTAAACCTATTTCCAGCAAATCTTCGTATGGCGAGTCAGCGATACGCACATCAAGATTCTGGACACGATGCAGCAAAGGTGCTTCCTCTAAAATCAGCATCAGTCGCTGCAGGCGGGCGTAACTTGTCTCAGCGCTGATTGTGAATCTAAGCGCTTTCGCACCTTCGGAAACCTGCTCAGCCGTTGAAGGGGTGACTGTCACACGGTTCAACCCGACGTCCGCACAGGTTTGAACTAACCAATTCTGATACAGAGTTGCAGCGATGGAAGCTCTAGCGGGTAGACTTTTGGTGACATCCTGCTCGTAATCGGACACAGCCTTGTCAATCCGTCGCCGGACTTGCTGTTGTAGTCGCAGATCCTCTTCGAGAGATTCAATTTGCAATTCTTTATCGGCAATTGGATCGAAGAGATAGTCCGTAGTGAATGCATAAAGACGCAACACCAACAGGAGCACCAGCGTGACCAGTAGCAGGATTTTGCTTCGTTGATTCATAGGAACGATTTTCACTCAATCGAGTAGGAAATCTTATTTAAGGATGCTGTTTGATGAAAGCTTGGGTCAACGACTGTCGGTATCAGGAACACGACGAGCTTCCCCCCCCACGGCAGGCTTCTTCTGAAGGTCAAGCTCGAACTGGTTACCGAAAGGTGCTGATTGCTGATCGGTGGAAAAAGGCTTGGGTTGCAGGTCAAACGGACTCTGCTCGCTAGACAGCCTCGCATTCATGCTCATGATGTCGGTCTGGCTCTTTGCGTAACCAGTCGCAATTGTGGACGGCGGATCCATACTTTCGGGCAATCGGAACTCAAGTTGTCGAAGATAGGCCCGTTTACGATCTGGCAAGTATTCTTGCAATTCCGACAATTCTTCTAGCCAATTCACACGCCTCTGCTCCCATCCGTTCACAAACGCAGCTTTTTGAATAAAAGAATCTTGTTTTCGATTCTCGGATTCCAAATTCCGAAACTCAGTGTTGAGCACCGCTAATTGTTTATTCAACTTTTCTTTGCGGGATTGCAAGTATTGAAAACCCACAACCAGCACAGCGATACACAGGATCGCGGCGGTGACACCCATGCCGATCGGAAGCATGATTTTGTTTTTGCTTCTCTTCGGATGGATGAGGTCCATCTGGTTTTGACGAGGCTCGTTCTCGTTGATTAGAAGCCCTGCCAAGGCTGCGAACTCAGCAGGAAACTTTTCAATCGCCTCGAAGTTTTTAGAACTTGTTTTCTGGGCGAACGCAGCCATGCAGGTGACTGCTTCGAATTCGATCAAACCCTCCAGGTCGAAGCGGGCCGTCAAATCTGATCTGAACGACGCGTCATCAAGTAAAGACAAAACACGGCTGGGAACGAAATCAGCGTGCCGATTTCGCATTGCGCCAAAAAACCTTGCCGTTTCTTGCTGAATTACAACTGATGTTTCATCACGCGATAATTCACTTGAAGAGTCTGCGAAGTCTCGCGAATGAACTCCGATAATGGTAGAGCCATCAATCGCAATACAGTCGATAGAGCTTTCGTTGGCAGAGACAACCAAAAGCTGTTCATTGCATATTTCTGGATGGTATTTGCGGAGAAAGGTCACCGTAGACAATGCTTTGGAACCCAGTCCCGCGACCTGAATTCCCGAATCACTGGCAATCTCCCGGTAGGGCTGAATTTGCTGTTCGTTGCTGATTCCAACTAATGCGTTCGTGCTTGTCTCATCAGTCCCTTGGACTGCATAATCAAACTGGACATCGTCTTGATTGAGAAAGAGATTTGATTCAATCTGTAACTTGACAACGTCATGTAGCTCACGTGCCTCAGTGGGTGGCAATTCAAGACACTGATGCAATAAGTCTGGAGTGGCCATCAGGAATTGCGCAGACTTCACCCGCCAACCGAGTCCTTTTAAATGTCGCGCAAGGCTCGCACCATCCAGTTTGCAGGGCCTTCCCCCATCCTTGTTCTCGGGGAACTTGAACTGCGTAAATCCATTGACAGTGAGTGTCGCGCGATCGAAGCTTGCTTTCAGGAGGCAAGCCCGCTGACCCTCGATCAAAATCGCGTACTTATTCATAACGAATGTCCCTCCTGGGGTGACGCCCCCGGCAAAATGCTTGTGAGTCGATAGGTGTTGTTCGGGCTCTCCGGCATTGGGTTCACGAAGCCTGGCTCTGATGTTGAGCGGGTATCAATACGTATCACCGTTTCCACGGCAGTAACTCGATCGTTCAATAGGTCCGACGTAAATTGCCATGCTTGTCCATCGAAATAGCGGAATCGCAAATCAAAGAATTCTTGCCGCTCAAAGGAATCATCAATTGAAACGATTTGGACATCACGCGAACTTGCGGAAAGCCTGAGGAAACAGCGGTGAAGTCCATTGGCAAGGCCTTTGGTCTCCTCACCGCCGACCAGATTGAACCCAACCTCTCGCAGGTTCTTGCTCAATTCCTCATGGAAAGAGTGCGTTGAATGGAAGTAGGCCACCAAATGTTCTCCCGACTCATCGAGGTTGGGGGCAGATCGAGCGACATGCGGGTGTTCCGATCCCCTGAGATGCTTGACAAGAAGCATCTGATGGCTTCCTGCGAGATGGAAGGCAGGAGGTGTCTGCCTTACATTGGCAAAATCTTCGGGGAATTGGTCTGCAAGAAAATCCTGTAGGTAGTCGGGTCTCGAGTCGGCGAATTGTCTAAGATCGCGGTCGATCCGTTGAAGCACTCCACGTGCTAGATTGAGTTCCAATGTCTTGCTCTCACCCTTTGAGGCGAGTTGCAGCACCGAATTGAGTGAGTTGTAGATTGCAGTTAGCAGCGCGGCGCTAAGCCCCAAAGTAATCACGATCTCAAGAAGCGTGTATCCGGCGGCAGGTTGTTTCTTTTTGGATCGGGAAGAGTTTGACATTCTCATTTTAAAATCTCTTCCCCGTCAATTCACGCTCGATCCTTGGGTACCGTTTAGTCACGATCATCCGTGCAAGCAGGACTGAAGGCATTTGACGCCCGGCCTTGGATCCTGGCATTACCTCGACACTGAGATTTGCCAAACCTTGGTCATCGGTTTTGGAGACCGTCCATCGCCACGTCCATTCCAAATGAGGAGTGTTACAAGATTGAATGACACCGCGGTTGCCGACGGGCATGCCGCCGGCGAGCAGCAGAGCCATTTTCGACTGGCAAATCTGTAAAGCGGTGGTTCGGTCACGACAATTCCTCAGGCTTCTTTCGCCGTTGGCGATGAGTTGGTTGATGCCAGTTAACGCAACGACCATCAAGGAAATTGAGATAAGCACCTCCAGGAGCGTAAAGCCATTTCGTCTGCGAGCAGGTCTGCTATTGCTACTCATCTCGTCAGCTCCCGTTTGGCCACCGAGCCGGTCAAAGGATCGACATCGAGCCAGTGCGTGGGACCGCCACCCCTTGCAATCCCTACCTCCGCGAAGCTTCCACTCCCGTCAGGGAAAAAGAAAATACGACTCGCTTCTTGCTGCGTTGCTGGCAGACGCTTCGGGTTTACAAAACGAAACTCATCCTGCAAGGAACCGCTGAGGCTTTCGGGCAGGATGAATGCTTCTTTAGATGTTCTCATCCCTTGGATGGTTTGCTCGTATGGATTCTCAAGAGCAAACACCTTGAATTCTTCTCCACCCGACTGCCACTCGAAAACGACGGTCCTTGCGTTTTCGATGGCAAGACAACGGGCTTTTCCGAGAGTCGATTGCAAATTGCGAAGTTGCCTTTTGACTTGATTGCTCTCGAGAAAACGGACAAGGTTTGGGGTCACTAATGAAGCCAAGACTAGCATCAGTCCAAGAACAAGCAGTAACTCCACAAGAGTAACGCCGCTTCGCATGCGACGATCTTGGAAACGCTTCGCAGCGATTCCAATATCAGTGTTGAACTTTGCTTTGCTCGCTTGGAACATCATTTTAAAACGTCTTATCTCAAGGTCGCATGGATTCCACCTTGAATCAGGCTTTGCAGATCACATTGTCTTTACGTGTTATCGAGTGCAGCAATTCTTGGGTCCTTTCAAGATGGGAACGACTTTTGCCCCACCGCCACTTCTCTTTCCCTTTTCCTTCTTTCAGTCCCAGTTCGTGACATCGTCATCGTTCCCATGCACTCCATCGGGGCCGCTCGAAGAAAGGTCAAAGGTCTTATTTGATTTTGAGGATGGGAACGTGTAGCGGAATTCTCGTCTCCAGGCATCCATGGGGAGTTCCTCGAGATAGGGGCCTTGCCAAAGGGCTTGGTCATTTGGGTCGGGGCAATTCATCAGTGAAGCGATTCCCTGCGCGGATGTCGGGTAGCGTCCGTCGTGATCAATTGCATAAAGCTTCAGTGCCTGTTCAAGACCTTTGAGGCTGATCTTTGTCGTGTCGGCATTCGCTTTTTCTTGTCGATTGACGAGACGAGGGACAACGGCACTGGCAATCACTAGAAGAATCGTGACTACGAGCAGAACCTCGATCAGAGTCATGCCTTGGCGATCCATTTGCGATTTCGTCTTGGGGTGTTTCATGATGGACATTTTGAACTACGAAAGACTGTCTGCAGATTGAAGTACAGGGAGAAGTAACGCCAACAGCAAGAACAAGATTGTTGCTGCCATGACCAGCAGTAGGATTGGTTCGAGCAAACGGATGCCGAGATCAAGGGAACGGTTGGCACGCCTCTCGAGGCTCTCACCAGCTTTTTGAAGGATTCGGTCGAGGCGGTTCGTTCCTTCACCCACTCGAATCAGTTCGATCAGTTCTTCTGAGAATTGACCGCTCTGGGCCAGTGGGGAGGCAAGCGAGTTTCCAGAGGCAATGCTTGCGGAAGCCGTCTTGATGGCCTCACTCATCACCCGATTCCCGGTCACTTGTCTCGATACTTCAAGCGAATCAATGATCGGAACGCCATTCTGCAACATCGTTCCGAGGATGTGGCAGAAGCGAGCCGAAGCAAATTGACGTGACACCGTCCCAATCCCCCAGAGCTTCAATCGAAAAAGATCCCACGCATAATTTCCACGATCTGTTTTCAGCCAACTCCACAGAGATACGATCAGAACCGTCGTGACACCAATCAAAACCAGCCAATGTTCTTGAATCACCTCACTCATGCCTAACAGAATTACCGTTGGCGCGGGTAAGTCACCTCTTTTTTCGAGGCGATCAAAAATCACTTGGAAGCGGGGGACAAAGAACAGCAGCAACGCAATGAGTTGCAACGAGCCGGCAACCAAGAGGAAGGCGGGATACGCAATCGCCCCAAAAATCCGACTCCGCAATTCCTCATTTCGTTCGGTAAAGCGGGCGAGGCTATTGAGTGATTCCTCTAGGAAGCCACCCTTCTCACCGGCTTTGACGATGTTGACGGCAAAGAGATCAAAAACGGCGGGATGTTCCCGCATCGCCGCCGACATGTGCTGTCCATTGGCAACGCTGACGCGTATTTCCCCAATGACGGAGGTTAGGGAATTGCCTTTGCTCCGACCGACCAGTAGTTCCAACGAACGAACCAAAGGAACGCCCCCTTCTATAAGATCTGCCAGATTTGAGTAGAAGAGTGCAATGTCTCGGGTGCGAATTCTCTTGGCATTCGCCAGCTTCTTGTTCGGCTCGACCTTGATTGGGAAGAGCGATTGATTCGAAAGGCTGTGCAGTGCTTCCGCCCGTGATTCCGCATTCAGTTCACCACGAACGATGCCTCCGGAGGTCGTTTTGGCTACATAACGAAAACTCATGGTCTGAATTACTCCGAATCTTCACTCGAAATGGTGGTCAATCGGAGCACTTCTTCGATGGTTGTTTTTCCCTCGCTGACTGCCGTCCAACCGGATTGGCGGAGAGTGCGCATTCCATTGGAAACGGCTTGATCTCGAATCGCATTTGGGTCAAGTGTGCTCAGGGCGATTCTTGTGATCTGTTGGTCAAGGACAAGCAGTTCAAAGATGGGGAACCGCCCTAGATAGCCAGTTTGTTGGCATTGACGACACCCTTTTGCCACCCATGCCTGTTCGATGGACGCAGGGAAATCCGCTGGCGTATCCAGCGTATCGACACTCTTGGGGCTCTTGCAGTCTGGGCACAACCTTCGCACTAGGCGTTGTGCCATGACACCACTGAGTGTTCCCGCGACCAAGTAGGGTTCGGCACCCATGTCGACGAGCCTTGGAAGGGCACCGCAGGCGTCGTTTGTATGCAAGGTGCTGAAAACGAGGTGACCGGTCAATGAGGCTTGCACCGCACTTTGCGCTGTTTCGCGGTCTCGAATCTCGCCGACCAGAACAACATCCGGATCGTGTCGTAAAACGCTGCGTAGTCCTTTTGCAAAAGTTCGGCCAATTTTCTCATGGACCTGGATTTGATGAATGCCTGGAAGACTGTATTCGACCGGGTCTTCGATGGTGACAATCTTGATCCTCGAGTCTTTGATGGCGTTCAAGGCGCTATAAAGCGTTGTCGTTTTGCCGCTACCCGTTGGGCCAGTGATGAGGACCATGCCATTTGGACTGCGAATAAGATTGAGGAACCTCTTCTCTTCAAATTCTGGGATCTCAAGTTCCTCAATTTTGAGCACTTTCCTTCCACGATCCAAAAGCCTCATCACCACGTTTTCGCCGTGCAGCATCGGGATCACCGAAACCCGGATGTCTGTCTCGCGTGTCCCAATCACACTTTTAAAACGTCCGTCCTGAGGCAAACGCCGTTCTGCAATGTTGAGCTTTGACAGAATCTTGATTCGACTGATGATCGCCGATCGGTACCGTGACACTTTGGGAGAAGTGCTGACGTACCTTAGCAATCCGTCGATGCGATAGCGAATTTGAAAATTATCTTCCTCGCACTCGAGGTGGACATCACTGGCTCCCATTTGAAGTGCATCGATCAACAATTCATCGACCAGTTTCGAGACAATCCGCTGCTCGCCCAAATCGTCAATGCCTGAGGAATCTTCAAGGTCCTCGGATTGGAAAGGGTCTTCACTTGCAGCACCGTCACTGAAGGCTGTCGAACCGACCCCGAGGCGTAGCTTCAGCGCTTTCGCGATTTCTTTCGGATCTGCCAGGAATGTTCGGATTTTCTTGCCGCTGAGCAGTTTGATTTCGGTCGGAAGATCGAGATCGTGGGGATTCGCAATAGCAACTAACAGTTCTCCGTTCTCAACTGCAAAGGGCACAAATCCCCGATCAATCAGCTGGCTCGGTGGAAAAAGACCAAGGAGCTCATCTTCAATATCGGTGGAAGTCAAATCAATGGACGGCATTCCGTACAGCGAATCATAGACCTCATTCATGGTGTTACGAAACCTTTTACAAGGTGCACTTTTCCCGTTTCAGTTCGCATCCCAGTTTGAGAGTAAGAAGTCTCTCCAAAAACACCATGTTCCTGTCCTCGGTGCCCAAACAGCCCTTGGCAGATACTCGAATGCAATTCGTTCCGTCAAAACTATGCGTCACGAATCGTGCCCCGAATCGCAAAGATGACGGAACTGGTGAAGAGCGACCACAAGCATTGACGAATAAAACGAATATGACGCCTACTCGAGACCTCGGCGGTGGCCTTGCAGCACAACGTTCACCTACTGGCAGCCCAATGTTCACCGCCTGAATGTTAGAAGGATGGTCAAGTATCTCGCATCGCTATGTCGAGTCCGAGCCGATTCCAAGGAGCCTTCATGGGAGCCCCCCTTCATGCGGGATACCTTTTTCCACGCTGTCGAGATGAACTCCGTTCGAACGCATCGTCCCGATCATTCGATTAATGGTGGGAATGCTGTCCTGTACTCGCATTGAAGTTGGGATTGGGTACTCCCGGCCAGATAATTCAAATTTGGCCGCCCCACACCAGGTGGATTTCTGCCCCTGCTCTCGGGGTGCATGGGACTATCTTCCTGCAAAGCTTTTGGACTTGCGGTTCAATTCTTGCTCGTTCAGCGGAGTGATAAAAAGTGTTCATGAGACACGGTGAATCAGCCTACGTGAGATTTCGGGGCCTGATGCTTTCGCGAACGTAATCAGGCTGGATTGCCTCTGCCTCAAGTTTGCGGACACTTACATCGATAGCTTCGTCCAAAATTCAGTAGCCCCTGCGGCCGTGATTCGTGCGTTTCGGTATGGGCTGCTTGCTTGTTGACAAGCTGGTCTAACGCATTTGCGAAAGCGATTTGAACAGCGGTTGTCTTCCAGCTGTCGAGCAGGATGCACTCCGTGACGGCGTTTAAGCCATCGAGTCGATGAATGTGCTTTTTCTTTCGAGCAACAACTTGGAATAAACGGAGAGCAGCTCGTCCGTGGTGACTTTGAAAAACCTTCTCATTCCACAAATAAAAAAGCACGGTCGACGCATTTTGCGTCGACCGTGCCACGTTAGGATCCCTGACGATACACCCCTCACCACCTTCCCATAGAGCAGGGTAAAGAGACACGGGACCCTTTATCGGGAATGAAGCGAACTATTTCTATTCGACGTGAGTGCGATTCTCCGTCGTCAATCCACCATCCTCAAGGATTGCGTCGAATTCGTTCAGCTCACGTCCCCCGGGCAGTCCACCTTGACCGGTTGCCTCAACTTCAACGAACTGGGGGTTACCAGAACTGTCCACACCATTTTGAATCTGAAGACTCGGATGGTCGAATGGAGCTGCGTTGATCGACGCGTTTTCATCAGTCAGCGTGTGCATGAAAGCGACAAGGCTATCGATCTTTGAAGGATCCTCACGCAACAGTTTGATACCGTTGACATCAGGTGACCGGTCGAGCTCGTTTTTGAAGTTACCACCACGAGCGTAGAACTCCACCACCTCTCTTAGTGACTTCATGCTTCCGTTGTGCATGTAAGGACCGGTGTACTCAATGTTCCTGAGCGTATTTGATTTGAAGGAACCATCTACAGCAGCGAGATTCGGAGCGGTGCCGGATCGGAGAGTTTCAGAGAGAGGCTTCCCGTCGAATCCTGATCCTCCGAGCCCGAGGTCTTCGCGGGTTGGCGTCACGCCGATGTTGTAGAAACCGGAGTCGTATACTTTTACGACGTTGCCGAACTGCATTTGCATCGCTTCGACCGGTGCTTCTGCACCAGTGACTCCAGCGAAGAAAGGACCTTCATGGCAGTTGATGCATTTCCCTTCGTTCAAGAAGATGCTGAGACCCTCTTTCTCCTGATCAGTGAATCCGCGACGGAAGCCCGATCGAGCGAATGCGTCATACTTGGTTTCACCCGGAATAAGCGTTCGCTCATAAAGCATAATGCTCAAACCCCAGAAGAGCGAGAAGTTTGCTTCCATCTGCGTATGTTCTCCGTCACCGACAGATGCAACTTGATACCACTCTGGCTTGAAGGCATCGCGAACCAAATCCGCGTAAGTCTTGCCTGCAAGGTAGTTGTTTCCAAGAACGCTATCGTCTGCAGCAACCGTTTGCGTTGCCAGTGGAGACAATGTAAGAGTTTTCTGGCCTAGTTTCGCGAAGGTTCGACCGATGAACGAAGTTTCGATATCGTCGGTGGGAGGGGCGGCGGCTTGTGAAGCTAAAGCAGCATTCTTGATCGAGATAGACACCTGATCTGCAGAGACTCCGTCAGCCGATCTCCAAACCATCGCTGTCGGGTCGGTGTCGCCAAAGTTATTGACGCCGTTGAACTCGTTTTCAGCTCGTCCGTCCCAATAGAGACGCTCGTGGAAAGCCGCACCGTAAGTGGTCGGTGCGTTTCGACCCGTGACGGCGCGGTGATCTGTCCCCCGCAAACGGAATAGCTTTGTGAAAGCGGATGCACGACGGCTTCCTTCTCGTTTCCCGCTCTCTTGAGACGCGTATTGCGTGCCAAGATCAACAAGCTTCTGAAAGAGCTTTCGCTGGATACCCTGCGATCCAACCACGTCATCATTGTGGCGGAGTACATTGGCTTCGTGATCATTCGGATCGACATTCTCTCCCTCCAAATTATCACCATTCGGGAAATCGATCGTTTTCTTCAGAGGATCCACCTTGGCGTGGAATGGGAACATGTCAGCCGTCAACTGCTCATTCGGTCCGTAGAAAGAATGATCAGTGAAGTTGGGTGATTGGGCGGAGGCGTGACCACCCGGAGCGACCGTATTTCGGGTTCGCACATCCACACCGAAGTGATAGTGACATGTTGCACAGGCCACGAATCCATCACTGGAAATCTGCTGATCCCAAAACAATGCTTTTCCGAGCGCTACTGCTGCCGACTCATCGGCAACGTACTCCGAGAGGTCAATCTCAGGAAGCGAAAGCGTTTCGAGTGGTCCGGGGGCGGTGGCGGCAAACTCTTCCGCCGAAATTGTCGCTGTGCGTTTCGCAGCGGCGAGGCTCGTCGATTCGGTGAAAAGCGTCGACTCGCTCGCCCCTGTTTGAACCGGAGACGTTACTTCGACGTCTTGAACTGGATTTGTGACTTCGAGTTGTGGTGCTGGTCGCGTTCTCGCGGTAGATCGCACGGGGCGTGATGCACGGGCAGTCCGTCCCCTGCGCTGTGCCTCTACCGTCGATGTCGCGACAAACACGGCCGTTACGGCTAGTGCCTTCGCTAAACAAGGTCCAATTTTGATTTTCATTTTCAGTGTCCTTTTTGGCAAATCTGGATGTGAGGAGTGTGCCGATGCGTACAGACCGGGGGGATGGTCTGATCGCGCACGTGGAAAGGGTCCGGCCTAGTAAGCGGGATTTCCCAACTGCGATTTCGGGATGTGTCGAGACCGTGACGTTGGACACGCCCGAAAGCAATGAACGAAATCGCTCAAAAACGCAGGAAAACACCGGTAATCACGTGAGAAAACCATTTCGCCTGACTAATCGGAACTTCTTAAAAAAGATTTTGTTGGCTGACGCACAATTTGTTTGCCAAATTCAGATCTCGGGCCACACTGAGCGTCAATCGCTTCGGGGGATTGCGTGCTATGTCGGATTTTTATTGCCGCGGGGTTCCGTGAAATGCCAGTGGCAAGATCCCCCCCCGAGAACTCAAATGGATAATCAGTCACCCGCAACCCCTGCCGGTTTCGCATTTCCGACCGGTCCGAATGCAGTCGAGACCACCGTCGTATCTGCACAGACGCATCTCCTCGAATCTTCGAACTTGGAATCGGTTTACGAGGATCTTAGGAATCTGGCTTCCTGGCTACTTAGGTCAGAAAAAACCGCATTGTCACTCGAAGAGGTCGATTTGGTTCACGAGTCCTACCTACGACTCACCAAGTCTTCAGAAACTCTTTCTTTTCAGTCGCGCAAACAATTGATCAACCTGTTGGTCACCACAATGCGGCGTGTTTTGATTGATCATGCAAAACAGAAAGCGACCGAGAAGCGTGGTGGGAAAATAAGCAAAGTTTCCATTGAGGGTATTGACCTTTCGGATAAACGAAACGCGTCCGATCACAGACAAGAGTTGCTCGACTTAAACGCCGCACTCGATCGGTTGGCCAGCATTCACTCGCAGAGCGCGCAGATAGTCAAACTCCGCATCTTTGCGGGGCTTACATTCGATGAGATCAGCGAATTATTAGATGAGTCGCGAAGCAGTATCTATCGGCAGTGGATGGTAGCGCGAGCGTGGCTGAAAGCCGAGGTTGATCCACGCGCTAAAGCTGACTGATGCACGATACCCCCATTTTGGACCGGATTCTCTGTTGTTAAGAAGTGAGTTACGCTGTGGATGCAGACCAGACCGCACTTAAACTGCTATTTAGCAGTCTTGCCACGGATAACGAAGCCGAACAGGCTCAGATAATTTCACAAAGCGCTCCAACAACAGCGATCCGTCGCAGAGCATTGGAACTGCTTAAATTTCATCACGCCGAGGACCTAAGTCTCCTGCCCAAAGAAGCGAACGGAAGAGTCAATCTCGTTGATGGCGACCACGGATCGAAGATGCTTTTCGAGACAATAGCCGGCGAGCGTGATGACTTGGATACTTTTGAATTGCAAAAGTGGTTAGGCAGCGGAACCTCAAACGACTTGTTCCTTGCTAAACCAAATCCCACCGACAAGAGAAACGTTGTGGTGAAGGTTCCGAGGTTCATGTCAGCGGAAAAGGGCCTGAAACGACTGTCTCGCGAATTGCTGATGATGGAACTGGCATCACACCCAAATGTCGTCCGTGGTATTCGCGTAGGGACGCTTGAGAATGAGCGACCGTTTTTGATGATGGAATACGTCTCGGGCAACCGATTGACAGAGTTCCTGGAATGTTCTGAGTGCAGAATCGATCAAGTCTTCGATGTTCTGACCCAGATTTCCGTAACAATCGGAGATCTTCATCGACGCGGAATTGCGCATTGCGACTTAAATCAAGACAACATAATCATCACCAAGCAGCCGCATGGTTTCCATTCGACAATCATCGACTTCGGAAGCAGTCGGCCCCTAAATCATCCGAGGCGTCATCACTTTGCCCCGGTAGAGAGATGCACCACCGGTGGGAAGAACATATCGGCAGAAGAGCGATTGCCTATCGCCAGTGAAACACTCGTCCTGAAGGATATCCGTGCACTGTCGATGATGGCTTATTCCTTAATGAAAACGAGTGGTAATGAACAACGCCTCCAGAAAGAACACGGCTATGCCGTCACTCACGAAATAAAATCTTTGTACCACAAGCTTTTGTCTTCGGATTCGCTGAAAGACACACCAACCGCTAATGTGGTTGCAGAACGATTTGCAAACATCGCATCTCGAATCAAAGCTTGATTTCTAGTGGCCAGTATTTCAAACGACAGTAACGGTCCAGCTTCACACGGTTGGAAGCTCGGTGTTGTTCAATATCTTCTCATCGGCCAATTCGATTGAATCAGGAACACCTCAAGCGGCGTTTTGCCATTGCGTAGATCTTCTTGCGAAACGCGATTTGTTAGAACTCCTCTAAGACGGTCTTGTGGGAACGTTCGCTGATGCCATTGGTAGGCGGGCATTTCGGTTTCGTACTAGTGTGATCGCAGTCTTCCAAGACCAGTTCAAGCTAGTGCTCGTACCGATCCTTCTCGGCGAAATACTACGCATCGCGGTCGGTCAAGATTCGCAAAAGCGGGATTTCGTGTTCTTCGAAGAAGGGAATGACGCGATCATTGAGCGGGTCGATGGCAGTGATCACGTGCTTTTGCGTCTGGTTTTTGCGCTCCGCCACTCCTGCGTAATCGACTCGACCTCACGCGGGGGGGCAACGGCACGAGGAGACGACTCCAGAAGATGATACTTCTTCGCGGTAAGCAAACCGCGGGTTCGAATATAAAAGATCTTCGGCTAGCCGCATTTCCTGCTCTGTGAACGAAAGCTGCAGTATGATCGACCCGCATCTTAGGGTTATTTCAGAAAAAAATAACGGCTTTCCGAATCTGCCGTTTGTAAACGGGAAAATCGCCGGTAGTGTACTTAGGATGGCTGGGCCAAATGCATGAATTGTGAAGGTTTTAGCGAATGTGTCGAATGTGTCGAATGTGTCGAATGCATTGAATGCTGAGATTGAGGCAACTGGATGTCTTTGGCAGCCTGATTGGCTTAGGTGATTTGCGAGTGGGGGTCTTGTTTGGTCCGAGTGGGCCTGAGATCGATCCAGCACACCAAAGATTTTGACATGTATCCCAGGTGTTCCGGCCCCCCCACGATGGGTGGCGGTAAGCACATTGCTGCCGGACGGATGAGCCGCTGACCTTCGATCCACGTGTGTAGTTTTTCCGCAGCTATTGAGCAAAGAAAGAGTAGAGGAACAAAGTGCGACAACTAATGAGAAAGTTAACGTTTGCGGCGACCATAGCCGTGATGTCGCCCCTGGCAACGTCAGGGGCCGATGTTGAACTACAGAACGGCTGGGAGGCGTTCAAAGATCCCCAGGCGAGGGCTGCTGGGATCAGGCTAGGCAAGGCTCTTTTCTGGGACGATCAGTTAGGGAGCGGGAACGGTGGTCAGTATGCTTGTGCGTCCTGCCACTATCAGGCAGGTGCCGACTCCCATCCTCTACGCATCGCTGCAGGCCAACAGGGCACGACGTTCGGTTCATTGGGAGTCACCGTAGCTGACTTCGTTGGAATTGCTGCGGTTGCAGATGATCAAGCACCGGGCGGATTGTGCGCAAGTCCTTGTGACGATTTCGTGGAAACCGGGCCACTTCACGTCACAGGCCGGAACGCACCACCGTCCGTGGACTCGAACAGCGTTCACAATTTTTGGGATGGTCGAGCGAACTTCATCTTCAACGGACTCGACCCAAGTGGAGAGGTTCGTCCCGGTCTACATACAGCGGCGGGGATGCAAAGCGTCTTGATTCGGGAATCGTCGCAAGCTTCGCAAGCGGTTGGACCTCCAAACAGCGATGTCGAAATGGCTGCCGGCGGTAGGCTTTTCTCCGACCTCGGATGGAAAATGTGTCACGTGATCCCGCTCGTTAACCAGGCGGGAGATGTCGCTGACGAACTAGAAGCTGGAGGATACAAGGTCCCCGGTGGTTACATAAGGATGTTGAATGACGCGTTCGCAGGCGGACCGCTTGACCGGTTTTTAGGAACCGAGCCGGTAACTGGCGTCGTCGCCCGAGTGTGCACGACTCCGGGGCAACCGGTTGACACGCCCGTCACGATCACCGAGGCAAACTTCACACTGTTTTTCGGGCTAGCGATTCAGGCATACGAGCAGACACTCAGCACCGCTCCAGCCATAACACCGACACGTGCAATGACACGTGCGTTCAAAGAGTTGCGTTGCAACAAGTGTCACTACGATGACGGTCGCAGCCACGCCGTTGTTGGAGATCTTGGTCGTCGTCCATTCGCCGTCACCGGGGTACGTACGTTGGCAGAGGAACCAGGTGTGGAAGTTGCGGATTTGAATCTTGCATCGCCAGTTCCGAACGTTGAGGCAGAGCCGGGCGTCGGATTCATGAAGTCATCACATCTCTTCAACCTGCCGTTAACCGCACCCTATTTCAGTGATGGTAGTGCCGCAACACTGGAGGAAATGTTGGATTTCTACCTTCGCGGAGGAAATCACGATCTGCCTGAGAAGAGTAGTCAGGTCAGAGTGCTTGATGCCTCTCCGCGCGAACGAGCACTGGTGATCGAGTTGATGGAGGGTCTCACGGATCCTCGAATCGCCGCAGGTTCGGGGCCTTTCGCACACCCATCGCTTGACATTCCACTCGTTGACGGGTCTATCCTGAAACTGATCGCGAGCGATGCGGGCGAAGCTCCAAATCCCGGGCTTACGTACTATCACTCAGTCAACGGCGTTGACACACCGGCCCCGATTGTAGGAACTGGGGCTCCGGTCGCGCCGGAGGAAACTTTAGTCGTTGCTGAGGATGCCGCCGAAGTCGCACCCCCCCGAACTCGGAGAACTCGAAACCGAGTCCGACGACCGAGTCGGCAAAGATAGAGGCGGAGTAGAAACTGCAATTGCGTGACCTCGCACATCGTCCTTTTCGGTGTGCGGGGTTTTTTATTGTCAATTATTCAACTGACAGAGACTCACTTTTACGAAGAGGGCGGTTTGCTCTCGGATCCTGTCACTGGATGATCGTGTGACTGAAGAACTCTGCGCGGAGAACTGGAAGTGGTTTTACCAATTCAAGCTTGGCGACTTGTGCCGTCAAATCTCTTGAATGCGGCTTTGATCTGATCGCCACGCGACGCAACTCCTTGCAATTTTCTCCGCACACAGTTTTGGACATGTGGAGATCGTTGGACAGGTTGAAATATTGAGACGAACCGTCTTTCTGGATTCCGGTGGGTACCAATCGTCGAAGCAAAATGGTCGCAATCTTTTCCATCGCATTTTGGCCAACTCGCGAAATCAATCGGCGCAACATTGAAGACAATGATGATGTGAGATTTCCAAGGGAAACCCTTGCCAAAACCTTATTGCAATTCGTGTTTTCTACCGTTGAAGATGATTGGCAGCGTGAGTTCAAGCCAACATACGAGAAGCCCGTCATGATTTCGACGGCAAGCCGGTACCGGTGAGAATAGCAGGGCGGACTCAGGCAGTGGCTCGTCCAACGCCGTGCTGACCGGGGATTTGGAACACCACGATGCAGATGAGGCGTGTGATGAATTTACTGGTCGTTCCACATTCTCGAGATATCTGGAAAAACCCGGATCTTAGGTCAGGTTCGATCTGCTGAACTCTTCCAGGGAATCAAAGCCCAGAAAAAGGTTTCGTTGCAGACGAATGAACTCCTGTCGATCGAAACTTGTGATTTCGGCTCTTACTCGCGTAATTGCCCTGTCTGTGAAGAACATGGATGCTCAACCAGACCACATTGAGGAAGGGTTGTATCAGTGTCTATTTTCTTCTGCTTCCCGCTGCCAGTTGGTCAACTCGTTCTATACTTCTAACATTAGTGGTTATCGAGACTTCCGTTGAAGACGGCAACTAGGCGAACTCCGAGATCTGCCATGCGGAGCTATGATGCTGATCGGTCATGGCGATGTTTCCGGTCGCTTGAGTGCTTGTAGAACCGTTTTTGAGGTTCGTATTATTCAACCACCCCGGCAGGATTATTTCGGATGAAACGTTGATCGAGAAATCTCCATGCTGAGGCACCTTTGCGAATCCAAAGGATTCTAAATGAGAGCGAGTCGTCGCGGTTTTTTGATGCTGGGCGTTTGTGTGATCATCTTGCTGATGGTCGCCGTCGCCTATTTCTTTTCCGAGATGATGCTTGTTGAGAATGTGGCCTCCAATGGAGCCATCCGCGGCCAGCAATCCCGATTGCTGGCTGATTCGGGCGCGGAATACGTGCTTTCGCAGTTTTCCGAAGCCCACGTCGGAAGCACTCCAAGAGAGCTTTCATCGAGTCGTTTTGCCGATTTGGAAGTGACCAATTGGGGTGAAGATGGGAGAGGTAGATTCCGGCTAGCTCACTGGAATGCTCGGGCTCAAAAGTGGGCTGCTGGAGTTGCTAATGAATCAGCAAAGCTGAACTTGAATCGGCTCCCGCTGGAAGCCAAGTTCGCCCCAGAGGCGAGACGAATGCTCACGTGCATTCCCTCGGTGAGTCCTTCTATGGCGGATGCGATCCTGGATTGGATGGATGAGGATGACTTACCCAGAGAGTTCGGAGCCGAGTCGAATTATTACCAATCTCAGAGAGAAGGTGGTAGGGCTCGGAATAGACACCTCGACCAACTTGATGACTTGCTTGGCGTTCGAAATATGACCCCCGAATTGCTATATGGCGACAGTGGCGTTTCCAAATGGCTGTCCCCAAGTGATGGGTTGCGATCGAACACGGGGAGTTCAAGGACGAGCACTCTTCAATCGGAAGACGAGCTACCGCTTGAGTTTTTTCTGACTGTTTATGGTGGCGAGTCTATTTTTCGAGTTAATGGAGCGCAGAAAACGCTCCTCAATCAGGAAGATCTTTCAGCTCTATACGATGAGCTTGCGAATGAATTTGGCCAAGACGTGGCTGCGTACGTGGTTGTCTACCGAATGTCTGGTCCCCAAGACAAATCTTTCCTACCCCAGGCTCAGTTTCTGGAGGATACGCAAGCGGCTACCAGACAGCGGGCTGCTAATCAAACAGAACCAGCACAGAGGACTGCGCCCAATCCAATCGATCGTGAGAGTGTGAGTCGGGGACCATTGACAATCTCTTCCCCCGGTGTATTTCGCATTCACTCGCTTTATGACCTGGTGGGCGTGAATGTTGAGCATCGATCCGAGCAGGGCATGATTCAGCTTCAAAGTCCATGGCCCGCTGAAGAAAAAACTTACCAAGAGACTCTGCCTGCGTTGCAAGAAAAACTTAGTTGCGTACTCGGAGCTCCCATATCAATTCAGATTGATGTGAACAATGCTCCAGATTCGGTTTTAAGGGCAATCCCTGGACTGTCGGAAGAGTTGGCGAATTCAATCATCCAGACGCGCAAGAGCTTGGGGATTGCGGTCACGATCAATGGAGCTTCATCGGCGAGACGCATCTCGCCAGGCATCGACTGGCTGAGAAGCAGTGGGTGTCTGGATTTGGAGCAAATGCGTCTATTCGCACCTTACCTAACCCCACGTGGAAATGCAGTTCGATTTGTCTCTGCAGGAATTACCGCCCCAACTGCAACGACGACCTTCTGCGAATTTGTGGTGGACCTTCGCTATAAGCCGGGACGTGTCGCGCTCCGCCGACCATTGATGGGATTCGCTCTGGACGCTGATTAATAGCGGGCGTTTGCTCCGAAGCGACGTCCTTGCCTGTCGAGACGATCCCTTGCAGTGGAGCAGAAAAATCATCATTTAAATTTGTCCCTAGGGTAGAACCCTTTTGAGACGCAGGTGCTGATGGGGACTCTCCACCATTCCATCCGAGGCTGGATTGGAATCAGATAAGTGGCCAAAAGCTACCTGCAAATAAGGAAAGAGGCGAGCAATCACCAGATTGCTCGCCTCTTGTCTAGCCGTCAGTTATGCGCTGCATATCGTGGGCCAGCCCTCAATCTCGAGAGAGATGAACCTTCGATCTAACTACGGAGCAGGTGCCTCAGGTGCCTCAGGTGCTTCAGGCTCGACGTGAACTTCTGGAAGCTCACCGAAGAGGCCGGCCAAACCACCGCCGAGTGATCCAATTTCGAAACCAGTTGTGCTGACAGCGAACGCGTCAACCGTAAGTTCCATCGCGCTGATACCAACGAATGCGTCGCTCAGAGCTTCGAAACCAACGATTTCTGCTCCGGTGTTGACCGAGTCTGCAAGGTTAATGCTTGAAGACTGCAAGTTGATCGAAGAACCACTCAGGTAGTCGAACGCGAACAGTTGGAAAGCAGCCATTCCAGCCGACTGGGCACCTTGACCACGAACTTCCGAACCATCGGCTTCAGTCATGACTTTCATGCCGCTGATGCCAAAATCTGCCAAGTCTTCCGCTTTCGCCGAAGCACACGATGCAACGACGAGGAATGCGGTGAGGAGTGCTTTAAGTTTCATGATGTTTTATCCTTGTAAAAATGTTTCTGCGTTTTTAGGTTGATTACGGAAGCAAAGCCGAGAAGTCGATACCGGTAGCGGCACCGCCGATTTGGCTCGATTGTGCGGCGTTCGAAAATCCTTCGAGCGAGAAGCGGAAGCTATCACCGATCGAGAAATTCGCATCGCCGAGCATGACTCCACCGACGCTGTTCAGACCCAGGGATTGACCCCCACCGGTCAAATCATTCATATCGGAGAAAACCGAATCCAAACCGGTGATCTGCGAAGTCGCGTTCAGGTTGAAAACAGAACCACTGGCGACGTCCACGATGGAAAACGCAAGCGAGTTCGTTGCGATGGAGCTCAAAGAGCTCTCCAAGCCACGTCCACGAACGTCCATTGCCTCAGTGTCAGAAACACTTTCAAGTCCGGCCAAACCGAAGCCAGACAGGTCTTCGCCGCGGCACGCAGTCGCGGCAAGTAGCATCAAAGCTACGGTGCAAAACTTTCTCATTACGTAAATCCTCGAGATTTTGGGAATCGCTAGAACAAACCGTTTCCAGGCGGTCGTTTAGCAGAAGAAAAGGTATTCGAGGAGTGAAGCGATTTTCAGCAGATGACGTTCCAGAAAATCTGTTCACTTCTGAAATTTCCAGACTGAAAATCACGATTTGAGACGAGAAATTACGGCAAATAAAGAGAGATCAGAAAGTTTCGGATTAATGCGGCCGGATCGCGATGGAGAACGAGTCCCCTGCTTTGGGGCTCCAAACAAGCTCCAAGCACGCGGCTTGTTGATTGCTCGCTTGACGCCAAGGAGTAAATCTTTGGTACCTGGCTTTGAGTCAAATCATCTCAAATTTCGAATTGCAGTGACATTTTTTCCCAGCGTCTGGGCATGTGATGCATAATCTCAACCGAATGGTACAGCTCGTACCGGGAGAAATATAAATAGCTCGGAAAGTCTTTCAAACACTCTGCTTTTGAAACCGAGCGCTGGTATCTGATCGAAACCACCATAAGAAGCAGTCTAGAACGACTTTGCTTGAATCGACAGTCGATCGCAAAATCAACGTGCACTGGAGTTGTCGCTTCACACGATGGACTGTGGCGACTCACCCAATTCATGCGTGGGAGATTTTGGCAGCAAATTCATGCAACGATGCTGGGGACTACGATGCTGGGGACTATGCAGCGTGGGAAAGTGGCTCCGCCTAATTCGCAAGCTCAAGATCAAAAATTAATTCCGCAGAGGAAATTGACGCCAATAAGGTGCAGATCCTTACCAGCATTTTCTGCAATGGCGAAGGTGGATGCACCGAATGTGTTGTTGTCAGTGAGGAATGCACTTGACTGCGACATGGAGTAATCATCCGCCAAATCAAAGTACTGGTACTCGAAACCAATTCGACCAGTCAGGCGAGATCGACATCCAATCTTATACCAAGATTGAAATCCAACCTGGCATCCTGAATGAAGCAACATGTTGCGGTCGTCACTTAGCGTAAAAGCTTGATCCGATGACCTTGCGACTGTCGGATTGGATGTCGAGTTCGTTACTGCAGTTGCCTGGGTGGTGGCACTGGTCGTCTCTTCGGACCAAAGCCATGAGATTCTTGTCGACCAAAAGAAATCGATTCCAGCGACTGAATTTCCGAGTGTTGTAATCGGCTTATTTCCCCTGAACGCCAGGGTCGGCCCAATGCCATCGAGGCTGTTTTTTGCAATGGATGAGGCGGTGACCTCCACTTGGTCTTCATGGTAGACCAAGCTTGCAAAGGCCGATGCTGTTCCAGAGTAGTCCACGCGCCGTAAACCCATTGCTGCTTTAATACGGCAACTCGCAAGACAGAATCGTTGGGTGATCTCCAGATCCAACGTTTTGAGGTCAATCGCTTGGCCGGACGTGAAATGGTCGAAAATCGAGTTTGGTTTCCAGGCACCGCTGTCGTAATTGCTGCTCCCAAGATCCCAGTAAATCGCCTCAAAACCAAAGACCTGGCCCTGTAATCCAAGGATATATCGTTGTCCATACCCGAAACCATCTTGAGCCTGCCTAGTGAGGGCCTGGTCCGTGAGGAGATCGGTGACACCGAGATTCGCGTTTGCGATACGACTGGAGAAAAGAAGGGTCGATTCGGTTGCCCCATAAAGCCCCTGATCAAAAAGGTGGATCGCGCGGACTGGATTCAAGATTCTTCCCAGCCCAATGCCATATCGTTGTAGTCTAGTTTTTGGTTTTCTTGTCGGCATATGCTGCAGTTCCACAAAGGACTCTGCGGGGCCCTGACTCAAATCTCCAAAACTATTGTCCCCGGTCTGACCCAAGCCGATCGTAGAGGGGGGCATATCTGGGATTGGCGCTGGCAGTGTCTCGAGAAGTTCCTGTCCTGGGGCGCCCTCATAAAGAGTGTTTTTCGACAGTCCCGAACCGAGAGGCTCGTCAATCAGAACGGGCTGCAATGCCAACCTTACCCGGTTTGCCTTCACAGATTTTCCTGGCTGGGCTGGGGTCAAAATGAGTTTGTCGGTGGTTGCTGCGACAATATTGGTGCCGCTGGCTTTCGGATCATCTGAGTCAAGAATTCCCGAAGCCACTCCATCAACCGCGCGGCTTGGCGTCGCAATGAAACATAGGAATGCAGAGACACAAACAATCCGTAAGAGTTCGGAGTAACGAACGCTCAAGGTCGACCGACGTGTGTCACGACAGTTTCGATAATGCAATTTGTTGTACATCTTCAATAAACCACAGCGCTCTTGGTCACCCGAGTGAACTGGTAAAGAAAAGCTATGGGTTTATCCTTCCTGTTAATTGTCGTTGGATAAATGCTTTAGAAGCCAAAGGGGATAACTTCTCGTGATCCTGGAGTCTTAATGGGCTATCGTCCCGCGGCTTATTGCCGGGTTTGATCACGGCTAGAATCGCGTTTTTCTGCCACTGTTCCGCGAAGTCACCAATTTTGACTCGCTTCTTGCCGAAAATCGGATCGGCGAGGTAGACATATTCTTCGTCCATTCCGCGATAGACCACGAAGTGATCGTAGTCGTTCACCGTAATACCCATTATCAATGGCAGTTTACTCTTACGAAGACTTTCAATGCTGAGCTTACCGAGGACGGCGGTATACCCGCCAATTTGGGCAACTCGTTTCAAGTCGGTGAGCGTCAATCCATTTCGAACTCGATCATCTAGTTCTTCCCGGGACAAAGATTTGGCAATGATCAATAAAATGGTGGTTTCGGATAGGTCTTCACCCCAGTAGTAAACCAAAACGGTTGCCAGCGCTGCTGCTCCACAGGAGAAATCGCGTTGTTGCATGACAACATTCTCATTTCGAAGTTGCCTTGCATTCTTGACATAGATTTGAAACTTCGTGAGATCATCGCGCACAGGTGCCCGGGAACCAAACCTTAATTCGCTTTGCTCGATTGCCTTTTCCTGGCCCACCGTATCCTTCATGTCGCCTGAGAGGAACGCGAACATTGCCAAGTTTGAAAGCAGATAGATCCTCATACTGCGGAAGCTGCTTTTGCGCACACGAATGCCCCAGGTGGAGCGACCGATCTCGTCGACCCATCGATTTGAGAGTGGGTTCATTAACATGAATTCTCGCTCCTCTAGTAGGTCCACCGAATCCCGAACTCAACATCGTTCGCCAAACTGGTCAAGCCATACCGTAAGAAAGGTTCATAGTTCTTGCTTGCGGCGGTTTTGCTTTTCTTGTCTGGGGAGTTGATTGAACCGGCGATTCGTAGAGAAAATGGTTCTATCCTTGCCCCGGGGATCTTTTGGTCGTTGATCCGTATACTTCCTGTCGATGCACCCGAGAAAGCCGCGCTAATGGTGACATTGGGATTGATCGCATAACCCACACCGGTCTGGTAGAAAAGGGTATTTCCAACGTCAATGCGGTCACCAGTTTCGATTCGAGTGCCAAAGGTGTAGGTATAGCCCAGACTTCCAAACAGCACGACCGGATCCATGCTTTGACTCATGTTCGCTCCTGAGGTCAGCGTCCAATAGCCAGCGCCCAGTGATGCATTGCGGTTTTGCTGCGAGAGCGAGATCACGCCATCTCCTGTCGGTGCCGAAGCTTGCACGAAACCGAGAATACGCATCTTGGATTTTTCGGGCGCCCACATGACTCGGGTCAGGCCAAGTCCCAAATCTCCGAGTCCATAGACATCCGAACCGGTTTTTGCATTGCCGGCAGTGATAGACCTTCCTGACCATCCAATCGGGATACTCATGAATCCTTGCAGATTCTCAAAAAGACCGAGTCGAAACTCTAGCGGGCTCGAAAACACCTGTCGTTTTTGTGTTGCGTTAAGAATCTGAACAAGCGAATCCTCGGTGTTGGAGATACCGGTTGCTGGACTGATGGTGGTGTCAACCGAATAACGGATTCCGTATTCGAATTGATAGCGGCCTGGTTCTAGCAGAACCGAGTTTCGTTTCACGAATTGGGATGTGCGTTTTGGAGGTGGGACTCCCAATTGCTCTGCTTCGGCTTCTTCTGAATCGGATTTCGTTTCTTGAGTTGGCTGCTGATTTTGGACCTGGCGAACCTGTGATCCTGCAGTCTGCCGATTTGGGCGATCTGTTGATTCGGAGTCGAATGCAAACCTGACTGTATTATTTCTTGGTTGTGGACGGGGAACTGGTACCCGATGGAGAGCTTTGTCGGGCATCTCAAAAGTATTCGAATCACTTTCGTTTTCCCTCAAGGCCGCACGGGGCGCAGGCAAAATCTCACCAGAACTTTTCGCTTTGAAATCTGCAGTTCGTTCGTTAGCGGAGTTTGTTTTAGGACGCTCCTGACGAAGCCATGCTTCTGCCTGTGCCAAGTGTCTCTCAGAATGCTCAAATCCACCTGTATCAGTTCTCGCAAAATCATCGCTCCCCGGCGTTTGCGAATCGCTGGCGTTTACCATCTCGTTCGTCTGGGGACCGTCCGCAGCAATTTGTTCGCTGTTTGGTGTTGTCGGCGACGTGAAAGTCGGTTCAGGGCTGTCTGCAAACTGGTTTTGCTGATGCTGTGCGAATGCATCATGGTTCGCTTCGAAGAGGGTCGGCATTGTAAGCGTATCACTCCGACGGGGGTGGTCGCTTCGTTTACGGATTTTACTTTGGGTCTGAGGTGAACTGCCCGGAGAGTCGGTTTGCTGCTCATCGAAAATGAGCAAACCACTTGCCATCAAGGAAACCATGCAGACGAAAATGATTTGCGATCGATTTTGCATGGGTTTAAAGGCCGTCTAGAAAGCAACGGATGCCCACCTACTGCGGCAAAGGTTGACCTGTTTTCACAAAAAGACCAGAAGTCTGTATCCGAGAGATGGTCAATTCGCGGCTACTTGGTTAGCACCGAATCATCGATCAAATGGTGCCTTCTAATCTTTTGAGACGCTGAGCGGTTTTGATAATGTCCTCAAAGAGTGAGTCCCCGTGGCCCTGCGTGGCGACCGGATCGTCTTCTTCCTCGGGATTTCTTAGGTTCAGCCCCTGGCCTCGATCGCTCCGATGCATTGGGACGACACCGATGCTTCGATTGGCAACACGCGTTCCTGCAGCACTGGCTTCCGACTCTTTGTGAATTTCGAATCGCGACTCGGCGGAGGTTTCGTCTTCCTCTGTGATGCGGTCGGAGGCTGTCGTCGACGGAGTGCTGATCGTTTGCGCGTCCTCGTGGGTGGCGGCTCCCTGGTCCAACGGTTCGCAAGGTGGCGTTGAATCCATGGCCGATTCTTCAAGCAAAGCGTCATGTTGACGATCGAGGGGAATCGGGATGCCAGCCGCTTCGACGCTATCTCGATCTTTCGCGACGCCGGAGTCTACTTGGCGTCTCGTTCGCGACTTGTTCGATTCGTCTTTCGAGATCTCGTCGGTTGCCTCCGAAGGCGTTTTTAAGGGCCGCGACGTTTCTGCAGCAGACGATCCTGGATGGAGACCAGGCTGGCCATACGCTCCAACGTGTGTAGCAAAATGGGACCCCATTTGCACTGGTACGGCGATAGGCATGGGTTGCATGTAACTGATGGGGAGACCGACTGGGACTTGATGAACATACTGCGGTACACTCCCATTGGGCGTGCCCTGCCCATGCGGATTTCCAGAAGGCCCATTCTGGTTTGCGTTGAAGTCGTTTTGTCCACCCGAGCCGAGTTGCACCTGCAAACTTCCTCGGCCGCGGACGATGCTACTTAAGATTGCGATGATCAGCGTCACGCTAATGCCAAGAAAGACGCACTTTAAATTCTGAGACTGTGTGGGGGTCAATTGCAGAAGGCTTTGTTCAGCTCGCGAATTATCGATCGGCTGACTCGCCGCACTTGAGTAGGGATCCGACGAGTTTGATGTTGTAGTTGGCATCTCAAAGCCAGCGAGGACACTGTGTCCAGATGTGCACAGCAGAAAGACCAACGCAGCAAGCACGCTTCTTCGTGTCTGCGGTGGGGGCGTTAGCTTTCTTAGATTAAACAAAGTAGACTTCTATCGTTTAGGTAGTGATGTGCTTGTGGGGCATCTCAGCGGATTACTATGGCTCTGACGACTCAATCAATGATGAGTGGCAGCGTATGCGTAGAACTAAAATTTGTCTATGCAGCGTTACTCTTCTGGACGTTTGTTGTACTGATGAGCTGTTTCCAATAATCGTCGGGTAGTTGGCGGGCCAATTGCAGGGCACCATTCGCGCCTGCGAACCTAGAATCGTGGATTCTCTTTACTTCCGTTTGTCCCTTAAGATCAAGCCGGTCTTCAATGTACTCAGTGAGTCCCGCAAGCTGGCTACCACCCCCTGCCAAGAGGATCTTGGAATTCTCGATCGCGAAGTCCTCACTCCCAATCATGGTTAGATGGGAGAGTAAGTTCTCGACAATCATTTCCGCGAACTGCTGACAAGTGCTGCGAACGACATCGGTCAGATCGCATGAAACAACCCGACCTGATTTCGTCGGAAGTTCTACGACTGCTGGGGATGTGTAACTCCCGACACTGCCGAACTTCTCTTTGATGAACTGAGCTTGCTGCTCAGAAACTTTTACGTCCGGGAATTCACTGCAGATCGATTTCCTGAGTTGCTTGTCAACATGATCGCCTCCGAGCAGAAGCGATTTAAGGTCCTCTGCTGCGGGAAATGCTCCATAGAAGTAGCAGTAATCCACTGTACCTGCTCCGATGTCAATGATGATGGAGTTGTTGGCATCACTGTCGAGTCCAAAACCGACCGCAAATGGTTCGGGTACGATTGCGACAAGTTGCGCTGCTGTCTCCACCAAACCCATGATGATCTTTTGGCTGTAGATTGTTGCAGAGGACGGAACCCCGACGACGCACCGAATCTGTGAACCCGCATCGAGTTCTAGGTCGTCGAGAACACTCTTGATTAAGTAGGTAGCCGCAGTAATCTGATCACGCGATTGGTTGCCGATTAAGTCCTTATAATCCTGCTCTGTCACGGCTGACTTAAGCCGGTTTCCCTTAAAGGGACGGATGACATTTAATGCTTTTCGATGCTTCCGCAGATCATCACCCA
Organism: Rubripirellula sp.; assembly: GCA_049602075.1. Classification (GTDB taxonomy): domain Bacteria; phylum Planctomycetota; class Planctomycetia; order Pirellulales; family Pirellulaceae; genus Rubripirellula. Next base: position 45,459 of record JBMYRF010000036.1, read on the forward strand.
TCACATATTCCTCGTTGACAAGCAATCGAGCCGCTGCGTCGCGAGGGAATCCGACTTCGCTGGCGATGCATTTTCGGCATCCATTTGACGCCGCCATGGCTGTGTACATGGTCCCAAGGTCAATTCCAACATTCGCGATCGACACAATCCACCTCCGGCTTGCCTAAATGATGATCTGCACACGTTGTTAGATTCGGCTACTCACAGCCGAAAACCTGAGGATAATTCATATAACCGATAAATTAACTAGAATACGCATGAGAGGTTTCGGCTGTGGGACACGTCCGGCGAGGCCACGTGTTACCGACACCTCAAGTAGCAGCGGCCGCAAGAGACTTTGGTGGGCCGTTTTCGGCGGGGTCACGCGCGACGCTCATGGGCTGTACGCTTGGCTGGACAGTGGAGCGTCTGAATTCCCGATCTGTTAGATCTGCGTCGCACATCAGGAACCGATTTGCCGACAGTTGCGAAGGGTTGACAAAACTCGCTGCAAGGAAGCAGGTCAGCAGTGGGTTGTTTGCTAGCGTCGTCAACGAAGGTCAAAGCGTTATCGATTTCGATTTGAATTTTCGATGCCTGGGATCTGATGCACGCCGATCAATTGGCCGATGGCGAAACGCGATCAATTGGATCTGGTTGGCATCACCGCGTTTCTGATGGGCTCAAGTAAGTGGAACGGATGCCCACTCACTGCATGGAGCGGAAGTGCCAAGTTTTCGACCACCTCGGATTTCAGCACTGGCAACGAAATCCGTCTTATGAAGAAGCGGGAATTGCTTGCGGTGTTTTGGCATTGCGTTCATTTATTACGATCACGGGTCCGTTCATCGTCCGGGATCGCGGATTCAACGCCACTTTACTAATAGTTCAGGCCGATCAGAAAAGTCGCTCCTGATAATCTCATATCGGTTCGGTTCGAGGAAGCAAGTGCATCGATTCTGCCACCAAAAGTTGAATCGTCTGTCAGGAAGGCGAACGACTGTGATTCTGCGACATTCCCACCAAGGTCCCAGTACTGATACTCGAACCCGACTCGAGCGATGAACTGTGATCGGCAAAATACAGGACAGGAATACTCCAAGCCAACCTGAAAACCGAGTGTCAGGAAAGAGGATTCCTGGTCATCAAAGATCAACGCCTTATCGCGGGATCTGGCAGTTGCGGCACCGCCGGAACCTGCATTTTGAGTCACAATGGCTTCAGTGAGAGCGGCACCGCTTTCCTCGGCCCAAAGCCAACTAATTTTCCCATTCCAATAAATTGTCCATGGGAAACACGCACTAGCTGTGCGCCATGAATTGCACGTCCCCATGCAAGAATCATGCCCGCATGCTTCACATTGCAAGTCTGGTGGGAGGCCTGTCTCGCCATTCCAAAACCCGAAACCGAGATTTCGACGACCTGATAATGCAAGGACTGGACCCGCGCCACGTAGGTGTCGCGTGGCTCGAGCTAGTCCCGTCAATTCAAGACTGTCATGCATTTGGTCGACAATGGTCGCCGTGTCTTCGCCATTGTATTTCGCGTAACGACCACCAAAGCCGCTCTCCCACTGGCAGCCAAAGAGGCAGAGTTTTTGAGTGATGACGAGGTCCAGTGTTTCTAGCTCCGCGGTACTGGACGTCAGGAATCGAGGGATGGGACGATACTTTTGCCAGGACTCAGCCAAAACGTTTTCCGAAGCAAAGGCCCAATACTGGCATTGGAGACCTGAGTGCTGCCCACGAATACCAAGCGTTAAGCGATTGCCAAAACCAAGGCCGCTCTCGGAAGACTCCGAAACCGTGTTCGTCGCCAGTTGATCCGTCACACCTACCTTGACATTGCCAACGGTCTGTGGTGCAAGCAGGGTTAGTTCGTTTGCTACGTAGAAACCGCTATCGAATACACGAGAGATGCATCCATATCCACTCCCAATGAGTTCACTGACCATATGGTGATCTGAATTCTTTGCCGGCCCCGGCGCGGCTTGCTTTGTATCGGTATTCTCGGCCGTCTTCTCATCATCTGCTTTTTTGTTTTCATCCGCCGATGTGTCTTGGCTTGGAGCGGGGGCATTCGATTCGGCAACTTGCATCATTGCCATACGTGCAGAGGGCTGCAGTGGGAGGACCGTATCAAAGTTGGGCTCCTCGATGATTCCAGACTGAACGATTGGCTCAAACCCATTCCCATCATTCAGCTCCGCATCGTCCTCCTTGGCATAATCGACAGCAATAATCGCCTCTTCGGTGCTCGCACGTGAATCTGCGGCCACTGCCCCTACGATGTCGACTGTGTTGCTTTGGACGTTTGGACCGGCAATTGCCGTGTCATTCGGTTTGGATTCCAGTCCAGATTTATCTGACGCTGTGGATTCCGGTCCAGATTTATCTGGCACTGTGGATTCCGGTCCAGATTTATCTGGCACTGTGGATTCAGTTTCTTCCTCTGCTTGAAAACTTGCCGATTGGATCTCGTTATCGGAGGCGAACTCACCCTCTACGGATTGCCGTGCCCCCTCTCGAATATCGGTGAACGCATCGATGGCTCGAGAATCAAGTGTTTGATTTATCCTAGCAGCCAATGAGTTGTCTACCGCTACCAACCCTGAAGGCTTCGAAAGCCGTGTAATCATGGAGGGGGGAAGCGGGCTTAGGTTGCTGAGGACTTGGTTGGAATCCGTTGAAGCAAGCCACGGTGTTGTGACAAGGCCCGGAAGCGGTTTGAGTTCGGCTGGTTCAGGCTCATGTTCAGCCATCGTAAGCCCGCGTTCGCGGTACGGTGCCAGAGTCTCTGTGCCTAACGCCGTTGCAGGCTTGCCTAGAAACAGTCCTGATAAGTTGGAACTACCAAACTCCTCAAGCGTTTCGCTATCAAGGCATTTTGACAAGGTCGCCGGTGTTCTGACTTTCTGGTGGTCACGAACGCGGAGTTCTCGGGACAAATCTGTTCCATCCAGGTTTTGACGGGCAAGGGTCGCAAGGAGACTGCCCTGATCTGAATCGCTTAAGGCGTTTTCGTTATAGAGAGCACTGGAGAACGGCGACTCAGAAGCCGGTCGGATTGGAAGTTGGTGATCGAACGAAATTCCAGAATCCAACAGATCGTCGGGATCGTGATCAACCGACTCCGTATCGGCGAAATCGGATGCTATCAATTCCCTCGGATCACGCAAGTGCGTAGCATCAAGTGGTGTCGACGGCGGAGCCTCAATCCGTGAGACCTCAGGAGTCATCTTGGCAGGACCAGGGCCTGAAGATCGTTGAACAAAAGATGCGAGGAGCAATGCAGAGACAATCGACAGCAGTAACAGACCTTGCACCTTCAGCCACAAAGCTCGTTGACTCTTCTGTCCGACACTCCGGTTGATGCTCACCGTAAAAAACTGCTTCCATGAAACGACAGCGGCTAGATTGAATCTTAGGGAGAATCGGCAGACTCAAGACGACCGGAACAATCGTTTTGATTCGTTTTATCGAATAAACTCCGTGAAACAAGCAGGTGTGTGTTTCACAAATTCCCGAGCGAGTGGATCGACCGTTACATTCGCTAGAAAAAAAAATGGAATCTTGAGTTTCCGCTCGATTTCAAGAATGAATGCTTTTGATCAATTTGCCAATAACTAGCTTGTGATTTAACAAATCGCCCCAAGTTTTCGTCCTCTGATCGATCGCTGCGGGCTCCTCAATCTTCTAGAAACCAGGTTTGAAATGTCAAATATCCGATCAGCTTTCTGTCTGTGTCTATTGACCATGCCTATTGCCAACGCAGACGAATTATCACTCTTTGGATTGGAAGATGCTCAACCAATGTCGGATACCGCTGGTGAGTCAGTGCGTGGGGCCGGTGGTGTCGCGGCAAGAACGACAGGATCAGCTGGCCTGACCGCGACTGTACTGGATCCTGACACAGGCTCAATCTGGAATTTCAACGTTACTCAGTTCAGCGATACCCGAGACATCAAGAATCATGTTTACGAGGCACGGACCGAGCATTCCAATAGCAACGCGTTCTCGGATCTAATGATCGGGATTAATGATCTCGATATTGCACTTGGCGATTTCCGTTTCCGCATGACCGGTTCAGCCGCCCGTGCGACTGCTCGTGCAAACGCTGGTGATTTGGCTGCGTACCTTTTCCAATGATCTAACCATTTACCGCGTGCTTGATTTCTCGGTGAAACAGCGAAATTCTGGCTGCTGGCTGCAGGTTCGTGTCAATACGCCGAAAGCGCGAATCCAGTTGCTTGAATCAAGCCTCGCATCGAGGCGTCAAAGTCAACGAACGACGTTTCGGTTTCGAGAGTGACTTCGCGTGTCCAGTTGACGGAGCTCTCCCTGACGGTTGCAGTCAGGTTGCTTTCTTCGACGAAATCGGATGCTGATGAGAGTTGTATCGAGTGTCCTTTGATGACACTTGATGTCGATGGGTCGAAGAGTATTCCTGAGATGAAACTGATCCCTGAATGGGACGTCTGCAAAGCCGAACCGCGGACCGCTGCTGCCTCATCCTTTTGTAGATCGCTCAGGTCGGTCAAGCCGAACTCATCCAGTTGCCGCAGGCTCGGCGACGTTTCCGATGGTGCTTCTGCCCAACAATCTGCATTGAGAAGGGATAGGCTAGAGAGTATTAACAAACCGAGGGGCAGAGCCGAAGGACTACGGAAAGCTAAGCGAAGTTTGTCCTGATCGAAAAGCATCTGGGTTTGATCCAAAGAGATGGCGAAAAACGTTCGTTCTCTTTGGTCTAGCTTGCAAATTTACCCGCAGGCACCGACGCTCGTATCCGAATTGATCGATTCCAGCCGGAGAGAGCCGATTGCAGAAGACGCAACGATTGGATCGATCATAGCGATGGAGGTTCGCCGGCGTGATCGCTGGTCACAACCAGCGAATCTCGCGATTTTAGTTTGCCTGCGACTGATCATGCAGTGGCTCTCCGCGGCACGTGGCTGTTGCACGTTCGGTGAGCCATTCGGGTTTTGCCGCGCAGTAACTCATTGATTCGCGGCGTCTGCCTCGAATCAGCCTCATTGCAGGGTTCTGTTCGGTTATCGAAAGTAAGCGGCGGCTGCCCCACCAGAACCACCGATGAGGTTTGAAAAAAAGCTGTCGACTGTTAGTTCTAGCTCCAGCAGTGACTCATGTTGATGAATCGGGTCGGCCGGTCGAATGGGGTCGTCCAGCGTGAGCGAGGACAGGGCGGAGTTGGCATCCAAACCAAAAATATTACTGGTGGATTCGGGATCTACCAGGATTCCGCTCACAAAGCTGAAGCCTGTGGTTTGAGCGATTCCACCGGATCCTCGGATCTTGGACACAACCGACGTTCGGATGGGCGTGACGTCCTCAAGACCGAATGTTTCCAAGATTCCGCTAGAGCTGTTCTGCAGATTCGAATCCTCCGCCTTGAGGCACATAGACATCAAGACCAAGCAGCAGCTGATGGATGCCAATCGGATTGAACCGACAGGCAAACGCCCGTTGAGATTGAAAATTTTCATGCTGTTTTCGCCAACGTATTGCGGAGGTGTTGAGAATGACTGAAGGAGGTTTCGGCCGACGTTGGAGTGCTGGAAGATTGAAACGTTTCGGAAAGCTGTCAAAGCTATCTTTACAAATCACGTTTTGCTGGTCGGTCGGAATGCGCCGCCAGACGCGTTTGACGAATCTTCTACGTTTGGGCTGGTGCCTATCATGAATCTCGTTACCAACACTGCCTTCGCAGAAAAAGGAGTCGGCATCATGCTGTACCAAAGATGATCGTCTTCCCTGGAATGGGTCGGCTAGCCATCGAAGAATGCTGTGGACACTTGTAGGGCAATCTTCCCGTTTCACGATTGCATTGGTTCAAGAGATGACTTTGTTCGTACCGCATGTGCGCTAGGGACAGCGCTGAACTTGCAATTCAAAAGAAAAGATGGCGGGCGAATCTGCCCGTGGGGCCAAAATATTGGAACGAACATTTCAGCCGGTGAAATCCGCAGTTGCGATAGTGGATGGAGCCAAAATCGCGATCGAGTTTGCGTCCCGACGGAGTGACGCTGCCACAAACAAGCCAATCTGGCGGCATGGTGCAGCAAGTATCACAGCGATGTTTTGGACCGGAATGGTGCGGAGCGAGTGAAGGTCGGTTGAGCGATGCAGCGCGTCGATACGACCGAAGCAAGCTGCCGAGACGCTCGGTTGTTTCGATCTCAGCATCCAAGTCAGGCGGTCGATCCATCAGCATGATTAGCTCGTTGCCCAAACCCTGGTGGCTTCGCTCTGTGGGGTAATGTTCGAGGAAAGATCGAACAGCTTTCTACGTCGCGGTCTCACCAAAGAGAATCAGTTTGTGAAGGCATTCGGATTTCAGAGACCCGGAAAATCGTTCCGGATGTGGATTCAAGTTCGGGCTTCGCGGTGGCAGGTGTACTGGCTTCACGCCCTCGCGTTGCAGGCAAGCACGAAACGGCTTACTGAATGTCGCATCGCGGTCCATGATCAAGTACTGCTTGTTCGTGAGAAAACCATCCTCCTCGTTGGTCAACTCGAGGGCAATCGTCTTCATCCACGCTTCGTTCGGATTGGTGGCGCAGCCGGCGAAGTTGACGCGGCGGGTTTTCAACGCCGTGGCAAAAAGTAGATAGAAAGTGGTCAGGCCACATTTGGCCCAGACGTCGACCGTGGTGAAGTCAAGGGCGACCATCACATCCCAATGCGATTTGAGGAATGTTTCCCAGGACCCTGTGCGCCGGCGTGTCGGTGCAGGTTCAGTGCCGTGCGATTTGAGTCTGTTGCCAATAGTGGAGTCGCAGATGTTGTAGCCGACATTCGATATCGCACCGCTAATTCTGCCGAAGCCCCACGTCGGATTCTCTTTCGCGAACTTGACGGTCAGGTCCACGACCACTTGTCGGATCCTTGGCCGTCCCGGTCTCTTCTCTTTGCGATCCGAGTAGTCCCGTTTTCTGGCAACCGAGCCACGATGTCAGCTCAGAATCGTATCAGGCGTGAACAAAGAGCCAACTTCGTCAAGAGCCTTGCGACCGATCTTCTTGCCCTTGACTGCCAGGCAGCGCCGCTAGTGATCGGTCAGTAGGATTCGCAACTTACCGATCTGTTCCTTCAAAACGGCTACTTCGGTCTGCAGATAATCGATTCGAGCCTGCTGCTCGCGGTTGACCCAGGCGGCAAGTTCCAGCAGCATCAGTTGCCAGGGCTGTAAAATGCGAGGCGGCTGGGTAGTGAGGTAAACCCGAGAGGATCCTCGGGCTGGGCCGAAATGAAAAGTTGCGTGGCCAATCCTGCAAGCGATCAAGGCTTGCCGCCGCTTCGGTAAAAATGATCACGGGAAATTGACCGACGTCGACATGCAGGTCAGTTCGGCTGAGATGTATCCCTGTCAAACACTTGTGTGTTGGTTAATTCTGGCGTCTAATGCGCATTTTAGTGTTTTGAACCCGAGCGTTCCGTCGAATCCGGTCACGTTGTGTCCGCTTGGTACTTTCCAGATCAGCGGTGCTACGATTTACTGTTCGTCCTGAATTCATTATTTCCTGGGAGTATTTCAATGTCGAAAAAAGCGGCGAAGATATCTGAGTGCGATTACGGCAAATACACGAGTTGGAACAAAGCTCTCAAGCGTCTCAACGAAGGCAACGAACGCTACAAATCAGGTAAACTTGAGCATCCGAACCAGTCGCCACGTTGTCGGGAAATGTGGACGGGAAAACAGGAGCCGTGGTGCATCGTCCTTTCATGTGCCGACAGCCGTGTGACTCCAGAGACGGTTTTCGATACAGGCATTGGTGAGCTGTTCGTCGTTCGGGTTGCCGGCAACATTGCGAACGCTTCGTCGATTGCCAGCATCGAATACGCTGCAGCGAATCTGAGTTCAGTCAAAGGCATCGTCGTATTGGGACACGAATGTTGTGGCGCGGTCGGTGCTGCTTTGAGTTTAATGGAGTCCGCGAAATCGGCACCGAGCCCAGCACTCCAGCACCTCGTTGGCCACATCATGCCAGCATTGCAGAAGAAGCCCTCAGGGAAGGATGCGATGGCTGGTTATGTGCGAGCAAACGCACGGCTGGCCGCCGCTGATCTGGTGTCTCGATCCAAGATTATCCACGATTCAAAACTACCAGTCGTTCCGGCTTACTATCGATTGAAGAGCGGCGATGTAGAATTTCTAAAGTGACTTAATCGCGATTTCAAGAGCGGCAAGCAGTTCGAATTCCGTCGTAGCCATTGGACTGCAAGGCTGCGTCGCGATTCGGAATGGAGCCGCTATTGTTGCGAAACGAAATTTAAAGCTGCGTGAGCACTCGTGAAAGCAATTCGAGCGTGCCTGCGTTCGGGTGAGAACGCTCGCAGAAACATTGTCGGCGAAATCGCGCACGCCAGTTCGATCTCGATTAACCAATTGCCATCGGTAAAAAGCCACACTGTCACGATGTTTATGGTTCGGCTAAGTCTTTTGACCCGATGGGGCGTCACCGGCAGCGTCGTCACGGGGAGGGCTTGCGCCGCGACCGAATTCCGTTCGTGGGGCAACCTCCAGCAGGGAGGAATCCGGCTGAATGCACGCGGTCAGATTCACCGCCGCTCGCAAGCGTGGGTGACTTAATGGTGGTCGTGGTGCAAAATCGAAGGTGCTTCGGTGAGCGATCCATCGGCTTTTGGCGAATCGCCGCAGCCAGTCGCCCCATTCCGTCTTAGACACCGGCGAAAAGATATGTCCACGATTGCGCAGAATGAGTGGTCTCTGTATGTGATCGGCTCGTCGCACCGTTGTTGCCTGGTTCCTCCATAACGAAGCGCAATTCGCGGTGGCTGGCCACATTCATCCAATCTCACCTGCGTCGCATGCCCATATCGCTGCACTGCCTTGCTGACTCGATAATAAACGCTCGCCACTGGTGAGAACATTTTTCGGATGCCACTTGAATGGATAGCTCTGACGACAAAAGAGATCGTGTGCTGAAAGCGGCCTTGGAGTGTCGCACGGAACTGGTTGCCTACGCGCGGTCGCTGCTTGGAAACTACGCTGCGGCGGATGACGTCGTGCAGGAAGCGATGCTCGTCGTCGTCAAAAAGTACGGCCAGTTCCAGGAGGGGACATCGATGCTCGCCTGGTGCCGATCAATTGTTCGTATCGAAGTGCTGCGGGCGAAGCAGCGGCATCAGCGCGAGAGGACGCTGGCAGAGCGTTTGTTGGATGATGCAATCGACTCGGCCTTCGACCAGTTTCAAGCGGCCAGGCGACACGACGAAACAGAGTCTTGGCGTGAGGCGCTGCGGCGCTGCTTGGAACGCGTGCCGGCACGCAGCCAAGGCGTGTTGAGAGCGAGGTTTGCCTGCGAGCTGAGTTATCAGCAGATCAGCGATCGGCTCGGAATGACCATCGAGGCAGTGCGGAAGGCGCTATTTCGACTTAAAAAGCAAGTGCGTTCGTGCGTAGAAACAAGTCTGAGGGATGCACCATGAACGACAAGAACAATTGGGAAGAACTGATCGATCGCCAGTTGCGTGGCGAATTAGAGGAAGCCGAGAAAGAGCATCTCGCAAAATTGCTCGACAGCGACTCCGCGGCGCGGAAGGACTTCGTTGAGCATGTGCAGTGGGATACCGAAATGTCGGAGGCACTGCGTGAAGGAAGTCATTCATTTCACGACGTGGAGCATCTGGTTGCCGAGCAATCAGCACGGAAAAGCGAGGGGGCGACGCCCAGCGTCCTACGGACGATGCTCGGCGTCGCCGCAGTGATCATCGTCGCTCTTTCAGCTGGTTTGATCTACCAACTCGCTCAAACCAACAGTCGGAGCGTCGAGATCGGCAGCATTGCGGAACTGCCACCGGCTTCCGACGTGTCCATTGCCAAGATAACCGGCTTGAGTGGAGCGTTGATTTGGACGGGTGACCGCGGGCAGATCGTAAGGGACATCTCCGTTGGGACGAAACTCGCGGGAGGAACCATCGAAGGTTTGGCGCCCGACTCGTGGTTCGAACTGCAGTTCCGTGACGGTTCAACCGTGATGATATCCGGGACTTCTTTGTTGACGTTCGCGGACGTTGGCCAGAAGAAGCTGCGACTTCGCGAGGGACGCCTTTCCGCCAGCGTCGAATCTCAACCGGAGGGTAAGCCGATGTTGATCCAAACGAGATCAGCCGTGTTGAAGGTGTTGGGTACGCAGTTCGACGTCGAAGCGGACCTTGCTTCCACCATGCTCACCGTGAGCGAGGGGAAGGTCAACTTTAGGCGACTCAGCGATGGTAGTGAAGTCGATGTCCCCGCCAAGCATCACGTCACGACGGACACAGATGATGATCTATCTCCTTCGCTCATAAAGAACTCAGTTCCCGTATGGAAAAGCCAGCTTCATCTGAGGCGTGGAGGCTACGGGAAGTGGGTGCCCGCAACGCGGCAGCGAGCGGCTGCCCAAAAAGCGATCCCCTTTGTGCCGCCGGACAACCCCAACGCTACGCTGTATCTGCTGGGGATTCCGGTGCCCCGCAGTGATGGTCCACCGGTGGTGGTCAGATCGGAATCGCAGTTCGTCGTCCGCGGTCGCCTCGACAAACCGGCCAGAGTTTTTTTCGGCATTGCGGTGTCAGATGCGGGTGGTGAATTCGCTGGAAAGTTTCGCGGCGATCTCGGCACCCAGCAACCGATTTCTGAGCCAGACAAGGATGGTCAGTTCGAAGTCATTTATCGAGTCCGTGACTTTACGCTCGATCCGTGCGTTCGTGATCGAGAAAAGGAATTAGCCGTAAGACCAAACGACCTGGTTCTCAACAACATATGGGCATTCACTCACATCGGCGGTCCGAGTGGTCTGGAAGTCACGGAAGTGGAATTGATCTCGCCGAACAAAGAGGAAAAGTAATGAAGTATGTCGCAACCTTTGCCGGAATCGTGACCCTCTTGCTCGCGAGCTCTGGTGTCTTGTCAGCAGATGACGGTGCCCTGCCGGCGAGCCAGGGCCAAAACTCTCGAGGCTCGTATTTCGTGAACGGCGAAATTCACGTGAACACCTATGGTCAGCCAGAGGGCAAACCGCTCACCACGGGTCACCACGATTTCAAGCCATCCTGGTCAAAGACGGGTGACATGCTGGTCTTTTTCCGCAGGTTGAAAAACGATCCTGATGTATCGAAATGGAAAACAGCCATTCATATCATTCATGCGGATGGAACCGGGCTCCACCAGCTCACCGACGGCACGCACACTGACTTCAATCAAACCTGGACACGCGACGGCACGAATACTCCGATTTGGAATCGCAAGAATACAAAGACAGGTGGCTTCGTGGTGATGGCTAGCAAGGTTGGTGCAAAGCCCGGTGAGGAAGTTCCACTGACTAGCAATAGGCATCATACCTGGGCCTACACTTGCCTTACTGACGGCCGGATCCTCGTGCGATCGAATCCACCCGGTCAAGGCATGGGGTATTACCTGATGACACCCGGAAAGAATGCCAGTCCGGTGTTCGAACGCATTGATTGTGGATTGGCAAAGACCGGAGTACTTGACCGAGTCAGTCTCTCACCGAGCGAAACGAGAGTCTGCTTCGAGTTCCAACCTGGGTTCAAACGACGAGTTCCCGGACGCACGCTTTACGTCGCGGATTTCGATGCCAAGAGCCGGACGATCGGCAATGCAAAGCCAATCGCGAACAAGGAAGGAAAACCAACCTGGTTTGCGTACCCACGTTGGTCCAAAGATGAATCGTCGATCGTTTATCAGGCAGGCGGAAAGCTGTATCTTTACAAACCGGAAGACGGCTCGACGCATAAGGTATCGACAAACGACAAAGCCGATTACCGTTATCCACACTTCGAAGACGCACCAAAGTGAAACTGAGTATCATCCCCAAGCTACGTAGCGGAAGTCGGCAAGGAGTTCGGCCACGCAGCAGACCGAAACGCTTGACGAGTTCCGCCGCATGGCTCTCGGCGATTGCACTCTTCGTCGCTCTCGCTGCATCGAACGAACGGGCCGATGCCGTCGAGTCGATCGATAGGCCGAACATTCTGTTCATCGCCGTGGACGATCTGAATGACTGGGTGGGGTGTCTAGGAGGACATCCACAGGCGAAAACTCCCAATATTGATGCATTTGCGAAAAAGGGAGTCCTCTTTGAACAAGCCCATTGCGCTGCTCCACTCTGCAGTCCTTCACGCACCGCGATCATGATGGGTCTTCGTCCGTCGACGACCGGCATCTACGGCAATCTGAACTGGTTTCGCGACATGCCGCAGTACAAGGACTGGGTGACGCTACCGCAATATTTCCGCAAGCATGGTTATGTCGCCTGGGGCGGCGGCAAACTGTACCATCAGGCTCACGGCAAGTTCTCCGATGCGGCCGCGTGGGATCACGTCTATTCCACTCGCACTGGCGCCGTTCCGCCGCCTCAAAGTGAACGCTACAAACACGGATTGCGCCGCAAGTTCGAATCCAATCCGATCCTCGCTCGGCTCATCGACTGGGGACCAACCGACGCCCCCATGGAATCCAATCCCGATTGGAAAACCGCGGACGGAGCCGCTCAGTTTTTAAAACGCGATCACGACAAGCCTTTCTTCCTTGGCTGTGGCATCTACTTGCCACACCTCCCCTGGTATGCCCCGAAGAAATTCTTCGACATGCATCCGCTCGAAGACATCGAACTTCCGCCGTACAAGGCTGACGATTTCGACGACATCCCCGCCATTGGTCGACAGATGGGGGAACGTCACATCAAGCACATTCGCGAGAGCGGCAAGTGGAAGGATGCTGTCCAGGGTTGCCTCGCCGCTGACTCGTTCGCTGATGCCTGCGTCGGCCATGTGCTCGAAGCCTTGGAAAAGAGTCGTTATCGCGACAACACGATCGTGGTTCTTTGGGGCGATCACGGCTACGACGTGGGCGAGAAAAAGATCGCGAAGTCCGCGCTCTGGGAACAGACAACCCGCACACCGCTGATCGTCTATGCACCGGGCAAGTTGCCGTTCGGCACTCCCGCCAATGGAAAGATCTGCAAGAGCCCGGTTAGTCTGGTCGATCTCTATCCAACGTTGATCGACTTATGCGGCTTACCGGAAAACACGCAACTCGATGGACAAAGCTTTGCACCGCTGCTCAAAGACCCTAACGCCAACTGGCCGGTTCCCGCCGTCATCACCCACTCACCACATTGGTACGGTCCGTGTCACGCCGTGCGCTCACGCGACTTTCATTACATCCGCTACAGCGACGGTGGCGAGGAGCTGTACGACGTCAAAGCCGATCCACTTCAAAGGAAGAATCTCGCGAATGACGCGAGGCTTACCGACACGAAGACTGAGCTCAGAAAGTGGATCCCGAAAACGAACACGCCGCATTATCGGGGAAACACATCTGCAAGTAGCGGAACTCGTCAAGAGTTTCGGCAGCTCCGCCCCGATTCACGTCCATCGCCGAAAGTCGTGACGACTTCCGCTACGACGCCATCTCACAAGCGCCCGAATGTCATCACGCTCTATGTCGACGATCTTGGCTACCGTGACCTCGGCTGTTACGGCGGTCCCGTCAAGACCCCGGTCATCGACAAACTGGCCGCCGGTGGCGTGCGTTTCACCGATTTCCACTCGGGTGCCCCTACTTGCTCTCCTTCGCGCGCTACCTTTTTGACGGGACGCCAACACTGTCGCACCGGAGTCTACTCGGTCCTCGACGAACGCTTTCACCGGATGCACCTCCTGGAGAGCGAAACGACGATTGCCGAAGTGCTTCAAGAAAACGGCTATGCCACCGCTCACTTTGGCAAGTGGCACCTCGGCATGCCTGTCCAGAGCCGCGAGAACCCCACGCCGGCCGATCACGGCTTTGACTATTGGTTCGGCGTCGTCAACGGCGTTGGTCCCAGCCACAAGAACCCGACCAACTTTCTGCGCAATGGAAAGCGGGTTGGAACCATCAAAGGCTATTCCTGTCAGATCGTGGTCGACGAGGCGCTTGAATGGCTCGATCAAAAACGCGATGGCGACGAACCCTTCTTCCTCAATCTTTGGTTCAATGAACCGCACGACCCGATCGCGGCCCCCGACGAGATCGTTTCCCAGTACGGCGCGCTCAATGACCGGGAAGCAATCTACAGTGGCACCATCGACAACACGGATCGGGCCATTGGGCGACTTGTTGCACAGCTTGAAAAAATCAGCGAGCTCGACAACACCATCATCATCTACGCTTCCGACAACGGCAGTTACCTGCAAGAGCGAAACGGTGAGCTGCGTGGCAAGAAGGGGGCGCTCTTCGAAGGCGGGCATCGCGTACCGGGCATCTTCTACTGGAAAGACGGGATCCCTGGCGGACGTGTCGAGAAGGAACCGGCAGGAGTCGTCGATCTTCTCCCCACTCTGTGTGGTCTGATCGGCATCGACAAACCCAAGGGCGTGCATTTCGATGGTTCCGACCTCGCACCTTTGCTCACTAGTTCTGGTTCCTTCACCCGCCATCAGCCACTGTTTTGGATGGCTGAGGCAAACATGGTCATGAGAGTGGGGGACCACACGCTTTTCGCTTCCAGCACGGCGAAATCGCCAATCGACTTCAAAACCGCCGATCGACTCATGCAGGAAGTCAAGGAAGTCCTTGGCGATGATCTTGAGAAAGAGCTGGGCGGAATGGATCTTCGCTCCCGCATGTTCAACGGGAAATTCGCCAATCCCGAGGCCAATCGCCTGAGGGATCAACACCGGAGATTATATTACTTCCAGGAATCTTGGATCCCGGAACTCAAAAAGAGCGGACTTGGTCGCGTCAGCCTGTATGACCTCTCCAAGGATCTCGGTCAGCAAGACAATATCGCGGAAAAGCATCCCGAGCTCGCGGCCCGATTGAAAGCACAAGCTGCCGCCATCTACCGAAGTGTCATGGCTGACGCCCCCACATGGCCCGCCCCCGATGAACTGGCCCCCGCGACTTCACGAAACGGTAGCGGAGATCGTCAAGAGTTTCGGCCGCCCCACAATGGTTCGCCTCCATCACCGAAAGTCTCGACGACTTCCGCGACGAACACGCCAGATTCTAAGGTCGCAAAACTCCTCGCACGCATCGATAGAAATCCTCTTCCCAAAGGCTATGACGGAAGCAACCACCAGGCTTACGTTGACCGCATCATCGCCGGGCTCAAACCAGAGCAACGCACCCGGGTCGGCCAGCTTTGGACAGAAAAACGACGCCGCAATCCTGACATGCCCAATCCCGGAGCCTCTTTCGTCAGGATTCTCACTCACGTCGCCGAAGCCGCCGGAGACGGCGCAATGCCACCAATTGGTCGCGGAACTCGTCAAGAGTTTCGGCCTTCCGACAAATCGAAACTGCAACCCACAACCCAAAACAACGGGCCGAAAGTCTCGACGACTTGCGCTACGGAGAGATCTCAAATACGCCCCAATGTCGTCATTCTGCTGGCCGATGACCTGGGATCAAAGGATCTCGGCTGTTATGGCGGGCCGGTGAAGACACCAGTCCTCGATTCACTGGCGGCACGTGGAGTCAAGTTCACCGACTTTCACGCAGGCGCGGCAGTGTGTTCACCGTCGCGCGCGACCCTGATTACCGGAAGACAAAATCTTCGCACCGGCATTTACGGCGTCCTGCAGGATCACTGGCACAACATGCATCTACTCGAGCGTGAAGTGACAATCGCGGAAGTGCTACAGCAGGCTGGCTATGGAACTGCCCACTTCGGAAAGTGGCACATCGGGATGACCTCGGGCAAACGCCAGAAGCCGTCGCCAACCGAACACGGTTTTGACTACTGGTTCGGTCTCTCGAACGGGGCCAGTCCCAGCCACAAAGATCCCGTCAACTTTATTCGCAATGGAAATCAAGTTGGTCCATTGAAAGGTTATTCATGCCAACTGGTCGTAGACGATGCGATCAACTGGTTAGAAACGAAGGAAAATCCCGATCAGCCGTTCTTTATGAATATCTGGTTCAACGAGCCGCACCACAAACTCGCGGCACCCGATGAGATCGTGTCGATCTACGGAGACCTCAACGATGAAGCCGCAATCTATTCGGCTACAGTCGACAACACCGATCGCTCCATCGGACGACTTGTCGAGAAGCTAAAGGTAACAGGCAAACTCGACAACACCCTGATCATCTACTCGTCTGATCACGGTAGTTACCGCTCTGATCGCAACGGCGGCTTGAATGGCAACAAGGGCTCGAACTTTCAGGGTGGCTTGCGTTCGCCCGGGATCTTCTTCTGGCCCGGTGGATTCCGAGGAGGGCGAGTTGAGAACACGCCATCGGGATCGGTTGATTTGCTGCCGACCATCTGTGGGCTGGCCGGCATTGATCAGCCCAAAGCTGTGCATCTTGATGGCGCCGACCTTTCACCTTTGCTAGTTGAGAAAGGGACGTTTAAACGCAAACAACCATTGCTGTGGCTCTCACCGTCATCGGGGCATCTAGCCACTTTGCGGGAAGGCAATTACACGCTGATGGGTTACCGTGGTTACCAGTTGCCTTCAGATCAGGCCAGGAAAAACGAATTGCTGCGGCAGATGGCAAAGATGGCGGGCATCGATCCGTCGATCCCGAACCTGGGTTCCAAGGCCACCAATACAACGTTCTCCAACCCTGAATACAACCGGCTGAAGAGCGAGTTTGTTCGTTTGAGAACTTTTCAGGAGGCATGGATTCCAACGATCAAGGCAGGCGGATTCAGCCGGTTCGCGCTGTACGATTTAAGCACAGATCCACTTCAAAAGAAGGACATTTCAAAGCAGCTTCCGGAAGTGACTGAGCGTCTTAAGAAAAAACTGCTGGCACTTTACAAGGATGTCATGGCCGACGCGCCGGACTGGGAGCCACTTGCGAGTTGACGCACACCTACTGGTGGCGGAAGTCGTCAAGACTTTCGACTTTTCCCCGTAACCAATTCATCAGGCTTAAGTCACTCGAAGGACATCTCGTGAAACTAAACAAAGATTGGCTCATCGCTATCGGTGGTTTGATGGGTTGGTGTGCAATGTTTGCAACCGCTGCGGCCGCGCCGCGGCCGAACGTTGTTGTCATCTACGTCGACGACCTGGGTTGGCAGGACATCGGCTGCTATGGCGGCCAGGTCAGAACGCCGACACTCGATCAACTCGCCGCAGGCGGTGTCCGCTTTACCGACTTTCATTCGGGCTGCGCTGTCTGCTCGCCGTCGCGTGCGACGGTCATGACGGGGCGGAACCATATTCGCTCCGGCATCTATCACGTGATCAACGATCACGATCACGCCATGCACCTGCTCGAAAGCGAAGTCACGATTGCAGAAATCCTGAAACAGAACGGCTACGACACCGTCCATCTTGGTAAGTGGCACATGGGGCTGCCGTTTGGAGGCAGGGGAAAACCGACACCTTACGATCACGGCTTTGATTATTGGTTTGGGACCGAGAACACGGCCCACCCCAGTCATAAAGATCCGGTGAATTTCCGTCGCCACGGCAAGCCGCTGGGAAGAATCGAAGGCTACGCCTGTCAGATCGTGGTTGATGAGGCCATCTCGTGGCTGGAGAAGGAACGAAAAAACGACACGCCGTTCTTTCTCAACATCTGGTTCCACGAACCGCATTCACCTATCGCCGCACCGGACGAAATCGTGGCGCACTACGGGGATCTCGATGACCCGGCGGCCATCTACAGCGGCACGATCGAGAACACCGACCGTGCCATTGCACGGTTGGTCGAGAAGCTGACAGCCATCGACGAGCTTGAAAACACCATCATTGTTTACGCGTCGGACAACGGCAGTTATCGCCCCGAACGCAACGGACCCTTGAAAGGATCGAAAGGTTCCAACTTCGAGGGTGGCACGCGAGTCCCCGGCATCTTTTACTGGCCAGATGGAATTCCGGCTGGGCAGGTTGAAAAAGAACCGGCTGGCGTGGTCGACCTCTTACCGACGATCTGTGGTCTTGCGGAAATCGACAAGCCCGCGGGAGTTCACTTGGACGGTTCTGATCTCTCGACGTTGCTGACCGGCCGCCGAAACGAATTCCAACGTCACATTCCATTGTTCTTCTTGTTGCCGACATCAAAACCAACGGCAACCGTCAGAGATGGTCGGTTCGCGTTGGTTGCCTGGCGCGATTATGAATTGCCTAAAGATACGGAAGCCATGAACGAACTGATGAATCAGGTGGAAGTGATTCTGAAGCGTGAAAACAGCCCCGAGCTTCGTGATGGTGGAAGACTGTGGAGCAAGATGTTCAACACGAGTTTTGCGAACAAGGAAGCTGAAAAGCTGCGAATTGAATTTCTGAAATTGAACCGCTTTCAGGAATCATGGATCCCGACCATCAAAGCCGGAAGCTACAAACGGTTTGAGCTGTATGATCTCGGCGCGGATATCGGACAGAAGACCGACATTGCGAAACAGCACCCGGGAATCGTGAGCCGACTCAGACAGCAGCTCCTCGAAATTACGACCAGCGTGATGTCCGACGGCCCCGATTGGAATCTTCAGACCGAAGGCAAAAAGGCTTCGAGTGCCGATAAGACCACGATGGAAACGAAGACTCGAATTCATCGTCTGGCCACTACGAAACGATCTGTCTTCGATGCTTTTTCCTACTTGAATCGCATTCCCGAAAAACCGTTCGACGAAGAGGCTCCGGAAGATCTCGCCGGACGGATCTTCAGTCGTCTCGCTAATCAGGAAGGACGGATTTTGCTCAAGGTGCCAGACGGGATGGATCGGCCTGCCTATGAAGGCTTCAAGACGTTTCTCAGGTACGAAGGAACGACCAGTGTCGGCAACTGTTCTGCCTGTCATGCGCTGCCCGATTTTAGTGACGGGAAATCACACATCGATACGAAAGCGGGGGAAGCCAGTCTCACACCTTCGCTACGTAATTCTATCAGACGAGGAATTGACCTGAAGAAGGCACTGCGGAGGAAGCTGGACGCTGTGCATCTGAAGAGATCCGGAGCATCAGACAGGATCAGCGACGAGTATTCCACCATGCAACTGAGTACAGAAGACGTGTCGAACCTGATCGCGTTCCTAAAACTTCTCGACGATGTCTCCGACGAGCGTTTTCGGGAGCTGATTCTCAATGCCTCCGTGCTGGATACATCACCAAATTAGGATTCCATCCATTTTGTGTCCACGATTGGACCGGTCAGCTGGTTTTTTGTTAGTGAAAGCCGAGTAGACTTTCGAAGTGCGACTACAACAGAAAACGCTATTTAGACAAAGCTCGATGATGCAACAATTTGTAACAAACGCCAGATTTTGTGCTTCGCCGAAACTTCTGATGAGTTCCGCTGCGTGCGTCTTCGGATTTGCGTATGTTCTGGCTATGACCGGCACGGCACAGGCAGAATTCATTCGTGGCACAATCGTCGATGAATCCGGAAAGCCGATCGAAGGCGTCATGGTGTCCGCGATCGACGATGACCACCGCAAATGGACGTCCGTATTCTCTCAAAAAGATGGTTCGTTCGAGATCACGGGTTTGCGAAAAGTGGATCACAACATTCGCACGCGGCTAATGGGGCTTGCGGATGAATGGAGCAGCGGAGTTGCCCCGGGAACCGACGACCTTACGATTCAAACGCGGCCAGCTAAACGCGAAGAACTTGAGCTGCAGCGTCCTGCCAGCAGCGCGTTCAGCATGCTTGAGTTTGACGACCCACGCGACCGCATGAATTTCAAAATGATGTGCTCGTACTGTCACCAAATTGGGACACTCGGGTTTCGAACACCTGAAGAGCCCGTCGATTGGGAAACCATGTTACGACGGATGGATGGTTTTGGCGGCCTTTATCCACACACGCAAAACACGATTGTCCAGCGATTGATGGACACCTACAAAGATGATGCAGTCGATAGTTGGCCGACTTTCGAACCGCCTCCGGCTCCAACGGGTGCGGCGGCCGCCGCCACCATCACCATGTGGGAGCTGGACGAACCTCTCAAGGGATCGTTCCACGACCTGGAGCTTGGTCCGGACGGAAACGTCTACGCAGTCAACATCAGCCAGCATCGACTGCTCGTCCTGGATCCCAAGACGGGAGAGCAGCGAGCTCAGCAATACCCACGTGGCACCTATGGTCCGCATTCGATCGAAACGGCGAATGACAACAGCATGTGGACCACCATGTGCGCAACAGGCCAGATGGTGCGGTACGACGTCACGACGCGCGAGTTTGAAACGTACAGTAGCGCCGAAGCGCCCAAGCGGCGCGGCGGGTACCCACACACTTTGCGAATCAACCCGGAAGATCCCGAAGGCCTAATCTGGTACACCGACGCCGGTTCGAATTCCTGTTTCTGGATTCATCCTGAAACACATGAGGTCAAGGAA
Source organism: Rubripirellula sp. (assembly GCA_049602075.1). Lineage (GTDB taxonomy): Bacteria > Planctomycetota > Planctomycetia > Pirellulales > Pirellulaceae > Rubripirellula. The sequence continues at coordinate 65,771 of JBMYRF010000036.1, forward strand.
TACAATCTGCTCAGCGCCGGTCAGGCCATGGGGGCAGGTCGAGGTGAATCGCGTGGCATCACGCCGTACGGAATCGACTACTCACCCGTCGATGGTACCATTTGGTATTCCAAGCTGAACGGCAATCGCATCGGTCGTATTGATCCGACCGCCCCGGACGGCGACATCAAAGAATGGAACCCGCCCTTCCGAGGTCCCCGTCGTTTGCATATCGCACCAGATGGCATGGTTTGGGTGCCGGGTTTTGGTTCCGGCGTTTTCGCAAAGTTTGATCCCGACACCGAGCATTGGACGGTCTACGAATTGCCCGACGCCGAGAATCAGACCCCGTACGCATTGAATGTTGACAAGGAGGGTATTGTTTGGGTCTGCGGCACCGGTAACGACACCATCAATCGTTTCGATCCAAAGACCGAGACACTGGTCGAATACCGCCTGCCCACCCGAGTTTCCTACACTCGTGAAATCGAGTTTGATGATGACGGTAACGTATGGACAAGCACGTCGGGTCCAGCACGCCACATGGAGCGGGGCGTTGGTGCCGTGATTCGCATTTCGGTGCCAAGGGATTTGCCCGCAGGCGGAGGAATCAAACTCACGCCAAAGCACTATGACGGCAACCACGACATCGGCAACCTTGCTGCTGCTCCAAAGGTGGAACGCAAAATGGATTCTGAGCGTGAAGAACTGTACGCAAGAATCGACGCCCGCCCACTGCCCGACGCGTATAAAAAAATGCCACATCAGAAGTGGGTCGACTCACGCTTGGCTGCCTTCCCCAAAAACAAACGCAATCTCGCGGGATCACTGTGGAATGAGTTCCGACAGACTCACCCGGACCGCAAGAACGATGGTCAGTTCTACGTGAAGATTATCGACTACATCATCAACAATGACCTGCCGGTGACACGTCGCTTCGTGAAGAAGTGGCAGCACCACTGGTTTGGCGACGCTCCTAACCGATTGGGCAATCGAAACCTGGAACGAGGAAAGCTCGTTTTTGAACAGGCGACGTGTAGCCGATGCCACAACATCGGTCCGGGAGAAAAGAAGCTCGGCCCTGATCTGAGCGAAGTCACGAAACGTTTCAAAGGCTCGAAGCTGCTGACTCAGATCGTCAAGCCATCCGCTGAGATCAACAAAGAGTTTCAAACGCAGATGATTCTCGGCGACGACGGAAGCCTTCGCACTGGTCTGGTGATCAAGGAAACGGATCAAGAGATTCATTTCATCGCGAACTTGCTAAAGCCGGACAAGATCGAGGTGATGCCAAAGGCATCCATTGAGCAGCGTAAAACGGCCGACATCTCAACCATGCCCACGGGGTTGTTGGATACATATTCTGAAAGTGAGATTTACGACCTACTCGCGTACATTCAGTCAGTCAGCAGGCCATGATGAATCGCGTTCTCCGTAGCAGATGTCGTCAAGACTTTCTTCTGCGCCAACCTGAGACCGCCGAGTCTCTCGCCCAAGCCTTCATCGACGCGATGCGTAAACTGCCGAAATTCTTGACGATTTCCACTACTTTGCTGCTGGCATCTTCAACCACGGCGGATGAAGCCCAACCGCTAATCGAGTCTGCGTGCATCGCCTGCCATGACGAGAATACGGAAACTCGGCTCGACTTTACGAAGCTCGACAGAAATTTCGAGGACGCCAGCACGTTTCGTGCATGGGTCAAGATCGTGGACCGGATCTCCAGCGGAGAAATGCCTCCAGAATCGGAGCCTCGTCCCGACGCGCAAACGCAAGCCGCCGCGCTGACGTTCCTGAAGGCGAAACTCACTGAAGTCAATCGCCAACAACAAAACGCTGGAAGAGTTCCGTCGCGTCGTTTGTCCGGGCTGGAATATGAACACACGCTGCACGATCTGCTCGGTATCGGTGGGCAGATTGCGAAATTGCTTCCACCTGAAAACAGGTCGGGAGCTTTCGATGTTGTCGCTGCGAAACAGGAGATGTCCAGCGTGCATGTCAAAGGGTTCCTCTCCGCGGCCGACGCAGCTTTGGATGAGGCCATTCAGCTTGGCCCGAAGCCGCCGATGTCACGCGTGCTTGATTATCCGAATTCGCCTTTCATGCAGATGTGGTTTGAACGCTCCGTCCGCCGAGGCGGTGGTACCGTCTTTCAGGACGAAGAGGATCTCATCATGTTTCGCGGCCAGAACTACAACCTTCGCTCTGACCACAATGGACTGCGGATTCCTGTCGCTGGCCGATACCGCATCACCGTCACCGGTTCGGCGTATCAGCCGCGATCCTCTGTCACGATGAGTCTCAGACACCAAAACGACATACAGGGCAGCAGCGAACTGTTCGCGGCCTGGGATGTCGACGAGAAACTCCGCACCGTTTCAGCGACCCAATACCTTCGCCCCGACGATTACTTTTACGTCAGCGCCGACGAACTTGAGCCAGCTCCTGACGGGAAAGTCATTTACAACTCGCAACCGGCGAGTGAATTCAAAGGTGAAGGTGTGCGGGTTCGCAAGGTGCTTGTCGAAGGTCCGCTGGAGTCAACTTGGCCTCCACTGCGTACGCGTTCCCTGTTTCCAGGCGTCCAGTGGGAGCGTGAAGGTGGTAGCGGAAATCGTCAAGATTTTCGGAGGAACGGAAAGAACATGGGCCGTGCCGAGAGTCATGACGGCTTCCGCTACAGACCGGTGACGACAAAGTCTCATTACGAACATATTCGTGACGCGATCGCGGCGCTCGCACCCAGAGCCTTCCGACGCCCGGTGACTAATAAAGAGATCGCAGACCTCGCCAATCTCGCGATCCCGAATCTTAAAGCCCAACGCGGCTTCATCGCCAGTGCTCGAGTTCCATTGCGAGCAATTTTGGTTTCGCCCGAGACCTTGTTCCTGACGAACGAAACAATTGGTAGCGGAAGTCGTCAAGACTTTCGGCAGCTTGAGAGTAAATCATCCGAAATTCTTGACGACTCCCGTTGCGGTAAATTAACACTGACTGATCAAGCACTCGCCAGCCGGTTGTCATACTTCCTCTGGCGCAGCCTACCTGATGAGGAATTGCGTGGGCTTGCTAGAGACGGAGTGCTTTGCGACGCAAAAACACTCGATGCTCAGGTTAACCGCATGCTGTCCGATGAACGCAGCGAACGGTTCATCAATGAATTTCTTGATCAATGGTTGGATCTGAAACTGATCGACGCCACAACACCTGATGCGTACCTGTATCCGGAATACGACGATGTCCTCCGACGTGCCATGCTGGCCGAAACGCGAATGTTCTTCCGCCATCTCATCGATGAAGACGTCAGCATCGCCAAGCTCATCGATTCGGACTTTACGTTCCTCAATCGGAAACTTGCCGAACACTACGGTATTCCGAATGTCGAAGGTGAAGAGATGCGCAAGGTGGTGTTGCCGCCTGATAGCGTTCGCGGCGGGATATTGGCTCACGCCAGCATTGCAAAGGTGACGGCCAACGGTTCGGTGACGACGCCTGTCAAACGCGGCAATTTTGTTCTAACGAACCTGCTCGGCCTGCCTCCTGATCCGCCTCCGCCGGGAGTTGGTTCCATCGAGCCCGATACCCGCGGTGCCACGACGATTCGCGAGACACTTGCGAAACATCAGAGGAATGAAGCGTGTGCCGTCTGTCACCGCCGGATTGATCCACCCGGTTTCGCCATGGAATGCTTCGATCCAGTTGGAAACTACCGGCAACAATATCGGCTCAGCAAGGGTGTCCAACGCAGCGCCGTTGCCGGTCTGAGATTTCTTCAAAAAGATTACAACCTTGGTCCGCCAGTTGACTGCACTGGACGCACGGAGGACGATTTCACGTTCAGCGACATTCGTGATTTCAAACAGTATCTCATGAAGTCCAAAAAGCAGGTTTCGCGGAATCTGGTGTCGCAGCTGGTCACCTTTGCCACGGGGGCTGAAATCCAGTTCGCGGACCGAGAAGATATCGAAGCAATTCTGGAGCGAAATGAAAAGGACGACTATCTATTGCGCAAGCTGATCCATGATGTTATTCAAAGCAGGATGTTCCGGTGTCGGTAGCGGAAGTCGTGAAGACTTTCGGCCGTCCCCAAAACATCACGTCTTCCCAAAAATAAACAGAGACCTCCACCAGCGGAACTCTTGAGGAGTTCCGCTACGAAAGATAGTGAATGCACAAGCCCATTTCACGACGGTCCGCCCTGAAAACAGCCGGAGTCGCATTGGCTTTGCCGCTGCTGGATGTGATGAATCCGGCGGTTGGCGTTGAGCGTTCCGAGCAGCCTAAACGCATGGTGACGATATGCAATACGCTAGGGTTGTATCCGCCATCACTGTTCCCAGAGAAGTCTGGAAGCGACTACACAGACACGGAATACCTTGAGGTACTCAAGCAGCACCGAAGTGATTTCACGCTTTTTTCGGGGCTGTCTCATCCCGATCAAAACGGTAAAGAGCCTCACGATAGTGAGATGACTTTCTTGACGGCAGCGATCAATCCAGGGCTCGCAGGTTTTAAGAATTCGATCTCGGTGGATCAATTGGTCGCAACGCACCTCGGCCAAACCACGAGATTTCCCTCGATCATACTGGGAAGTAACACACGGGAGAGCCAGTCGTTCAATCGCAATGGTGTGATGCTACCAGCCGACAATCGCCCATCGCGGGTGTTTGCAAAGTTATTCTTGGCTGGCAGCCCACAAGAACAGCAACGGCAAAGACAGCGGCTCGCGGAGGGCCGCAGTATCCTGGACTCTGTTGGCGATCAGATAAACTCGCTCAATGGACAGGTGAGCGGCGGTGATCGAAAGCAACTGGATGAGTATTTTGCCGCTATTCGCGTCGCGGAAAAAGAACTGGCTGCTTCGGATGATTGGCTGGACCGCCCTAAGCCAAAGGTGGACGCGATGATACCGAAAGACATTTTGGATCCGTCCGAATTGCTTGGCAAAATCCGCGGGCTGGTGAATCTGATTCCGCTCATGCTACAAACCGATTCAACTCGCGTGGTTAGCTTAATGATTCAGGCTGACCATGGCGTGCCAAACATCGCTGGTGTCCAGGGGGAGCATCATCCGCTGTCTCATCACGGACAGGATCCTGCCAAGATTGTTCAGTTGAAGATCATTGAATCGGGAATCCTTTCAGTATTCGCGGAGTTGCTGACGAAACTAGGGCAACGATCGGAACAGGGAGGGAGACTCTTGGATCACACGGCCGTTCTTTTCGGTAGCAATCTGGGCAACGCGAACGCTCATGATCCGAAAAATCTTCCAATTATTCTTGCCGGTGGCGGCTATAAACACGGACGTTATGTCGCGCATCAAAAAGACCACAACACTCCGCTGTGCAATTTGTTTGTGACTCTGCTACAGCGCATGGGTGTCGAGACAGACAGCTTTGCAACGAGCAGCGGTGCACTGAAGATCACGTAGCGGAAGTCGTCAAGACTTTGGTGCTTTCCCCGCAACGAAAACATCAAGACGTTCGGCCAGCAGATAA
>JBMYRF010000036.1:71343-74098 GCA_049602075.1 Rubripirellula sp.
TTACTTATGAAACTCGCGATTCCCTGCTGTTGCCTTCTTCTTGTGTTGGCATCCGGGTCACTGTCCAATGCTGACAACAATTGGGCTCAATGGCGCGGACCGTTGAACAGCGGAGTCTCGGGCTCCAGCAATCCGCCAATGACATGGAGCGAAACGGAGAACATCAAGTGGAAGGTTGCCATCGACGGAAACGGCACTTCAACTCCGATCATTTGGGAGGATAAAGTCTTTGTGCTCACCGCTGTCAAAACGAGTGAAAAAGATACATCCATTCCTGACCCCCAAGATCAGCCCAAGACAAATTTCTTCGACATCAAGAAGCCAAACGCTGTGCACGAATTCGTAGTGATTTGTCTCGACCGCGACACAGGACAAGAGCTTTGGCGAGATATCGCAACCAAAAAGATTCCTCACGAGGGTGCCCACAACGACAACGATTTCGCATCCGCTTCGCCGACGACTGATGGAAAAAGATTGTTCTGTTGGTTTGGTTCCGCGGGTCTATTTTGCTATGACTTGGATGGCAAGCGGTTGTGGGAAAGAGACCTGGGCGAGGCCAAGGTCGGGTCGAGTCTCGGCGAGGGCTGTTCTCCGGTATTGTATGGAGACAAGCTGATCATTGTTCGCGACCATAGTCGCAAAGGGTCGATCGATGTGCTTGAAGCGGCATCCGGCAAGACCGTCTGGCGCAAAGACCGGGATGAGGATAACGCCTGGGCAACGCCACTCGTTCTGGAACACAGCGGGCGAACTCAGGTCATCACCAGCGCCAGTAATTTCGTTCGCAGCTATGATCTGAATTCCGGCGATATTATCTGGCAATGCAGCGGTCTGACTGGCAACTGCACACCCTGCCCGCAGGTCGAAGGCGATTACGTGATCTGTATGAGTGGCTATCAGGGTTACGCAGCGATGGCGATACCCCTAACAGAAACCGGTGACATTTCGAATTCCGAGAAGATTCGCTGGACGATGAACAAGGGGACTCCATACGTGCCGTCGGCCGTGCTCTACGATGGGTTACTTTATTTCAATCAGTCCAATCAGGCGATCTTGCGTTGCATAGACTCGAAGTCCGGTGAACTGGTATTTGGGCCGAAGCGTGTCAACGGAATTTCGAATGTCTATTCGTCTCCAGTTGCTGCAAATGGCCGAATCTATTTTGTTGGCCGAGGTGGTGCAACGGTCGTCCTGAATCACTCACGCAGTTACGAACCAATCGCCACCAACGAATTGGATGAACGCTTCGATGCTTCACCGGCGATCGCAGGCGACGAGTTGTTTTTGAGGGGAGCAAAGCACTTGTACTGCATCGCGGAGGACTGATCCGCATCACCTTTATCGGAACGTGTCTGCCATCACGCTTTTGCCTGGACGTGAATTCGACTGACTGGTTAATCGATGGCTCTACATGTTGGGGTTACGCGGGTCGGTGAAAGCGATCGACCGCAGTTCCGATTTCTCGTTCGTGCAGCAGGATGGACTATCCGAATTGAGTCGGTTGAATGTCCAGCTGCTTTCGGTCATTTACAACGATGCGGCCACAGTCCACGTTCATAAGTCGTTGTCCCATTCGATTTTTCCGGTGTATGTGCCGTCCAGCTCATATCGGTTGACTTTGACAATCACGATTTTGCGCAGAGAAATCGAAAGTTGCGGCCGCCTACGAGCCAGCTAGATTGGTGAAATCGAAAAACGGCAAAGCACAACACTTCGTCGCCTGATGTAAACCCGGGGTTTGCCGAGCCGAACCACGCGTTAAGCGAAAGAAACGGGCATCGCATCACAACACCCATTCAAGATGCAAAAGCACCAGAAAAACCAGAGGCGTTCTCCGAATCAGTCGTCTACAGGGAGGGTAAATTAACAACTCGGTTCGAAGTCTGTGATCCCTGCAGCAAACGAATCATAACCAATTAGTAAAACGATAAGAGCGGGCTCGACCGATGCTTGTAACGACTTACCACCCAACAATCCTGTTTTCACCCGCGTTACTCGTGTTAGGTTCCGCTGGATGTGGAAAAAATCAGCAGCCAGAGCAAGCGGCAACCAGCGAAATGACACCAGCATCATCGGAGCAGTTCGCTCCAACCACACTGTACAAAGTGCTTTCCGCGGATGCTTGGCAGCAAGCGGAACTCGACGGTGTGTTTCGAGGAGTTGGGATCGACCTCGAGGATGGCTTCATCCACCTTTCCGCACCTAACCAAGTCAAAGAAATAGTTGCCAAGTTTTTTGCCAATCAAGATGGCTTGGTCTTGGTTTCGTTGGATAGCGATCGTCTAGGTGAAAGTTTGCGTTGGGAAGCTTCTCCCGATGGCATTCTTTTTCCGCACGTCTACGGTGACATCCCGTTGCAGGCGGTTAAAAGTGTGGATCCGCTACCGCTGGGGGAGGATAATGTTCATCAATTTCCGTTTTGAAAAATCTTTGGTCATGCCCAGACGTTGAATCATCCTGGGTTACGCTTTTCGCTTTGAGGCTCGGTTCGATTCCTTTTTCGTGCAGGATATTCTTGTCGATTTGCCGGCAGATTAGGGAGCTATAAAGGCTTCGCGGTTCACCAAGAGTCCCGTTTTAGTTCAACAAAAATATCGGGTGTAGCCAAAGCCGGTTTCTTTCGCGATTCGGATAGCCAGGTCACCTCCTCTGGTGAGCGTCCAAGGTTGGCTGCGAAACCCAAAAATCACAACTTTGAAACGGAGCTTTTTCAACGACGTCTGATTCCCCAAGATGCCTGATTCCCCAAGATGCC
>JBMYRF010000037.1:0-6050 GCA_049602075.1 Rubripirellula sp.
GGCATGGGTTGGGGACAGGCATGGGTTGGGGACAGGCATGGGTTGGGGACAGGCACGGGTTGGGGACAGGGGTGAGTTGGGGACAGGGGTGAGTTGGGGACAGGCATGAGTTGGGGGGAAGACGTAATTTGGAGCGGAGCGGGGACAGTGATTGATCACCGGTTGTGACGGGATTGCATCTGGCGACCTGCTTGGGGACGGGACGGCCTGGGGACCGGGACGGCTTGGGGACAGTCATAGACGGACCGTAAGGGGGCAAGGAACTGGGGGGGAGATTTCTGGGCAAGGTGATCGAGTGTGGGGAGCCTATGTCTGTCGTGCGAGGCATTTTGGGATTCTGTACTCGTGCCGTGGCACGAGATTTAGGGAGCCGATCTGACGTCCTAGGTTTTTATCTGGCTGGTGATGGAAGCGTTCTTGGAGCCTTCTTTGTCGTATCCCGCCGATGCTCGAGTCTCGCATAGTTTTAAGGACGGCATCGTTGCACATCGTGTGTAGAACATCAGTCGCCGGGAAATTGCAGATCCGCGACTGAATCCGATCAATTTTTGTGACTCTGCCGCTACACTGGAGTCTCTTCTCGTCCTTTAGTCGCAGGCAGTTCCTATGTCCGCTCGTTTGCCTTACATCGATGAAATAGCTCCCACGCCTTTAACAGCGGTTCGTTTGGATGAGGGAGGGGCGACAATTTGGTGCAAGCTGGAGTTTCTCAATCCGAGTGGATCAACCAAAGATCGCATTGCTCGACATATCCTGCAAAAAGCTTGGGATCGGGGTGAAATTTCAGGTGGCGACACGGTGGTGGAAGCTTCCAGCGGGTCGACCAGTATCGCCTTCGCTCTCGCATGCTCTCAAATGGGGCTGAAGTTCATCGCCTACATTCCGGACAGTGCGACGAGTGAACGCGAATTGATCATTCGTGCTTACGGCGGCGAAGTGCGGCGAATTTCGGGCGGAATGTCAAACGTTCTCGGTGAAGCTTATGAAGCAGCAGAAAAACATGGTTGGTTTGCTGGCAAGCAATTTGCCAACCCCGATAACACAGAAGCACATCGCAGTCGAACCGGCCCCGAGATTCTTACCCAATTGAATGGCACCGCCGTTGATGCTGTCGTCAGCGGTGTCGGAACCGGGGGAACCTTGCGTGGGCTTCACGAGGCTTTTACTCAGAGCGGTCGTTGTGTCCGTGCTGTTGCTGCGATTCCTCGGCAAGGCGAGGTTTTTGGATCGAATGTAGAATGTTGCAGCTTACGATTTAGCACTGACGTTCCCGGTGTCGTTGATGGGATGTCCGAAATCTATGGAAGCTGGAAAACAAATACGGTCACCGAACTTGAGGTTGGCGATTGCGAATGCCTCGCAGTCACAAAGCAACTCTGGAGTCGCGGGTTTCCCGTTGGCCCAAGTTCAGGTCTGAATTTTGCTGCTGCTGCCCGCGTTGCAGCGCAAGTTGGTTTTGACAAGACAGTCGTGACTGTGTTTCCTGATCGCATGGAGCGGTATTTCTCTCACAAGGTCTTCGAACAAATTCGTGAGGAAGCCCACTGCTAACGGTTGTTTTGCGACGGCAGATCCCGGCTTGCGCGAACGAGTCGCTGCTGTTCTGGAAGGAAGTTTGAATTTTTAAGCTTGCCTATTGGTTTGCGGCCAATCGTTCTGCTGCTCAAACTGAGTTCGAAGAGGCTGAGTGCGGCCCCATCAATGAAATTCGCTCAGCGTGGGATCTGCCATCTTGATTGCTGGTTGATAGTAGATCTGCTCGGGCCGTAATCTTATGATGTTGATCGCCAGGCGACTACGAATGGTACCATCGAGTTTCAATGACACCATCGTCGGGTTTTGATCGGCCCATTTATTAGAGATCCAATATGCGAATTGCTGTCTTGCTTTTTTCGATAATGGTGGTGTGTTTCAGTGGTTATTGCGCGAGTGAATGCCACGCACAGAACCGATATCCCTCCGTTTCAGCGATCATGGAGCAGCATGATGTCGATCAGGATGGCTTTTTGACCGCCGAAGAAGTTGTCGGTAGTGGGTATGCGAGACAATTTCCGCGATGGGACCACGACCAAAACGGTAAGGTTTCTCCTGCGGATGTGGTGCGTTTTCGGCGTAGGTTCGGAATCGCGGCTGATGGGAGTATGTTGGGAGAGCGAGAAACGCTCGTGATTCCCGAGATCAACGATCTGCCCCGCATCGATCGTGAACACCGGCCCTCACAACAAGCGATGAGGCAAAGTGCTTATATTTTGCGGACTACACCTCACCCGGTTGCGGGGGATCAGTATGTGATTCTGACTGACCACAAAGGCAGCGAGTACCTGGATGCGATTCAAAAGCTCGCTAAGCATCGACAGGGAAAAGTTATTCAGGTTGATGATCTATCGGAGTTGTATTCCCAGCCAACCGCATTCGATTCGGTCCGCGATCAGCTGTCGGACGCAAAGTATGTCGCGATCGCAATGCGAAAAAGTTCCTTTCGAGAAAACACGTTGCTTGGGATGTGGGAACTGTTGTCGACGATTGATGACGATGCGCAGCTTGACGTGCAACCTGGCTTACTCTTGGCATCCGACGAAAAAACCTTTGCAGGTTTGATTGATCGCTCAATCAGCTTTCAAACTCTGGCGTCCGATGAAGTGAAGCCACTTGCGATCAGCCAGATAAATCGGGCATCCGAAACTCGCTCACTGCAAAAGGCCGGGGTCCTGCGAAAGGTGTTCCAGCAGTTTGGTATGAGCACATCCATCATTGCGATTTACGGTGAGCAAGCTGCGGCCGCCCCCAAGTTGCCGGGCCAGCAAGTATGGAACTTAACAAACCCCGGAAAACAAACGTTTGTGAAATCGTTCTCACCACCCGTGGCAAGCACGATGGCCGACTCGAAGCTGTGGATTATGCATGGACACGGAATTCCAGGCATGGCTTGCAGTGTCGACATTGATGGTCTGCCAGAGGATATCGAAGGGAAAATCGTTCTGTCCGGCTCTTGTTTTTCAGCGGTTCCCTGGGAATCCGATTTGCCAAAGCTTCGAGAAGCCCCCGGCGGATACACGGTGACCCAACGAGATGCCTTTTCGATACGCGCGGTCGATCAGGGGGCAGTGGTCGCCTTTGGTCACCAGCGTCTCAGTTCCGGTTTCCCCCATCTGTATCCAGTGTTAGAGGGATGGATGGAAGGTAAAACCGTCGGGCAAACCTACCAAGAACTGCTCAATGCGTTGATTGGTTTTCAACAAATAACAGCGGGCGAATTTGTGATTGGCGAGCGTCAGAAAGCGAACCGAAATTTGCCTCAAAACCGCTTGCTTTATGTCGTCATTGGAGACCCTGCTCTGCAGCCTTTTGTCGCTGTCGAAAAACGTCTTGACTAATGCTCCGCGGGTTTGCCTGCAACGAATTGAGTGACAAGTGTCAGCAGCCGAACGTGGCTTGCGAAGAAAGTTTCTTCGCAAGCTTTTTTCTGCTTGGGAACGGTGGGTACGTTCATTGTGCCGTGCAAGATCATTCAGCCGCCCCTGTAACCAAAACGTTTTCTGTGTGATCACTCAATCGAGCACGGCACGGTTGGTGAGGCACTGAGGGCGTCTGAAGATGCTTTCGTGCGTTTTTTGTCGCGGTGAGTGGGGATGAGTCATACGAGAATAATGTTTTGTATTTTTCGATAACATTTGCTTCCTGCAGGCTAGAGCTGACCTCCCCTCATAGAATTGCACCATTGTGAGTGAGAGGATCTTGATCGGGCGAACTGCCCGAAAAGGACTTTCAGAATGCCTCAGAAACGTCATGCAGTGGGTCAAATCATTGCCAAACTTTGTAAAGTCGACGTTGAACTCGGTAAGGGCAAAAGGTGCCCAAAATTTGCAAGTTGCTAGAAGTTACCGAACAGACTTATTTCCGCTGGCGTCAGAAGAGCGGTGGCATGAAACCAGAAATGGCCAAGCAACTGAAAGCTTTGGAGAAAGAGAACGCAAGGCTGAAAAAGATGGTCGCCGAGCAAGCTCTCGATATGGAGATCCTCAAGGAGGATGCCAACGGAAACTGGTAAGCCCTGAACGTCGCCGTCGCACGGTATCCGCCGTGCGTAGCCGTTTGGGGCCAGAAAGAGTCCCGGAGCGTCGTGCCTGCCGCATTCTGGGTCAACCACGCAACACCCAGCGATATCAGGCGCGTAGGGTGGACGATGAACCGCGTCTGCTGCGTGAGATGCGTTTACTGGCTCGTCAACGTCCTCGCTACGGGTCTGGCCGTATTTATCGGTTATTAACCCAGCGAGGTTGGACGGTGAACGAGAAACGAGTCCATCGACTTTGGAAGCGAGAGCATATGCAAGTCCCACGAAAACAGCATCGCAAGCGACGCTTTCCTGGCGGAAGTGAGAACGGTTGCGTGCGTCACCGTGCCCGCTACCAGAATCATGTGTGGTCTTACGACTTTGTGACGGATCGAACCGAGGATGGTCGCCAACTTCGGTTTCTGGTGGTGATCGACGAGTACACGCGATCGCTCGGCGACATCCTTCACAGACCTGCTTACCCCAGGTAGTTCAAACGTCTGCAGTTCAACCCTCTGCCGCCAAGAGCAGATCGACCGCAGCGATCGAAGACCCAACTAGGTCATCGATGACCGAGTACCAGTGTGGGGGCCCAGAAGGGGCGAACGTTGATAAGTCCGTTTGGGCATTCGCGGTCGTTTGTTGCTTTGCGCTAGGTGGTGTGTCGATTTGCGTGTTTGTGGTTCCAGCCCAGCTGAATCGATTTGCGGATAGCTTCGATTCAGGCAATTGCTGCCAAGCCAGTTCGTATAACGCACTGACCCACATTCCCTTATCACCGATTGCTCGGAAACCTTCCGGCCAGTTCTGCCAGATTAGACGATTCACAGAACTGGGCAAACCTTCCAGACACTGACCCGCCCGAGCAGCCAAAGCAAAGAAGGAAGTAATGTTTGTAATCCGTTCGTGTGCTGCACCACCTGCATGTACAAAGTAATTGCGGTTTACTCCGGGTCGCAGTGCAACTGGCTCACCACTGGAAAATAGAATCGGTTTGCCCGTGACGTTATGAATCGTTTCTTTGCCAACGATGGGTGTGTACAGTATTCCGCCGAGTTCCACCTTGCTTGAGACATCAAGCATTTTTAGGCGATAGCTCTGTGGTAACTTCGAAGCCAATTCAGTGATTCCAATTTCCCTTCCGTCTTGAATTCGAAGAAAGAGTTGCTGCGGCCATTCACTTGGGCCAACTCCCATCGCAATCGGTTCCATTCCATCGACCTCAGATGGGTAAGGTCCATCGGGTCGCTTTGGCCATTCGGGAACGACGGAGTGAGTGAGTACGCATTTCAATTTATCCTGGTGGTGGTCGCACTCACGAAAACTCTGCTGGATTTCTAAAAGTTTTGAACGCCAAGAGTTCGAGGCAGCGGTATGAAACGGGTTGAACTTATCTGAGATCTCCAAAATGATTCCGGGCGGAATCTGCGGTGTCTCTTGTTCGTCACGATTTGGTTTATCAGAATCCGCGTCCATGGTGAGCCTGGCCTAGGTGAGCTTTGCATCTTGTTCCGCCTTATGCATATCGCGAAACAGGCGTAAGTCAATATGGGTTTGCCCAAGGCAATCGAGCCAAACGAAATCGATGCGACCGAATCAACTGGGCGTCGTCAATCCTACTCGCATCAGCCGATCAAGATCTGAATGGAGGCGATAAAAAGTGAACGCCGACATTGAAACATAGTCTGCTCCGGATCAATCGAACAATGCTCCTCGTCCTCTTCTTTAAGTTTTGTTGCCTTGAAAACAATCGTGACCGGGAGGCGAAGTTGCATCCACGTAGATCGACGATGGCGTTTCTGGCAGTCCCGAGCGGTGCGGCCAACGAAGTGATGGCGTTAGGAGACGTTATGCGGCATCTTAAAAGCGAGTCGATTGTCGGAATTCTGCCTCGAGCGTCTTCGTCGACCGCGGTGCGAGTGGGCGACCATCAGACGCGTTTGTTTGAAAAGGAACGCACCTGGTGCCGTCATCTTTTGCCCGATTTCCTAAAGAC
>JBMYRF010000037.1:6149-46119 GCA_049602075.1 Rubripirellula sp.
CACTGATGCCTAAAGACACTGATGCCTAAAGACACTGATGCCTAAAGACACTGATGCCTAAAGACACTGATTACCTAAAAATACTAAGAACTTGGTTCCACCCTCTCCGGTGGAAAGATCTGGGCATCGAAAGACTCGGATCGGGCATGGTTTCGTGAACCGGCACTTGCATGGGCATGCGGGTTGTCACGATCGAGTCGAACACGCATTTCGAGCCATAGCTTGTTGCTCGAAACTTGCAGTACACGAGACTCGCTCGATACCGCCAATTTGAGCATCCCTGTCCCCTATCGGCATTGGGGCCTGACGAAATGGAAGGTGCCGCAATTACATGAATAACTGCGAAAAATCGAGGGCGGGACGCTGCTTTTGGCAATCCACTGATCCTGGGTGAATCTCACGATTCAGCCGGAAAGAAAATTGGGATCCTTACGATCCCGTCCGGCCATGGGGGTGTGGTGCTCGTGGTCGATCTTTGCGTTTTTGTAGCGGATCGTCTGGTCGCAAAAGCCTTAGAAGTTTGAAAAACAGCTGTATTCTCTGTAAATTCGCTGGCTTTGCTCTACTCTAGAAGGGTTCGATCCGGGCTGACAATTGCGATGTCGGGCAGCCAATCGCGACATAGGCAGTAACTCGCATTGATGGGTTCCACTTGTAAGCCCCTTGTTTTTACGGGTTCATGTTGCGTTGTGTCGCGAAGATAGCCGGGCTTTGAACCGCCTAGGCGATTATTATTTTTGACCTAGATTCCCAACAGGCGCTCACATGGCGATCAAAGCAGTAGAGGATCGGCAAACGCGACAAATGCTGTTGATTCGCTGCGCTTGCTTTCTGAGCGTTCTAGCAATGGTCGGTGCGCTCGCTTGGTCTGCTTCGGCCATGCTTGAGGTGGATCGATTGAACCAGCAAGGGATGCGATTGCAGCGTTTGCAAGGCGTGCTGGTCCATCAAGTGGAGGTGGCAACGACGTCGGTCAACATGGCCGCCGCGAGTGGATCCGACATTTGGGAGCCTAGATACAATTCGGCTCACGAAGAAATTGACCGCGTTTGGGAGGAGTTTGGCGAAATTTTTGGTGAACAGCAGGTTGCGCCGCTGCAGATCAAAGGAAAAACAATGCAGCAGAATGATGGTCGAGTTTTCGACCTCGTTCGCGAAGGAGAGCGGCAGCAATCGCTTGAATTATTGACGGCAACGTCATACGCGGAAGCTCGCGAGTCGTCTGGTCGAGGGATCGCTCAAATGATTGAGCTAGTCCAGTTGAGGCTTGCGACGGACAGTGAAGTTCGGCGGAGTAAATCACTTGGGGCGTTTGTGATCCATTGTATCGCAGCTTTGATTGCGATCGTTTCATTACTTTGGGCAGTCATCCGAGTTCGCATTTTGCACGGCGGCCACCTGTTGTCGAAATTGCGACTGAAGCGTCGCGCACGGCAGTTCGAGCGAGTTCAGAAGATTGCCCTCACTGCGAACGAAGCGAAAAGTGATTTCCTCGCAAAGATGAGTCACGAGATCCGTACACCAATGAATGGCATTCTTGGCATGACCGAGCTCACGCTCGATTCAGATATCAGTCAAGGAACTCGTGATAATCTAAAAGTTGTTTTGCAGTCGGGCCATTCGCTCCTCAACCTGATCAACGAAATCCTTGATTTGTCAAAGATTGAGGCTGGAAAGATTCAGTTAGAACAAACGGAATTTTCGCTTCGTGAAAATTTATGCGACACGTTGCGAATGCTCGACGCCACCGCGGCTGAGAAGAATATTGAATTGGTCCCCTCCGTTGACAGTGATGTTCCAGAACAATTGATAGGTGACCCCACGCGATTGCGGCAAATCATTGCCAACCTACTCGGCAATGCGATTAAGTTCACGAAGGATGGCGATGTCGTTTTAAGGGTGCAGATCGACAGGCAAACGCGTTCATCCAATCGTCTGCACTTCACCGTTTCAGACACAGGTATTGGAATTCCAGCCGACTCGTTAGAAAAGATTTTTGGAGCGTTTGAGCAGGCTGATGTGACCACGACTAGGCATTATGGGGGGACCGGGCTGGGGCTCAGTATCACCAAAAATTTGGTCAGGTTAATGGGAGGAGAGATTTGGGTCGAAAGCGTAGAAGGGGGTGGCAGCGACTTTCATTTTACCGTTGAGTTTGAAGCTGCGGCCGGCGATTCCGAAGCGTTTGCGAATGTTGGGGAATTGCAGGGGAGCACGCTGCTAATTGTCGATCGTAACCGGGAGTCGCTGGCTACGATTCGTGGCTTCCTCTCGCACCTCGGATTAAATGTATGCGAAGCGGCAGATGAGGGAGATGCGGAACGGTTGATTGAGCAAGCGAAGAACGAAGGCACATCGATCCAACTTGCCTTGATCGACCGAAGAACGTTTGATGAAACGGAAGCAAGCAAGACGGAGCGATGGCGAGAGCATTCCGCGTGTCGTGAGATACCCTTTATTGTGATGACTCGAATTGGTGTCGAGGAAATCAATGCGGTTCCGTATTGGCACGCATCTTCTGTGATCAAAAAGCCTATCAGTTATCAGGAACTCTTGGATGCCGTCAGGAAAGGTTTAGGAGCTGGGGCTGGCTCGAAAACAGAGCCGCTTAAGTCGGATCAAACGCGGGATGATAGCGATCGGTCGGAACAAAATAATTACCGTTCCCTTAGGATCCTGCTGGCTGACGATGGATTGGTCAACCGCAAAGTTGCGAAAGCCCTGCTTGAAAGACGTGGCCACAAAGTCTCCATCGCCACCAACGGAATGGAAGCATTTGAAATCTTCGAATCGGCTCCATTTGATGCAGTGCTGATGGATTTGATCATGCCCGTCATGGACGGGATCGAAGCTGCTGGCAGGATACGTAATGCGGAGGAGTCATCCCAGCGACGCACCCCGATCATTGCGCTCACTGCCAACGCGACTGAACAAGATCGCCGTATGTGTCTTGACGCTGGAATGGATGCATTCTTGACGAAACCGATCGAGATGGACACCTTCGCAAAACTTATCCAGCAATTAGAGGAAACCGAGGCGGGCGATGCGATCCAAGGGAAGTGAGCAACCCGCACACGTGGCATGTTCGGGATCGATACATCACATTCTCTCGTGGGAGATGGGCGTGGTGAATTTCAGACAAGTGCGGAAAGCCGCAAATTATTGTCGATCGATTGCGGCTTTTTTTCGAAAAATTCGCGAAAAATGAAGGAAAATGACGTCGGTTTGATTCCTTGCCGAGGCAGTCCGAAGAGCGTTTTAATTAGGAATAACGAGTAAAACGGATACTTTTCCGATTGTTTACCTAAGGGTGTGGTTGCTACCCTGCCAATGGTGGTGATCACTTGGATGCACTGGGGGTGTGCATTAGACTACGATCCTGTGGAGCACGAGCAGGCAGGCGTCCAAAATGTGTCGCTCGTTGGTCCGTTTGTCTTAGTCCGTGAAGATGCGGATCTTGAGAACTTAGGAAGTAGCCCTCTCAAAGTGGCTCCCGGGCGAGGAGCTCAAGCGTATTTAAAATGCTATTTTCGGCGAAAACGAATAGACGGCAATGGCTAGCGCGGCGAGGCCGCCGGCAGTTTCGTTTAGAGTCGCTCGAAAAAAGAGAGCTTTTGTTCGCTGATTTGATGTCAGCGCTCGAACTTGCCATGCTCGATCTCGACTACGGTCTGTGCATGAGTGGTGAGGTGCCGCTGGCAGAGATTCGTGGAACGCTTCCCGTTTCCACAGTGGAGGGGAACGCAGCGGAGGATCATTTGGCGTACGACCATGTGCACGAAATGATGATGGATGCAGATCTAGCAGGAGATCACATGCATGACGAGATATCGCGTGGTCATCTCGCAGACGACGAGATGATGCATGATCAGTCGCTGAGCCTTGACGGCAGTACTAGCGATATGTCTTTCTCAAGCGACGCTTACGTCCTGTTGTACGGATTTGATCATGCTGACGTCGAAGTGGCGATCCTTAGAGAAGCTGATCAGTACGGACGGTACAGTTTCGACGGTCTGCACACCGGCGACTATTTTTTGAGGCGGGTGTTCCCGAATGACGAGGGAAAGTGGCAAGCCTTCGCGGAGACCGAGAACATCTTTGTCATGCCAGGAGAGGTGGCAGAGGTTGTCAGCTTTCAGCAACTGGACGGTCCCACTGCTGCCCCAATTGTATATCCGGCGTTGGTTGACTTTGCGGATTCGGAGCGGAACGCCATCAGTGGATCGCTGGCGGATGTGGCGAGTAACGCTTCAGTGCTTGTTGTGAAACGCGGGGAAGCGACCGCTGATGATGCTGAACCGAGCCGCTCGGTTGAAGCCGATGCGAACTTGGCTTTGCCTGAGATTTCTGATAATGAGTCAGCCAGCAGCGAAGGTGCTGTCTCGGGCAGTGTTTCGCTGGGGCTTGATAGGAACGGTCGCATTGACGATCGGCCTGCGATTATCGGTAGCGTTCGAGTTGTTTTAGAGGGTGTTGACGGTGAAGGCGTGGGTGTGCGTCGCGAAGCGTTTGTCGACTCTTCTGGTCGCTTTCGATTTGAGGGTGTTCCAGCGGGGTATTATGAGCTTTCAGTCAGGTCGGCTTTGATAGCGATCGAAAACGGGAAGCGAGAGATCATCGTGAACGCCGGCGAGGAGCTCGAAGTTGATCTCGCGATTGAGCTGAAGCCGCTTGATTTGCCCGTTCAAGCCGAGGTCCAACTTGCCCCTTGGGGTTGGTCAGAGAACTCACTCTACCTCACCAGCTTTGTGCTAACTGGTTTTGCAACGACGCTACTGATGGACGGTTATGCTGATCGCGCACGGCGGGGAATTCAGCGAACCATCGATGCGAGGCGTCAACGCTGGCTGCGGACTTCATCCGGCGAGTCCGGTTAGAGTTGTTTTTCTCGATGAGTCGCACGGTTGGCGGTGAGATTTACGCTGCCTCAGCGTGTTCAGTGGGGCCGGCCTTGCGAGCACGCACGCTCATTCGTGGCCACGGCACCCGTCCGTGAAACATTTGTCAATTGCGGCAAAACGTTTGGTCCATCAACACTATGTAGGGACAACTTGCATTCGCTTTGATTTCGTGCGAGGTCGTCGGCCTGAGCTCCCAACGATAACGCATCAGTCGTGGATGATAGAGTTCAGAATTATCGAGCTTTGAAATCCATCAAACGCCCAGTCGCAATAGAAATCCCGCGTGATCGATGATGCAAACGTGATCTAATCGGTGCGTGACAGGTGGGATGTGAAATCCAATTTCTGCTGCAGTTCGTTTGGAAGTCCATCGCTACAGTGACAGGTCGCGATGACCCGCAAGCCGCGGTTTAGAATTGCCGCGAGCATACTCCGCGGATCTTCTACGGACTCGAGAGAAAATAGAAACGTGGCTGTCTCGAATTCACTAAGTGCTGGGAAAACGCCGTCCCGCCAAGGATCGCTCATCACTCGCTGACCGGCTGCACCGTCATCAATCATGGTTACCTTGGCATTGGACATATAGGCAAACGCTGCAGTTGACCCACTCACGTCCAAGACAATGTTTGATGGGATTCTTGTTACGGATCGCGTTAGCGGTGTAATGAAGCGAACTCATTTCAGGTCGCAACGCATGTCCTGCCTCCTCGGCACTGGACTGTCCAACGCAGTCCAGTGCACCGCAGGGGCAACTATCGCTTCGGAACGCTGACGATTTGCGTGGTTCTAGGCTGGAACTTATCGTTTTTCTGATTTCATGGGGCTGCATTTTCTGAGGGTTTTTGGAAGTGTCTAATCACGGGCGAACGCTGACGTGGCGTCTTTCATTTTGCGAGATGCTATCAGTGGAGTGAAACAAGTTGCGGCAATCAACGCTTGATGAGAATTCTCTGCTTGATGCCAATTTCACCTTGTCTGGCCCTGCTTTTTGACCGTTTACCTTTTTTGTTACTTTTCGTCTAACCGAAACATCATGACCAATCGGCCCTTTGTCTAGGCGGCTTCGCGGAAAAATTCAGCCGATCAGGTTTGCCGGACTGTGGGGATTCCACTTCGCAACCGATAAGGAACGACAGCCGACCGTTGCTCAGCTTTCCGTTCTACGATTGGATGCGCTCATGCGAAATATAATGACAACTGATAAGGTTGCGATACTACTTGGGACATTGCTGTTGCACGCAAGCTTTGGTGTTTCTTTTGTGTCAGCGCAATACACCAGCCGCAGCTACACACAGGTTTCCTCTTCCCAGATTCCAGTGCCGGGAACAGGGACGAAGATCGACTACGTGGGTGATGATTTCGAATCGCCGGAATGGCGGTTCGTGCACAATATGCCCAAAAGTTCCAGTGAGTTGAATGAACGCACCTATGGACCAATGGCTTATTCGGTGAATCGTCGCTGGAGCGAAGGTCCGATGCGTGGACAACCCGACGTGTTGAAGGTGATTCCGACACCCAGAAATGGTTTGGCAGGCAGCACGCAATCTTTGCAAATTTCGACGCTGCGGTCTGGGATCCCTGGGCGAAACACAAACGATGTTCAGCAAGATGATTTGATAATGAACATCAACAACCGAATCGGCACGACGATTCGCGCTCAGGAGTTGCCGAATTGCGTGGTACGCGTCTATTTACCAGAAGCTTCGTTGTGGGAAAATCGATCGGGTCCCCATTTTGGGATCCGCTTGGGCGTTCGAACCACTGCGGAGAAACCACGTGAGGGACTCTTCGCGATTGGGACGCAAATGAAAACGGAGCCCTACTGGCCCGGGATCTGGATCCATTTCAAAAGCGAAACGAGTCGTGGCGTTGAGAATGATTCCGCATTCTTAACAATTCGCAGCAATACCCGTGGGGGCGATTTTCCTTCGAAAGAAATCCCGCTTGAACAATTTGGTTGGTGGACCTTTGGGATGTCAGTCAGTGCCGATGGAAAAATCCATTACTTTGGTAAATCGGGCATCGAAGACCTGACCATGCAGGATCATCTGTCGAGTCAGTATCCATATGGCTATCGCGCAGAACGATTGAACTCATTCTTTTTCAATATCTGTAATCGAAACAACGGCCAGACTTGGTCCACCCCGTTCGCCATCGATGATCCTGCTCTGTACGTGGTTCACTCCTCTCGCGTCGAGCAGTTAGTGGAACGCAAGATTGCGTACGCTGAGCGAAAGGCAAAAGCCTCCGCCGCCCGAAAGCAGTCATCAACCAAGCGGCGAAGGTAGTTTTCGCGGAGCGTAGTTGCCGGATTGAGTGATGAGCGGTGTGACGGCATGTGATGCCTGGGATCGTATTTCTGGTAGAGAAAGCTGGTGACACAAGCAGCAAGACTAAATCTCGTCCTGCAGTTCGGTATTGACGAACTGTAGGGCGAACCTGCTCGGAGATAAATCTCCTCTTGTCCCTCTTTGTCCAATTCTAGCGGTAAGCGTCGAGACGCCACCGTTTGATTGAATCGTACCTCGGATTGATTTATTAAAGCGTCGAATCATTTCGAGGGGCGATTTATCCCTTGGCCGTTTTCCGCTTTTGTTGGGATTTCAGATTGCGGGAATCCGACCCCTGAATGGAAATCGTTGGTGTATCGCAAAAGCACCGTAGATGGAGGGTGAATCCAACCTGGTCGCTAGGGCAATTCCTTCACGCGTATGTTGCGGAATTGGATTGGAGAACCTTCGCTTTCAAAGCACAGATAACCTTCACTCGGGTCACAACCGCTGCCTCCGGACACTTCGACACCGTTGACCCACAAGCGAACCTCACCGTTTATGGCCCGGATGTAATATTGGTTCCAGTGCCCATGCCCATTTGCCATGTGACGTCGCGGGTAGCTCCGATTACCGTTGGGGGAAAGTGGGGGGAATGGCGTCATCTTCACTCCAACAGGGAAGACATCGCCATTGGTGCCAAACCAATCAGTCTTTGCTCCGCGAGATTTCATCATCTCTGTAAACTGATGGTCGAGAACTTGGACTTCGATGCCCTGAGGTAAGCCGGGCTTTCCGGCTTTGGTGAGTCGTTCGATGGATGCCGGGGTGGTCCAAACAAACACGCCACTGTTTCCCGTTGGTTTTTCGTGCATCCATTCAACCACTAATTCAAAATTCCGATACTGATCATTCGTTCGTATCACGCTGACCGGCTTGCCGGTGCAGTGCAGCACTCCTTCACGCCAACTCCACGTTTCGTCGGCACTATTGACTTTGGAGAAATCAGCGGCGGTTAGCGTACGCCATCCAGTCGGGTCTTCAATGATTCGCTTAGTGACAACAGGATCATCCTTTTCGCTCTTCGCTATCCGAAATGACTCATCACTTGGCTTGACCCCTAATTTGAGTCCCTTTATCCCTACCGGTCCCGGATCATAATCGCCGTAAATATTGACGTTCAGAAAGGGCGTGATTTGATCCTCCAATTCCATGCACCAGTAACTCGCGTTGACTAGCATCCGGCGGAAGTCATCCACTTTGAATGCATCGCCGTGTCCCATCGTGGTTGTAAAGATCCGGGCAGCCTTGCCCTTTGATCCCGTATAGGATTTTGTCCATGCAATCGGAACAGGTTTCTTAGTCGCTACGGCGTCGTCGTCAGGCGACCAGCCGACCAGGGGCTGGCCTAGCAGCAGCGGTTCGCTATCACCGGCTAACGTT
This sequence comes from Rubripirellula sp., assembly GCA_049602075.1. Classification (GTDB taxonomy): domain Bacteria; phylum Planctomycetota; class Planctomycetia; order Pirellulales; family Pirellulaceae; genus Rubripirellula. The sequence goes on from JBMYRF010000037.1 coordinate 14,764, forward strand.
TCACTGATTCCGTAAACGTCATCTGGAATCCAAAAAGTGCGTTGCGTACCACGGAAAATGGGGTGGCTGGCTGCGAAATTAATCACATCACACTGTGTGCTTTCCACCAGGTTCTTGCCGTAATGGGTGACCCAAGTTTCACCGAGTACGTCGCGTCCCCATCCGCCCGCGGGTGACTTGCTGTTGGAACCATATTTTGCATAGGGACTCTGCGAACCTGCGGTGTAGCGAAATGGGTGAGTCGCGTTGCGAATGCCGATGATTGGTTTTCCTGATTCGGTATAGTCGACGATGTGTTTCATTTGTTCGTCTGGCAGTTCCCGCCATCGCATAAATGCAATCAGCAGGTCCGCCGAATCGAGCACCTCCAATCCCGGAATATTATTTTTGACGCGTGGATCGATCGCGCCGGTTTTTGGGTCGATCGCGAAGAGCACCGTGCAATCGAATCCCTGGTCAGCCAAAATCCGCGCCATCAATGGCATCGAGACTTCGGAGCGATACGATTCCTCCGCCGCAATCAGCACAATTTTTTTTCCCCGGCTCGGGATTTGACCGGATGGATAGCTTAACCACTGCTGAGCAAACGATGATTCGGCGAACAGGGCGAAACAAATTAATGCGGCGACTGCGGATAGGATGTCTTTGGGGCGTGTCATGGTTCATTATCCAAACTGGAAGTGGTCAATCATGCTCGACGCTAGATTCTAATCATCCCGAGCAATTGAGGGTTAGGGACGCAGGTCGAAACTATTGAGTGAAATTGCAGTCGTCGCGTATTCTTAGTTGCCACGTAGGCTCATCCGTTGAACTCGCCGGGGCAATTTACCAAACAGTTCGTCGAGCATCTTGGCAATTGGGTTAACTCTGACACGACTGTTTTCAGAATACCCTGCGACCTCTGCTTCTTCGTTTTCGTGATATTCTTAAGCTTTTTCTCTTGCTGCCCTGAGGACGCCGGCCCGATTCTTGGATTTCCTTCAATTCAGCAGTTGTATTCCGATCAAATCTTGCTTCTTATCCCATAAGACGGGAAGGTAAGTTTGTAGGGAGTATTCTGAATTCGTCTCAGCGGTTCAAGCATCATGGTGAAACGCAAGTTGATCGCATTCAATCGACTTTCCGGGAATGTTGATTCATTCCCTGGCGTGCCGAATTCAAGCTCCACCGTTTCGGTGGGGGCCGCGTTCACCGCGTGCTCTCGGTCGGCCCGGGCATGATCCTCAAACGAAAACTGACTGAGGAGAAAAGAATGGGGCAAGTTTCTGCCGGTTCACCCGCTTCGTTTTTATCCTGATGTTCGGATTGTTACGATTAATCGATCGTGACCGGTAAATTTGTGTTGAAGAGCTTGCTGATTTTGTTTGGGGAAACCTTATTCCAATTATTTGGTCGATAACAAAATTGAGGATAATTGAAGGTAGCGACAAGGATCTGCGGATGCGCTCCGCGAAGTTTGCTACTCAAAAATACGCGATGCATGATCAAGGGAGTGATGTGATGCAACGTTGTTATTTAAGCGAATTAAGATTGGCACTGGTGATCGTCGCCCAAGCTGCCGCCGTTTTATTGATAAGCACCGTTCCTGCGTTCGCGCACGAATCGCAGCTTGTTGAAGCGATCGTGATCTACGCTAGCACGCAAGAACAGGCTTCCCCAAGTGACCTGCCGCTTGCCGGATCAACTCTTGCCGTCTCAGAAGCTGATGAGCAAGAGACTAGTAACAACTCTGAGGACGTAGTCCAAGACGAGATTCATATTGAAGCGATTCGTTCAGGTGGGCAATGCAATTGCTGCACGAAGAGATGTTGCACCAAGGTGGATAAAAGAGATGCCACCAAGGCGATGAAGTCAGCCTATGCGGGCGTATTCTACGCGAACAATTTTTCATACCTGTGTGACCCTTGTTACACCGGACCGAGTTTTTGCGGCGAATCGCTGAAGGATATGAAAACTCGATTCGGGACAATCAGCGTGGGAGGGGAAACCCGTTTTCGCTACCACGACGAAAGAAACTTCCGCGGTCCAAATGGATTGACTGGGAATGACGACAGCTTTCTATTGTTTCGGCAGCGGTTTTACGCCGATTGGCAGATGACCGATGATGTTCGTGTTTATGGTGAAATCCTAGACGCGAATTCATCTGGCGAAAACTTTCAGCCGTTGATTAATGAAGAGAACGATTGCGATATTCTCAATCTGTTTGTTGATTTGAAGCTATTTGAGTGCGGCGATACTTCCCTGATCGCCCGGATTGGCCGTCAGGAAATGCTTTACAATTCTCAGCGGACGATTTCACCGCTAGATTGGTCGAATACGCGGCGGACTTTTGAAGGTGTCCGAACGCTCTATCAAAACAACGGATTTTCTTTGGACACCTTTTGGACACGACCTGTCCAAGTGAATTCTAAAGGGGAAGACAGGAGCGACGAAAAAGAGGACTTCTTCGGTGGTTATGCGACGATGAAGAAATCCGACGGTGGATCGGTTGCCGCATATTACTTGGGATACAACAGCGATAATGTATCCGCGAATCCGATTCTCAATCGCGATTTTACTTTCCACACAATTGGTGGCAGAACGGATGGCGAAACCAATGGCGGGATACTTTATGATTTTGAAGGAGCGTTCCAGTTTGGAAAAAACAATGACGGCTCTGACCACTCAGCAGGTTTCGTGACCTTAGGATTGGGACGCAAACTCGATTGTCGTGCCTTTCAGCCGACCGTGTGGGCATGGTACGACTACGCCTCGGGTGAGAAAAATTTTGCCGATGTTTCGATTGGTGACAACGGATATCACCACTTGTTCCCGCTGGATCACAAATACAACGGATTGATGGACCTTTTTGGACGGCGAAACCTGCACGATCTAAGCACACAGGTGATTACGCCAATCACCGCCAACGTCGATGTGCTGGTTTGGTATCACTATCTGTTGTTAGCTGAGGACACGCTGCCGTACAACTTGGCGATGGTCCCCTACAACTTGGCAGGCGGACCTGCTCTGGATCGTGAACTCGGCCATGAAATTGACGTTCTTTTCAACATCAATCTCAGCCCACGGGATAATGTTTTGCTGGGGTATTCGCACTTCTTCGGCGGCGCATACTATGATCCGGCAAACATTGGTCCTGCGAATGGGGACAAAGACGCGGATTTCTTTTACGCTCAATTTCAAACTCGGTATTGATTGCCAAAGACCGAGCGAACCTCCACTTGATGATCATTCAAGTCGACTAGGACGGCCGAGAGCGAGAGCGAGCGGCCGTTTTTATTAGCGCCTGTGGAAAACTCCAATGGGAGGCTAAAATGGTAATGTCCGTTTCCCATTCGAAGGAGTTGAAACGAGCGTGTTGGTAGATCGATTTGGCCGAAAGCATACGAGTCTGCGCGTCAGCGTAACCGATCGTTGCAATTTGCGCTGTACTTATTGCATGCCAGCCGATACGCCAGACTACGCTGAACGGAAAGAGATTTTGACTTTCGAAGAAATCACCCGCGTCGTTCGGATTGCGGCTGGGTTGGGTGTCGACGACGTTCGCTTGACCGGTGGTGAACCCCTGGTCCGCTCACAATTACACAAGTTGGTAGCGTCGATCGGCGAGATTTCGGGGATCAACAAGATTTCTCTAACGACCAATGGGATCTTGCTTGCCGATCAGTTGCCGGGGCTTTTGTCCGCTGGTTTAAAAAGCGTTAATATCAGTTTGGATGCGCTGGACGAGCCATCTTTCGCTCAAATCACTCGGCGACCAGGCTTGAAACGAGTGCTCGACGTCATTGCGACCTGCCAAGAACAGGGATTGAAGGTCAAGATTAATGCGATCGCGATGCGTGACTTTACCGAAAATCAAATCCTTGCGTTCGGCAAGTTTGCTCGCCGGACTGGAATTCCAGTCCGCTTCATCGAATTCATGCCCCTAGACGCCGATGGTAACTGGGATGAGACCAAGGTTCTTAGCGGTCAGCAAATTTTGAAAATGTTTGTGGAGCAGGTGCGGCCGATGGTTCCGAAAAGCGAACCAAACGCTGCGCCTGCGACAGACTATGAATTCGATGATGGTGTCGGGACGGTCGGGATTATCGCATCGGTCACCGAGCCATTTTGTAGTACCTGTAATCGCTTTCGGCTGACTGCCGACGGGCAACTCCGAAATTGCCTGTTCGGTGGCGATTCGGGTGATGTGCGTCAGTTGTTGCGAAGTGGTAGCAGTGATGAGGCGATCGCAAAGCTATTGCAGGATGCGGTGTTCTCTAAACAGCGCGGTCATGGTACCGACGACCTTTCCTTTGAACGCCCTTCACGGCCGATGTATGCGATCGGCGGATAGAGCGGAAGTTTCCGACGGATTAAACTCAGGGGATGGCTCTGAGCGGGCAATGCTTGAGTTACCTTTGACACATTTTTTGCAATCCTGCAATTAGCCCAGCATCGATGCGCGGCCATTGTGGGTTTGCGTCCATGGGCAATGGACCAAAGGGGGATCGTGACGCTCCTGTTGATTGTGGCCGCAGGCAAGTTGTGCGACCCAGTGGCGTCCGTTATCCCGGTGAAACCTAATGATCGGTTGCGGCCGCACGAGTTTCGTTAGGGTCACGAGGCCGTGCTTTCGCACAGCGGAATGATTGGGCTTGCCGATTCAACCAATTCGCGGATCGTAACGCCAGCGAAAGCTTTTTCAGTGGCGGCATAAGCGCGGTCCAGTTCCGCATGCAGTGGACATAGTTTGGTATGGCTCTTCAGCCCCAACGGGCAATGTTTGATCCGTTTGATTGGTTCGACGGTGTTGATCACATCTAAAATGGTCACTTTGTCAGTGGATGAAGTCAGCTCATAGCCACCACCGGGGCCCGGCCGCGACCGCACCAACCCAGCGGCACACAGATCTTGCAACACCCGTGTCAAGTAACGTCGCGGTACCTTGGTTTGTTTCGCCAATGCGTCGGCAGAAACCGGATGATCGGGGACACTGCCCATGCAGGCAGCGGCACGTAATGCATACTCGGCAGTCTTGGAGATCATGGTAACCAGCTCGTTGCAAAAACCGACTTCAAAAAGAACGTCGTCAAAATACACCTGCGGGTGTATAAATCAAGTCTTATTTCCCGAAGAGGGTTCGGCAATCGCAATTCAGCTTCACCCAAACAACGCGAATGCCTGATCGCTTTACTGTAAAGGTACTGGCAACAGGATTGTTCGGTCACTTTTGAGGGACGTTTCGGCCGTCCATCCGAAACAGTCGTTGGCCTGTCAGAATGAGCAAATGCTCATTGACGTCAGCGACACGGTAAGCCATTGGGGTGGTGTAGAAGAATATTTGATGCAAACGTCTTTCTGGGAATCCTGCCAAAAATTTTTCTGGACGGGGTTACGGAGCAGCTTGGTTTTGGGGGGACCGCACTGGGCGAGCCGCAAAAGTTCTTCTCTTCTGATTGATCGTAGGCATCATTGGTGTCTGCTGGCAATCACTGCTCCCCTTTCTTCGGTAAAACATGTGGCATTCCAATTTGAATCACAGACCATTCGCCACGACGGGTCAGTTTGACCTCTTTGGCGATTGCATCCGCTTCCTTTTCCGTCAAGAACTCGGCTAGCAATTTATGCGTGACACCCAGTTCGTCGGCCACCTTTAGGATGGTGGCTTCGTTTGGTGTGAGTGGTAACCACAATTCCATCATCGCTTCGAGCTTTTCAGTTTCAGCGTTCAGGAATTCGGGAAAGGTTGCTCCCGGCGGACCGATACCAGCTAATAGAAAGCTGGGCCGTGTCGCGAGACGATACTCCCATCGCTTCGTTTCCGGGAAATGCTTCACCACCGTCTTTTCAAAGGTGGTTGTTTGATTCAGCTTCACAAGAAGGTTCGAGGCGATCTGGTCGAATGTCTTCGAGATTAACTTCTGGCTCATCCCCTCCGCCATCACATTGACTTCGGGCGCGGTGCGGTCGGCGATTCTGCTCCCGATGCGCTCGATGAACCGTCCGCCGATGCCGTTTCTCTTTGCCGAGATTTGATCGATCGTCGTGTTGTTGTGCGAAGTGCTGGTCGCGGGATCCGATGTGAATTGGACCCCGTCAAATCGAAATCTCTTTTGTGACGTAAATCGAAGGTGACTAGTCAGATTTGCGTTGGCTGGTCCGGCGTCAGCCTGTAAAGAGGCGACGGCAGTCCCGGTCAGGCTGATCAAAAACTCTGCTTTTTCAGAAGAGATGTCGAGTTGAACATCGGTTCGCCCTTTACCAGTCGCTTGACCTCGAATCGGCATCCCCTCGGCACACTCCCGGACCGGCATGCTCACCTTCACGACATCATGCGTCAGTTCCTGAAATAGACGATCTGACATTCGCATGAATATCTTGATCTCGGTTGGCCTCTCCGTCGAAATGCTGTGGCTTGGTTTTGGTGTTTTCGACGACGCTGCTGGGAGAGGCTCGATCGCCTCTGCAACGCCAGCGAATGAGAAAATAAGTGAAAAGGCAAACGGAAAGATTTTGCGAAAAAACATGTGGGATTCCGTTCCCATAGCTTGAAGAGAGATCCAGAATGGGCGCCTTTGAAGGCCCGCGACTGGCGTAAGCCTAGGTAGACGAAATCGCGATCGCAAGATGAACTTCGCGATCCGACTAATCACGAGCTAATGGAGCAATCGAAATCTCAACCGGTGGCGAGGAAACTAGCAGATTCCTCCATGCAAACCGAAGCTATATGCCGCCGTGGGGGCGGCCCAACGCAAGTTGTCCGAGGAAGAGGGCGGGGCACGGTGGAAAGGTCTGGGCGGGATGAATCGTGAATGGCGGCTTGGCCAGCCGTCACTCACGCCGGCACCATCGCTGCGCCGGCCCCAACGCTGCGCCGGAGTTGCGACGTAGCTGTTGACCGGATCGTTTCGATGCTTTTTTAGAGCACCAAGCGTTCCGCGTTCACTTTAACTTGACTTTGACGTCACTGATTTGCCCCTGAAACTTGAATGGTCGGCGATCATAATACGCCCGTGAGACTGGTGACCCGAGGTCGACTCCTACGTCGAATGTCTCGCTCGCGGTGAACGCCAGTGGTACTGTCCGTTTTGTGATCATGTGGGCAACCTCTGAACCATCGGTCGTCATGATGATTTCGGCAGAAGCACCGGGCCTTGGCAGGGTCGTGTCAATTACCACCGTGTGCTTACCGGCAGTGAGCTTAGTCTTTGATTTCATGGTGTATCGCTCGATGATCATGAGGTTGTATTCATAGACCAAGTACCCCTCGTCCAGATAGCACGTTAGACCACCGCTCGCGCCACCGAGTGCATAAAGAACGCCACTGTCGTTCTCGTCGACTTCGAGGTCGATGGTAACGGTATTGCTTTTCTTGCCCAATCCGGGAGCCGTAAACTCGGGCATGCGGGTTGTCGTGGTATCGAATGTCCATTCGGTGTAGGGCGTCGAAAGCGCATCTTCGGGATGGATGCGTAGCCAGATACCAGCTCCGATAGGAAACACTTGGTTGTCTTTTGCCTGCTCTAGAAACAACTGTTTCATTTCCGCCAGTTTCTCAGGGTTCGAACTGGCCAGACTGTTAGCTTGGGAAAAGTCCTTGGTTAGGTCGTAGAGTTCCCAATTGTCTTTCGCGGAATCCCACTCGCCGAGACCTGGCTGCGCATTGATCCAAGGAATGAGTGGACCGAAGGTACAGGCGTACCAGCCATCTTGGTAAACCCCACGGCTTCCATTATTTTCAAAGTATTGGATGTGCTTGTTCTCTGGCGCTTCGCGATCAAAAAACGAATCGGCCATGCTGACCCCGTCCATTGGATCTTGCTTGAACCCATTCACAACTTCTGGATGCTCGATATCAAGTAGGTCATAAAGCGTCGGCGCGATATCGTTGACGTGATAGAAGTTGGAGCGTGGTTTTCGATCAGGAGTAATCTTCTTGGGCCATGAAACGACCAAAGGGTTGCGTGTGCCACCGAAGTGTGCGGCGATGAGTTTGGTAGAACGAAAGGGAGTCGAACCTGCCCAAGCCCATGAGGCGTGATACATATTGTCGGTGTGTGGTCCCCCTAAGGCCTTGAGCCCACCCAGTTCATTCAGCGCTTTGATCTGTTGGTCAATGGTATTGGCGATACCGTTTTGTGCGAGGAGCTCACTGATTGACCCCTTCTGGCCCTCTGCAGACGAGCCGTTATCACCCCAAATGAACAAGATAATCGTATTTTCACGCTCCCCTGATTCTTCCAGGAAATCAACCAGCTTTCCAACTTGAGCGTCAGTATGCTCGACGAATCCGGCGAACAACTCCATCAGCCGAATTTGAAAAGCTCGTTCCGATTCAGGGACCTCGTCCCAGGCAGGCATCGTTTTATCACGCTGGGTCAACTCAGTGTCCGCAGGAATCCAACCAAGTTCTTTTTGCCGTGCGAATACCTCTTCGCGCAATTTGTCCCAACCCTGATCGAATTTGCCTTTGTATTTGTCCGCCCAGCTCGGAAAAATCTGGTGTGGACCGTGGGCAGCACCCGGCGCCCAGTACATCAGGAACGGTTTGTCAGGTGAAAAAGAGCGATGTCGTTTTAACCATATAATTCCTTTATCCGCCATGTCCTCGGTGAGGTGATATTTCTCGTCTTGTGGAGGCTCAATCGGACTTCTGTTTTCAATCAAGCGAGGTTCATATTGCGATGTTTCCCCCGCAAGGAAACCGTAAAAGTAATCAAATCCATATCCGGTGGGCCAGTAGGTAAAGGGGCCCATGGTCGTCGTCTGGTCCGCCGGGGAATTATGCCACTTTCCGAATGCCGAGGTCTTGTAACCGTATTCGCGAAGTACCTCTGCAAAGGTCGCCGAAGTCTTTGGCATGATCCCAACGTAACCGTCCCAGTCGACGGCACGCTCGGCGATCGTTCCCGAACCAACGCGTTGATGATTGCGGCCTGTCAACAATACCGCGCGAGTCGGCGAGCAAATCGAGGTTGTGTGAAAACGGTTGTAACTAATCCCCTCGTTGGCAAGCCGAGTGAGGGTCGGAGTGTGCGCAAATCCGCCAAAGGTATCAGGGGTTCCAAAGCCAACGTCATCGACGAGCACAATCAAGATGTTGGGTGCATCTGCCGGTAACCGATTAGGGTCGACACGCCGCTTCATCGTCGAATCCTGAAGACGCGGCTTGGCAATACTGGCCGATGGAGTCGGCGGAAATGGCAGAACCTTTCCCTCGTCCACTTGCCCCAGTGCCATCGAGCAATGAAACGTTCCGGTGATTCCGATCCAAAAAACTAACAATGCTTTGCTCATCGCCACGATCATTTTTATTCGTTCTCTTCCTTCTCCGCAGCTGGATCAAGTTATGTTCGGCAGAAACTACGCTATCAGTCTTTGTGACGGCCTTGCAGGATAGGCCCAACGTCCACTCCATGCCGTTGGGAAATAATCATATGCCGTCAGGAAATGGCTAAACGTGATGAATCCCGTCGTTGAATTGACGATGAAACCAACCTGTCGAATCGTGCAGCTCACGATCAATGATGTGAAATCAAATTGCATTCCAACGGAACTATCGCACCTAGCTTAGGAATCGATCGAGCTTTGGTCAAAGTTCCTTACCCGTATCATCCGCGTGCAGACAGGAAATATCTAGGGGATTTCGTACACATCGTCCATTCTGGTGGATGTAGGTAGAACGCGTGTTGAGAGGAAGCTTCGTGCGCGGAGGTTGAATGGCCTCCATTCTCGATGCCTTGGTGAAGTGACGAGCGGCAAGTCAATGTGAATGGGCTCAAGAGGAATTTCGTGACAATTCTTTGACATCCGGCACTAGTTCGGTTGGTCAGCGCCATAAGTTGCACCGGTCGCCGAATTTCGAGACTCGCGTCCAGATGGGATTTTCGCTCCGTTCGACGCAGTGATCAATCCGTTAATTGTCTTGGAGAGAACAGACGCTTCCGGCCTGGCTGTATTTTAAAATGCTGCCCGTACGCGTATTCCGAATAGGGCCAAAACATCTTCATTCGGATCGAGTGCGGGGTTGACGATTACTTGAACATCAGGTGTAACTGCAAGAAATTGGGTCAACTGGAATCGATAGAATGCCTCACTGGTGATTTGATCTCGTAAGCCGTTTGTAGACGGTTTGCCGAAGCTAATCCCCGCGCCGGCGACATCATTGTTTTCGCGTCGCAATCCCAGCCCTGTGCTCAATGTCGTTTGCATCAGAGCCGCGTCTCCATCGGAATAGCCGAATCGAAAAAAGGGCAACCATTTTTCGCAGAGAAATCTCTGGGCCGTCACGGCGAAACCCCAGCCCTCCGGTGTTTGCGCTGCTGCTCTGGCATCGGTGTGCCACAACGTGGCGTGAAGATTGTCCAAGTAAATGCGATCCCGAGAGGATATCAGACCGATCTCCGCGTAGCTGAAATATTCGTGATCGCGAAAAAAAGAATCAAATCCTGCCAGGGTGGCCTGTCCATTGGCATCGGCAACACCACCCTGTAGATAAATGCGATCTGTCAACATTGCCGCAGCAGCGACTCCCAATCCCTGATTCGGAACGGCGATTGTTGGATTGGTTGAAAATCCAAGATTGATAAAATGCATCAATGGGTTCATCAAAGCGTATACGTCAATGAAATCAGTGACATCAATCTTTCCGATTGCAACTACGAGATCGCGATCACACAGATACTGCTTCCAGTACAGATTGGTGATTCCGTAATTGAACTCGCTAAAGAAAGTGCCTGTCGGCAAAATCGATCCTGCCTCGAAGCCAAGATCGAACGGGGTGATTGGCGACCCCATTCGATGGCGATTCTCGCCTTTGAATACAAGCTGGCCTAGATTGCCTGACTCTTGGCCGGCAAGTGTCCACTGGCCGTAGACACGCACGAGACCGCCCGCAGCCTCGGTCTCGCCCAAACTACTGGTCGCCGCTTGGTAAAACATCGATTCGTCGATGCTCAACTGGAGGCCGGAAGACTCATCCAATCGTCGTTTGAAATCGAACCAGGGCTCCATGTGTGCCCGCAATCGCTGGCAGCGAAACTCGGAATCACGAATTTCGGTATCCTCGATTAATTGTCCGCTGACACTCGAGGGGCCGCCAAACTGTTGAATGTCCTGGGAGCGCCCAGTGGCCTGATTCATCCTCGAATCGCGTACGGGCAGAGGTGTCTGAGGAATGGACACCGTTTCTTGGCCTGGCACGCGGAAATCACTTGAGAAGAGTGCGCTGAGGGCGAAAAAAGCGACGACACGAACGGCTGGTAGATGCATTGATCCCATACACGTCCCATCGGAATGGTGTTCGTGTGAAATCAAATCTTGAAAAATCTCTACCGATTATCGTGTTTTGCCCGATCAACGCACCTCTTTATTGTTCTTTCGCCGCTTCGAGCGGGGAGAGTCGAAGTACTGGGTCGCCTTTGTCGTTGCGTAAAAACAGCAGTCCAGTTGCTTCGATCTGAAAAACTGTCACCGTTTCAATCGCTTTCAAGAATTTTGCCTCTTGCTGCATCAACGCGGGTGGGCCGGCTCGTCGAGTCGTCGCAAGGGGACCAAAGGAGAGTTTGTTTCCGTCAACAGTTGCGGCGCCCCGAAAACGATTTACCGATGTATTACCCGATACGGACCCATCTTTAGAGAATGTGATGGTTGTTTGAGCACGGTCGACAACTCCACCACCATTGATATCTTCGACCAGCCAAGGTTGAGCGAAAAGGTTGCTGCTCGTACCGTCAGGACGGGAGTCCGCGTTCTTGGCAAAATCTTGTTCCACGCGGATCGACTCACAAATGGTAAGGACTGTTTTTTGACTCTCTTTTTCAGAATCAGCATTAATCACGAACAGGATGCCACAGTACTTTGTTCCGGATCGGAACAGACGAGAAGTGAAGGCAATTGCTTCGCCCGAATCCTTTTTTTGTCCGGTCCCAGACAAAATCGACGCACCTTTGTCTGACTTACTCAATGCATTGTACTGAATCCCAGTTAAGTACGTGTCTAACCCTGACTTCACCTTCTGAATACTGCCATCTTCATCATCGATGTCGTCTAACGGGCGAACCATCGACCAGACGCTCCCATCTTCACTGGTTGCAGTCACGGAATTATTTTCGATCACTTGTTTCCAAGTTGAGGGATAGCTGACGCCAATGATCGCTTTGGTTTGGTCACGCAAAACAATGTCGTGTGCCTGAATGCTATGCACCAAAATCACCGAGGCGAAAACGAAGCCAAACAGTTTCATAGAGTTCACTTTTCTTTGATTTGAATGAGGAGGGATCTGTCGCGACCTGCCGGTCAATGACGCTAAAGCGTCGGAGCCGTTTTATTGTGGGTTTTGCCGCGGTATCCAAACTCTCATCCACCCGGGCCCGCGATTGGCGTAAAGATAGTAGGGGATGAACTTCATCTTTCCCGTTGCAAGCGTTGCGACGCCATTCATTCGTTCTGGGGCCTTTTCGATTTCGAATTCAGCGGAGTCGCTCAGCGCGAGTTCGTTCACGGCGAACTCATTGTCACAAAATTCAGCGCAATAGACGATCGGCCCTCGCTCCAACGCGACGAGCCCTTTGTCTGCAATAGCTTTTGGATGTGCGACGACGCGTCGAACCGGCATTGGCAGATTGAGTTGAATTGTGTCACCAGAAGTCCACGTCCGATTCAGTGTGACGTAACCTTGCTCAATCTCAACTGGGATGGATTCACCATTCACCGCTAGGGTGATTTTAAGATCAGCGTCGTCATCCGGTAAGTACTGATATAGGTTGCCAGGGATCGGCTGGTTTCGAGCCCAGCCCGGGATTCGCAGCTTGATTTGAAAATCAGCTGATGAAGATGGGGCGACATCAATGACGACCTTGCCATCCCAGGGATAGTCCGTTTGCTGGCTCAAGGTGACTGGCCCGGAATCCAAATTAATTTTGCCCGTACTTTCCATGAACTGGTTGATGTGGATCGTGTCGGACTTGTGCGAATACGCGTAACCTCCGATTGATGAAATCAAACGGACCAAATTTGAGGGGCAACATGCGCAGTCGTGGCCGGGCCACTCCCAACGTTCTCGGCCCCCTGTCGTTAATGGATTCGTGTAGTAGTGCCGGTCTCCCTTGGCTGATAGCGAACTGAGCGTGTTGTTTAGAAATGTGCGCTCGATTAAGTCGGCATATTTGACGTCGCCTGTCATTTGGTGCATCCGATGGTTCCACATGGCAAAGCCTATCCCGGAGCATGTTTCGGCGTAGCAACCGTTGCCCAGTTGGTAGTCACCGGCAAATCCTTCGGGACCCCCTGGTTGACCAATCCCGCCTGTCAGATACATCTTTCGGTTGACGATGTTGTCCCAGATGCGAAACAAGGCGTTTGCGTAAGCTTCGTGGACATCCAGGCGGGCGATGTCCGTCGCAGCAGCAAACAGATAAGTCGCCCGAACCGAGTGCCCAACACCTTCCACCTGCTGGATAAATGGCACGTGATCCTGGCTGTAGGTGCCATAAAGCCGACGGTTCGTGCCATTGCCTCGCTGATCGATAAAGAACTTTGCCATTTGTTTATAGCGTTGTTCGCCGGTGGCTTCGTAGAGCCTCAGCAAGGCGAGTTCGATTTCCTGGTGACCGGGTGCGGTTTCGATCTTGCCGGGACCAAACGTATCGCAGATCAAATCGGCGAACCGGATTGCCACGTTAAACAACTTGTCTTTACCAGTCGCTTCTCGGTAAGCGACTGCCGCCTCGATCAAATGGCCGGCACAGTAAAGTTCGTGCTGCCCACCGATGTTTTGCCAGCGACGCTCCGGTTGCTTGCGGGGTAGCGAATAGAACGTGAACAGGTAGCCATCGTCCCACTGTGCGGCGGCGATCCAGTCGATCACTTTGTCGGCATAGGCCTCCAGTTTGGCGTCGGGATGATTTTGCAGTGAGTTTGCGGTTCCCTCGATGATTTTGTAGACATCCGAATCATTGAAGTAAGTCCCGGTGAAGGGACCCTCGAGTAAGCCGCCCGCCTTGCGGAAATTGTCGAGCCGCTTTGACGGTCGTCCATCACCGGTGATCGAGGTTTCACATCTTCCCCAAACGTGTGGGAGGCTGACCATTCGGTTCACCTCCATCCGCTCACGCCACAAGCCACCGGTCACACGCACCTGATTGAAGGGGACAGGTTCAACAAACTGCTCCGCCTGAACGCGAGGTTTACTGTCGGGCGAAGCATATTGAATCGAAATGTCGTCAACTGAAACACTCCCTCTTCCAACTACATCAATGCTGAGTTTTCGAATGCTGTCTAACCGGATAGCGGGATTGTTTTTGGAGAATTCGTGCAGGTCGATGTTTTTGCCAATCCACTTTGCTGTATTGAACTCGTCGCCGCTGCCTAAATACACCACTGCCCGATTGGGAATCCAGTCGTTGTCTTCGAGGGCAACATAAACTTTGGAGATCTCGTTGTCATAATTTCCCTTCAGGTATAACTGCAGGGACCGAAAGTCGAATGCAGGGCGAACCCAGTCTTGGTTCGCATCAAACGTCATGGTTGCTTCCACGCGATCACGATAAGCGTTCAACTGCAACGCATATTGCCCGGAGTGCGGAAAATCACTGGAACGGGAGATGTTTCCCTCCGCAGTCAGTTTCCATTGATCGTGTCTGGATTCGGAACGCGCCGTTTCTTCAAAATTCGCAATGATGCGATCATAGGTCTGAAAACTCCAGGTCGCTCCTGGGTGTGTCTGGCCGTCCGAGAGTTCGTCGACCCGCCAGTAATAGGTCTGGTCGTCATCGAGCATGTCCAATTCGAACGCTGTGGTGCTGGCGGGCAGTCGACCGCGATAGATCCCTTGTGATTTTGGTGTTGCGTTGGCAACGGACGCTTGCGACGTCCCAATGTACAGGTCGTGGGCATTGGCTGTGTGTCCAGGGATCCACCTTAAGGACAAATTACGTGGCAAGCCGACTGCATCATCGGCGGGGGATATTGCCCGAGCGGTTTCGACAGCGGGGAGTTGTTCCAAGGTAAAGTTATCGAAACCAACCTGTCCCTGGTTCCCGCTATACGTCGCTTGGAACAAGCCAACTTGTAGCGGCACACCGCTGAGGTCGTCACGCGTAAACGGTGAATCTGGTAAGTCGGTCCAGGTTGCTCCGTCAGGGCTGTGGCTCAAGAAAAACTGGTTGCCAATGCGTTCGAGGCGTAAATGCTTGTCTGCGTTCCTGCCCTGGCCATTGTTGGCGGGCTCACGCCTCTGGTTGTCATCAGCCATCCGCGCGTAAATTCCGCCGTAGATCGGGAAGTAATCGATACTGATCCAATCTTCCCCTTGGCCCGCGTCCTCTGCTTTTGCCACACGCGCCATGATGCCACCGTTATTGAACGACAGATCTTGATAATCGGTGACTTCGACGGTGGCACGAAAATCTCCAGTCACATTTTTGAATAAAAATGGGCCTAGTGGTTTCCACGGTTCCTGGTATCGACCGTTGGTAGATTGCAGCCAGAGTTGGCCATCCGCAGAGGCCACTCGATCTGCCGTCTCATTCTGTTCAGTTGGAGCTGCCTTATTATTTCCGACGAGTCCATCCCAAGCGGTTTCTGCGGTTCCTCGTCGAAGAAAATCGTTGCTCGCATCAAAGCTATCGCGAAAGCATTCGACGGCCGGTTGTTTCCACATTTCCGATCGAGCATTCGATGCGTTTGTTGTCTCGCTCAGCTTTTTCTGCGGATTTTGTTTGCTCGGCTTGTTTTGAAATGGCCATGGCTGAACGCCAACGCGGTTTGCCCAGGTCTGCCACTGCGCGACCATTTTTGCAAGCCGTTGCGGCTCTTTATCAGCGAGGTTATTTAGCTCCGTGCGATCTTGTTCCATGTCATAGAGTTCCCACTTCGTCGGTTGGTCCCGACGATAAGCGGAAACAATCTTCCAGCGACCATCTCGAAGTGCGAGATTGCCGTGGTGTTCAAATCCAATCGGTGCTTGTCGATCGATCGAACTTCCAGACATCGTTGGGATCAGGCTTACGCCTTCCATTGGTTGAATCGCCTGGCCGTCGTGGTCTTTCGGATACTCCGCACCGGCGGCATCGACGAAAGTCGGCATGAGGTCGATTAAGTGAGCAGGGTCGTGTACGAGTCCGCCTTGTTGCTCTCTGGCGATTCCTGCTGGCCAGTGCACGATGAATGGTGTGCTGATTCCGCCTTCATAGCCGTCGTGTTTATAGCCACGAAACGGCGTATTGGATGTGTTTGCCCACCCGGTACCGTAGGCAACGAACGTATCTTCACTACCCGGCATCGTGCTCGGCCCGGTCCGCACCCAGCGGCCGTCACGCGTCTGCATGGGAGGCCATATTTTCGTCTGTAAATCGTCTGGGCCAAACGGTTGAAAGTCAAAGCGATCACGCTTGTCCGAATTGTCGGCTCGGCCGTAGCCCTCGGCGCAACCACCATTGTCCTGCAAGTAGATGACGATGGTATTGTCGAGTGCGCCAGCCTGTTTAAGTTGGTCAACAATCCGCCCGATTCCTTGGTCCATGCAATCTACCATCGCTGCATAAACCTGCATGCAACGGGTGTCCCAATCTTTGTGCGGAAATTTGTCCCAGCTTTCGCCTTGTGACATTGCCCACTTTTCGTCGATCACACCCTTTCTAATTGCTTTCTCGTAGCGGACCTTGCGAATGGTTTCATAGCCGACATCGTAAACCCCCTCATATTTCGCGATGTCAACCTTCGGTGCATGCATCGGCCAATGGGCACTGGTATAGGCAACGTAGAGAAAGAACGGTTCGTCGGGATGATCGCGGAAGTGGTCTGCGACATAGCGTGATGCGTTATCGCTGATCGCATCGGTGTAATAGAATTCCGCGGGTTGATATTCGGTATCGTTTACGGGAGTGATGTAGGTGTTTCCTCGGCAAAGCGTTGCCGGGTCAAAGAAACTGCCTGCACCGGTAATCGTTCCATAAAAGCGTTCGAATCCGCGTTGCAGCGGCCAGTTGGAATTGTCTGCGTTGGGGCCAACGTGTCGGGTTACGTGCCATTTTCCTGACATGTAATTGTGATAGCCGCTTGGACGTAGTGCCTCGGCTATGGTGACGCACTCGCGGTTTAGATCCCCGCGGTACGCATCGTAACCACGGTCGCCCGTCATCAAGCCGATTCCTGCCTGGTGGGAATACAGGCCCGTCAGCAAAGATGCTCGAGTCGGACAACAGCGTGAGGTGTTGTAGAACTGCGTGTAACGCAACCCACCGTTCGCCAGCGAATCGAGGACCGGAGTCTTTATCTCACTTCCATAGCAACCGATGTCGGTGTAGCCCATGTCATCGGCCATGATCAACACAATGTTGGGACGGTCTAGCTCGGCATGCTCTCCCGCAAATAGTGCATCGGAAGTTGCAATCATGATTGCAGCACAGGTCATCGCGACGCTCGCACTGCGGTATCGATAAGCCTGCCAGCGTATTTCAGACAACAAATTCATCGCTTGACGTCCTATTGAATCTCATGGTTCGAACTGATCTGCAAATTCTACCGCTGGCGTTCGCAAACGGTTTGATCCAGTTGGTTGATGCCACCGAGGATCCGTTTTTTTTGGTGGGCCACAGGATCGACCTGGCGGAAACCCTGCCCGCTTGATCGTTTTGCAAGCTTTATTTCCAGCAGTGTCAGCTATCCGAAGGGCATTAGCAACTGATGGGTGGCCGTCGTAATTCGCTTTCGCTGCACCAGTATCGCAACGTCTCATTGGGACTGCGGCAAGCCATTATCTGCAAGTTTCGTGTTTCTTAGGGCACATCAATGGTCAGTGGCCATCCGGGCACTGATTCGTTGCTCGGTTTGCGATCTTGATCCATGGTGTGCAGTTGCATGGTGATCTGGCGGTCTGCTTGGTCAAAGAGCAGCATGCCGTAACCGTTGAACCCGTGGGCGGTGCCTGCGACTGTCATTTTGTTACCAAACCGATCGTGATGGTTTCCGGATCCATCGATACCGTCGATTTCGCGACCTTGGGCTGGGACACTCGGTCCCCAGCTTCGATTTTGCTTGGAAGCAAAAGCCGGCAGTGAAAACCCCCAGGGCCCATCACCCCACTGGTCAATCCCATGTTGGTGCAAGGTTCCAAAGTGAATATCACCGCTCACCATCACCGCTTTTGAAATCGCGATTGAACGCAACGCTCGGTTCCTCGCGGATTGCGGCCAGCCGTTTGCGTCCATGTCGCCGTAGGTGACGTCATAGTTGCCGATATTTACCATCGGTGATTGCGAAAGTACGGCTGCTAGCCGATTTTGCTTCGCAACTCGCTCGGCCCAGCTTGCGACGAATGCTTCTTGCACCTCACCTAGCAACTGCAATTCAGGGCGGTCGAGTTGGCTGGCATCGAAGGCAGGATCCATGATGACTTCGGGAGTCCGATTAGGCTTGTTACTGCGAGGATCCGGAATCGCTTTGGTAAGGACATCCGATGGCGGCGATTTGAATTTCCGATCCTCTAAAATCGCAAAGCTGACGCCTCCATAGTCAAGCGAGGTGAAGTAAGCGTTGATGTTGTCACCCCACGGACCAAAATTCGCGGGATCGGGCAGATGCCATGTCTGGGTTCGCTCGACCGCGTTCACCCACGTCGGGTGCATGGGATAGCCACCGGTGGTCCGACTGCCAGTCATTCTTCGACCACCATCGCCCCAGAGGTCGCTCGCATAGACATCATGATCATCGGTAATCATGATTGACGGTCGGTTTTTTAAAAGATCACGGAAGATCAAACCGAAGCGACGCCATTTCGCCAAGTAGTTTCGCATTGCCTCCGGCACTTCGGCTTCGGTATGCGCTTCGATGATTCCTCCTCCCGCGTTGCTTTCATAGATCTGATCCCCAGCAAAAAAGACGAGGTCCGGGTTCTGTTCGATCATTTGCGTGACAGCCTCGGCGTAGGGGAAGTACTTATCGTTCACGCACGCAACAGCGAGTAATTTGAGGGTTCCGCCTGCTTTTGGTTCTGACCGAATGGTTCCGGTCCATTGGCTAGCTCCGCAATGGAATCGATAATTTGTATCGAGTGTTGAGTCCCAATCTTCGATCCGAAACTCGGCCGTCGCGGTCAACGGATTCACTGGTACTTCCGCGACCGATTGCCAGCCTGTTGGCGTTTCAAGGGAGAGCGTGACCGAGGAGGTTGTGGGGCGAGTGGGGTCAGCATCGGTATGCACAGACATTTTCAGCGTCGTGCCGCTTAGGCAGTACTGCGACCATAACAGACTTACCTGATTCGGCGTTTCTTGCTCAATTCTTTGGACCGTTGCAAAGTAGGCGCCGTGCTGCTTTCCGTCCGGTGTGGTTAGCGTCGTCATAAGTTCGGCAGGGCCCGCCGGTAGAGTCACTTGAAAATCAGCTGCAACCGTCTCGCTCGGGTCATCCACCTCGATTGCGATTGACTGCCCGCCGATCTGAATGGAGGCATTTTTTGAGTCGAGCCCCTTATCC
Source organism: Rubripirellula sp. (assembly GCA_049602075.1). Classification (GTDB taxonomy): domain Bacteria; phylum Planctomycetota; class Planctomycetia; order Pirellulales; family Pirellulaceae; genus Rubripirellula. Next base: position 34,219 of record JBMYRF010000037.1, read on the forward strand.
AGGTAGGCAGGCCAACGCGATAACGAGATTTGATACTTGCCCGGTTTCGCGACCTCTAACCACCAAGGGCCATTCGCAATCATTCGGTTGATGACGTGTGCACGGGCCCATGGTGGTCCGCCTTGAGGCATCACCCATTCTTGACTTGTTAAAACGGTTGGGCTTTCAATTTCCGAGCCGACTGTAATCCGCGTCGGTACCATCCCGGGTTTGACCGAAGCAAACCACTCGATGTGTGATTTAGTGAGCTGTTCCACAATCTCGGGGTGCGCTGCCGAAACATCATTGCGTTGGGAGGGATCTTCAAGAATGTCATACAGTTCACGTCCCTCAACTAACCTCCAGCGTTTTGTCATCGCGGTGCCGATTTCCCAGAGGTCACCCGGTTTTTTGTAGCCATTTCCACCATGCATTTGGGTATGGAGGATTCTCGGAACCCAATTCGCTTCGCCCTCTTTTAGTAATTGCTTTAACGATCTGCCGTCGAGGGTTGGCCAATCATTGGGGCGCTGCAGACCGGCCAAATCGATCAAAGTCGGCGTAATGTCGATGTGGGCTGCGAGCGTATCAATATCTCTTGGTTGGCCCAGATTTCCCTTGGGCCATCGGATAAAGAGCGGTACTCGATGTCCACCGTCATAGGCAGAGCTTTTTCCGCCTCGCATATTTGCGTTTTCCGCCGGGTCGATCGGCCAGCCATTGATCCGGGTGCCTTTGTCAAAAATTGCACCGGCGGAGGTTCCATTGTCGGTCATGAATATTAAGACGGTGTCGTCAGCCAAGCTCTCCTCGGTCAAGAATTCAAGCAGTCGCCCCAGGTTCCAGTCGAAATTGGAAACCATCCCCTTGAAGCTGGCTTGGGTCTTGCTCATCCCCATTTCTAAAAATGGTTGTTTCCATTTTTGGTCCACCCGATAGGGGCCATGCGGAGCATTGGTGGGTAGATAAACAAAAAAGGGTTTGCTTCCACCGGAGTCTGTTGTGACCGAGGTGATGAAGTCCATCGCTTCATCAAACCAGATGTCGGTGCAATAGCCGTCGAACTTCTTCCAGCGATCACCTACCAAATAGGTATCGTCGAAATAATCATTTGTCCAATAGTCAGAGATTTGGGTCACACCACCGCAACGGTGCCAAACACTGCGTTCGAAACCTTTGTCCATGGGCCGGGAAGGTGCGCAATCGCCTAGATGCCATTTTCCAAACATTCCCGTGGCGTATCCGTTGCGAGTGAACAAATCACCCAGTGTTTTCTCTCGCTGGTGCAACGAGGTGCGGCCCGATGATGTACGGTAGGCACCGGTTCGGGCGGGATAGCGTCCCGTCATCAACGCCGCGCGTGTGGGCGTGCAAAACGGAGCGACGTGAAAGTCCGTGAAGCGCACTGATTCAGCGTGTAAGCGATCAAGATTGGGTGTCTTTTGAGTTGGGTTTCCATGGCAGGACAGATCCCCGTATCCCTGATCATCAGTCATGATAATGATCACGTTCGGGGTCTTCGCCACAACGGATGGGGCGCTAAGGGGGAACGCAACCTGCGTCACAGCAGCAACGGTCAAAAGCATTTTGATGAAACGATGCACCCAATTCTCTCCTGGTGTAATGTCTTTTGCCTAGCACGTCGGGTTTTGCGATCCGACACTGCGTGCAATGCTCATTGTAATGACTTAATCACTCTCAAATGAGATTCCTATCGAACGGGTTTGACATCTCATTTGCGGCTTCCCGCTGCACGCCATTCTTTATTGGGAGGGAATGGTAGCTCGCCATACTGTTTGCCTTTCCGAAAGAGTTTTGCATCGTTAATGCCAACGAATTCTAATGCCACGCGGGTTTTCAACTTTTTAATTCATTCTGGATTCTCATTGCGGGGTGTCATAAATGCTTATCTTGCGCTGTTGCGGAATTTCGCTTGAACCGAGGCATTCGCATCATTCACATATAAGTTGGTGTTGCAACGCTTCGGATTCCCGCGGACGAGGACTGCTGGATCAGGTTTGCCTTGGGGTGGGAAATAACTTCAGTTTTAGATCATCAGCGGCCCCTTGGGGAATGAGAGTCCGCTAAACTTCCCGGTTCTGCTGTGCGAATTGAAAGACAGCCATGTGCGCGCTTTCGGCCCATCTTCCACTAACGAGTTAGATCATGAAATCTTTCCTTGCTGTGATGTTTTTCGCAGTGATCTTGTTCACCATCAGCCCCGCAATTGCGCAGGAAAAAAATGCTCCCTTCGCTGCAACTCATGCGAATGTCGCTTATGGTCCGCATCCAGCCAATGTGTTGGATCTATGGATCGCTGAGGGTAAAGGACCAAGACCATTATTGGTCTACATCCATGGTGGCGGCTGGATCGGCGGGAGTAAAAAACGTGTTCGCGCAAACGTGCAGCCATTTTTAGACGAGGGGATCTCCTACGCCTCGGTTGAGTATCGACTGACCGGGGTCGCGTCGCTTCCGGCACCGGTTCATGATGCGGCCCGAGCGATCCAATTTCTTCGGTCGAAAGCAAAAGAGTGGAATCTCAACCCGGATCGCATTGCCTTGACCGGTGGCAGCGCTGGTGCCTGCACCTCGATGTGGATCCTTTGCCATGACGACCTTGCCGATTCTCAGTCAACGGATCCTATCTTGCGGCAGTCCACCAGGGTGACAGCCGCCGCTGTCGCTGGCGGACAAACTTCGATCGATCCCAAAGTGATCAAACCTTGGTTGGGAGAAAACGTTCTCAAGCACAACATGATCAATCGTGCGGTTGGAGAGGCGACGATCGAGGACGCATTGAAGAACTACGAGAAGCATCGTGACTTATACGTCGAGTTTTCACCGTTCAATCATGTTAGTAAAGATGATCCGCCATTGTTGATGACGTATGGCAACAATATGAATTTGCCCTCCGAGAATGCTGGGCATGGAATCCATCACCCTGTCTATGGCATCAAGATGAAAGAAAAAGCTGATGGTGTTGGCCAGGAATGCCATCTTCTAATTAAGGGAGTTTCCGAATCGAAACAGTATACGAGTGCCAATCATTTTTTGATCGACAAATTGTTGCGATGATCAGAAGCCCAGCGTGAACCATAAATCGGTTGATCTAATACCGGCGGGAAAAGTGTGAACGCATTCGCCCGCGATAAAAACGCTAGCAGCGGGTACGCAGTGCTCGACACTACGAGTCGATTGTCTCAATTCAGAGGAAAAAGATCCTTGTCAAGTTTTGCCAGTTGCTGCTTGATCGAAGTGACCGCGTCCAGCGTCACCTGCTCGCCAATTTTTGCCATCTCGTCAGCGCGGGAAAATTCGGCGAGATCGAATGCGGTCACGTCTGGCTCGATGACGAAATCTGCGGGCTGAACACCGACTGAATTCATATTGAAGCTTTGCACGAGATATCCCCTCATGATCACTTTGAGCAAGGAGGGATTCTTATGCTTGGCAAACTCCTGGTCTGCGCGAATTCCGACAAATTCTCGCTCGAGTTGTGCCGTCACGCTGGATGCAATGACAAAATTGCAACCCTTGCTGACGAGCACGTCGGCAGGGATGTTATTGACCAAGCCGCCGTCGACTAACGCCTCGCCGTCGCGGATGATCGGTGCTGACAGGCCCGGCAGATTGATGCTTTCTAAAATGCCGTGGGTTGCATCTCCCATGTGCCTGACCACAGGTCCTCCGCTGACTAGATCGACGGTGACGGTCAGCATTGGAATGGGCAGTTGCTCGAGGTGTGTGTCAGCCAGATATTTACGCAGCATCGAATCAAATTGACCGCGTCGGTACTTGTAAACCAGGTACCAATAGCCGCCACCTGGCAACATTCGAAACGGCCATGGCAAAGTGAGGTCTTTCTTGAAGCATTGAACCGTATGATCAGCGTCCATGCCGGAGGCGTAAAGCGTCCCCGCCATCGCACCGGCACTTGTGCCCGCAATCATGTCGACGTAGATACCATTTTCTTCTAACACGCTCAGCACTCCCAAGTGCGCCATTCCGCGAGCTGCGCCGCCGCCCAACGCGAGTCCAATTTGAATCCCCCGGAGGTGGTGGATGATTCGCTCAAATCCTGCGTTCAGTTGTCTCCCGTAGTTTTGCTTTGGTTCTGAGAATGAGATCTTGAAGTCACGGTCGACAAAGCTGCTTAATTCATGATCGAGGGGAGAGACGTTGGCTTCCCCATCAAGCAACCAGACCAAGCAGATTTTGTCATGCCAGCCGGGGACCTTGTTCTGCAGGACCGATAGCTTTTGCCTCGCCGTGTCTGCATCCTGCGGACGGACGCACCACAGAATCGTGTCTACAAATGAAAACAGCTGTACGAAATCAGCTAAGTCGTGATTGGTGTCTAAGTCAATGAAGACGCGTCCATGGTCCGCCCATTCTTTTAATTGAGCGCGACGTTGATGGCTATCGAGTATCTGCCCGTTTTCAAACAGAAGTCGATAAGGAATTCCCTCAATCTGTTGCCAATTGGGATCATCGCCGGCGACACAAGGCGGATCTTCAATTTCCATCAATCGTCTAACCAACCTGGATGTCAACGGTCGACTCGCCGGGGATTGATGGACCACGCCGACGACTGACGGCTTCTCTTTGGATCGATCAACCATCACAATCTGACGGACGAGGTTGGCCGCCAGGCGATAGAGGCTCATTTGCAGGTCGGGGTGCTTTGACATCAGGTCAAGCAATTCTTTGATTCCAAGCCGAATGCCAGTGCTCGGTTCCGTTGCGACAAGGCTAGTGTTTGCCTGGTCGGGCTGGGCAATCGAGAATAGACCGAAAACCGCGCCGCGAAGAAGCGGTCGTACAAGCACCTGCTTTCCGAACAGATCGAGAGCAGTTGCCCGGAGCCGCCCACTGATCACAAAAAAGACCTCGGTCAATTTGTCCTCAGCGCGGTGAACGAATTCCCCATCCTGAAATTGAACATATTCACCGACATTCGCGATCTCTTGGATCGCTGCATCGCTTACGCCCTTACTCCACGACAACCGTTTCAAATGGGTGACTTTGTAGTCGTGATCGGCTTGTTCGCTTATTTCCGTCATGGTCAATCGCCAAAGTCATTGCCTGAAAATCCATTTACCTTCGCTAATCGGCAGGCTGCGCCTCTCATCGCATCCCGAAAATCAATGCTTCTGGTTTTTCATGGGATTGAGCGAAAAGGGAAACGTAATTTCGACATAGCCCTCCAATGGGTGCCCTGATGGAACGGAACAAAACGGACAGACGTGAGAAGTTCTTTTTCCCGCACGATCCGCATTCGTGCATCTATCTCATCGGTTTTATTAACTGGTCCAGCGGCGACCCCGCCAACTCTTGCTCGTTGTCGAGATGCTCTCTGTTTGCACGCAGCCATTTCCACGACGTTTGGGCATGTGTCCTCAGGAAATTGGCGCGATTCCCAGGTTATGGGCTAACTGGACTTCGCGCAGGAGTATCGCTACTAAGCGATTGAATGAGAGAACCCCGGTCTCATTATCTTGATGGATCTCGAGTCTAAGGAGTTCGCTAGAGAGATGGGCAAACTACGTGCTGTTATCAAAACGAGTATATATCCCATCGAGGAAGGAGTTGCATTCGGTGACGTTGAAGGAGTCGCGATGAGATTAGCCCGTTAACGATCCGGCGATCCAAAGGTGATGAGCGTTTGGATTTAATTTAATGTGACTTTACACGGCATCGGCATGGGTTGGATTGCATCCGTATGCGTTGATGGATTCAAGGTTGATGCATTCGTTAACGATTGGCAGATTATCAGAAGAAGTCAGTGTGACCTGACGTGTTTGAGTGAAGGTCCGGAGCTAGACAACGCTCAACCGCGATTTAAATCTCGACTGACTGTCAACATTGATCATCGGTGTGATGACTCTTTTGCAGTGTGCACCCCCGATCTGATGCGGCATTTCGCGTTGGATTCGCGATTTGTTTCGGCAGTAGTTTGCGGGGCCCCAATGCTCACGGGGCGGCGCTGCTGCTGTCGGTCTACCGAGCGAATGGTGGCTAAATTCACAAAGGTGCGGTTCACCAAACCATGTAAAGAAATCCGCTATATGGCCGTTTGTAAATCACTTCTAACGAGATACGGTAGAATTAGGGAAGTTTGTTGCTCGCGTGAGTTTCTCTACCGACGCCAACAGAACGGCATTGCACTGCGACCGATGGCTTGGTCGGTAGTTTCAAGCTGAATTTCTTTAATTTTTTGATGCATGGTTTTCCAATGACGTTCAATCGCATCGGTGCCCATGATGGCATCAGCCATGCCATGTCTGGTAGCACCTCAAAGGTTGGGTTGTGAATGGTTTCTTCCGGAGTGGTGAATCGATCTGCAATCACCTGCAGGTTTATTTCCTCGAGCTGATCCAAGCTAATGCCTGCCAAGATGACCGGAAGTCCAACGTCGACCGCAAAATTAAGCACAGCGTCAATGACGGAGCGTGATTGGCTCTCGAGCACAGATTGCGAGAACAAGCCGAAGGCTACTTTTTCATCATGCAGAAACCGATAGGTGGGCTGGGTGGTCGTGAGACCATTGTGAATCGCGTGTGCCGCGGCCAGTCCCGAGGCTTCGAAACGGAGGCCAGACAGCAGCGTGTTGGCTTCCACGATACGCTCCAAGGCTGGCGTCCCAATTTTTTCTTCGACAGCTAAGCGAGCATTCACCCCGTCGGCTAGCAACGTCTTGTAGCAGATATCAGCCAGCGGCACCGCTGTTTGTATCGATAAGCCACCTCGCATATTTTTGACGCGTCCGTCGATGCAGGTTTTTGCTTCGAACCATTTTGCCAAAAACATCTCCCATAGCGGAAGCCAAAAGTCGCGGCGGACTCATGGCGATTACATGCGTATCGACCAGGACAAAGTCGGGTTGCTTACGATAAATGCGAAAAGATTCAACGACGCCTTCGTCGCTGTGAATTACCGACAGAGCGCTGCAGGGAGCGTCACTGGATGCGACCGTTGGGCAGGTAACGACCGGTAAGTTCAAATCGGTGGCCGCAGTGCGAGCTGCATCAAGTACTTCTCCGCCTCCGGATCCGATGACGACATCAGATTGTTCATCTGTTGCTACTTTTTTAATGCGGTCAATTTCAGCAAGTGAGCATTCCCAACCAAAGGGATGGATCGTGGGTGTAATGCCAGAACTGTTAAAGGTTTGCTTTCAGGTTTCACCCAACAAACGGATGGTGGTTCTGCCAGCAACAACAAGTGCGGCACCATCTAGCCCGGGGTAAGCAAATTCTTCACCCAGAGACGAAGTCGCTTTTTTTTCTGTGTTTACCGGCTGAGAGGTCAAAAGACCGCGAGCGTATTCTTTTGTTGCATCAATTTGCCTTTTTGAAGTGCGTTGTGTTTCCGAGGCGTGAGCAACTGAAAGCGTAACCGTTGTTGACTCGACATGCTTCAAGACGACTTGTGATTTCCGGTGTTCTGCGAGTTTATGTTCGCTTTGCCTTTGCGTTGGCAGCGTTCAAAAAGCCGTGGTGCCTTTGTAACAGGCAAATCCTGGAAGAATAATGAGATCGCGGGCTCTTTTTGCCGCTGACCGACCGCGTGTATCCCGTTTCCCTTCATTCGCTCGCAAGTCGCTAAGATTGGGGATCTGTTCAGGAGATTCAAGCGATGCCAACCTGCAAAAATTTGATCATCTTTGTCGCGATCACCGCGGGAGGCTTCGGATATGGAGACGAGCTCCTCGCCCAGCGTGTCGATTATGGCAACGACATTGCGCCAATACTCTCACGCCATTGTTTTGAGTGTCACGGCCCCGATGCTGATGAACGGCAGGCCGATTTGAGGCTCGATTCGCAAGCGAGTGCGACATCGCCTGCCGAATCTGGATTCACTGCCATCACACCTGGTGAATCAGGGGCGAGTGAGTTGATCAAGCGGGTGAAATCTAAGGGTGGTGATCGCATGCCGCCTGCGGAGTCTGGTTCTCGACTGTCGGCCGACGAGATCAAACAACTTGAAAGGTGGATTGACGAGGGGGCGACCTGGGAACGCCATTGGTCGTTCAAAAAAATTGTGCGCAGAGCACCACCCAGTGTTCGCAATCAGAACTGGGGACGGAACCCGATCGATCGATTCGTATTAGCGAAATTCGAGAGGGAGGGGCTTACCCCGGTCGCCCGCGCGAAACCTTCTGTCCTGGTTCGTCGTGTCTATTACGATTTACTTGGTTTGCCTCCAACGCCGCAAGATGTAAGCCTATTCTTGAACGATCAAGAACCTGGTGCCTGGGATCGTTTGATTGACCGCTTGCTCGCTTCGCCGATGTACGGACAACGGTGGGGGCGGCATTGGTTGGATGTTGCAAGGTACGGTGATTCAAACGGTGGGGATGAAAATCATCTCTACCCGCATGCGTGGCGGTATCGCGATTACGTGATCAGCAGTTTCAACGATGATCTTCCCTTCGATCAATTCGTTAACGAGCAAATCGCCGGCGACTTAATTGGCGCACAGGTTACTCATGGGCGACGTAGAAATGAGCGGATCACGGCGACCGGTTTTTTGGCACTCGGAACAAAGATTCTTGCCGAGCGAGATGAAATTAAAAAACAGGCTGACATGGTTGATGAGCAGATCGATACGCTTGGCAAAGCATTTCTAGCCTTCTCGCTAGGTTGCGCACGATGCCATGATCATAAATTTGACCCGATTCCGACTCGAGACTATTACGCCTTGGCTGGTATTTTTCACAGCACGAAGCTTGAAGAACAAGTGATTCAAACGGATGCCGATCGCCAAGTAAATGCCGCTTATGAAGAGAAGTTTGACGGACTCAACCAGCTGCGTGTTTGTTTGCGAGCAGATGTAGAAACTCAAATGGCATCAGCCACTGACGAAATTCAGCAATGGGAAGCTGAACGTTTCTCCGCAGGAAATGTCACCATTTTGCGCGATGGGTATGGCCAAGGCATTGGCATTATTTCGGATCGTGGGCCGCAATCGAGCTTCGCTGAATACGAAATCGACATTCCTGCGGATGGACCCTACCTGCTGCAAGTCCGATATGCGGCTCGCGACGCGCGGCCAGGGAGAATTCTCCTGAACGGGACGGTTGTCAACGAAAATGCGATCGCCAGCACCACCGGTGGCTGGATGCCTGAACATCAACAATGGTTTTCGGAGGGCACGGTTGTCCTGAAGCTTGGTGCGAACAAGTTGCGGATTGAGTCGGAACCGTTGATGTCACACATCGATAAATTTCGGTTGATTCAAGTCACCAAATTTTTCTCGGTCGTTCAAAAGCTTGAGCAGCTCTCTCGATTGAATCGAGAAATCATTGAGTTGCAGAATAATCGTCCCAAGCCGAGCCATGTGATGGCGGTGACTGAAGGGACGTCACGCGACGTTCAGATTCACATTCGAGGTAGCCACCTTCAATTGGGGACGCCGGTCGCCCGTGGTTTCCCGACTTCGCTTTCCTCAGCTGGGGATCGACCCAACGATACAAAGCTCCGGTCATCGACGATTCCCCCCGCGGAGAGCGGGCGGTTGCAGTTGGCTTCCTGGATGACCGACGCTGGCGTCGGTGCCGGTGGGCAAACTGCTCGCGTGATCGTTAACCGTCTGTGGCATTGGCATTTTGGCGAGGGGATTGTGCGGACGACGAACGATTTCGGCTTGCGAGGTGCCCGACCGACCCATCCTGAGCTGCTTGACTGGATGGCATCGGAGTTGATCCGACATGAATGGTCACTGAAATTCTTGCATCGAATGATTGTCACCTCCGCAACCTATCAGCAGGGCCAATCCGAGCATCCGCGTCACCTTTTCCGTGGTTTTGCTCGCCGGCGACTCGAGGCCGAGGAAATTCGCGACAGTTTGCTGATGCATGGGGGCAGCTTGGTTGTCGACCTCGTTGGCGATCCGCTAGCGGTCAAGTCGCAAGATCCTTCCCCGGCAGATTTGCATGCTAACGAAGCCGCTTATCGCGATTTTCCTAGGCGGTCCGTTCATTTACCGATCATTCGCTGCAACACGAATCGTTTCTTGGTGCTATATGATTTCCCAAACGCAACGACTCCGGTTGGCAGCCGCGACAACACAACCGTGCCAACGCAAGCGCTGCTTCTGATGAATGATCCATTCGTTGTGCTACAGGCTCAGGGTTTTGCTCGCAGGATTCTGCGTCAATTTGATCATGAGGAATCTCGCGTGGAAGCCATTTACCAGCAACTATTTCAGAGACCGGCGACATCATCGGAAAGAGAAGCCCTGCTCGAATTCCGAAGCGAATTCGGCAAGCTAAGCAGCGGAGGCGAAATCTCTGAACAGGCGGTATGGGGCGCGATGATTCACTCACTTTTTCTTTCCAGTGAGTTCATTCATGTTGATTGATTCCATTTGTAACCGCCGTCATCTACTGAACCGTCTATGTCTCGGATTTGGTGGCGTTGCTCTCAACAGCATGCTCCAGGCGGAGGATGGAGTTCATGCGGAAAATCAAGCTAACGTAGACGCGCGGATTCCAGCCAAGGCGAAGCGTGTCATTTTTCTGTTCATGCATGGCGGCCCCTCGCATATCGATCTGTTTGACCCCAAGCCTCAACTGGATCGTGACGACGGTAAAGAACTGCCATTTGCTGGATCGCGGGTGACTTTTGCCGATCGCGGCAGATTAATGCGGAGTCCTTGGGGATTTCGCCCCTGTGGTCAATCGGGAATTCCGATGAGCGATCTGTGGCAACATCTGCCATCCGTCGCAGACGAACTTTGCATGATTCACTCGGTGTGCGAGACGAACGTCGCTCATGGTGGCGCTTGCATGAAATTACATACGGGCGATGAGTCCCAATTGCGTCCCAGTATGGGCTCATGGGTTAGCTACGGTCTGGGGTCGGCCAATGAAAATCTGCCCACCTTTCTGACGATCTGCCCGACGTCGTTGCACGGAGGTGTGAACAACTTTGGCAGTGCCTTTTTACCGGCTCGGCACTCCGGGGTTCCACTTGGAACACCGGGATACCCGAATGCGGCCGCCAAGGACGCGCGATTTGAATACTTGGAAAATGCGAATCTGAGTTCATCCCAGCAGCGACTTCAACTCGACTTATTACGCCGCCTTCATGGAATGCGGCAGGAAGTCGGCGTCAATCACCGCGAACTGGATGCCAGGCTGCAGTCATTTGAATTGGCATTTCGAATGCAAACGTCGGCACCGGAGGCGATGGACATACGGCAGGAATCGGCAGCGACACGGGCGCTGTACGGTCTGGATGATCCGGAGACCGCGAATTTTGGTCGGGAATGCCTGCTCGCCCGACGTTTCGCAGAGCGAGATGTTCGGTTTATCCAAGTGAGCCACGCGAATTCTCTTCCCTTCAACAACGAGCAATGGGACCAGCACACACACCTAAAACGAGGGCACGAGATCAACGTCCGGCAAATCGACAAGCCGATCACCGGTCTTCTGATTGATCTGAAGCAGCGAGGTCTACTGGAAGATACGCTCGTCATTTGGGGCGGAGAATTTGGACGCACCCCTACGGTCCAGGTTGGCAAGGCAGAGCCTGGACGGGATCATCACCCGGAGGGCTTCACGATGTGGATGGCTGGCGGGGGCGTCAAGTCAGGGATTCGTTACGGTCGAACAGATGAATATGGCTACTACGCGATTGAGGATCGCTTCACGATTCACGACCTCCACGCAACCTTGCTTCATCTGCTAGGGCTAGATCACAAGCGTCTGACCTTTCATCATAGTGGTCGTGATTACAGACTGACGGATGTTTATGGAAACGTTGCGCACTCGATCCTCGCATGATCGAGCGTTCGGTGGCGGCCCAGGGGATTGAATAAATCGCGCGATTTAACGGCTTGTTTGGTTTATTTTGCCGAGTTGACGAGCTTGTGGTTGGATTGGCGAACCTTGGATTGGCGAACCTTGGATTG
>JBMYRF010000037.1:46217-67649 GCA_049602075.1 Rubripirellula sp.
CCTTGGATTGGCGAACCTTGGATTGGCGAACCTTGGATTGCTGCGATTGAATTTGTTTGCCGGAGTGAATCGGCAAACAGAAATCGGAAGCAATCGAACTGCTAAAGAAATTTGGGAATCATCGATGCCCAAAGCCGCGAAAAGCAACCTTTGGAAGCGCAGATTGGTTAATCTTTTGCGTGACTGAGGGGCAACATTGACGCCAGCGTTCCAGTGGAAGGCACTGGGAAGTAATGCTTGGCGAACTGGGCGTAGGCCGATCGGCACACCTGATTACACGACCACGTTACGACAATGGATATTACGAAAGATACCTCTGGCGATCTGCTTGAAATGAGACTTACCGGGGCGTTGGATAATGCGTCATCGGTCCATTTCCGGGAAGCAATCGATGAAGCTACGCGAGATGGTTGGCATCGGATTTTGGTTGACCTCGCGAACCTGAGCTACATCAGCTCCGCTGGGATCAATGCATTGCTGTCGGCCAGTAAACGAATCAAGACGTTGAAAGGGCAGTTTGGAGCACACAGTCCACCTGCGGCGGTGGCGAAGGTGCTTCGCTTGACGAAGCTTTATGACATGTTGATTTTTGACCCGGCTGATTTCCGTACTGATGACGTCTCGGCTTCGCTGGTCATAAATGTCGATGCCAAACGGTATTCGCAAAATAGATCGATCGATCTGGAACTTTATTCATTGCAGGACTCGGAGCCGATGACCTGCTCTGTTTTTGGTAGGCCAGAAGCACTCCATCAACCACAGCCGGAAAATGCGAAGCTCCACACCGTTCCGTTCGGTTCCCGTTCATTTGGACTGGGTGTTGGCGCTTTATCCGCTGATGTGGAATCTGTTGAAAATGGGCTTGGAGAGATTGTCGCCATGGCGGGGGCGATCGCCCAATCGGCGAGCGAATCAGGCTTGCTCCCCGACTATTCGGTCGCACGCAGCGAATTTGTACCATCGGCGGAGCTGCTTTATGGGGTCAAGTTCGAGGGAGACTTTTCGTCACTCGTGAGATTTCAGTCCGCTGATCCGGACGCGACGGTCAAGCTTTCAACTTTATTGCACGCCTGTTTGGATGAAATGTCTTACGAAACAGCAGCAGTGACGATTCTGGCCGATTGTTCTGGATTGCTCGGAGCGCAGATACGACGTCGGGATAGGTCACCCTCAACTGACGATCCTTTTTCAGTCCCGAGCATTCGAGATTGGATTTCGTTTTGCCCGGAGCATTCTCACGAACATAAGCTTGCGCTGGTCGTCGGTATTTTCACCAGACAATTCGACGCTTTACCTAAACGTCTTCAGGCTTTTTTACGTCCGCTGGATGATGATCAAGCTGCCGGCCACTTTCACGCCGCCGTTTTTCCCTATCAGCCTCTTAAGAAGCGGACGATTGATCTGCATGAGTTTATTGGGGGCCTGTTTGATTCATCAGAAATCCAAGAAGTGCTCCACCTGCTTAAAGATTCCCGACCAACCAGAGGTGAATCGGAATCCGAGTTCAAAAGTGGGGCTTGCTGGTTGGAGCCGCTTGACTTTTCGTTGATGACGGAGGTGTTGTAATGACGCTCGTCATTAGTTCAGTCACGATCGGTTTGATTCTTTCGCTTCTTGCCTTTGGAATCCTGTTGTCGTTTCGTGTGGTTGGCTTTGAAGACCTGACCGTGGATGGGTCGCTAGCGTTTGGTGGGGCGGTCACGGCGTCGTTTGTCGTGTCGGGATGGAATCCAATTGCTTCGACATTATTCGGCGCGGCCGCTGGAGGACTGGCAGGGGCCGTTACTGCGATTCTAAACACCAGATTCGAAATCAATCGATTGCTTTCGGGAATTCTGGTCATGACCGCACTCTACTCGGTCAACTTGCGCATTCTTGGCAAAAGTAATGTCCCGCTATTATCAGAGTCAACCGTGATGGATTACTCTGCCTGGTTGGCTTTGCGGCTGTTTGGTGAGCAGGACTTTGTGAGGATCGCGTTATGGGAAACCTCGACGAAGGATTTTGCTGCGTTACTTATGATGCTTGCGGTTGCACTCTCGGTCGGCGCTACGCTGGCAGTTTTTTTTCGTACCAATAGTGGCTTAGCAATGCAGGCCATTGGTGATAACAGCCGCATGACGCGGGCGTTGGGGGTTAATGTAAAGCGAATGACTGTTTTCGCATTGGTGATTGGCAATTCCCTGATCGCGACTGCTGGATCACTGTTAGCGCAATATCAAGGATTTGCCGACGTCCAGATGGGAATTGGAATGCTGGTATGGGGCGTCGCAAGTGTCATTCTTGGTGAGTCCCTGGTGGGAACCAAAAAAATTGGCTTTTTGATTGCCGGAGCGGTGATGGGCTCGGTACTATTTCGGCTGTTGGTGGCGATCGCATTGCGTTGGGGATTGAACCCCAATGACCTGAAGCTGATTACGGCGGGATTTGTGTTTGCCGCTCTGGTGCTTCCGAAATTTCTGTCACGCAGCACGACTCTGTTAAGGATCAAGAACCGTGCTTGAGATCAAGGGAATTCATAAAACGTTTTTTCCAGAGACGCCGAATGAAGTGCGGGCTCTGCGGGGCGTTGATTTGCAGATTGACCCGGGATCGTGGGTGAATGTAATCGGAACGAATGGTTCTGGAAAATCGACGTTACTAAATGCCGTGGCAGGAGCGTTTCCGCTCGATCAAGGAAAAATTCTCCTTGATGGTCACGACATTACGAGTTGGCCTGAGCATCGGCGTGCCAAATTGATTGGCCGCGTGTTTCAAGATCCATTTAGTGGAACGGCTCCATCGATGACGATCGCCGAAAACCTTGCCCTGGCGGCTCGGCGTGGAAAATTTCGTGGTTTGGGGTTTGCTTTGAAATCAAAATGGAGAGATGAACTGCGCGACCGGGTGGCTGCGATGGGACTGGGTTTGGAAGATAAAATTGATAAGCCAATGGATACGCTGTCAGGCGGGCAACGGCAATCAATCACGTTGTTAATGGCTGGGTTGGTGCGTCCTTCATTACTTTTGCTGGATGAACACACGGCAGCCTTAGATCCTAAGAGTGCCGACAAGATCATTCAACTCACTGAAGCATTCATCAGTGAACACAGGCTCACCACCATTATGGTGACCCATTCAATGCATCAAGCCGCCAATTTTGGAGATCGCGTTGTGATGATGCACCGGGGGGCGATTCGTCACGATATTTCTGGGCTCCCCAAACACCGATTGCGAGCGGCTGATCTGATTTCTAAGTTTGACGAAATCAGAAGATCTGATTTGCTAGATGAATCCGCTGCGGAAATGCTGAGGTCGCAATATGTTTGATCTACAGCGAACGATTCACTGCACAGTGTACGAGGGTTGAAGGGCCATGACACACGTGTTCATGCTTGTTCGTCGTTTTGCGCTCGGCTTAATGCTTATTATTGCGGCGATCGCGATTCTGTTATGGTCAGATCCAAAACGAATCGGGGCAGATAAATCAGTTGACGCTTCGACACAAATTGCCGTGGTGACTTATGCCAGCGTCCCCGTTCTTGAAGAAGGGGTCAAAGGGTTCCTCGCTGGTTTGAAAGATGGCGGATACGCAGATGGGGTAAATTGTCGGATTCGAATTTTCAATGCAGAGAATGACCGCACAACAGCCGCGCTGATTGCGAAAGAGATTGTTGGCGATACATACGATCTTGTCGGGACGATTTCGACACCCACTTTGCAGGCGGTCGCCGCAGCGAATGTCGAAACGAAAATGAATCATGTCTTTTCGCTGACCACGGATCCTTGGGGGGCAGGAATCGGAGTAAATCGTGACGACCCGTATGACCATCCACCCTACATGACTGGCTATGGGTCACTGCAGCCGGTCGAAGCACTGTTCGAGCTCGCCATTGAAGCAAATCCAAAGCTTAAGAGAGTTGGGGTTGTCTGGAATCCGTCAGAAGCAAACTCAGAATCTTCGACCCTTGCGGCGCGGGCTGCCTGTAAGAAACTCAACCTAGAGCTTATTGAAGCCACGGTTGACGCCTCGTCTGGGGTTGTCGATGCCGTGAATTCTCTAATCAGCCGGAGTGTTGAAGCGGTTTGGTCAGGTGGAGATTCTACCGTGGCGGCTGCGCGCGACGCGATGATTGCAGCGACATCAAACGCAAAAATTCCATTGTTTACGAATATACCCAATGACATCCAGCAAGGCGCGCTGTTCAGTCTCGGAGCTGACTATTATCAAGTCGCATACGAGGGGGGAAAGCTTGCGGCGCGGGTTTTAGAGGGTGATTCCCCCAAGGAGATCCCCGTCGAGAATATGGTTCCAGAGCAACTTGCTATCAATTTACAAGTCTTGCCAATTTATTCAAAAAACTGGACGTTCGGAAAAGACTGGGCCACGCAAGCGGCGATGACGATCGATCGCGACGGCAACTTGGTCATTACCGAAAAATCAGGCCCAACCGAAGCAGATAAATAAGAGAGTTGGTGACGAGTTCTATCCGAATGAAAGAGCGGCCGTTGAGCGAACTGCTGACGAATACCTACCGTTTACCCGGGCAAAGTTTCAATTGCGGGTCTCAGAAAAAAATGGAGTAATAGGAGCTGCGTCATCGTAAAAACGGGCCACTTGTGCATCGCCGGATTACGCAGCTGCTGAACGTGACAGGAGCTTGAATTTAGGTTGTTACACTTGATTGCGAATGGATTCAACTGCCGGGGGCACTTAGCTAGTAGAGCGCGAGTGGTTTGCGGGCCATTGAAAACGCTGGTGTCGGTGGGTTGAGATGCTGTTCATTGCTCGGCGTTTCACAATTCAATTTCTTGATAGTTAGGCATTCACTTTGACGGAGCAGCTGTTCGACGGTCAATTACTCAAGCAGCACCGGAACCTTCAGACGCATCGTGTGCAGATTTGAGAATCATGAACGTCAATCCCTATAAGGCTTTCCCTAAGCCGCCATCATCAGAGGCTAAGCAATCGGTCGATGATGGCCGCACGCTTCCCGACTCCGTCGCCGATTTGCGGGCAAAACGCAACCGGTGGAATTTAAGATGCTACCTCTTGTCCTTTTTGTTCGTTGTCCTGGCCGGTGCTCTCTGGGGCACGTCCCAAGTACTGCTCAAGCAGGAAGTGTTCTGGTTGCAAATTACCAACTGGATCTCGCTGTTACTGTTCGCCGATGGCGCCCTTTGTTTTGTTTTTGGTCCAATCGCTTGGTTCTGGACGGGGCGGCACAAACGCTTAAGCGTCGATCGTGAGGATTTTGATACGATCACTCGCCGTTGAATTCGGGGCCCGTGTATTTACATAGTTTTTGATCTAGGTACTCATTTCCGGGGACGAATTTCGCACATGGGAATTTGCAAGTTGCGAGATCTGTTTTCACTATCCGAGAAGATTCCATGAAACGTCAATTCGCCTTTGTCTTGTTTCTGCTAGCTGCAGTCCCCTGCTGGGCAGATGTGCGTCTCCCAAAAATTTGGGGGTCCCATATGGTTCTACAGCGAGAATCGGAGGTGACGCTTTGGGGGTGGGCTGATCCAGGGGAATCAGTGACAGTCGGTTGTGATTGGATCGACCAAATCAAGTCAGTCAAAGCAGACAAGCTAGGAAGGTGGCAGATTGCCCTGTCGACTGGCACAGCGGGTAGCCCGCATTCGATCACCGTGTCCGCAGGCAATCGCATTCAACTGGACGACATTCTGTTTGGTGAGGTGTGGATTGGATCTGGGCAGTCAAATATGGAAATGCCCCTGACTAAAGTTTCCGGGGCGTATACGGGAATCAAAGACTACGAGCAGGAAATTTCCGCCGCGGATTACCCAAATATCCGCTTGTTTCAAACGGGCAACTTCAGCAGCAAAGAAGCGTTGGAGGATGTTGAAGCGGGCATTTCGATGTATGGGATCCCTCCGGCGAAGTGTCAATGGTCAGCATGCACTCCAGAGACCGTATCCACCTTCGCGGCAACCGCTTATTTTTTTGCTCGGGAGCTTCATCAAAACTTGCAAGTCCCGATCGGGATCATTGATTCATCTTGGGGAGGTACCTCGGCGGAAGCATGGACACCGGCGGCGGGCTTAAAAAATCTTGGTTACGCACGCGAGCTTGAACAAGCGAATGCCTTGCCTCAAAAACCTGATCAGAAAATACCGACGCGACTTTACAATGGTATGATCCATCCACTTCGTAAGTTTCGTATCCGCGGTGTCGTGTGGTACCAGGGCGAAGGGAATGCGCAGCGTGCCGATAGGTATCGTGACTTATTTTCGATGATGATTACGCAGTGGAGGGCGGCGTTTGGTTACGAGTTCCCTTTCCACTATGTGCAAATCTCTCCGTTCAATTATCGTGGCTTCAATTCGGCATTCCTTCGCGAGGCCCAGTTTGACACACTTTCACTCGACAAAACCGGCATGGCAGTCACCATGGACATCGGTAACTTGACCGACATTCATCCTAAAAACAAACAAGAAGTCGGCCGGCGACTCGCTCTATCTGCGCTAGCCAAAGACTACGGGAAAGACCTCGTCGATTCCGGCCCGGTCTATCAATCGAGTGGCGTCGAGGGGCAAGCGATTCGCCTGAAATTTGCGTACTCTACAGGCCTAACGACGGTGGATCAGGCCGCGCCGAACTTCTTTGAGATTGCCGGCAGCGATAATGTTTTTCACGCAGCTAAAGCGAGCATTGTTGGGGAAGAAGTGGTCGTTTCAGCAGCCGAGGTTCCGGAACCCAAATCGGTGCGTTTTGCTTTTTCCAATGATTCCATACCCAACCTGACAAACCATACAGGGCTTCCCGCTTCCTCGTTCCGCACCAATCGGCGAGATAGCGACTGAAGTTGACAATCATCATTGAGCAGTCCGTCGCGGGGCTTGCTGAAGAAGGAAAAGTCATCAGTATTCGACTAGCGTGATTAGCCGAGATGATGAAAGGCCACGATTGGACGTTCGCCGAGCTCAAAGAGGTTGGTGGAACCCAAGGCGTGGGCGTCAACTTTCTCGCCGAGATCTTTACAGCACAAACGGTCGTCCCGCGTCATCGGATGCACCAGAAAGCATCGCGGGCTGTGCTAAGAGTTATGCTGCCAGAGTCGGGCAGGAACCAGCACTACGCGTTATTATGGGGCTGCGGATTCGCTGCTTCCAAAATATGCCTGGTATCAATTGAACGGTGAACCTCACTGCTGGCCAGTTGCACAGTTGAAGCCTAATGACTTTGGTCTTTTCGAAATGCGGGGAAATGTGATTGAGTGGTGTTACAAGACATTTGATGATTACCCGGACAATCAAGAGCAGGTTTTTCTTGACACCCCCATCACTGGAGAGATTCTTGAAACGAAACCTCACTTGCTACGCGGCGGTTCCTACTACCTTGAATCATCAAGCGTCCGCTCGGCTTATCATTACTCTTCATAACCAACCGATCGAATATTCACCTATGGCTTCCTTGCTCGAAGGACATGTTCTGCTCCGCCCTAAACCCGCATCTCGAGCGGCAGCAAAACGAGCGACCATCTCAGCTTGAATGAACTTGTGAGCCTGAGTTAGGCCACCATTCACGGTCATCTCGTAATCCGCAAAGCAGCAGGATGGCGCTTCAGGTGATGACGTATACGGTGATAACGCGTCCACCTGTGCGGGGAACCTTGATCTAATCGTTTTATGCAATTGACCCGTTCGGCTGACGCGACGCGTTCGAGCGTTCAATTCTCGATGGTCAGCCCAGCGTGATGCCAAATCACTCAGCTGGAAAGCTGAGCACCCCGAGAGCTTAATTGGACGACGCGGAATTGAGATCTTCATCGAGAGTGACAATTATCTCGATTGGATCCAGTTGTCCTTCCGAGATTTTTGTTTTAAGACCGCTTGTGTAATAGTCAGCGTAGCGTCGCGGAACAGTGCTCCCATGGCTATGCAGTTCCGAGGCTAGATCTTCCGTCAATACGATTTGAACAACAACGACGTCGTAATTTCCAGGTGGAAGCCCGACGCCACCATCCTGATCAGCAGGTTGAAAGCTTCCGTCGTCTGAAATACGACTCGCAAATCGTACTTGGTCACTCTCTCTTTTAAACTCGATGCTCCCAGACCGAACCGGCTCCCCATCGCTGAATCTCACGATTCCCGAAACTGGCCCGACAGATCCACCGCATCCCAAAAACGATAAGCAAAGTACAGACAAAAAGACGGGAGCCGGGAATGCCCTCCTTCGGGCACGGCTGTTGTCGTTGATCATTGGTCTAGCTCGATCACTCTCGCGTCTTTTCGATTTGCTAGTAAGCCAAGCACCCTTGTATCAATCTGCGGATTGAAGAAGCGGACGCTTCCGTCAACCATCGCGAAGTGAACTCCTCCCGGGTGCCAACTCCCGAAGGAGAACATATCCGCCAGAACGTCATCCGATCCGTTCGCCAATCGCAGGCCCGGACCGGCGAGTCGGCAGGATGCGGGCAGATGGTCTCCATCGTATGCAGGCGAATCAAACGGAAACTCAGCAAGTTGTGTTGTTGGTACGAATTTCTCACCGAACAAAAAGGTGTTGGATGTGCCGTCAAACACCGACGCCATTCGGACGCGATCGATGGGGGCGATCGCTTTTCCGTTCTTGCATTGCGGCCGCACGCTGATGATCACCCCAGAGCCATTGCCCCCGTAGTAAAAATCGGTCGGTGCTCCGGTTGACCCGGGCGAGAGGTCGCCATGGTTGCCCGCATAATCACAGAGTGCCCCCTCCACATCTGCTTCAACCTTTCCCTTTCTCGGTGGGACTGGGCATCCGCAAGGAAGAGTACCGCCTCCGCCAGTGACCGTTGTTCTCAATCGACGAATCCCGATAGGTTGCTCGCCGCTACGGCGTGAGGGGCAAAGGAATATATCGGGAATCACGGTCCGAGTTTCTTGATCATGTTCATGCCATGGTTTTGAAAAATCCCATTTTTGCGCCAACGCAACTTCCTCTAGAAACGGCATCACGCGAGCAAGCCAAGTCGGAGTTTCCAGGCCGCACTGATCGCCAGGGCCGGCATCGGGACGTGATTCGTATCGTGCTGGCGGAAAGTACCGATACGTGTTGTGGTGCATTTGCGTCGCCAACGCCAGTTGCCGCACACGATTCGAACAATCAGTGCGTCTAGCCGCTTCTCTGGCTGCTTGGACCGCAGGAAGCATCATGGAGATCAAAACGCCGATGATCGCTATGACGACCAGAAGTTCAATGAGGGTAAAGCCTCGTCTCAAAGCGACATTCTTCATTCGATAGCCTAAGCGGTGAACAATTCGGTCGGGCCACATCCGACAACCAAAACTATACTCCGAGAACGAGAGGAATGAACAGGCTTTGAATGATTCCCCGCTTTTCCAATACGACTACATTTTCTGCCCAATCGTTTCCTTTTCTCGCCGTTCTGCTCGCGCATCCGCGACCGCGATTCGATTAAAAACTAAAGTATCGGTTGAATACCTCCTGAATTCGTTCACGAAGGTCGCTCACAGCTCTGACGACTGTTGGGAAAATTCCGATTCAAACTGTTCGATTTTTCCCTTGGTTGCTGATGGGGGGGAAGCACCTTTCAATCTCATTTTCTGAGAATTGCTCAAATTCAGGGGCAAGATCCTTTTTGTCTAGCTCGCCTTGCTCGGGCGAGCCCGAAGAGTCAGAGTTTGACGGCCGCTGATGTGGCGTCATTGAAAGGGCCAGAGGTCGCTCATTTTTCGGTTAAAATCGTTACAATCCGGTACGTAATTTTTTGCAGAAATGGATGGATGAGGCGACGACACTTAGTGGCTGATGGCGATTCGACGTCCTCTTCATCACCCTCAAATGAGTGCCGCAGGCGTCGGGTAATTTGCCAGGAACCTAGCTTCAGAATTTAGAGGCAATTCCGTTTCCCGGTCACTTCTTGCTGTTCTAGCAACTACTCAAAGAATGCCTGCGTCAGAGCTTGGGCTTCATGCGTATCCTGATCGCGCCGGTTGACGCATGAATAAAACGGTGGCCAGTGGGCCTGACCTAACAACCGAAGTCGAAAACGGAGCCTGTGACGGTTCCTGAACTCAGTCGGCTGAAACGCGAAGTTTTTCTCGTTTCGGTGCGGAGAAGCCAACGATTTTCAGATCAACCTTCCCCGCAACAGCATCTCCTTCTTCCCGGCTTGCTTGATCTAGTTGGACCTCCCCATGAATAAGTTTGATGGAAGCAGGATTCACAGCCAGCATCGTAAAAAATGCAATCCAGCCCCCTTCAATCAGGATCCCGTTGACAGGAACCTCTTTTTTCGAGGGATGGAAGTCTTCCGGCCTCACTTTCGCAATGAAGGCCAGGGTCTTACCGTCGCTTTCCCGAACTCCAGTGAAAATGATGGTTGGTGTCTGAATTCCATCTTTAACTTTATCGTCATAGTGATCGCTTAACTCGGTGGTCACCCCCATTTTGGTGAACGCGATCGCCTTCGATGCCATTCTAAATTCGGCACTCGTTTCACCGAGTGATTCCGGTGCTTTGGGGCTTTTCGTTGTCCAACTCGCTCTGAATTTTCCTCGGAGCTTTCCGTACTCAATGACAAGCCCGGGAATTCGCGGACCGACTTTTAGAGCGATCGGCCACTTTCCTAGTTGTTTTTCGATGGCGGCCCGACGCGTCGTGACAAATTCCCGCACGCGGCTAACCTCTTTTTGAAAACGTGATTTGCTGAGCACCACTCCGGAAAGCAAATCTTCCACGCGTTCAATCTCTTTCAATAGTTCTGCTTCGTTCCATCGCGATGCGAGGAGAGTCCGAAGAGTTTGAAGGTACCGCTGACGTGTTTCTGGTAGGCGATAAAGATGATTCGCTAACGCTGAATTGGAATGGACGGCAAGGTTCGCAATCGGTTCAATGATCCGAGGAACATCTGTCGTGAATGCTGAGTCAGTACCCCAGGGCAGAAAATACAGTTTCGAATCTTTGGGGTTCTCGTAGATGAAGTAATTATTCTGATTGTGGGTGTAGCCATCCCAAAAGCCAATCAAGCTCTCTGTTGCCCAGTACTTCAAAAAGGAATCCAGATCAACGAGTTCATTTAACTTCTGGATATCGATCTTGGGCTCTTGCAGAAAATCCGTAAGTTCATCGATTTTGGTTTCGGCATTCTTTTTGAGCTTCTTCTTGTATTCAAAGCGTTTTTTTGCTGAGGGCAAGACATCGGCTAGGGTTCCCTCGGCAAGCAAGCCGGTGCCATCACCAAACACTCGCTGCAGCATGGGAGGCTTGATGGACTCCACATGTGAATAGACGCCAAGCGACTCGCCATTGACCGTGACGAGAGCGAAGTTGCAGCGTGGCGATGGAACACCCGCCTCTGCGAACAACTTGTAGGATAGATACTGACTTAACTTCGATGGATCCTGCTTATTGTTGTTCAGCGTGATTCGGTCGAGTGCACCGAAAGGTAACTGATCGCGATAGCGATTGAAACGAATCTTGAGCGATGGACGATCCTCATCTAACGATCCAAGGAAGCCTTTTTTTCGTATCCCAACCTGCTTGATTTCTAAACCATCAATCGTGAGGTCGGCTTTCACGTACTCAAAAGGTGAATCGGCTGGTTCTTCGGCACTCAACGAACCAAGGAAGTCACGGGACTGCTTTCGCATGATGTCCCAGTCCGCCGCATCGATGCGAATGTCGACCTTCAAAAGATGGGTCGGATCAAAGAGGTGATCGGGACTCTTCGCTGCGGTCGATATATCCTGCGGACCAGTCTCCCCAAACGCCGCGTTGTTTTGCACCAAAAAAGAAAGCAAGACGAAGAGCGAGGTGGCATGAAAGACCACGTGTATCAATTTGTAAGGCATGGCAAAGTTTTTTGCGATGAATGGAATGAAAGCCGCAACTTGGTGCCTCGGTTTAATCTTGAACGAAAGTACTCGCCCATCAGGACCAGTCGACTGGATGCCGCGAAAAGGGGGCGATGGCCGTCCTTCTCTTCGTAATCGCGAGCGGAAGTTAACGTTTACCCACATTTTGGGAAGATTGATCCGAGCAGTCATGCGTACGATGTGCCGTTCACGAAATGAACTCGCATCAAGATACCATGGCGATGATGACGGCTTCACGCGAGGAGTCCATCGCTCAGGCGGTATCTCAATCGGCATGCTAAGCCGGCGCGGGCCTGGGGCTTGCCAGGCCCACTGTTCTCAAGCAGGCACTCGACATCACACATGCGAGGCTGTCGGTTTGACGGCGTGAACCAATCATCGGGCCCAAGCGTCCGCCTCTGTTCGCTTTGGCCGGCAGTCATCTTCAGCTCGTCTTACTTTTGCAGCCCACAGGTTTACGTGCGGCTGTTCATTTGCAAACGAACGGAATGGTCTTATTTGGATTGACGGTTTGTCACCCACAACAGTCCCTGGCTGACCAAATCAAGATAACGCACATCCCCGACCGTTTCATTGTTATGCCCGAGCGTGGTGCTGAAGATCCGCGTCTTCTTTGGGCCATATTCGTTAACCCACACAACTGCAGCTTCAGCACTGCGGCCTTTCGCATTTGGGTTTTCTTTTAGTTCGCGTTTTCGCGGTTTCTGCATCTGTGTCCCGCGGGCCAAGACCGTTGTGCCGGCGTAAACACGGATGTTGTTGTACAGCTCTTCATTGATCGTCGTCCAATTCTTCAACCCGCCCGTTGCGGGATGATCGTCAATGACGTAGTCGACATCGATGGGCGATTGTGGTCCGTGCCCGGTCGACTGCACACCAATCATTTCATACCAAGCAAAGTTATCAGCACCGGGCTCAACCGGGGAGCGAAAATCACCCCAGCGGTAGCTGTGCATTGCGCAATGGAGATTGACGGCCGGCACTCCATCAAGATGAGCCTTTAAGATCCGGTCGACGTAAGGACGCTCAATCACTGATGCAGAGCACTCATCGTGGATGACCACATCGTAGGCATCAGCCCAGTCATCGGATTCATAAATCTCAAAGCGTGTCTTCGTCGTACCATCCGGATTAAACACCACTGTGACTTCCGCGTCGATTCTTTTTTCAATCCCCTCTTTCAGAAGTTTTGTTTGCGTTGCGTAATCATGGCAGCAGCCTCCAGCGACCAACAAAACCTTCAGCTTTTTTGTTGATTGAACCTCCTCGGCGGGAAGCATCATCGAGGGAACAAACAGCGCGATCAGAATCAGAAGTGCGAAGCGGTGGTTCATTGCGTTCTCATTCGCAAAGGAAAATTGACGGAGTAAAGAACCCGATAGTTTAATCGGTCCACACCACGTGTTGGAGGCTCGGCGGATCAGCGGAGCAGGCTTTCCCGGAAGTCTTTTGCCGCTTTGGCATTGGTAAAGTTAGGAACTTCCTGTCACGCGTTGCTCCAGTCGGGGGAAATGCGTGGCAGAATCTCACGAGTCGCTCACAAGCAGAAACGCCCTAAAGTGTTGGCCGCAGAAGGGAGAAGGGAGAAGGGAAATCGCGATAGTGAATACCGCAACTGGCTACCGCGTCCACCTGGATGGCTACAGCCAACTCGACATGTTGCTTGGGTCAGCTGATTCCAAACGCAAGGAAGTCATTTATTACGAAGGCCCAACGCTGCAGGCGATTCGGTATGGTGATTGGAAAGCCCACTTCATTGTTCAAAACGAAGGATGGTTTGGAGCGAAGGAAAAACTGGGTGCACCTCTGTTGTTCAATCTACGTCGCGATCCCTAGAAGCGAGCCACCGAGGAATCGGGAAACTATATCGAGTTCCCTGGGAAAAACATGTGGGCTTTCGGGCCCGCGAAAAGGATCATCCAGGGACAGCTTGTGACATTCAAGGACTTCCCACCACGATCCGAATCGTCGCAAGGAAATGCCGAAGAGATTGAGGAGCGGGCCGGGGAAGTCGAAGTTGGGCAATGAGTCCCAAGCTGGCCTTGATGGTTAACCCGCTCAGCGAAACCTATTGCCGGACCTATCGCCGGAGCGGGACGCGATCCGGCGTTTGCAGGGGGTAATGCTCGCACTTGTCGAGTTCCGCATCCCTTTGTGGTGATCGCCTCGGGAATCTTGCATGGTTGCCTTCGTGAAGCCTGCGCGATCGCATACGAACGTGGACGGAGAACTCTGAGATACTGATTTCGGCTGCCCAACCTCCGGGCCGTTCTTTACGGCATCGGCAGCCGAATGGAGCTAATCGATCGGATGGTGCGGGGATTGAGCGGTTTAACATGAAATCCGCTCGCCGGTGGGAGTCGAGGCTTCGAATTGCGTCACGGGACCCCACCGTTGAGCCGTGTTTGATGCTAAAATCTGGCGTCCCTCAGCCAGCCCAAGCATGAACCCCGAGTCGTTGCGTTTCTTGGCATTTGAACGGCCCAAGATTTTCGACGGTTGAGCCAATGCTCGGAGGCTGTCTTGCATCCCCACTGCGCGTCGCGCCGATTCAGAGACCTACCGAAGATGAAACAAACACTACCAAGGCCAACTCTTACAAACCTGGTTCGTATCGTAAGGGCTGCCGCTGTGGCGTCGTTAATGACGATTCCATCCATTGCAGCGGAGCCGTTAAAGGTTTTCATCCTGGCGGGCCAATCCAACATGGTCGGCCACGCGAGAGCACACACGATCGCTACGCTTTATGCTTCGGACCAACCGCGTGACAATGAATTGCTTCAAATGGTCATCGAACCAGACAGCAATCTTTCCAAAGATATCCTTGAGGAGCAATTAGCGCGGGGCAGAGAACTGGATCAGCTCACCGGGGGCATCTCAAATAGCAAAATCAAAGCAATGGAGGATGGGCCCGAGAAAACCGCACTTGAAGCGAAGGCAAAAGATTTAAAGGACGCGCATGAGGCCTACAAGAAATCCGTCGCATCTGCCTGTGTCATTTCCGACCGTGTCTACATCAACTCGATCGCCGATGGCAATAAGCGTGCAGGAAAACTAGAGATCGGATACGGCGGTGCTCGCGACAAAATCGGACCGGAATACGCCTTTGGACTCTCGATCGCCAACAAAGTTGACGGTCCCATTCTGTTGATCAAAACCTCCTGGGGCGGAAAGTCATTGAACTACAACTTTCGCCCGCCGTCGGTAGGTGCTTACACGCTCAATGAAAAAGAACAGGCGAGTGATAAGGTTGATGAGATTAAAGAAAATGCCGGCTTGAACTTCCGGATGATGAATGAAGCAATTCGAAAGGTTCTCGATAATCTCGCGGAGAATCATCCAGCCTACGATGCCGATGCTGGGTACAAGATCTCGGGATTTGTCTGGTTTCAAGGGTTCAATGATCAGTTTTCACCGGAGTTTCGCGACAACTATAAAGACAACATGATTGCGTTCATCAAAGATGTTCGGAAAGAGTACAAAACCCCCAAGATGCCATTCGTGATCGGTGTCCTGGGCACAGGGGTGACGGCTGAAAAGGTCGCCGAGAACCAGGTCTCTGTCGGACAAAGAGAAGCCGCAAAGGCGATGGGAGCTGAAAATTACGTTGCTTCGGTCGAGAGCTATACCGAATACTCCCAATTCTCGAACAACATTTTCCAGAAGGGTTGGCCCGAGCACTATCATGAGTGGGACACCGTGGGAAGTGATCGGCCCTACCACTATTTGGGCAGTGGCGCATTCTTTGTGCGGCTAGGTGATGCATTCGCAAACTCGATGGCCGAGCTAATCGTGAACCAAGGGAAGTAACTTTTCGTCGGGAACGGGCGACGAAACAGACCGGGTTGAAGAATTGATGCTTGGAAACTCGTCAACCAGGCTTGGTACGTGGTCGCGAAAAATTGACATGGCTCAATGGAAGTGCGGATCCGACCGTCACTCGCAAGGCGGTAAGTTAACCACAAACCCGCTGTAAGTTCACCACAAACGCATTGAAGAAACGTGGCCGATTCGAGATTTGATCCGTATCACCAGTGGCTCTCGATTCCACCAGAAGAGCAGCCGGCAAACCATTACCGATTGCTCGGGCTTAAACCGTTCGAAAGCAACGCCGAGATCATTGACTCGGCCGCGCAGCGACAAATCACTTACGTCCGTTCGTTTTCGCTGGGGCAACACGCAGACGAGTCGCAAGCGATTCTAAATGAGCTAGCGACTGCACGGGCGACGTTGCTCAAAGCTTCGTCCAAGACGGAGTATGACAAACAGTTAAAAGCAAAGCTGCAAACGTCGAGTTCGTCAGCCAATCAAGATTTGCCGCCAGGAGGTTCCGTCCCCAAGATTGCTCCAGCTCCAATGATCAAGTCCCACGCGACGCGATCGGTCAAAAAACAAATCACGAGAGCACAAACTCATAAAAAACGCTCTTCGAACTTTATTTTCCTTGTTGTTGGTATCGCAGGGTTTCTCGTCATTGCCGCATTGCTCAGCTGGGCACTCTCGAGCTCAAAACAACCGAACGTGGCGGAATTACCGGGAAATCAGCCAACGAATCCCGGCTCAGCCTCTTCCCGAACAGCGGATCAGAACACTACGGACACTGCCACCGAAGAGACCATCAAAACAAGCAATCCGGATGAAGAACCACTTGGTTCAAGTTTCGAAACGGCGGCAGCGTTGGGCGGGGGGGCCAGTGAAGATGATCTCGAAGTGTCCGAGGAACCGGCAGCACAGCTTGCCAGCGGGAACGATGAGTCGGCGGCGAATGATGATGACGAGGCCGCTGTAAATGCCAATTCAAATCCAGCAACGATCACGCTAGTCGACGAGGCGGAAGCAAAATCGCTGCAAGCGGCTTGGGCAAAGAAGCTGGGAGTGCCCATCGAGTTCACCAATTCCATCGGCATGCGGCTGCGCGTGATCCCACCGGGGACTTTCATGATGGGGACGAAGGAGCAAGCATCTAAATCCCCTACGATAATCGTCACTGCAAATGTTCATCAGGTGACTCTCACCCAGCCGTACGCGATCGGCATCCACGAAGTGACCCAGGCACAATATAAAGAAATCACAGGACTGAACCCGAGCAAAAGGGCCAATCGCCCCGACCACCCGGTTGAGTTGGTCAATTGGGATGATGCTGTCGAGTTCTGTCGGAAACTTTCGGAACGCCCCAGTGAAAAGGCAGCGGGCCTTGTTTATCGATTGCCAACGGAGGCCGAATGGGAACACGCATGCCGAGCAGGCACCACCGGCAAGTACTACTTTCGTGATGACCGGGGTCAGCTTGATGATTATGGATGGACTTCGTCCAACTCAAATCAAACCTATCACGCGGTGGGCCAGAAACAGCCGAACGAGTGGGGCCTGTATGATATGTACGGAAACGTCGGGGAATGGTGTAACGACTGGTATGAGGACTTCGCAAGCCTGAGCGTAACAGATCCTACAGGGCCATCGTCGGGAAGGTTTCGAATCATTCGTGGGGGTGGTTGGAGATCGGTCGCGGTGAGCATGGGTTCAGCCTTTAGAGGAATGAGCACTGCCAATTATCGAAATCATCCCGATGTAGGGTTCCGGGTCGCTGTGACCCTTACCGAAGGGGGCCACAAGCTCACACCGTTGTTGACGCAGGCCGTATCGGCAGAACCACCAAATGCGAATGCCGCGATCGGCGAACTGCCGGGGCCAGATAGTCCCCAGGCATCCGAACCAACCAGTCGCACAAGTCAAAGTTCGACCCGTCGTCGACCGCCACTTCCCTCTGCTGATGCCCCTTTTGATGCCAATGCAGCCAAAAGACATCAACGAGACTGGGGAAGACATTTACGGTTACCGATGGTGGTGAACAACAGCGTTGGCATGCGTTTCGCGCTCATTCCGCCGGGCAAATTCACAATGGGCTCTCCAGCGGAAGAAAATGAAGAGATAGGACTTGGACCGCACCGCGGTACGGCCAAACCAAGCCATCAAGTTACCCTTCCTAATCCTCTCTACTTCGGCATCCACGAAGTAACAAGGCAGCAACTAGCGTTCGTGATGAATGATCAGGCAAATCGGAATGCCAGCCCGACGCTGCCAGCGGGAAACGTCAGTTGGAATGACGCGACAGCGTTTTGCCGCAAGCTATCAGAACTTCCGTTGGAAAAATCAAACGGACGGGTCTATCGGTTGCCAACCGAAGCGGAGTGGGAATACGTCTGTCGTGCAGGAAGCACCGCGGCATTTTTCTGGGGTGACGACCTTTCACGTATCCCTGAATTTGCTTGGGTTCGCAGCAATTCGGGACGCCAAGTGCGCGACATTGGCACAAGGTACCCGAATCCTTGGGGCATCCACGATTTGCATGGCAATCTTTGGGAGTGGTGCCAGGATTGGTTCGGCCCCTATGCGGCGCTAGAAAACAATGTATCTCCGAAAGGACCAACAACCGGCAAGTTCAGAGTGTTGCGAGGGGGTTCGTTTAACGATGACGGAGTCAACTCGGCGTGGCGGAACATGAACCCAGCCGATCTGAAGCACAACCTTCACGGGATGCGTGTCGTGCTTGAAGTCAAAGACGGCAGCATCGTGACCGAGGACGACAGTGCAACAAAGGCACCGGGCAACTCAACCTCAAATCCTGTCCCTGGCAATCAGGGGGCAAACAACCGCACCTCAAATGAAGTTTTGAAGACGAATCAAAACAAAACTCAATCTGAACCCAGTTCGTTCTTTATCGGGAAGTGGACTTATCTGCTCAACGGCACATCGATCAAGGCGAACGCAACGCTCAAGCCGGATGGCACCGTCACCTGGATTGACCTGCAGACTAGCACTTCAGGGAAGAAACACTGGAAGGTTCGGGGTGACCAATCATTGCTGATTAGTGACGTGGCTGGAGTCAAAGGCACGAGAGGATGGGTGATTGCCTACTTTCCCGCTCCGGGTGGGGTCGCTGTCTGTGACGATTGGTCAGCGGGGAAGGCCAAAGCAACATTGACACGAGTGGGAAATGCCAGACCAAATTCAAGCAAGGCTCAGGACTCATGGATCGTGGGCAAGTGGAACTATCGGTCCAATCGCACAAGCTTTCGGGCGCAGTTCACAGCACGCAGCGATGGAACCGTCGAGTGGATCGACGGGCCCAGCAATCGAAGCCTTCCAAAATATTGGTCGCAGTATGATTCATCGGCTGTCCTTATCAGTGATCAACCTGGTGTGAAGGGCGAGCAAGGCTGGCATTTGATCGGTCGCCCTGGCCGCAGTGGCAGAGCACAATGTGATGATTGGGGCGGAGGAGTCTCCGCAGCGACAGCAACCCGCCAACGGTAGGCGCCATTCCAAGGCTGGGGCCTCCCAATACTGGGCCGAAGTCCCCACCTTTAAAATTTATCCATCCCGCCAGCTCAGTCCCTTTTACGTGGCATGCCTGCGTTACTGAATTCCATCTGCGTCAGGTAGGCGTCCTTCAGCCGCTTGCTGCAGGTCATCAATGATCTTGGTCTTGCAGCGTAGGATGGCTGGACTTTGTTCCCGCTCCAGGCCGTATCGTAGAACTGGCCGCAGGAACATTCCCCCTGGCAGGCACGAATCTTCAGTTGCAGTAGAATCTCGCAGCCTGAACACTTAAAAGAGCTGCTAGTTGCTGCTGCTGGCTTGTCGGAGAATTTCTACATGAACAATATGGTGACATCCAGTCTTCCAGTGATCGGCTGGCGTGA
Source organism: Rubripirellula sp. (assembly GCA_049602075.1). Taxonomy (GTDB): domain Bacteria; phylum Planctomycetota; class Planctomycetia; order Pirellulales; family Pirellulaceae; genus Rubripirellula. The sequence continues at coordinate 65,753 of JBMYRF010000037.1, forward strand.
ATGGGTTGGACTGCCGGATCTTGGTATCAAGCGGATCAAGGCCAAGGTGGATACGGGGGCTCGCTCGTCATCGCTGCACGCGTTCGATCTCTGTGACTTTGATCGAGATGATGAACAATGGGTGCGGTTTCGTATCCATCCGGTGCAGCGTAAAGTTGATAGGACCGTGGAGGCTGAGGCAAGGGTTTTGGAGTATCGCTCAGTTCGCAGTTCGAGTGGCAAAGCTTCAATGAGGCCTGTGATCATTACGAATATCGTTCTGCTTGGGGTCTCCTGGCCCGTGGAACTTACACTCGCGAATCGTAATGAGATGGGATTTCGCATGCTTCTTGGTCGAGAAGCATTCCGTAAGCGTTTTGTCGTCGATGCCGGCAATTCCTACTATGCCGGCAAACCCAAACGGAAGAAAAAACCAGCGAAGTAAGAAAACTTATCCGCTGAATTGCAGAGCGACGAGTCTTGGAGATCGTATGAAACTTGGCATTCTTTCCTGCAGCCTGACGTGCTATAGCACGCGGCGACTTCGCGAAGCCGCGGAACAACGAGGGCACAAGGTAAAAGTCCTGAACACGTTGAAATTCGCGATCGACCTGGAGAAAGGTGCGCCCGATCTCTTCTTTCGAACTAAGCAACTGACACACTACGATGCAGTTCTGCCGCGTGTCGGTGCATCCATCACTTATTTTGGGACGGCAGTCGTTCGACAGTTCGAGCAAATGGATGTGTTCTGTGCGAATTCTTCCGGAGGCATTTCAAATTCTCGGGATAAACTTCGCAGTTTGCAAATTCTCAGTCGCCATCATATCGGCATCCCCAAAACCACCTTTGTCCGCGATAAAAAAGATGTGCTACCGGCGATTGAGCGAGTTGGCGGCGCCCCCGTGATCATCAAGCTGATCGAAGGCACACAAGGTATCGGCGTCTTGCTCGCTGAAACAGGGAAATCGGCAGAAGCCATCATTGAGCTCTTGCAAAGCCAAAAGCAGAGCGTATTGATTCAAAAGTTCGTCGCCGAAAGCAAGGGGCGCGACATTCGAGCGTTCGTCGTCGGTGATCAAGTCGTAGGCGCCATGCGACGTGTCGCACAGGGGCAAGAGTTTCGTAGTAATGTTCATCGTGGTGGTGTCACGGAACCGGTAATTCTCGATGAAACTTATTGCGAAACGGCGATTCGCGCGGCCCAGATCTTAGGACTCCGAGTGGCAGGTGTTGATATGCTCGAGGGTGCCAATGGTCCGCAAATCATGGAGGTGAATTCCTCTCCCGGCCTGGAGGGCATTGAGCATTGCACCCAACTCGACATCGCCGGTTCGATCATTGACTACATCGCGGCTCAGGTCGATTTTCCTGAGATTGACCTGCGTCAACGCCTCACGGTCAGTCGCGGTTATGGGGTTACCGAAATTCATATACCCGACGGATCTGAATATGTGGGGAAAGCGATCGCAGAATCAGGATTGCGGGATCGCGACCTGAATGTGTTGACGCTATATCGTGGAACAACGGTGATTCCCAACCCGAAATCGACCCGAGAGCTCGTAGCGGGGGACCGATTACTCTGCTTCGGTAAGCTGGAGCTCATGAGAGATCTGATCCCTGCCAAGACGAGGCGTAAACGACGGCCCACGGTCAAGGACTTACCTGATCTGCCAGTCGCTGATGAAGTTCACGTTGACGAAAATTCATCCCGTTTTGGAAAGCGGGCAACCGATGCTGACGACTCTTCAATTTCGTGGACAGCCAACGAAGAAGACTGAGGGACGCAAGACCGGCCTCGCCAGCGTGACAAACTGCAAGCTCGTTCAAAACCAGGGTCTGTTAAAAACAGCGTCTGCTAAAAACAGGGTCTGCAAAAAAAAGGGTCTGCAAAAAAAAGGGTCTGCAAAAAAAAGGGTCT
>JBMYRF010000038.1:0-65286 GCA_049602075.1 Rubripirellula sp.
GCCTCAGACTCCGGAGCAAGAGGTAGAGCAGCAATTGCAAGAAGCAATTGAGAAGATGAAGGAGGCGGAGAAAGAACTCGAGGATGCGAAGCGAGATGAGGCGACAGAGCGTCAGCGTGAAGCGGAGGAGAAACTCAGAGATGCGATCGATCGTCTCGAACGCATCCTTCGTCAACTCCGTGAAGAAGAAATGCAACGTGAACTTGCAAAACTAGAAGCTCGCCTCCGAAAAATGGCCGCAATGCAGACCGCTGTTTTGGACGACACTGTGAACCTGGCTGCAACACCGAAAAGTCAACGTAACCGGCAAACCGACTTGAAGGCTGGCGATTTGGCCTTTGAAGAAAAGAAAATTACGCTGGAAGCAGATCGTGCAATGCTTCTGCTTCGCGAGGAGGGTTCGAGTGTAGCCTTCCCAGAGGTTGTTTCCCAAATCCGCACGGACACGACACGTGTCTCTGAAATGCTGGGGCAGACGAAAATCGATGCAATTTGCCAGGGTGTCCAACAAGATATCTTGGCGGCTTTGGAAGAAATGATCGATGCCGTCCAGAAAGCTCAACGCGATTTGGAGCAGCAACAGCAGCAACAGCAACAGCAGCAACAACAGCAACAGCAGCAGGGCGAACAGCCCTTGGTCGAAGCCCTCGCAGAGCTAAAATTGATTCGAACCATGGAAGGTCGCATTAAATCGACGACGGACCGCTACGCCGGACTGCTGGAAGCAGGGGACTCTTCCACTGAGGAGATACGCCCCTTATTGCAGGACCTCTCCGAGCGACAAAATCGACTTTACCGAATCACTCGCGATCTCGTATCGAAACGCAACAAATAACGACAAGGTGATCGTGATGCGATCGAAAACGCTATCCCCTAACCTTCCGGTTCCCATCGTGCGCGCCGTGGCTTGCTGTCTGCTGATGGGAGCTACTGCTTTGGGGCTGACGCCAGTCTTCGCCGCAGACGCGCTTGATCGTCGCGCGAGTTGGCAGCGACATGACGCTGAAAAAATGACCCAAATGTTGCGCGTCTCACTCGACGAAATGGGTGTCGTGCCGGACGATATGGAAGTAGCGACCAAGCAATTCCTTGATTCAATTGAACAAGAAGATACGGATCCGCTAGACGCATTGATTGAAGTCACGAGACAGCTGGCTCCAGTCGTCGAACAGCTGGCATCCCAATCTTCGCAGACGTTGGCATTCGCGGGAGATAAAGTTGATCCGAACGCACCGGCCTACGGTGACTTGGAATCGCTTCCCAAACCATTGAGGATGAGTGTACGAACTTGGCTTGGGCGAGAACTCGTGCGTGAACGATTTTTCGATGAGGCTTTACCTACTTTTGCAGAAGTCGACCCAACCGAGTCAATCGATCCGGCAGCCACGCTTTTTTATCGCGGTGCGTGCTACCACGCTTTGCTAATGAAGGACGAGGCCTTGAACGATCTACGACGTCTATTGGAAAACGAAGACGATGCACCTGTCCGCTTCACCCGTACCGCGAAAATGATGGTCGCCGATATACAGCCGCTTAAAGAGGACTCGCTGGACGAAATATCGCGACTTATGACCGACGTGACTCGTCGCTTGGACTTGGGAAGAGCAGACGATGATGTTCAAAATCAAGAACAGAAGGTAATTGACAAGCTTTCGAAGCTAATCGAGAAGATCGAAGAGCAACAGCAGCAACAGCAGCAACAACAGCAGCAGCAATCGTCGGGTGGGCAAGGTAGCGGCCAAGAGCAAGGCTCGCCGATGAACGAAAGCCGAATTGCCGGCGCAAGCGGCAAGGGTGACGTCGATCGCAAAAATCTTGAAGAATGGGATGGCTGGGGTAATTTGCCACCCGCCGAGCGACAGCAGGCCATCCAGCAAATTAGTCGTGATCTGCCAACCCATTATCGAGAGGCGATTGAAGCGTACTTTCGAAAGCTTGCGACTGACCAGTAAACTGGGACAACTGCTTCGAGCCCGATCGGCTGCTCAGGCCCCTCGACTCAAGCAGGGAGCGTCACAAGCAGAGTGCCAATCGCGTGGTGAAATGATTTCCCGGGGGGACTTCACCGTCGATCGCACTCCAATTTTCTTGGATATTGCTGGGCAAACTCGGCGATTTGAGCCGCCGCACGCGAGTGGTAACCGCTTGTCTGCCTGCGGCCTTCCCGAGGTCCCCAAACGTCGGCGTTCTCGTCGTTTTGGAATAGCTGAATTGACCCGAATGCCTTTCCGTGATGAAATGCACATCAAAACTTCGCGAAATCTTCATCAATTGATCGCATGTTTGCCGGTCGCCACTGAATAGCCGCGATGCTACCCTGACCACCAAATGAGTCGAGCGAGTTGAGCTTGGCTTTCGTATCCATATCGCAAGCCTCCAATAGGCTCGATTTCCTCCGAACCAATGCAGAAAAATGACGTCTCCTGCTTTTCGCTATTGCTACCTGTTGGCCATGGTGATCACGCTCGCCGGTTCCCCATCCATTGCTCAAAACTCCGGACTTCGAGGGAAAGTCGAAATTGATGGCAGCAGTACTGTGTTTCCGATCACTGAAGCTGCCGCAGCGCAATTTAACAAACGTTATCCCAGCGTCACGGTCAACGTTGGTGTATCCGGCACGGGCGGTGGTTTCAAACGCTTTACGAAAGGTGAGACTGACATCTCGGACGCATCTCGGCCGATTAAGGCCAGTGAATTTGAAGCAACCAAGGCGGCCAACTTACCCTTCTTTGAAATCCCAGTCGCTTACGACGGATTAACGTTGGTCATCCACAAGGAGAACGACTGGGTTGATTATCTGACCCTCGATGAGATTAAAAAAATCTTCACCACCGAGGGGAATGCCAAAACCTGGTCACAAGTACGAGCGGGTTGGCCTAATACAGAAATTCAAATTTTTGCGCCGGGAACTGACTCAGGAACCTTCGACTACTTCAAAGAAGTCGTCGCTGGGAAATCAGGGTCTTTACGGGAAGACATGAGCACAAGTGAGGATGACAATGTACTAGTGACCGGTGTTTCGGGATCACCCAATGCGATCGGTTTTTTTGGTGTCGCGTATTACACTGAAAACAAAGACAAGCTGAACTCAGTTCCGGTTGTTAATCCTGAACTTTCCGAACCTGTTTCTCCCACACCTGAAGCGATTGAGAATGGTTCCTATTCTCCATTCAGTCGTCCGTTGTTCATTTATGTGAACGCGAAGTCATTTGCACGCCCCGAGGTTCGGCAGTTTGTCGGATTTTATCTCGCGAGCGCTGCGAAACTTGCTCCATCGACCGGCTACGTTGCGTTGCCATCGTCGGTGTATCAGGAGGCAAGAAAACGCTGCGTAGGACGTCTAACCGGCACACACTATCTGACAAAGTCGCTAGAGAAACGCAGTGGTTCGGTGACGGACGTTTACCAAACAAAGAATCTTATTAAATAGTCCGAACCTTACACGTACGCCCATACGTGCCGCTTGCGTTTCGCAGCGGTAGGTTGGACCTAAGAATCTAAGAAAAAACGGTTAGACGATGAGTTCGGTGCCAATCAGCGACCCCGAGAACCATGCGTTGGAAAAACGCGTGGGGCAGTATCTGAAGAAGCCACGTCGTAATCTCAGTTTGATTCGGATCCGTGAATCCCTCGTTTTTTTCTTGCTGATTGGTTGCGGCTTTTTTTCACTTCTGGTGACCGTATCAATTGTCTTTGTACTGTTCAGCGAGACCCTAAAGTTTTTTAGTGCTGACGAGGTTACGCTTAGTAATTTCCTTGGCTCTGCTCGATGGAATCCGCTCCTTGGTGAAACAAAGAGCTTTGGCATTTGGGGATTAATCAGCGGAACGTTGTTGGTAACAGGGATCGCAATGAGCCTGGCGCTCCCGCTGGGATTGATCACGGCGATTTACTTGAGCGAATACGCACCGCGAAAAGTCCGTGATGTGCTTAAACCCATTTTGGAAATATTGGCTGGGATTCCAACGGTCGTTTATGGCTTCTTTGCCTTGATGACGATTACCCCGTTCTTGCAATGGATACATGATGGATTCAGTGTGTATAACGCAATGAGCGCGGGAATTGCGGTCGGAATCCTTTGTTTTCCAACCGTCTGCTCACTTGCCGAGGATGCGTTGCGAGCGGTTCCCCAGGCATTGCGCGACGGGGCTTTCGGACTGGGTGGAACCAAATTCGATGCCACGATCAAAGTGATTGTGCCGGCGGCACTAAGTGGCATCGTGAGTGCATTTTTACTTGCAATCGCTCGTGCCATTGGGGAAACCATGATTGTCGCGTTGGCGGCAGGCAGTCGGCCTCAGGCAACGATCGATCCACGGGAGCAAATCCAAACCATGACTGGGTTCATGGTGCAGATGTCCGGTGGCGATGTATCGAATTTCGGTACCGAATATTACTCGATGTACGCGGTCGCCTTCACGCTTTTCCTGATTACCCTCACCTTGACCATGATTGGTAACTTGGTGCGGCGGAAATTTCGGGAGTCTTACGAATGAGCAACTCCGCATCAAAGGGCAGTTTATTATCGCAACAATCGCCTTCACCAGCAGAGCGGGCAACCCTCGTCGGTGGACGTCGGCGGATGTCGACTGATCGTTGGTTTCAACGTTTGTGCATAGCAACCGCTGCCGCTTCGGTGATGTTGCTCGTGTTCTTGCTCGCCTCCATATTGGTCGAGGGTATTCCCGCACTCACCTCGACGTTGGTGCTTGGAACCCCAGAGCCCAATCCAGACGAAGCGGGAATGTGGCCGGCAATTACTGGTACGCTTTGGGTTTGTTCTCTATGTGCGCTGATTTCGCTGCCGCTGGGCATTGGGACAGCAGTTTTGCTCGAAGAGTTCAAACCACGCAGCAAGCTCGCATTGCGAGCCTACCAACTGATCCAACTAAACATCAGCAACCTCGCGGGTGTACCGAGCGTTGTCTATGGCATCCTTGGTTTAACTGCGTTCGTATCGATGTTCTCCCTATTTGATCAGGTGCGAGAGCCTGGGGCTGCCGCGTACGAAATCGGTGCAACCTATTATGACCAGTTTTCAAACCTCGCGAGTGATCCGTTTCTGAGCATGGGTTCCGAGGAAGTCGAAGAGCGTTACTTTTTTGTTCCAGTCAATGCAAGAACGGATGCTCCAACGATTCCAAAGCCGGGGATGCAGGCACTGGAATATGTTAACGATGTTCTGGTGCCCGTTGAGGTAACCGTTACCGACCCCTTCGATGCTCCTGCCGAGCCTGAAGCACTGAGCTATGCAATCGACATCAATGCGGTACCTGGCCGCATCAGCGAAAAGAATTGGTATTACTTTCGCTTGCCGTTTGGTCGCGGCGTTTTGGCCGGTGCTTTGACCCTCATGTTGGTGATCTTGCCTGTCGTGATCATCAGCGCCCAGGAAGCATTGCGGGCGGTGCCAAGCTCTCTCCGTGATGGTGCTCTTGGGATCGGCGCAACACCTTGGCAAGTTGTCTGGAATGTCACGTTACCCGCATCCATTCCCGGAATCATGACGGGATCGATTCTAGCGATGAGTAGGGCGATAGGAGAGACCGCTCCGATTTTGATCATTGCAGGAATCGTATACATCCGAAATTCACCTCATCACCTGATGGACAGCTACACGGTGATGCCCTTGCAAATATACAATTGGACAAGCCGTCCACAGGCGGAATTTCACCAAATCGCGGCAGGGGGAATCATACTGTTGCTGGCGATTTTGATGTCGTTCAATGCTGTCGCTGTATTGATCCGGCACCGAATGTACAAGAAACAAATGTAGAGTCGCCCATGTCCATTGTCTCACGTGACCCCGAAGTCCAAGTCATGAATAACACCGGCGAACCAGTCCCTTCGGAGAGCGCAAACGCAACCCCGGGCCAGAAACCGGAGGTCGCCTTGCACTTGGACAATCTGTCGGCTTGGTATGGCGATTTCCAAGCCCTGCACTCGATCACTCTTGATATTCCGAAAAATCAAGTCACAGCATTCATTGGCCCCAGTGGTTGTGGGAAAAGCACTTTGTTGCGTTGGTTCAACCGAATGAACGACACAATCTTTTCCGCGCGTGCAACGGGCACATTGCGGATGGGAGATCAAGACTTGTTGAGCGGTCGAACCGACGTGGTTGATTTGCGACGTCGAGTTGGGATTGTTTTTCAGAAACCAAATCCTTTCCCGAAAAGTATCTTCGAGAATGTCGCATTCGGGCCGCGTTTGCACATGAAGCTCAATCGAAGCGAGCTGTACGACCTTGTTGAATGGGCACTTAGAAAGGCATCTGTTTGGCAGGAAGTCAAAGATCGATTGCACTCGCCTGCTGTCGGCCTTTCCGGTGGTCAACAACAGCGACTGTGCATCGCCCGCGCTATTGCCGTTGGACCTGAGATGCTCCTCATGGATGAGCCATGTAGTGCATTGGATCCTGCTAGTACGTTAGCAATCGAGAATCTGATGGACGAACTTCGTTCCCAATACACGATTGTGATCGTTACCCACAATATGCAGCAGGCCGCTCGGTGTAGTGACCGTACGATCTTCTTTTTTGAAGGACGGCTGATCGAAGCAGGGGATACCGAACTGATCTTCACAAAGCCGACCCAGAAGCAAACAGAAGATTATGTACGTGGAAGGTTCGGTTAACGTATTGAACTGATAATTTCCCCTGATGCTCATTAAACGCCGCAAGCAATAGAATCCAATGACAAAACATCTAGACCGCGAACTGGATCGATTGCGCCGTGAATTGATTGAGCAAATGGGGGTCGTTGAGCAAATGATCCAGACATCGGTCCGCTCGCTTCTGGAGCGGAGCACCGAGATGGCAGATCGAGTAATTGCAAATGATGCAGACGTCGACAACAACGAGATTCGGATCGAAGAAGAATGTTTGAAGTTACTCGCGTTGCACCAGCCGGTTGCTACTGATATGCGTTGGCTGATCACCGTCGTAAAAGTGAATAGTGATTTGGAGCGGATGGCGGACTTAGCTTGCAACATCTCCGAAAGAGCGAAGGCATTAGAGTTTTACCCGCTGTTTCCAGTCCCCGATGAGTTCCACGAGATGGTCGTTTCTGCGAACTCAATGGTTCGCATCGCGTTGGATTCTTTTGTCGATCGTGATTCTGAGAAAGCCAGGAAAGTGATCGGTGCCGACGATGCCGTTGATAATCTAAACAGAGTTTTGATCGGTCGCCTTCATCAGATCATGAAGTCTGACCCAGAACAGATTGAACCTGCGGTTCACTGTTTCAGCGCCTCGCGGCACGTTGAACGCATCGGCGACCTCGCCGAGAATATTGCGGAAGATGTAATCTATTTGATTGAGGGCGACATCGTTCGCCATCAACACGAGCTTTTAGAAAGTGAAAATTCTCCGGTACAATCCGACTAAACCGAATCAATCCGGATCAGGCTGAAGGGGCTTTTCACTTGCAGTCAGAGGGACTCGACGGCAGAATGCGTAACTTCGGTTACTGCTTAATCTACCCGTCTGACCTTGAAATGGCGGCTCTTCAATGCGTTTTGCTCGACTCTATGTGCTGCTAAGTATCTTTGTACTCCTAGCGATACGCGATACCGAAGCCACACCAAAAACTCCGCGGATTAAGAATGTGCTCATGATCGTCGCTGACGATTTGCGAGCCAACACGCTGGGCTGTTACGGCGATCGGATCTGCAAAACGCCGAATCTTGACGCCCTGGCGAAACAAGGAATGGTTTTCGAACGTGCCTACTGCCAAGGAACGTCTTGCGCTCCTTCACGACGTTCGTTCATGTTTAGTCGTTACCAAGGAACCGCGCCAACAAATCTCGGCCAGCACTTTAGGGAAAACGGTTTCTACTCAGCTCGGGTTGGTAAGATCTACCATATGCGTGTTCCCGGTGACATCATCGCAGGAACCAATGGGCTTGATGTCGCCTCTTCATGGACAGAACGATTCAATGCTCCCGGTCCAGAGGCCCACACACCAGGGGACTACGCCTGCTTAAATCTGAATATCTTCACTGACGACTTGCAAGGAAGACAGTCGACGAAAATGCCCCACCGCATGTTCGTTACCGTAAAATATGACGGAGACGGTTCAGACCAAGCGGATCACAAAGCCGCGACAAAAGCGATTGAATTGCTGGGGAAACGAGGAGAGAGTGGCCCCAATGAGCCGCCGTTCTTTCTAGCAGTCGGGTTTGTGCGGCCGCATTATCCAATGGTCGCACCAAAGAAATACTTCGAACCCTATTCGTGGCAAAAAATGAAACTGCCACCTCAGATTCCGGGTGACTTGGACGATATTCCAAAACTAGGGTTGGCGGGGACCATTTCATCACGCAATCCAATCGGCGATCACCCAGATAACCAACAGCGGATGTGGGCGGGCTACTACGCAGCCGTCACCTTCATGGACGCGCAAGTTGGCCGTTTGATCGAAGCCCTCGAAAGAAACGGTCTTCGTGAGAGTACTGCCGTCGTCTTTACCAGCGATCACGGCTACCACCTCGGTGACCATCAATTTTGGCAGAAATCAAATCTGCATGAACAGGTGCTTCGCGTACCTTTGATCCTATCTGTTCCTGATATTGCTGCAGGTCGAACTCAATCGCTTGTGGAATTAGTCGATATCTTCCCAACGCTTTCCGAGCTTGCAGGATTAGATATACCCAAAAGTGTCCAAGGACGCAGTTTGGTACCTATCCTTCTGGATCCAATCGCTACGATCAGGGATTCAGCGATCTCGTTCAACAAGGGCCATTCACTCCGAACCGTTCGCTGGCACTTCATGCGTTACAACGATGGGACAACCGAACTTTATGACATGGAACGTGACCCGCAACAAATCACGAATCGCTCTGCCGACGCTCAGCTTAGCCAAGTCATTGAAGATTTAACGCAGAGGCTGGACGAGCGACTTTCAGAGGTCAAAGATTTATCCAAACTCAAGAATTAGTTGGACCCATCATGCCACTCTCTCGCCCTCCCGGTAAAGTTACCTTTGAGAATCAAGGGCGTGTGATCCTTGTCACTGGAGGAGCGAGCGGGATCGGCGCAGCGATATGCCAAGCTTTTTCCGAAACAGGTGGCAGCGTTGTGTGTTTGGACGTGAATCTGCCACCTACAACGATGGACGCCGAATTCGTTCGCTGCAACGTGGCTGTCGACGAAGATTGCGAAGCCGCAGTTAAACATACTATTGAGCACTTTGGCGCGATCGATGTTCTCATCAATAATGCAGCGATCCAGCCGTCGACCTCTTACAAACCAATTGATCAAATTAGGCCTGAAGTCTGGCTGGCAATGATTGACATCAATTTGTGTGGCTATTTACGGATGGCAAAAAATGTCATCCCGTATATGAAACAACAAGGCAGTGGTGTCATTCTGAACATGGCCAGCGGTCAGGCGCATCGCACAGCCCGAGAAGTTGGAGTTTACGGGCCGATCAAGGCTGCCAATGTTATGCAAGCGAGACAATGGGCAGTGGAGTATGCAAGGGACGGAATACGAGTGAACTCGATCTCACCAGGTGCCATCGACACTCCGATGGTTCGGGCTAGCTTCGAAGCCCAAGGCGGCGCTGACGCCTTGGCAAATCGCCACCCAATTGGACGTATAGGGAATCCCGAGGAAGTTGCCTCTGCTGCGGTTTGGCTATGCAGCAACAGTGCTTCCTTTATCACCGGGACCGACCTTGAGGTCGACGGAGGGCTAGGTGCTTTTGGTGCTTTCGCTGATCCCTACCAAAAGCCGAACCAACAAACGAAAAACTGAAATCACCCAGGCTAAAAACTTGCATGTCAAATTGTGTTGGCAAGCGATTTCATTCGCGTGGTCCATCACCTAGGGAATCAAGCAATTCCTGTTGGTATTGCGCCTCGAGCGAGCCCTCTGGTGCTTGGCCAATTTGCGCAACTTGCAGTCGCACCGATTCAACATGTCGATTCCAGTAATTCTGGGTCTCTCGAAATCCCGGCTTTTCTTTTTCCGCGTATTTCTCACCGATTTTCTTCATCAATGCGTGATCTAAGCTGACGGCTGCGTCTCGCATTTCTTCCATTTGTCTTTTAGAGAACTTGATCTCGGTTGTCTCAAGATTGCTTTGTTCCACCTTTTCGTTTTGCTGGGACTTGAGCGTGTTATCGCGAAACGGTAACGAGAATGACCAAACCATTAGAGAGAAAGAAAGGAACAAAGAGAGTCTAATCCAGACCTTTGCTCCTCCTAGCAACCCCGCCTTTGCGGCATCTTGATCCTGCGTAGCTCGATTCATGGACGGTATCCCATCGTTATGCAAATGTATGTGTCGCGATTGCACCGGCACTGGGCAGCGTAACGACGCCGATGCTATCGCTCTTTACAAAATCTATTTTGTCAGGATCGTTGGCAAATTATTTGCGATTTCCTCAAATACCGCGATCAACTCACTGCCTGTCGCAGCATGGTAGTGCTTGCCGCCACCAATTCCGGCGACCTCTTGCATCGCGGCTTGGTCTGCCCCATCACCAAAAGTCACCGTATGAATGGTGAGCTTGTAGGACCCCATTAGATTTTGAGCCACTGCCGAGGGTGAAATGCCACGATTATGAATTCCGTCGGTCATTACCACCATCGTTTTCGCTGCATAAGGCCGAGCAGATGAGTCCACGAGCGACTTAATTCCCTCCTCCATGCCTCGCCCGATGGCAGTCCAACCCCCGGTCGTTAAATTACCCACTGTTGAACGAACGATCTCGAAATCTTTTTCCAACCAGGTCTCGAGGCTGGCATAAGTTGAATAACTGGCTATCGAAACTTGTTCTTGTTGACTGGTACCCTCGAGCAGGTCTAAGAACCCATTCACCGCACTCACCAAGTCTTGCCACGGCGGAGTCGGTGCGGGGCCAATTTGATAATGCTCCTGCCAGACCCATTGTTGATAGCTGAGCGAATCTTCGCCGGGTGCATAATAATAGGATCCTCGCCCCCGTCCGCTGCTGTATTCGAATATAAGCAAACCAGCCTCAACACCAGCATTCTTCGTCGAAGTGTACCAAGGCGATTTGTTTGATGGCCAATTGAAATCGACATCGTCCATTGAACCAGAACGATCCAAAACAAGTGAGATATCGCGATCAACCTGCATCGCAACCGCTGAGTGAAATGTCTCGAAATCACTTTGCTCAAGTAGGCCCGGAATCACGAATGGTATCCGCCCATTGAGGGACCAAGCGTTGCAATTGCCATGAACTCTCACGGCGCTGGCCACTCGATTTCCCTGACGAACCTGATCCGTCGGAACTTTTTCGAACTCGTACCTGCCATGCAGCCCATCAGGCTGGGTGGTCAATCCAAAAGAGATCTCTCCCGCGCTATCACCCCATCGCAAAAGTAAAGGATCGCCGTTGACGGTATTTAAAGCTGCGGTCACGATCGCTGCCGACTTAGCAGAGTGCACCGATTGCAATTCACTGAAAGCGCGACCTCCGGCCCGCGCCGCGGCATCCGTTGCAACGATTAATTCGGTGCGATTCAACTGCATCTGTGCAGCGTTGATGCAGAACGCTGCCAGAATCGCCAAGACAGGAAAAAGAATCGCCATTAGGCCCATCACGCTACCACGGCGCGTTCGGCGCCCTCGACTCTCAAAATTCGCACTAGTTGATTTTCGTTGGGGATTGCCATTCATGGTGAAGTTCGGTTGAGTAGAGGAGCTTAAGCAACGCATAAGAATGGTAAAACAAATCAGATGAAATTGATTATTGCTCGTAGAAACCGTCGTATCGCTCCGTTCTCAAATGAGCGACTGTCGTAATGTCAGTATTTGGCAAGAAATAGGGTGCGAACAACGCCACCTCAGTTAAATCGACCGAGACAGTAACACGAATATCTTCTGCGTCCGCGTCGACGCTGGTGACGTCAACGGTATATCCACCGGTTGTCAGGGAATCCATGATTCTTGATGCCTCGTCAATTGCATCCTGCGTGGTAGCACCCGGCACCATCGCCTGACGGGCAGCGAAATAGGCTGCATCCTGAGCCAAGTTTCGAACCATGTTCATGCGCGCGAATTCCATGCACGTGAGAATCATGAGGATCAAGAGGTTTGCAACGAATGCGAATTCGACGATCGAAGCCCCAGCGCGTTTCGCGCCACGTTGCCGGCTGGCAGGCGTTTCGCCACGTTGTTTGTACTTGCGGAGAGAAAGGTTTCTTCGTTTCATATTTGTTTCGCACACAAGCACTGAAAATGTATCAACCCACAACATCTTGCGAAATCAAACGTCAGTTATTGGAGATTCTGGTACTCTTTCCGCATCGTTACGCTCGCTGAGACATTCACGCCACCGAAAAGTGAGGATGGCACCAGCAGGTTGCCTTCGGTCGGCAACAGGACCGTGACGGTCACGTTTTCTAAGGTCGCTGCTCCCCCGAAACCGGGCGAGGAGATTGAAACACAGTCGCCTGTATAGGCGATATTTCGTTCATCCAGAAATTCTTGAACCCGGTCGATCACGTCCGAATTATTCCGCCCTCGCCCAATTCCCCGCCGCGCGCCCTCATACGCGGCCAACACCGCCGATTCTTTCAGGAACATCACGGAGCAGAGATCCATCGTACCGAGCGTCAACACCAACAAAGCTGGCAAGACTACTGCCAATTCGATCGTAGCAACGCCACGAGGCTCCCGATTCCGAATACGGCGTCGACTGGGTTTGCAGAGTTTCAACATGCAAGAAATAGAGGAACAGATGAGATCCAAGAAAAGAGATAGATACCAGCAAAAGGGTAGGTCGGATTCCTAGTCCCCGCAAAAAAAGGTAAGAAATGGTCGCAGAGGTGACGGTCCCCGAGCGGTAGCCAGGAGGATTAATCGCTACGATCGTCAAGACAGGAGTTTTAGCTGCGAGACAGGCTGACTTGGATTAAACTGAGCGTAGACGCGCCGGTGCCTTGGTTGCGCGTTCTGCCCATGTTTTTCCTTCGATTTCTTCGTGTCGTCTCATCTTCGGTTAAGTTTCATGCTGCCGCTTCGCTTTCTGCTTGCATCGCTATTACTCCTGTCGCTCGGTTTGAGCGTCCAGGCACAAGGCGATCCCTTTGGCGGTCCTAATCCTTTTGGCACTTCGGCACCTGCGGCCAGCGCCGCGGCAGACGAACAACCAGTGGATTCTTCCCCGCTAACCCGCCAGTTGCTCGAACACTCTGGCCGGGGCCCGGTTCAAAAAGCAATGGCGATCTCGTCGCTGGCTCGTACGGGGCGCTGGGCAGAGGCAAACCAGCTTTTAAGTGGTGCTACAGCCTTAGACACACCGACGCTTGCGACGATGTACAAAGAAATTGGCCCCGCTTTGTTTTTTAGAATGAAACAAAGTGATCAACTAAGTGATGCAGCTAAGTCAGCGTTAGACCAAATGGCATCTGCAGCAACAGCTTCGGCCGAATCGATCGCACGCCTCCGCGAGGCGATTGATGGACTAGATGCAGCATCGGTTGATACTCGACTAGCTGCATCACGGACCTTGATCCGGGGTGGCACAATGGCGGTAGCAGAACTGGCAGCGGCTGCAGTTTCTCCCTCCCCATCCGCCCCACGAGAAATCATTCTTCGCGCACTCATTGAATTTGATACGTTCGGAGTGTCTGCTCTACAACAACTCGCTTTGTATGGCCAGCCTGACATTCGGAATCGAGCGTTGCAGGCGTTAGGATGGATCGATCGCAAGGGCAACCTTCCCGCTTTCGTCTCCGCGCTGTATGGGAAGAATGCTTCAGAGGCGGAGAAACAAACCGCAATGCGACAGCTAGAGCGTCTGTCAGACAAAATTCCGACGCTTGGTACTGCCATTGAAATCCTTGAGGAAGATTTCTTGAGGCTCCGTACGGAGGCGAATCGGACGGACAACGACGATCACACAACTTTGATTTGGAGTGTGGGAGAAGATGGTCGAACGGTGGAGGCTCAACCGACCACAACGATGCTGGCGGCCTACCGAGATGTGGCGAACGCCGGTGCTCGATTAGACCGTCTGGAGGGTTTGCCAGCCGAGTTGGAAAGTGCCGTGCTTACTTCCGACTTGGCGTATCGTCTAATTGTTGATCCGGACTGGGGTGATGCCGAGCAGATCAATGAAATTCGCCAAGCTTATGGCCCGGCAGTCGCTCCTGTGGCATTGTCAGCAGCACTAGCAGCTTCAACCAGATCCGATGATCATCCTGCGACGATCGGCCTGCTGCGATTGATTGATACCGCCAATGCAACGGATGAAGATCGCGCTGCACTGCTGACATCCGACGGTGCAAAACCAACGCCACTCGTCATGGCAGCGAACCACTCGATTCCGCAAGTTCGATATGAGGCCGCAAGCGTGGTAGCATCCCTGGCTGGTCAAGCCCCCTACGCGGGAAGTTCAATGGTGCGAAAGACCTTGGCTGAGATGACTTCGCTTGGCGACCAGCCGACCGCGATTTTGGTCGAAACGCGACCAGAGGTCGTGATCCGGGTGGAGACGATTCTCAGTAAGCTTGGGTACGCTACGTGCGTGGTCCAAAGCGTTCGAGAATTACAGCGTGTGATTGATCGTGGTGGCGATATCCGCCTGATCCTGTCCAAAATTGAGTTATCTGACCTGCCCCCCGTTGAAATGGTCGATCTGGTGAGGCGGACATCGCGCGGAAGGAACCTACCAATTCTCTTTTACGGACCAGAGGACCCTGCTTTAATGTGGAAACGCTGGGATGCACCGACCGTCGTCACCAAGATGCCTTCATCGGCCGCCGGCCTGTATGATGTTTTGGACGCGGTACGCAGAAATCGTCGTTTACCCACGCTTACAGTGATCGATCGTCAGCATTATCGTGATACTGCGGAGCAAAAGCCGGCATCATAGGCTTTAGACACCCGGTTTCGGTGCCCCAGTCCTACCACGTCGCACGATAACAGGGTATCGTCTCGGCGAGTGGTCCGCTGTTCGGTTCATCGTTTCTCACCGCCGCCTTCCATGTCGATTCTTGGCATCTCACCGAATGGCCCACACGGCCCGCCAATCCCTGGCATCATCGGCAACTCGCCGGCGATGCGAGAAGTCTACCGAGTCACCCGACGCGTGGCTGGGAGCAATGCGTCCGTCTTGATTTTGGGAGAAACGGGAGTAGGCAAGGAGTTAATCGCCAACGCGATCCACCAATTGAGTCATCGAGGCAAAGGCCCCTTCGTTCGAGTCAATTGCGGAGCATTGAGCGAAAGCTTGCTGGAGAGCGAATTGTTCGGCCACGTACGAGGAGCCTTCACGGGAGCCGTCGCAAATCGCACAGGACGTTTTGAAGCAGCAAACAATGGCACCATCTTCCTAGATGAGATCAACAGCACCTCGCTCACCCTCCAAGTTAAGCTGCTCCGTGTTCTCCAGGAACGCGAGTTTGAACGGGTCGGTGACAACAGCACGCTAACAACCGACACGCGAATTGTCGCAGCCAGTAACCGCGATTTGATGAAAGAAGTTCGCAATGAAACTTTCCGCGAAGACCTGTATTGGCGTTTGAATGTCGTTCCGATCGAAATCCCGCCGCTCAGGCGTCGCCGCGATGATATCCCAGCGTTGGTGTCGTTCTTCCTTGAACATTACAACGAAGTCAACGACCGCTACGTGGTTCATATGGCAGATGGCGTGATGGATGCGATGCAGCAGTACCATTGGCCAGGGAACGTTCGCGAACTGCAAAACTATGTTGAACGCGCTGTGGTCATGGCCGAAACCGATGAGCTCACCTTTGACTTGCTACCCAAGTGTGTAACCAACCGAGAAATCCCAACCGGAACCCCGACCCCCGTCAGTGATCTTGATTCTCTGACTCAGGAACTCGTGCTGCGAGGATTAACCGATGGCAACGATGCAGGGGGTGAGATCCACAGCAGCATTGTTGAGCGTGTTGAAAAAGAGCTCATCACGCAGGTGCTCTCAAACTGCGGCGGTGTGCAAACCAAAGCCGCGACCAAATTGGGAATCAATCGAAACACACTCCATAAGAAAATCAAAGACTACGGCCTGGAGAAACCAGAAGAGTCCTAGGAGCATGGCAAGCGTTTGAGCCCGATCGAATTCTCAAGGGAGCGTATTTGGCGATGCCATGTTTAAACGCTCCACTACCGCTGATTCAACCTTCATGCTCTTGGGGCGGATGGTCATGCTGCGGACCGCTCCCTCTGGCCCAGCGCTACCATCCGGCAAGGTTTGCCGAAATAATGCCGCTTGGTTGGGCGCCCCCAATACAGTGAACAAGTCCTTGACCGAAGAATAAGATGCTCGGCTTGCGGTCCCCTCAAGTAAACCACGCTCATTTCGGGTGCGAAACACGACACCGCTAATCGCTTCCATTTCCCACGGTCTTGACCCACTCGAGCCCGCGGCACGCGAAAATGCAGGGTCGACACTGAACCGCAAGCGGTCACAATCCAAAGTCGACTCGCCCTCGGAGATAGCGTCCATTTGATAAGCATCGAATGACTCGTCCCAACCCGTCAATGTTTTTGTACCAACGCGAACACCACTTACGAATTCTACATTCCGAAGCGTAGCATCGGCTCGCAACGAATCATTGAATGTGAGATGAATCCCAGTTAAGGTTCGATCAGTGCCAATTTGTTGCCCTGCCTGCACTCCTGTGTTTGGTAGCAACGCATTGCCCTGCACGCCACGTTGCCAACCGCGATACCAACCCGGCCCGGCACCGACCAGCTTAAGACCATCGACGGGCGTCAGTACCAATCGCTCCGCATGAATCAAATGCTTCGCCTCCCGTAGGCCGTCAGGAGCAGTCCGTTGGGCTTGGACAAAAACAGGACGTGTGCTAGTTCCAAGCAAGGCAACTTGTTGCATTTGAGCAGTACGGAGCGACTGCACATCACGAAGTTCAACGTCGGCTATCAGATCGACCTGCAATCGATCTCCGTTCATCTTCAAATCCCACTGCTGCCGGTTTTGAATTAATTCCGCAGCGATCTCAACACCATCAGAAAGAATCGCGGTCCGGCCATCAAAAATCATTTCTCCTTGCCAACGGCAATAGGGCGGTTTGACCCAACGAATTTGATCCTCTGGTTGGCCTAGGTTGCCGTCGCCCTGACTGACGGAGGGGAGAACAGCCGTGGGAACTTGAAACTCGCCGGCTGCATTAATCCATACGACATTATCGTTTGGCCGTATCTGAATTTGCGGACCGACAAAGAATCCGTCACCAAGTTGAAATCGTGCTGGTGACTTGACACCACTACCCAACTGCAAGACATCTTCACCACCACCATCAATCAACTGAAAATGCTCACCCGTGAGCCGGGCTGGCACAACCTGTGCATTCATCTGAAACTGATGAGTCACCTCGACACCACCAATAACACTGAGTTTCTTGGCATTCAAACCGGACTGATTTCGTCGCAATTGTGCGCTGATCAAATCACCACGAATGCTCGGCCGTGGTCGCGCAACAGGGTCAACTTGCTGTCTTTCACCTCCCGGTTGGGCCACCCATTGGCGAAGTGGGGAGGGAGTCGCCGAATCGCGAGCTGACTGGCCAGGAGGATCGGGCTCTGAAACGAAGAAAAGCAAGAGACGATCGGTCTCCGCGGCGAGTGCGGTTGTGTCAATCTGCACGTCACCGATCACTTCGAAACGGTCAGGAACCAGAGTGTTTCCCGTCGCTGGTAATTGCTGTCGCTCTGGTTTGAGGATTCCGGCAATGGAATTGGCTCGAAACTCACCGCCGTCTGACAGGGTTGCGTGAATATCTCCCTCCATTCGCAATTGCACATCCGTATCCAGGGATCGCGTGAGTGAGGATTCAACCGGCCAGATTCGAAACCCGTCCTGCCAAACTGCTTTGCGAAGGGCAATCGTGGAATCATCGATCTCAATCCGTCCAGCTCCAGGCGCGTCAATTGACAAAATCGCCTCAGGAATCTGGGGGTCAAATTGGTAGATCAGTTTCGACAAACGCGCCGTCACCACACCGCGGCGAAGTCGAATACCTTGCCGACCATCCGCACGGATGATCCCTTTGACGGCATCGAAATCGATCCGTTCGGCTGCCAGCTCCGAATCAAAACTTGGAAGGTTCGCTACCGCAGGCGAACCGGACGCGATGATGCCAACTAACCAATCCAGGGGATTCGCCCGGTCAATTCGCCTGTTCGTCGGATCGTTCAGCGTTAACTGCAACCAATCACAGTCAAATCGATCCGGCAATTCACCCTTCACCTGATGCACAAGCGAAACAGAATCGTTCACCAAGAGCTGATCGAGTGCAAAATCGTATTCAACACGCCCATCACACTGGAGCGAAACCATCGCGGCGCGGTCTGAACGTGTCGATGGAGCTTGCTCACTTGAATAAGCATCGCGTTGCCAAAGCCCACCCGAGCGAATCGGCATGCTGAACTGATCGAGGTAAATTAATTCCATGCGATCAAGAATGTCCGAACCGCGTGATGTTGAGGTATCGGTCGACGCGACAAAATGCAGCGTCAAGTCGCGGCCCATCCACTGTGCTTGTCCGACATTCATTTCGATCGCTTCAGTCGTCCAGAGCTTCTTATTATCAATACCGACATTTGCAGTTTTCAGATCAAAACGTCGCTCTGGGTCGGTGGCATCCTCGCGAAAAACATGAACTTCACCCAAGATTCTCCCACGCGAGAATGGCGGTGATTCTCCGCCCATCACGTCAAGTGAGCGAGCAAATTTTATTTCCGCACCTTGTTCGGCTTCGATGATTACAGGCGATTCGTTCTGTTCAGTCGACATTCCTCGGCCAATGATTAGCGTCACCGGCCATAATTTCCACTGGTCTTGGCTTACCTGCTTCGAATTCAGAAACAGGAGTGTACCGGTGGGCGTTTGCAATTTCTTGCACTCACCGTGCTGCCACGAACCTTTAGAAAACAGATCCTGAAGGTTATTGTCACTTTTCACCGCGCTCACCATCTGCAAATTCACCGCATCAAAATCCGGTGGCTGCATCAACGGCGCAACAAGGTTTTGATAGATCACGGACAATGCAAGCAGAAATGTCAACGATGCACAGTAATGAAAGACACGCTGAATCATGATGCGGCCAGAAATTGTTGAATCGCTGTCTCCCGGCGGGTTCCTCAATGTAAGGTACTGCCAAGATGCAGCAGAGACTCTATCCCGGCACGTGTTCCTCCCATCGCTGCTTTGCTCGGAGCAATCGCTCAACCAGTTCCCGAACTGCTCCGCGGCCACCATCCCGCTGTAAAATCCAGTGGGCGAGATTGCGGACATCCTGAGCACCATCAGCAGGCGTTACCGCGAGTGAAACCCGCTTCATTACCGGCATGTCCGGAAGATCATCGCCGATGTAACACACCTCTGAGTCGTTTGTGTTCATATCAGCGAGCATTTGTTGGGCAGCTGGCCATTTATCTTCAAATCCCTGCCGAACGTGCCGCACTCCAAGCTCCTCAGCACGCCGGAGAACAACGGGACTCTTTCGCGCCGTCAGAATGCCAAACTGAAAACCAGCTCGCATCCATGCCTTAATCGCCACACCATCTTTAACATGGAATTGCTTCGTCTCACATCCATTTGCATCGTAAATGATTCGGCCGTCGGTCATCACACCATCAACATCGCACAGAATGCAAGTGATAGAACCAGCAATCTCAGAATCAGATTTTAGGAGTGCAGACATACGATGAAATAGTTGCGGAATAAAACGGCCGACGTCATCATCACCCGGAATTCTTGGTTAGTTAAAACTCTTGGGCTGCTGAAACGGTAACGTGGATTTTTCGCCGGGCTGATCTGTAAGTGCCACCAAGTCAGTGATATCGACTAATCCAACGGGACTTTGTTCATCGTCAATCACTGGCAACTCGCTAATGCGGTGGTGCGAGAAAACCGCCATCGCTTCTTGCAGCGACCAATCGACCTGGGCCGCGATGGGATCGCAAGTCATTTTGGACGATATCGGTTCATCCAATGAGTGTTCATCACGCTGCTCCAGGATTCGCGCCAAATCACTATCGGTGAACAAACCGCTAAATCGACCAGCGGAATCGACCAGCATAACCGCCCCGCTTCGACGCCCAGCCTTGGACGACGTAACCATCGCATCGCGAATCGACATTTCGGCGTTTGCCAATCGACACTGATCGAGCGGACGCATGATTTGAGCGACGCTTGCCAATTTCCGCCCCAAGGCTCCGCCCGGATGAAATCTCGCAAAGTCCTGAGAAGTGAATCCCCGTAACTGGCTTGCCAACATCGCGATGCCGTCGCCGACAGCCATCATCACGGCGGTACTGCAAGTCGGCGCGAGGCGATTAGGGCACGCCTCATCGTGGGCTCCCAGCGTCACGACAAGGTCAGCCGCCGTTGCCAGCGGATTGTCTTCACTCGCGGTGATTGCGATTAGACAACTGGAATGTTCGCGTAGATGGGGTGCAATGCGAACGACTTCTTCGCTTCTTCCTGAATTGCTCAATGCCCAAACAACGTCACCCGAACGAATACGCCCCAAATCTCCGTGAACAGCCTCGGCAGGGTGCAAGAAATGCGCTGGATTACCAGTGCTTCCCAAGGTCGCAACCAATTTCTGGCCGATCAGGCCAGCTTTTCCCACCCCTGTCACGACCACGCAGCCATCACACTGTGCAGTCATTTCGGCCGCTTGTACTGCAGCGGAGGATAGCTGCGAAGAACACGCGAGAATCGCTTCCGCTTCCGCCGA
Source organism: Rubripirellula sp. (assembly GCA_049602075.1). Classification (GTDB taxonomy): domain Bacteria; phylum Planctomycetota; class Planctomycetia; order Pirellulales; family Pirellulaceae; genus Rubripirellula. The sequence continues at coordinate 20,714 of JBMYRF010000038.1, forward strand.
GACGAACTGCCGAATCGCCCGCAGACGCTCCAGCGGCGTCGTCGGTGCACTTAGTGAGGTTGTATTTCGAGCAGCAGCCGGCACGGCAACACCTTCCTTGGTGAGGGCGGCAGGGTAAACCGCTTCCTGAATCCGCTTATATTGTGATGCTGATCGTAACGTTTTACGGGGGTCTGCGACAACGTGAGTTGCCTGCCAATATTGTTTTGCAGGTAAGGTTCCATCTGGTAGGAAACACCGCCTGGTAGTTTAGGAAGCCTGCCGGGAAAATAGGCAGACCGGGTGATCTGTTCAAGCTCCCGCGTCAGTCGATATCTTGGCCACTTAAAAGGATCCTCGCTGCGGAGAAGTCGCTATCGAGAATCCACAAGGGGCCCCCGAAAGCCCGTACCAATAACTCGCTCCAGATGCAGGATGACTCGACTGCAACGCCGTGAACAGAGGCATTCCTGAAGACGCTTCAGATCACAAACCTGCACCCTCGATTTGTGAATTGAGGCACAGCCCGCACCCCGCATTTCCGCCCTCCAAGCACAACAAAATGCACTCATTCATTGCTCTTCGTGCCGAGCACCCACGATCTCCGAACACGCCAGAGGTTGGTTCAAGTCTCCGATCCCTATTGTTTCGATTGGCTCAGTGAAGCAGCCTGCATTCATCCCAGTATTTGCAAACCCGTTTCAACGGTCTCGCCCTGGATTGAAACGGCATCTGCGGACTACCATCAGCGTCGAGAGCAACCTGCACGTTTTGCGACATTGTCCCTGAAAGCCTCTATGTACGATTTTTTCAAGCAAAACTTCCGCTGGCTCGCCGGTGGTTTTTTGCTGACTTACTTCTCAAGCTTTGGTCAAACTTTTTTCGTCTCATCGTCCGTGGGTGAATGGCAATCCGAGTTTGAATTGAGCCACGGGCAGTTTGGCCGTCTTTACATGTTGGCGACGCTGGCGAGTGCTTTGTGCCTGCCGTTTCTGGGGAGACTCGTCGACATTCTCCCCGTATCTCGCATGGTACTACTGGTCATTCCCATCCTTGCCTTTGCCAGCTTATTGGCAGCCAACGCGTCCTCGGTCGCAATGTTAGCGATCGCCATTTTTCTGCTACGCCTGTTCGGCCAGGGAATGATGACGCATATCGCGTTAACAGCAACAGGTCGTTGGTTTGAGCAGCAACGCGGTCGAGCGATTTCGATTGTTGTACTTGGCCATCAAGGTGGCGAGGCGACCCTGCCATTGCTTTTTGCTACCGTCGTTAATGCGCAAGGCTTTCAAGCCGGTTGGACGTTGGGTGCCGTGTCGTTGATTGGGATCGGCCTGCCACTGACGTATTATGCTTATCGGCGGCCCAGGATTTCACAGGAACATTCCCAGGACAGTGAAACATCAAAGGCAGAGATCCGCAGCTGGACTCGCACTGAAGTTCTTCGTGATCCATTATTTTGGATCTTGTTGATTGGCGTCCTGGCACCGCCGTTCATCGGCACCACCATTTTTTACCATCAGGTTTACCTGACTGAGCTGAATGACTGGCCACCCCGCATGTATGCGTTTTCGCTCTCGGTGATGGCGGGAACCACCGTGTTTTTTGCCTTAACTTCCGGAGCATTGATTGACCGTTTCCGTGCAACCAGTGTATTGCCGTTCTTTTTGTTACCTTTGGCAGCGACTTGTTTCGTCCTCTCCCGAGGCGGCCCAGTCCCAACCCTGTTCGTCGTGATGGTCCTCATTGGCATCAGCTACGGATGCTCGTCGACACTCTTCGGTGCCGTTTGGCCTGAAGTCTATGGAACGCTTCACTTGGGGGCAATTCGTTCTGTCATCGTCTCATTCATGGTTTTTGCGACTGCTGCTGGCCCAGGACTGACCGGAACACTGATCGATCGCGGTATCCCATTACCAGTCCAAATGTTTTGGGCTGGTATTTATTGCCTGGTCGCTACCCTCGTCGTTGGACTCACTTCCCTGCAACTCAAAAAAAGAAGCAAGCAGACATATGCACTCCGAGCATCTTGAGTCGGCAGCGCCTACGATGTCCTAGCTCACCCTGACGACTTGGCATCCAATCTGGTTCGACGGGTATTCCCCATTGATAATCAATAACGGAGAAAAGCTATGCGGATCGCTTCATTGCTACCGAGTGCTACCGAGATGATCTGCGGATTGGGTCTGCGAGATTCATTGGTAGCTGTCTCGCATGAATGCGACTACCCACATGACGTGATTGATTTGCCAAAGGTGACCCAAGCACTAATACCAGAGCAGGCTACGAGCAATCAAATTGACTCATTGGTACGTGAACGAATCAAGACGGAACTCGCACTCTATGAACTCGACAGAGCGACATTCCGATCGATCGAACCCGACCTGATTGTTACGCAGACGTTGTGCGAAGTATGCGCGGTAGCCGAGAGCGAGGTACACGCAGCAATCAAATCCCTGCCAGAAACTCCTCGCATCCTTACCCTGGAACCCACCAACTTAGCAGATGTATTGAACTGCATCCGGCAAGTCGGAAACGCAACAAGCATCGGCCACGCGACTGAAAAATACGTATCGACTTTGCAGTCGCGCATCGACACCGTTTCACTCCGTTCCCAGTGCTTATCGAAACGACCTTCTGTTCTTTTACTCGAATGGCTCGACCCACCATTTTGCGCTGGGCACTGGAGTCCTGAGCTCGTCGAATTGGCAGGAGGAACCGAGGCGATTGGTATCGCAGGAAAACGGAGCATGACGACATCGTGGCGAGAGATTGCCGCCGCAGATCCTGAAGTCCTCGTGATCGCGTGCTGCGGATTCAACGTCGAGCGAACCATGCAAGATTTGCCGATCCTTCAAGCTCAACCCGGCTGGTCTACCTTAAGATGTGTCCAGACACGTCGAGTTTATCTCGTTGACGGATCTGCCTATTTCAATCGCCCGGGGCCAAGACTTGTTGACAGCTTGGAACTGCTAGCTCATGCACTTCACCCTACACTCCACCCGCTGCCAGATGGCGTGCCAGCCGCGAAAAATATCTTTGTCGATGGCAACTGAATCAGCTTTGAATGGCTAATAGCCTCGGATTCCTCAAAATGACAGCTGCAATCACAAAGTGAGCCCAACGTCTCTGCAGGCTCGTCAAACGTAAATATCTGACAAAATGCAGTTCAATTTGCCGCATTGCTCTACCCATCGCGAACTGAACGGACTCGCAACGGCCTTGTGCCTTGGTAACCGCCCCACTGGCAAACAAGTTTCCCTTCCGCTAGATCGTCCGTCGGCTAGAATAGAGTCGTGCAGGGTTTGGTGATTCGGACTTCCATCCCGGCATTCCCACCTACAATACGCTGGGTCACTGTGATCTCGCATGCAATGGCTCAGTTTGCCATCCTTCCAGTGTTCAATGGAGGAGATACACCAGCAGTGTCTCTAACCACTTCACAACGCTTTCCTGGCGTCGAAAACGCCGACACCAGGAAATTCGAGCAACAACCAGACCGCGACCTCTTACTGCCTGAACGAATCGGTCGGTGGATACAGCCTCTGCTGCGGAAGCTTGCTTGGCTTGTCGTTTTGCCACTGTTCGTGATTGGAAACCCGCTGTTTGTTCTTGGCCAGAATCCGCAGAGTCAAAAAGAAACTTTCTTTGAAAACAAAATCCGTCCGCTATTCGTCAAGCATTGTGTTGAATGCCACGGCCCGGATGATCAGTCGGGTGACTTACGCCTAGATCGAAAACTTTATTTTGAACAAGGCGGGGCAGCGGGGCCGGTTGTCGCACCTGGCAATCCAGACGCCAGTCGTTTAAGTCAAGCAATCAGTTATCAAAAGAGCGATTTGCAAATGCCGCCAGCCGGCAAGCTATCCCAAACGGATATCGGATTGTTCAACCAGTGGGTCAAAGATGGCGCATTCTGGCCAAACGACAAGCAACCACTCGATGTCGAGCCGGACGAAATGTCAGTCGACGAGTTCATTGCAACGCAGCAACGATCCCATTGGTCATTGCAACCAATCATCGCACCAGCAGCTCCGGCAAACATCCCCCTCCCAGCCGCCTGGGCAGATTCGAAAGACCTGAATTCAAATCAAGAACTAACGGAAATCGATCGCTTCGTGCTCGTTAAACTCGCAGACGCGAATTTAACCCCGAACCGAAAGGCTGATCGACGTGCACTGATTTATCGAGCTTACTTCACATTACTGGGCCTGCCCCCTTCGTTTGAAGAGGTTCAAGCATTCCTTGCCGACGAAAAGCCCCATGCATTTGCAAGTTTGGTTGATCATCTTTTAGACAGCCCACATTACGGCGAACGCTGGGCGCGTCATTGGCTTGACATCGCACGGTATGGCGATACGAAGGGTTACTTCGCTGGCAATCGTGAAACACGTTTTCCTTTCGCATTCACCTACCGTGACTATGTAATTGATGCCTTCAATCGTGATAAACCCTTCGACCAATTCATTCTCGAACAATTGGCCGCAGATCAACTCGACCTGCAGGGACCAAACCAAAAGAATCTTGCGGCCATGGGCTTACTGACGGTGGGTCGCCGATTTATGAATCGCCAGCCCGACATTATCGACGATCAAATCGATGTGGTCACACGTGGATTCCTCGGCCTCACCGTCTCCTGCGCCCGGTGTCACGATCACAAATATGATCCAGTCCCAACGGCTGACTACTACTCGTTATATGGGGTCTTTGCTAGTTCCCAAGAACCCTCTGAATTGCCTTTGCTTGGAGAACCGAAATCCTCACCCGACTATGAAGCTTTCCTTGCCGCCAAGGCGGTCAAGCAGCGTGAAGTGGATGAATGGGTCGAGCAGCGTCGTGTTGAGACCGAAGGTGAATTGCGGTCTCGGGTTGCGGATTACTTAGCCATTCTCCCCGGAGCTTTAGACAATTTCCAACGCGGAAAATTGAAGTTGCGGGGTGAACGCGGTCCACTACGCCGCGGTACCGCATTGCGATGGCATCAATACCTGTCGAACCCTACCGAATCTTCACACCCAATTTGGGCACTTTGGCGTTTGTTGGCAGCGACACCCGCCAACGAATTTGCAACCCAAACACCGCTGATCCTGGAGGGGATCGCAAATAGATCGTCTGACGATGTCGCATCGAAACAAAGCCCGCTCGGCAACGAGAAAATTCCGCAGCGATTGCTTAATGCGTTAATAGACGCAAATCCACAGGCGATGAACGAAGCAGCCAAAGCGATCGGAACCCAATTAGAAGCAGTCAACGCACAGTGGGAGAATGCAAAAAAGGACAACCCGAACCTTGAGCGTTTAATCGATGACGACGATGAATGGTTGCGGCAGGTGCTTTGGACGCCCGGTTCGCCGACTTCGTTAAACCGCGACACGATGATTGCCTACCTCAATCAAAGTGAGCGAAACCAGTACAACCAACTCGTCAACAAAGTCAATGGCGTCGAAGTGACTCATCCCGGCGCACCACCGCGCGCGATGGTAATGGTTGACAAGCCAAATCCCATCGAACCGGTGATATTCCGTCGTGGCGTTGCGAGCAACCGTGGCGATCGTGTTCCGCGTCGGTTTTTACAGGTGCTCGCTCATGTCGACGGGGGGCAACCATTTAAGCAGGGGAGTGGGCGTTTGGAGTTGGCACGAGCAATCGCCAGTCCCAACAACCCTCTCACAGCCCGCGTTATCGTCAATCGGATTTGGCAACATCACTTTGGTGAAGGCTTGGTTCGCACTCCAAGTAATTTCGGCAATCGAGGCGAGCGACCAACTCATCCCAAACTCCTCGATTACTTGGCGGCCGAATTCATCGCCGATGGCTGGTCGATCAAGCGTTTGCAGCGGAAAATCATGCTGTCTGCGGTTTGGCAACAAACCAGTGATCTTCGGGCCGAACCGATGAAAATTGACCCCGAGAATCGGCTACTGTGGCACATGCCGCGACAGCGTTTGGAATTCGAACCGTTACGAGATCGCTTGCTGGTTGCCGCAGGGCGTTTAGATGCTCGTGTTGGCGGACGCTCCGTGATGATTCACCAAGACGCCACCCGACGCGGGCTTTATGCCTACATCGACCGGGAGGATTTGCCGGGGTTACTTGCCAGCTTTGATCTCCCCAGTCCCGACGCAAGTCAGGCGCAACGAACACAAACTACAGTTCCACAACAAGCGCTTTATCTGATGAATTCCGCTTTTGCTATTCAACAGGCAAAAGCATTGGCCGAGCGTACCAAATCGCCGTCCGCAAAAGCCGAGGCCAACCGCGGGAAATCAGCGAATCTCACCAACGATTCTGCGTTAAATGTCGCTGCGAAACGGATCCGACAAATGTATCGCTTTGCCTTATCACGCGAACCGAACCAGCAGGAGTTACTGGCTGCTATCGAATTTGTTGATCCGACTGCGGTAGAAAATTTTCGCCGTGAGCAAGGTGAAGATCCTGCGGAACAACCACGCTGGCGATTTGGTTACGGATTCTGGGATCAACAGGCCTACAAAGTAAAATTCACCGAACTCCCACATTTTAGCGGTCAATCCTGGCAAGCGTCAAAGCAATTCCCCGACCCGCAGTTGGGTTACTTGCAGCTTTCAGCCGGTGGTGGTCATCCAGGTTCCAATGATCAAATCAACACAATTCGAAGATGGATCTCTCCAATTTCCGGAAGCATTTCCATCAAAGGCCAAATCAAACATCCCACTGAAAAGGGTGATGGCGTATCGGCAACAATCATCCATTCCCGCTCCGGAATTCTGGGCGAATGGACCGCGTTCAACAACCAAGTCGAGACGACGGCAACAAGTCTAAATCTCCAAGTTGGTGACACCATTGATTTTGTTGTCGGATGCATTAGCGGGCCAAGTTTCGACAGCTATTCATGGGCGCCGACAATCGAATTGCTCGAGTCACGCGAGTCGGATCAATCCTCGGTGCGCTGGCCAGTGGGGCACGTTTGGAACGCATCCACTGACTATGCCGAGTCATCAACACGCATCACGACAAGTTCAAATCGAGAGGAATTGAATCCTTGGGTCCAGCTAGCACAAGTCTTGTTGCTCTCAAATGAATTCGCATTTGTCGACTAAACCCCACGACCTAAATACGCGAGAAACTCGGAACCGAACAAATGGCTGAATCGTTGTCTCTTTTGAATCGACTGCCGACCACGCGACGCGACTTTTTGCGGCGTAGCGGTATCGGGTTGGGGACGCTTGGGCTTGCTGGTGTAATGTCGGATGATGCCGCGTCCTCAGGCACCAATCCAATGGCCCCGAAACAACCTCAATTTCCGGGCAAAGCAAAGGCTGTCATCCACCTTTTTTTGAACGGGGGCCCCTCCCAGGTCGATACGTTTGATCCCAAGCCTATGCTTGATCAATTCCATGGAAAATCAATTCCATTAAATCTACGTACTGAGCGAGAAACAGGTGCCGCCTATCGATCCCCTTTTCAATTTAAAAAATACGGCGAAAGCGGAATCGAAGTCAGCGAGCTCTTCTCTGACGTGGGAGAAATGATCGACGACGTCTGCGTCATTCGTTCGATGCACGCCGATGTGCCAAACCATGAACCCTCCTTGATGCTAATGAATTGCGGGAATTCGCAGTTTGTTCGGCCCGCATTTGGATCATGGGTTACCTATGGGTTGGGCAGCGAAAATCAAAACTTGCCTGGCTTTATCGCAATGTCCCCTGGCGGCTATCCGATCAAAGGTGCCGAAAACTGGCAAGCCGCCTTCTTGCCAGGCGCGTATCAAGGTACCTACATCGACAGCAAGCACCAACAAATTGAAAAACTGATTGCGAACATCCGGAATACCGCTGGACTGGGACGCAACGAACAGCGGCGTCAACTTGATCTGCTGCAAAAACTGAATGCACAGCACCAACAAAAGCGACAGCAAGATGCAGATCTCGAAGCACGAGTGCAAAGCTTTGAATTGGCCTATCGAATGCAAATGGAAGCGACCGATGCCTTTGATGTCAGCCAAGAACCAAGACATGTTCGCGAAATGTACGGCGACTCCGTGCAGGCGAAGCAGATCTTGATCGCAAGGCGATTGGTTGAACGCGGTGTCCGGTACATTCAACTCTGGCATGGTGCAGGCCAGCCCTGGGACAGTCACGATAAGATCGAAGACAATCACCGCAGGTTGGCTGGCGAATGCTCCCAAGCCATTGGAGCATTATTAAAAGATCTGAAACAGAGATCGATGCTTGACGAAACACTGGTGATCTGGGGCGGTGAATTTGGACGAACCCCAACCGTCGAACTACCAAAAGCCGGGGCGAACGCGGGAACCAACAGCGGACGCGACCATAATCACCACGGATTTACAATGTGGTTAGCAGGGGGCGGTGCCAAAGGTGGACACGTTCACGGTGCGACGGATGAATTTGGATTCCAGGCTGTTGAAAATCGTGTTCACGTCCATGACTTACATGCAACCATTCTGCATTTACTCGGTTTCGATCATGAGAAACTGACGTACCGGTACGCCGGTCGGGATTTTCGACTCACCGATATCCATGGTCGCGTCGTTCACGACCTCATTGCGTAACGACGCTGCCCAATCAGGATTAAGCTGCGTCGCGCGATCCCGTCTAGGTCTCCTTCCGGTCGCAAAATCGGCAGACGGTTCATCCAAAAGCGTACCTGACTCATTTGGGCGCCGAATATCCAACCCATGAGATAGCATCAGAGACTGGCAACCGCCAAGCCCGAGAACGGCAGTTGCCAGCATCCTAGCTGATGGCGCTAATGTTCGGGTGCAGCAGCCAACGGACATTCACCTAAACGCAGTTCATTCCCCGACAATTCTTGCGAACAACCCGAGTCACCCGAATAAAGGAGTGGCGTCGCCCACCAGGGAAATTAGATGGCAAACGATCCGGCAACCGCACGCGTGCACGTCCATCCCTGCTTAACTAATTCGAATGATCCACACTCTCTTGGTGAAACCCATCCGTCCACCCAGGAAGCGAATTCGGTGCATCATGAATCAAGCCCGCACGGTCATCTTAAAAATGGTGTTTGCAGTTACCGTTGTTGGGATAGCGGCCGCGGAACCACCACAATCGCCGTCAGTTGCTGAAACTTTCGATCAAAAAACCGCATAGAAACGGAACCGCAATTCGTTCCGGCCACCAAGTAATGTGCACGCGGCACGCGTCCGCGCATAAATGCTTCATGAGTTGATTCACGGCACGCTGCAGATCGTTCACCGCGATTTTTGTTTAAGGGGAGAATCCGCTGGCAATTCCATCCCCATCGATGGAGTATGGTTTTGTCGAAATTTCACGTTCAATCGGGCTGGAAATCAAGTGGTTAAATGCAGGCACCGACGTGGTAAACGTCGACCACTAACCGGCAGATGAGTTTGAACGTTCGGCCGCCGACCGAATCCGCGAAGGCGAATCATTTGTTGATGCGTTCAATGGGGATCAATCTCAATCCACTGGATCGATCCGCCTGCCGTCAAAGTGCCTTAAGTATCACGTCAAGCGACGCAACAACACCCATGATCGATTCGCCGGTTTGTTGATTTCGATGTCAGTCAAGGTACACCCAAAATCCTCGGCGAAATAACATTCATCATGCAATCGGTGCGGAGGATGATGGGAGCGGATTAAGCCAGCCATCACGAATCCGATGCAGCATTTTCTGCTTTTTATCGCATGCCTTAATGGCTTGAACGCGAAACGTGACGCGCTGCCAAGCAAAGAAGCTCGACGACCGCAAAAATCAAAAACAGCAAGATTTGCTCTCTCATATTTCTGCCAATTGCGTACGACAGCATTACGTTCATGAAGATCAGCAAAGCGTACGCGAGAAATTGTCCCACGCCGGGTATTAAGAAACCGCCGATTGTTCCCAGCAGAAAAGCCAATCCCCAACTAACATTCGCAGTCACTAGATCGACTTTCGCCAGGAAGGGCAGCGAAAGCAAAATCGAGAGAAAACACAGAGCGAAACCACCAAATACCGCTCCAATAACACGGCGCAGCGGCTTGGGCCTAACTGCCGAGCGAGAGTTCAGCGGCTTAAGCCGATGCGAATTTCCGAACGGATCATCATTGTTTTCACGCATCGGATTCATTCGGCAGCGACCTACTCGCCGCAAGTGATCTTCCAGGGTGTCCGCTACCAAGAATATCTTGAAAGCTGAATCTACACATGTCGAGGAGTGCGAACAGATTCATCAGGACCGGTGGTAGCGGGAAATACGGATTCTTCAGAGTGCCCAACCACTTCATCCTGGGTCCTTGGATTTGGCTGAACGAGACCGGTGACTGAACAGCCACTTACAGAAATCTAGCAGCCCTATCCAGTAGTGGGTCAACCGCGATAACCCAAATTCTCGGTCACGATGGTTCTAAGGGTGGGAAAGCTGCACGAAAAATGGCGAATCTTCGCCTACCGAGGAAAAAACGATGAATTCCAGAATTTGGATCGGGGACCGTCAAAGGATTAAATTCCAGTTTCGCTTGCAACCGAATCAACTCCTCGTTTGTAGTTTGCGGTTCAATCCTTAGAATATGGGTATGTTTAGAATAGCAACCGTTGCGATCCTGCTGGCCAATGTTCTGTTGTGCCCCATTCGTTGCCTTGTCTGTGATGCTTCAGCCGAGCAGGTCATTTCGGCTGAGCAACCATGTTGCTGCTGTTCCGAGGGTGCGTCGAACGAAACCGCGGACGACCGTCGCGACCAACCAATTCGAAATCCGTCGCAAGACTGCGGAGGTTGTTTCTGCACTGCAGCAGTTCCAGCACCGCCCCAAACTTCCGGCTTGACAGCAGTTGAGCCAGTCTTGCCTTTCGACCCCTGCTGGGCGAACCACGCATCGATGCGGCGGCGCGTAAGTGAATTTCCAGATCCGTGGATCACGCTGCGATGGTCAAGCAGCATTAATCGACAAACCATCCTGCAGACATGGTTAATCTGATCAGCCCGCTTTAGACGAATGCTTAAATGTCCGTTGTCACGATGGGACCTACAAGCACACTTCTAGAATACCCCGTCAATCTTTTTAACAGATCGAACGCCCCGCCTTGACCGGCGACAAGTTGGTTCGGAAGAGCGGCGGCGGCGAGTCGGTTTTACAAATTCCATCTGATCAGATCACCCATCCTCGCAGACCATGTTTTTACCTTGGGAATACGGTGTTCGCAATTTGGGCCGAAGGCCAATCCACTCGGGCTTAACGCTGCTCGCATTAACTACCGTGATCCTGCTCATTTTTGTCGTTGTCGGTTTCATTCGAGGCCTTGAATGCTCCCTTACCGTGAGCGGCGACCCGAATGTTATCCTTGTCCATTCTATGACATCTGAAGAAAACATTGAGAACTCAGCGATCTCGGCTCAGATCCCCGACTTGCTTGGCGCAAGTATGTCGGCGACCGTCAAGCAATTCGGGATCGCTCATCATTCGCCCGAATTGTACTTGGGTACAAGAGTCACAACGGCCGAACATTCTCCCGGCCTTGGATTGGTTCGTGGTGTCACCCAAACCGCCCCCTTGGTACGGCGAACGGTAAGAATCACGGAAGGAAATTGGCCGCAATCAGGCGAAGTCATGGTTGGAAAACTTGCCGCAACCAAAATCGGTGTTCCCACAGATATCTTGCGAATCGGAAATCAAATTGAGATGGAAGGCAAGTCTTGGAAAATCTCCGCAAAATTTGCCGCCGAGGGTTCTGCCTTCGAATCTGAAATATGGTGTGACTTGTCGGACCTGCAAACGGCCACAAAACGTCAAGACATAAGCCTGGTTGCGATGCTACTTAAGGATCGGACGGCCGCGTCTGAAGTTGGTCTATTTTGCATGGAACGTAAAGATTTGGAACTACGAGCGATTCGCGAGTCCGAATACTATCAAACACTTCAGGAGCACTACCGCCCCGTCCGCTTCCTTAGTTGGCTTATCGTTGGCCTTGTTGCGACCGCTGGTATATTTGCCGGCTTGAATTTGATGTACGGCGCATTAGCGGGAAGAATACGGGAACTCGCGATGCTGCAAGTGCTGGGATATAAACGCATCGCGATTCTAGTGAGTGTCGTACAAGAGGGACTAGTCCTTGCATCCGCTGCATCCTTGATCGCCGGTGGCTTTGCCATCTGCTGGGTCAATGGCTTAAGCGTGCGTTTTACAATGGGTGCATTCGCTCTTCGAATTGACAGCCTCGCCATCTTTGTTGGATGTACGATTGGTTTATTGCTCGGAGTATTGGGCGCATTGCCACCTGCGCTAAAAGCTCTTCACGCATCGGTGGCAATTAATCTGAAAGCCGTATAGAGGGATTTGGATATGCGAATTTGCTTCTCCACAATATTAATGGTCGGTCTTGCTTTCACGCTACATGGTTGCAGCGGTAAACAAGCGGTCGTGAGTTTACCGGAACCGGAAGGGTCCATTGCCATTGACGCAAATCCTTACTTAGTCACAGCTAAGCCTGAGGGTGCGACACCCGTCGGCGTGGCCCGTCAATCGTTAGCGGACGGGGCCCCAGCAACCTTGATCGGGATCATCGGTGGTTCCACCAAACCTTTTGTCGAGGGCTTGGCGGCGTTTACCATTGTCGACGAAAAAATTCCGTATTGCGCCGCAGATGAAGGCTGCCCAACGCCTTGGGACTATTGCTGCACACAAGACCAAGTAAAAGACAACATCGCCACCATCAAAATCGTCGATGCATCCGGAAATGCTGTAGCGACCGATGCGCGGCAAATGCTGGGGATCAGTGAACTGTCACGAGTCATCGTTTCGGGTACCGCACAGCGGGATGAACAAGGTAATCTCACATTGGCTGCAAGCACGATTTACGTCAAACCTTAGTCATATCGGCAACGAGACTTTTGATGTCAGAACAAATCGACCTCCAAGAACTTGCGATCACTGGCGATGATGCCGCGGTATCCGTAGATGCCGCAGAGGGTGACCACCATCAGCATCCGCTATCGCGTCGTCACCGGTGGTTCTCACGGATCGCTTTGCCAATTGGCGTCGTCCTGGGAATGCTGATGCTTCTGGTTGCGTCAGCGGGACAGCAACTGCTCCCCTCCCGGAATGTGACCGTCGTACCAGTTATTGTGAAACGTTCTGCGTCGGTTCCGGCGGGGCAGGTGCTCTTCCAGGCTCCAGGCTGGATCGAACCACGGCCAACCCCCGTAAATGTCCCGGCTCTTGCTGCGGGCGTGGTCGAATCATTGGAAGTCGTCGACGGACAACGGCTTGAAGCAGGTCAACTCATCGCGAGACTCATCTCGATTGATGCTGAGCTCGCAGTGCGGAGAGCAGAAGCAACACTAGCGCTCCGCAAGGCAGAATATCAACGTTCCACGACGGAAAAAGAAGCTGCGAAACAACGTATCGAAAACCCGCTGCACCTTCATACCAAGGTAGCTGATGCCGAGAGTGAATACGCTTTAGCCCAAGCCGCCTTATCACAGCTACCCTCCCAAATCCGCTCGGCGAAAGCGACACTCGCGTTCGCCCAAAAAAGCCTGGCTGCAAAGCAAGCTGCTGGCCAGGGTGTTCCTGGCATTTCAAAACAACGAGCCGAAGCTAGTTTGCAGGAAGCAGAGGCAAGGTTGGATGAATTACAAAATCAACAACCAATTCTGCTTTCCCGCGCTTCTGCGATAAAACGAAAACTGAATGCACTGGAAGAACAACGACGACTCTTGATTGATGAAAAACGGCAACTTGCAGAAGCGGAGGCCAACTGTCGAATTGCCGCTGCCTTGCAAGATGAAGCGATGGTACAGCTTCAACAGGCAAACTTGAACCTAACAAGGATGAACATCGCGGCACCAACAGCCGGTCGCGTTCTAAAACTGGTTGCCTCGCCAGGGGATCGGGTGATGGGCATTGACGCGACCGCCGAGCATCGCAGTTCGACGATCATCACAATGTATGATCCGACGCAATTGCAGGCCAGAGTCGACGTAAGACTAGAAGATGTTCAGCAAGTCGTTCCCGGTCAAGTTGTTAAAGTCGAAACCGCCGCGAGTCAAAACGCGATCGATGGATTCGTGCTCCAGACAACAAGCACAGCCAACATTCAAAAAAACACGTTAGAGGTTAAGGTTGCGCTGGTTGATCCGCCAGCTTCAGTGACTCCCGAAATGCTTGCAACAACAACCTTTTTGTCAGCGAAATCGGCCAAAACGCAACGCCATGGTGAAGCATCGATCCAACGTATGTATCTGCCGAGCTACGTCCTCAAGAAGTCACAGGGCAGTCCCTTCGTATGGGCCGTCAATGCAAACAAACGTGCGGTCCAAAAATCGATTGAAATCGGGCCCAAAACGAGTGATGGGTTCGTCGAAATTTTATCTGGCTTGAATCCGACTGACAAAGTCATCAGCAGCGACACGTCCGACCTAGTCGAGCAAAAACTCATCACCATTCACTGGGACACGTCCCAATCCAGCTTGGTACGCAACTGACCCACGATTTCATGGATTTGCGATGGCTCTGGTCAAACTAAGTAACGTTACCAAACAATTCACGAAAGGTGAACAAACGATTACGCCGCTCGATCAAATTGACTTGCAGATCGCGGCGGGTGAGTTTGTTTCATTGATGGGGCCAAGTGGATCTGGCAAAAGCACCCTGCTAAACCTTGTCAGCGGCATTGATCGTCCTGATTCCGGCAGCATCGTGATCGACGGAACGGATATCACCCAACTGTCACGTGGAAAACTCGCTGATTGGCGAGCGGAAAACCTTGGCTACATTTTCCAGACGCATAATTTAATCCCGGTACTCACTGCCTACGAAAACGTTGAACTGCCAACGCTTCTGCTAAAGCAAACCTCGCAGCAAAGAACACGACGTGTCCAGCTTGCGATGAATGCGGTTGGCTTAACCGATCGCGCAAATCATTATCCGCGCCAGCTCTCTGGCGGACAGGAACAACGCGTTGGGATTGCACGCGCGATCGTCACGCATCCCAAAATTGTGGTAGCTGATGAACCAACGGGCAGCTTGGATATGGAAACAAGTCAGCAGATTCAAAAATTGCTGCAAGATTTGAATCAGCAACTGGGGATTACCATGTTGATGGTCACGCATGACACCGAGGTCGCTTCGATTGCAACACGGCAGTTGCTGCTCAACCATGGTAAATTCATGGATGGAGATACATCACCGTCCGTTCCCAGGGAAGGCGGGGAAGCCCTTGGTTAAATACGTTTTGAAAACGCTTTGGCGACATCGCGCGCGAACCTTTCTGACAGTTTCAGGGACGGCAGTGGCGATGTTCGTTTTCTGTCTCGTCGGCTCTGTGCAGCAGGGTATGAGTCGCTTGACCGAAGACACGGCAGCAAACCAAAATCTGATCGTCTTCCAAGAAAACCGATTTTGTCCAGCCAGTAGCCATCTGCCGGAAGATTACGCGGCCAAAATCGAGAAACTCGATGGCGTCCGCGAGGTAATTCCGGTTCAAGTTTGGACGAACAACTGCCGCGCCAGTTTAGATATCGTTGTTTTCAACGGTGCCGAGCCCAAAAAGATCAAAAGGAATCGCCGGTTAACCTTGACCGACGGATCCTGGCAAACTTTCTCCAATCGCCAAGATGCTGCGATCGTTGGGCGGGGAGTTGCGAGCAGACGAAATATCTCGCTTGGGGATCAGTTTACCATCGGGGATCTGTCCGTTTACGTGGCCGGCATTTTTGTATCCGACATACCGGCGGAGGAAAATTTGATTTACACCGACCTGCGTTTTTTGCAGCTCACGAGTGGATTAAACATGGCCGGACTGGTAACCCAACACGAGGTGGTGCTGAATGATTCAGCCTCGCCCGATCTCGTTGCGTCGCAAATCGACGCTCTATTACGCTCCTCAGCAGTGGCGACTAAAACAAGGCGCAAAGGTGCATTCCAGGCGAGCACCCTTTCAGACCTGATCGATCTCATTGCATTTGCACACTGGCTTGGCTATGCAAGTATCGGCTTGGTCCTTTCACTCGTGGCAACAACCACGGTAATGAGTGTTCAAGATCGGATGAAAGAGTACGCGGTCCTGCAAACGCTTGGTGTCCGGCCAAGCGAAACAGTTAGCCTTGTCCTCACCGAAAGTCTTTTTCTCTGCCTCATTGGTGGCTGCGTGGGAACGTTCATTGCGTCGATTACGTTATTCGTCGGATCCTTTGCAATTGGTGCAGAAGGAGCAACCATCGCTTTCCGTCCTTCGCTGAGTTTGGCATTATCCAGTGTGGGAATCTCGCTGGCGGTTGGATTGATAGCCGGCGTTGCTCCCGCAATCCGGGCAGCAACCGTGAATATTGCAAATACCCTGCAGGACGCCTGATCTAGATTGCGATTTGTCAAGCCACGAAGCGCGGGCAGCTTCGTGCGGCCGGCAATTCGGATCAAATGGGTGACGTACAGCGTGCCCCAATTCTTTAACAACAAAGGTCGTGCGGCGAATTATATACAGTGGTTTCCGTCATTTTCGACGGTGATCCGCAACCATTGAATGCAAGGACGCCCCCCCCCCGGATCCAAGCGAACCTAAGCTTGTTCTACTGGTTTTCAAAAAATTACTCGCTCAATCCGCTGGAGGAAAATGTCCCTCTTACTTATCCTAGGCCGGGTAGTGACGATCGCTGATGGAAAGGAATGCAACCATTTTCATTGAGATGATCTGACGCCGGCTGTGTTTGTCGATAACTTCTGTTCGGCGAATCTAAGAAAAAACGGAACGTATATATGCTCGATATTTTCGCACTAATAATTCTCTTAGTTTTGGTCGCTGCGATTGTGGGAGTCTGGATCGCGCTGGCTATGCTCCCAGGGCGGATCGCGCGAAACCGCAATCATCCTCAGAGCGATGCCATCAACGTCTGCGGATGGTTTGGTGCTCTCACGATGGGATTATTATGCCCACTTGCATTTATCTGGGCGTATACAAAACCACACCCAGAATGCAACGCAATCGATGGCCCAAAGAGTGACCCAAGCAAATGATCATTTTTCTAACTCTGCTGTATGTTGGCGTCGTAGCATTGGCGATCAAAATCGGGATCATCAAGCTGAACCTTTTTTGGAAACTGTCGCCACTGTTTTGGATGCTAGGACTGTTTGTCGCTCTATTTTTGCCCATGCAGTGGGGAGCACCGACCGGTACTGCAAATGTCTATCAATACGTCATTGAGATCATTCCGAACGTAAGTGGCGAAGTCGTGGAAGTTCCAGTCGAACCTCTGACAACCCTAAAGCGCGGAGACGTGCTTTTTAAAATCGACCCAGTTCCTTACAAGGCCAAGGTTGATCAATTAGAAGCACAACTGGCGGCTACGATTCAAAATGTTCAGCAATTAGAAGCGGCCAGTGATGCAGCCAGGGCAACAGTCAAAAAGACGGAAGAAGAAATCGATATTAAAAAAGAGGAAATTGAAATCGCGACGACGCAGGTTGTAATTTCGGAAGCCTCCCGCCTTCAAGCTGATGCAAATCTTTCCAAGTCGACAAGCTTAGTCGCTGATCTGCAGGTTCAAGTCGATGCCGCAAAACGTGAGCTCGAACGCCAGCAAAAATTGCTTGTCGAAAATGCGGGTTCGCAATCAGCTGTCGATAACGCTCAGGTTGGCTACACTAGCTTGCTCAGCAAACTCCACTCTTCAGAAGCGGATCTTCAATCTGCCGAACAAGCCGTCATCGCAGCGATTGCCAGCGTCGATGGTGCCAAGGCCAATACACGAGGCGTCGAACTTACACTGAAACAATTGGTGGAAGCCGAATTACCGCGCGCTAAAGCCTTTGCCACTGAGGCCAAACTTGCCGCCGAGTCGACAATCAATGGTGAGCACACAAGTATCGCCAACGTTCGCGCTCAACTTGCTTCTGCTCAGTACGATCTCGAGCAAACTACCGTTCGTGCTCCGGCCGAAGGAGAAGTAGTTGCCGTTACGTTACGGCCGGGACAGCGAGTGGCCAATGTGCCTCTGCGTTCCTGGATGGCGTTTGTTGATAAAGAAAAGACTGAGATCGTTGTGCTGGTTCAGCAATACGCATTGCGGTTCGTCGAAAAAGGGCAACCGGCCGAAGTCACGTTTAAACTAAAACCAGGAGTCGTCTTTCCCGCGACAGTTGCTCGAATTCTGTATTCATCCTCTTCAGGCCAGTTACTGCCCTCCGGCCAGATCGTTTCAACTTCCACGATGACCCCGGCCGCGGAACCCTACGCGGTCGTGCTCCAAATGGACGAAGAAGCAATTGACCAAAATCTGATCGCGGGCGGTGCAAAAGGAACCGCTGCCATCTACACGCAATCAATGCAACCAACACACATCATTCGCAAAGTGATGATTCGAATGGATGCTTGGATGAATTACATTCGTCCGTGAGGCTCGGATCAAGCAGCTAATGGCCAACGACCTAGGATCGGCCTTTCCCAGACTATGCACCCAATCGGCTTTCTACCATGCTTCGGTTGCATTCGCCTGTCGATCAACGGCGTCACTAGACAACGTCCTTACCCGGGGGATTGGAGTAAAAGGCCGGCCTCGTTCACGAATCCTTCTTGTTGCCCAGCAATTCGCGAATCTTTGCCTCAATTTCATTTGCCGTCGCTTCACCCGCTCCCGTCTTCACAAGCTGCACCACCCCTTGCTGGTCAATAAGGACGACATGTGGAATACCCCGCACGCCATACTCTGAAGACATTTCGCTATTCTTCGGTGTAACCATGACGGGATGTTGAAGCTCGTGGTGTTGCAAGAACTTATCAATTGATTCTCGCTCTTCCTCGGGAGCGACTTCTTCCGACGCACGAGAGGCCCGCGATGTTTCCTCATCCCAACGGAAGTTGTAGTACTGCGTCACACCAACAATCTCGAACCCCTCTTCACCAAATTTTTCCCGCCAGTCACGCAAATGAGGGAAGGTCGCTATACACGGTCCGCACCACATTGCCCAAAAATCGATCAATACCACCTTGCCTTTGAATGACTCTCGGTCCAGTTCAAAGACGTTAACCCAGCCATCAACATCCCACTCGGGCGCTTCCTCGCCTACGAGTGTCGACACCGGTTTCGCAGCTGTCATTCGCTCTCGATGCAATACAATCCGCCGCAAAATTGCATTGACTGACCGATTTTTTAGCGCCAACGTGTTCAAACGGCTAATCGCATCGTCGATCCGCTTTTTGGTTTCGTCTGGCTCCTCTTGCTTCCACTGAGTGATCATCATGTATTCAACTTCGGCAAAACCCGTTTGCACTGACATGGAATCAGGAAAAGCATCTAATGCTGTCGCGACTGCAGTCCCTAGATAATCAATGCTCTTATCGCGCCAAAGATCATTCGCCGGATCGTATGACGCAAGTGACCGCAAAGTTCTAATCAGAGCCTCAGTCACTTCGACCGACTCGGAGGCTGCACTAGAAAGCTTGTTAATCGTCGACTCCACGATCACCTTCGCCGTCTGTTCGTCTTCGCCCTTGCGGGCTAATAACTGAGCTTTCAGGACAGCCATCTGAGACCACGGGATCAAATGCTGAACATCCTCTGATTTCGCCAATGACAGCGACTCAAATCCCCGGCCGACTGCGTTACGATAGGCTTTGAAATTCCCGGAATCCGTTGCGACCTGCTCGAAGGTTTGGATGGTCAAAGGGATTCCATAGCGATTCGTTTCCTCCTCTAAATGCGCTATCTGGAAATCGATTAGTCGATCCAACTGCGAATTGGCTCGGTCGAACTTTCCTTCTGCAGACCAACGTGTTGCGAGACTTTCTCGCATCACATTTAGATCTGCGGAGTCTGGAGACTTGGAAATCAGGTCCTCAAGATAGGATTCCGCATCAACCAGATCTTCGGACATTCGCTCTCGAAGCTCATTGTGCAGCCGGCGAAACTCCTCGATGCCTAAATCCTGCGCCTGGAGGATCGCTCCTGATTGAAAAATGCCCAGGCAGCACACCAAGACGAGTGACCAAGTAGCGTATTGCAAACAGACAGCTGAAGGCGAGAAACGGAGGGGGTTAAACATGCCGACTTCCTTTCAATCGGTAACTTGCAAATGACATGCTCCAAGACCGCCACATTCTACACATTCAATCGCTCATTGCCGCTCCAGTGTTACGTGATTGATAATCAAATCCCAGCAAACCAAGCAACCCAACTCGGCACAGCCTACTGTTCCGGCCCGACAGCTCCCGCGAAAACGCACGCATTCGCAGGTTCGATCGTTTTATTAAGCGAAACACCACCCTGCAAAATGGCAGGCAGACGAATCCGCCGGTGCAAACACCCAAACGACGTTCGCTAAATCCTTGTGTAAAGCCCACTTACCCGGGTAGGCCTCGGAATCGTCATCCTCGCAAGATAAGAGATGCAATGCCTCTGGTGAGTCTCATTCGCCGACCATGAATTATCTGCCAGCACTGGATGTAGCAGTCCCCACCGACTACCGGCAAAAACTTGCACTAAGGACAACCTCACGCATCAATGACCGCAATTTAAATTGCTCATCACCTGACCTTTCGAGAATCTCGTCGACTGTCAAGCTTTCGCCCGGGCGCAATTCTCGGGCGACGGCAAAGCGGAGTAGATGTTTGATAAATGCTCGGATAAAGACACGGTTCTCTCGCATCAAAGATTCCTTGAATTCCAATACATTGCGAAAGTCATGCTTCCGTAACAGGGTTCCAGCAACGTCGACCTCTCGTCCATTTTGATAGCGATCTCGCCAGCGACCGGTAATGTCATAATTCTCCAGAGCGAACCCAAGTGGATCCAAACGATTGTGACAACCAGCACACGACGCGTTCTCGCGATGCGCGGCAAATTGCTCGCGTATGGTCAGATTTTTATCCGCGTTCTCTTCGTCTAGGGCGGGGACATCATTCGGCGGCGGATTGGGTGGGTCGTTCAAAATCACTTCAATCACCCAAACACCCCGCGCAACAGGATGCGTTCGTTTTTGTCCAGATGTCATGCTCAACATTGCCGCGTTGGTAATGATTCCACCATAGCGTTGGTCGCTCAGTTCGACGAATCGAAATTCACGAGACTTTAGCTGACGTTTCAAATCATGTTCGTATTCCCGCCGAACTTGAGCGATGGCTTTATTCAGATCGATATTTGCCGGAACTGTCGCTAAATCCTGACGTGTTCGCTCCAGCGATTCGAGAAGTTCTTCGCGACGATCTCGTTGCTGATCGTTCAGATTCGCGAGCAACTCAGCGGTTGAAATAAAATTTCCGCTCGCGGCGACTGCCGCTTCGATCTCGTCAACGGTCAGCGCTCGATCGTAGAATCTCGCGCGATCAATATTCACCGCCAAATATTTGTTACCTCCAGCCGGCAAGTGCCGCAGGCCAAAAAGAACGGAAGTTCGATTCTTCGGAAATGTCGCAGCCGCGCTTTTGTAAGGTTTCCCGTACGGTTTCCCATTGCGGTACAGCGTCGTCGTGCCATCTTCTTTGTAAACCATCAGCAGGTGCACCAACTCGTCTTGTACGGTTTCTTCAAATGACTCCGGAAAGTCCTCCGTGCGGCTAAAACCATTACTACCCGAAATCCAATGCCGATTTTTACGTTCACCAATCACGATTGTGTCGAAGAAATCCCCGGGGCCCTGAATCCCCATCAAACCACCACCCCGCTGATCAAGGTTTGTAAGCCTGAACTGCACCTCTAATGATTTGGCCTTCAAGTCTATCTGCAGCGGTTCACTTTGTAGGTATGCCTTTTTCAGCAAAACGAAACCGTTATCAAACGAAATCTTACCCTCTGCCTTCAGAGGTAACCGATTCATTGAATCGCTCAGATCCCCATCAAAATCCCAGGCAGCATATGGTTTGAGATCGATACTTCCTACTTCTGCATCGCCTTCAATCTTTGCTTTGAGCAGCTGCTCACGTATCGGGTCTACCAACTCGCTCAACTGCTGCTGACTTTGCTCGAAAGCAACCTGCAGTTTATGGCGCCGCTCATCCCGCATTCGGTTGGTAGCCAGGATTGTGTTGCGATCGACGTCCGGTGGCCCCAGTTTGCTCTGGTACCAAGTCTGCAGAAATTCACTTTGATATCCAAACGTCGGTGAAATCAAATCAGTGATTGGTCGATTTTCAACAAAGACGGTGTCAAAGAGAAGCAAGGGCTCCAACACCATTTGCAAGCTGGCCGGCGACTTCGGATCCAAATGAAAGTATTTATTTATAGCTGGGTCTGGCGTTGCCGCCATTAAGTTCTCAAGCTGCATCCATTGTGCAGGAAACGTGTCAAGAAATCGCTCAATCTTTCGATCCCGCATCATGCGTTCAAGCGTTCGCTGAAGCACGTCAGGTTCGGAGAGTTTTCCCTGCTCAGCAAGCTCCAAAAGCTCGTCGTCAGGACAACTCGCCCATAAAAAATACGAAAGCCGGGATGCCAACTCAAAATCTTTTCCCTGCTGATCCGTTGTTGCAGCACGGTACAAAAAAAGCGGCGAGGACATTGCGACGGCCGCAGCCTTTTTCATCGCTTCGGGAAACGACACACCAGAATTCAATTTCGCTTTGGCAAAGATAGCATACCGCTCAACCGTTTCCTGATTGATGTTGCCCCTAAACGCCAGCCTCAGAAACCACTGCAAACGCTTCCGAATCGCGGTATCACTGTCCGCATCACTTCCAGGAGCTGAAAATAATTGATCCCAAATTCCGACCGTGCTCTGATTGAAATCTTCGCTCTCTAAAATTGATACACTCAATTGCAAAAAGGCATCAAGCAGTAGCGGAGATAAAGTCAGTTGGTCGGCCTGATTGTCGAATCCATGACTTGCACGCAGATCTTTAGGATACGGCTTGACACCAGTCAGGCCCGGTGTGGGCTGCAAGGTATGTGACGCTACATGGACGGTCTTTGGCATGCGACCAGCAGCATCGCCACTGCCCAGGTTCAAGTAGTCGTCATACCGGGTCATCAGCTTTTCCGAGAGCGGGAAAATGTCACGATTAAGCTGAAATAAATCTCGCACCGTATTGTTATATTGCAAACGGTTCAGTCGCCGCAGCGGTTGTCGCGAAGAAACTGCCTGCAGACTCGCCTCCTTCAACATCTTTTTCAGTGCGTTCGTAGCGACAAGACGAGACTCATCCGAGGGGGCGAGCTCACCTTCGGGAGGCATCGCTGAACTGCTGATCGCTTCCAATGCTTGCTCAATGAGGGCAGGGTGCTGTATCCAGTCTTCGTAAGATGTCAATTCCTCGAAATTGACCTCCCCGTTAACCTCCTCCGCCCCGTGACAGACAAAACAATGCTCACTTAAGAGTTGCTGCAATCCACCATGAATCTCGCTACTCCACGACCTTCCGGCATTCGCAAAGATTGACAACACGATCAAGAACGGGATCGACGACGATTGCTTCCATATCATGTTCAAAAAACAAACGGTCTCGGGGATGGTTGATAGTGAGTTTTCGACGCCGCATTTAGGTCCAAAGGTCAGAAATGACACCGTTGCTATCAGCGTAGGAACTAATTTCAACTCCCATCAACTGAGCAATCGTTAGCCAGAGATTGGAATTCAGTGTTCCACTCGGCATTTTCAGAAACCGCCCTTGCTTAATCTGCCCCTGGGCTTTTCCTGCAACAATCAGCGGGAGATCGTAATACTGGTGTGTCGCTCCATCGCCGAGCCCGGCGCCATAGACCACTAACGAATTATCAAGCATTGAGCTACCGTCCGATTCTTTGACTTCCTTCATCCGCTTAATCAGGTACGCGTATTGCTGAATGTGGAAAATATCGATCTTTTGCAGCTCCTTGTAGCCTTCCCCTTTTTGATTGTGCGTCATGTTGTGATGCTGAACCGGTTTGTCGAAGACACCTTCATACATCAGTGTCGCATCCCAACGCTCTGGTCCGAGCATAAAGGTCGAAACGTTGGTGATCCCCATCTGAAACGCCAGCAGCATTAGATCCATCTGAAGCCGGATGTATTCGCCACGCGGCAAAACCTCATTCTTGGGGACGCGCACATCGACATCGGAAAGTAACTTATCCATCTTTTCGATCCGCAGCTCAATCCCGCGAATCATTTCGATAAATTCGTCTAGCGTCCGGCGATCATCTTGAGCCAAACGTGCAGAAAGCGTCTTCGCATCTGCAAGCACAAGGTCGGTTACATCCGCAACATGCTGCCGATAACTCTCACGCATAAAAAGTCGATCGTAAAGCTTCTGAGGCTCCCGAATGGACGGCGCGATTTTCCCGGGACCGTACCAAGAAATATTATCAAACTCGATTGGCTCTTTCCCGGCAGTGAAACCATTGCAACTAATTTCAAGCGTATTGAATACTGTAGATTGACCGAGCTGATCGCCAATGATTTGATCGAGGGTGCGGCCGTTAGGGTGCCGCATATCGAGAGCGGCTGCTTGCTCGGGCGACACACTCGTCAGATAACACGAAGCCCCCTGCGCGTGCACATCTTGTCCGTTTTTATAAGTCCGATCGAGACCGGTGATCATCGTGACATCGTTCGCAAACTCAGTAAGTGGTTGCATCGTGGACGTCAGTTCGAGAGGATAAATCCCCGGCTTGTGTTTGTAACGCCGCTCCTCCTTAACCTTATCCGCATTGAAACCGCCGATAAAATCTGGAAGCGACGCATCTTCTTCACCCGGAAAAAAGCAGCGTCTCACAATCCCATTCGGGATATAGCTGATCACCAACTTCTTACTCGGCTTCGTATTCAACTCACCAGCGCCCTCCGCCCAGGCGAGTGAGTGCAGAAATGGCAGCGAAAGCGTAACCCCGTTGGCACGCAGAAAGTTACGTCTTGTCAACGACATCCCAAGATCCTCTATCCGTATTTTCGATGCTCTGCAGATAACGCGACGCGTAATCCTTTGCGTTCCGCAGGCTGACACCAAACATAGCCGTGAAACCAAGGTTTAAACTGGAAACGCTCAATAGTGCAGTATACCAAAAGTTGAGCTGCTTTGAGTCGTGGTGCGACACACGCCAAGCTAACTAAATGGCGATCAATGCATTAGTTCCTACCTCAGTCGGACGACAGAACAAATCCGTGTCCGGGATTCCCTTCACGATATAAAGAAGCCGAGCCATCACAGCGTTCCAGACAGATTCGGCAAACTCACGGTCGACCGAATTGTTGCCGTTCACGACGAGTTCGCGACAGTATGCATCATTGCTGCGGCGCAATCACGCGACACATCGGCACCAGCCAACGGAGTCTCGCAAGAATAACTACTGCACCGGCTCTCTGTCGGTAACTATCATGCTCATCCGTGGGGCACTGAGACCGCCCAGCTGATAGCCATACTGATTCTGGTTGCCGCGATCTCGACGCCAGCGAAGGAGATCGGCGCGGAAGATCTGCCAATGCGAGGTAACGGCTTCGGAAGACGTCCGGGATTCCGCTTTCACTCTTTCTAAACTCTACGGACTCGCATTTTTTAAATGCGAACGCAAGCGGTTCACACCTGAGCCCGACACGCCAATCCCAACCGGGAAATCCCGGAACGGATTGACGTGTCAGTCAGCCCGATGATTACTGATGATTAGATCCGTAAGATTGCATCGATTCCGATCATCAGTTGTTCTGAATCATTGCCATCATTAAATGGCAGGGGAGCTGCGTCACCATCGTACCAATCAGCCCGAATCTCGGGCCGCAATGTCAGGTGATGTGACGGCGTGTAATTGACACCGACTGAGAGCGAGTAATAGTCTCCAGCCAAAGCGGGAATGTTGGGGTTGCTCGTTCGATTCAAACCGACTCGCGTGCCCTCCTCATCACGGAACCACTCAAAACGAACACCAACCTTCGTGCACCGATTTATGGCATACGTTAGATACTGATCAATTCCGTACCAGTCGGCTCGGGCCCCGTCGGCCGCACCGCCCTCTTGAAATCCGAGCCAGTGATGAAATACATAATCAAGTCGGCAAGTCAGGGGCAACCCAACGAGCCAGCTGTACCGTGTTCGGTTCGTGAACCCAGGATTCAGTGCTAGCCCTGATCCGTTATTTGATTCCTCACCTGTCGTGATCGCAAACGATGTCCAAGATCCTGTGGCATGCGAATCGTAACGCACTTTCCCAATGAATCCAACTTTGTCACTAACTCGGTCGAATGCATCCCAGCCATTGTGCAAACCCGCCTGGAAAGTCAGGGCATCACTGGCGGCCCAGTTGACTTGACCACCCCAGTGCGTGAATGGCCCTGCGAACTGATAGCTGTACGATTTGCTGTAGAAGAAGTTATCGGGAGCCATCACTCCTTCATAACCAACGATCGAATAAAAATGTCCAACTTGGACGTTCAGTTTTTGACTACCAAGTGAAACGAACGCCTGCGGAAAAGCACTTCCATAGTACTCATTGTTCCAATGGGGCGATCCATCTGTCCGCTTCTCAATCCCAATTGATTCTGCCAAGAAAAAATCTTCGCCGTAAAGGTAATCGACCCTTCCGCCAATGCCGTGCCCGCAACCTGGCAAGCTCTTTTCCGCAACCAAATACAATTGATTCATCATCAATTCGTTACTTCGATCGACGGCATTGTACGGACCATTGAACTTGCTGGCAGGGCTTGATGTATTCCCAATAATGCCGGAATCCAACCATCCAGACAGCTCCCACCCCCCCGAATCACCTAGGCACATCAGATCACAAATCGAGCCGTGCCTGTCAAAGCAAGCTGAATCACACCCATCATCGCACGCGGACAGATCACAATATGCTCCATCATCCGCTAGCACCGTTGATTGAAATCCGGCCAATAGAATCCATGCAGCGGCACGCCACACAAAGTTAATGCGCATTGGAAACATCCTTGTTGGGGAGGGGAACGCGATAGCCGAACTAGCGAGCTCAACAATAGCGATGAAAAAAATAGTTCCGAGGCTAAGATGTTAATCGGAATGCCAATGCAGTTTATTTGGATGGGTTTTGCGGCTTACGGAATAGACCGAATGTTCCAACGGGTTATCCGCGATAAACTGGATCACCTTACCCATCAATCCTCCTTGCAAACCGAGTCCGACATGCAGAATCTCCCAACATCTCGCTTATGGGAACTCGACGCCCTCCCCTACTGAAATCACCGGCATCGCAAACTTTACCCGCAGTTCTGATGGATCGCTTTCTTTCAAAACGTCGCCTCGGCTCCTGAAAGGCAGGAGGACTTTCGATCATGTGTAAAACGTAAAATCTAACGATCGCTACAGAAAACCTAGCGGTCTTAACCCTTTTACGGATTAAAACCCGACCGTGCCGCCTAGGAGGCCCCCAAGACGAATATTCCATGATTGACGATTGAAATTTTCAATTGGAAATTACGGAGAAGTTCGTCCGTTCTATCGCGTTTCAATCCTGCCCGCCAGCAAAACAAAATTACGACTGGGACGCCAAGGACAAGCCCCCCATGGTGGCCCATGCGTCTACAATCAGGTGACTTATCACTAACCCGAAAAGTGAATGTTGCGCGAAGCCAATCGCTCCTAACGGTTTGATGTATGGGATCGGTGGATCGAATGCATGCGACGCGCGATCGTCGCGATAACGCACTAAATCTCATCGAAAAGACATGCCGCAGAATCCAAATGAACCAGACAGCCTGGATCATGATCTGACCCAAGCTTACTCCAGCGATCAAAGAGCGTCGCAGACAGATAGCTTGGATGATGGGAATACTGCTGGAGGCATAGGGTCATCTTCTTCTGATATCAGTCGGTTTGACGAAGGCTGGGAACAAGCCACTGAGAGCAAAGGTCTAGAAACTCGGTATGAAGTCGCCGAGGCCATCGGCCACGGTGGAATGGGAGAGGTCTACAAAGGAACCGACACTCGGTTGAAACGTCCTGTCGCCATAAAACGCCTAAAAGGCAACCTCAGTAATAATAAAAGGGCCGTGGAACGGTTCTCGACCGAAGCCGAGGCTGTTGCACGCCTGAATCATTACAACATTGTCCAAATTTATGATGTTGGTCATGACGCCCAGGGACATTACATCGTCATGGAACTCGTCGAGGGTGACAGCTTGGCGGCGCGTTTGAAGCAGTCCGGAGCAATTCAACTCGACGCAGCCATCGAGATGGTTGCCCAACTCTGCGAGGCACTCGCATACGCCCATCAGCAAGGAATTGTCCACCGCGATATCAAGCCTGCCAATATTCTGTTGGCTGCGGGAGACATTCCCAAGCTCACTGACTTTGGGTTGGCGCGATTGGAAAACCATGATCACGGCCAAACGCGGGCCGGCGCGGTATTGGGAACCATCGATTTTATGCCACCCGAACAACATCGGGATGCACACAGCGCTGACGCGAAGAGCGATCAATGGGCACTCGCGGCTACGATGTACCAAATGATCACGGGTGAATCACCACGAGTGATTCGGTCGAAACGGATTCCCGAGCAGATTCGCGACGTTCTTTTGAAAGCACTCGAGGACGCCCCGGACAAAAGATTTGAAGACTGCCAAGTCATGCGAGACGCGCTGCTCAACGCAACTGCGGGTGATTCGCCATCTGAAAATAGCGTGCTCGAACACGAGCCCGGCTATTGCGTTCAGTGCAAGCGGATGAACCGTCCTGAAATGACTTTCTGCGAATCTTGCGGAAGCAGCTTAACGACTCCATGTCCAAAATGTGAGCAGACGGTTGGCGTTTGGGCCAGTTTTTGTGGCAACTGTGGAAGCGATCTTGGAAAAGAACTTGAGAATCAGATTTCCCAACTCAAGAAACTTAAAATTGAGATTCCTTCGCTTCGTCGTAGCTACCAACATGCTGAAGCCATTAAGCAACTTGAAGCAGTATGCACGTTGACGCATCCAGCGTTTGTAGAACAAAAACAATGGGCTGAAATGCTGTTGCCCCAATACCGCGAAGAATTGTCTCGTCTGGAAAAGCAGCGTGATGAAATAGTTGAAGCCGCTAGCCAACGGATGAACGGCCACGATGTAGAGGGTGCGTTACAACTCCTTGACCGTGTTCCCGCATCCATTACCAACGGGAGAATCACAGCGCTGCGAAAGCAGGCTGAAGCCCGCAAAGAAGAATTGCAGGTACTTGGTGACGTGATCCGAACTGCGATCGCAACCAAGCAATTCGAGGGTCTGAAGGAAAAAGTGGAGCAATTTCTTTTCTTGCGACCGCAGGATGAAAAGGCAAGGAAATTGCTCAGGCAACTCCAGAAAAGGGAAAAACAGGCGGCCGAAACGCTTAAAAACAAAGAGCCGCCCAACTCTGGTAACTCCTCCACAGAGGAGATCATCGAGTCGAGCGAGAGCCTGCCCGAATTTAGTCAAACCTCTAGCTCGCCGTATTTACGACACACCCCACGAAAAAAGGAGTGTTCCCCACTTAACAGGCCACTCATTACGATTGCGATCGCGTTATCGATCGCTGCGTTTTATTACTTGATGTTCGTCCGTGGTCCGAGCCAAGATTCGGCCGTTGCGGCCCGTTCTGCACCTCAAGCCAATTCAAGTGTCAAGCCAGGATCAAGTTCGACCGCACGCGAGGAAAAACCCCTGCAAAGCACAACGCCGACGACAGCCAACCCCACGCAGTCCTCACAGGCGATAGCAACGGTGACTGCCGAGCCAGCCTCGAGCGAGGCGGCGCATCCAAACTCCATCGCCCCAGTTCCTGATTCGGACAATAAACCCCCACCAAACAACGCCCCAACACCCCCATCAAGCGGCGCACCAATGGATGGTCCCGCACCTGCCGTTGCACCGTTTGATGCCGCGAATGGCTGGATTGAACTATTTAACGGTCGTGACCTATCCGGCTGGAGTGTTGGTTTTGACGACGCTACCAAATTAAAAACAGAACGCCGGTGGGGCTTCGATCCCGCGACTCAAGCA
Source organism: Rubripirellula sp. (assembly GCA_049602075.1). Lineage (GTDB taxonomy): Bacteria > Planctomycetota > Planctomycetia > Pirellulales > Pirellulaceae > Rubripirellula. The sequence goes on from JBMYRF010000038.1 coordinate 50,530, forward strand.
ATCACCGCAAGTGGTGAGGATATTGACTATCTGATCAGTGATCAACGCTTCACCAACTACACGTTGGATCTGCAGTGGCGATTTCCGCAGGGCGTGCAGCGAGGTAACGGCTCCGGCATCATGCTTCACTCGAATGGAAGCGTCGCAGAACTCGACCCTGTCGGGTTAGAGATTGATCTACTCCCTCGGGCTTTAACAAACCTTCTGGATACGAGAAATTCAGCTAGGAGATCGGGGGGCCTCGGCATGTTTGGCACGGGATGTATCCTCACCTACGGGTTCAGTGCCGCGAATCATTCCGGAAGTTCGAATGGCTGGATGGGCGAGGAAAATCGCCGACATCTAGATTGGTTGCAACCACCAAAAATCAAGCAACTCAACGAATGGAACCGCATGACCATCACTGCAGTCAATGGACGGGTCTTGATTTACATCAATGATTTTCTTGTCAACGAGGCGTGGGGTCTTAGCGCAAACTCAGGCAAAATCATTCTTCGCTGCCAGAAAGCACCTGTAGAATTTCGCTGTGTCCGAATCAAGAAATACGAAACAGAGAAGGAGCAGCAGACGCTGCTTTTGCAAGGCAAATGGCAATCGGTCGGTCAGGAAACTGGAAGAATGGCGTGGACCCCTTCTCGAGTCCGTGCAGCAGGCAAGACGGTCGCATTTGATGGAAAACAATTCGTTTTTCGATACACGCATTCGAATAAAGCGGTGATCGAGAAAGGAACTTATCGAATCAATCCAAGGTGGAACCCAAGACACATTGACATGACAGGGGAGTACCAGAACGCCCCGGATTCAAAATTTGAGTTTTCCGGAATCTACAATTTTAAGGAACAATACCTTCTCCACTGTTTTGTCAAAAGCCACGAAGACCCAACACGGCAACGCCCTGCACGTTTTGAGGGGATTGAATCAATGGAATTCAGTGCATCTTATAAGCGAGATTTGTCCACCCCGCTGAACCTTCCGCTTCCCCCAAGAAACCCAACTCCCAATCCCCCCGCAGTTCGACCGGAGGTTAGTTCCAGTGCAGCGGGGCCAAGCATTGAAATTCCTTCGGAGCTTAACGGTGGCGTAATCGACACTTGTCCCTGGCTCTCTCCTGACGGACGGCGGATCTACTGGCTCCGAGAGGGTGAACAATCAAAGCCCAGCCAGATTTGGACAGCACAGCGCGCATCACCGGAACATCCGTTCGACAACCTCAGGCCTTTAGTTGATGGACGATTATTTACGCTTAGCGATGATGAGCTGGAAATCATTTTCCTAAAACAAAAGACGGGCCGACTACAACGTTCGACACGCAGTTCACAAAGTCATTCCTTCCGCAAGCCGACAACTATCACCGAATTGATCTCTTTTGATCAGCCAAAATCTCCACAGCTTGTGTTGGCCGACCGAACGCTCCTATTCAATGGCCCCACACCACAATCAATCAACTCACCCATCCGTCAAACGAGAATTTGGGTTTGCAATCGCAGTTCGCCTGGAAGTCCCTGGTCTTTCCCGCGCATCCTGCCATTACATCCTGAAGTGGAAACGCCCACCTGGCCCAGTTTCTCAATGGACGGCCTTACACTCTTTCTCGCAAATGGCGGTGGCAAAGATAGTTTACTGATGATGGGCACACGGCGTTTCATCGGTTCTGATTTTACGAATCCGTTCCACAACGTTGCAGTAGATCAACGGTTGATCTACGGAAGAGCGCCCCGATATGTCGAATCCACGCAAGAGCTGTGGTACGCAACGTGCCCCGATTCTAATTCGAATCAATGGGAGCTACGCGTCATCAATAACTTCAAGCTTCCCTGATAGTGAACCGCATTCAACTTGAACTGAGTCGGAAGCAAAGCAGTTTGTCCCGCGGGCCGCGCATCCCACCCGAAACCGAACTGAAACCAAGTGCTATCTAGATTGGCCAGCCGTCCAAAATCGATGTTCAAGGCAACTCTTGAATTCTAAGATTGCGGAATTCTACGGGACAGTTGTGATGCTGCAGACCGATACGCCCCGAATCGCGTCGCCAAAGAGGTCTTTCATTGTATTCAACCAAATTTCGCAAATCGACAAACAGGGCGATCTCGTCATTTAGAGTCACTTTGATTCGCGGTCCATCAGCACGTATCTCCATTTCATTCCATTGCCCGACGGGTCGATCGAGAACGCGAGACGGCCCAACAACTCCAAATACCGCTCCGCTCCGCACATTCGGCGAAGTGCTACGATTTCCCATCAGGCTGATTTCGAGAATCCCCTTCAGGCTCATTAGGTTGCCTGGAACCCGCAAAAACACGCCACTGTTTCCGTTTGACGCAAGTCTGTAATCAAATCTCATCACAAAGTTGCGGTACTCACGGCGAGTAAACAAACACGCACCGCCGCTCATAATGGTATGACGAGTCGTCTTACCGCTGCAACGCAGGACGCCATTGGAAAGACTCCACGTTTCTGGAGCAAGCGAATTCCAGCCGGTGAGGGCCCTACCGCGCAGCAACGAAGTCCAGTTCGCCTCAATTGAATCGCCTTGCAGTGACAGGTTGTCAACCGCAGCCACATCACCTGTCTGTCTTCCGGCAGCCAACTCCTTAATCATTAAATCCTTAAACTTAATGGTCGTCGTGTCACCGGCATGCAGCTGGAGTGCGATGACCCCCTCTTCGACTCTTGCTTGAATTGTCTCGCCAAAAGATACCGCTAGCGTCCCATTGAGAAACATCTGCACCGAGCCACCCTCGACCCGTAATTCACAATCATTCCACGCATTGGGTAGATAAGCCGATTGAACGTTCGACCTTGCTGTCGCTAGTAATCCGCGCCCCGTGTATTCGTCATATAAATTCCCCATCCTTTCCGTGTCGACGAGATCCATTTGATAGCCTGCAACTCGTTCATTCTCGACGACTTTGCTTCGAAATTGGATCCCGGAATTCCCCGACGCTAATTTGAACTTTGCTTTGAAGGTAAAGTCAAGAAATGGTTGATCAAATACCAAATAAGCGTTTGTATCAATCGATTTCCCAACGCTCGATCCAACAATGGCTCCAGCCTCTACCCGCCAAAGCGTTGGAGGTCCAACTGCGGTCCAACCGTTCAAGCTTTTTCCGTCAAACAATCGTCGCCAGCCCTCTGGAACATTGGCGGGTTCAGAATTGGCGGGTGTTGACGCTTCCGTCGCAACCGAAAGGTCACTGAAATCCAATTCTGTGGTAGACGTGGCTTCCGGGGGAGCAGCCTGCGTCACCAAATCGGAATCCAGTGCCGTGGCAGAGGCATCGCTTGCGACTTCTTCTTGCACTTTCTGCTCAACCGGCTCTTCCGAAACAGCTTCCACCGATTCCGCTCGAGTGGTGACATCGGGCAATGATTGGCTTGCATCTGACGCGACGATTGCCGCACGATCCCCCTGAAGGAAATAGGTGAGCGAAGCGAGTCCAACCAAGACAGCGCAGATTACAAACGCGACCCAGGTATGCAGTTTTCTTTTTTGGGCCAACCGCTTTCGCTGCGGGATGGGTCGCATTTGGGAGGCGACTCCGGGAAGTTCTGCAGCAAGGGAGGGCTCGCCAGACAAATAAACGTGGCTGGAATCATCATGACTGGCAGTCATTTGGGATTGGTGCTCAGCAGCGTGAGCCATTTCCTGCTGCCGTTGTTGTTTCTGTTCCCGTTTTTTCAATTGCTCAAGAAGTTTCTTTGCCTTTTGATCGGCAGGCCGCAATTGTAAAAACGCTTCAATCTTGGGAATCAATCCATCCAGTTTTTTCGCGGCCACGCACCCACGAATCTCCGCTCCGAGCGATTGGACTTGTTCCGCTTTTGAAACGACTTGACTCCGCAACGCTTCAATCCGAGGGTTGGAAAGGGGCTTGGGAATCCGATCGAGGAGTTTGAGCGCGCCATCAAGATCATGGTGCTTCATTCGGTCTGACACAGCCTTCAGAATCTCGTCCCGTTGCTGTTCCAACCCCTTGAGTTCGTCTCGATACTGGTCGGCCGTCACGAGCGCCCACTGCTGATGCTCAGCGAAAGCTGGATGCGTCAACGATCCAATTGCTTCAAGCTGTTCAATGGCTTCGGTGTGACGATAGCCACGTCGCAACGAATCAATTTCTTTCCGCTGCGTGGCTAATTTGGTCAATTTCGTCTTCAGCTCACTTTCAGTGTCGGCGCCGCATTTACCGCAAAAGGTTGCCCAGACTCCGATCGATTGTTGGCAGGCGGGGCAGGCCACCATCAAACTTTCCCCGCAAGCCTCGCAGAAAGTCATCTCCGACGCGTTGATGTGTGAACACTTAGTGCATTGTCCCCGCGTGAGTTTGCGAACCTCAACTTCGGCATTCGCCTGAGTCGTGATTGCAGCAGAAAGTTTTTCCCGAAAGCCACGACAATCTTCAAACCGGTTGGCGGGGTTCTCTTCAAGTGCTTTGAGAACGGCACTCCGAACACTCTCGGGAAGCCGCTCCGAGCGAATCACCCGAGGTGAGTCCCCGGTGACCATCTGATAAAAGGTCGCGGCGAGCGCCCATTGATCACTTTTTGCGTCAGCCCGGCTCGCATCCCGATGCTGCTCTGGTGGCATGAAGTCGAGGGTCCCCAACACCGCCCCTGCTCGCGTCTGCCCATGATCGTTGCTTTCCAGTCTTGCCAGTCCAAAGTCCGTTAACTTAGGCGTCCCCTCGTGGTTGATCAGGATGTTGGCTGGTTTCACATCGCGATGCACGATGCCCTGAGAATGTGCGTACGCGAGTGCATCACAAAGCTGACAACTGAATTCAATTGCCTGCGTCAGCTCAACCGGGCCTGAATCCTTCAGGATCTCGGATAGACTCTGCCCGTCGACCAACTCCATAACAATGAAATGCCCCTCGGCATCACGTCCAACGTCATAGATCTGGACAATGTTGAAGTGGTTCAGTCGAGCCACTGCCTCCGCCTCAGTCGAAAATCGCTCCACAGCGCGACGATTCGCGCTGAGATCTCCTTTCAACCGCTTGATTGCCACTGGCCGTTTTAGTCGGTTGTCTGTGCCCCGATAAACCTCCCCCATGCCTCCATGGCCAATGGCGGCATCGATCTGATAGCGGGTTCCCAAGTCTTGGGCTTCACCAGTTTGTTCCCAGCCCTCATCAAATTGACTGATATCAGAGGAGCTCGACGCGATTTCACCGGCCGTCAAATCTCGATCAAGGCTATCCGCCCCGTCAACGTTCTCCCCAAACGATTGATTTCTGGTCACATCCCGGTCAAGGCTATCCGAGTGTTCGGAAGGCTCATCGCTATTCATAAAACTGTCAACACCTACTCAGCCGATCGGTACGAGAGCATTTTTTGACTGCCAACGCGGTCGCTGCAGTAAACCCCAAGCCCAAGAATCAGCGGGGATAAGGGCCCCAAAAACTAAACGGACCAACCACGATCCAAAACTCGTGTTCATTAGTTACCAATACATCATGATCACAGCCTCTATCCATCGGTCATTAGTATAAACGTTCTTGGGTCACAAGAAACTTATACAGAACGCTAAGCGTGATCCCGACCTCCCCTCATCACTGTATTCACGCCACAACCGGACAAAAAGTTAGGCAGAATCAATCTGAGCGGAATCAATCTGAGCCAGCGAGCGCATTGGTCACATATAAACACCATACGGAAATCACGATGGCTCCGAGCAACAGCCACAACCACGCGAGAATGCCTGACAGGAGAGAAGACACCGCACTCGACCAAGCAAAAACGGGCATAGCGATCACGACAATCAGGACTACTGCCGTAAATAGATTGCTCTCCAGTTTCAATACAGCACGAATACCGGGGAAACAGGCGATTGGCCAAGCGAGTGCGAGGCAAATCAAGGCCAAGCATGGCAAAACGAAATCACTTTGCGATGCCTGGATCTTGCGTGCGATCGCAAGATCTGCTTCTGAATTGGCCAATCTACCGTCGTATACTTGTTCGTTACTTACTAGATCGAACACGTGGATATCGAGGTTAAGATTCACGGCCCTCTCATCAATCTCAAATTGGTTGATCCGGCCATAAATGACAACTTCCGCGTCAGCGGACTGAGCAAAACGGACGGCATCCTCTCGATTCAAAACCACTCGTTCTTCGAATCCAAGCGTTTGATACAACTGGTCCAGCAAACCTGGATCTACCGGTCGATAGCGTCCATCTTCTGAAAGCCAGCGACTCATTGAGGCGGTAATCAATGCTTGTCGATCACTTTCCAGCGTCAGAATCAACGTCGGACGTAATGCGATTTGAGGATTAGGCAGCGCGTCAACCAGCTGCTGACACACTTGGTCGATCGCAACATCAATGCCCGCCGGCGTTGGAGAAAGCTCCTCTGAACGATCAATCGCCTGGTAATAGACGTACCCACCTAAACCCACAACCATCAAGCTGAGCACACAGGAAACCCCGATAAACTTTCGCAGCAACCAAAACATACTATGGCTTCACAACGGGTGGTGATTGATATCGCATCGCGGTTTCTGCCCCCAACTTTCTACTTATGCCGAGGCTTCGACCGCTGGGGAAAATCACTGCGTCTACACCGATTACAGCAACTCTCAACGAAAACCCAATGATTGCTTATGCTCAACCAGCAATTAAACGCTCGCGGCATTGAAACTCCACAGCTAGATCACAAGCATGCTTATTTCTGCGTCAAATGATCTTCAATTGCCTTGAGCCCGGTTTTGATTTGTTGATCGATATTGGCGATCTCCATTTCAGCGTTGCCGCGTTCACTAAGAAGACTCTCAATGTCCTCCGCCGCGATGGCATCGACTGATGCTGATTCGGAAAATCCCGTTGCACTAATTCGATCTAACACTAGATCCATCGCGGTTTCCATTTCGTGACTCTTTACCATTGAAACCTCGACATCTTTCAACATGTCTTCGGCATCAAAATCACGGAGCACGTCACTGACTGACTTGGCCATCGCCTTCAATCCACCGGCAAACTCATTCATCAGTCGATACTGATCCCGTTTCTGCAGAATCGTTTCAAAATGAAGCAACTGGCTTTCGGTGGCCCGTCTTTGATTAATTGTCTGGGAAACCATGGCACAGAGACGCCCAAAATTGACGCGATCGCTTTGTCGCCTCGCCCGAAGTGCTTTCTCGACGTACTGCTTTTCATGTTGCTCCAGTTTGCTGATCTGGTTCCGATGTAACGCGAGAGCCCTTTGAATCGCGATTTCACGTTCCATTTCACGCTGGCGTTTCGATTTGAAAAGGTTTTTAAGCACGTTCAATTCGTTCCATACTTGTTCAAATCCTTTCAAATTTGTCTTGAATGGCACATCATAAGCTTTAGAATTCGACAGTCAAATATTTAAAGAATGCAGAGCACCCGAATTCCAATCCGAGCGATTGTACGCCGACAAGCAACCGCATTCTGTCTCATTGTCTAGAAAAAACGCAGTCTCTGGAGCGTGGTCACCATGGCTTTGTTCGGTCTTTTTGGGAGCAAGAAACGCTCATTGCGGGATTACGGGCTGGATGACCTCAACCGCGAACGGATTGGACTGGAGCAGGAGCAACGGAAGATCGACAAGGAGATCTCGGACCTCGCAGAAGATGAATCCCAACTCAAAAGCGAATACGCGCAGGCCGGATCCCCCGCCCAAAAGAAAATGGTGGCTCGAAAAATTCAGTCATTACGCGTTCGGGGGCGCGGCATCGACGCGAAATCGGCTCACTGCCACAAAATGCTCCAAGCGGTCAACAATTTTGTCATTATCAAGGACAATATGGAGTTTTACGAGCGAATGGGAGTCGCTTCGGAAATCGCCAAAATGGATCTGGCTGAGATCGAAACGTTTGTCAACGAAGCCACAATCGAGGGGACACTGCAGCAAGAGAAACTTGCGAGCATGCTGCAGCAAGTGAGTGAAGGTGCTGAGCAAATCATGAGCGGGGTAGCCGATGAATCGCTCGATGACCTGATGTCGGAACTTGATGGAGAAACGCCTGTCGCGGAGAGGACAGAGAACGGTGAAGTTGGCGATCTAATGAAAGAATTGGATCAAGTGATTAGCCAAGGCGAGAAACTCGCAAACCAGGCGCAGCAGTCACCACCAGCGAAGCAGCGAGAAATGGAAAGTGAGTGATCCGATGTCAGGATTACCTCAAACGCAAGCCAGTCGCATCATTGATCTAATCGATGCCGGAACTGCATGCCTGGAACGTAATGATCGGGAGCAAGCCGCAAACCAATATGCGGAGGCCTCCGGGCTACTGTTTCGCAAAGCCGCACAGGAACAAACTGCGGCCCAAAAATTGGAATTGGTAAAGCGAGCCCAGCAGCTACTTCTGACAGTCAATCAATTACGAGGGGAAGCGGAACCGTCAGCAAGTCCAAAGGTCGCTGCGAAGTCACCTGGCGTAAATCATGGGAACCCACATGAAGAGGAATCGGACGCAAAATTCGTAGCCCTGAAGAGCAAAATTAAATTCAACGACGTTGCTGGACTGGCAGAGGTCAAAGAAGCTCTTCACCTTCGCTTGATCTATCCGCTCCGCCACCCGGAAAAGCTAAGTCGATATGGACTGCAATCCGGTGGCGGGATGTTGCTCTACGGTCCTCCTGGAACAGGCAAAACAATGATCGCCAAAGCGGTCGCTGGCGAGCTTTCCCTACCTTTCTTTGCCATCAAACCAGCCGAGATCCTTAGCAAATACTTTGGTGAAAGTACGCAGAAAATGGCCGAGCTTTTCAATCATGCTCGATCCTTTTCCAACGGCTCTGTCATCTTCGTTGACGAGATCGACTCCATTGGTGGGGCTCGTGGAAATGACGGGGCGAGCGAAGCCTCTCGTCGACTGGTGACTCAACTGCTACAGGAACTCGACGGTGTTCAAGGGCAAGACGAAGGCCTGCTTTTCCTTGCTGCGACAAATGAACCCTGGCTCCTCGATGCGGCACTGCTTCGACCCGGACGATTTGATGAAAAGTGTTACGTCGGGCTCCCTGACCAAGAGGCACGTGTCGTCTTAATTGGGCTCCAGTTAAAAGAATGTTGGATTGCCGAAGATGTTGTCACCGCCGATCTTGCGGTCAACACCGATGGATTCAGCGGAGCGGATCTTGTTTGCCTGTGCGAGCGAGCGAAGCAGATCCCGTTTCGCGATGCGGTGATCGACGGAATTGAACGTCCTTTGCAACGCAAAGACTTCGAGGTCGCGTTTCAAACTGTCAAGCCGTCGGTGACCTCAGAATCACTGCAGAACTATCAGAATTATGCAGCGGGTTAATCGGCCAACCCAAAAGACACACGGCTTTTTGCTTCGACGTTTCTGATTAACGGTATTCCTTTTCGCAGCATCACATTCAACCAGGCATCATCCATGCTGGGCATTATCAAACGTCTTTTTGCCAAATCAACTCCGGATCCAGAAACCGAGTCTGTGATCAAACGAATCGATCCACAAGATTCGCTTGACACACTTCCAGATGGAACGATGCTCTGCGTTTTCCGAGACACACAACTCGTTAATCATTGTCGCGACGCCCTGCCATCATCCCGAGAAGACAATGAAGTTTGGTACTTGCTCCCCAACACCGATTTGGAACTGCAAGCCGAATTGGATTTACAAGATAGAACGCTAATCATCACAACCACCGTTCGGCTGGAGCCCGAATCTGAACTTTGGATTCTATTGGGGCAACGGGATTCACTCACGCAGGAAGACCTGACGGCGTTGGTCACCAGCCAACTGTCTGGATTAATTGATGACATGCAGGTCGCTGCTGCCGATTCTATCAAAGCGTGGAACGCAACTGACAAGGAAACGTTCCGTGCGCGGCTTAGCTTGCTGCTGCAAAGTCGCGGCATCCGGTGCACCGGGATTGAGGATATCCAAGTCGCATCTTTGAAGACTTCTAATGATGAAGCGAGCCAAGCGGATCAGGGGACCGCGAACGGAGACATTCACGATAAGAACCTGGCATCTGCAATCAGCGAGGTAAAAAACGAGCAGGAATGGTCCAATATCATGGCAGCACTCGACGCAGAGGGGTGCGAATTTGATTCCCAATCCGCAGTCAAAGCAGAGGCATTGGGGCAGCAAGTCATTCAGAACCGCATCACTTCTTCAGAAGCCGTCTCACAACTTCGGCATTTAGCGGACGAAGCTCGTGCGAATCTGGTACCGCGGGCTGAGCGACTCGCGATGCGGGGTTTGGACATTCGCCTCGCCGATTTTGACTTGCCTTTTTCCACCGAGGAAGCGGACGGACCAGCTGCATCCATTTCGGCTCGTGTCAAACGAGCTAGCAATGCAGCATGGCGGTTGAATCTCAGGCGTCGACCGTGGACATGGTGGATGCTTGACCGACAAAAGATCGACTACCGTTTGCGATGCTATCTTGAAAATACACTTGGACACGTACGCTCTGCATTGGAATCTGAAAGGACCATTGGCTCTTTCCAGCCTTATTTTGCTGATCTTCGCAAGTTGGACCAAAGGCTTGGTATTTGTCTGGACCAGTTGGCAGCGACCCCTACGCTGCTGCCAAACATCCGCAAGATGAAACTTGATCGCGTTGAAATCAAGGCCGCAGTGAAGAGCGTGGAAAGCGCTGTAAGGGCATGTGAAACAGTCAATTCGCAAACAAAACGCCTCCAAAATTTGCCGCCGGGCGAAGCAGATTGGAAAAAAACCTGCCATTCGATTTCCGCAGCGCTTGATCGCCTCTCCCAGGATTTGCGCAACCGCAACCAACTCCATCAGTAGCTATTCGCACCCACCACCTTCAATCTCAGCGACCAACGCTCTCACCGTATAGACACAGGGATAAAACCATGACCGCCGAAGTGGACCGCTATCGCTGGAAAGTAGAAGACGATCAATTTGCCGCCTCGTTTGTGGTGGATGATTTTCCCGTTTTTTTCCGGCAGCAAGTCATTATCGAGCCCGGAACCCGAGCCTTGATCGTTTCCGACGGTCAATTTGTTGGCGAAGTCCCACCTGGAACCTATACCCTGAAGGGCATGCGGGAGAAGCTCAGGTTCCTGACGGCCAAGCAAGCAACCGTCATTCTAACCCGGCAGGAGGATTTTCCGCTTCAGACCCCATCTGCTCGGATCGCCAACACCAAACCACTGCTGGTATCGACAAAGGAAAATCTGTCCGTATCTGCATCAATACGCATCACGGTGCAAATTGATGATGTGGCTTTGTTCCATCGCAATCTGATGGGAGCAAATTCGGTTTACACAACTTTCGATCTTGAAAAGTCACTTCGCCCTCTGCTGCAGCAGTCACTCTGGGAATCGGTTAGCCGCTTCTCAATCACGGAGCTCACAACGCCAGAAGTTCGTGAGCAGATGGATGCGGCGATGGAGTACGCGTTAAGCGTTTCGCTTAAACGTTATGGCTTACGCTTTATCCAGGTCCAGCTCGTCGCGATTCGGCATAAAGATTATGAAAACCATCGTGAGAAAGACGGCCAGCGATGGCTACAAAAAGCGGATCTCGAGCAAAGAGAGGCAGACAATGACCTAGAGATTCTAGCCGAAAATATCGAGCTCGATCATCACGAAGCCAAAATTGAAACAAAGAAACGTCGCATCAGCCTACAGAACGATTTATTGGAAACTGTTCGTTCAAAAACGTTTGATCAAATCGCACATAAGGAAGAGCTCGCCGATTTTTTACAGGAACGCAACAAAGGCAAGCTTTTGCGTAAAGAAGAACTCGACGAGTTGGTCGAGGGTTACGAAAATCGAAAAGACGATCGTGACGCCGCAAGAAACCATCTCATCACGACTCTTTCGCTACAACGACGTTTCGAGCAAGAGGCTCTCCGCGAAGACCTTCGACACGCGTTACGCCTGAAACGCCTGGACCAGGAAATTGAGCTCGCCGAAAACTCTGAATCAAAAGACAATCTCCTCTGGCGCCAACAGGTTCAACAGGATCGGCGCGAAGCGGAACACCGTTATGAGCAACACGATAAAAAACTTCTGCAGCGCAGAGCCTGGATTGTGCGGGCAGCTGAAGATAAACGCGACGACGAGTGGGACAACCTAATCCATCAAGAGCGTGTTCAGCAACAAGAAGACGAGATGGAATACGCCCGGACCGAACGACAGCAACGCCTCGTGCTATTGAAACGAGAGCTAGAACAACAATTAAGCGACAAACAGCTAGATTCGGAACGGCGCCGGCGCGAGCAGGAAATCGAGCTGTCAGGCCAAGAAAGTGAGAATCAATTACAACGCCTGGCCGCCGTGCAAAAGTTAAATCTTGAGCATTCCCGGCGAGAACTCGAATTAAAACAGCAGCAGCAACGTCTCGACCAAGAATTAGACGATCTCAGCGCGGACAAACAACATCTCCGAGAGATCGCCAAACTGCAAACGCTCGACACCGTTTCAAGTGAAGTGCTAATTGCTACCTCAGGAAAACCACAATCAAAAGCCCTGGCTGACCTTAAAAAGCACGAAGCATCGCAAGAAACTGCGGTCAACGAGCAGGTGATCGAAGCGAGACTCGCAACCGAAAGAGCCAGAATCAAGGAAGAGATGTTGGAGAAATTGCGAATGGCTGAAAAGGAAACAATTCACGCGCATCGCGAAAACAAAACGGAGATGCACGATCTACTCAAAGAAGCCATTTCAAGCCAGCACCCGACAAAAAGCATTTGCCAATGTGGTGTCGCTAATCCCGGCAGTGCAAAATTCTGCAGCAATTGTGGAAATAAGCTTTAACAGCCCAAGTATTGCCTCGAAAACGCATCTTCTATCTTTAACAGCCTCAGCATGAAAAAAAAGAAACCCAAGCAAGACTCGCCGCCACCTGATCAAGTGATCGATGAATTGATGACGACAAGGCAGTTGATGGAATTTCTAAATTTATCGCGAACCAAAATTTGGAGCCTGGTAACCAAAGGTGACTTGCCAGCATTCAAAGTCGGCGGTGACTATCGGTATCGCAGATCAGAGGTTTTGGCTTGGCTAGAGAAATATCGTGTGCAATAACCGAAGTCGAGGGGTGCCATCGTGAACGACGCAGAAGCCGCTTTTCTGGACGTGATGCGGGAAAAGCTTACCGGTAAGGAAAATGCAGGCGAGCTAATCGAAACGGCTGCGCACGTCGGCGAAATCCTCGGTTTGCCCCTCAACTCGATTCGGATTGTGGCCGAGTTCTTGATCAAGCAGTACGAAAATGGATCCCCCGAGCATCCGGCTCATTCGGAGAACGAAGTTTCCCTCAACAACGAAGTCGCAACCAATAGCTCCATCGCGCCCGAGGCGGTAAGTCATCACTTACTTGCCCCAGACGCTGCTGAGAACTCACCATCAAGTTCGCCCAAACCGAGTGCCTCGCCAGAGCCGCCCGACAAGTCGAATTTTCCGTCAGCGACTTCGGGGAATGCTGCGTTATCGCATACCACCCGTCAGAACGACGCCCCACAACCACCTGCATCACCAGCTACCACCGAATCGAATCCGAATTGGATCGGTGACATTCAGAGCGAGCCCAAACCGCTGAAACTGCTTGTTGATTGGGGGCAAGAACTTTGCATCGGACACCAAGCGTGCCCCTCCTTTACCCTGCATGGATTAGAACCGACTTCTCCCCAACCCATCGTTGAAGTCCAGATTGATGAGCGGCTAGATCATCAACGCAATACAGAGAAACCGCGACTTACACCAGGCGAGGCAGGTTTATGGCAATTTGATGCCCCATTCGCCCTTACAACTGCTGGAGCCGACTGTCGACCTGGACGCTACCGCCTCGAAATTCGGGTTGTGCAGCAATCCAGTGGTCGTACACCAGCGCAATGTTACATTTGCACGCTTCGTCTCAAGGTTGGCGAACCTGGATCAGTTGGGGGGCCGTCCCTTGAGATCGAGGGCGATGGCCAATCGGTGGTGAACGTCCAAGGCAGTGATCTAAGCGGTTTTGCGAATGTCAAATTTAAAGGGGCTGACACCTCTGTCTTAAATTTCCAGGCTGGTCAAGCCTTCCAGCCCGCTGAACAGCCAATCACGCCGACCCATTCAGACGAGTCAAACTCCAAACTCTGCGAATACCGTTTCAGTATCGACGAACAGCGTCAGGCGATGCTGCCGAAGGTGTCAAGCCGCTTCATCAGTCGCTTTCATTTACGATCGGCTGCGTTACAGTTTGAGAATGGCGACCAAATTCTCCTGATCTCGAAAGCCAACGTGTTTTTCGGCCGCGCAAAAACAAACGACATTGCCACCCGGTTTTTACCCCGAAGCACGGCGAACGACCGCCTAACTCGAGATATCTCGCGGCAGCATGTCTCCATCCGCATGAGTGAAGATGGAGTTCATATTGCTGATCTCGGATCAACCAAAGGGGTCTCCATCGATGGCGTGCGAATCGAAAACGCCTGTTTGCTTTCGAACAAACAAGCAGATGAAGAGATGGAATTGCTCCTCGCCGGAATTCCGAGCCCAAACGCGATGGGCTTTGAAATGAAAATGTTTAGTGTTCCCCATGAGCACGACCGTGATCAGGCCGGCTGCGGAGAGTGGCGTGATTTGCTCTGCTGTGACGCAGCGAAGGTCCGGCAACCCAAAGCTTGGCGTCTCGCGCAAGCAAGTGGAATCGATGCCGTGCGACTCCGCCGCACCCGCAACCTTGCGAACCAAGAGCAGTACATCCTCGTTGGAAGGCAGGCGATCATCGGATACTCAGAGGACGCGGCGATCTACATTCCTGATTCGCGAGTCCATCGAAACCACGCCCGAATCCTCTA
>JBMYRF010000039.1:0-4240 GCA_049602075.1 Rubripirellula sp.
GAACGTACGACAGGAGCACTACACTAGCAGCAACGCTCGTCATTCCGCCGGATATTACGCTTATCCGCGGTACGACCGTGTGTACCCGCCAGTTCGATCTCGTTCGAGCGGATTCGGGATCAGTATCGGTGGAGGCAGTTCGCGCTTCACCCTGCGGTTCTAATTCCTGGTCCGAATCACCACACGCTCTTTTCTAAGAATGGGTGAGCTTCTGAGAAAACCTGCCAGCAGCGATGAGTTGCTGGCTGTTTTCCAAATGCCTTAACTTGATGCCCCTTTTATAACCTTTTGCGTGAGCCTTCTTGTCGTTGCGTCCGAAGGCTTTCTGCTGAAACTCGCGTTTTTAGTGGCACTGATATTTTTAAAAAAGAGAATAGATAAAGGGTGCCACTCCAGTTGTGCTCAAGGCGATGAGCAATCCCATCAGTGACAAGGCGGCCAGAATAGGGAGAAGCCACCATTTCTTGCTCTCAGTGACGAAGAGAGCAAACTCTTGCAGGATAGACAACGGCTTTTGTTCACCAGCAGCTTCAAACTCAGTCTGCTTTTCATCTGTTGGCATGGGTAATCCGCTCCTGTCGTTTTGTTAAGCCGACTGATCGCGGCATGTTGCATTCAGTGGTGGGTTTTTCAGGATTGCCGATAGTAATTCGTGACATCCTTCGCACACTCTTTGCTTGTCCAATAGCTCTCTTGATCTCGGTCGAAATTGAGTTCCAGTGGCACGCGGTGAAGCATTCGCAGCAGCAGTCCAATGGGAAACACAATGGCGAAGTAAATAACAAGCATGGAAAGTTCACCCAGAATCATCCCGATGGGTGAAGCGACAAGCGACAGCAGCAAAAAAACCGGCTTGAGCATCCGCGGGGCAATCAACCCTATAATCAAAAGCAGTATCCCGATCATGGCGAGTGTCATGACCTTGGTCCCACTGAGACTCAATCCCCAGCCAATCGCCGGCAACGCGACCAGGCATGCCAAACCAAACTGCCGAAGTTGTCGGTCGGTCGGACACAGGTTGACTTGGATCACGCTCATGATGACAAATCTCCGTGCCCAGTTAGTCGAGAGAGACGCGCGCCACGATCATCCTCACTTACCCATTCTGGCTGCTCTTCCTTCCGTAGAATGTGTCGACCAATCACCAATCTATCCATGTCGGTCATCATGAAGCAACGGTAGGCATCATCCGGCGTGCAGACAATCGGTTCATCTCTGATGTTGAAGCTAGTGTTGATCAGGACCGGGCAACCTGTTTGTTGGTGGAACTCTTTCAGCAGCTGATACAATAATGGGTTTCGTTCGTTGTCAACCGTTTGAATTCGGGCCGAATCGTCCACATGGGTCACAGCCGGAATGGCGGAGCGATGTTGGTGCATTGTGCCCCCGCGATCTTCCCAATGTTCGTCTTCTTCTAATGGAATTCGCATCGCCTCTTGGATCAAAGCGACCAGCAGCATGTACGGGCTCTCCTCGCCAGGTCTCACCTTAAAATAAGCATCGACATACTCTGGCAACACGATCGGGGCAAAGGGCCGAAATGATTCGCGGAATTTGATTTTAGAATTAATCAGAGATTGCATCTTTAGGCTTCGTGGATCTCCAAGAATACTTCGCCCGCCCAGTGCGCGAGGGCCGAATTCCATCCGGCCTTGGAACCAGCCAATCACTTTTTGATCGATGATCCATTGCGACGTCGTTTGGCAAAGCTGTTCGTCCGAGTCACAGGTTTTGTAGATGGCGCCATGCTTGGTGAGTGATTCCGCAATCGCTTCGTCGGTAAACGCGGGGCCAAGCAATGAGCCTCGCTGTGCATCGGCGGGACGCGGCGTCCGATTCTTTTCCAATAATTGGTGCCAGATAAACAGCGCTGTGCCCAGTGCACCACCGGCGTCTCCGGCGGCGGGTTGAATCCACAAGCGATCAAACGGACCTTCACGCAGGATCCGGCCATTGCCAACGCAGTTGAGTGAAACACCTCCTGCCATGACCAAATTTCGCATGCCGGTCCGAGCATATACATGCCGCGACATCCGCAGCATGATCTCCTCGGTGACGGACTGAATAGACGCGGCGAGGTCCATCACCCGTCGTGTGATTTCTGACTCTGGAATTCGGGGCGGACCACCAAACAGTTGATGGAACCTGTTTGACGTCATCGTCAGCCCTTGGCAGTAGTTAAAATACGTCATGTCCAAGCGAAATGATCCGTCCTCCTTCAGGTCGATCAGGTGTTGAAGGATCCTGTCTCGATAAACGGGTTGGCCGTAGGGTGCCAAACCCATCACCTTGTATTCACCACCGTTCACTCGAAAACCGGCGTAATAGGTGAATGCCGAGTAAAGCAGGCCGAGCGAATGCGGAAAACGGAGCTCATCAATCAACTCGATTTTGTTTCCCCGCCCGACTCCAATGCAGGTGGTTGACCACTCCCCAACGCCATCGAGCGTGAGGATTGCAGCTTCCTCGAAAGGCGAGGGAAAAAACGCGCTCGCCGCGTGCGATTCATGGTGGTCGAGAAAAACGAATCGGCCGCTGTATCGACCTTCCAAGCCCTTTCTGATCTCTCGTGGAAGATGCAGTTTTTCTTTGAGCCAACGTGGCATCGCTTCGCGGAAGGAGCGATATCCGGAGGGAGCGAACGTTAGATAGGTCTCCAACAAACGCTCAAACTTGCGAATTGGTTTTTCATAAAAACCAACATAATCGAGGCTTTCGGGAGCAATCCCTGACTCCTCTAAGCAATATTCGACTGCCTGTTTCGGAAATTGATGATCGTGTTTGCAGCGAGTGAAACGCTCTTCCTGTGCCGCTGCGACGATTTCACCGTCGACAACAATCGCTGCCGCAGAGTCGTGGTAGTAAGACGAGATCCCAAGAATGGCCGTCATCTAAACTTTTGCTCACAAAGCATGGCGATTGTCGGACCTCGATTTGGTTTGTTTACTACTTACAGTTTAGCAAGCGATCGGAAAGAATCGAATTCAGATCACTAATTTGCAGACTTACGCCCCGACAATCTGGTGCGACTCCTGCGTTAGGCTCGATCTCATTTACCATTCGGCCATAAACACGTTTCCTGTCGTCTCGCAGGCAGCGAATACAATCGCAAATATCCGCAAATATCACTGCTGATTGACCCTATCACCGCCCTGGCGAGCGTTCGCGAAGAAGTCGATGCAGCCACGCTCGAGCTTCCCTGCGATATTCGCTCTCGCGGTGCATCCAAAGATCGGTATGGGGATGTAGATAAGGCCCTTCGGGGACGTTGAAGATTTCGCTCGTGGGGACATCGAGAAAGGAAAATTGCGCTAAATTAAGATGGTCGATTAGAAAGTCGTCTCGCACGCGCGTTGCATTTTGCCCGCAAATAAGAACTGGACGCCCGCCGAGTCGGACAAGACGTTTCAAGGCTGATTGGCGATCAGAATCGGGATAGTTCCAGTTTCTTTGGCCGTCGAAGTGATCGAACGTAAAAGCACCACGCCACAAAGATGCAATTTCGTCATCCCCCAATCCGATGTAGCTGATCCCGATCGCTCCTCGCGAGAATCCACAAAAGAAGACGTTGTCGCGGTCGCCGCCAAAGGCCGCGCAGATCCTAGGCAAGTTCGCTTTACAGTAGTCAATGGTTGCCTGTTTATTACCCCACCATTGGACTGCGTTTTCAGTCAAGTTTTTTTCAATATAGGGCATGACCACCCATATGAATCCTCGACCTCCACTCATGCCGTAGCCGAGGTTGGCATCTTTGACTTCACCGCTTCCTTTGCCGGGTGGGAACCGATTGCCGGTATATTCGACGATGACGGGATACTTTTCCTCCGGAATCCAGTCGACTGGCAAATAAAGCGAGTGGTAGACGTCCGTGCCCGCGTATTCAGCGGCAACTTGGCGAACTCGTCGACCCGCTGCCGGAGCAAGGTTCACCATGGCGGGCGTCACCAAGTCCTCCGCATGAGCGGCAGGCACGCCACCGTGTTCGAAAATCGCAAGTGCTCCCAGCAATGCCACCTGGCGAAATCGCAATTCGAGACCGTTTATCATCTGCCGAGCTCTTCACGTAAAGTATTTTAACGAGCCTGATCATAACCAAAGTTGAACGCCATGACCCCGGCCCTCTCAGACACGCAACCATCTGCTGTCCGGAATTTCCAATCGCCTTCGAAACTTCCAATGATTCGTATTCAAAGCTCAATCCGTATGATGATCGTCGGCTTGGTGGGATGCGTCCCGAAAG